>NZ_JADPKR010000045.1 GCF_023074055.1 Bradyrhizobium sp. 141
GATCGAACGGCGACCCAGCTCGGGCGGCCACCCGGGCTGGGCCATTCCTCACGGAACGGCTCAATATAATCGATCGCCCTAATACAAGGGTGGGCAAAGGCGCGCAGCGCCGTGCCCACCATTCTCCAGCTACGATCGTGAATGGTGGGCACGCTCCGCTTTGCCCACCCTACCGCACCGCTCTCGCGGCTGCTTTCTTGGTCGATCTCTTCTTCGCTGCAGCCTTCTTTGCAACCTTCGCTGGCTTGCTCGTCGCCTTCTTCTCCTTCGGCCGTGTCTTCACCTTGGCACGCTGGGCGGCGGCGAGTGCCGCCCTCGCCCATTGCACCAATTCCTCGGAATCGTCGAACAGGCGCGCCGGCAGCTCCCAGTAGGAGTTGACCGTCACGGTCTTGGCGCGGGTCGAATACTGGAACGGCTTTGAGCCTTCGGCTTCAAAGTCTGGGATGGTCACCTCGTCGGCGCGGAAGAACAGGCCGGCCCGCAAGGCCAGGGCGAAGTTGATGCCATCGGCGGAGATGCCGTAGCCGGAGAACATCTTGCGGATGGTGACGGGGCCGAAATCGGCGAACAGGTCGGTCAGGAATTCGCGGTCCATGCGCACGCTCCCTCCTGCCCCAGCCGCAGCGCGCCCTGCCATAAGCGCGTTTACGCGCGTCTTCGACGCGCTATGGCGCTGCTGAGCCGGGGCCCAGTCCCTCTACGACGGGAAGTATAGCGTGGGTCCCGGCTCCGCGCAGCAGCGCAAGCGCGCTGCAGCGCGTCCGGGACACGGGAGAGCGTGGAGACGAAACTACCCCTCGATCTTCGCCGGGCGCAGCTCGACCGACTCGCCGCAGCCGCAGGCGGAGATCTGGTTGGGGTTGTTGAAGACGAACTGGGCCTGCATCTTGTCGGCCTTGTAGTCCATCTCTGTGCCGAGCAGGAACAGCACGGCCTTGGGGTCGACCAGGATCTTGACGCCCTTGTCCTCGACGACCTCGTCGGTCGGGCGGACATCGTGGGCGTATTCGACCGTGTAGGACTGGCCGGCGCAGCCGCCGTTCTTCACGCCGACGCGCAGGCCGACGATTTCGGAATCGGCGCGCTGGGTCAGCTCGGTGATGCGCTGGGCAGCAGCGTCCGTCAGCCGCATCACCTGCGGGCGGGGCCGCCGGGGCTTTGGTGTCGAAGCTGGTGTTGCCTGGGTCATGTTATGTATGTGGTCCGTTGCGGAGCGAATTCAATGCGAGCAGAGACCGTCACCACATGTTGAGGACGAGGCGCGCCTCATCGCTCATGCGTTCGGGCGACCACGGCGGCTCCCAGACGACCTTGACGTCGACCACGCCGACCCCGGGCACGCTGGCGACCGCGTTCTCGACCATGGTCGGCAGCTCGCCGGCGGCCGGGCAATTCGGCGTCGTCAGCGTCATCTGGACGTCGACGGAACGGTCGTCCTTGATCTCGACCTTGTAGATCAGGCCGAGCTCGTAGATGTCGGCCGGGATTTCCGGATCGAACACGGTCTTGAGGCCCGCGATGATCTCGGTGGTCAGACGCTCGGTCTCCTCCGGCGGCAGCGCCGAATGGGTCTCCATCGGACTAGCTTTGATTTCGGCCGTGTCACTCATGCGAACAAATCCCGCGCCTTCAAAAGCGCCTGTGCCAGATGATCGACTTCTTCCCGCGTATTATACATGCCGAACGAGGCCCGGCAGGTGGCCGTGACGTTGAACCGCTCTAAAAGTGGCATCACGCAATGGGTGCCGGCGCGCACCGCGATGCCCTGGCGGTCGATCACGGTCGCGACATCGTGGGCGTGCGCGCCCTTGAGCTCAAAGGAGATCACCGGGCCCTTGCCCCGCGCGGTGCCGATCAGCCGCAGCGAGTTGATCTCGCGCAGGCGCTCCTGGGCATAGGTGGTGAGATCGTGCTCGTGGGCGGCGATGCGTTCCTTGCCGATCGAATTGACGTAGTCGATGGCAGCGCCCAGGCCGACGGCCTCGACGATCGCGGGCGTGCCCGCCTCGAATTTGTGCGGGGGATCGCCATAGGTGACGATGTCGCGCGAGACCTCGCGGATCATCTCGCCGCCGCCGTTAAAGGGACGCATCGCGACCAGATGGTCGTATTTGGCCCAGAGCACGCCGATGCCGGTCGGGCCGTACACCTTGTGGCCGGTGAAGACGTAGAAGTCACAGCCGATGTCCTGGACATCGATGGGCAGATGCACCGCGCCCTGGCTGCCGTCGACCAGCACCGGAATGCCGCGGGCATGGGCGATCTTTACGACCTCCTTGACCGGCACGATGGTGCCGAGGGCGTTCGACATCTGCGTGATTGCGACCAGCTTGGTCTTGGCCGTCAGCAGCTTCTCGAACTCGTCGATCAGGAAGTTGCCTTCGTCGTCGACCGGCGCCCATTTGATCACGGCACCCTGGCGTTCCCTCAGGAAATGCCAGGGCACGATGTTGGAGTGGTGCTCCATGATCGAGATGACGATCTCGTCGCCTTCTCCGATATTCGGGCCACCCCACGAAGACGCGACCAGATTGATCGCCTCCGTCGCGTTGCGGGTGAAGATCACTTCCTCGGTTCGGGGCGCGTTGATGAATTGCGCAACCTTGGTGCGGCCACCCTCATAGGCTTCGGTCGCGGCGTTGGCGAGGTAGTGCAGGCCGCGATGCACGTTGGCGTATTCGGACTGATAGGCCTGCGTCATGCGGTCGAGCACGGCGCTCGGCTTCTGCGCAGAGGCGGCGTTGTCGAGATAGACCAGATTCTTGCCGTAGACCTGCATGGCGAGCGCCGGAAAATCCTGGCGCACGCGCGCGACGTCGTAGGCGCCGTTCTTGACCGCCGGATGCGTGCTCATGACCGCCGCTCCAGCCAGTGCTCGGCAATGCCGATCACGTGCTCGCGCAAGCCGTCATCGGCGATCTGCTCGATCGCCTCGCCTACGAAGGCCTGAATCAGCAGCGCCTGGGCCTGCTTCTCCGGCAGGCCGCGCGCCTTCAGATAGAACAGCAGGCTGTCGTCGAGCGCGCCGGCGGTGGCGCCGTGGCCGCAGGAGACGTCGTCTGCAAAGATCTCGAGCTCGGGCTTGTTGTCGGCCTCGGCTTCGTCCGAGAGCAGCAGCGCGCGCGTCATCATCTTGCCGTCAGTCTTCTGCGCGTCGGGACGGACGATGATGCGGCCCTGGAACACCGAATGCGCGCGGTCGTCGATCACGGCGCGGAAGATCTCGCGGCTAACGCAGTTCGGCACGGCGTGGTCGACCACCAGCGTGGTGTCGCCATGCTCGGTCTTCTGCAACAAGTTGACGCCGTTGGCGGAGAGCTCACTGCCCTCACCCGCCAGCGTGATGAAGCCCTGGAGACGGCTGACCGCGGCGCCGGTGGTCATGTTGAAGAAGTTGAACTTCACATTGGCACCGATGGTGACGAAGTGCGACGAGACGTTCACCGCGTCAGGCGCATCGTCCATCAGACGGATATGTGCGACGTCAGCATTGTTGCCGACAGAGACGATCACGGCGTCATTGACCTGGTAGGCCTTGCTGCCCGCCGCAACGAAGCTTTCAACGATGGTGGCACGCGCGTCGTTCCCGATCGTGACCTGCGAGCGGGTGAACGCCGACGCCGACGAAGCGGTCGCGATGTGAATGATCTGAATCGGCGCGGACAGCTTGGCGCCGTCGGCGATCGACAGCACGACGCCGTCGGTCGCCATCGCCGCGTTCAGCGCGATCACGGCATCGGTGGACGCGGTCTTCAGCAGACCGGCGTCCTTATCCAGCGTCTCCCGCAGCGTTTTGAAACCTGCTTCAGAAGCCAGCGCTTTGACGTCCGACAGATCGGCCGCGAACACGCCGTCGACCAGCACCAGCTTGCGGGCGCCGTCGATCGCATGCGCCTTCACCGCATCCGCAGCGCGTTTCAGCGCGGCCGCATCGGGCGCAGCCGCCAGCGTCAGTACCTCGCCGACCAATGCACGCAGGTCAGTGTATTTCCATTCCTCGATCCGGCGGTGCGGCAGGCCGAGACGCTCATACGTCTCGAACGCCTCGCGGCGCACTGCGGTGACCGCGGACGAACCCGGCAGCCGGCCCTCGGCGCTGGTGAAGAGATCGCTCACCGCGCGGCCCTTTCCGGTCTTTGCCACAGCAACGTTCATTGCAAACATCCTTACGCGGCATCCTCGAACTGGGCGTAGCCGGACGCTTCCAGCTCCAGCGCCAGTTCCTTGCCGCCGCTCTTCACGACACGGCCCTTCGACATCACGTGCACGACGTCGGGCACGATGTAGTTGAGCAGCCGCTGATAATGGGTGATCACGACCATCGCGCGCTTGGGCGAGTGCAGCGCGTTGACGCCGTCGGCCGCAATGCGCAGAGCGTCGATGTCGAGGCCGGAATCCATCTCGTCGAGGATGCACAGGCTCGGCTCGAACAGCGCCATCTGCAGCACCTCGTTGCGCTTCTTCTCACCGCCGGAGAAGCCGACATTGACGCCGCGCTTGAGCATGTCCTGCGGGATGTTCAGCGACTTCGAGACCTCGCGGACCTTCTTGAGGAAATCCGGCGTCGAATATTCATCCTCGCCGCGCGCCTTGCGCTGCGCGTTCAGGGCCGTGCGCAGGAAGTTCATGGTGGCGACGCCGGGAATCTCGACCGGGTACTGGAACGCCAGGAACACGCCCTTGGCCGCCCGCATATCCGGCGACATCTCCAGGAGGTCCTCGCCCCGAAACAGGATTTGGCCGTCGGTGACCTCATAGCCGGGCTTGCCGGCGATGACGTGCGAGAGCGTCGATTTGCCGGATCCGTTCGGCCCCATGATGGCGTGGATCTCGCCTTCGTTCACGGTCAGCGTCAGCCCGTGGAGGATCTCACGCTCCTCGACACGAACCTTCAGGTCTTTCACTTCAAGCAAAGCCATAATGTTTTTCCATCTATCCCCTCACCCTGAGGAGCGCCGAAGGCGCGTCTCGAAGGAATGAGGCCAACAATCTTGCGGTATCCATCCTTCGAGACGGCCGCTTGCGCGGCCTCCTCAGGATGAGGCCGGAGCTAGCCGACCGACCCTTCAAGCGAGATCGAGATCAGCTTCTGCGCTTCCACCGCGAATTCCATCGGCAGTTGCTGCAGCACGTCCTTGACGAAGCCGTTGACGACGAGGCCGACCGCTTCTTCTTGGCTAAGCCCGCGCTGGATGCAGTAGAACAGCACGTCCTCGGAGATCTTCGAGGTCGTCGCCTCGTGCTCGAACGTCGCCGAGGAGTTCTTGGCCTCGATGTACGGCACGGTGTGCGCGCCGCATTTGTCGCCGATCAACAAGGAATCGCAGGCGGTGAAGTTGCGGGCGCCGGTCGCCTTGCGATGCGCCGTCACGAGCCCACGATAGGTGTTCTGCGACTTGCCGGCGGCGATGCCCTTGGAGATGATCCGGCTCGACGTGTTCTTGCCGAGATGGATCATCTTGGTGCCCGAATCGACCTGCTGGAAGCCGTTCGAGATCGCGATCGAGTAGAACTCGCCGCTCGAATTATCGCCACGCAGGATGCAGCTTGGATACTTCCAGGTGATCGCCGAACCCGTTTCGACCTGGGTCCAGGAGATCTTGGAACGGTCGCCGCGGCAGTCGCCACGCTTGGTGACGAAATTGTAGATGCCGCCCTTGCCTTCCGAGTTGCCGGGGTACCAGTTCTGCACCGTCGAATATTTGATTTCGGCATCGTCGTGCGCGACCAGCTCGACCACGGCCGCGTGGAGCTGATTCTCGTCGCGCTGCGGCGCGGTACAGCCTTCGAGGTAGGAGACGTAGGAGCCCTTGTCCGCGATGATCAGCGTGCGCTCGAACTGGCCGGTGTTGCGCTCGTTGATGCGGAAATAGGTCGACAGCTCCATCGGGCAGCGCACGCCGGGCGGCACGTAGACGAACGAGCCGTCGGAGAACACCGCCGAGTTCAGCGTCGCGTAGAAATTGTCGGAGGTCGGAACCACCGAGCCGAGATACTTCTGCACCAGCTCGGGATGCTCGCGGATCGCCTCCGAGATCGGCATGAAGATCACGCCGGCCTTCTTCAGCTCGGCCTTGAAGGTGGTCGCGACCGAAACCGAATCGAAGACTGCGTCGACCGCGATCTTGCGGCGGGCCGGGTCTTCCTCGCCTGGCTTGGGTTCCACGCCTTCAAGCATGGCGACTTCCCGCAAGGGAATGCCGAGCTTCTCGTAGGTCTTGAGGATCTCCGGATCGATCTCGTCGAGCGAGGTGACCGTCTTCTTCGGCTTCGGCGCCGCGTAATAATAGAGGTCCTGGAAGTCGATCTTGGGATAGTCGACGCGCGCCCAGGTCGGCTCAACCATGGTCAGCCAGCGCCGATAGGCCTCAAGGCGCCACTGGAGCATCCAGGCGGGTTCGTTCTTCTTCTGCGAGATGAACTTGACGATCTCTTCCGACAGCCCCTTGGGGGCCTTCTCGGTGTCGATCAGGGTTTCAAACCCATAACGATATTGGTCGACGTCGATGCGCTTCACGCGCTCGACCGTCTCTTGTACGGCTGGCATTCCATCCTCCGCTCGCGGTTTCAAGGACCGCGGTGGATCAAACTCGGACGAGTATTACGATGTCTATTACGATGTTTTTTGGTGGAAAGCACGGGCTTAGAACCGTTCAAGCCGTGTTTCGTCGCTTACCCTTTAAGTAGGGTATTACCGAGCTTTCGCCAAGCCTCTAACGCCCTATTGATGTCATCTGGTCCCGTGGACCAGCCCAGACTGAGACGCACCGCTCCCTGGGACACCACCGGGTCATAGCCCATGGCCGAAAGAACGTGGGACGGCTGGACCTTGCCCGAGGAACAGGCCGAACCCGAGGACACCGCGACGCCTTCGAGGTCGAAGCCAATCACGGCAATCTCCGCCTTGAGGCCAGGCGCCGTGAACAGGACGGTATTTGGCAACCGTTCAACCTCGTCCGAGAAGATCGTTGCGCCCGCAATCCCCCGGATGCCATTTTCCAAGCGACTTCTAAGGGTTGCCATGCGCTTCGCATCCTCGCGCAGAGCCTGAAGCGCGGCCTTCACCGCCGCGCCAAAGCCGGCGATGCCGGCAACATTCTCGGTTCCGGCACGACGGTTGAGCTCCTGCCCCCCGCCCCGCAGCACCGGCTCCAGTCCGACGATCCCCTCGGCCACGACCAGGGCGCCGACCCCCTTGGGGCCGCCGATCTTGTGCGCAGAAAAGGTCGCAAGGTCGGCGCCTACAGCCTTGATGTCGAACGGGATTTTTCCCAACGCCTGGATCGCATCGACGTGCAGGAGGCCGCCAGCCTCGTGGACGATCCGTGCGGCTTCAGTGACCGGTTGGAGCGCGCCCGTTTCATTGTTCGCGGCCATGACCGAAACCAGCGCGGGCGGACCGTTCTTGAGCTGCGCCTTCAGATGCTCAAGGTCGATCAATCCGGAGCGCGTGACGCGGATCAGGCCGATCGTGGCACCCGGGAACCGGCCCCCTGCCAGCACCGAGGCGTGCTCAACCGCGGAGACCAGCAGCCGTTCGACAGGACCGCGGGACGGTCCACGCAGACCCGGTGAAAGTGCCAGCGCATTGGCCTCAGTTCCGGCCGAGGTGAAGACGACGTTCCGCGGCACCGCGCCGACTGCCAAGGCAAGTTCGGCGCGGGCCTCCTCGACCAATCGCCGCGCCTCCCGCCCCTCGGCATGGACCGACGACGGATTGCCGAGGAGGTCAAAGGCCGCGACCATGGCCGCCCGCGCCTCGGGGTGCAGCGGCGTGGTCGCGTTCCAGTCGAGATAGACACGGGTCGGCATCTCGCCCTCTTAGCACCTTTTGCCATCCGACCAATCGGACAGCCGCGCGCATCAGGCCGGCTGATGCTGCTCGATCCTGGCAACCGTCCGCGGCACCGCCCGCAATCCGAACAGCGGCCTCAGCCAGGCGATGCGCCGGACGATTTCATAGGTAGCGACACATGTGAGTGCCGTTCCGATGATGACAATGGAGGCCTCGATCCCGGCCGGGAGCCCGCTGTCATGCAATGCATGCGCGATCACGATGATCGCGGTCTGGTGCATGATGTAGTACGGGAAGATCGCGTCGGTCAGATAGCGGCGCACGGGAGTGTCGGTGGTGAGGTGACGTCGCGCAAAGCCCAGCACGGCGGCGATCGCGAGCCATTGATAGCAACCATAGGCCGAGGCCGCGAACCACTTCAGCGCGGACGACGGCGCGAACAGACCGGCGCGAACCAGGATGAAGGCAGAGAAGCAGGCGGCTCCAGCCACCAGTGCCGCCCAGCGCTGGCGCTCGACATTGCGCCAGATCGCCTCCTGCTTCGCCAGCAGGAAACCCAGCAAGAAGGCCGTCGCGTGGTCCGCATGGTTGTACCAGTCACCGAACAGCGCATGCGTCGACGGGAAAGCCGGGAACAGCACCAGGCGCCAGACCGCAAACAGCAGGCAGGGCACGATCAGGAGCCACGGCCCGGCGAGCGCGACAGCCAGCTTCCGACCAAGCCAGTCGGCGCCGGCCGGCCATAGCGCGAGCACGCCGATCAGGGCCATCGTGTAGACCCACAGATAGACCACGAACCAGAGATGGTTCCAGGTCGGCAACACGATGCATGGGTTCGGACAGAATTGCGCACCGAAGGCAAAGTAGTGCCTGGCGTAGAAATCGAAGAAGCCGGCGGGATAGCCGAGGCTTTCCACGATCTGGAGATAGGACTGCGGCGGCACGATCACGAGCATGCCAAAGATCAGCGGAATCAGCAGCCGGGCCGAACGCGCGGCGGCGAGCGTGGCCGGACTGGACTTGCCGAGCATGAAGCGGGTGGCAACCCCCGACACCAGGAACAGCAGCGACAGCCGCCAGGGGTTGAGGAACAACATCACGGGTTCGAGCCAGGTCAGCCGGTGGACGCTCTTGATGTGAAATCCCCAGGACACGTAGAGCATGCCGACGTGGTAGAAGATCAGCAACCCGAAGGCTAAAATCCGCACCCAATCCAGATCGATACGCCTTTCCGGGTTTTGGAATTGCTGTGGTGTTGTCATGGTTTTCTGCTCCTTGACGGGACGACAAATGCGGTTTTCGGGCCATGGCTGACACCGAAAATGCCCCGCCGACGGAGCGCGTCGAGCCGGTTTGGGATCAGAATCGGAGCCGAGGGGATGAGCCGCCGGCGGCTGGGACGAACAGCGGGCCTCTTGGGATCAGCGGCGGCGACCGGACGATGTTCGCTGCGATTGCGGCCGTGGCGCTCGCGATCGGAATCGTCAATGCGTTTTCGGGCGCTCAGGACGCCGCCTGGCGCGGCGACAGCTACGACATCGGCCGGCGGCTGTTCTGGGAGATGTCGAGCATCGCCGTCATCCTGCTGCTGCTGCCGATCCTGGTGCTGGCAGTCCGCCGCATGCGCCGAACACCCGGCCTCGCCGCGGGCGGGAATCGGGGCGATCGCCCTGCTCGGCTTCTCCGCCCTCCACATCACCGGCATGGTCTGGGTGCGGAAGCTTGCGCTTTGGCTGGCCGGAAGCGCCTACGACTTCCGTTTCTCGCTCGCGACGGTTCTGTACGAATTTCGCAAGGACGCCGTGGCCGTTGTCCTGATCGCCGGCACGCTCTGGCTGATCGAAAGCCGGCGTGAGCTGAGGAAGGCCGCAGTCGCTCCGTCGGCGCCGCCCGCCCCGCAACGCTCGTCGTCCCCCGATTTGATCTGGCTGCGCGATGGTACGAGTCGCATTCGCGTGGTGCCGCGCGACATAATCTGGGTCGCCTCCGCCGGCAACTACATCGAATACAGCCTCGCCGACGGCACCCAGCACCTCATCCGCGGCACCCTGGCAGCGGCAGAAAGCGAGCTGGCGCGCTTCGCCATCGTTCGCGTTCATCGGACCAGGCTTGCCAATCTCGACCGGGTGCGCGGCGTGGACCTCAAGGCGTCCGGAGATTTCGAGCTCGCCTTCGACAACGGGCAGACGCTCGGAGGCAGCCGGCGTTACCGGCCGGCGGTCGCCTCGCTCGGAAGCCGAGCCGCCCCGGTGGGAATCGCTCCCGTCGATCGGCCGGAGATCTATAAACAGTCGTGATTCCAATCGGTTGATCGGTGCGCTACGGCGGAGCAGCCGCCCCTGCCATCTCCCGATTGAACCCAGGCAACGTCTCCATCATCCGCGGTAGGCCGGGCATGACGCTGCGATGACTGGCTAAGCTCTTGAGCCCATTGAGAGATGTCGAAGAAGCTTGCTTTTTGACCCTCGCCTCGTGTTAGAAGGCGCGCATCAGTTCACCTGCGCGCCACTCGCGCATCATCCGAGGGCGCGCCTCTCCAACCTCCATTCGTGCTCTTGTCGGCGGCAACGCTGATGGAGCCACAATCGGTTGATTGCGCAGGGATCACCTCCAAGGACTCAATCAGAGACATCCATGCCTGAAGTTATTTTCACTGGCCCTGCCGGCCGCCTCGAGGGCCGCTATCACCCGGCCAAGCAGAAGAACGCGCCGATCGCGATGATCCTGCATCCGCACCCGCAGTTTCACGGCACGATGAACCATCAGATCGTGTACCAGTGTTACTACGCCTTCGCGCATCGTGGCTTCTCCGTGCTGCGCTTCAACTTCCGCGGCGTCGGCCGCAGCCAGGGCTCGTTCGACCACGGAACCGGCGAATTGTCGGATGCGGCCGCCGCACTCGACTGGGCACAGACCATCAATCCCGAAGCGCGCGCCTGCTGGGTCGCCGGCTTCTCCTTCGGCGCCTGGATCGGCATGCAGCTCTTGATGCGCCGCCCCGAGGTCGAGGGCTTCATCTCGATCGCACCGCCGGCCAATCTCTACGACTTCTCGTTCCTCGCGCCCTGCCCGTCGTCAGGGCTGATCGTGCACGGCGAGAAGGATGCGGTGGTGCCGCCCAAGGACGTCAACACGCTGGTCGAGAAGTTGAAGACGCAGAAGGGCATCGTGATCGACCAGCAGGTCATCCCGGGCGCCAACCATTTCTTCGACGCCAAGCTCGAGCCGCTGATGGAAACCATCACGGCCTATCTCGACATGCGCCTCGCCAACGTGCGCTGAGAGACTTGTAGCCCGGATGAAGCGCAGCGGAATCCGGGAAACTTGAACCGCCGAAAACGCCCCCGGATTGCGCTCCGCTCCATCCGGGCTACGGGACTGAGCTCGCCGCTCAAACCAATTTGAGCGTGCTGGAGGCTCTGCGCGTCCCTTGCGAAGCCGCTGCGGTTATAGCATCTGGCCGCCCGAGATATCGAAGCAGGTGCCGTTGGCCCAGCCCATGTCGTCTGAGAGGATTGCGGCGACCGCGCCGCCGATATCGTCCGGCAGGCCGACACGGCCGAGCGCGATACCCTGCGCGACGAAGGCGTTGACGGCCTCGTTGTCGCGCACAGCACCGCCTGCAAAATCGGTCGCGATCGCGCCGGGCGCGATGGCATTCACCCGAATCCTGCGCTCGCCCAGTTCGACGGCCATGAAGCGCGTCAGCACCTCGGTCGCCGCCTTCATTGCCGCGTAAACGCTGTAGCCGGGCAGAGTGAAGCGTACGAAACCGGAAGAGACATTGAGGATACGGCCGCCGTCCTTGATCAGCGGCAGAAGCTTTTGGGTGAGGAAGATCGGGCCGCGCAGATGTGTCGCCACCAGTGCGTCGAACTGTTCTTCCGTCGTCTCTGCGAAATTGGCGCGCACGCCTATCCCGGCATTGTTGACGAGATAGTCGAACTGCTGGCGGCCGAAGGTGCCGTGCAGCGCCGCAGCCACAGTTTCTGTAAAGCGCGGAAAGCCCGACGTGTCGGTGACGTCGAGCGGGATCATCGCGGCCTTGCCGCCCTTCGCTTCGATTTCGTGCTTCAACGCTTCGGCTTCGCCAGCGCCGGTGCGGTAAGTGCCGATGATGCCGGCCCCACGGCCGGCGAGGTGAAGCGCCATGGCGCGGCCTAGACCGCGGCTGGCGCCGCTGATGAGAGCGATTCTGTCAGTCATGTTCTGCCTTTGGGAGAGATGATGTGGCGAGAGGCAAATCACTCGCGATGAGCGCCGCCTGCCTCTGCAAAGTAGCTTCGGCCCGTCCCCCAAACCCGCCTGATCGGATCAACATCTTGCCCGATTGTCTCAACCGGCTTGTCCCCTGCCACGAGAACTGACATGGTCCGTGCATGACCGGGGTCTTCGAACCGCATCTTGACATCGCCTTGCGCCACGCAACGCCTGATACGGCGCACACGCCGATCCCGCGTGTCGAGCTAAGTGTCGGACATCCCTCGACCGGTGAGACGCCGTGCCTCTACCGGTCGATGGTCTGCTTCATCCTTCAGGGCTCCAAACGGGTCGCGATCAACAACAGCGTGCTGAGCTATGACAGTTCGCAATACCTGATCAGTGCCCTCGATCTGCCGCTGATGGGCCAAGTGCTCGATGCCGGCCGCCATCGCCCTTATGTCGGCGTTTCGCTGACACTCGATCCCGCCTTGCTGGCAGAACTGGCGGCTACCATGCCGCCTATGAGGGAGAGCGGCGGCAAGGGGATCGGCCTGTCGATCAATCCGATGACGGTCCAGCTTCGCGATGCGCTGCTTCGGCTGCTTTTGCTGCTGGACACGCCGGCCGACATTTCAATCCTCGCGCCCATGGTTGAGCGGGAATTGCTTTATCGTCTCCTACAAGGCCCTCAGGGACTCCTTCTCCGCCAGATTGCGCAGCCGGAGGGGCCGTTGGTCCGCATCCGGCGCGCCATCGCCTGGATCAGGGACAACCACGACCAGCAATTGCGGATTGATGCCCTGTGCGAGGCGAGCGGAATGAGCCGGGCGAGCCTGCACCGGCACTTTTCGGCGATCACCGGCCTCAGCCCGCTCCAGTACCAGAAGCAGCTTCGCCTGCAGGAGGCACGCCGTCTGCTCCTGGGGGGCGAGTACAGCGCATCGGACGTCGCCTTCGCGGTCGGCTATGAGAGCGCATCCCAGTTTAGCCGCGAATATCTCCGCCAATTCGGTGCGCCGCCCGCCCGAGACATTCGCCAGATGCGGGAACAAATCGATGCCGCATTGGCGGATTGATCCGCCCGTCCGCTAGGCAAGCTTCAGCGCGACGATCCCCATCAACACCAGCGCGATGCCCGCAAGCTTCGTCGCGCTCAAGGTCTCGCCGAACAGCACGACGCCCATGATGAAGGTGCCGGCCGCGCCTATGCCGGTCCACACCGAATAGGCGACGCCGACCTCGAGCACTTTCAAGGCACGCCCGAGCAGGAAGACGAACGCCGCGAGCAGCACGAGCGAAGCGATGCTCCAGCCCACGCGGGTGTAACCTTCCGCGTATTTCATCGAGATCGCCCAGCCGACATCAAGCGCGCCGGCGATCACGAGCATCAGCCAAGCCATGGACGGCGACATCGGAATGCGCTCAGGCCGCGAGCTTGAGCAGATGCGCGTCGTGACGGACAAGGAAGGCGCGCAACAGTTGCGGATAGTCTTCGTCGACAGCAGTGCGGACGCTTGGGCGCTTCGCCAGTTCGGCACGCCATGCACGAACCTTTAGCACATCCTTGAAGATGCCGTGCTCCGTCAGGTCGTCGAACAGGTCGAAATAACGGAAGACGGGTGCGAACACGGCGTCGACCAGACTGAACTGCGAGCCGGCGAAGAATGGCCCCTCGCCAAGCGCAGCTTCAACCCGCGCAAATTTTGCGACCAGCGCCTGACGCTTGCTTTCGAACGTCGCCGGATCCGTCGTCGTTTCCAGGCCCCAGAGATCGCCGAGGATCGCCGAGCCGAACTCCATCCAGGCACGGTGCTCCGCACGCTTCAACGCATCCACCGGATGCAGCTTCGCGCCGCCTTGCGTCTCCTCGATGTACTCGCAGATCACGTTGCTCTCGAACAGCGCGACCTCGCCCTCGTCGGTCGTCACCACCAGCACCGGCACCTTGCCGAGCGGCGACAGCTTTAGAAACCAGTCGGGCTTGGCAGCAAGATCGATATCGATCCGCTCGAACGGGACGCCCTTTTCCTTGAGCGCGATCACGGCGCGCTGCACGTAGGGACAAAGCTTGTGGCTGATCAGTTTGAGGGTAGCGGTCATGGCATGATCCCGAAGGTTTGATGCAACTGCATCCAACATTGATGCATTTGCATCCATTCGTCAAGTTCTATGCAACTGCATCAACCCCGGTTTGCTGGACCTCAGGGCCGCGCGATAACCCCGCCCGTCATCGGCATCGGTACGCCCGTGGTCGCCGGATAGGACAGCGGCAGCCCCTTCAGGCCTCGGGCGGCGAGGAAACCGAAGGCCTGAGCCTCGATAGCGTCGGAGGCCCAGCCGAGCGTCTCGGCGGCCTCGACGGTCGCCGATCCTACCCGTTCCCGGAGCATGCGCAGCATGGTGAGGTTGCGGGCGCCGCCGCCGCAGACGATCCAGTTCCGCGGCCGCCGTGGCAACAACGGGATGATGCGGGCGATCGCCGCCGCGGTGAAAGCGGTCAGGGTCGCCGCGCCATCGGCCGGCGCGACGCCGCCGAGCTTGAGCGCAGCGAAGTCGTTGCGGTCCAGCGATTTCGGCGGAGGCAACGCAAAGAACGGCAGCTCCAGCGCGCGGGCGATCCAGGCCCCATCGACCTTCCCGAGCACTGCGAACTTTCCTTCCGCATCGAACGCCTGGTTCATGGTGCGGTACATGAAATCGTCGAGCAGCGCATTGCCGGGGCCGGTGTCGCAGGCGATCAGCGTGTCGTTGCCGTCGATATAGGTGATGTTGGAAACGCCGCCGATATTGACCACGACGATCGGCCCTTCGCGGTCCAGCGAATGGGCGAGTGCGCGGTGGTAGACCGGCACGAGGGGCGCGCCCTGCCCGCCAGCCTCGACGTCGGCGGCGCGGAAATCGTGCATCACCGGGATATGGATCGCCCTGGCCAGTGCCAGCGCGTCGCCGATCTGCACCGTTAGCCGCTTCTCGGGGCGGTGCAGCACGGTCTGGCCGTGGAAGCCGACGATGTCGACATCCTCCGGCTTCATGCGGTTCTGGGCGAAGAAGGCGGCCACCGCCTCGGCATGCGCCTGTGTCACAGCGCGCTCGGCCTCGGCCAGAATCCCCGGCCGGGCATCGCGTTGCAGTAGGTGTACAGCCTCGGCGAGCGCCTGGCGCAGCAAATTGCGTTCAGCCGGGTGATAGGGCCGATAACCGGACGGCCCGAACGCCTTCACCTGCTTCCCGTCGGTCTCGATCAGCGCGACATCCACCCCGTCCAGCGAGGTGCCGCTCATCAAACCGAGTGCCGTCAACATCATGGGATCAGCGTCCTCAAACACCCTCTCCGGCATGCCGATCTTGTGCCAGAGGGACACATCTTATAATGCCACAGCGCCAAGTGGCGGGCGGCCATCGGGTTCCCACCCAAGACACTTAAATTGCCCCCAAAACAGTAAACCAAGAATTGTCAGGCACGCCGACAGATGACTGCATTTAAATCGGATTTCCTCAATATCCTGCAGGAACGTGGTTTCATCCACCAGTGCTCCGATTTCGAGGGGCTGGACGCGCTCGCCGCCAAGGGCGAAGCGACCGCCTATGTCGGCTACGATTGCACCGCCCGCTCGCTGCACATCGGCAACTATCTGACCATGATGATGCTGCACTGGCTCCAGGAGTCCGGCAACAAGCCGATCACGCTGATGGGCGGCGGCACCACCATGGTGGGCGATCCCTCCGGCAAGGACGAGACCCGCGCGATGCGCACCGTCGCCGAGATCGAGGCCAACAAGGAATCGATCCGCGGCGTGTTCGCAAAGGTGCTGCGCTATGGCGAAGGCAAGAGCGACGCCGTCATGCTCGACAACGCGGAGTGGCTGACCAAGCTGAACTGGATCGAGATGCTGCGCGACGTCGGCCGCCATTTCTCGGTCAACCGCATGCTGACCATGGACTCCGTGCGGCTGCGCCTCGAGCGCGAGCAGGAGATGAGCTTCATCGAGTTCAACTACATGGTCTGCCAGGCCTACGACTTCGTCGAGCTCGCCAAGCGCACCGGCTGCAAATTGCAGATGGGCGGCTCGGACCAGTGGGGCAACATCATCATGGGCGTCGATCTCGGTCGCCGCATGGGCACCCACCAATTGTTCGCGCTGACGACGCCGCTGCTCACGACGGCATCGGGCGCCAAGATGGGCAAGACCGCACAGGGCGCGGTGTGGCTGAACGCCGACCAGTTCTCGCCGTATGATTTCTGGCAGTACTGGCGCAACACCGAGGATGCCGACGTCGGCAAATTCCTGAAGCTCTTCACGACGCTGCCCATAGCCGAGATCAAGAAGCTCGAGGCGCTCGGCGGCTCGGAGATCAACGAGGCCAAGAAGGTGCTCGCGACCGAAGCGACGGCGCTGCTGCACGGCCGCGATGCCGCGAACGAAGCAGCGGAGACCGCGCGTCGCACCTTCGAGGAAGGCGCGCTCGCCGAGAGCCTGCCCACGGTGGAAATTCCGCGTGGCGAGCTCGACGCCGGCCTCGGCGTGCTCAACGCTTTCGTCAAGGCCGGCCTCGTCGCCTCGAACGGCGAAGCACGTCGCCAGATCAAGGGCGGCGGCCTGCGCGTCAACGATGCGCCCGTTACCGACGAGAAGATGGCACTGTCGGCAGGCAATCTGACGCCGGAAGGCGTGATCAAGCTGTCCTTCGGCAAGAAGAAGCACATCCTGATCAAGCCTGCATAGGCGTATGAGCTTTTCGCTGCTTGTCAGGGTGCGCTGAAGCGCGCTCCCTGACCGGCAATGGATCAGAACACGCCCAGGGAAACGAGCAAGGACGGCGTCGCGACGCCGCCGCAAAGCGCCGTGCGCACCGCGCTTGTCGTGCTCGCGCTCTGCTTCACGCTGGCCGTGCTCGGCCGCGGGCTCGGCGACAGTTTTACGGTGTTCCTGAAGCCGATCTCGGAGAGCTTCGGCTGGGACCGCGCGCAGATCGTCTCGGTCTATTCGCTCACCTGGCTCGCGAGCGGTCTCACCGCGCCCTTCGTCGGCCGTCTGTTCGACCATTCCGGACCGCGCATCGTCTATGCGCTCGGGCTGCTGCTGCTCGGCGCGGCGTTCCTGATCGCGGCCCACGCCCAGCATCTCTGGCAGTTCCAGCTTTCGATCGGCCTCTGCGTCGGCATCGGCGTCGCCTTCATCGGCATCGTGCCGAACTCGATCCTGCTCGGCCGCTGGTTCGGGCCCCGTCTGCCGACCGCAATGTCGGTGGTGTATTCGGCAATGGGCGGCGGCGTGCTGGCGTTGCTGCCGGCATCGCAGCTCTTGATCGACCACATCGGCTGGCGCGACACCTATCAGCTGTTCGGCCTCGCAGCATTGGGCCTGCTGGTCCCGCTGATGCTGCTGCCGTGGCGGCTGTTCGCCGCGGGCTCGCCGCATGTCGTGAAGAAGACCGATCCCGACTTCGTTGACAATGGCTGGACGCTTCTCGGCGCCATGCGCCACCACGCCTTCTGGGCGCTGTTCGCGACCTTCTTCTTCACCGCCGTCGGCATGTACGCGATTGCCGCGCAGATCGTGGCCTATCTGATCGATGCCGGCTTCCCGCCGCTGCAGGCTGCGACGGCCTGGGGTTTTTCCGGCGTCGTCCTGGTGTTCGGAATGCTTGGCGTGTCCGCGCTCGACGGGCTGATCGGGCGGCGGCCATCGGTGCTGCTCAGCTACGCGATCTCGATCATCGGCATCTTCCTGCTCTGGCTGTTGCAGTATTCGCCGAACATCCTCCTGCTCACCGGGTTCATCGTCTGCTTCGGCAGCATGATGGGCTCGCGCGGCCCGCTGATCAGCGCCACCGCAATGAGGATCTTCCAGGGCAAGCGCGTGGGAACCATCTACGGCACGATCTCGATCGGCAGTGGCCTCGGCTCGGCGTTCGGCTCCTGGAGCGGCGGCCTGATCCATGACGCGACCCATGGCTACAACGCGCTGCTTGCCTTCGCGCTTGCGAGCGTCGTGCTCGGGATGATCCCGTTCCTGATCGTGCCCGCCTTACGGCGGTAGGTGTCTCAGAGGTAACCTGCACGCATTGACGTCACCGGACAATTACGGATGGGCGTGAGGCGAATACACTCAAAAAACGCGGATCGCACGCGGCTGAAACCTCCGCCCGCGTTGTTTTGTCCGTCATGACAAAAATGTCAGCGCAAATTGACGCGGAGCCGCTTGCGGGGTCGAACTGAATACGGTCCAAGTCGCGCATTGGATGGAGGGCACAAACCAATGGACTTTCCCTATCTCACTCGCTTTCAACCGGTTCTCTTGAGCCTGTTTCGCTTCATCACGGGGTTGCTGCTGTTTCAGTACGGCGTCGCCAAGATCTTCAAGTTTCCGGTGCTTCCCTACTTCGCCAACATCCCGCCGCTGATCTACGCGGCTGGCGCGCTTGAGCTCGTGCTCGGTGCGCTGCTGATGCTCGGCCTGTTCACCCGCCTCACCGCTTTCATCCTCGCCGGTGAAATGGCCTTCGCCTACTTCATGGGCCACATGCTCAAGGGCGAAACGCCGGTGTTCCTGCCGCTGCTCAATGGCGGCACCGCCGCGATCCTGTTCTGCTTCGCCTGCCTCTATCTGTCGGCGGCCGGCGGCGGCTCGGTCAGCGCCGATGCAGCGATGGGCAAGAAATAGCGGCGCGTACGCGTCCATAATTGACCCGCAAGCAGGACGGCACCGGCAGATCCGCCGGTGCCGTCTCAGCGCGCCCCCAGCACGTTCCAGATCAGAACGAGGGCCGCGACGAGCAGCACGGACATGATGATGCGGTGAGCGAATCGGTTCACTGCCGCTCCGGCCGCGCTTGATCACCACCAACTTCCGACATCATTTGTCTCCGCGACCTGACCCGCCACGCGCGGCGAGGCGCGTTCGGCCTGCATGTTTGCGCACGCGGCTGCAGACGCCGCGCGCGGCAGCACGTCGCACGCGTCCATTCATGATTGGTAAGAACTTCATGCTACCGACGCGAGCAATAACAACCATTTCCCATCGAGGCTGCGATGAAGCTGCTGAGTCACCTCAAGATCCGCACCAAGCTTGCCAGCATGGTGTGTCTCGCCGCGCTCACGGTTGCGGCCATCATCGGGGTATCGGCCGTGCTCAGCAAGAGCCGCATGATGGAGGATCGGGTCCAGCAGATGCGGACCGCCGTCGAGCTGCTCTACAACTACGCGCAATCGCTTCAGGATGAGGTTACCGCCGGCAAGCTGACGCTGGCCGATGCCAAGGCCCAGTTCCATCAGCGCGGCCGCCGCATGAACTTCAACGGCAACCAGGGCTATCCGGTGGTCTACAATCAGGACGGCTCCCTGGTCGTGAACGGCGCCAACCAGCAGCTCGAAGGCAAGATCACGGGGGCCAAGGACTCCAACGGCGTGCTGATCGCGGACGCCATCATCAAGGCCGGCAGCGACACCGCGCAGGGTGGCGTGGCCTCCTATCTCTATCCCCGTCCCGGCCAGACCGAACCTGTCCGCAAGACCGTATTCGCGCGCAAATTCGCGCCCTGGAACGCGACCATCAGCTACGGCCTCTACGTCGACGACATCGACGCCGACGTGCGCGCGCTGACGCTGGAGCTGGCCGCGATCGGCATCGGCCTGATGCTGCTGATGGCGGCGCTGTCCTGGCTGATCGCCCGCGACGTGCTCAGCGCGCTTGAGCGCCAAAAGAACCGCATGCAGGAGATTTCCGAAGGCGCCATCGACAAGCCGGTCGAGGAAACCGGCCGTGGCGACGAGATCGGCCGTATGGCCGAGACCCTCGAAGTGCTGCGTCAGACGGCTTTGACGGCGCGCTCGCTGGAAGCCGAACAGGTCGCCACCAAGACGCAGACCGAGCAGGAGAAGCGCGACGCCCTGATCGCGCTCGCCGACCGCTTCGACGCCTCCGTCGGCCAGCTCGTCGGCCTGATGGCGTCCGGGTCCGGTGAGCTCGAGACCACCGCCAAGTCGATGTCCTCGACCGCTGAAGGCACCAACCGCCGCGCCGCATTGGTCGGCTCGGCCGCCACCGAAGCCAGTCAGCGCGTCCAGACCGTCGCGGCTGCCGCCGAGGAGCTCTCCTCCTCCATCACCGAGATCAGCCGCCAAGTCGCCCAGTCCGCAGAAGTCACGGGACGCGCGGTCGACAGCGCGCGCCGCACCGACACCATCGTGCGTGCGCTCTCGGACGGCGCCCAGCAGATCGAACACGTCGCCGAGCTGATTTCCAACATCGCCGCCCAGACCAATCTGCTCGCGCTCAATGCCACCATCGAGGCCGCGCGTGCCGGCGAAGCCGGCCGCGGCTTTGCCGTCGTCGCTTCCGAGGTGAAGTCGCTCGCGAGCCAGACCGCGGAAGCCACCCGCGAGATCGGCGACAAGATCGCCCAGATCCAGGGTGCGACCAAGGAGGCCGTGGACGCGATCGGCGGCATCACCGCCACCATCGAGGAGGTCAGCCGCATCGCGACCTCGATCGGCGCGGCCATCGAGGAGCAAGGCGCCGCCACCGCCGAGATCGCCCGCAGCGTCTCGCAGACCGCGGAGGCGACCAGGGAAGTCACCACCAATATCGGCGGCGTCTCGACCGCTGCGAACGAGACCGGCAATGCCGCCGGAATGGTGCTCGCCGCGGCCTCGAACCTCTCCAAGCAAGCCGAGCAGCTCTCCGGCGAAGTCGGGACGTTCCTCGCAGGCGTGCGCGCGGCGTAGTCTGCACTCAGCACTCCAAACCATGGCCGTCATGCCCGGGCTTGTCCCGGGCATCCACGTTCTTCGTGCTATGTGGTGAGGCGTGGATGGCCGGGACTTGTCGCGGCCATGACGCGGAGACAGCCGTCCCGCGCTTACCGCCGTGCCAGGCTGCAACCGCTCGACAGCTGACGCGCCGAGCCGGTCGAGCCGTCGTTCGACTGCGAGGGGAATTCCTCGAATGGCGAGTTCTGCTTGCCGGTGTTGAACTCGAAGATCTTGCGGAACAGGCCGGGCGCCATCGCCGAGATTGGATTGACGCGCATCACGGGCGCCGCTGGCGTGCCGACCACCTCATAGGTCACGCCGATCAACCCTTCATTGTTGCCGCCGCCGAGGAAGATTCCGAACAGCGGGATCTGGCCGAAGATGTTGTTGACGCCATACATCGGCACGAAGGTGCCGCTCATGCAGACCTGGTTGCCGGGATAGTCGATCGAGCCCTCGATGGTGGCGCCGATCATCGGGCCCTTGACCACGCCGTCGCGGATCGTGAGCGCGCCGTTCTGCCGGGTGAACTCGGCGCGGAGCGCACTGAAGGAGACGCCGTTCCCGGTGCCGTTGGGCGCGCCGGCGGCGACGCGTTCGAGCTGCGCCTCGCCCTTCACCGTGAAGTCACGGACATTGATGAGGCCCTCGCGCGAGGTGTTCGGCTCCGAGGCCGGCGGCTCCATCGCCACCACCATCTGGCCGCCGACCGCCTTGGTGTAGGTGTCGGTGAAGCGCAGCAGCGCGCCGGCATCGTTGGTCTGGAGGTAGATCACCTCGCGGCTGCCCTGCGCACGCCCGCCGCGCAGATCGGCCGCCACTGGCGTATCGCGGCCGATCTTGCCGCTCAGGGTAAAGGCCTTGATGGCGCCGTTGCGCTTCGACATCTTGGCATCGACGCTGCGCATCGCCTCACCATTGAAACCGGCGACGGCACCCAGCTTCACGTCGATGTCGAAATCGACGTTCTTCATCTTGTTCTTGGAATCGTCCTTGGAATTGCCTGAAATCGCCGACTTCAGGAAGCCGCGGCCATCGAACACGTCGCCGCGCATGGTGCCCCTGATGACGCCGTCCTGACCACGCTCAGCCTTCAATGAGGTCTTGTCGCCGTCAGACGGCGAATAGGTCGGGAAATTCACGTTCATGAGGTCGCCATTCGCGTCGACCTCGAGCGAGCCCTTGATCGAGGCGCCGCCGCCTTCGATGACGATGTCCTCCAGGCGCGTCGATTGCGCGGTCGGCACGACCTTGAAGCTGGCCTTGCCTGATTTGCCCGGCAGCTTGACCCAGCCCGGCAGGATATTGTCGAGCTTGACCGACGTCAGGTCGGCCTCAACGCCGAGCTTCGTCGTCTGGTCGGGACCGCCGGCGATCTTGCCAGAGAGCTTGATCGGCAACGATCCGCTGATGGCCGGGCCAAGATCGAATCCCAATCGCGCCCGGCTCGCATCGTCCAGCGTCGCCTGCAGTCTGACATCAGCATCGCCTTCGGTCGGCTTGCGGTAGTCGAGCGAGGCCGCCTGGCCGTTGATCTTGACGTCGCCCTTGACCTGATAGCCCTGGTTGTTCGCGACGATCTTGAGATTGTTGGCCTCGAGCTTCTGGTTCATCACCAGCTTGTCGGCGGCAAAGCCGTTGAGGTCGGCCGACACGGCATAGGTCGTGTCAGACTTGGTCAGTTCGCCCTTGACCGGCATGCCGAGCTGGATGTTCGCCGTGAATGTCCCCTTGCTGGTGTTGGGGTCGACGACTGTCGACGACAGATCGCTCAAGCGATCATTGGAGAGCATTTCGGCCGCTGCTGGCACCGGTCCCTCGACGCGAAACTTCGTTCGCGATGGCGAGGGCTTGGACGCCATGTCAGGCACTTCGAAGACGAAATCGGAAATCGTGACCTTGCGGCCGGCCGGCGTATCGGCAATGCCCTGGCTGATATTCACGGTGGCGGTGCGGCCGGTCACGCGCGCCTTCAAATCGGCATCGTGCACGACAGGCATGCCGTCCACGGGACGCACCGCGACGCCGCTCGCCACGATGTTGACCGAGAGGCCGTCGTCGGGAATGGGCGGGCCCTTGCGCGGAAGGTTCTTCGTCGGCGAATTGACGCCGATCTCGATGCGCTGAAGCGTACCGCGCTCGATCCGCTCGATCACCCATTCGCGCAACTCTGGAACGACCAGCGTCGGCCACATCCGCTTCAGCGCCGAGGCCGACATCGGCGTTCCCGCAAAGCCGAGCGTCAGGCGCGGCTCGCCCGAATAGTCGATGGCACCGGTGCCGGCGACGCCGATCTCGCCATTGCTGATGTCGGCCTGCGTCAGCAGGAAGCGCTTGTGGTCGGTGTCGAAACGGAAGCCGATCGCGATGCGGTTGAAGACGAGCGGCGGCTCGTTGTCGATGCCGCCGAGCAGGATCGAACCGCCGCTGAAGCCGAGTTGCCAGTCGTTGACGGTGCCGTTGGGCGGCTCGACATGGGCCAGCAGCGTCAGGCGGTTCGCGCCCGACAGGATCTTGAACGGTGCGACCAGCACCCGGCGATTGGCGTCCCACTCGACGTTGATCTCGGCCTGGTCGATCGCCATCGGATAGTCGGGCGTGTCGGTGTCGATGATATTGCCCGCGCCAACGGCGATCTTGCCGCGGAAGAATGTCGGCACGCCATCGCGGCCAAGCTCGCCCTTGAGTTCGCCCGTCAGCGGCAGGTCCGCCGTGTAGGTCAGGTCCTTGACCCGCAGCGCCAGCAGAATGTTGGAGGTCGAGACCTTGTCCGCCTTGATGTCGACCGAGCGCACGCCGTTCTCGGCCGGCCCGATCGTGGCGCGCAGCATCCACGGGCGCGCGCCCTCCTCGCCGAGGCTCAGCGTAACGCCACCGCGGCTCGGGCGGCGCAGGCTGAGCGTGATGTTCTCAAACGACCATTTGCTGCCGCGCTGCTGATCGTCGACGATCAGATTGCCGTTCTTCAAACCGATCTCGTTGAGGTTCTGGCCGTCGAGACCGGTCATGCTCAGACTGTCGAGCCAGTCGAGGCCCTGAAGGATGCCGCTCTGTGCGCTCGCCTGAGGCGCGGCCTGGGAGGGGTCTGGGGACGCAGGCGCTGTGGCGAAGGGCGGCGGCGGGACGCCATTGCGCGGGAATGTCGGCGGCAGGCCCGCGTCCTTCTTCGAGGCGACGCCGGTTGCCAGTGGCTTTGCGGTATCGCCAGCGGATACGGTGACAGTGCCGTCGGGCGCGATGCGGATCGCGAGCTCGGCATCGACGAGATTGAGGCTTTCCGCACGCAGATGCCCCATCAGCAGGCCCGCACCCGACAGCTTCACCTCGGCCTTCGGCGCGCTGGCGACGACGGCGTGATCGCGGTCGCGGACGATGATGTCACGGATACGGACGGCGATGCGGATCCGCCCGGCCCGCTCGATCTGGGTGCCTCCTATCTCAACCGTGTTGCCGTGACCGATATTGTCCTCGATCGCGGCCGCCAGCCACGGCGTTGCGATGTCGAGATTGATGGGACCGGCACCGAGCCGCCACCACAGCGCACCGAAACAGCCGACGAAGATGACGGCGAGAGTCCCGACGACAAGGACGAAACGCTTCAGCCAGCGATCGGCGGCGAGCCAGCGGCGCAACGCCCCAAACCCGTCACCGAAGCGATGAAAGCCCGAATTGGAACGCGACAACAGCCGGCGCGCGCGATAGCCCGCGGCCGCCTCCTGATCCGGGTCCCAATCGGCGTCGTCCCATTCCTGCGGCTGTTGCTCGCCGCCGCGCCGATCGAAGTCCCGGTTGTAATCCTGGGGCGACTTATTCCTTGCCATTGCCTCTCGATACAGGCGCCCGTCATAGGATTGAGCGCCGCCGGGACCGCAGCCGCCCTCGGGAAGCGAAGCTCCCTGCGCCGGCATTGCAGCCATACCTCGAATCTTCCTGCTGTTCGTCATTTCGCCCCGGGAGCGCGTTCAACGAGCAGTGGGGTGGTGCGTGGAATTCCTTGTAACCATACTCCGGCGTCGCCAGACTTGCCCAGCCGAGGGCGCGATTCCGGCACGCCGGACGAGAGCTGCAATACCGCTTCGGTTGACCCGCCGAAAGCGTCGAAAGGAAGGCGTATGTCCAAGAAATCCCGAACGAAATCGTCCAAAACGCCCTCCGGCAGTCCGACGGCTAAAAAGAAGACCCTGAAAACGCGGGCATCGAGTCAAACAAGGTCCGCGAAAACGCAGCGGACAGCGGCGGGCAAATCAACCGGGAGCGTAGCAAAAGCAGGATCACATAAGGCCGCATCGAAACAGTTAAATTCCTCCAAATCACCATCCGCGCCCGCGAGCGCGAAGTCCGGTCTGGCCGAGGGCCACAAGGCCCCCGCCTTCCGACTGCTCCGCGACGGCGGCGACGTCGTCACATTGGCCGACTATGCCGGCCAAAAGCTGGTCCTGTTCTTCTACCCCCGCGCCGACACGCCCGGCTGCACCCGGGAGGCGATCGACTTCACCCGCCTGGCCAGCGCCTTCGCGGCAGCCGGCACCGCCCTGCTCGGGATCTCCGCCGATCCGTTAAAGGCCCAGGAGAAGTTTCGCGACAAGCACAGTCTCGGTGTCCCACTCCTTTCGGACGAGCAACATGAGATGCTGGAAGCCTATGGCGCCTGGGGCGAAAAGTCCATGTATGGCAAGACCTTCCTAGGAATTCTTCGCACTACGGTACTGGTCGGGACCGAGGGTAAAGTGGCCAAGGTCTGGCGCAATGTCCGGGTCGACGGTCATGCCGACGTGGTGCTGGAAGCGGCAAGAAGTCTTTAACCAGTCCTTTAAATTCGCCTGTTCCCATTTCCGGAAAATTAACCATGACTGGCCCAGATTGCTGCGGCAATTAGGCCGTACGGACTCATCCGACCGGCGCGGGAGTGCCGATGTCGAAAAGTTCTGCCCAATTTTCGCAGTACCCCCAACATCATCCTCACGACCACGGACGGGCCTTCCAACGCCGGCCCGGCGTCGCGACAGCCGCAGCGATCCCCCTTCCCGCGACCGACGACGCCTACACCATCGTCCACGCCGGCAAGCAGGTCCGCTTTGGGCCCGTGGTGTTCTGGATCGTAATCGGAACGGTGGTGCTGCTCGGTCTCTGGTCGGCGGCAACCGCCACTTATTTTGCTTTCCGTGACGACGTCCTGACCCGGCTGATCGCGCGCCAGGCCGAGATGCAGTACGCCTATGAGGACCGCATCGCCGAGCTGCGCGCCAAGGTCGACCGCACCACCAGCCGCCAGCTGCTCGACCAGGAACAGTTCGACCAGAAACTTGATCAGATCATGAAGCGGCAGACGGCGCTGGAGTCCCGGGCCACGGCGCTCGGGGCCATGCCCGACGTGACCGGCTCGATTCCCCGCGCGACCCCGCAGCGCGGCGATTCGAGCCAGATCGCGCCGAAGCCTTCGCCGATCAGCGACACCGTGATCTTCGTCGCACCGCCGGACCGTGAGGCGCGGCTCGAATCGCGCGCGCCCGCCGTCGCGGCAGCGCCGACCAACCAGTTCGCCAAGAACCAGGGCTTCGACAACGTCCTGATCCGGCTCACGACCTCGCTCGATCAGGTCGAGCGTCGCCAGATGGCGGCGCTCAGTGCCGTCGAGGAAGGCATGGATTCACGCATGCGCCGGATGCGCGGCGTCGTCAGCGATCTCGGCCTCAGTCTCGCCAATCTCGAAGCCGCCGTGCCGCGCACCGCGATGGGCGGGCCGTTCGTACCCGTGAAACTAACAGCCAATGCCGGACCGTTCGAGAAACAGCTCAACCGCATCAACATCACGCGTGCCGAGATGGATCGTCTCAACCGCACGCTGGCGCTGGTGCCGTACCGCAAGCCCGTCATCGGCGAGGTCGAGTTCACCTCCGGCTTTGGCGTCCGCAGCGATCCCTTCCTCGGGCGGCCCGCAATGCATACCGGGCTCGACTTCCGCGCCGCCAGCGGCGATCCGGTTCGCGTCACCGCCAACGGCAAGGTCGTTTCCGCCGGCTGGTCCGGCGGTTACGGCCGCATGGTCGAGGTCGACCACGGCAATGGGCTTTCGACCCGCTACGGCCATCTCTCCGAAATCAACGTCAAGGTCGGCGAAACCGTGAAGATCGGCCAAGTCGTCGGTCTGGTGGGATCGACCGGTCGCTCCACCGGTCCGCATCTGCACTACGAGACCCGCATCGAGGGCGAAGCGGTCGATCCGCAGAAGTTCTTGCGCGCCGGCGTGCGCCTCAGCGCGGGCTAGCGCTGACTCCCAGCTGGCGAGTTACTGGCTGCGCTCGTGGCCGACCTCCCCGGTGATGACGTCGCCGAACAGCTCCCAGGCTTGCCCGTTGAAGCGCATCAGCTGCATCTGCTCGATCGGGAAATAATCGTCAGGCGAAGTGTTGACCATGATGCCGGGTAGCATCAGGTCGGTGTGAAAATCCTTCAGGTTCGCAGCCTGCTTCATGACATTCTCGCGGGTGAGATTGTCGCCGCACTGTTTCAACACCTGCGCCATCGCTTCGGCCTGGACATAGCCATAGACGTTGTTGGAATTGGCCTTGTCGCCATCGGAGTAATACTTGTCCATGAACGCGCGCCAATTCACCACGGCCGGATCCTTGTCCCAGGTCGGATCGGTCGGGTCTTTCAGATAGACCGTCGAGATGATGTCCTTGGAATAGTCGAGGCCGGCGGGCTTGAGCACCGAGGCGACCGAGGTCGCCGTGTTGGCCAGGAAGAATTTCGGCTTCCAGCCGAGCTCGCCGACCTTCCGGATCGCCTGCGCCGATCCTTTCGGCGCGGCCCATGAGAAGAAGATGTCCGCGCCGGAATCGTGAAGTGCAACGATCTGCGAGTCGATCGAGGGATCGCTGACCTCGTAGGATTTGTCCGCGATGATCATGCCCGCCTTGTCGCCGAGCCCGTCCTTCAGACCCTTGAACTGGTCCTTGCCGGCGTCGTCATTCTGTCAGAACACTGCGATCTTGCTGTTGGGGAAATGATCGCGGATGTACTTTGCGTAGATCCGGCCCTCGCTCTGGTAGTTGGGCTGGAAGCCCATGGTCCACGGGAAATTCTTGGGGTCACCGAACTTGGTGCCGCCGGACGCGACGAAGAGCTGCGGCACTTTCTTGGCGTTCATGTATTTCATGATCGCGGAGTTCGAGGGCGTGCCGAGCGGCTGGAAGATCAGCAGGACCTCGTCGCTCTCGACCAGCTTGCGCGCCTGCTCGATCGCCTTCGGCGGCGAGTAGGCGTCGTCATAGCTGATGAAGTTGATCTTGCGTCCGTTGATCCCGCCGTGGTCGTTGATCATCCTGAAATAGGCGGCCTCGGTCTTGCCGATCACCCCATAGGACGACGCCGGCCCGCTATAGGGCATGATGTTGCCGATCTTGATTTCGGTGTCGCTGGCGCCGGGGTCGTATTTCTTCTGCGCCAATGCCGGTGCCGTGACGAGCACGCCGGCAGCAAACATGGCGAGGGCAGCAAGGTTTTCGCGACGACTTGGCATCGTTCTCTCCCCTATGTTTTGTAGTCTTGTTTTGCCAGGAGTGTCGCAAGGCGGCTTGCCGCTGGCAAGCGGTTCGATTTTCCGCGAAATGAAACGAACCTACGTGCCGCGTCGCAGCAGGCTCACTGCGCGCCCGTCAATCACCAGCAGAGCGCTGCCGATGACGATGGCGCCCGCGATCTCGCGCATCGAGATCGGCTCACCCAGCACCAGCCATCCCAGCAGAATGGCCGTGACGGGAATGAGCAGCGTCACCAGCACGACGTTGCTCGCACCCGAGCGCCGCAGGATCTGAAAGAAGACGATGTAGGCGAGCGCCGTCGAGAGGCCGGCGAGGCCAAGCACCGCAAGCCAGGTTGTGAGGCTCGGCATCGGCAGACGCCAAGGCTGTTCCACAGCGCTAGCAACGAGCGCCATCATCACTGTGGACGCCATCAGCTGAAACGTTGCCGTGCCGAGCGGGGCCGAGTCCTTCAGCAATGCCCGGGCCGCCAGTGCCGCAAAGCCGTAGCTCAGTGCGCCACCAAGACAGAGCAGGATGCCGAGCCCCTGCCCCAGCCTCGTCTCGAGGCCCCATCCCCGCAGGACGAACACGCCCGCAAGGCCGAGCGCCACGCCGGCCACGCGTCGTAGCCGCAAGGCTTCTTCGCCCGACGCCGCCATCACGAGAACGGTGAACAGCGGCGTGGTCGCGTTGAGGATCGAGGCCAGCCCGCTCGGAATGAACGTCTGGCCGATCACGATCAGCGAGAACGGGATGACATTGTTGAGCAGCCCAATCACAACGAATGGCGTCCAACCTGAGATGCCCTTGGGGAAGCCGAGCCCCTGCACGCGCAGGAGTGGCACGAGAATGGCCGCCCCGAGCGCGACGCGCAGAAACACCAGCGTCAGCGGCGGCAGTTCTCGCAAGGCCGCGCCGTTGAAGAAGAACGAGCCGCCCCAGAGGATCGAGAGCACCGCGAGCAGCGACCAGTCGCGCGCGTCGATCCTGTTGTCGCTTGGGGGCATGGGGTTCTCACATCGGCGGCCGAGCCCGCTCGCCTAGGACAACGCTGCGAACAGTGCCACCCGATTTCCGATGAAACACCGGTTTACGAAACCGATGCCGGCAATGAATGGGGCGATCGAATTTGTCCCACGCGATGCTGGCCGGCTAGGGCGTGTATTCATAAACCCGATCAGCCCGCGCGGAGGCGGCGCCTTGTCCGTTCAGTTTTCAATAGCGGACATCGCGAGGTCGCCCCAGCTGGTCGGCTAAGTGCCAAAGACGGACCGTTTACTCTCGCTGCGGTTCTGCTCGCGCTCCGCCTTTAGAGATCAATACTTCGCGATAAGCGGCCCGCCAAAACGGTAGCTGACGCGCGCGGTGACGATGTCGATGTCCTGACTGATGCGATCGGTGCGAGAGAACGCGCCGAGAGGGCCGGTGAAGTAGAAACTGTTGTTGCGCGAGCCCATGAAGCCATGGACATAGTCCACGCCGACGACGATGTTTGGTGCAACGCCGAAATCGAGACCGGCGCCAACCGCGCCACCCCAGCGAGTCTCGCTCGCTTTGTCGAAGACGAAGCCGGTCGCAGTGATGAAGCCCTCATACTTGTCGCTCGCGACGATGCCGCCACCCTTCACGTAGAATAGGACATTGCTCCAGGCGTAGCCGACCTGGCCAGTCACCAGACCGAAAGCATCGATCTTGGTGCGGTCGGAGCCTCCGCCACCTGCGAGCAGGCTGGGACCATTGGAGCCGCTCAGGTTGGCCCAATCGCCTTGCCCTTCAAGGCCGAAAACCCACGCGCCGCTCTGCCCGCGATAGCCTAGTTGTCCGCCGACCGCTGCTCCGCTCGCGGTATGGCATCCCTCCGACACAGGTGGGACCACCGCCGCACCGAGGATGTTCGTCACGATGTCCCAGCAATTCCGGCTCCAGCCGCCACCGCCGTTAACGCCGATGTAAAAGCCGCTCCAGTCGTACATTGCCGCGATCGGAGCCGGGGCCTTCGTATAAGGCCTTGCGGCGAGGTCCGCAGCAGATGCCGCGCCAGAGGTCGTCAAAATCGCGAAAAGTCCAGCCCCAGCACTTCCGAAACGACGCATTGCAATCCCCCAATCCAGCAACGGTTGGGTTCTGGCACGAATCCCCTAACTGCGACAGAACGCCTCAGTCCTCGGCCTACGATATTTGTGGCGTGTTGCCGAGTTGCAACGACGGATGCGGGCGCCACAGCAGGCTTGTCGCATCGTCCGCTTCGGGGTCACAAGCCGCCGAACACCTTCAAGGTCGGAGACTTCCGCTTTGCGTTGCTAAGCTGAAGTTTATGAGTACACGCCTTAAGCAGGCTTCTTCGGCCGCGACACCAGCTCGATCATCCTGCCTTCATCATCATCCGGCATCGCAGCCTTCGCCTGCGCGTAAGACTCGACCGCGGCACGCGAGACCAGCGGCTTGTCCGCCAGCAGGCTCTCCGCAAGCTTCACCGCATAGGCGGCATCCTTGTGACGCAGCGCCGCCGTGAACGTCGCGCCGCTGAAATCGCGGGCAACCATGCGCTTGGAGTGACGCTGAACCTGCGGGCTCGCGGCCACGCCCGCCTGGATCGATTCCAGCACCAGGTTCATGTCGAGGCCGGCCTGCTCGGCGATCGCGAGGCCTTCGGCAAGCCCTGCGATCTGGATCGCGCCCATGAGGTTGTTGATGAGCTTGTAGACCGTGCCGGAGCCGACGGCGCCGAAATGGCGGATGGTCGAGCCGATCGGGTCGAGATAAGGCCGCGCGCGCTCGAGATCGGCCGCGTCGGCGCCAACCAGCAGCGTCAGCTTTCCACTGGCGGCCGCGTCGGGCAGCCCCGTCACAGGGCAGTCGAGATAGATCAGCCCGCGCGCGTTGAGCTCGCGGCCCATGTCGCGGGCGTGGTCATAAGAGACGGTCGAGCATTCGATCGCGATGGTGCCTGATTTCGCGGTCTTGGCTGCGCCCTTCGGCCCGAGCCAGACTGCGCGGGAGGCTTCGTCGTCGGCGACCATGGTCACGACGGCGTCGGCATCGATCGCGGCATCCTCAGGCGAGGTCGCCCAGTGCGCGCCGCGCGCGATCAGGTCGTCAGCCTTGGCCCTGCTGCGATTCCACAGAGTCACCGTGAAGCCGGCATCGAGATAGCGGCCGGCCATACCGTGGCCCATCCGTCCAAGCCCGATGAAGGCGATGCGGGGCATAATCAGTCCACGTCCTCGATGTCGGCACCGGTGGTCCCGAAGGCGCGCTGCGCCAAGGTCGCTGCCATGAAGTCGTCGAGCTCGCCGTTGAGAACGCCCGACGTGTCGGAGGTCTGCACGCCCGTGCGCAGATCCTTCACCATCTGGTAGGGCTGCAGCACGTAGGAGCGGATCTGGTGGCCCCAGCCGATATCGGTCTTGGCGGCCTGGTCGGCGGCGGCCTTCTCCTCGCGCTTCTTCAGCTCGATTTCGTACAGGCGTGCGCGCAGCATGTCCCAGGCCTGGGCCCGGTTCTTGTGCTGTGAGCGGCCGGCCTGGCAGACCACGGCAACGCCGGTCGGAATATGCGTCAGCCGCACCGCGGATTCGGTCTTGTTGACGTGCTGGCCGCCGGCACCGCCCGAGCGCATGGTATCGACGCGGACGTCGGATTCCTTGATGTCGATCTTGATGCTGTCGTCGATGACGGGAAACACCTGCACGCTGGAGAACGAGGTGTGTCGCCGTGCGTTGGAATCGAACGGCGAGATGCGGACGAGGCGGTGCACGCCAGCTTCGGTCTTCAGCCAGCCATAGGCGTTGTGGCCCGAGACCTGGATCGTCGCTGACTTGATGCCGGCCTCTTCGCCCTCGGACTCTTCCAGGAACTCGACCTTGAAGCCGTGCGTCTCGGCCCAGCGCGTGTACATGCGCAGCAGCATCTGCGCCCAGTCCTGGCTCTCGGTGCCGCCGGCGCCGGCATGGACTTCGAGATAGGAATCGAACCGGTCGGCCTCGCCCGACAGCAACGCTTCGAGCTCGCGCCGCGCGACTTCCTTCTTGAGGTTCTTCAGTGCAGCTTCAGCTTCCTTGACGACGCCCTCATCGCCCTCGGCTTCGCCGAGCTCGATCATGCCGATATCGTCTTCGAGCTCCTGCTCGACCTTGCCGATGCCGCCAAGCGAATCCTCCAGCGAGGTCCGCTCCTGCATCAGCTTCTGGGCCTTCTGGGGATCGTTCCAGAGGTTGGGATCTTCTGCGAGCTTGTTCAGCTCAGCGAGGCGCGCCGTCGATTTCTCGACGTCAAAGATGCCTCCTCAGCAGCCCGACTGACTGCTTGATCTCTTCTACCAACCGTTCGATTTCGGCGCGCATGTGGTTCTCGTGTCTCGCGGAATCCCGCGTGCAATTCGAGATGGGGATGTAGCGGCGGCGGCTGCAAAGCGCAACCGCCGGAACCGTGATCGTCTGTGTTATCCGGCCTTAGTACAACCCGCCGGTGCCGGGCCGCATGAAGAAGCCGGAATCCGGCTGCTGCTGCTGCGAGGCCGGCATGCGTCCGTCGGCGTCGGCAACGCCGATGACGGAGTAATTGTCCGGCGGCGCCGTGCCCGGCTTGAAGGCTTCGAGGATGGTCCCGCCGGTCTCGCCGGGACCTGCGCGCATGCCGGTCTTGGAGACGACGCGCACGAGCTTGATGCCGGCAGGCACCTTGAACGGAACCGCCGGCTTGTCGGCAAGCGCGAGCTTGAGGAAATCGCGCGCGATGGGAGCCGCCAGATGGCCGCCGGTTGCGGCGTTGCCCTTACCCAGCGGACGCGGCTTGTCGTAGCCCATATAGATGGCGACGGCGACGTCGGGCGAGAAGCCGACGAACCAGGCGTCCTTGGCCTCGTTGGTGGTGCCGGTCTTGCCGGCAACCGGCTTGCCGACTTCCTTGATGACCGTGGCCGTACCGGCCTGCACCACGCCTTCCATCAGCTCGGTGATCTGATAGGCGGTCATGGAATCCAGCACCTGCTCGCGGCGGTCGATCAGCTGCGGCTCCGCCTGGTTCTTCCAGCCGCCCGGCGCATCGCAGCCGCGGCATTCACGCTGGTCGTGCTTGAAGATGGTGTGTCCGTAGCGGTCCTGGATACGGTCGATCAACGTCGGCTTCACGCGGCGGCCGCCATTGGCGAGCATCGAGTACGCCGTGACCATGCGCATCGCCGTCGTCTCGCCGGCGCCCAGCGCGTACGAGAGATAGTTCGGCAGTTCGTCATAGACGCCGAAGCGGCGGGCATATTCGCCGATCAAGGGCATACCGATGTCCTGTGCGAGGCGCACCGTCACCGTGTTGAGGGACTGCCGCAGCGCGTTGCGCAGGGTCACCGGTCCCTGGAACTTGCCCGAGGAGAAGTTCTCCGGCCGCCACACGCCTGCGCCCTGCCCCTGATCGATTTCGATCGGAGCATCGAGCACGACGGTCGAGGGCGTATAGCCGTTGTCGAGTGCGGCCGAATAGACGATCGGCTTGAACGACGACCCCGGCTGCCGGTAGGCCTGCGTGGCGCGGTTGAACTGGCTCTGGTCGAACGAGAAGCCGCCGACCATCGCGAGCACGCGGCCGGTCCAGGGATCCATCGCCACCATGGCGCCGGACACTTCGGGGATCTGGCGCAGCCGGTACTGGCCTTCGACCGGCTGTCCCTCCTTGCTGTAGAGCGGATCGGCATAGATCACGTCGCCCGGCGCAAGCACCTGCGCCACGGACGTTGGCGTCTTGCCCCTGGCATTGCCCTGGGCCGCGCGCGCCCAGCGCACGCCATCGAGTGTGACGAGGCCGGTCTCGCGCTGCTTGCTGATGGCGCCGCCAAGCTCGCGGCTCGGTTGGAAGCCGATGCGGGCCGACTGGTCGCTGGTCTCCAGCACCACCGCCATGCGCCATGGCGAGATGTCGGACAGCGATTTGATCTCGGCGAGCTTCACGCCCCAATCACCCGAAACATCGAGCTTGCTTATGGCGCCGCGATAGCCCTGCTGCTCGTCATAGTTCACGAGGCCCGAGACCATGGCCTTGCGCGCCATGACCTGGATCTTCGGATCGAGCGTGGTGCGGACGGAGAGACCGCCCTCGTACAGCTTCTTCTCGCCATAGCGCTCGAAGATGTCGCGACGGACTTCCTCGGCAAAATATTCGCCCGCGAAGGTGTGGGCGCCGTTGGAACGGCTGGTGACGGCGAGCGGCTCCTTGCGCGCCTTGTCGGCGTCGGCCTGCTTGATCCAGCCGTTCTCCACCAGACGGTCGATCACGTAGTTGCGGCGCTCGACGGCGCGGTCGCGGTTGCGGACCGGATGCAGCGTCGCCGGCATCTTCGGCAGCGCGGCGAGGTAGGAGGCTTCAGCGACGGTCAGCTCGTTCACCGACTTGTCGAAATAGACCAGCGAAGCGGCTGCAATGCCGTAGGCGCCGAGGCCGAGATAAATCTCGTTCAGATACAGCTCGAGGATCTTGTCCTTCGAGTAGGTCTTCTCGATCCGCATCGCCAGCAAGGCTTCCTTGATCTTGCGGGCGAAGGAGACCTCGTTGGTCAGCAGGAAGTTCTTCGCAACCTGCTGGGTGATCGTGGAAGCGCCCTGCGGACGGCGGTTAGAACCGTAGTTCTGGATGTAGACAACGCCGGCGCGCGCCATGCCGGTGTAGTCGATACCGCCATGCTCATAGAAATTCTTGTCCTCGGCTGCCAGGAACGCGTTGATCACGAGCTTGGGCACGGCCTGGATCGGCAAATACAGCCGCCGCTCCTTGGCGTATTCGCCGAGCAGCGAACCGTCGACCGCGTGCACGCGGGTCATCACCGGCGGCTCGTAATCCTGAAGCTGAGAGTAATCAGGCAAGTCCTTGGAGAAATGCCAAATCAGGCCTGCCACGGCCCCGACACCGACAAGGAACACCACCGTTCCCGCGGCGAACAGGAAGCCCATGAACCGCACCAGCAAGCGCATTATCTGTTTATCCGTTCAAACTCTGGATCAGCCCAGTATCAGCCCAGTCTCGGCCCCTTGGCACCCCAAACAGGCGCCAACTTCACGTCGCGAATTCACCGGCTTACGCAATACCATCAGTGCCGGACTTAAGACGCTTGCCGAACGGGGTTCTCGCCGATTCCGGAACCCCCCTGCGGCATTTTTATAAAGCGCCCGCTGTGGCCAAACTAGGGCTTTTGCGACGGGACGGAAAAACCCTTTCAGTTTGAAGACCCCAGGGTCGCCCAATTGGGGATCCCCCGGGTCGCCCCTTTGGGCGATCCCGAGGTCGTCAATTTGACGATCCCAGGGTCGTCAATTTGACGATCCCGCCGTAGCCAACCGCTTGGTCAAAAACCCGTCGATTGCCTGCGCCATCGAGCCCACAGCGCGGGACCGCCAGCCCTCGGAGACCAGATGTTCGAGGTCGCCCCTGTTGGAGACATAACCGATCTCGACCAGCACCGAGGGCACATCGGGCGCCTTCAGGACCCGGAAGCCGGCCGACTTCAGGGGATGCTTGTGCATCCGCACCGTCGACTTCATTTCACCCATCAAAAGGCGGGCGAAACGGTTTGAAAAGGTACGGGTTTCGCGCTGCGTGAGGTCGATCAGGATGTCGGCGACGTCGGTCGGTTCCTCCGCCAGGTTGAAACCGGCGATCGCATCGGCCCGGTTTTCCGCATCCGCCAGCCGCTGGGCCTCGGCGTCGGACGCCTTGTCGGACAGCGTATAGATGGTCGCGCCCTGCGCATCGCCTTCGGCACGAGGCAGCGCGTCGGCATGAATCGAGACGAACAAGGCGGCCTTGAGATTGCGGGCGATCTTGGTCCGGTCATTGAGGGGAATGAAGGTGTCGTCGTCCCGGGTCATGACCACACGGTATTTGCCGGCCTTCTCCAGCTTGTCGCGCAGCGCCAGCCCAAAGGCCAGCACCAGGTTCTTCTCGCTCTCGCCGCTCGACTGCGTGCCATTGTCGATGCCGCCATGGCCGGGATCGATCACGACCACCGGGCGGCCATCGGCCTTCTGCTGCGCCGTTTCCGGGGCTGTCGTCGCGGGAGCCATTGCAGGCTTCGCCTCGGCGATGGTGGGCCGTAGCTGGGGACGATTTTCGGGCGCGAGCGACTGTGCGAAGGCGGCCCGGTCGACCTCTTCCAGCTCCAGCACAAGCCGGGCTGGCTGGCCGTTGGCGGCCTCCACCACGTAGGACTTGGCGATCCTGGCCGGTCCCGCCAGGTCGAACACGATTCGCGAGCCGCCTGGCATGACGAGCCCGTAGCGGAACGCCTTGACCAGTCCACGCCCCCCGGCCCCTGTGCCCGCCGGCAGCTGAAAATTGACCTGCGGCACGTCAACGACCACCCGGTACGGGTCGGCCAGCGTGACGGCGCGGAAGGTGATGGCCTGGTCGATGTCGAGAACGAAGCGGGTCTGCTTGCCGTCACCGGCCAGCCGGGCGGCCGAGGCAATCGGGAAATTCGCTACCGCAACAGCGGGTTGCGGCTGGCTCTCCGCCGCCCTCAGGCGCGAGGAATCAGCACATGGCAATGCTGCAGCGCACAGCAGCGCGCATCCCAGCAGAATCCGTCGATTTGTGCGGCTCGCCACCGATTCCGCGCCTCCGAGCAGCCCTTTTAACGCAATAGAACCACAGGGTTAATCGATCCTTAATGACAGAAATGCGAAACTCGCTGACTGTGACCGCCGTGCGACGCTCCCTTGCACGTATGGCTCATTCCTCGTATGTACGGAATGCTGACGGCCGATATTTCCGGTTGTGTCGCATTCAGCCTGCCGGTGCATCGCCGGAACTCTCAAGGTTTGAGAATTCCAGCGTTTTCCGTTTCCCTCTAAGACCAGCGCGGTGCGCGGCAGCGAGGTGGAGCGGGTCAAGCGTCGGCGGCGGACGGTCCTAAGTTACCACTCGCGTGACCGGGACAGTTCTTCTGACAGCGACGTAACCCATTACCCGGTCCCTTGATCCCAAGGGAGCGGTTCGTGATCCCCAAGGCGAGCGCGCTCGCGCCATGCCTGGCCAGCAGCAACTGATTGAAGGGCGGCCTCGCCGCCCAATGTTTCATACGGGCCGACGCTTGATGCGCCAGACTGTGCCGACGAATTCTGAAGGACCATTCGCGACGCTGCGGAGTGAAAATCCCGCACGCCGCCGTGGTCCTGAAGCTTCCGGTTCGGCAAGGCGCGAGAGACGGCGTTTCGGCCTTCCCCTCACCCCCGAATCAGGTGGACCGTCGCGTCACCCGGCGGCGCGATACGCGCCCACGGTGAATCGCGCCCGCCGCCGCCAAGAGTTAAGACATGCCCAACAAGATGTTGATCGATGCCACCCACCCGGAAGAGACCCGGGTCGTCGTGGTCCGCGGCAATCGCGTCGAAGAGTTTGATTTCGAGACCGCACAACGCAAGCAACTGCGCGGGAATATCTACCTCGCCAAGGTCACAAGGGTCGAACCCTCGCTCCAGGCCGCCTTCGTCGAATATGGCGGCAACCGCCATGGCTTCCTCGCCTTCAGCGAAATCCATCCCGATTACTACCAGATCCCGGTCGCGGACCGGCAGGCGCTGATCGAGGCCGAGGAACAGGCCCATCGCGAGGCCGAGGAAGAGAGCGAGAACCGCTCCCACGGCCGCCGCCGTTCGCGCCACCGCAACTCACGCCGCCGTAGTCATGGCGAACGCGTCCGCAGCGACATTGTCGAAGGCGCCGATCCCGCGGCCCAACCGGTCCAGGGCGAGGCCCTGCCCGAAGGCGCCTTGCACGAGGGCGAGCACCTGCACGCCGGCGCGGAGCATCACGGCGAGCACGAAGGCCACGATCACGACGATCATGACCACGAGGGACATGATCACCAAGGACATGGTCACGACGACCATCATCATGTCCATGGTGACGATCATCACGCCCACGATCATGACGACCATAGTCATCACGGCGAGCACGATCATCACGACCATGAACATGCCGACGAGACGCCTGCACCTGTCGCAGCAATCGGCGCCGAGCCCGTGGTCGCCACCGGGGTCGTTGCCGAGCCGCAAGAGGTTGCCTCCGAAGCACACGCCGAGGATCTCGCCGAGGCCGTGACATCAGCGGCTGAACCGGCCGACGCCGTGTACGCCGCCGGCGAGAACGCCGAGGCTCCGCATCACGACTCCGAAGCGGCTGCCGGAGACGACGACGCCGAGGAAGACGAAGACGACGAGGAAGCCGAAGAGGAAGTCGTCGAATCCGTCGGCGGAGACGACGTGCTGGAGGAAGTGCCGGAGCGCACCTTCCGTCCGCGCCGCCAGTACAAGATCCAGGAAGTCATCAAGCGCCGCCAGGTGATGCTGGTGCAGGTCGTCAAGGAAGAGCGCGGCAACAAGGGCGCGGCGCTGACGACCTACCTGTCGCTCGCCGGCCGCTATGCCGTGTTGATGCCCAACACCGCGCGCGGCGGTGGCATCAGCCGCAAGATCACCAGCGCCCAGGACCGCTCGCGCCTGAAGGAAGTGGTGCAGGATCTCGACGTGCCCGAGGGCATGGGCATCATCCTGCGCACCGCCGGCGCTGCCCGCACCAAGCCGGAGATCAAGCGCGACTTCGAATATTTGATCCGGATGTGGGAGACGGTGCGCGACCTCACGCTGAACTCGCAGGCCCCGACCCTCGTCTATGAGGAAGGCTCGCTGATCAAGCGCTCGCTGCGCGACCTCTACAACAAGGAGATCGACGAGATCTCGGTGGCGGGTGAATCCGGCTACCGTGAAGCGCGCGACTTCATGAAGATGCTGATGCCCGCCAATGTCGGCGCGGTGAAGCAGTATCGCGACGGCCAGCCGCTGTTCTCGCGCATGGGCGTCGAGAGTCAGCTGGACGCGATGTTCTCGCCGACCGTGCAACTGCGCTCCGGCGGCTACATCGTGATCAACCAGACCGAGGCGCTGGTCTCGATCGACGTCAACTCCGGACGATCGACGCGCGAGCACCACATCGAGGACACCGCGCTCAAGACCAATCTGGAGGCGGCCGAAGAGGTCGCCCGCCAGCTTCGCTTGCGCGACCTCGCCGGCCTGATCGTCATCGACTTCATCGACATGGACGAGAAGCGCAACAATCGCGCGGTCGAGCGCAAGCTGTCCGATTGCCTCAGGCAGGATCGCGCGCGCATCCAGGTCGGCCGCATCTCCCATTTCGGCCTGCTCGAGATGTCGCGCCAGCGCATCCGCGCCAGCGTGCTCGAGAGCTCGACCGATCCGTGCCCGCATTGCGGCGGCACCGGCCATGTCCGCTCGGTGTCCTCGGTGGCGCTCCAGCTGCTGCGCGGCCTCGAAGAGATCCTGATGAAGGGCGCGACCCACAATCTCGTGGTCCGCACCCGCACCGACGTCGCGCTCTATGTGCTCAACCACAAGCGCGGCCATCTGCGTGATCTCGAGAACGGCTTCAAGGTCACCCTCTCGGTTATCGCAGATTCCAGCGTCAGCGGGCCGCAGGCCTATCTCATCGACCGCGGCGAGCAGGTGCATACGCTGGAGGCCGCCAAGGCGCTGCTCGTGGCGCAGGCCGCCGCGAGCCCGCCGCCCCTGGCCGAAGAAGCTTACGACGACGAGGAGTTCGATCCGGAGACCGAATCCGAGGTCGAGACCGAGGAGACCGAAGGCCTCGCCGAGGAGCAGGCCGCAGGCGACGCCGCCTCCGAGCAGGACGGCCAGCGCCGCAAGCGCCGCCGTCGCCGCCGCGGCCGCGGTGGCCCGCGCGACGGCGAGTTGCGCGATGATGGCGCCCCCACCCCTCCCGAGGCGGCCGTAGCGACCGGCGAAGGCGAGGACGATGCCGAGCCCGAGCAGGAAGGCGAAGAAGGCGAAGAACAAGCAGCCCGTGGTGAGCAGCAGGGCAGCGGGGACCGCCGGCGCCGGCGTGGTCGTCGCGGCGGACGCCGCCGTCGCGGTGGCGAGGAAGGTCTTGCCGGCTCCATCGGCGACGAACTCGGCACCAATCAGCCATCGGAAGCTGCCGACGCGGTTGCCGATTTCGACGGCTTCGGCGGTGAGGCTGCGCCCTCGATTGCGCAAGCCGAGCACAGCGCTGAGCCGCAAGTCTCGCAGCCTGAGCCGCGCGCCGAGCTGCAGACCGAGGCGCCGGCCCAGCCCGAACCCGTTGCCGCGGAGGAAGAGCCCGCCGACGACAAGGCCGCACGGCGCCGCTCCACAGTCCGCGAGAAGGTGAGCTTCCTGTCGAGCAGCCCGAGCGAGCCGGCAACGCCGGTTGCGCAAGCGGCCGAGCCAGTCACCGCGCCGGAAGCTGAACCGGCGCCGGAAGCGGCAAGCGAAACGCCGGCCGCACCGCGCCGCGCCGGTTGGTGGTCCCGCCGCTTCGGCGGCGGCGAATAAAGCCGAACACCCAATGCAAAACGCCCGGCACTGCCGGGCGTTTTTGTTTCGCCGTTATCCCGATGTGCTAAGCCGTTTTCGCAATCAGAATGGGGACGGCATTGTCAGAGCTTTGCGATTCCGGTGCCGTCGAGCTGCGCCGCCTATTGGCCGCACGGGCGATCTCGCCCGTCGAGCTGCTGGATTCCTGCCTGTCGCGGATCGGCACCGTCAATCCCGCCGTCAACGCCGTCGTGACACTGGACGAGCCAGGTGCACGTGCCGCTGCCAAGGCGGCCGAAGCTGCCATCCTGCGCGGCGAGGATCGGGGCGCTCTGCACGGCCTTCCCGTCCTCATCAAGGACACCCAGGACACCGCCGGGATGCGGTCCACCTATGGCAGCCCACTGCTGAAGGATAACGTCCCAGCCGCTGACCAGAGCTCGGTTGCGCGCCTGCGCGCCGCCGGCGCCATCATCTTCGGCAAGACCAACACGCCGGAATGGGCGGCCGGCGGCAACACCCGCAATCCCGTGTTCGGCGCGACCGGCAACCCCTTCGATCCCATGCGCTCGGCGGCCGGCTCCTCCGGCGGCTCGGCGGTGGCGCTCGCCTGCGGCATGGCTCCGCTCGCCTCGGGCTCGGACACCGGCGGCTCCTTGCGCAATCCGGCCGGCTTCGCCGGCATTGTCGGCATGCGCCCGTCCTACGGCCTCGTCGCCAGCGAAAAACGCGCGTTCGGCTGGTCCAATTTGTCGACCGACGGGCCGATGGCGCGCAACGTCGCCGACACTGCGCTGATGCTGTCGGTGATGGCGAGCGATGATGCCCGCGATCCGCTCGCCTATACGCTGCCCGGCGAGCCCCTGCGCGGCCGCGCCGAGCGCTGGGCCGCTCCGCGCTCCGCAGAGCTCGGCAGGCTGCGCCTCGCCTTCACCGAGGATTTTGGCTTCGCCCCGACCGAGCAGGCGATCCGGCGCGTGTTTCGCGCCCGCATGAAAAAGCTTGCGCCTCTCTTCGCGGAATCCCGCGAGGCGACGCCGGATTGCTCCGGCGCCGACGACGCCTTCGCCGTGCTGCGCGCGGGGATGTTTTTGGCGACGCACGGCAAGAACTACAAAGAACGTCCCGAGATGCTCGGCCCCAATGTCCGCGCCAATGTCGAGGAGGGGCTCGGCTACACGCTCGAAGACCACGCGCGGGCCACGACGACGCAGACGCGGATCTATCGCGCTTATCAAAGCTTCTTCGAAACCTGCGACGTGCTGATCAGCCCGACCATCACGCTGAGCCCGCGGCCATGGTCGGAGCCTTATCCGGCAGAGATCGACGGCGCGCCGACCAAATCGTACTTCCACTGGCTCGCGCTGGCCTACGCCGTCACGCTTCCCGGCCATCCCGCCATCAGCATTCCGCTCGGCCTCGATGAAGCCGGACTGCCCTTCGGCCTCCAGATCGTCGGTCCGCGTGGCGGCGACGCCATCGTGCTCTCGGTTGCCGCGAGCGTTGAGGCTGCGTTCGTGGGCGATGCGCAATTGTGCCGGCCCGTGCCTGACCTGGCACGGCTCGCCGCAGCACCGACTCTATCGTCCGCTCCCGGCTTCCTTACTTGGGAATAACCGACAGGAGAATTCTTCCGATGCAAAGCGCAATCGTTCTCGGCGGCGGCATGATCGGCGTGAGCGCGGCGCTGCACCTGCAGCAGCGCGGCTGGACCGTCACGCTCGTCGATCGCAGGGAGCCGGGCCGCGAGACCAGCTATGGCAATGCCGGAATGATCCAGGCCGAGGCGGTCCGCCCCTATCCGATGCCGCGCGACCTTGCGACGCTGCTGAAGATCGCGACCGGCCGCACCAACGATGTGCGCTACAGCCTGTCGTCGCTTCACCGCCATGTCGAGCCCCTGCTCCGCTATTGGTGGCACTCGGCGCCGAAGCGGCATCGCGAGGCGATCGAGGCCTGGGCACGGCTGATCGCCTACGCGACCGCAGAGCACGACATCCTCATTCGCGAAGCCCATGCCGACAATCTGATCCGCCGCGCAGGCTATCGCATGCTGCATCGCGATGCCGCTTCATTCGACCTCGCGATCAAGACGGCGGAGGAAGATCAACGTGAATTCGGCGTGAATTTTCGCGTGCTCTCCGGCAGCGAGCTTGCCAAGGCCGAGCCGATCCTGCGCGACGATCTCCCCGGCGCGATCCACTGGCTCGACACCTGGACCGTGTCCGATCCAGGGGCGCTCGTCACGGCGTATGCCGAGCTGTTCGAGCGTCTCGGCGGCACCATAGTTCTCGGGAATGCCCAGAGCCTGCGGCAGACCGCGACCGGCTGGTCCGTCGATACGGACCAGGGGCGCCTCGACGCCCCCCATGCCGTCGTGACGCTCGGACCATGGTCGCCCGATCTGCTGCACAAGTTCGGCTATCGCATTCCGCTGGTGCGCAAGCGCGGCTACCACATGCACTACAGCGGCGGCGCCTCGCTCGACCTGCCTCTCGTCGACAAGGGCGGCGGCTACGCCATGGGCCCAATGGCCAAGGGCATCCGCATTACCACGGGAGCTGAGCTGACGAGCCCGGACGCGCTCGCAACGCCCGTGCAGCTCGCCAGCGCGGAAGGCTCCGCACGCGAGCTGATCGACCTCGGCAAGCGCGTCGAGCCCGATCCGTGGTTCGGCACCCGCCCCTGCACACCCGACATGCTGCCGGTCCTCGGGCAAGCGCCGCGTCATCCCGGCCTCTGGATGAATTTCGGCCACGGCCATCAGGGCTTTACCCTGGGACCCGCGACCGGACGGCTGCTCGCCGAGATCATGAGCGGCGAGACGCCGGCGATTGATCCCGCGCCGTATCGGCCGGAGCGGTTCTAGACCCCAAAAGGAAAAGGGCTGATCGGATCTCGATCAGCCCTGATTTCGCGAAGCCTGACGAAGCAGCTTGCCGATCAGTCCGTCGTGATCGCCGTCTCCATGTCGGTCGGATCGATCTGCTTGGAGAGATTGGCGTTGAGCTTGTCGCGGTCGAGCTCACCCTCCCACCAGGCGACGATCACGCAGGCGACGCCGTTGCCGCACAGATTGGTCAGCGCGCGGCACTCGCTCATGAACTTGTCGATGCCGAGCACGATCGCCATGCCCGGCACGAGGCGCGGATCGACCACGGCCAGCGTCGCCGCCAGCGTGATGAAGCCCGCACCGGTGATGCCGGAAGCGCCTTTCGACGTCAGCATCGCCACGACCAGGATCGTGGCCTGTTGACTGAAGGAGAGATCGTAACCGAGCGCCTGGGCGATAAAGAGCGTCGCCAACGTCATGTAGATGTTGGTGCCGTCGAGATTGAACGAGTACCCGGTGGGCACCACGAGGCCGACCACCGACTTGGAGCAGCCGAGCCGCTCCAGCTTTTCCATCAGGGACGGCAGCGCGCTTTCCGAGGACGAGGTGCCGAGCACGATCAGCAATTCGTCCTTGATGTAGGCCAGGAACTTGAAGATCGAGAACCCTGCCAGGCGTGCGATGGTGCCGAGCACGACGAAAACGAACAGCGCCGCGGTGACGTAGAACGTGGCGATCAGCCCGACCAGATTGAGGATCGCGCCGGTGCCGAACTTGCCGATCGTATAGGCCATCGCACCGAACGCGCCGATCGGCGCCGCGCGCATCACGATGGAGATGACGCCGAACACGGCATGAGCGGCGTCGTCGATGAAGCTGCGGATAGTGTGACCGCGCTCGCCGAGGCTCATGACCGCGAAGCCGAACAGCACCGAGAACAGCAGCACCTGGAGGATCTCGCCCTGCGCGAAGGCGCCGACCACGGTGTCCGGAATGATGTGCAGCACGAAGTCGACGGACTTCTGGCCGGCGGCCTGCTTGGCGTAATTCGCAACGGCCGCCTCGTTGGCCGCTCCACCCCCGAAGCCTGCGCCCGGCTTCACCAAATTGCCGATGATGAGTCCGATCACCAGGGCAAAGGTCGAGACGACCTCGAAATAGACCAGCGCCTTGACGCCGATGCGGCCGACTTTTTTGGCATCCTGGATATGGGCGATGCCGGAGACGACGGTGCAGAAGATGATCGGGGCGATCACCATCTTGATCAGCTTGATGAAGCCGTCACCGAGCGCCTTGATCCATTCGTTGGTGGCGAGCTGTGGCCAGAGCCAGCCGACGATGGCGCCGAGCACGATGGCGATCAGCACCTGGATGTAGAGAACCTTGTACCACGGCTTTGCTGCGGGCGGCGCGATCGGCGCCTCCGCCATCGTTGTCGTCGTCATCGTTTCACTCCCCCTCAAAACTTTGGGCCAGCCAAGATCAACTTGGCCGGCCCTGTCAATCGGAACCGCTCGCTTTTGCCGGTTTTACCTTCGGCGCTCGATCAGCCTGCGCGCGGCTGGCATCAACGTCGCGCCAAGCGCGTTCTTGACCAGCGAAGCCGCAACGAACGGCACGATGCCGACCTGCCAGGATTTCGCAACGCCCAGCCCGAGGCCGAACGCCAGCCAGCCGAAGCCGGCGGCCAGAATGACGATATGGCCTACAGCCATTGCTGCAAACAAAAGCGGCACGCTGCGATCCCAGCCGCGCTCGGCGAGCCAGCCGGTCACGAAAGCGGCCGCAATGAAACCGAACAGATATCCCGCGGTCGGGCCGAGCAGCGGTGCAATGCCACCCACCGGCCCGGCAAATACCGGCGCGCCAAGCGCACCTTCGGCGAGGTAGGCCATCATGGTTGCGCTGCCAAGACGCCAGCCATAGGCAGCACCGATCATCAGCACCACCAGCGTCTGCAACGTCATGGGGACATAGGGCAACGGCAGGCTGACCTTCGCTGATAGCGCCATCAATGCGGTGCCGAGCGCGATCAGCACCACGGCGCGCAAGCTGCCTACGGTTTCGCCGGGCCGGGTCGGCCACATCAATGCGGCGAGAGAAAAGTGCGGCGCAGCCGCGGTCGGGGCAGATCGATCAGACAAGATGAACTCCGGAAGTGGTCGAAAACTGGCGGCTATTTAAGCCAGTGAGCGATCCGGTCAACTGCCTCGCGCATCTCCCCGGGCGACCGCGCATAAGAAAGACGAATGAACGAGCGTCCGTGAACGGGATCGAAATCAAGGCCGGGCGTTGCCGCAACGCGTGCCTGCTCCAGCATCTGCTTGGCGAACTCGAAACTGTCGGAGGTGAAGTCCGAGACGTCGGCATAGAGATAAAATGCACCGTCGGCCGGCAGGAACTTGGCTAGGCCGGCTTTCGGCAATCCCTCGATCAAGATCCGCCGGTTCTCCTGATAGCCGTGCTTGATCGCCTCCATCTCGGCGGCGCCGTCGAAGGCGGCCTCTGCCGCGATCTGCGACAGCGACGGCACCGAGATCGACAGGTTCTGCTGCAACCGCTCGATCGGCCGCACCAGGATTTCAGGTACGACCATCCAGCCGACGCGCCAGCCCGTCATGCAAAAATACTTCGAGAACGAGTTGATCACGAGTGCGTGCTCGGAGAGCGCGGCGGCGGTGACGGCCGCAAACGCATAATCGAGCCCGTGATAGATCTCGTCCGAGATGAAGCGAATTCCCGCGTCTTCGGCGGCCGCAATCAGACCAGCGAGCGCTTCGCGGGACATCATCGTCCCCGTCGGATTGGCGGGGCTGCCGACCAGCACGCCCTTCAACGGCGCCTTGCGATGGGCCGCGAGCAATGCCTCGCCGGTGAGCGCATGGCGCGTCTCGTTGGTGGTCTCGATCAGCACCGGCTCGCAACCGAGCGCGGTGAGGATATGACGATAAGGCGGATAACCCGGCACCGTCACGGCAACGCGGTCACCCGGCTCGAACATCGACAGGAAAGCCAAGATGAACCCACCGGAGGAGCCGGTGGTCACCACGATCCGCTCGGGGCTGACGTCACAGCCATAGGCGTCGCGATAATGGCGTGCGATGCGCTCGCGCAGACTGGGGATGCCGAGCGCGGAGGTATAATCGATCCGCCCGGCCTCGAGCGCGGCATGGGCGGCCGCAATCGCGGTTTTGGGCGCGCCGGCCGCGGGCTGGCCGACCTCCATGTGGATGACATGGCCGCCAGCGGCCTCGATTCGGGCCGCCGCGGCCATGACGTCCATCACCATGAACGGGGGAACATCGCTCCGGCGGGAGGGCTCGAGCCATTGCCCCAACCGGTTCCTCAATGTCGCATCGTGCATCGATTTCTGCTATTCGCTGGCGGACCGGTCCGTCCGGTCCGGGAAACGGGGCGCTTGCGCCCCAGACTGGCCGCATTGTACGGGTCATAAGGGGAACGGCCCGCAAGGGCATATCGCGTATCCGGTCCGCCGCCAATCGCCAAAACCAATCACGAACTGCTTGATCAAGACGTTTGACCCAGACCGCCTGATGTTGCTCCAGATCGCATTGCGCAAGAAGGCCTCCGCCCTCACCGCCCTCGTCATGTCTGCGGCGATCGCGCTGACGCCGTTCTCGGCCGCGCATGCGCAAGCCAAGGGGCCACCGGTCCTGCGTGACACCGAGACCGAGCAGCTGCTGCGCGAATACACGCGCCCGATCCTGCGCGTCGCAGGTCTGGAGAAGCAGAACATCCAGATGGTGATCCTCAACGACGGCTCGTTCAACGCGTTCGTCGCGGACGGCCGCCGCATCTTCGTCAATTACGGCGCGATGCTCCAGTCGGAGACGCCGAACCAGATCATCGGCGTGCTCGCGCACGAGACCGGGCATCTGGCCGGCGGCCATTTGTCCAAGCTGCGCGAGCAGCTCGCCACGGCCCAGACCCAGATGATCATCGCGATGCTGCTTGGCGCCGGCGCGATCGCCGCAGGCAGCACCCAGCGCAGCAGCGCTGGCAACAACGGCCTCGCCAATGCCGGCGCGGCCGCCATCGCCGCGCCGCAGGAGATGATCCGCAGGTCGCTGCTGTCCTATCAGCGCCAGCAGGAGGAGAACGCCGACCGTGCCGGCGTAAAATTCCTGACGGCGACCCAGCAATCGCCGAAGGGCATGTACGAGACCTTCAAGCGCTTCACCAGCGAGAGCCTGTTCGCCGCGCGCGGCGCCGATCCCTATCTGCAATCGCATCCGATGCCGGCCGAGCGCGTCGCCGCGCTCCAGGAGTTCGCAAGCTCCAGCCCCTTCTGGAACAAGAAGGACGATCCCGCGCTCCAGCTCCGCCACGACATGGTGCGCGCCAAGATCTCCGCCTTCATGGAGCGGCCGGAAACGGTGTACCGCCGCTATCCGCAAACCAACGACAGCATGCCGGCGCGCTATGCCCGCGCCATCAGCACCTATCTGCACGGAGACCTGCGCAGCGCGCTCACCCAGATCGACGCGCTGATCCAGGTCCAGCCGAACAACCCGTACTTCTACGAGGTGCGCGGCCAGGCGCTGCTGGAAAGCGGCAAGCCGGCCGAGGCGATCCCGGCCCTGCGCAAGGCGGCGCAGCTCTCGAACAACTCGCCCCTCATCGAGATGTTACTTGGGCAGGCTCTGGTTGGAACCGATAATAAGGCCTACACCGACGACGCTGTTCGGATTCTCCGCGCCGCGGTGGCGCGAGAGCCCGAGGCGGCGCTCGGCTATACCCAGCTCGCGATGGCCTATGGCCGGAAGGGCGAATATGCCGAGGCAGATCTCGCCTCGGCGCAGGCCGCTTATCTGCGCGGCGACAACAAGACCGCCCGCGAGCTCGCCACGCGCGCGAAAACCCGTTTCGCCGTCGGCACCCCCGGATGGGTCAAGGCCGACGACATCGTGGCGGCGAAGCCGCCGCGCAATTGAACATCGTGGCGGCCAAGCCGCCACGCGATGAAATGCCTAAAACGACGCCCGACACCGCGACGTCACGACGCCGAGCCTGAGGCCGCCGGGACGTTTCTCGAAACCTGCTTTGGATAAGAGGATTTGCCTATGCCTTCGCTGCGCCTGCTTGCTCCTGCGTTGTTTGCGCTCGCCCTGTTCGGCGCAGCCGCGCCCGCGTCGGCCGACAGTTTCTCCGATAGCCAGCGCACCGACATCGAGGCCATCATCAAGAACTATCTCGTCAGCCATCCCGAGGTGCTCGAGGAGGCCATGGCCGAGCTCAGCAAGCGTCAGGCCGCAGCCGAGACCCAGAAGCACGAAGCCAGCGTCGCGCAGAATGCGGATGCGATCTTCAACTCGCCGCGCCAGGTCGTGCTCGGCAACAAGGAGGGCGACGTCACCTTCGTCGAGTTCTTCGACTACAATTGCGGCTACTGCAAGCGCGCGATGGACGACATGCTTACGCTCATGAAGAGCGATCCGAAGCTGAAGGTCGTGCTGAAGGAGTTTCCGGTGCTGAGTCAGGGCTCGGTGGAAGCGGCCCAGGTCGCGGTCGCCGTGCGCATGCAGGATCCGTCCGGCAAGAAATATCTCGACTTCCACCAGAAGCTGCTCACCGGCCGCGGTGCCGCCGACAAGGCGCGCGCGCTTCAAGCAGCCAAGGAAGCCGGCCTCGACACCGCGAAGATCGAGAAGGACATCGCCAGCCCCGAGGTGCGCGCCACCATCGAGGAGAACTTCAAGCTCGCCGAAGCGATGGGCATGAACGGCACGCCGAGCTACGTCATCGGCAAGCAGATCGTGATCGGTGCCGTCGGCGTCGACGGTCTCAGGGAAAAGATCGGCATTGCCCGCTGCGGCAAGGCAACCTGCTGAACACGTTTTGCGATACTGGAAACACGAAAGGCCGGCTGAAAAGCCGGCCTTTTTTCTTGACGCCGAACGTTGGCGCCTTCGTGCAAAGTCGTTCATCTGGCATTCAACAAACAAATGCCGCGGAACAGGCGAAGTTCCGGAACAACTGAAATCTCCTTTCGTTGTCGGCGCGGGCAATGACGCAATGAACACGTGAGGAGAATTTCGATGTTGAACCGCTTTATGATCTCGGTTGCCGCAATCGCGCTCGTCGCGGGCGCGGGACTGGCAAGCGCACAGAACAATATGGGCCGCGACAGCGGCGGTGGCGCCGGCGGCGCGCAGACGCAGCAATCGCAGCCTTCCGGTGGTGCCGCCGAACGCGGTGGCTCGACGGGCCGCGACTCCATGAGCCACGACAAGGGCACCGTCGGCCAGACCGGCGGCTCCAGCACGATGAAGTCCGATCGCGCTTCCGAAGACAAGTCGGGCGCGATGAAGGACGAGCGGTCCCCGGGCGGCGCGATGAACAAGAACGCGGCTGAGGACAAGGCTGGCGCGACCAAGGGCCAGCGCACCGACGAACGCGCTCAGGACAAGTCCCAGCAGGACAAGTCCAAGAGCATGAGTCAGGACACCACGAAGTCCGGCAAGGACCAGAAGGACATGAAGGCTGAGGGCAGCAAGAGCGGCACCTCGACCAACAACGCCGAGAACCAGAAGGGCACCGGCACGAGCACCAACCAGAACGCTCAGGGCCAGACCGGTACTAGCACCAAGCAGAACGCGCAGGGCCAGAGCTCCACGTCGACCACGGTCGGCCAGGCTGGCGCGGGTGCGAAGCTCTCGACCGAGCAGCGGACCCAGATCACGTCTGTGATCCGCGAGGAGCGCGTGGCCCCCGTGACCAACGTGAACTTCTCGGTCTCGATCGGTACCCGCGTGCCGCGCGAGGGCATTTCGCTGCACGCCCTGCCGTCCCGGGTCGTGACCATTTATCCGGAGTGGCGGGCTTATAAGTATGTTCTGGTCCGCGAGCAGATCGTGATCATCAATCCGGACACCTACGAGATCGTCGCCGTCCTCGATGTGTAAGGCCGATGGCGATTAAACCTTAAGGGGGCGGGCAGCAATGCCCGCCCCCTTTGCGGTTGGCCGGCAGCCATGCTTCGGACTGGTTAACAAGCGATTTCCGTGGTTTCCACACAGGTTTTTGCGCACTGGATGAGGTACTTGAACCCCTCCGGGAGGCCGTCAAGGCTTCCCCTCACGCGCATTGTTACCTATAACCCCCGCCACGCCGAGCACCTCTTCCGGGATTGGAATGGCTGAACCTGCAACCGACACGATCCTCGTCCTGAACGGGCCGAACCTCAACATGTTGGGGACGCGCGAGCCGGAAAAGTATGGCCACGCGACGCTGGCCGACGTCGAGGCGCTGTGCCGGGAGACGGCGGCGGCCTTCGGTCTCAAGGCCGATTGCCGGCAGTCCAACCGCGAAGGCGAGCTGATCGATTTCATCCACGAGGCGCATGCGCGCAAGATGAAGGGCATCATCATCAATGCCGGCGGCTATTCGCACACCTCGATCGCGCTGCACGACGCGCTGCTTGCGGTGCAGATCCCGACGGTCGAAGTGCATGTGACCAACATCCACGCCCGCGAGAGCTTTCGTCACCATTCCTACACCGCGCGCGCGGCCTTCGCCTCGCTTTGCGGTTTCGGCATCGAGGGCTACCGCCTCGCTATCCAGGGCCTTGCCGCCAAGCTTGCCATCAAGCCCAAAGCCTGAAGCTCCTCATCAAACAGAACATTCGGATCAAAGAACATGGCGCGCCAGCCAGACGACAAAGCAGCCGCAAAGTTTTCCAGCGAGGATTCCGCGCTCGTCCGCGAGCTCGCTTTGCTGCTCGATGAGACCAGTCTCACCGAGATCGAGATCGAACGTGCCGGTCTGCGCCTGCGCGTCGCCCGCAACATCAGCGTTGCTGCGACCATGCCTGTGCCGATGGCAGCTGCTCCCGCCGCCCTGCCAGTAGCCTCCGCCGCGCCTGCCGCCGCCGGGCCCGACCTGTCGAAGCATCCCGGCGCCGTCAGCTCGCCGATGGTCGGCACCGCCTATTGGGCGCCGGAGCCGGGCGCCAAGCCGTTCATCGAGGTTGGCAGCAAGGTCTCGGTCGGACAGACGCTGCTGATCATCGAAGCCATGAAGACCATGAACCAGATCCCCTCGCCGCGCGCCGGCACGGTAACGCAGATCCTGATCGAGGACGGCCAGCCGGTCGAGTACGGCGAGCCGCTGGTGATTATTGAGTAGGCGAATGGGGAGTAGCGAATAGCGAATGGCACTTGCCGTCCCTATTCGCCATTCGCCACTCGCCATTCACTGCAGGACATCATGTTCGACAAGATCCTCATAGCCAATCGCGGCGAGATCGCCCTTCGCATCCTCAGGGCCTGCAAGGAGCTCGGGATCGCGACCGTCGCCGTGCATTCCACCGCCGACGCCGACGCCATGCATGTGCGCCTGTCGGACGAGAGCGTCTGCATCGGGCCGCCGGCATCCAAGGACAGCTATCTCAACGTCCCCGCGCTGCTCGCGGCCTGCGAGATCACCGGCGCCGATGCCGTGCATCCCGGTTACGGATTCCTGTCTGAAAATGCCCGCTTCGCGGAAATCCTCGCGGAGCACAATCTGCATTTCATCGGTCCCAAGGCCGAGCACATCCGCCTGATGGGCGACAAGATCGAGGCGAAGAAGACCGCCAAGCGCCTGGGCATCCCCGTGGTGCCCGGCTCCGACGGTGCGGTCGGCCCCGATGACGACGCGATAGCGATCGCCCGCAAGATCGGCTTCCCGGTCCTGGTGAAGGCTGCGGCCGGTGGCGGCGGCCGTGGCATGAAGGTCGCGCACAGCGAGGCCGACCTCCAGGTGGCGCTGTCGACGGCAGCCAATGAGGCCAAATCCGCCTTTGGCGATGCCTCCGTCTACCTCGAAAAATATCTCCAGAAGCCGCGCCATATCGAGATCCAGATCCTCGGCGACGGCCGCGGCGGCGCCATCCATCTCGGCGAACGCGACTGCTCGCTGCAACGCCGCCACCAGAAGGTCTGGGAAGAAGGCCCCTCGCCCGTTCTCGCCGCCGCCGCGCGCGCCAAGATTGGCGAAACCTGCGCCAAAGCCATGCGCGAGATGAAATATCTCGGCGTCGGCACCATCGAGTTCCTGTTCGAGGACGGCGAGTTCTACTTCATCGAGATGAACACCCGCATCCAGGTCGAGCATCCCGTCACTGAGAGCATTACCGACATCGACCTGGTGCTGGAGCAGATCCGCATCGCCGCCGGCGGCGACCTGCCGGCGAGGCAGGAAGAGGTCCAGGTCATCGGCCATGCGATCGAGTGCCGCATCAACGCCGAGCATCCCCAGACCTTCCGTCCCTCGCCCGGCCGCATCCTGCAATACCATCCGCCCGGCGGCCTGGGCGTCCGGATCGATTCCGCCGTCTACCAGGGCTACACGATCCCGCCCTATTACGATTCCCTGGTCGGCAAGCTGATCGTGCATGGCAAGACCCGCGCCGAATGCCTGATGCGGCTGCGCCGGGCGCTCGACGAGATGGTCGTCGAAGGGATCGAGACCACGCTGCCGCTGTTCCGCGCGCTGGTGCGTGAAGACGACATCATCAACGGCGATTATCACATCCACTGGCTGGAACAGTACCTGGCCGGCAAGGCGGAACCCGCGCCGAGATAATCTCGCCCTTGGTGGAACCCTTTAGCCTCAATCGCGTTCTGGACGGTTGGGGCCAGTTCCAAGGGGGCGATTTGAATTCCACTGAATGTAGACCGGTGAATCGTCGTGACGGCTGATGCCCAACGACGGCGCGCGTTCTGGCAGATCCTGCTGTTCTCGGCGGGTCTTTTGGTGCTGACCGTGATCAGCGCCGGTTCGGTCTACCTCGTCAACAAGGCCCGCGGCGACAGCAAGTGGGTGATTCACACCATCGAGGTGGAGAATCAGATCAACGCGTTGCTGCTCGAGGTCCGCCGCGCCGAAAGCGCCCTGCGCGGCTACCTCCTGACGCTGGGTCCGGAATTCCAGGCGGATTACGAAAAGGCCGTGGCGGCGATCATTCCAGCGCTCGACAGGGTGACGCGCCTGAGCGGCGACAACGCCGCGCAACGCGAAAGCACCGAGAAGCTGAGCGCGGCAATCGAGACTCGTCTCGGCCAATTCGCGCGCGAGATTGACGCCATCAAGCAGGGCCAGCCGGACATGGCGATGGCACTGGCACGGCAGGCGGCCGCCGAGGGCAGCACCACCACGATTGGCAATGTGGCGGCGGCAATGATCGGCGAGGAGGAGCGGCTGTTTCGCCTCCGCACGGCCAATGCCGACCGCAGCCAGACGCTCGCCGCATCAATGACGGGGATCGGCTCCGGTCTCGTCGTGCTGTTGGCCCTGATCTCGATCTGGCTGGTGCGGCGCTCGGCACTCGCCCGCGACGAGGCCGAGAATCGCCTGCGCGAGGCCTACGCCAACCTCGAATCCGTCGTCGACGAACGCACCGCGGATCTGCGCGAGGCCAACGACGAGATCCAGCGCTTTGCCTATATCGTCAGCCACGATCTGCGCTCGCCGCTCGTCAACATCATGGGATTCACCAGCGAGCTCGATGAGCTCGGCAGCGACATCTTTCGCCGCATCGGCAGCCTCGCCCAAGTCCCTGCGGACGGACCACCGTTGGCGCCTGCCGGACCAGGCGAGATCGCGCTCGAGGGCGCCGACAAGCAGCTCTCGGAGGATTTTTCCGAAGCGCTCGGCTTCATCAAGTCGTCGATCGCCAAGATGGACCGGCTGATCTCGGCGATCCTCAACCTCACCCGCGAGGGTCGGCGCGAATTCCAGCCCGTGAAGATTGACACAAGCGAGCTGATCGAGGCCATCGTGTCGACGCTGGCGCACCAGGCCGCCGAGGCGCAGGCCGAGATCCATCTCGAGGCGCTGCCAAATGTCGTGAGCGACCGGCTCGCGCTCGAGCAGATCTTCTCCAACCTGATCGACAATGCGATCAAGTATCTGAAGCGCGGAGTGCCCGGTGAGATCAGAATTCGCGGGCGGACCAAGCTCGGTTACGCTATCTTCGAGATCAGCGACAATGGCCGCGGGATCGACGCTAGGGATCACCAGCGGATCTTCGACCTGTTCCGCCGCGCGGGAACCCAGGACAAGCCCGGCCAGGGCATCGGGCTTGCGCATGTGCGTGCACTTGTGCGTCGCCTCGGCGGCACCATGTCGGTATCATCGGAACTGAATGCGGGCAGCACCTTCACCATCACGCTGCCGATCGCCTGGAACGTAAGCAACCGGAACGCAGATCGATGACCCAGCCTGTCACCATCATCATGATCGAGGACGACGAGGGCCACGCCCGCCTGATCGAGCGCAACATCCGCCGCTCCGGCGTCAACAACGAGATCGTCTCCTTCAAGAACGGCACGGACGCGATGCTGCACCTGTTCGGCGCCGACGGCTCTGGGCTCGTGCAAAAGGGCAATGCGCTGCTAATCCTGCTCGACCTCAATTTGCCCGACATGACCGGGATCGACATCCTGAGGCAGATCAAGGAAAACAAATATCTGAAGGCTTCGCCCGTGGTGGTGCTGACCACCACCGACGATTCCCAGGAAATCAAGCGCTGCTACGAGCTCGGCTGCAACGTCTACATCACCAAGCCCGTCAACTACGAGAATTTCGCCAATGCCATCCGGCAGCTCGGCCTGTTCTTCTCGGTCATCCAGGTCCCGCCCGCCGCCCCATGAACCAACGTACACCCACACTGCTCTACATCGATGACGACGCTGCGCTGGCGCGCCTGGTCGATCGCGGCCTGACGCGGCGCGGCTACAGGGTCGTCCATGCCGCGAGCGGCGAGGAAGGCCTGGAGCGCATCCGCCGCGCGAGTGCCGAAGGCGGCATCGACGTGGTGGCGCTCGACCAGTACATGCCCGGCCTCGATGGACTGGAGACGCTGGAGCAGATCATGGCGATCCCGGGGGCGCCGCCGGTGGTGTTCGTCACGGCCTCGCAGGATTCCAACATCGCGGTCACCGCGCTGAAGGCCGGCGCAGCCGACTATCTCGTCAAGGACGTCACGGGCGATTTCATTCCCCTTCTCCACGTCGCAGCCGAGGGCGCGCTGCGCCAGGCCGAATTGCAGAAGGCGCGCGAGGAAGCCGAAGCCGAGATCCATGCCTCGCGTGACCGCTATGCGGCGCTTGCCGCCGAACGCGAGCTGCTGCTGCGCGAGGTCAACCACCGCGTCGGCAACTCGCTCCAGATCATCGCTTCACTGCTGCACCTTCAGGCAAGCTCCGCCGCGCACGACGAGGTCAAGGCGGCACTGACCAATGCGATGGGCCGCGTCGCCGCGGTCGCGCAGGTGCACCGGCGTCTCTACACCTCGCAGGATCTGAAGAGCGTGGTCCTGAACCAGTATCTGGACTCGCTGCTCGAGGATCTCCGCCGCTCGGCCGAAGGCAACCGGATGTCGCGCCTGACGCTGAAGGCCGAGCCGATCGAAATCGATCCTGACCGCGCGGTCGCCGTCGGCATCATCGTCAACGAGCTGGTGATGAACGCGGTGAAATACGCCTATCCCGACGGCGCCGGCCCGATCCATGTCGAGCTGAACTCGAAAGGCGACGATCTCCTGCTGTCGATCACCGACAACGGCGTCGGCGACAACGTCAAGGCTGACCCGCGCTCGACCGGCATGGGCCAGCGCATCGTCGCGGCCATGGCCTCCAAGCTCGACGCTTCGGTCGAGCGCGATCCCGCGCATTCCGGAACCCGGATCATTCTGAAGTTCGGTCGCGTGCCGGCAAGCCCCGGCAAGACCAGCACCGCCGCCGCGAGTTGAGCTCGCGCCCTGCTGCGCACCCCATCGCAACCGCATCGCGATCCTGCTATGATTGCGAACCATGACTTCGCGCGACTCCGCTCCGTCTGAAATCACACCGGCCGTGCTGCTGCGCGCCTATGCCTGCGGCATCTTCCCGATGGCGGAAAGCGCCGACGATCCGACCCTGTTCTGGGTCGAGCCGGAGTTGCGCGGCGTCATCCCCCTCGATGGGTTTCGCGTGGCCTCGCGGCTCGCGCGCACCGTGCGCTCGGATGTGTTTCGCGTAACCGTCAACACCGCGTTCAGGGCGACCATCGCCGGCTGCGCCGCGCCGCAGGTTGGCCGTGAGGACACCTGGATCAACAAGCGCATCCGTGACCTCTATGGCGGCCTGTACGAGCTCGGTCATTGCCACAGTGTCGAGGCCTGGCAGGGCGAGGATCTCGTCGGCGGCCTGTACGGCGTAAGCTTGGGACGGGCCTTCTTCGGCGAGAGCATGTTCCACACCGCACGCGATGCCTCGAAGGTCGCGCTGGTGCATCTGGTCGCGCGCCTCATCCATGGCGGCTTTGAGCTGCTCGATACCCAATATGTCACGGAACACCTGAAGAGCTTTGGCGCGGCAGAGATCTCGCGGCGGCGCTACACCGCACTGCTCGACAAGGCGCTCGCCGGCGAGCCCGGCGATTTCCTCAGGCTCTCGCCCGGTGACGCGATTCCGGGCGCACGCGCGCTCGAGATCATCGCCTCGCGACAATAATGGACAGCTGGGTTAGCGGCCGAACCCCGGGGGATTGGCCTAGCGGCCAAACCCGGCGGGATTTGGCCTAACGGCCAAACCCGGGGATGCCGAACAGACCTGGCCGCTGCTCCGGCGGCGGGGGCGGCGGCGGTGCCGGTTGCTGCTGCTGGATCGGCGGCAAGGGCTGCGGCGGACGCTGCTGGACCTGCTTGGGCGCGGCCTTCTTCTGCGCGGGCGGCGGTGGCGCGGGCTTGGTCGCTGGGTCTGGCGCGGCGGTCGCAATGGTCTGCTGCGGCTCTTTGCAGTCGGTGAGCCAGATGTCGTAGATCGGATGCTCGACACCGTGCAGACCGGGGCTCGCGGCATACATCCAGCCCGAAAAGATGCGCTTCACCTCGCCCTGCAAGGTGATCTCGTCGACCTCGACGAAGGCGTCGGTGTTGGTGGCCTCCGTCGCCGGCCGCGTGTAGCAGGCGTCGGTCTTGACGCGCAGCGCGCCGAACTGGACCGTCTCGCCGATCTCCTCGTCGAAATTGATGATGCGCCCGGTGATCTTGTCGAGACCGGAGAAGGTCGCCTTCTTGTTCACGATCTTCTGGGCCGGCGGTTCGGTGACGACCTCGTCACCCGGCTGCAGGCTCGCCGGGGTCTGCGGCACGGCACCCGGAGCGCCCTTCTGCTGGGGCTGGCGCTGACCGGGCGCACCCGGGGCTCCCGGCGGACCGGGCGGCGCAATCGCCGCGGAGGGCGGCTGGTTCGGCGGCGCGACGGTGGAGCCCGGCGGTGGCGCCAGCGGCTGGGTCTCGACCGGCCCGGGCATCACATTCCCCTGCCGCCCTGGCGGCGGAGGCATCGGGCGCGACGGCAGCACACGGCCTTGCGGCGGCAGCTCCGGCACCTCTTCGTCGTCGTCGGGAATCTGCTGCGGTTGCGGCTGGCCACGCGGAATGTTGCCGGGCGGCCGCAGCGGCGGCGGATCGGAAAAGATCGTGCCGATCTGCGCCTGCGCCGGTGTCGCAACCGTCAGTGCGGTGGCGGCCAAAAGCGCCGCAAGACCTGTCAGGGTAATGGTTCGAAACATCTCGCGCGGCTTCAACAGCGAATCGGGCTTGTTGGACATTCTACAGGGGTTACCGCCGCTCGCAGGCCCTCCGGTTAACACGGCGAATACGGCGGGGGAAGGGCGGCAACCCCGCCCTTCCCGGCCCCGTCTGGCCAGACCGGCGCCCGAATGGGATAGTCGATCGCCCCTCCCGGGGATGCGAGGCGGACAGCGCCTTCCGAAAACGACGTCCAACCCTGACCGGAAACCCCGAGAGACCGCCAGCCATGCCCGTTGTGCTCGATCCCGATGCCGCCGCCGTCTACAGGGCCTTCCAGGACGCCGGCCGCCCCGCCTACGAGACCCTGACCGCCCTGGAAGCGCGCGCCTATTATTCGCAGGCGCGCTTTGCCACCAACCCCGAGCCGCCGGAACTCGCCCGCGTCGCAGAGCTTGCGATCCCGGCGCCGCACGGCACGATTCCCGCACGCATCTACGTGCCCAGGGAACCGCGCCGACATGACGGCCTGTCGCCGGCGCTGGTGTTCTTCCATGGCGGCGGCTGGGTGATCGGCGATCTCGACTCTCACGACGTCGTCTGCCGTCAGCTTGCAATCGAAGGCGCGCTGATCGTGATCTCGGTCGACTATCGCCTCGCGCCCGAGCACAAATTTCCCGCCGCCATTGAGGACGCCATCGCCGCAACCACATGGGTTGCAGCCAACGCGCGCGAGCTCGGCATCGACGCCTCGCGCCTGTCGATCGGCGGCGACAGTGCCGGTGGCAATCTCGCCGCGGTCGTGGCGCTGGCCGCGCGCGACGGCGATGGCCCTGCGCTCGCGGGCCAGGTGCTGATCTATCCGGCGACCGATTTCGCCATGACCCACGGCTCCCACAGCGAGCCTGAGACCAGCGTGTTGCTGACGCATTCGGTGATCCGCTGGTTCCGCGACCACTACCTCAATGGCGCCGCCGACATCCATGATTGGCGCGCTTCGCCGGCGCGTGCGCAAAACCTTGCCGGCCTGCCGCCGGCCTATGTGCTGACAGCAGGCGCCGATCCCCTGCGCGACGAAGGCGGCGAATATGCCGGGCGGCTCAACCAAGCCGGCGTGCCCGTGACCACCAAGCACTATCCCGGCCAGTTCCACGGCTTCTTCACGATGGGCAAGCTGTTGCGAGAGGCCAACGTCGCCGTGCGCGAGATCGGCGCGTGGTTGAAGGGATTGGGCTGAAACGCCGTTCCGCATGGCTTCTCCGCTCCAATCCGTCGTCGCCCTCCCGCTGCGCGCGCTGATCTGGCTCGGCAGCCAAGGTACACGCGGCGTAGCCGCCGTCGTGTTCATCGCGGCCGCGGTGCCACCGCTCGGCGCATTGCTGCGTCCCTATCTCACCGAGGCAATCCTCTGCCTGCTCTGCATCTCTTTCATGCGGGTCGATCTGGCGGCCCTCTATAGCCATCTGCGCCGACCGGCGCTGGTTGCAACTGCCACGGCCTGGACCACGATCGGCGTGCCGCTGATCGTCGGACTGATCGCGCACGCAACCGGGCTCACGGCTCGCGCGCCCGGGCTTTCGCTCGCGCTGATGCTCCAGAGCATGGCCTCACCGATGATGGCCTCCCCGGCCCTCGCCGCGCTGATGGGTCTCGATGCCACGCTCGTGCTGATCACGCTGGTGACCTCGACCGCGCTGGTGCCCTTCACGGCATCGATGTTCGCGGGCATCTTCCTCGGCGACATGCTGAGCATCACACCGCTGACGCTGGGCCTGAAACTGCTCGGCATCCTCGCAGCATCGCTGCTGGCCGCCACAGTCATCCGATGGACCTTCGGCGCGGAGGCGATCCAGCGTCACAAGACGCCGATCGACGGTCTCAACATCATCATCCTCTTCATCTTCGCGGCCGCGATCATGGGCGACGTCGTGAGCGACCTCCTTGCACAGCCGATGTTCACGATCGGCCTCGCAGCTCTGTCCTTCGCGATCTACTTCACCCTGCTCGCGATCACCACGCTGCTGTTCCGCCGCATCGGCACCGAGCGCGCGCTGGCACTCGGGCTGATGGTGTCACAGCGCAATCTCGGCCTGATGCTGGCGGCAACGGCCGGCGCATTGCCGCCCACCACCTGGCTCTATTTCGCGATGACGCAGTTTCCGATTCACCTCGCGCCATACATGCTGATGCCGATCGCGCGGCACTTGACGCTACGCGGACGTGTCGAGCGGGGCGGCGGCAAATAGCGGCCACCTAAGCTTGTCCTCATTATCCGGAATGTCTGCTTTCGAAGGCAAATCGGACAGGCGGTCCCCTCGCAATGCCACCCCGTGACCGGAAATGCGAGAGATCGGACACTCACCCTCTAGCTCGTCTGATACGGATAACCGGATCTCGCGCTGGCCGCCAATTTCGTGTCTGCCCCGCCGAAAAAGGGTAGAGTGCCCGCAGGGGGTCACACCCGTGGAGCAACAACATGACCCTACTCCCCGAGCGGGTTCCCGCTAAGATCGACCGGCATATCTTCGCGATCATGACCAAGGCGATGCCGCCCCGAGATCCTGATGACGACGAAGAGGATGAGGAGGAGGAGCAAAACGATGAAGAGAACGAAACCGATCAACCGCCGGTCGTCCGCGAGCCGGACGAGGACTGAGCAGGACGCTTAGACGTCGCCTGGCTTTGCGACTGCGATCTCCAGGCTACGTGGCGGCGCGCTGGTGCGTCCGGCGGCCTTCAAGGGCGGTCTGAATCCGAGAGCAGCAGCAGACGCTGAATGGACCGCAGTTCTCGGCGGAGTAACCTATCGGCGTCCGCGGGTAGAGGAGGTGAGCATGACTCTCGTATGGCTTGGTGTGCTCCTTGTTTTCGGCGGCTTACTCCAAATGGCGTTCCAGCCCATCTGGCGAGGCCGATTCAGCGGTGGAAGGTGGCTTCGCTCCGGGCGTGACACGCTGGAGCCCGAAAGGCCAGGCAGCGGCTTCGGCATCAAATCGAACTGGCCTGGACTTGTAATGGTCGCGCTCGGGGGCGCTTTCTTGCTGGCCGGAGCTGCCATCTGAGTCGAAACGCAGGTCTCGGGCGTTGCCCGTTATCTACCGCGCCGATGTGCCAGATTCTGTTCATGGCCCGCGCGCAAAGTCTGGACAAACCGCCAATCCCTTCGCGGACATTCGCCTATGCAACGTCGATGTCCACTTTGTGGCAACGCCGACACGCTATCCCGCGCACTCCGGATTGACACACACCCTACCCCGTCCGCGCCGCGCGCCGCAGCGCTTGCGGCGGCTGGCCGAAGGCGCGGATGAAGGCGCGCCGCATCCGCTCGGGGTCGCCGAAACCGGTCGCCTCCGCGACCAGCTCGATCCCCTCGCGCGAGGACTGCACGCGCTCGCGTGCGACTTCGAGCCGGAGCCGCTCGATCGCCTTCGAGGGCGTCGTGCCGGTCTCGGCGGCGAAGGCGCGGGCAAAATGCCGCGCGCTCATGCCGGCGCGATCGGCGAGGTCCTCCACCGTCAGCGGCGCGTCGAGATTTTCGCGCGCCCAGGACAACAGCGCGCCGAAGCGGCCGTTCGGCGTCTTCAATTCCAGTAGCGAGGAAAACTGCGACTGGCCGCCGCTGCGGCGATGATACAGCACGAGGTGGCGTGCCGTCTGTTGCGCGATCTCCTCGCCCTGATCCTCGGTGACCATCGCGAGTGCCAGATCGATGCCCGCGGTGATGCCGGCCGACGTCCAGACATTGCCGTCGCGGGTGAAAATCTGGTCCGGCTCGAACTTCACCTTCGGATAGCGCGCGACAAAATCGCGCGTCCGGCCCCAATGCGTGGTGGCGCGGCGGCCGTCGAGCAGACCCGCCTCGGCGAGCACATAGGCGCCCGAGCAGACGCTCGCGACCCGCACGCCGCGCCGCGCCAGCCGCTGCACGAAGGCGCGTGTGACCTCGCAGCGCGCGGCATCCGCGACGCCCGCGCCGCCCGCGACCACCAACGTCGTGATCGCATTCGCCGACTTGAAATCACGCGCCATCATCTCGACGCCCGACGAGCTGCGCACCGGCCCGGCATTCAGCGCCAGCACGCGGAGCGCAAGCGGCTTGCCGGCGCAGCGTGCCGCGACCTCGAACACCGAGATCGGGCCGGCCGCGTCGAGCAGCTGGAAATCCGGGAAGATCAGGATGCCGATCATAGGCTATGTCCGAAATAGAGGGAATTACGCCATTTCAGACACAAAGGCACCATGCCAGTCTTCGCGCGTCAAGCACATCTTTGGAGGACCTGCCGATGTCGCTACCGCTCCAGATCGGAATCCTGGTGTTTCCGCGCGTCACCCAGCTCGACTTCACCGGTCCCTTGCAGGTATTTTCCATGGTGCCCGGCGCCCAGCTGCACCTGATCTGGAAGCGGATCGAGCCGGTGCCGAGCGATTCCGTGCTCATGCTGACGCCGACCACGACGTTCGCGGATTGCCCGCAGCTCGACGTGATCTGTGTGCCCGGCGGCGGCGGCACCAACGACCTGCTCAACGATGAGGAGGTGCTCGCCTTCCTGCGCAAGCAGGCCGAGGGCGCCAAATACGTCACCTCCGTCTGCACGGGATCGCTGGCGCTCGGCGCCGCCGGCCTGCTCAAGGGCTACCGCGCCGCGACCCATTGGAGCGCGATGGAGATGCTCGGCCAGTTCGGCGCCACGCCGACCAGGACGCGCGTCTGCGTCGACCGCAACCGCATCACTGGCGGCGGCGTCACCGCGGGAATCGATTTCGCGCTGACGCTGGTGTCCATCATGATCGATCGCACCACGGCGGAAGCAATCCAGCTCCAGATGGAATACAATCCGGCCCCGCCGTTCAATTCGGGCTCGCCCGACACCGCGCCGGCGGAAGTGCTGGCATTGCTGAAGGAGCGCGGCGCGCAAAACCAGGCGCGGCGGCTCGATGCGGTCAAGCGTGCGGCTGAGCGCGTGATGTAGCCCTCGTGTCCCGGACGCGGTGCGGCACGCAGTGACGCTCCGCAGAGCCGGGACCCACGCCACAGGATGCTCTCGGAAACATGGTCCCGGCTCAGCGGCGCAGCGTTACACGCTGCACCGCGTCCGGGACACGCCAGGACGATGGCAACAGAAAAAGGCCGCTCGGTTTCCCAAGCGGCCTTTCCTGCCTTACGGCGGCTGCACATTTCATCGGGCGATTTCGGAGCTTGCAGACCGGGGGCCTATCTCCCGATCGAGTCCTGGTCGGCGGCCGCTGCATTTCGGGACAGTCGCGAACTGTTGCCCGAACCGAACGCGATGGTCTCCCATCTCCGTAAGATGGGATCATTGAGCCGCATCGCCCGCGTTGGCGCAACGGCCGTGCAACCGCCATCCCCGCTGTTCCCGTTGTCCACAGCAAGGTGCGGCGGATGCGCATGCATCCAATTTGACGATGTAGATCGCGGAGGCCGAAAGACTAGCCAGGCGTCCAGGGCTGATAGTCGCCGGTGGCCTTCGGCCGCTTGCCGCTGGCAAGGGTCGAGCCCGAGGGACGATAGGCCTTTGCCGTGCCGGTGAGATTGGGCTGGTGCGGCTTTTCCCATTCGCGCGGCTGATAATTGGCCTCGGTCGGCGGCACATCGACGACATGATGGATCCAGCCATGCCAGGACGGCGGGATCCGGCTCGCTTCGGCATAGCCGTTATAGACCACCCAGCGCCGCTCGAAGCCGAGGGTCGGATCGACCGCCCCGCCGCGGGTGCGATAGTAGAGATTGCCCTGCTCGTCCTGGCCGACCAGCTCCCCGTACCGCTTGGTCCAGAGTTGGGTGCCAAAAGTCTGGCCATTCCACCAGGTGAAGAACTTGAGGAAGAATTGTTTCATGCGGCAAGGGCCCTGCTTCGTCGGGCCCTGATGCCATCCGGGCGGTGAAATGTCCAGTTCGGCGGAACGTTGGGGCCCTTCCGCAAATGCGCGGCCGCGACACAAAGGCTGCCGCAAATCGGACGCGATCCGTTCATGCCGGGTACAGGGGTCGCGAGCGAGGCTTCCGGTCGCACGCAAACCGGCGTGATCCCAGGAACCCCAGCCCTTTCATAGGGTTTGCTTCCGGGAAAGGAGTTTGACCATGAACAATCTGAAAGTTTTGAGTGCCGCCGCAGCGCTGGCGCTCGTTCTACCCATGACCTCACCGAGCTTCGCACAGGGGCCCGGCGGCGGTGGCCGTGGGGGCGGTGGTGGTGCCCACATCGGCGGCGGTGGTGGCGGCGCTCACATCGGCGGTGGGGGTGGCGGCGGCGGCGCTCACTTCGGTGGTGGCGGCGCGCGCATGAGCGGCGGCGGCTTCAGCGGCGGCGGAGCACGGATGGGCGGCGGCCCCGCGTTGCGCGGAGGCGGCGGCAACTTCGCGGCCGGCCCCGCGGCCGGCCCAGCGATACGTCCGAGCGGCGGCACGTCCTTCACCGGTGGCGTCAGCCGCAACTTTGCAGCCGCCAACGGCGGCACCTGGCAAGGCCGCAGCGGCAACTGGAACGGCGGGGGCTGGCGTCATCACCATCATCGTCGCGGCGGATTCTGGCCCGGCTTCGCGGCGGGGGCGGCGATCGGCGGCCTCGGCTCGTACGCCTATTACGGCGGCAGCTATTACGATGATCCCTACTACTATGGCAGCTACTATGATGAGCCGTCAGTGGCGGTGGTCCCCGATGGCGGCGGCGATGCAGCCTATTGCGCGCAGCGCTACAAATCCTATGACCCGGCTTCAGGGACCTATCTCGGTTACGACGGCCAGCGGCATCCCTGTCCGTAAGACGGCCTGAACGGTTGTTGCAGTATGACACGATACATGGGCGGCGCCGGTCCTTGCCGGCGCCGCCCATGCGTTTTGGCGAGCCGCCCGAATTCTCCAGCTTGCGATAGAGCTCCAGCCAGCGTCGCTCGCGCGCCATCAGCGGCTCGCCCTCGAACGACCACGCCGGACACCCCTCCTCGTCGAGAGGTGCGGTGGCCTCGAGCCTTTCAAACTCCGCAAGTTCGCCCGCCGTCGGCCGTAAGGCGGTGAACACGTTCGGGCACATCAAGCGGCCGGGTGACGCATCACTGTTCCCAATCGACATCCGCGACCCGTACGCTGCCGATCGATGCCATCAGGCTGGCGAGCTGGGCCTGACGCCGGGTCGCGGTCTTGGCGAAAACTCGGCGCAGATGCGTCTTGATGGTGTTTGGCGACAGCCCGAGCGCGCGTGCGGTCTCGATGGTTGTACTGCCGGACGACGACGCGAGCGCGACCCGCGCCTCGGCGTGAGTCAGGCCGTATGCGTCCATGATCCGTCCGAGCGGGATCGATCGTCGGTTGGCAGGATCGACGACGAACAGCAGCACCGCCGCATCCTTCACGCCCGCATCGGACAGTCGTCCGAGATCCTTGCTCCGGATCGAGGAGACCAGGATGGTCAGGAGCCGGCCGTCCTGGTTGCGTGGCAGGCTCATGGTGCCGCCGGCGGTCCCTTGCAGCGCCGCGCGGACCAATTCGTTAAGACGCTGCGAATGCACAGGCGAATGGGTCGCGATCGAGTGATGCAGCCGCAGCGCCCCTTCCTCCGACATCCGTCGCGCAGCGGCATTGGAGAACAGCACGCGCGCCTTGTGGTCCAGCACCACGACACCATCGGCAAGCCGGTCGAGGACATCGAATGCTGCATGCTGCACGGCCAGATAGCCGTCGATCCGAAATCCGAGCGTCACCGACCGGCGCAAATGCGGCGACAACCACTCCAGGAGCCGCTCCTCATCGGGATCGAGCGGCCCGCGCCGCTCGCTACGACACATGTTGAAGGCCGCACGAAAATCGTCACGTGCCGCCAGCGCAATCATTCCGTTGTGCCCGACCTCCTGGGGCCGCAGCACTTCGTCGTAGAATGCGGTCGCCTGAAGCTTCGAGAGCGGGATCGCTTGATCGGACTGCACCAGCCGCCCTACTGGCTGCGTCTCCATATATTGCGACCACGGATTATTCATGTGCCGCTCCTGATAGGCGCGATTGCACTCCTCATTCAGGCGGCCGTTGAAATCGAAATAAACGCGCTGCGCGGTGACGGATTGACCGAACAGGATGCCGCCCTCGCTATGCGTGAGATCGGCGATCGCCGTGAGCGCATGCGGCCACAGATCGTTCTCGGCCGCAGCGTCGTAGATCAGGTCGAGAAGCTTCTCGATCTTGTCGCTGGAGAAGTTCACCATTTTGCCGCCCGAGTTCATCGGCAACCAATGATTGCCCATACAACCTGAAGAGGTATGATGATGATACCGCATTTGGCGGCACAATGCCTCACCCGGTCGGGTGAGAGACACTGCCAATGTCGGTCACGACCCCGTCTTGTGGCGAGTTTGGTCATCGTGGAACTGCCACACAATCGGATGCGATCGCGCATCCTTCTGCGATCGAGATCTCCGGCAAACCTCCCACCGAAAATCAAGATGCCGGCAGTACGTCAAGCCGAGATCGCGCGTCATCATCCGGTCGGGTGAAACGCACAGTGAGGCGCGTGTCCATTCCCGCCGATCCTCACCGCCACTGTGTTCTGCGCGCCACGGTCACCGCTCATCTGGCGCCCCCTCACCCCGTTGGGCGACGCGACGACCCGTCACCGTTCGCTATCCACGTCACCGACGGTTGCGCTCGGGCGAGTCGGGACACCTGCACAGGTTTGGAAGAAGACTGGGAAATGGCAATGGCACAGGCACACCGCGAGATCTCCAAGGCCGCGATGGGCCGTTGCGCCAGGCGCCGCGAGCGTCTCCTCACTCGGTATTTCGCAGGTTCATTGATCCTTTCGGCAGCACTGCTGGCAGGCCAATCGGCTCAGGCGGATTGCACGCCGCAGGCGGCAGGCCAATCGAACCTCGTCGCAACCTGCACCGGAACGACCCTCAATCAGGGCGGAGGCGCGCCGGGAACGAGCGCTGGTGTCAACGGCTACGGCACCGGTGCAGAGAATGCGACCGTCACGGTCGCGAGCGGCGCCTTGGTCTCCGGAACGGCCGCCAACGCGCGGGGTATCTATCTCGGCCGGGGGACCGTCATCAACAGCGCCGGTGCGACCATCGCAGGCGATCAGTCCGGCATCGCCACGGCCGGCACCGATCCGCTTACCGTCACCAATTCGGGCACCATTCAGGCCTCTGGTTTTGGTATTGACGGACTGGGGCAGACCACCGTCACCAACAACGCTGGCGCGACGATCACCGGGACCGCGTACGGGGTTTCCGGCACGACGCTGAACCTCACGAACCACGGGACCATCGCGGGCACGAACGCGAGTGGTGCCTCCGCATTCGCCGGCGGCACGATCACGAACTCCGCGGGAGGTAGCATTACTGGAGGAGCCTATGGCGTACAGATCAACCAGGCCGGCCTTGTCACCAACTATGGCACGATCGCCGCCGTGGGATCCGCCGTGGCATCCCCCCAGGCCGGTATCGGCGCAGGCTCCAATTCGACCATCAACAATTTCGCCGGCGCCACCGTCACCAGCAGCGGCCAGGCAGCGGTCGCTGTCGGTTCGGGTAGCGTGATCTACAACACCGGAACGATCAGCGGCTTCGTCTACGGTGTCCAGGCCATCGGCGGAGGCGTCTCGATGTACAATGCTGGCAGCCTCAGCGCCGTCATATTCGATGGCACCACACAGGCCATCAACGCCATTCTCTTCGCTGGAACTGGCAATACCCTCACGCTGGGGCCCGGATCGAGCATCTCGGGCGCGGCAATCGGTACTGGCGCCGACACGTTTCAGCTCGGCGGCAGCGGCGCGGCGACCTTCGACGTCTCGCAAATCAATCCAACCGGGCAGTATCGCGGCTTCGGCACCTTCAACAAGGTCGGCGACTCCACCTGGAGCTTGACCGGCACCAGCAGCTTTGCCGGTCCGGTCAACGTGGACAGCGGCACATTGCTGGTCAACGGCAACATTTCGCCCGCGAGCGGCATCGCCGTGAATTCGGGCGGCACACTCGGCGGCACCGGCACCGTCGCCAGCGTCATCGTCAGCGGCGGTACGCTCGCGCCCGGTACTTCGATTGGAACGCTGACCGTTGCCGGCAGCCTTTCTCTCACCGCGGCATCGACTTATCTGATCGAAGTTTCCCCGTCCTCTTCCGACCGCACCAATGCCACAGGCGGCGCTACGCTCGGCGGGGCGGCAGTGCAGGCATCGTTCGCAGCAGGGAGCTACGTCTCGAAGCAATACACGATCCTCACCGCCGCAGGTGGCGTCAGCGGCACATTCGGCGCTCTCACCACCAACCTGTCGCCCAACTTCAGCACGAGCCTGAGCTACGATGCCAACGACGTCTATCTCAACCTGGTTCTAAACTTCGCCATTCCGGGCGGTCTCAATGCCAACCAGCAAAACGTCGGCAACGCGCTGACGAGCTTCTTCAATGCCAACGGCAGCATTCCCGCGGTCTACAGCATGCTGACTCCGGGCGGCCTGACCCAGGCTTCGGGCGAGGCCGCCACCGGCAGCCAGCAGGCGACGTTCAACGCCATGAACCAGTTCATGGGCATCCTCACCGATCCGTTCATCACCGGACGCGGCGAGACGGCGACGTCCTCGGCGACGTCGTCCTTCGCGGCCAGCGATGCACGCCGTGGGACATCCCGGCCCGAACGCGACGCCTATGCCGTGATGTTCGCGAAGGCGCCTGTCGCGCGGGTCCATGATCCCCGCTGGAGCGTATGGGCGGCCGGCTTCGGCGGCGCGCAGACGACCGACGGACATACGGCGCTCGGCAGCAACACTTCGACCAGCCGCCTTGCGGGCGTCGCCGTCGGCGCCGACTATCGCTTTTCTCCGGATACGGTCGCCGGCTTCGCGCTCGCAGGCGGTGGCACGAGCTTCTCCGTCGAGAACAGCGGCTACGGTCGATCCGATCTGTTTCAGGCCGGCGCGTTCGTGCGCCACAGATCCGGTCCAGCCTATGTCTCGGCGGCGCTTGCCTACGGCTATCAGGACATCACCACGGACCGCCTCGTGACGATCGCGGGCGTCGATCGGCTGCGCGCCGAGTTCAATGCGAATGCCTATTCGGGCCGTGTCGAGGGCGGCTATCGCTTTGCGACGCCCTGGCTGGGCGGCCTCGGCCTGGCGCCCTACGCTGCGGGTCAGTTCACCACGTTCGATCTGCCTGCCTACGTAGAGTCGGCGCTGGCGGGCACCCCGGCGTTTGCGCTCGCCTATGGTTCGAAGAGCATTGCCGACAGTCGCAGCGAGCTCGGGTTTCGCAGCGACAAGTCCTATGCCCTGGCCGGTGCGATGCTGACGCTGCGCGGCCGGCTAGCCTGGGCGCATGATTTCAACGCCGACCGCGCGGCCACTGCGACGTTCCAGGCATTGCCGGGCGCAAGCTTCGTCGTCAACGGCGCGGCCCAGCCGCGGGATTTCGCACTGACGAGCGCATCGGCCGAGGTGCGGTGGATGAACGGCTGGTCCGCCGCCGCAACGTTCGAAGGCGAATTCGCGGATGCAATGCGCAGCTATGCTGGCAAGGGCGTTGTCCGCTACTCCTGGTAGGTCGCCTGCGCGACATCGGCCGCTTCTCGCCGGCCATTGCGGCTCCGACATCTGGACGTCATGGAACGAAACATCCGCGTAGCCTCGCGGCGAGACCGCGGCGCCGCTTCGCGGTTTTCGCCGGGCGGAACTCGGACCTCTATGCACCGCACCGTGCATATCTACCCTGATCCAATCCAAAATTGACCCGACACACGATTCGCGGATATCACCAATCAGAGTGGGGACTTCGATCTACTGGGAAGTGTCATGCCGCGCGTTCTCGTGGTTGATGACGATCCGATGGTCGGCGCGACCATCGAGGTCCTCCTCCAACGTCAGGGCTTCGACGTCACGCTGGCCGACGGTGGCGAAACAGGACTGGCTGCGCTGGAAGCGCAGGCCTTTGAGGTGATGCTGGTTGACATCTTCATGCCGCATATGCGCGGCTTCGAGTCCATCCGCATCTTCCATGAGCGCGCGCCGGCTACTCCGCTGATCGCGATGTCCGGCTACGCCTTCGCCTCATCCGCCTCGCCCTCTCCCGATTTCCTCCGCATGGCGCTGGAGCTCGGCGCAACACGCTGCCTGCGCAAGCCGTTCACGCCCGAAGCGTTGCTGACCACGATCCGGGAATGCCTCGCCGGCGAGAGCGCGCAGCCGAAGGACAAGAAAGAATCCCCTTGATTCCAACGCAGCGCGTCATTCTCGGTGCTGGACTTGCCATCCTCCTGATCATCACGGCAGCCTCGATCGCCCTCGACGTCAAGTCGCGGTCCGATGCGGCGTGGATCAATCATGCCGTCCAGGTGCAGAAGAAGATCTCCGATCTGCGCGTGCTGCTGCGCCGCTCCGAGAGTGCCGCGCGCGGCTTTGAACTTTACCGCAGCTCGGCCTTCAGCGCCGAATTCCAGGCGGTCCACGCCGAGATCGCACCGGCCCTCGCCGAGCTCAAGCGCGGCGTGCGCGACAATCCGGATCAGGTCACGCTGCTGGAGGGCACCGAATTGCTGGCGCTGCGCCGGGTCGAGATCGCGGCCGAAGCGATGCGCCTGCGCGCGGCGAACGACGAGGCCGGCATTACCGCGCTCAACCGCAAGGCCGAAGGCCGCGGCCTCATGGACACGGTGATGGGCAATCTCGACCATCTGAGCGTGGAGGAAGAACGCCTGCTCACCGCGCGCTCCCAGGATTCGCGCCGCACCGGCGTCGTGCTGCTCGGCATCGACGTCGCCGGCGCCATGCTGATCCTGCTGCTGGTCGGGCTGGTGATGCGCGAGAGCCAGCGCGCGACGGTGCAGCTCCAGAGCACGCTGACCGAGACCACGGCCGCCAAGGAGGCACTCGCCGCAGCGGTGGCCGAACGCACGGAGCACCTGGTCACCGCGCATGACGAGCTGCGCCTGTCGGTCAACGTGCTGCAAAGCACGTTTCACAGCATGGCGGAGGCGGTGCTGGTCATCGACGTCGAGGGCAATGTCCTGCTGTCCAATCCGGCCGCGGAGCGCATGCTGTTGCATCGCGCCGGCATGAACTTGCGCAATCTGCGCGCGCTGTCCGACGTATTTCGCGGCGACGGCGTCACGCCGCTCAAGGCGGACGAGCTGCCCTCGGTGCGCGTGCTGCGCGGCGAGAAGTTCGAGGAAATGGAGATGATCGTCCGCCCGCACAGCGGCAATCCTCCCCGCCATCTCATGATCAGCGGCCGGCCGATGCTGGACGGGCAAGGCGAGATCTCCGGCGCGGTGCTGGTCTATCACGACGCGACCATGTCGCGCGAGACCGAGCGGCAGCTGTACCAGTCGCAGAAGCTGGATGCGATCGGCAAGCTGACCGGCGGCGTCGCGCACGACTTCAACAACATGCTGACCGTGATCTCCGGCAACACGGAGACGCTGGTGGCGAGCCTGAAACAGCAGCCGGAGCTTCAGCGCGCGGCACGGCTGATCGACGATGCCGCCGAGCGTTGCGCCGAGCTGATCCAGCATCTGCTCGCCTTTGCGCGCCGGCAGCCGCTGCAGCCGCGCAACATCGAGATCAACGCCGCGATCGCGGACATCGCAAAACTCCTGCGCCCCACCCTCGGCGAGCAGATCCAGATCGAGACCGTGCTGGAACCGGGGCCGATGACCGCCCACATCGATCCGTCCCGGCTCACCAATGCCGTGCTCAACATGGCGATCAACGCCCGCGACGCCATGCCGAACGGCGGCAAGCTGCTGCTGGAGACCCATCGCGTCGTTCTGGACGAGGCCTATGCGCAGGCCCATGCCGACGTGGTGGCCGGCCCCTACGTCATGCTCGCCGTCAGCGACACCGGCACCGGCATGTCCGTGGAGACTCAGCAGAAGGCCTTCGAGCCGTTCTTCACCACCAAGGAGGTCGGCAAGGGCAGCGGCCTCGGCCTCTCCATGGTCTACGGTTTCGTCAAGCAGTCCGGCGGTCACATCAAGATCTACAGCGAGGAAGGCCACGGCACCACGATCAAGCTCTATCTGCCGCCGGGCGAAGGCACGACGGACGTGGCAGCGGCCGTCGCGCCGCAGGCCGAAGGCGGCGCCGAGACCATTTTCGTCGTCGAGGACGACAATCTCGTGCGCAACTTCGTCACCGCGCAGCTCCAGAGCCTTGGCTACAAGACGGTGGCCGCGTCCGACGGCCCGTCGGCACTGGAATTGATCGACGCCGGCGAGCCGTTCGATCTGCTCTTCACCGACGTCGTCATTCCCGGCGGCATGAGCGGGCGCGAGCTCGCCGAGAAGGTCGCCGAGCTGCGTCCCGGACTGAAGGTGCTCTACACCTCCGGCTACACCGACAACGCCATCGTCCACCACGGCAAGCTCGACGACGGCGTGATGCTGCTGACAAAGCCCTACCGCCGCAACCAGCTCGCCGAGATGATCAGGAAGGCGCTGAATGGCGGGGGGATGGCGGCGGGCTAGCGCGTGAACTGCCGAAGGCGCGCTGCAGTTACACCACATATGAGGTGGCTCCGGACGTGAGTTCCGGTTGTCCTCTTTAGGCGCCTAGCTCGCCCGGATCCCGCGTCGGAGGTGTTGCGACACCGCGCTATGCAACGAGGAAGGCCCTTTTGATCTCGATCGGGCCGGTCTCAAGCAAAAATCAAGCGCATCTCAAGGACAAATCGTCTCACCAGCCCAACTCTGAGCATGCTCTCGGCGACAAATGTTGGAGCCGGTGTCGCGACAGTCCGCTTGCGGAGCGCGATACCGAGCGCAGTCACCAGATGCAAAGCTAGGATCTTGGTCTGCGGCCGGAATTGACGGCGCAGCTTCGGCAGGTGCTCGCATGAAAAGACGAGAGTTCATCTTGTTGATTGGTGGAGGACTGGCCTGGCCTGCGATCGCACGGGCGCAGGGCGGAGCCAAGCTGCATCGCATCTTCTGGGTCTCAACTCAGTCCGAACCGGATCCCTTCCTGGACGGCTTTCGCGAGGGAATGCGCGCGCTGGGATACGTCGAGGGCAAGACCGTAACCTTCGAGACGCATTATGCCCCTGGAAATCCGCAGGCACTGCGCAAGATCGTCTCCGAGTTGCAGCGAGGGGATATGGACCTTGTAGTCTCGAGCGGTCCGGCGACACGCGTCATGACTGCGGTCACCGACATCCCCGTGCTGTTTGCATTGAGCGGTGACCCCGTCGCTTTGGGTGTGGTGAAGAGCCTTGCTCACCCCGGCACCAATTTCACCGGCAGCACGTTCCTGTCGCTCGAGCTGGCAGGAAAGCGCGTTGAGCTGCTCAAGGACATTTATCCAAAGCTGCGAAAACTGGCGGTCTTCTCGAACACGGATCATCCGGGAGAGCCACTGGAATGGCGTGCGACTTTGGAGTCGTGCCGGAATCTCGGCATTGAGGCAGCCTACGTTCCGTTCTGTGGCGCTCGCGAAATCGAGAGTGGGTTGATGGCTGCCGGCAAGATGGACGCGGATGCTCTCCTCGTGTTTCCCGATGTTGTGACGCTGGTACAGCGTGAGAAGATTGCGGAGTTTGCAATCGCACACCGGCTGCCTTCGATGTTTGGCTGGTCTGAATATTGTGACGCTGGAGGTCTCTTGAGTTACGGCGCAAACCAGCGCACGACCTATTTTCGGCTTGCCACTTATGCCGATCGCATCCTGCGCGGTGAAAATCCGTCAGATCTTCCGGTGATGCGCCCCGAGAAGTTTGAACTGGCAGTCAATCTGAAGACAGCCAGGCTTCTGGGTATCGACCTGGATGTGTCGTCGATCCTGTTTCGCGCCAGCAAGGTGATCTCCTGAGAGTAGTTATGATGGACGGTCCTGCACAGTCCTCTTCGTGTGCGATGCCCCCGCGTCGTTCGCTGTTCTGCAAGTACTTCGCGACGTTGTTTGTCGCTGCGGTTGTGCCTCTGATACTCGGCGCGGCCGTCGAGGCTTCTTTCGGTTACCGAGACCAGCGTCGCCAGATCAGCGCGGTGCTGCAGGCCGATGCTCGCGCGGCGTCCGACAGGATCGAGGCGTTCACCGATGGCATCCGAGATCAGCTGGGTTGGATGGTGCAGCTTCCCTGGTCTGCGGGAGACGATGCACAACATAAGATCGATGCCTTGCGCCTCCTCCAGCAGGTGCCTGCAATCGTTTCGGTTTCGCTTCTGGATGAGACCGGCACCGAACGGGTCTTCGTTTCCAGGCTGCTTCTGAACAGGATTGGGCGCGGCATCGATATGTCTGCGGATGCCGCTGTTCTCGGCGCACGCGCCAACAAGGTTTGGTACGGACCGGTTCAGTACCAGCGAGATTCGGAGCCTTACATGAGAATCGCGGTTGCCGGGAGCCTACCGGCCGCGGGGGTTGCGATCGCCGAGGTCAATCTGAAGCTGATCTGGGATGTCATCGCAGCCATTAGAATTGGCGAGACCGGCTACGCCATTGTCGTCGATGACTCGGGTCATCTGATCGCACATCCCGATATCAGTCTGGTTCTGCGTGGCCGCGCCAGCTCGGGCAGTTTCGGCCGGATCAAGCATCTCGTTGGCGCGGTGAGCGGAGCGGCGGTGATAACCGGGGACCAAGGCAACCCGGTGGTGGCGCTATCCGTTCAGACCGCCGATGTGGGATGGACTGTGGTCGCGATGCAGCCGGCTTCGGAAGCCTTTGCTTCAATTCGCGCGGCGTTGTGGCGCTCGTCAATTCTCATTGCCCTTGGTGTTCTTATCGCGCTGGCGCTCGCCTATTGGCGCGCGCACAGGATGTCCGGCCCGATCAAGCAACTAGAAGAGGGCGTGGACCGGATCAGAACCGGACAATTCGAGCATCGCATCAAAATTTTCAGCGGCGACGAGTTGCAGCATCTGGCGTTGCGCTTCAATGAAATGGCTTCTGAACTGGCGATCTCGCAGCAGAAATCTGCGCGGATCGAACGGCTGAAGCAGTTCCTGCCATCACAGGTCGCCGAATTGGTCGAGCATTCTCATGAACTGCTCGAAGGGCAGCGACGTGAAGTGGCGGTCATTTTTGGCGACTTACGCGGCTTCACGGCGTTCTCCACGCGCAATGAACCCGATGTCATCATGGCCGTCATGCGAGAGTACTACGAGGCCGTCGGCGCCGTGACGACTCGTCACGAGGCTACGCTCATCGGCTTTGACGGCGACGGTGTCATGCTCCTGGTCAATGCCCCGGTCGCATGCGAACAGCCGGCAACTCAAGCGGTCCTACTCGCGATCGACCTGCAAATGACGGTGCAGTCACTCGCCGGCAAATGGTGCGACGCAGGCCACGCGATCGGCTTTGGTGTGGGCGTTGCCATGGGACCGGCAACGGTAGGAACGGTTGGCTATAACGGTCGGCTGGACTACACGGCGATGGGAGCCGTGGTGAATTTGGCGTCGCGGCTCTGCAATCTCGCGAACGACGCGCAGATCCTGGCTGATCCTACTATCGCTGGAAGGGTAAGGGATAGCGTTCCGCTGGCATCGCTCGGACAGCGGACCATCAAAGGCTACGACCAGGCCCTCGAAGTCTTTGCTGTCGCACCTGCTGACCCAACGTTGAAACCGCAGGGCTCGGGACAACGCCGACGGGAGAAAGAGCCTCAGGACCACTGATACCAGGCGTCCGGATGGCTAGCGCGTCGCCAGCACCACCGCCGCCAGCGTGAAGACCAGCGCCGCGATCTGTCCCGGCCCCAGCGGCTCGTGCAGCGCGATCGCTGACGCCACCACGCCGATCACCGGCACCGCCATCGTCCCGATCGCGGCCACGGATGCCGGCAGGCGGGCGAGCGCTGCGAACCAGCTGACATAGGCGATGCAGAACTGCACCACGGTCGAATAAACCAGCAGCCACCAGCCGAGCGGCGTCACGTTCGACAGATGCGTGGTCTCGATCCATAGGCCAATGATCGAGATCGGCAGGCAGCCGATCCCGATCTGCCAGGCCGCGGCCGTGATCGGCGGCAGATGGATCGGGTACTTCTTCGAGAACACCGTGCCGATGGCAAAGCCCAGCGCGCCGCACAGCGCCATGACAATGCCCGGCAGCTTCTCGACGCTGGCGGCAATGCCGTTGCCGCCCATGATCGAGGCGAGCCCGACAAAGGCCATCACCAGCCCCAGCGTGCGGAGCAGCGTCGGCCGCTCGCCCAGCACCGGCCAGGCGATGATCGAGGCCCAGACCGGCATGGTGTAGGCGATCAGCGCCGCTTCGCTCGCCGGCAGCCAGAGCAGCGCCAGCCCCATCAGCACCATCCAGCCGGTGACATTGAGGACGGCGGCGGTGATGAGGCGCGGCCAGATCCCCGGCTCCACGCGCAGGCTCTGCCGGCGGATGACCGCCAGCGCCGCAAGTAGGAGCGCGCCCAGCACCCCGGTCACGCCACGGAGCGTCAGCGGCGGCAGCTCGGAGAGCAGGAATTTGGTCACCGGCCAGTTGAAGCCCCAGCCGATCGAGGTGATGGCGAGGAACATCAGGCCGGCCGGGGCGATGCGCGGTCGCGCATCCCGGCGAGTCGAATCAAGCATGAGGGCAGTCCGGCAAAATCGAGGGTCAGCTTGGCGCGGATTCGCTGCCCAAACCACCACCCCGGCGGGCATGCCTGCCCTCACCTTCCGTAAGGCTACGTGAGTCCTGCTGGCGCAACCCCATTGCCCAAAAATATACCTGCCCTGTGAACAGCGGGATGAAGCTCCCGCATCACCACGGGATGCAAATTTTTTCAGTTGGGAATCCCTGAGGACTCACTGATACTTGGCTCCACAACAGGCGCGGGCTTGCCCCCTGTTATCCCCCGCAATCCACCATATTTAGTATTTGATTCAGGAACTCGCACTAGTTCTTGACGGGCGCAACGGAGAGTCCTAGCTTTCGGTCCGTTCGGCGCGAGTGAGTTTGCGTCCCGCCGGCACTCCCCCAAAGGGTCTCGCAAATCGTCACTCCGCCCGCCAGCCAAAGGCAGCGGATGAGGGCTTGTCTGCCCGCGAAATGCGGACTCTTCGGGCGCCAAAACGGGCCGGCAACAGGCTCGCATGGCAATTGTTGAAGTGACTGTGGGGCGTTGAACGCATGTCGGGCCCATCCCCTTGGGGGCGGATGGTGCAAGGCATGCCGGCGGATGATCGATGCACGCATCGAGGAATCGCGTCGGGAGAACAAGGGCCGGGTCCACCGGCTGAACTGCGATGCCCGAGGCCGAACGGCCAGAAGGACTCGCGAAACGAAATGTCGACCCGGCACGCCTTCAACGAGGGGCGAGACAGGTCAAAGATAAAGGACGGGGCAAGACCATGCGGATTGAGCGGCGCCACACCACGGTAGGACAGTCACCTTACGCGGGAATCGATTTCCGCCTGACCACGTCGGAGATTCGCAATCCCGACGGCTCGGTCGTGTTCAAAATGGACGGCGTCGAGGTCCCGACCGAGTGGTCGCAGGTCGCCTCCGACGTGCTCGCCCAGAAGTATTTCCGCAAGGCCGGCGTTGCCGCGCGCCTGAAGAAGGTCGAGGAGGAATCCGTTCCCTCCTTCCTGTGGCGCTCCGTGCCCGACACCGACGCGCTCGCCGCGCTGCCCGAGAAAGAGCGCTATGTCAGCGAGCTCAGCGCCAAGCAGGTGTTCGACCGCCTCGCCGGTTGCTGGACCTATTGGGGCTGGAAGGGCAAGTATTTCTCGACCGACGAGGACGCGCAGGCGTTCTACGACGAGCTCCGCTACATGCTCGCCATGCAGATGGTCGCGCCGAACTCGCCGCAATGGTTCAACACCGGACTTCATTGGGCCTATGGCATCGACGGCCCCGGCCAGGGCCATTATTACGTCGACCCCTTCACCGGCAAGCTGACCAAGTCCAAGTCGGCCTATGAGCATCCGCAGCCGCACGCCTGCTTCATCCAGGGCGTCGGTGACGACCTCGTCAACGAGGGCGGCATCATGGACCTCTGGGTCCGCGAGGCCCGCCTGTTCAAATACGGCTCCGGCACCGGCTCCAACTTCTCGCGCCTGCGCGGTGAAGGCGAAAAGCTCTCCGGCGGCGGCCGCTCGTCCGGCCTGATGAGCTTCCTCAAGATCGGCGACCGCGCCGCCGGCGCGATCAAGAGCGGCGGCACTACGCGCCGCGCCGCCAAGATGGTCGTCGTCGACGCCGATCACCCCGACATCGAGACCTATATCGACTGGAAGGTGAAGGAGGAGCAGAAGGTCGCCGCCCTCGTCACGGGATCCAAGATCAACCAGAAGCACCTCAAGCTGGTGCTGAAGGCCTGCGTCAACTGCGAAGGCTCGGGCGACGATTGCTTCGACCCCGAGAAGAACCCTGCCCTCCGCCGCGAGATCAAGCTGGCGCGCCGCAGCCTCGTGCCCGACAATTACATCCAGCGCGTCATCCAGTTCGCCAAGCAGGGCTACAAGGACATCCAGTTCGACACCTACGACACCGACTGGGACAGCGAAGCCTATCTCACCGTCTCAGGCCAGAACTCCAACAACTCGGTCTCGCTGAAGGACGACTTCCTCCGCGCTGTGGAAACGGACGGCGACTGGAATCTCGTCGGACGCACGACGAAGAAGATCACCAAGACCCTGAAGGCGCGCGATCTCTGGGAAAAAATCGGTTACGCCGCCTGGGCCTCGGCCGACCCGGGCCTGCACTTCAACACCACCATGAACGACTGGCACACTTGCAAGGCGTCCGGCGACATCCGCGCCTCCAATCCGTGCTCGGAATACATGTTCCTGGACGACACCGCCTGCAACCTGGCCTCAGCCAACCTGCTGACGTTCTACAACACCGAGACCAAGCGCTTCGACGTCGAAGGCTACGAGCACCTCTGCCAGCTCTGGACCATCGTGCTCGAAATCTCCGTGATGATGGCGCAGTTCCCGTCGAAGGCGATCGCCGAGCTCTCGTACGAGTTCCGCACCCTCGGCCTCGGCTACGCCAATATCGGCGGCCTCCTGATGACCATGGGCCTGCCCTATGACAGCAAGGAAGGCCGTGCGCTCTGCGGCGCGCTGACCGCTGTCATGACCGGCATCACCTACAAGACCTCGGCGGAGATCGCCGCCGAGCTCGGCACCTTCCCCGGCTACAAGAAGAACGCCGCGCACATGCTGCGCGTGATCCGCAACCACCGCCGCGCCGCCCATGGCCAGTCCAACGGCTATGAGGCGCTCAGCGTCAACCCGGTGCCGATGGACCTCGTCTCCTGCCCGCAAGCCGACCTCGTCAGCCACGCGCAGGCGGCCTGGGATGCGGCGCTCGAGCTCGGCGAGAAGCATGGCTATCGCAACGCCCAGACCACGGTGATCGCGCCGACCGGCACGATCGGCCTCGTCATGGATTGCGACACTACCGGCATCGAGCCCGACTTCGCGCTGGTGAAGTTCAAGAAGCTCGCCGGCGGCGGCTACTTCAAGATCATCAACCGCGCGGTCCCCGCAGCGCTGCGCGCGCTCGGCTATCGCGAGAGCGAGATCGCGGAGATCGAAGCCTACGCCGTCGGCCACGGCTCGCTCTCCAACGCCCCCGGCATCAACGCCTCGACCCTCAGGGCCAAGGGCTTCACCGATGAAGCCATCGCCAAGGTCGAGAAGGCGCTGCCGACCGCCTTCGACATCAAGTTCGCCTTCAACAAGTGGACCTTCGGCGAAGATTTCATCCGCGACCAGCTCGGCATCGGTGCCGAGGCGATCGCCGCTCCGGGCTTCGACCTGCTCCAGGCCGTCGGCTTCACCAAGCGCGAGATCGAGGCGGCCAACGTCCACATCTGCGGCGCGATGACGGTGGAAGGTGCTCCGCACCTCAAGGCCGAGCACTATCCGGTGTTCGACTGCGCCAATCCCTGCGGCAAGATCGGCAAGCGCTATCTGTCTGTCGAGAGCCACATCCGCATGATGGCGGCGGCGCAGCCCTTCATCTCGGGCGCGATCTCCAAGACCATCAACATGCCGAACGACGCGACTGTAGAGGACTGCAAGTCCGCCTACATGCTGTCGTGGAAGCTCGCCCTGAAGGCCAACGCGCTCTATCGCGACGGCTCCAAGCTCTCTCAGCCGCTCAACTCGCAGCTCATCAGCGACGACGAGGACGAGGACGACGCGGTCGAGAGCCTCTACGAGAAGCCGATGGCGGCGCGTGCCGCCCAGGTCTCGGAGAAGATCGTCGAGAAGCTGGTCGAGCGCATCATCGTGATGCGCGAGCGCGAGAAGATGCCGGACCGCCGCAAGGGCTACACCCAGAAGGCGGTCGTCGGCGGCCACAAGGTGTACCTGCGCACCGGCGAGTATGACGACGGCCGTCTCGGCGAGATCTTCATCGACATGCACAAGGAAGGCGCGGCGCTCCGCTCCTTCATCAACAACTTCGCCATCGCAGTGTCGCTGGGCCTGCAATACGGCGTGCCGCTGGACGAATATGTCGACGCCTTCACCTTCACCCGCTTCGAGCCGGCGGGCCCCGTGCAGGGCAACGACAGCATCAAGTACGCGACCTCGATCCTCGACTATGTCTTCCGCGAACTGGCGGTGAGCTACATGTCGCGCTTCGATCTCGCCCATGTCGATCCGACCGAGTCGAACTTCGACGCGCTCGGCAAGGGCGTCGAGGAAGGCAAGGAGCCGGACGGCGACGCGGGCCACCACGCCTCCAAGCTGGTGTCGCGCGGCCTCACCCGCTCCCGCACTGACAACCTCGTCGTGATGCGCGGCGGCAGCGCCGCGGTCACCCAGGGCAATGACAGCGCGCCCTCGGGCGGCAGCAAGGTCACGGCCCTGGCGCACGGTGCGTCATCCCGCGCCGGCGACGCCATCGAAGGCGCTATCGCGTTGAAGCAGGAAGTCCAGCACGACCTCTCGCCGACGGAGAAGCTGGAAGCCCTACAATGGAGCAAGGCCGGCAGCGCCGCCACCGCCGTCCCCAGCAAGGCCGAGCGCCGCGCTGAGGCCAAGGCCAAGGGCTACGAAGGCGAGATGTGCAGCGAGTGTGGCAACTTCACGCTGGTGCGGAATGGGACCTGCATGAAGTGCGATACGTGTGGGTCCACGACGGGGTGTTCGTGAGGGGATAAAACGCAACAGCTATCCTCATGCCCGGCCTGACCCGGGCATCTAAAAGGGCGGCCGGAGGGCCGCCCTTTTTCATTAATGGCTTTTCCAAAGTCAGGCGTTATGACAACCTTGGAGGGTATCACTTAGACCCGAGCCCGATTGCCAATTTCATACCGATTAGGAGTTGGAGCGTGACCAACCAACCCGACGCCTTCCTAAGTTACACTCGGCTTGATGATGAGTTCTTTGGTGGCGCAATTACTTCGCTAAGGAAACTCATCGAACTCGGCGTGCAGGTGATCGCCGGGCAGAAGAATTTCAAAATCTATCAAGATGTCGACGGCCTCGAGTTCGGCGAGCAATGGCAGAAGGGCCTCGATGAAGCGGTTGCAAGCGCAAGATTTCTTGTTCCAGTAGTCACTCCACTTTTCTTTCAGAGCGACGCCTGCCGCGATGAATTGAAGAAGTTCATTACTCACGAGAGCGACCAAGGACGCGACGACTTGATACTGCCGATCTATTTCGTAACGGTACCGGCTCTTGAGAAGCAGGAATTGCTCCACGAGGATCCACTTGCAGGAGTTATTGCGTCGCGCCAACGATATGATTGGCGCTCTAAAGCTGATTTGCCAATCAACGATCCCCAGGTGAAGGCCGCGGTCAGACAGCTATCCGAGAAGATCGGCGTCGCTCTTGCTCGCGTTCAAGGAGGGGCAGGAGCCAAGGCTCGCCAGGGCGTGCCCCAAGCAACGATTATCGAAAGGCGTCAGACGGCGGCATTTTCTCAAGCATCCAACGTCATTCGCAACGAGGAACCACAGAAAAAGTCAACGAAACCCAAAAGGATCCTCTGGGTCGACGATAGACCAGACAACAATGTCTACGAGCGTCGCGCAATGGAGGCCTACAACGTCAAGTTCGAGTTGGCAGAGTCGACCGGTGAAGCTCTGACTAAGTTGAGGAAAATGCAATTCGACGCCATCATAAGTGATATGGGTAGACCGCCGGACGCTCAAGCCGGCTACACACTTCTTAATTCCCTGCGAAGCGGCGGCAATCTTACGCCGTTCTTTATCTACGCTGGCTCAGACAGTCCCGAGCATCGGCGTCTTGCCTTGAGCAAAGGAGCACAAGGTTCCACAAATAGAGCCAACATATTGATCAACGACGTTCTGAACTCGCTGAACGGGTAGTAGGATGGCTGAAGCAACTGCGAAACCTATCATTGAATACCAGCTTAGATGGGCTCCGTTTCTGTCTCCATCTTACGCAGCGAATCCACCTCTCAAGCACTGAAGCACCGAATGAAATTCGCCGTCAATGTTCTTACCGCAGCCTTTGCAATTTCGGCAGCTGTGTTTTGGATCATTTCAGCGCGCGTTGAGGTGTGGGCTGATGAGTTACGGTGACAGTGCACTAAATTCGTTCGCTATCGCCGGACCGGCTACTTCGGCTAACTTTCGCATGCGTCCCTAGCCCACTCCGTAATCCCGAATATTGATTGCCTCGATCCCTTCGCGCGACAGCCGTGGAACGAACCGAACGCTAGCGTTGGATGCATCGGCGATGAGACGTGGGGACGTACTGACATGACATCAATGTTCGACATCTACCACCCTTATGCGGCATTGTTGAACGATGGCAAGCAAGCGGAGGCCATTGATGGTACAATTCTGCTTCTCCAAATAATCCGAGGCGCCAATCGAACGTTGTACGATTCGAGCGCCAAAGGGACTCCTTTTTACGTGTTGGGGGCTGCAGCTGCAGCCTGTCACGACTATCAATCCGCTGCATTCTACTTTGACGCCGCCGTCTCTGAGGATTTGACGCATCATCCCACGAGGAATGATACACCCGCACTACTATTTATGCGCCTCGTTCACACGAATCCCAATCAGCGCGCGCACGCTCTTGTTAATGCAGCCGTCAACAAGCTCCAAACGGCGATCGACAGCTACAATGCTCGCGATAACCATCGGCCCCTCACATTGGATGAACTACGCGCAAGGTTCCTCGACAAGACAATTAGGGATTCTAATTCTCATCGACGCACAATGGTAACCGCACTTATTTCTTTCATTCTCGAATGGGATTACAGGGCTCAACTAATCGAACTTGCTACCATTGCCTCGCACGAGATATTCTTTATGCACTTGTTCAAGGGATGCCTGCTATTTGAGAGCCTACTGAAGGAGAGCTCAGCTTCAAAGGCACGAGGAGGATCACTCGAAGCAGCCCTAACGAGTCTCAAGGTTGAACTGGGACTTTCAAAGGAGAACCTGCGCCTCGGAAATACCACCTTAGAGGCACTGGCTAGTTCGCTCGTCCCCAATCAAAGCATTCGCGATGTTGTGGTGACGACGGGACAGGTGCGAAATATGCTTGGGCACAATCTAGTCTGGCCCGCCGCATCGTTGGACTTGAAGTCATATAACTTGATCGCCGACTCCATTGCCTCAGCGTGCATCCACGCCATCTCCACATTGTACATTTGATACTGCGAGTTCGTGGAACTCGGATTGCAGTGACAGTGCTGGACTGCACCCCTTAAGTGAGACGCGGCAATTCAGGGAAGGAGATTCAATTCGTGACGACATGCGACCCTGATTGAATGGACAGCGTAATCCTTCGAATTGCCTTTGCGGTCGCCCCCTTCCCTCCTAAACTCCCACCCTCACCGGCATGGGTTCCGACGGGCCCGGTAGAAGCGGAGTCAACTTATGCCCAAACCGGAGAGCTTCCCGATCGAGAAGATCTTCGTCCCCACGAAGCAGAAGAAAGCCATCAAACCCGAGATCGTCGGGGAGATCGCGGAAAGTATTCTGGACATCGGGCAACAGGCCCCGATTTCCGTTCGGCTCGACGGAGACCGCCTCGTGCTGGTCGAGGGACTGCATCGGCTCGAAGCCTGCAAGGCGCTCGGCGAGACGACCATTCTCGGCGTCCTGGTCCCGGCCGAGCTTGCTCAACACAAGCCGCAGCTCGCCGAGCGACCCGAAGTCGAGGCGGAGCGCATCAAGATGGCGCGATTGAAACAGTTGCGCCTTGAAAAGGAAGCCGCAGAGGCCTCGACGGCTGCCTTGAGAGGCAACGCAACGCAAGCGCCGCGCGCAGGTTCGACGAAAGGCCTGCGCGACAATCCGAAGGCATCACCCGTCCGGATGTTGAAAGCGAAACCGAAATCATTGTCGGACTGGATCACGCAGCAGAAGGGCAGCGGCAGCCGCTATTGATGGTCGGGCGATAGGCGTAGCGACATCCGGGACATCAGGCGGCAAGGCCCCGGATGTCGCTGCGCTCATCCGGGCTACGAAACTGCCGTTCCGGCGAAGACACCCTCCGCGCCGTCATTCCGGGGCGCGCGAAGCGCGAGCCCGGAATCCATTGCGCCTCGCGTCGTGCCATCAGATGGATTCCGGGCTCGCGCCCAATCGGGCGCGCCCCGGAATGACAGTGTGGTTGCCACCGCATGATGGCCGCAATCCCAGCGATCGCGGCCATCTCTCCCTCACCGATCAACCTGGCCCTTTTACGCCGCCTTCGCCTGCTCCGGCGATGCCGTCTCCATCGCGCGCATGTAGAGGTCGAGCAGGCTTTCGCGCTCGTCGCGCTCGTTCTTGTCTTCCTTGCGCAGCTTGATGATCTCCTTGAGGATTTTCACGTCGAAGCCGTCGCCCTTGGCTTCCGCGAAGACTTCCTTCTTCTGTTCGCTCAACTCCTGCATTTCGCTGTCGAGGTTCTCGATCCGCTCGACGAAGGAACGGATCTTGCCGCCGGGAATGGTGATGTCGGACATGGTGCCTCCTCGCTGACTGAGGTCGCGAAAATGACCGCAAAGAAATGACCAATGTGTTAACCTCGCCGCTCGCGCATTGCCTTGTGGAAAACACTGAGGGAGCCGTTGCATGGCCGAGCTGCGCTTCGATGACGGTGCCGCCTATGAGCAGATGATGGGCGTCTGGAGCCATTCGGTCGGCGAGGTTTTTCTCGACTGGCTGAAGCCGGCGCAGGGGCTGCGGTGGATCGATGTCGGCTGCGGCAGCGGCGCCTTTACCGAGCTCATCGTCGCGCGCTGCGCCCCTAGCGACGTGCAGGGCATCGATCCCTCGGAGGGACAGCTTGCCTTTGCCCGCACGCGCCCAGGTGCGCGCGGCGCCGTGTTTCAAACTGGCGATGCCATGGCACTGCCCTTTCCAGCGGCAAGTTTCGATGTCGCGGTGATGGCACTGGTTCTCGTGTTCGTGCCGAATGCAGCGAAAAGTGTCGCGGAATTGACGCGGGTCGTTCGGCCCGGCGGCCTCGTTGCGACCTACATGTGGGACATGCTGGGCGGCGGATTTCCGCTCGATCCGATCCTCAACGAGATGCGCGCGATGGGGCTGTCGCCGACGCGTCCGCCGCATATGGAAGTGTCCACCCTTGCGGCTCTCGAGGATTTCTGGAGCGCGGCCGGCTTGCTAGAGATCGAGACCCGCGAGATCACGGTGCAGCGGACGTTTGCCGATTTCGACGAGTTCTGGAACGTGGAGACCAAGGCCCCCTCCACCGCGCCTGTCGTCGCGGCGATGCCGGCGGCCGATGTCGGCAAGCTCATGCAGCGCGTGAGGGCGCGCCTCCCCGCGGACACGGACGGCCGCATCACCTACAGCGCCCGCGCGCATGCGATCAGCGGACGCAAGCCGGGGTGAGAATGACGTGACGCAGCTCGTAGGATGGGTAGAGCCCTTGCGAAACCCATCATTCCGCGATGACTATTGATGGGTTTCGCTTCGCTCTACCCATCCTACGACTGTCACCGTAACTCTACGCGCTGTTGTATCCGTCAGCACCCGAACCTCAGTACCCTGACTTGCTCGAGCCGGTGGTTGACTTCGTGCTCGCGCCGGTGGTTTGGCCTGGAGCGTAATTCGACGCGCCGGGGCCGGCCTTCTTCGAGGCCTTCGCGTGGTGCATCTTATGTCCAGGAGCGTAGCTGGAAGCGCCCGGCTTGCCTTTCTTGGAACCTGTTTGCTGCATCTCCTGACCTGGCGCCTTGCTCGATACGCCCTGAGCAAACACGGCCGGTGCTGTCGCCACGACAACAGCAGCAGAGAGCGCGATGATCGTTGTTTTCATGATGTCCTCCTCCCAAAAGCCTCCGCACTTGCAACGAATGGACCCAACGCCCGTTCCTCTGAATGCAAGGGTGAGCCAACGGTCGGCCCGGAGGATGAGGCTAGAGCGGCACCGTTGCTCGGCGAGCGAAGGCGAAAGCGATACCCATCGATTGCTGCGGCGAAAGTGAAGGGTTTCGCAAAGGCCCAACCCATCCTGCGTCGCTTGATGGTGCGGAACTTACTCGACCTCCATGGCTTTGAAATGCACTGCCTCCGTTACGGGTTGGCAGTGACAAGTTGAGAGGCGAAAATGTTCCTGACGGGACTTGGCGCGCTGCTCATCTTCGGCGGACTCCTGTACATGCTGCGCGCCACGATTTGGCGGGGCCCCCTTAGCGGTCGGGATTCATCTCGACAGGTTCGCGGCACGCTGGAACCGCCTCGCCGGGGCCTGGGATTCCTTGGGATCGCATCGAACTGGCCGGGAATCGTTCTGATGGCCGCCGGTGTCGTGCTGATGGCGTCGGGCGCGAGCTTTTAAGCCCTGAATTACGCCAGTGCTGTCACCGCAAAAAGCTGCGCTGGTCCCGGATTGCACTTCGCTCCATCCGGGCTACAGGCCGCGCCCTCCGCCCTGCTCCCGAGCCCGCCATAATTTTTCCTTTGCACACGCGTTGTGTCTGATAGCGGCGAGACCTATCCTTCCTGATCGGACTGCCTCCCATTGACGCCCGACCGGATGGAGAGCGCATCGGTGCCTGACACGAACGACCCCAAACCTGATACCAGCAAGCCCGATGCCCCCAAGCCGGAGGAGACGCGCGCCGAGGGCGGGCTGGCGCGGGCCTACGACCGGATCAAGAGCGCGGAGCAAGACCTGGCGCGGTTGGACCGACTGGTTTCCGGAATGGAACGCGATAGCGAGGGACAGCGGGCCTCACGCGCAAGCGCCATACCGACGGCAGCCGCCACTCCGGGAGACGGGCTGCCGAAGCCCGATGCCAAGGTTCCGAGCCCCAACGTTCCCAATACCGGGGTTCGCGATCCAGGCTTGAGGAAAGATCCGGCCATGATGCGCGCCTTGGTCATTCTCGTGCTGGCGATCGGCCTGCTCGGTGCCGCCGTCGCTTCGCAATATCGCGATGAGGCCCAATCGATCGGCCAGTCGATCATGGCGCGATGGGCTCCGCCGGCAGCGAGCACGGCCCCGCAGGCATCCGCGGTGGAAAACCAAGTGCAGCCGCCGGTCGTGCTGCTGGCTGCGGCGGATGAGCCGAGCCCGTTGCCCGCGCCGCCAGCGCCTAAGGAAGCGGACAGCGCCCCAAAGTCCGGCGCCACGGCGCCTGAGTCGTCGTCATCCGAGCTGGCGCAATCGCTTAAGGCCATCACCAGCGAGCTTGCGAACATCAACGACAAGCTCGAGCAACTGAAGAGCCGCAACGAGCAGACCCTGCGCGAGCAGGCCGACACCATTCGACAGCTCAAGGCGGCGCAGGAGAAGGATGCGGCGGACAATGCGCGCCTTGCCGCCCAGGTCCAGGCGCTGCAAACGCAACCGAGCGCGTCATCGGCGTCATCCGCCTCTGCAGCCGCCAAGCCCGTCGTGCGCAGCGTGGTGAACCACGATGCGGCTGCGCGTGCCCGGGCGCACGTACCAGACGCCGCGCCACGGCGGCCCAGGCCGCCCCCGCGAGGCCCGTGGATGCCGCCGCCCTATATGGCCGACCCTTATTACGGCGATCCGGATTGGTGAGTCCGCAAGGCGCGGACTTGTTTCTCGCACGCGCGAGCGGATGACGGCGTTAGCAAACGAGCGTAGCCGGACGAGCGACTTGTCCGCCGTAGCTCAAAGAGCGAAGGCGGAAGCGACATCCGGGGGAATGCTTCGGCAGCAAAGCCCCGCCCATATCGCTCCGCTCATCCGGGCTATCAACCAGCTACGCTCTACGCTCGCTCACCGTATCTCGCTCATCGTCACCTCCGCCGCGATCCCCGTCAGCTCGGGCTCTTGCGGCGCAAGCTCCTCATAGGAAGATGGGCCAACCGAGACTTCAGTCATTCTGCGTTTGACCTGTTCGCAGGTCTTGCGCACGTCTTCGGTGAACAGCGCGCATTCTTCGATGCGCTTGAATATCTTCCGTCCCTCTTCACGATACCCCGCCGCCGTTTCTCGCATGAAGGCGATCGCATCATGAACCTGGGCCGTCAGCGCCTCGCATTTTTGCGCCGCGTCGATCAACTCGGTGCCCATGGCCTCGATCTCTTTTGCAGCGGACTCATAGTCGCGAACGACCGCTTCTGCGCTGAGCGCACCGACGCGCGACACGCCCGCGGTGTGCTCGACATAATCAGGCAGATTAATTGAAGTAATGGAGCTCCCCGACCGGATCGACGTGATGTCCGCTTCGAGTTGGACCAAATTCACTCCGTCCCGTCTGTGCAATTGTTCGACACTTGCCATGACTGATCCTCCCGATACGCGCCCAGAACCCCAAACAGCATTGGGTTTATTACGGGGATAAGTGTCGTTCTACCTCAATGTATCCTTGACAGTCTCCGCTTTGCCATTTTTTCCCATCGTCAACTCCGCACGCAGGGATAACGAGCCATCAAACTTCAACTTGTCCGCGTACCGGATGGAGGACCTCACCACCAATACGGCCAGCGCCATCCTTCATAGCGCACATATGACGGCACCAGCGGCGGGCCGTAGGGATCGACCCGGTCATCCTCCGGGCGATAACGATAGCGTGGAACGACATTGTAATCCCACGGCGTCGGTCTCAGCACGGGTGCAGTGACGATGAGCCGCTCTTGCGGTGCGCGAACGACGACGGCTTTGCGCGTGCGGGCTTCGGCGCCTGATGTTGCAAGGCTGCACAGCACCAGGGCGGTTCCGAGTGCACAGGCGACGGTCATTTTTGTCATGCGGCGGTCTCCTTCCCGCCAAGAGTGCAAAAGGACGCGAGGCAAGGCAAGCGAATTTCGCGCGAGATTCTTCCGCGGCCATCCTTCGAGACGCCCGCTTCAGCGGGCGCAGCCCGGATGAGCGAAGCGACATCCGGGGATATGGTGTGGCAACAAAGTCCCGGATATCGCTTCGCTCATCCGGGCTACGAGAACTCACGCCGCGTCGACGTCCTCAGGCACGGGCCCCGCAACGAGCCCGTCGAGACCGACCATCAGCAAATCGGCGATGTGCATCAGCTGGTACAGCGGAATGTCCGCCTCGCCGTTCTCGGCCAGTGCTACGAAGGCCGGCGTGACACTGAGACGCTCGGCGAGCTGGCCTTGCGTGTAGCCGCGGGTCTCGCGCGCGGCCTTGACGCGCGCGCCGATCCCGAGCCGGTGCCGGGCCTGCTCGTCCGCGGTCATCATGGCCGCCTGCTCGTCCACGCTCGCATAGCCCTCCACGAACGCGCTGCCGATCAGCCTCTCCTTGCGCCAGGCGACGCGGCAGGCCTTGCGCAGGCCGCTCGAGAAGATCAGCGAAAACTCCTCCGCGACCCATGCCGAGCTGTTGAGAGCCAGACGCGCGCCGGTGCCGGAGACATCGCGGATCGTGCAGGGCACGCTGACGATGCTGCCGGTGCCGTTGTCGAATTCGACCATGCCGGTCCGCAACGTGTGATGCCTGACGGCGGCGCGATGATCGCTCATGACAGCTCCCGAAAGCTTGCAGCGGCGTCGAATGCAGGTCGACGCCGCCGTGATCGGAGCACGCTAGTGCAGAATTTTTCCGCGATCCCTAAACTTGCCGTGGCTCGGCCGGGACACGCTTCTATGGTAAAGGATGCGTCACCTGCTTCTTCAATGCGCCCACGGCGCCGCCGAAGTAATTCCGCTTCGCTCATCCGGGCTACTAAATTGGCCCCGAACTACGAACTTTCAAGCAGCGCGTCATACCCCTGCTCGCTGAACGCCAGCAGACAGAACCCGTGCCCGAACGGATCGGCCAGCATCGCGATCCGGCCATAGGGCGCATCGCACGCCGCCACCTCCAGGATCGCGCCGGCGCCCAGCGCGCGTTCGAGGGCAGCATCGACATCATCGACGACGACGTCGATATGCACGGGCGTCCAGTGCCGCTCGTAGCGGCGGCGGTCGCTGCCGGCGCCCAGCGTTCCGGCCTTCTTGGTCAAGAGATAGACCGGCGCGGGCCAGCCGAGCAGCTCGATGAAATCGGTGCCGAAGCGGCGGCCGACCCTGAGGCCGAAGGCTTCGGTGTAGAAGCTGGTGGCTTGCGCGACGTCGGGGACGTCGATGTTGAGAAGGAAGGTCATGTCGAACTCGCTGTCCGGTTGCGCGGCGAAAATAGCCCGGATGGAGCGCAAGCGTAATCCGGGATGATGCCGCACGCTCAGTCGGCGGGTTCCGCTGACGCTCCACCTGCGCTACGTAGGACTCTCCTCGTCACCGGACGAGCGCCAGCATGACATCATGCCACTGTTTTGCCCGACGGGTCAAATGATATTCGGTATTACCGAAATACAGCAGCCTTATCAAGGCCGTGTCTACTGTGCATGGGGTTGTTTTCGAGATTTGATATAGGGCGCCCTCACGTGCCTCTCAGGCTGCTCAGCGTGATCCTCGTTGCGCTGTTTCGGTGATATCGCACCGGCAGGCGATGGCGGCGCGAGTTGTCGGCAGCTTTCCCTTGCTTTCCTGTTCCCCGCCCCTACGGTCGCGCCGCGAACCAAGCGTTGAGACGAGAAAAGGGTTAGACGAGACTTGCCATGACCGACACGATGAAATGCCCCGCCTGCAACTCCGAGCACGCCTATCAGGACCGCGGTCTCTGGGTCTGCCCGGAATGCGGCCATGAATGGAGCGGTACGGCGGAGACGGCCGCGGATGCGTCGCAGGACGCCGGCGTGCGCGATGCCAACGGCAATGTGCTCGCTGACGGCGACAGCGTCATCGTGATCAAGGATCTCAAGATCAAGGGCTCCTCCTCGGTCGTGAAAGGCGGCACCAAGGTGCGCAACGTCCGTCTCCAGGACGCCAGCGACGGACACAACATCGCCTGCAAGATCGACGGCATCGGCGCGATGAATCTGAAGTCGGAGTTCGTGAGGAAGGCGTAGCCGCGAGGCAGCCTGCGCGTCGCGGCCCTCGGCGCTCGCGGGTTGCTGCGCCGGAACACACGATGTTCTTATCCCTGTCGCAAATCTGTGTAAGCCTGGCAGGCGCCGGGCAGGCGTTTGTAGCGCGTATCTATTTTTTTCAACCCGGGGCTGGCTTGCAGGGTTACCTGTTCGATTGCATCACAGGCTTTTCAGACTTCAGCGGCCGCCCTCTGGGCGGCCTTCCTGTTTTACGCGCGTCAATTACACGGCGATCTACCGCTGCCGCTGCGCCAGGTAAAACCCGCACAGCACCGTCACGAGGCCCGCGGCCTGCAAGAGCGTCGGCGGCTCGCCAAGCAGCAGCCAGCCGGTGAGCAGCGTCAGCGCCGGCACGCAGGCCGGAAACACCGCGGCGCGCGCGACGCCGAGGCGCTGGACCGAGACGGCGAACAGATAGAGCGCGGCGGGGCCGGCGAGCACGCCCTGCGCCAGCGCCTGGATGGCGTTCTCGGTGATGCCGATCGCCGCAACATGGGCGAGGCCGACGGTTGCGATGTAGACCGGCAGCAGCAGCAGCGACAGCACGTTGATGACCAGCGCGGCCGAGACGGCGGAGACGCGCCAGTGCCGCAGAGCTGCGCCGAAGCCGGCGAACATCAATCCCGTCAGCACGAAGATCAGATCGCCCAGCACGCCGTCGGCACCGATATGGCCGATCGATTCCGCGCCGATAACGCCGAGGCCGCCGACGATGACGATCGCGCCGGCAAGGCGCGAGGCGGAGATATGCTCCTTCAGCACCACCGCCGCGAGCAGCAGACCGCCGAGCGTGGCGCAAGAGGGCTGGATCACGCTGCCATGGCCGAGCGGCACGAACAGAAAGCCGGTGTAGGAGATCAGCGACATCACGGGGCCGCCGAGCACCATCAGCACAAGGCCCCTGCTCCAGCCGATGCCGCAGAGATCGCCGATGCCGGCGCGCAGCACCAGCGGCAGGAACGCGATCCCCGACCAGACATAGCGATGCACCAGCAGATCGACCGGCGTGAAGCCGACCTTGAGCCCATGCCGCGTGCCGGCAAAGCCGAGCGCCCAGAACAGCGCCGCGGCAAGGCCGCAGACCACGCCGAGCAGTGCCGGCGCTGCATCGTTGTTCTGAGAAAGAGCGTCAGCGCCGCTCGTCCGCTGATCCATGGGATCAAGCCTTATGTCAGCGCGCCGATCGGCTCAACCCACGCGGCTGCAGGGCTGGCACGCGAGGGAATACAAGGACTCCGGTGCCCGCATGAGCGCAGCGACATGCGGGACTCACCTCGCCACCTTCCCGGATATCGCTGCGCTCATCCGGGCTACTGAGCATCACCCTTCCTCGCCAAACACCATCCGCCATCCCTTGCGCGTATCCATGTATTCCCGCACCTGCTTGATCCGGTCGCCCGCCACCGTAAACACGAAGCAATAGTCGTTCTCGTACGGCTTGCCGCCGGGCAGCGTCGCGCGCATCCGCTCCTCCACGATCACGACATCGCCGTCGGCATACACGCCGCGGAACGCGATATCGATGTTGGAGAACATCTTGTGCATCTCCTGCGCGATGAAGCGCGCGATCTCGTGCGGTCCCGTCATGTGGTCGGTGTGATCGAGCGCGACGGCGGTGGCATTGCCCTTCGGCGCGATCCATTCGGCGTCGTCGGTGAACAGTGCGGCGATGCGCATCGCATCGCGCGACGAAAAGGTCTTCCACGCATTCAGGACAATATCTTTCGGACTGGACACGATGCGCTCCCCGGTTTGCATTGAGGGCCGCCTTCTAGGCCGCGAGGCGCCTTGCGGGCTCGCCACAATCGGACTCGGTCATCCCGCAGGCCTTCCGGCCCCGCCGTCATGCGCTATGATCCGGCCATGCTGAGCTTCGATGTCTGCAACGCCGCGCGCCTGCGCCGGGATCCCTGCTATGACGGCCGCTTCTTCACGGCCGTGAAGACCACCGGCATCTATTGCCGTCCGGTCTGTCCGGCCAAGCAGCCGCTGACGCGCAACGTCGCCTATTATCCGACGGCGGCGGCGGCCGAGGCCGACGGCTTCCGGCCATGCCTGCGCTGCCGTCCCGAAACTGCGCCGTTCTGCCCGGCCTGGAACGGCACGCGCTCCACGGTGGCGCGGGCCATGAAGCTGATCGATGACGGCGCGCTCGACCAAGGCTCGGTGGTCGACCTCGCGATGCGGCTCGGCATCTCCTCGCGCCATCTGGCACGCCTGTTCGAGCGCCACGTCGGCGCCACGCCTCAGCAGCTCGCCAGGACGCTGCGCGTCCAGCGCGCCAAGCGTCTGATCGATGCCGGCGACGACAGCATGACCGACATCGCATTTCAGGCCGGCTTCGGCAGCCTGCGCAGGTTCAACGCCGCCTTCGCCGAACTCTACGGCCGCTCGCCGTCAAGCCTGCGCGCGGTGCGCACGCGGAGGACTTAGAAAAATCCCGGGCTGAGATCGAGGCCGTATGTCAGGCTGAGCACGAACACGAACAGCGCGGCGGCGGCGAACAGAGCGGTGTGCTTGAGAATGAACGCCCGCGGCGAAGCGGTGGCAACAACGGCTTTCTGCGCAACGGGCATGACGGCCTCCATTATGATTTCAAAAATTGGCCACAACGATGCGGCCGCCGCATCAAGCAATGCGTTCTGCAAAACAACTGTTAAAAGGATCACGCCCGTTATGAACGGGCATACATAACCGGCAATTCACGCGAACTTGTTTCGCGGCCGGACTCTCAATCAGCGCATCGGTGTCAATTCATCGTGCCGAGACATTGCACGATGCGCGCCGGCGCGAGATGCGCGAGGCAGTTTCAACGATCCCTGCACGCGCAATCCGCAAGCGGCGTCGATTTCGAGATTGTCAGTTGAGGCAGTGGATCCCGCCTCTCCGCGGAACCCATCTGCCGTCACGCGATGTCAGATCAGCGGGCAGCGCCCGTGGTGACGTCGGCGGTCTTCACCTTGCGCGGGCTGAGCACCTTCGCCTGGTGGACCGAGGCGACCTTGGTCGGCGCGGCAGCCTGCTGCTCGACATGCGAGGCACCGAGCACGCGAACCTGCAGGGGCGAGACCGGAAATCCGTTGGTCTCGTAAGTCGGCAGCTCGGCGGCGAAAGCCGCGGTGCTGCCCGCGATCGTCAGGATGGCGGCGGCGATCGACAGAGTCTTCTTGTTCATTGGTAGTGCTCCTGAGTGGAAGAGTCGGAGCATATTTAGGCGCGCTTTGCTGCATTGCGACATGTTTTGTTGCATTGCAACAGCGCGCGCAGTGCATGGCGATATGTTTAATACGTACAAGGCGTTGGCCGAATCACGGTCGGCCGCGACATGACGGTTTTATAGATAGAGCTCAGCCACCGAGCACGTTGCCCCAGCCATCGAACAGATAGGCCTTCCAGGCCACGGATCCGTCGTCGCCTGTGCGGCTGGCCCGCCGGTAATCATCGGCCTGATCAGCAGTCCAGGTGATGATCGTGTCCGTGAGGCGATCGTGCAGGATGGCGGGCTCGGTGGGATCGAAGGCGTCCATGGGGCGAAGTGAGGAATGCGTCATGGGCGACCAAACGCGCCAGCCGCAACAAAGTTGCGCCACGCGTGGGGCAAGTTTCGCCCTCGGAACCACAATGGAACCTGCGTTGCAGCTCAGCAACACCTCCCCGAAAAGCCCGTTTTCGCCGATTTGTGCCATTGCGCCGCCACACCGTCACCCGAACAATCGAGGTGCTGCGTGCCTTTCCGTGCAAGACTGTTTTCGTCAGACTGTTTGCATCATCGCTGTCCGGGCAAGACGGGTTCGGGCAGAACCGTTTGGAGGCAGGGATCATGAACGATCGGCGGTCTCTTTTGGTGGCGGTCATGTGCCCTTCGGCCGTGCTCGCCGGCTGGCTGGCGCTTTCCCTCTCCGCCTATGCCCCTGCCCTCATCGAAAACAGCAGCGCCAATGCGGCCGCCGTCTCGCGCGCAAAGGATCTCGGCCGGCTCGACCTTGCCGACGTGCCGCGCGCCGCGACGATCGAGGACGGCATCACCTTGACCGCCGACATCGCCGCTACGGTCGCCGCGGCACCCGCCCAGACGATCACTGAAGCGCTGCCCGAGACGCCCGCCTCCGCCGTCAAGCTCGCCGCGGCCGATCCGGCGCTGATACTGCCGACGGAGGCACCAGCCGCGCCGCAGATATCGCCTGAACCAGAGCCCGTGGTCAGCGAGGCAACGCCGGCCACGGCGCCGGAGCCCGTCAAACTGGCGTCCGCCGATCCCACCGAGATCGTGACGACGGATGCTCTGTCCCCCGCGGCGATCGCCAGCGGCCCCGTCACGCCTGCGAGCAAGGCATCACCTCCGGCCGACACCGTCGCCGTGCTCGACGAGTGCTTCGTCATGGATGCCTGCATCGATCGCTATCTCTGGACGCTCTATCAGCGCACCGCAAAGGAGGACTCGATCAAGGTCCAGGAGCGCCGCGCCGTCACCGTCAAGCGCAAGGGCAAGACAGTCACGGTAATGCGCAGCTTCACGAAGCTGGTCGATCAGGATTTCGGCTGGAAGGATCCGAAGGCGGCCGAGCACGCCGGCATGCCAATGATGGATTATGTCATCGGCGGCATGGACAAGAGCTTCAAGCGAAAGCTGTTTCGCACGCTGCTCGCCGCGGAAGCCGCCGGCCTCTCGCCCGGAATCACCAGCGCGTTCCGCGACGACTATCGCCAGTCGATCGCGAGCGGCCTGAAGGCCGCCTCCGACCGTTCTTATCATGGCGGCAGCACGCGCGGCGGCTACGGCCACGGCATGGCGGCCGATATCGTCAGCACCCAGGGGAATAACCGCGCGCAGCGCTGGGTCTCGACCGAAATCCTGTGGAAGTGGGTCGACGCCAACGGCAAGGCGTACGGCATCGGCCGGCCCTATCTCGGCCGTGATCCGCCGCATGTCGGCCCCGTCGACGGCCAGGAGTACATCTCGCGCCGTGGCACGGGCGACGGAAAGCAAGTCGCCAGCGTGAAGTCCAAGAAGGTGGTGCGCGCCGCGGCCCATGCAAAACCACCAAAGTCCCAGGCCGCACGCGAGCAGCGGGGTCCCGCGAAGCCGCAGAAATCGGCGCAATCGACCGGCAAGCGCGCGACCTGAGACCGTTACGTCGCGCGGCCCGGCAACGGTACCAGCCGCATCTCGGCCGTGCCGGCATCCTGCGTGCGCACCAGCACCGCAAAAATCGTCTCGACCGCAAGCCGCACCGCGGCCTCGATCGCTTGGCCCTTGGCCAGATGGGCCGCGATCAGACCAGTGAGGAGATCACCGGTGCCGTAGGGGCGGATTGGCAGGCGCGGCGTCGCGAAGCGCGACAACTGGCCGTCGGCGCACAGGATCGTCTCCACCTGCCCGGCCGCCGTGTCGGTGAGTGTACAGCCGGTGGCGACGACGTCGACGCGGCCGGTTGCCCCCAGCGCCGCACACGCGACGCGCAAGCCCTGCGCATCCGCGATTGTGAGGCCTGAGAGCAGCTCTAGCTCGAACTGGTTCGGCGTCGTCAGGTTTGCTGCCGGCAGCAGCCGGTGCCGGACCACGTCCAAAATGCCGTCGGCGACATAGACGCGGCCGTCATCGCCGATCACGGGATCACAGAGATAGACGAGCTTCGTATTCCGCGTAAGCGCCCGCTCGACGAAATCGGCGATCACGGCGGCATTGCCCGGCGAGCCGAGATAGCCGGTCACCAGCACGGCCGCCTCGTCGACGAGCCCGCGCTCTTCCACACCCTTCAGGAGATCGGCGACGAGCTCGGTCTCCAGCACCCGACCGCGCAGGCTCGGGTAGCGCGGATGGTTGGACAGCAGCGTCGTCGGCACCGCCGCAACGTTCACGCCCTCCGCCTGCATCGCATAGGCGGCCGCGCTGTTGCCGACATGGCCGTGAACCACCTGGCTTTGAATGGAGATGACGAGCATGAAAGAGGTCCGTAGGGTCAATTGTCGAGCGACGCAAGCAGAGCAATCGTAGCCCGGATGGAGCGCAGCGTAATCCGGGAATCGTGCCGCACGCTCAAGTCCCGGATTTTAAGTCTGAAAAATCATCGGCCCGCAAAGGTTGACGTCGGCAATGCCTCAGCGCCTTGCCAGCCTCGCAAGATAGGCGCAGAACATGTCGGCCATGGCATCGGCATAGGCCGCCATCTCGGCCTCGCTCCGCGTCTCTTCCGAAAAATTCTTGCCGACTTCGCTCAACGTCACCTTGATCAGCTCGCCCGCAAGCGCGCGTGTCGCATCCGAGGCCTTGGGCAGCGCTTCCCGCATGAACGTCGCGACAATCCCCTCACCGGCCGCCCGCGCGTCGTGCGCCTCGGGCGCGTCGCGATAGAGCGGTGCGGCATCGCTAAGCGCGACGCGGATTGCAGCCTCCTCGCACTCGGAGCGGATGAAGGCATGGACCAGCGCGCGTAGTCGCGTCGGCGGCGGCTTCGCCCGGTCGGCAAGGATGCCGCGCAGCAGCTCGCTGGTGCGCCGCCACTCGTCGCTCTGCAGACGGAACAGGATCGCGGCCTTGTTCGGAAAATATTGATAGAGCGACCCGACGCTCACTCCGGCCCGCTCCGCCACCCGCGCCGTGGTGAAACGCTGCGCGCCCTCCCTCGCCAGGACCTGAACAGCGGCATCGAGAATGGCCGTTACCAGGCCGGTGGAGCGGGCCTGTTGCGGCTGTTTTCGTGAGGAAACTGAATGGCTTCGACGGTTGGCCATGGCCCACTCTGGCAATGCGAATAGGAAACGCGACGATTTAGTCGTATTTCACTCGGCACGCAAGCATGCGTTCTTCGCCAACTCTGGAGACCTCGAATGACCGTCCCAACCATCACGTCGCTTGCGCCGCTATTGGATCGCCTGTTCGACGAAGCCGAGGCTGCAACCGGCGCAACGCGAGCCGCCGTCGCCGATTTGTCCGACGCAGACCGGGCGCGGCTGATGCGGAGCAAGACCGATTACCGGGAGCTCTACGGACGCCTGAAGGATGCTCCGCTCGCAGTCTCGCGCGAGACGGGGACGCTGCTCTACATGCTGGCACGCAGCTCTGGCGCCCGGACGATCGTCGAGTTCGGCACCTCGTTCGGCATCTCGACGCTGCACCTTGCCGCAGGCTTGCGTGACAATGGCGGCGGCCGCCTCATCACCAGCGAGTTCGAGCCCTCCAAGGCGGCGCGGGCGCGGCAGAACCTCATCGCCGGCGGCTTGATCGACCTCGTCGAAATCCGCGAAGGCGATGCGCTGAAGACGCTTCAAGCCGATCTGCCTGATACGATCGATCTCGTGCTGCTCGACGGCGCCAAAGCGCTCTACCCGGAGATCCTCGATCTGCTCAAGAGCCATCTCGGGCCGGGCGCGATCATCGTCGCCGACAATGCCGACGACAGCCCGGACTATCTGGCGCGCGTTCGCAGGCCTGGAAGCAGCTACATGTCGACGCCCTTCGCCGAAGACGTCGAACTTTCCGTGCGGATCGACTGACGCCGGTCGAACCACGACATCCTAAGAGCCGCTGCGCGATTCATCACGCGGCGGCTTCATGCCCTGTTCCGCCAACGTCGCAGGCCCGTCACTCACATGTGATACCTGCTGCCGGCCAAAGCCAAGTGCCACATGCTAAACATACCGCACGGTATCTTTCTTTCGCCCTAGGCTGACCATGACCTCCGCCTTCAATGCCTACGCAGCGCTTGCCCTCGCCATCGTTTTCGAGGTCACGGCATCGGCCTTCCTGCAGCAATCCGCGCAGTTCACCCGCCCGTGGCCGACGCTGGCCATGGTGCTGTTCTATGTCGCCTCGTTCTACGCGCTGTCGGTCGCGATCCGCGTCATTCCCTTGAGCATCGCTTATGCGATCTGGGGCGGGGTCGGCATCATCCTGACCGCCACCGTCTCCTTCGTGCTGTTCCGCCAGATGCTGGACGCCGCGGCGTTCGTCGGCATCGCGCTGATCGTATCAGGGGTCGTGGTCATCAACCTGTTCTCGCAGACCACGGCGCATTGATGCCGGAAAACCGCTACACCCGCGCCAAGCAGCCCGAGCAGGTCCGGCGCGCCCTGCTCGACCAGGCCGCGGCAATCGCCATGGACCATGGCGTCGCCGGTGTCACGGTGCAGGCGGTCGCGGCGGCGGCCGGTGTCACCAAGGGCGGGCTGTTTCACCATTTCGGCAGCAAGCAGGCACTGATCGAGGGACTGTTTGCCGACCTCCTCGCCCGCGTCGATGCCGAGATTGACGCCGCAGTTGAAGCCGATCCGAAGCAACGCGGCAGCTTCACGCGGGCGTATGTGAATGCGGTGTTCACCGGCAAGGCGTTTGGCTTTGCGACCCCATGGGCGGCATTGAGCATGGTCGTCGTCACCGATCCGCCGCTGCGCCGGCTCTGGAACGACTGGATCAAGGCGCGCCTGAAGCGTCATCGCACGACCGACGGCGCGCCCGATCTGCAAATGGTGCGCCTGGCCGCCGACGGCGCCTGGCTCTCCTATGTCACGACGGGACAGACGCGCATGAGCGCCGAGCTACGCACCGTGCACGCACGGCTTCTCGCGCAGACCTATCGACGCGGATAGCAGGAACCGGGCAGCCTACTGGCTCTGCACCGGCTTGGACGGACGCGGCGCGGATCGCGCGGGCTTCTTGGCGGACTTGGCCGCGGCGCGCGGCGGCGGCTCGTCAACCGATTCCAGATAGGCGGCAAGCATTTTGGCCGAGTCCGAGCTGGTCGCGTAATGGTCCTTCAGAAACCAGGACAACGTCAGGCTGAAGCGACCCTTGGCAAGGCCGCGCGGACTGCGATGGCAGGTCGCACAGCCGTCAGCGAAGAGCTTGGCGGGCGACTTGCCGGCGTCGAGATTTTGCGCGGCTGCAACCGTCGCCGTCAGAACCATGGCGGCGGCTGCAAAAGTCATCACGGGCACGATCCGGCCGCACCCCGGTCGAAACAGCGATCTCAAATGTCGTCCCCTCGCCCCGTCCGCGGTCACGCCGCCGACAGCTGATCGAATTCGGGCGGTGCGTAGGCCTTGCCGTCCTGATCGGTGATGACAACCCGCCACCCCTCGCTCGCCCACACCTTCGCCTTCGCCACGATGAGCAGCCGGCTCTCGCGAGCGAAACTGTACTTCTCGTTGTCGCGTTCTGCGACCATTTTGTAGGCCAATTCGCATCCCCTTGCGTCGCCCTGCACCCGGCCTCCTCGTGGCAGCGGGCTTTGGCGGCAATTCGCCGGGAGCGTGGCAATTTGATGCCATCCGCAAAGCATAGCGCTGGCGGCCAGCAACGGCGTGCCCACGGGAATGCACTTCCATCCGTCGCAGGCTTGCCCCGCCTGCGACGGCACGGGCCGTCTTGATGTCGTGCTGGATCGTCGCCCGGGGCGGCCAGTCACTCGGCAACGGAACCGATCGTCCCTGCCCGGAGCTCCGCTAGTGCACGCGGATGATGTGGGGGCGACCGAGATCAATCAGCCCCTGCACCGCCGAGAGGCGATCGTCGAGGGCTGCGATGGTGAGCAGCAGGTTGTTGCGGCGCTCGTCGAGCATACCCATCTCGGCGCCGGTGAGCTTTATGCTCGTCCGTTCCTTTTGAATCCCTTTGAGGGATTCGCGTAATCCGGCAATCAGGCCGGTCAGCTGTTTGGCCTCTTTCGTCATCGAACGCTTCGCGACATTTTGGCGGCGCGACTCCGCCTGGCTCTGTCTCATGTCATCCTCCCGTGCCCCGCTGCCCCGAGTGGATACTTACAGCTTTGGGTAGACATGTTACGATCGATAAAATCTGCCCGCGAAAAACCGAATTAAATTGTCGCGACCTCGAGAAGGCAAAGAAAAGCCCGGCACGAGGGCCGGGCTTTCCGGGCTACGCTAGTGCTTCTGATGGCCGCCGCCGGGGCCGCCGGCCGGTGCACCGCCGCCACGGGGCGCGGCGTTGATGTGGGGAGCGCCGCCGCCGGGGTGCGGCATTGCAGGTGCCGCCGCGCGCGGCGCCGGCATCTGGGCCCGGGCATTCATCGGCGAACCGTGGCTGACATTCGGCTGAGCGACGTGGGGCATCGCAGGTCGAGCCGCAGGCGCGGCCGACACGCGAGGCGCTTCATGTGCACGCGTCATCGGCTGCGCGCGCACGGCGGCGCGGCTCGCAGCATGGTCGTGCATCATGCGCCCTTGCGCCTCGCGCGGGCTACGGGTCTGCACGGCAGTGCGCTCATTCGCGATGCGCTCGCTGCGTCCGGCGCGAGTCCGGTCGGCCGTAATCGCAGCATCGCGCTTGGTGATAGCAGCGTCCGGCCGCGCCGTCGTGGCATCACGTCCGGAGATCGCCGCCCCACCCTTGCCGCGCACGCCGCTGCGTTCGAGTGCTATCGCCGCGTCGCGCGTTGCCGCGCGACCGATCCGGGCCGCGCGCGGATCAATCGTCATCCGCGTCGCGACGCTCTGATGCGAGCTCCAGTAATTATTCCAATAGGCGTGGCGGCGATACCAGGAACGTCCGCCATAGTGGCTCGACCAGTAAGACGTCAGCACGAAGGGGACGACAGGAACGTCAATCACATCGACATAGTCGGGGAGATAGACGTAGTGGTTGCGATAGAGATATTGGAGATATTGCGACGATACCCAGCCGCGATCGTCTGAGAAGCTGACGTCGCACCAGGCATTGCCGCGCAGGCAGCCATGGATGTTGACGCGGGCGCCCTCGGGGATGCGATCGACCAGCGGAAAACCCGTACCCGGCCCGGCGCGCAAGCCGGTCGAGACGGTGACGATGCCCGGCGCGGCCAATGCGGCTGTTGGCGCGAGCAGCAATGCGGCAAGTAAAACGCTCTTCAATTTCATGGCGTGCTCCTCCTCTTTCGAGTCGGAACGCGCAAGCAGAACGGGCGTTCCGAGCGCGAAGGTCTCATCGGTCGAAAGAATGAAACGCACGCTGCGCCCGGTTCAATATTCATTCGCCGTTCATCGGCACAGCACGCAAAGGCGCCGCCGGATCGTCAGTTGAGCCGCAACATGAACCCGTCGAAGTACGACGCAAGCGCAGCAAAATCATCGAGCGGCAGCAAGTTCGCGACATACTGGTCGGGCCGCACCACGACCATGCAGCCGGTTGTCCGATCGATACCGCGCATCGCGAAAACGTCGTGGCCGCTCTTGAGGTCCGGACAGAACATCTTTTCGTAGTCGCGCAAACCATAGCGCCCCTTGCGCGGGAGCAGCAGCGGCGGCATCGCCTCGATGGCGAGATCGCGATGGCCCTGTTGAAACACCGCGCGCAGATCGATCACGCTGTCGATATCGGCGCCGTCAGGCGTATACTGCCGGACCGGCGACTCCCTGGACTCCGCGAGGAAATTGCAGAGCGCGCGAATGGCCGAGCCTGCGGCGGCAGGATCTTCGGCGGGCGAAAACGCATAGATGCGGAAACGGCCGTCGGCCTGCGCGGCGTGACCGAGATGGACCGGCTTTGCATCGGCAAGCCGGATCACCGGGGCGGAATGGAAGCGCTTGCCGATGACGAGGCCTTGCGCGAGTTGCTGATGCGACGCCGCGCCGGTGAGAAGCGACGGGCTGTAATGCGTGGCCGTGCCGGCGGTGTAGCGGCCGTGCCTGACGAAATAGTCCTGCGTCTTGGCGGCATCGGCGCCGCCGGCTTTGGCCGCGGAGGCAAGAATTCCCGCCCACTCGCGGTCGAAGTCGATCAGCTCCTTGGCCACCGCCTGACGCTCCGCCGAATAGGAGTGCAACAGGTGCGGGGCGCACTGCTTCCGCATGACGGCAGCGAGCTTCCAGCCGAGATTGAAGGCGTCCTGCATCGAGACGTTCATGCCCTGCCCCGCCTTCGGGCTGTGGGTATGGCAGGCATCGCCGGCGATGAACATGCGCGGCAGGCGGCTGGCGACCTCGCCCTCCGGCACGTCGTCGAACTTGTCGGTCAGGCGCTGGCCGATCTCGTAGACCGACCACCAGGCGATCTCTTTCACCTCGAGCGTATGCGGCTTCAGGATCCGTTGCGCTTTCGCGATCACGTCGTCGGCGGTGATGTTGCGGTTCGCGACGCGTTCGCCGGCCTCGAGCTTGGCGAGCTCGACATAGATGCGGACCATGTAGCCGCCTTCCCGCGGAATGATCAGCAGGCTGCCGTCCTTCGCCGACTGAATCAACGCCTTGAAGCGAATGTCCGGAAAATCGGTCACGGCCAGCACGTCCATCACGCCCCAGGCGTGGTTGGCGGAATCGCCGTGCAGCTCGCGGCCGATCGACTTGCGCACCGTGCTGCGGGCGCCATCGCAGCCGACGACATAGCGCGCCCTGATCGTCTCGAACTTTCCTTCATTCGCGGCATCGACGCGTTCGAGCCGCACCGTCACGGCATGATTGTCGGCACCCGCGGATTGATCGACCTCAAGGTCGATCAGGCGGCGGCTATAATAGGGCTCCAGCCTGGCCGGCGCTTTACGCATGACGTCGAGAAAGCCGTCATGGATGCGCGCCTGGTTGAGGATGACGTGCGGGAATTCAGACAGCCCGTCCTCGACGTCCTGCACACGTCCGCTGCGGATGATGGTCTCGGGCGAGCGTTCGTCCGGCTTCCAGAACGTCGTCTCGTTGACCCAATAGGCCTCCTTCAGCACGCGCTCGCTGAAGCCATAGGCGTGAAACATTTCCATGGTGCGGCAGGCGATGCCGTCGGCCTGCCCGACCAGCAGCCGGTCCGGCTTCTGCTCGACGATGCAGGTCTTGACGTCAGGGAATTGCGCAAGCTGGGCGGCGAGCGTGAGGCCCGCAGGGCCACAGCCGACGATGAGGACATCGACCTCGTCGGGCACGGCGCCTGCTGCGCCCGAGACCTGAGCGCGCTCGGCAGGATCGGCAATCTCGGGATCGCCCGGCTGAAATCCATTCAGATGGAATTGCATGAGCCTCTCCCCGTCGAATTTCTGTTTTGATATTGCTCAGTATGCTGACTATCAGTATACTTGTCAACGATCGTACACCGTCCCGCCCGCCGAGGAGAATTCGGTGAAAGACAACAACGACATGCCCGGGCATCTGGCGCGCCGGTTCCAGCAGATCGCGGTCGCCGTGTTTCTGGCCGAGGTCGAAGATGCCGGCTTCGACCTGACGCCGGTGCAATACGCCGCACTCGCAACCATCAAGGCCAATCCGGGGCTCGACCAGGTGACGCTGGCAGGATTGATCGCCTATGACCGCACCACCATCACCGGCGTGATCGACCGTCTGGTGCAGAAGGGGCTGGCCGAACGCCGCGCCTCCAGCCGCGACCGCCGCGCCCGCGAGCTCGAGATCACCGACGAGGGCCGGCGCACGCTGCGCAAGATCACGCCGGCCGTGGAATCGGCCCAGCGCATCATGCTGCGTGGCCTCAGCGCGAAGGAGAGCGAGGAATTGATGCGGCTGCTGCGCAAGGCGATTGCCGCCGGCAACGATCTGAGCCGGGCACCGCTTCGCGACATGCAGGCATGATCCGGTATTTTTGTACGTAATTGTCGCATCGCCCCGAAACCAGGAACTAACCTTCGGCTGTTAGGGTCGGCAACATTCTGCGCTTAACGTGCGATTAACTTTGTGGTTCGGGGGTTTCGGATGTTCAAGTTCCTCATTGCGGCCGCGGCCATCGCGCTCTCGACCGGCCATGCGCTGGCAAACGGCCATGGCGGCGGCGACCCCCCTCCACCGCCCAAGCCCGAGGCAACGACCGCACCGGCGAAGGTCGTCATTACCAAGCAGGGTCCCAAGCTTGTCGATCTCAAGGGCATGACGCTCTATTATTACGAGCGCGATACCACCGGCAAAACGTCGAACTGCAACGGCAAGTGCACCGAGAGCTGGGTGCCGTTGCCCGCAACGACCGACGCCAGGGCCATCGGCGACTTCACCGTGATCAGCCGCAACGACGGCAGCAGGATGTGGGCGTACCGCTACCGCCCGCTCTACACCTCGGCCGCCGACAAGACGCCGGGCGATGCCAACGGCAACGCGACGACGCTGCAATGGCGCGTTGCTCGGCCCGAGAATTAGGGCGAGAGCGGCCCGCGCGCGAGGACTGGAGCGCTGGCGTAAGCTTGACTCACCCGCGCCAGCTTCCGCCCGCCTCGGCCTGCGCGCTCTGTCCGGGCGGCAGCACCACCACTATCGAATTGAGCTTCACCCGGTCGTACAGATCGATCACGTCCTCGTTGCGCATCCGGATGCAGCCTGACGAGATCGCCTGCCCGATATATTCCGGCTGATTGGTGCCGTGGATGCGGTAGAGCGTGTCCTTGTTGCCGGCATAGAGATAGATGCCGCGCGCGCCCAGCGGATTGGCCGGACCGCCGGGAACGCGCGCCGGATAAGGTCCAAGCCGCGCCTGGATATCCGCCGTCGGAACCCAGTCCGGCCATTCCGCCAAGCGGCCGACCCGCGCAACGCCGGAGAACGCCATGGCTTCCTCGCCGACCGCAACGCCGTAGCGGATCGCCTTGCCTTCCGGCAGCACGTAATAGAGGTAGCGCGCGTCGGTATCGACGAGGATGGTACCCGGTTGCTCCTTGCGCTGGTAATCGACGACGTGACGGAGATATTGCTCGGGCACGCTCGCCTTCGCGTAAGGCGTATGCGCGAGCAACTGCCGATCGCGCGGCGTCATGCTCGCGTCGGTGGACGGCGAAAGCGTCGCCTGCATGCAGCCGCCCAGCGGCAGCAGGGCAACAACGAACAAAGCGATTATGGATCTTGGCACCGCCGGCCCCCGATAGCGGATAGCAGCACCCCCAGCCTCCCCAGATGCTGCCCAAATCGTGCTGAAAACAAGGCAGCGCGGAACACGTGCGCGTGTTTGACGAAGTGGGGTTCCATCACCACAAACGGCGGAAGAGCGTCGCATCATCTCCATCCCCTCGCCTTGCTTTGGTCAAACCCGGCTGGACTCGTGCGTCATCGGCCGGGCTCATCAGTTTGGGGGGCTCGCCTCAACAGATCGGCTCGCGCCAATGCGGACGACCAGGACTTAACACCCGGGTTTCAAACATCCGGGCTTCAAAGGAGCTGCGATGCTCGCGACGCTGAACCCTAAGCAAATCGTCGATGAGATCGTGAAGGACACGGTCAAGGACAACGACCCGCACGACGCGATTCAGATTTCGCCCGACATCGTGCTGGCCTCGCGCCCCATCAGCGTCGCGCCCGCGCTGGCGCCTGAGGTCACAACGCGTCCGGAGCCGAAATTCGCGCCGGAGCCCAAATTCTCGCTGGAGCGCAAAATCTCTCTGGAGCCCCGGTTCAGTCCTGTCTCGGAGCCGCCGGCGGCGCCCCCACCCTCTGTCGATACGGCCATACGTGTCGCAGCGAGCGATGGCAATGGCCCGCGGAAGCGATCTGCCGTGGGCAGGTGGCTGCGCGGTGCATTCGTCACGTTCCTGTTTGCGGGAGGAAGCGCAGCCGCCGCCGTCGCCTGGGAGAAGCACGGCGATACCGCCAAACAGATGCTCGCCGAATGGACCCCGGTCGTGGCGTCGCTGCTGCCTTCCACATCCTTGACCGCCACATCGCAGACCGTGCCGGTCGCCGCCGCGCAGGCCGCGCCGACCCCGGAGCAAGCTGCCCCGCCCGCGGTACAAGCGGCGGTCGATCAAACGGCCGATCAACCTGTAGCGCCGCCTCCGATACAGGTTGCAGCCGCCGCGCCTGCGGCAACACCGTCCGATGCCGCGCAGTCGGTGCAATCGATGACGCGCGACCTCGCCGCGATGGCTCAGCAGATCGAGCAGCTCAAGGCCAACATCGCCGAGTTGAAGGCCGGACAGGAACAGATGGCGCGCGAGATGGCGAAGCCGCCCGCGCCGAAACCGACAGCTGAGGTCAAGCCTGTCGATCCGCGCGCACGCGCTGCTGCGCTGCCGCCACGCGCTCCGTCACCGCCGCCGGTTCGCAAACCGAAACCGGTCGTGTCGCACACTTACATGCCGGCTTATTCGCCTGCGCCGCTCGCACCTCCGCCGCCGCCGTCGCAGGCTACCGCGATGCCGCCGCCACAGGCCGCACCTGTCACCACGACTCAAGCCGTTGCCGATGACGACGGACCGATCGTGCGTCCGCCGATGCCGTTGCGCTAGCACCGGACCTCGCAACAACGCGGTGCGCTGCTACGACGTCGCGTAGGCTGTCCGAGTCGATGTCATGCGTTGAGTCCGGGTAATTACGGAAAGCGAGGCGCAGGTCATCTTCCGTTCAAGAGAAAAGGCCGTCGGGATCTATGCCGGCGGCCTTCTCTTGCAGCTGCCGGTTCCCGGGGCCCGGTTCTGCTGCAATTCCATGCCTCATGATCATGCCGACATATTTAATTAAATGTTAATGCCCTCATATGCTGCACATCATTTCTGCGCCATAAGCACAGAGATTGCGCGGCCGTTCATGCGCTAAGTATCGACTCAGTGGTACCATCCGACATGCGCTGAGACTTCCACCGAAGCCCAGCTCCTCACATCGGGGAATTCGGATGCCGTACTACTCTTTCGATCTTGTGGTTGGTGAAGAGTTCAGGAATCAGGGCGGAATCATCCTCGAAGACATCGAGGTTGCCTCCGACCGCGCCGATCAACTGGCCACCGAGCTGTCGCAGGTCAAGCCGGAGCTGCAACAGAAGGGCTGCGCGGTGCGCGTCACGGATCGCGATCACAACGAGCTCTATCGGACACCGCTCGATCCGGTGCCGGCCTGGCGACGCTGACTATTCGTCAAAGGACGGCGGCTCGAACCAGTTCGTCAGCGACAATCCGCCGTCGACGACGAGGGCCGCGCCGGTGACGTAACCGGACAGCTTGTTCGACAGCACCGTGAGTGCCATCGGGGCGAGGTCGTTGGCCTCGCCGAGACGCCCGAGCGGAATGTGTCGCGTCAGCGCGGGATCTGCAACGAACCCGCCGGCCGCGATCGCGCCGGGCACCAGCGCGTTGACGCGGATGCCATAGCGGCCAAACGTTTTGGCCAGCTCCTTCACCAGCATCGCCATCCCCGCCTTCGCCGTCGAATAGTGCGGCAGGTTGCGCGGCGTGCCCGCATGCAGCGAGGTGAGAAACAGGAACGAGCCCGGGCGCTTCGCCGCGATCAGCCGCTTTGCGAGTTCGCGCGCCAGGTGAAAGCCGGCATCGAGATTGACGGCATGCATCTGCTGCCAGATCCTGCGATCGACCGCGAGCGCATGATCGGCCTCCCGCCGCGGCGGCGATGCACTGTGGACCAAATGCGTGATCTCGCCCAACGCTGCGTCCGCGGCGGCAAGCAGTGCGTCGCACGCATCCAACTCGGCGAGGTCGCCGACCCAGGGCACCGCCAGTTCAGGCTTCTCGCTGGCGCTGATCGCGGCGGTCACCCGCTCGGCGTTCACATCGGCGAACACGGTCCGGACGCCCTCGCCGACCAGGGCCTGCGCGATCGCGCGGCCGATGCCGTTGCCCGAGCCGGTGACGAGTGCTGTGTCACGGGCAGGATCGAACGGCGTGCTGAACAGGCTCATGTCGCTCTCCGAGGCCGGATTTGGGACGACGATAGCGCACCGCAGTGGGAAGCGACAAATTCGCCCCGGCACCATTGCGGAGCCGCCCGCCGGACGCTAGCCTCCAAAAAAACGGAGGAGATACCTAAGGATGCGCTACGGTTTCCTGATCGCTGGCCTGTTGCTGATCGCCGCTCCGGCCCAAGCCGAGGACCACCCACGCTCGACCTACGTCACGCTGGTCTTGCAGGCCTTCGCCGCCAAGGTCGAATGCCCAGGCACGGACGTCGCCTACCAGGACCTGGTCCAGAAGGCGGAGCAGATGCACCTGCCCCAAGGCACCACCGAGAAGGTGCGCAAGGCGATTGCCTGGATGCACACTGGCGGCAAGATGGGCGAGAAGCAGGACGACGATTTGATGGCCGAGGTCGCGGTGGCGACCCAGGCGACCGATCTCAACCAGCGTCGCCTCGGCATGCCCAATTGGTGCGAAGCCCAGAAAACCAATCTTGCCGGCCTGATCCGCGCCAAGGGTGGCTAGCAGGCAGCTTTCGCGGCGTTAAGCACGCCGCAGGGAGAGTCTACCCCGGCCAAAAATTGTCACAATTCTGGAAAGCATGCGAGGCCTCTTCGAATTCGAACAGGAACCTCTCATGCGGATGATCCATTTCGTTTTCGCCGGCACGCTCGCGGCCGCCACGGTGCTGACCGGCCCTGTGCTGGCGAAGAATTCAGACAGCCAAAAAGCCGAGGGCAATTCGCCCTCCTCGACCTGCAGCGCGTATCAGCAGGCGCCTGACGGGACTTGGGAGCAGCTTCCCTGCAAGGAGGCAGGGGACCGCAGCCAGCCGCAAACCCGGAGATCCCCATCGCAGGGACCCGAGCGCGACGGCCGTTGAGGCAGCTCCGTCGAGGTGGTTCAGCTCTGGTGAGGCCCACGTATGATCTTCATGGCGTCGGCGATGTGACGCCACTCCCTGGCCTCATCGCCCTCGCCGCGGCCCTCGCAGGCCTGGGCCTGCTCGGCGGCCTTCGCGATCGCAGCAAAACCATGCCGTTCGAGCATCTGCCGCGCAACGGTATGAACCTGGACCTCGGACATCATGGGCGCTCTCCGTCTGACGAAACCGCGGGGCCTGGCTCGGCTCTCCGCGGTCTTCAATAACGATTTCGCCGCAGGTCCCGTTCCGCCCGCCGTCGATCACATCGGCAGGCCCGGGAACGTGCATGACGCGAACGACAAAGGCGGCCCGCTATGCCCAGCGGACCGCCTTCTCACCCACCCCAAATGGGTCGTCGTCAGTCGCGTCCCCTACGCGACCGCCGCTTTCTTGCGCTCGATATCGTTGGGCACCTCGATATCGACCTCCAGGGTCGACACCTCGTCGCCGCGCTCGAGCCGCACGATCACCTTGGTCGGATCCAGCGTCACATGCTTGGAGACGACAGCGAGAATTTCCTCACGCAGCACACCGAGCAGATCGGGCTGGCCGCGCATGCCGCGTTCGTGGGCAAGCAGGATCTGCAACCGTTCGCGTGCGACCGGTGCAGAGGCCTTTTTGCCGCGGAGAAGCCGAAGCAGACCCATGCTCATGCAGCCCTCCGTCGCAGCAGACGATCCATGAAGCGCTTGCGCTCGGCCGGCACCTGCATCGGCACGGTGTCGCCGCACAGTCGCCGCGCCGCGTCCATATAGGCCCGTGCGGGTGCGCCATCCGCATTCGACAGCGTCACCGGCGTGCCGACATTGGAGGCCTTCAACACGTCCTGGCTCTCGGGGATGATGCCGAGCAGGGGCGTGGCAAGGATCTCGAGGATATCGTCGATGGTCAGCATCTCGCCGCGCGCGGCGCGCGAGGCATCGTAGCGGGTGATGAGAATGTGCTTCTCGACGCGCTCGCCCTTCTCGGCCCGCACTGTCTTGGAATCGAGCATGCCGATGATGCGGTCGGAATCGCGCACCGAGGAGACTTCCGGATTGGTGACGATCACGGCCTCGTCGGCAAAGCGCATCGCCATGGAGGCGCCGCGCTCGATGCCGGCCGGGCTGTCGCAGATCACCCAGTCGAAACGGCCGCGCAGATCGTCGATGACCTTGCCGACGCCCTCTTCCGTCAACGCGTCCTTGTCGCGGGTTTGCGAGGCCGGCAGCAGCCAGAGATTCTCCAGCCGCTTGTCGCGGATCAGCGCCTGCGGCAGCTTTGCGACGCCCTGCACCACGTTGATGAGGTCGAACACGACGCGGCGTTCGGCGCCCATGACGAGGTCGAGGTTGCGCAGGCCGACGTCGAAATCGACGACGACGACCTTGTCGCCGCGCTGCGCCAGCGCAGCCCCCAGCGCGGCGGTCGTCGTGGTCTTGCCGACTCCGCCCTTTCCTGATGTCACGACCAGTACCTTACTCATCTGAAATGTCTCCTTTGCTGGTCAGTTCAGTGCTGTAATTCGCATGGTATTCCCCTGCAGCCAGGCCTGCGCCGGCTTGCCGCGCAAGGCGGCGTCGATGTCGTCCGCAGTCTGGTAAAAGCCATCGATCGCAAGCAGTTCGGCCTCGATCTTCTGGCAATAGATGCGTGCGCTGGTGTGACCGTTCACGCCCGCCATGGCGCGGCCGCGCAGCGCGCCGTAGATGTGGATGGAGCCGCCGGCAACGACCTCCGCACCGGAGCCGACCGAGCCCAAAATGGTGACGTCGCCTTCCGGGAAGATCACGGTCTGGCCCGAGCGCACGGGGCTATCGAGCAGCAGTGAGGTCGGCTTTGCCTCGGTCTTCGCCTCGGCCTTCTTGGGCGCGCTCGGCTCGACCACGCAGCTCCGCCCGCCCGAGAGCAGCGGCGGCATGGACGGCGTCAGCCGGCCCTCCTCCACGCCTTCGATCCCGAGCACGCGAATGTTTCGGTCCTGAAGGCTGGTGAGCAGATGGCCGATGCCGGACTGGCTGAGATCGACCGAAGACAGGTCGATCACCACGGGCCGGCCGGCAAAGAAGCCCGGCGAACGCGCGATGGTGGCGTCGATCTCGTGCAGCCAGTCCTGGACCGGAACCGTCGGCGTGAACACGAAGGCCACGTAGGAGCGCCCGCGCAGGCGCACCATTTGGCGTTGAGGTTTTGCTGCAGCCTCCATGGCGGCCGACTCGTTCCCTGTTATTGAATGGTTAACGATGCGGCGGATATGGTTAACGGCTGGTTAATTTCTCCGTGGAGATACGCGGGGGATGGGTTGCGGGGGCCGCTCGCGTGTCCCGGACGCGCTGCAACGCGCGAGCGTTGCCGCGCAGAGCAGCGCACCGTCGAAGAGACGCTGCGCTGCGTCCGGGGCACGAGCAGAGCGTGTGGCGGGCGCACGCTCTCTCCACCCCGTCATTGCGAGGAGCCCTTGCGACGAAGCAATCCAGAATCTCGCCTCAGAAAGATTCTGGATTGCTTCGCTGCGCTGGCAATGACGGAGGATGGAGAAAGCCCTCTCCTACTTCTTCACCTTGCTCGCATCCATCTTGATATCAGGATCCAGCATCTTCGTCGTGAACGCCGTCGTCACGTCAAACGGCTTCTCCATGCCGAGATAGGTGTGGACCAGCTCGTAGTCCTTCTTCATCCGCTCGCCGTCGATCCAGCCGAGACCCTTGGTGGTGGTGAACTCGTCCGTCATCAGGAATTTGATGCGCTCCCACTGGCGCTCCTGGTTCGCCTTGTCGAGGCCGGAGACCTGATCGAGCAACGCCTTCAGGCACGGCGTGGCGTCGGCGACGCAGGCCGCAAAGGCCTTCTGCGTAACGCGCACGAAGTCTTCGACGACCTTCGGATTCTTCTGCAGGTAAGCGCCGTTGACGATCAGCGAATTGCCGTAGGGGTTGAGTCCGATGTCCTTCCAGTTGACGTAGCCGAGATCGGGCCCGAACTCGATCACCTTCAGGTCATGCTCATTGTAGAAGTCGCTGATGATGTCGACGGTATGACTCTTCAGTGCCGCGATCTTCGCCGTCGGCCCGACATTGACGAAACCGACGGAGTCGGGCGCAAGCCCTGCGGCCTTGGCGAAGGCCGGCCACATCACGCGCGAGGCATCGCCGGGCGGATTGCCAATCTTGTGGCCGGCAAAATCCTTCACCCCGTTCACGCCGTGGCTCTTCAGCCAGTAGAAGGTCTGGCCGGTATTGGCATAGACGCTCATCACGGCAACCGTGTCGGCGCCCTTGCTCTTGGCCACCAGCATGGTGGCGAGATCGGCGACGCCGAACGGCGAGCCGCCGGAGCCGACCTTGGCGGCGGAGACCCCGGAGCCCTTGCCGGTCTCGATCGTGAGGTCGATCCCCGCCTTCTCGTACCAGCCCTGCGCCTTGGCGAAATAATACGGCGAGTGGTCGGCCGTCGGCGTCCAGTTCAGGATCAGATTGACCGCCTCCCCCGCGCTCGCCGGCACACCGAGCATCAGGGTCAAGACCAGGGCCGAGCCCGCCGCCTGCAAACGCTTCATCGCATCTCTCCTCATGCCAGCGACCCGGCTTGTCGCTCTTCCCTTGTGAGGATACCAATGCAACAAGTCCGCCCTCAACTTGTCAACTGTTTGGTTGGAAATGCCCGCAAATCGATCTGGCGACACCGTGCCACAGCGCCGCGATCCCGTCGCCACCCGGAAGAAACTGTTGACCGCGGCGCGGCTGGAATTCGCCCGCCACGGCCTTGCGGGTGCCCGCGTCGACGAGATCGCCGAGCGCGCGGGTGTCAACAAGCAGCTCGTCTACCACTATTTCGGCGACAAGGACGCGCTCTACCTCGCGGTGCTCGAATGGGTCTATGAGGACATCCGCGAGCAGGAGCGGAAGCTCAATCTCGAAGGCCTGCCGCCGGAAAAGGCGATCCGCAGGCTGATCGAAGCCTCGTTCGACCATCTGGCCGCGAACCCCGATTTCATCGTGCTTTTGAACGACGAGAACCGCGGCGGCGCCCGCCACGTCCGCGGCTCGACCCGGCTGGAGGCGATGCATTCCCCGCTGGTCAAGAGCGTCTCCCACATCCTCAACGAGGGGGTGCGCGCCGGCGTGTTCCGCAAGGGGATCGATCCGGTCCATCTCTATATCTCCATTGCAGGCCTCAGCTATTTCTTCTTCTCCAACACGCCGACGCTGTCGGCGATCTTCGGCAAGGACCTGTCGAGCCGCGCCCAGCGCCGCGCCCGCCGCAGGCACGTCGCCGATCTGGTGCTGCAGTCGCTCCGGCCCTAATCAACCAATTGGTTGAAACTTTCCTTGAGGACGGCTAGGCTCGCGACCTGCGGCATCGCCGTCGCGCCAACAGGGAGCAATCGGTGGCAGGAGACAGGGCACGCGCCTCGCGCAGCTTCGCGATCATCCTGATCGTGCACCTCGCCGTGCTCGTGCTCTGGCAGGTCGCGGTCGATGCCTTCCACGTGCCGAAATTCATCCTGCCCTCGCCGCTCGCCACCGTGCAGACGCTGGGCACCGCGGGCTATGCCTGGAGCAGCAACACACTGGTGACGGCGGTCGAGATCCTCGGCGGCTTCGCGCTCGGCGCCTTCGTCGGCGTCGCGCTCGCGGTGATCTTCAGCTGGGCGCCGCTGCTGAGCCTCGTGCTGCTGCCACTGTTCGTGACGCTCAACATGATCCCGAAGGTCGCGCTTGGCCCCCTCTTTATCGTCTGGTTCTCCTACGGCATCGTGCCGAACATCCTGATCGCCTTCAGCATCTGCTTCTTCCCGATCCTGCTCACCACTGCGCGCGGCCTGCGCGAGGTCGAGCCTGATCTGCTCGATCTCGTCAAATCGCTGCGCGGCTCGCGCTGGACGCTGTTCCGCAAGATCCAGCTGCCGGGATCGCTGCCTTACATCTTCTCCGGCATGAAGGTCGGCGCCATCCTGGCGGTCGCCGGCGCCATCGTCGGCGAGTTCATCGCCTCCGAGCGCGGGCTCGGCTACCTCATGATCCAGGTGCAGTCCTCGCTCGACACGCCCGCGATGGTGATGGCGGTCGTGCTGCTCACGCTGCTCGGGGTCGCTCTCTACGGACTGGTGCTCGTCCTCGAACGCATGTTCGTGGTCGGCGACGCAAGACAGACCTGACAACGGCAGACCTAAGGACCACATCCATGCTGCTCACCCGCCAGAAGCTGCCGAAGACCATTCCTGACATCGCTGCGCTCGACGATCTGCTGTGCCGGCCGAGCCAGGCGCTGATCGACGACCTCGCCAAGGTCGACGGCGACATCATGATCCTCGGCGTCGCCGGCAAGATGGGCCCGACACTGGCAGGGCTTGCGAAGGCCGCCGCACCCGATCGCCGGATCATCGGCGTCGCCCGCTTCAGCGACGCCAGTGTGAAGGACTGGCTGCACGCGCGCGGGGTCGAAACGATCAATTGCGACCTGATGGACGAGAAGGCGATTGCGGCGCTGCCGAAAGCGCCGAATATCGTCTTCATGGCCGGCCGCAAGTTCGGTGCCGAGGGCGATCTGTCGTTGACCTGGGCGATGAACGCGCACGTGCCCGCCCTGGTGGCCCAGGCCTTCCCGTCCTCGCGCATCGTGGCGTTCTCGACCGGCTGCATCTATCCCTTCGTCCCTGTCGACGGCAAAGGCTCGACCGAGGACATGGCGCCGAATCCGCCCGGCGAATACGCGCAATCCTGCGTCGGTCGCGAGCGGATGTTCGAGTATTTCTCGCACAAGTTTTCGACGCCGGGGCGGCTGTTCCGTCTCAATTATGCGATCGACATGCGCTATGGCGTGCTGCACGACATCGCCACAAAGGTGCTCACGGGCACGCCGATCGACGTCAGCCTGGGCCATGTCAATTTCATCTGGCAGGGCGACGCCTCGGCGCAGGCGCTGCGCTGCATCGCCCATTGCACCACGCCGACCTCGCCGATCAATGTCAGCGGCCACGAGATCCTCGCAGTGCGCGATCTCGCCCAAAAATTCGGCGCGAGGTTCGGCCGCACGCCGGTGCTGACGGGCAAGGAGGAGCCGACGGCGTGGCTGACCGACACGTCAAAGGCGGTCGAGCTGTTCGGCCTGCCGGTCGTCGACACCGAGCAGCTGATCGCCTGGACCGCCGATTGGGTCTCCCGCGCCATGCCGAGCCTCGGCAAGCCCACCAAATACGAGGTGCGCGATGGCCGTTACTGACGCCCCGCCTATCCTCAAGCTCGGCGTCGACGACGCGCTGGCCGGGCTGGTGCTGTCGACGGAGGCGCACTGGAATCAGACCGAGGACGATTGGCGCGTCTTCCTGCGTGAAGGCGTGGTGTTCGGCATTCGTGACGGTGCGAGACTTGTCGCGACCGCAGCCCTGCTGCCCTATTCCGGCAACAACGCCTGGATCAGCATGGTGCTGGTATCAGGCACGCATCGCCGCCGGGGCCTGGCAACGCGTCTCGTCGATGCCTGCCTGGAAACCGCGCGTAAGAACGGCCTGACGAGCTGGCTCGACGCCACGCCAGACGGCGCTGCCGTCTACGGCCCATTGGGGTTCACGCCGACGCTGCAATTGCGCCGCCTGAAGCTGTTAAAGCCTGCGCGCGCCGAAGCACCGCCATCGTCATCCGCAACGCTCGATGCGCTTCGCACGCGGGACCGGCGGGCCACCGGTTTCGACCGGACCGCCCTCCTCTCCGCCTTCGCACAGCGCTACGGCTCGCGCATCGTCGCCGCGAACGGCGCCATCGCGCTGGTTCGCGACGGCAGAACCGCCCGTCATATCGGCCCGTTGTTTGCCGACGATACCGCGGCAGCTCTGGCCTTGGTTGCCGCGATCGTGCGCTCCGAGACCAGCCCGCTCCTGCTCGACGCCGTCGCCTCGCAAGGCGCGTTCCTGGAAGGCTTGACCGCCTCCAGCTGGACCATCGAACGCCCGTTCCAGCGCATGCGGTTCGGGCCCGCCACCGTCACGGGTGAGGAAATGCCATTCGCCGTCGCCGGCCCCGAATTCGGATAGGACATCATGCACCACAGCCAGATCAACAGCGATATCCGCAAGCTGATCGCCGACGGCACCGTGCTGCCGGCGCATCCCCTCGCCCTCACCGCCGCGCGCCAGCTCGACAAGTCGCATCAACGCGCGCTGACGCGCTATTACATCGACGCAGGCTCAGGCGGCCTTGCGGTCGGCGTGCACACCACCCAGTTCGCCATCCGCGACGTCGGCCTCTACCGCCCCGTGCTCGAGCTCGCCGCCGAGACAGCAGCACACTGGACCAAGCGTCCGCTGGCAATGGTCGCAGGCCTTGCCGGCCCAACCAGCCAGGCAACCGCGGAAGCCCGCACCGCGCGCGACATCGGCTATCACGCCGGGCTGCTCAGCCTTGCCGCGATGAAGAGCGCGACCGAGGACGAGATCATCGCCCACTGCACGGCGGTGGCCGCCGAAATCCCGCTGATCGGCTTCTATCTTCAGCCGGCCGTCGGCGGTGTCATCCTGTCGAGCCGCTTCTGGCAGCGCTTTGCCTCGATCGACAATGTCATTGCGATCAAGATCGCGCCGTTCAACCGTTATCGGACCCTCGACGTGCTGCGCGGTGTCGCGGCGGCCGGCGCACTCGACCGCGTCGCGCTGTACACCGGCAATGACGATCACATCCTGCTCGACCTGATGCTGCCGTTCGACCTGCGCGATAAGGGCGTCACCACGCGGACTTATTTCAAAGGCGGCCTGCTCGGCCATTGGTCGATTTGGACCGCGAGTGCGATAAAACAGTTCGAGCGCTGCAAGGCGGCCCGGCACAAGGACAGCGTGCCTGCGGACCTGCTCGCACTCGATGCCCGCGTCACCGACTGCAACAGTGCGTTCTTCGACGTCGCCAACAATTTTCACGGCTGCATCGCCGGCTGTCACGAGGTGCTGCGGCGCCAGGGCCTGATGCAGGGCCTGTGGTGCCTCGATCCGAACGAGGGCCTCAGCCCTGGCCAGAAGGAGGAGATCGATCGCGTCACGCGCGAGCACGCCGACCTCAGCGACGATGCCTTCGTCGCCGCAAACCTGCACAAATGGCTGGCATGAGCTCGGCCCCTTTCATCAGCCTGCAAGGCGTCCGCAAGGTCTATCGCAGCGGCGGCGCCGAATTCCTGGCGGTGTCCGACGTCACCATGGACGTGCAGGAAGGTGAGCTGGTCTCGCTGGTCGGCCCGTCCGGCTGCGGCAAGACCACGGTGATGAAGATTTTGGCCGGCCTGCATGGTGCCGACGGCGGTACTGTGAAGATCGGCAATGCCAACAGCCCGTTCGATCCGACCCGCGACATCGGCATGGTGTTCCAGCAGGCACTGCTGCTGAAATGGCGCACGATCCTGGACAACGTGCTGCTGCCGGCCGAAATCGTTGGCCTGCCGATGAAGGCCGCGCGCGATCGGGCGCGCGATCTGCTCAATCTGGTCGGGCTCGCCGGCTATGAGCAGAAATATCCGCAGCAACTGTCCGGCGGCATGCAGCAGCGCACCGCGATCGCCCGCGCCTTCATTCACGATCCCAAGCTGATCCTGATGGACGAGCCGTTCGGCGCGCTGGATGCGCTGACGCGCGAGCAGATGAATCTGGAGATGCTGCGGATCTGGCGCGAGAGCGGCAAGACCATCATCTTTGTCACCCACTCGATCCAGGAAGCCGTGTTCCTGTCCTCGCATTGTGCGGTGCTGACCGCGGGCCCGGCGAAGATGGCCGACTACTTCCCGATCGACCTGCCCTTCCCGCGCGATCTTCCGCTGAAGACCACCGACGCATTCGGTGCCTATGCAAGGCGGATTTATGCGAAGCTGGGGCTGGGCGCAGCGTAAGACGCTTGCTCGGAGCCCGTAGGGTGGGCAAAGCGCAAGCGTGCCCACCATTGCCAGTGAAGCGAGAGAACGTGGGCACGGCGCAAATGCGCCTTTGCCCACCCTACGAGAGCCGGGCGCGGCGTGAACACCGCGCCCTCCTCTTCTTTCAGCTCTTGTTGCGCATCTTGCTGAGCAGGTAGTTGTCGTAGAAGTTTTCGGCGATCTGCGTATAGAACAGCAGCTCCTTCATATACGCGTCGTGGCTGTCCTTGGTCCGCTTGAACAGCTCGCTCTTGGCGGCGAGCTCGTTCAGATGCTCCTGGGTCGCGTTGTAGCAGGCCTCCAGCACCGGCTGCGGGAACGCCCTCAGCTCCGCGCCATTGGCGAGCAGCCGCTTCAGCGCCGCCGGATTCACGCTGTCGTATTTCTCGAGCATCCAGGCGCCGGCCGCCGCGCCCGCCTGGTTGACGATCGCCTGGTACTGCTTGGGCAGCGAGGCCCATTTCTCATCGTTGACGATCATGTGCAGCATGGCGCCGCCCTCCCACCATCCGGGGAAGTAGTAGTATTTGGCGACCTTCTGGAAGCCGAGCTTCTCGTCGTCATAGGGACCGACGAACTCGACCGCATCGATCGTGCCCTTCTCCAGCGCCGGATAGATGTCGCCGCCCGCGATCTGCTGCGGGACGACCCCGAGCTTTGCCAGCACATGGCCGCCCATGCCGGCGATGCGGAATTTGAGGCCCTTGAGGTCGTCGACGGTCTTGATCTCCTTGCGGAACCAGCCGCCCATCTGGGTGCCGGAATTGCCGCAGAGGATCGCGTGCGCCTTGAACGGTTTCAGCGCCTCATTGGTGAGGTCGGCGCCGCCGCCGAAGTGCCACCACGATTCCTGATGGCGATGGTTCATGCCGAAGGGCGCGCCGGTGGCATAGGCCAGCGCGGGCTCCTTGCCGATGTAGAAATAGAGCGGGGTCTGCGCCATCTCTACCGAGGCGGTGCTGACGGCGTCGAGCGCCTGCAAGCCGGGGACGAGCTCGCCGGCGCCAAAGGTCTGGATCTGGAATTTGTTGTCGGTGGCCTCGGCAATATATTTCGCGAAGGTCTGCGCCGTGCCGTAGATGGTGTCGAGCGACTTCGGGAAGCTCGAGGTCAGGCGCCATTTGATCTCGGGCGCGCTCTGCGCGATCGCAGGTGCAGCAACCAGCGTCGTCGCGCCGGCGACTGCACCGCCCTTGAGGAATGTACGGCGTTTCATGATGGGGGTCTCCCTTGATGTCAGCTTCGAAACGGGCGGTTCTGTGAACCGGCTTGGCCACGGACTTGGCGGACCGTTTGCCTGTTCCTGGCGCGGAGTACAAGCTGCGAGAACGCATGGTGCCGCAGCCATCGGCCGCCAAAAGGGCGTACCGAACCGAGGGGCGCGAAAGGCGGCTCAGGCGTCCTGGAGAAACACGGACAGCGCCCGCTGTAACTCCTTGAACGCGCGCGCTCCGATCTTGGCCGCAAGCATCTTCTCGCTCTCGGCAATCGCCGGGCGCAAGCGGCTCAGCAGCGCCGCCCCGGTCGTCGTCAGATGCAACACGTAATAACGGCGGTTGATCGCGGAGGCCGAACGCTGCACCAGTTCGCGCCGCTCCAGATGATCCACCAGTCGCCCGAGCCCGGCCCGCTCGATTGACAGGGATTGCGCGATGGCGAGTTGATTGACGCCCGGATTGGCCTCGATCACCGACAGGACGGAGAACTGTGCCGGGCTGATGTCGAAGGCGGCGAGCCGCCGGCTGACGTCCTTGAAGACCCAGAGCTGGGCCCGCCGGATGCGATAGCCGAGCGAACGGGACAGATCGTCGGAGGCGAGCAACCTGGGCCGGGCGGGCTTTGCAGCCGCTACATTGCGCGGCGCGGACCGCTGCGGCTTTCCAACAGGCGCCCTGCGCGGCGCGCCCTTGGACGATCCCTTCCTGACGCCCGTCTTCTTCGGCTCCATCGACGATGATCTTTCACGCAGCGGCATCCGTCCCGGCCATCCGGGATTCGCGTGTCGAGCCTATCGCAGCCGGGCAGGATCGAGAAGCCGGGCGGAGATCGCGCGCTTCGCGAGCACAGCTTCTACGACAGGTTGCGCAGCGCACTCGCGCGCTGCGTCATGTTGACACGGCAACATCGACCGCCCTAGGATCGTGAACGCCCGCCGCAATACGAGCGGGGCCAAAGGGGGATGACGTCGTGCTTCCATCACAGATGGGCGCCGAGCTGCGTGCGCTTATGCATCGCGGTGCGGCCGACCGCGTAGCACGCATTACGCGTTGCGTGTGCCACATCGCACAGCCGCGCCCGGCGACCGCACCGTCATCCCTGCACCGGCTACGACATTGCCAACGACACCAACTGAACGAACACGCGCTCACGGGGAGCGCTCGTTCGACCATCATTAATGAAACTGGGAGGGACTGACATGAAACGCCTATTTCTCGCATCGACCATCATGGCCGGCTGTGCCGTTCTCGGCACGCAGGCTGTTGCGCATGGATTTCCGCCGAGTGGCGTCGCGCCGCGGGCGTCCTGCACGGCGCTCACCGGCCTCACGCTGCCGAACACACAGATCCTGAGCGCGACGCAGAAGTCCGGCTATTGCAACGTGATCGGCATCATCAACAAGCGCGTCTCCACGCAGGATCCCAACCATTTCACCTACGGCATCGGCTTCGCACTCAACCTGCCCAACACTTGGCAGGGCCGTTTCGAGATGATGGGCGGCGGCGGCACCGACGGCAGCCTCAATGCCGATCCACAAGGCGCCGCCGGCACCGAACTCGGCCAGGGCTGGGCTGTCGCGGCCAATGACGGCGGCCACGAAGACAACGCCAACAATGTTGTCGGCGGACATCAGGATGACGATGTCAACGCCGGCGGCTCCGCGCATTTCGCCATCGACGCGCAAGCACGCCGCGACTACGGCTACAACGGCATCGAGAAGACCGCGACGATCTCCAAGCAGATCATCTCCTATTTCTACGGCCTCGACACCGTCTATTCCTACATCATGGGCTGCTCGAACGGCGGCCGTGACGCCATGATGGCGTCGCAGCGCTTCCCCTGGCTGTTCGACGGCGTCATCTCGCAAAATCCCGGCTTCAACCTGCCGCAGGCGGGCCTTGCGGAGGCCTGGAACGAGCAGGTGCTCGGCACGCTGGCGACCAGCAACGACGTCAACGGACAGCCGTTCATTCCCGACACGTTTCCTGTGCAGGATCTTCAGGTGGCCTCAGCCGCGATCCTGAGTGCCTGCGACGCACTCGATGGTCTGGTCGACGGCATCATCGACAATTATCACGCCTGCACCGCGAAGAAGGTGTATCCGGCTCTTGCTTCTTACACCTGCGGCACCGGCTCGCACGGCAGCACCCCGCATGGCGGCACCTGCCTCACCCCCGCGCAAGTGAACGCACTCAAGAAGATCTATGCCGGGCCGGTGAACTCGAAGGGCCAACGGCTCTATTCGAACTGGTTCTGGGATGCCGGCATCTGGACGCCGCCGACCGCGCCGGGCGCGGGCTGGCAGTTGTGGAACGTCGTCACCGCCCCGGTGCCTGGTGTCAACACCGCGATCAACCTGACGCTCGGCGCAGGCGCGATCCCGATGATCTTCCAAACCCCGCCGGTCGTCACGCCCGTCAACGGGCCGAACGGCCAGGAAGCCTTCGTGTTCAAATTCAACTTCGATACCGACGCGCCGAAGATCTTCACCAAGACGGCGGCCTATCCCGAAAGCAGCATGGACTTTATGGCCGCGACCTCGAGCGATTTGCGTCCGTTCAGGGCACGCGGCGGCAAGCTGATTATCTCCTCGTCTGTCAATGACGGCATCTTCTCGGGTGCCGCGATCGCCCGCTGGTACCGCAGCATGGACCGGCGCATGGGGGGACGCGCCGAGGATTTCGCGCGGCTGTTCATGGTGCCGAACATGGCCCATTGCGGCGGCGGCGCGGCCACGGCGAACTTCGCCGGCAACGAACTCAAGGCTATCACCGACTGGGTCGAGAAAGGCATCGCGCCGGAGCGCATCGTCGCGGCCAACACCAACGCGACCTCACCCTATCCGGCCGGCGGGCTGTTCGATCCGCGCATTGCCATCAACTTCCCGGCCAGTGGCACGCGGCCGCTCTGCGTCTATCCGAAGATTGCCGCCTACAAGGGCAGCGGCCTGACCAACGACGCCAGCAGCTTCGCCTGCATCGACGCGGGCTTCAGGCCCGGCGGCGATCACGACTTCCACGACGACGACGACGACGACGGGCACGGGGGCCACGGGCACTGATCGTCGCGACACCCACGCTCGTGCTCGCAGCGCATCGCTTCTTCAGCGGTGCGCTGCGGCGCGTCCGGGATGCGTCCCCATCTCGTCCTTGCGACAAGTCCTAGGCCTCACGCGGAGTACGCGTCAGAGCAGCTTCGCGCTCACGAACAGCGCGCGCACGGCGTTGGTCGCCTGCACCGCCAGCATCGCGTTACCGGCCGCGCCTTCCAGGGCCGCGACGGCGTCCTCATGCAGGGAGCGGAATTCCATCCACTCGACCGACTTGAAGTTGGTGAGGAATTGATAGGCCTGCCCGACAGTCGCGATCGCCAGCGTGTCACCGTTCAACTTGATCTTGAACGTCGTACGCAGCGGGGTCTCGGAATTTGTTGGATCACTCATGGGCTGCTTCTGGACGATGACGGCTTAACGAAGGGGAAACGGCAGCCCCGCCGCAGCAGGCAAATATCAGGAGTTGGTGCTCGCGCGCTGCGAGGCGGTCGCCGATCCGCTCAGGCTCGGCACCACGACAAGACGGTTGAACTCGCCATTGTCGTAAGCTTTGAGGAAACGATCATAGTCCTTGATCGAGACGCAGCCGTTGGAATCGCCGCGCGGCCCGAGCATGTAGTTGTGCGTGAGCAGACCGACGCGGCCAAGCGCGCTGGTGCCTTCGACCGGGGTCATACGCAGCGCACGGACGCCGTGGAACGGCTTTTCGCGCGGCTTCAGATCATAAGTCGCCGGCGGGGTCGCGCCGACCATCCGCCGGTCGACATGGTCGGGATCGTCCATCAGCGCGCCCAGGCCCGAATGGGCCTCCAGCGCCACGCCGCTCGGCAGGTAAAGCGCCTTGGCCTTGATGTCATAGACTGCGGTGCGCGAATCGTAGCCGAGGGCGGCGAGATCCGGTGCCCTGCCGAGCAGGCCATCGCCGGGTGTCAGCGAGGCCAGCCTGATTTTGTCGGTGAATTTCTCGAAGAAGTTGCGGTTGTCGACCCTGGGGTTGGTCTCGGCATAGGCTTGGCTGGACGCGATCTGGGCGGAGAAGTCCGCCTGCGCTGGGCGCGAGCGCGGCATCGGAATGGCGTCGGCGCGCTGTGAGGGCCTCGCCTCCTCCTCGGTCACGGACCGGTCGTCGTCGGTCAGGGTCGAACGCCAGTCGTCGCCCTGCAGCTTCTGGGCAAGCATCGCCTTGGCGTCGCGAAGCTTGAGTTGGACCGCATTCAGGGCGGAACGCTCCAGTGTCCGCAGGCCGAGGTCCCGGGCTGGCGGATTGCCGGACGCCGAAGCGAAACGATCTTCGAAAGACGGCGCATTGGTCGGCGGCAGCGCGGCGGAGACCAGGGGGCTCGAAGCGCCCAGATTCGAATCCCCGATGTCCGCGACCCAGGCGGCGGCGCCCAGCGCCAACGCGACGGCAGCCAGAGACAGCAAAACGCGCTCGGCCCGCCCGATACGGCGGCGCGACAACAGCCTCTCGGCGTGTCCTGCGTCGGAAACCATCAGATCCCCAAATCGACCCCCGGGGGGCCCAACCCCCACCCGGAGACTCTATACCAGCTACCACATTGGGAGCCAAAAGTTAGGCATAATCGCGGCCGGCGGCGGTCCGACTGGGCAAATCCCGAGGTATCCAATGACCGATCCTTTCGATCTAGACCGGTTTGTCCGGGCCCAAGACCCGGTCTATCGCGACGTTCAGGGGGAGCTGACCCGAGGGCGGAAGCAGAGCCACTGGATGTGGTTCGTCTTCCCGCAAATCGCAGGCCTCGGCTTCAGCGCCATGTCGCAGCGCTACGCCATCGGCTCCCGCGGGGAGGCCCGGGCCTATCTCGCCCACCCGGTCCTCGGCCCGCGTTTGGTCGAATGCACCCGCCTCGTGCTCGCCGTCGAGGGGCGAACTATCAACGCGATCCTCGGCGCGCCCGATGACGCCAAATTCCGCTCGTCGATGACGCTGTTCGGCGCGGTGTCCGATCAGCCCCTTTTCGGCGAGGCGCTCGCCCGCTATTTCGCAGGCGAGCGTGACGCCGCGACCCTGGAGATCCTGTCGAAACTGGGCTAGCGCGCGTGATCAACGCCCCTGGAAGACGGCCGCACGACGCTCGATGAAGGATTGAATGCCTTCCTTCGCGTCCGCGCTGCCGAGCACGCGGGCGCGAATCTCGGGGATGAAGGCGATCGCCGCCGCCTCGCCGCCTTCGACGTACTTGGCCGCCGCCTCCTTGGTGACCTGGATGCCGAGCGGCGCATTGCGCGCGATGATGACGGCGAGCGCCATCGCACGCGCGACCTGCTCGCCCGCCGGCACGACCTCCTGAACGAGACCAATCGCGTGGGCCCGCTCGGCCGAAAACTCGTCGCACAGGAACAGATGGTACATCGCATCGCCCCAGCCGGCGCGCGACAGGAAACGGAAATGCGCGCCGCCAAGTGGCGCAATGCCGCGCCTGGATTCCATCTGGCAGAAGCGTGAATCCGCTGCGGCCACCACGATATCACCGGCAAGCATCAGCTCGATGCCAACGGTGAACACGATGCCCTGCACGGCGGTGATAACAGGCTTGCGACAGCGCTTGGCAAGGCCGAACGGATCGACATTGCCTTCCCTGATGTTGCGCTTCTCCGCGGAAGGCCCGAAGAATTTCGGCATGTCGAGACCGGCGGTGAAATCCCTGCCCTCAGCGCAGATCACGCCGACGCGGTAGGCCTCGTTGTCGTGCAGCTCGGTCAGCGCATCGGACAATTGCTCCATCATCACCGGCGTGAACGCGTTCTTCTTCGCGGCATTGTCGATGATGATCTTGAGAACGTGGCCGTGCACCTCGGTACGAATTTGTCCTTCGCTCATGCGCTTCTCTCCGTGATCGTCGTTTGCTGTTGGTGGCGCGTCAGGCCGGCGGTTGAATCGCCGCGCGGATCGCCTTGATCCGCTCCGGCGTGAACACGCCGGTCTCGAGCAGTTGAAGGATCGAGAGCACGCCGCCCCGCGATCCCCAGCTTCCCTCGTCGATGATCTCGAAATTGACCCACCAGGTCGGTGCCGGCGTCTGCATTCCGCAGGCCTCCGCGAGCCGCGCGAGCACGTTGCGGATCACCTCGGCGCGCACCTCTGCCGGCCAGGCAGCGTTCATCACCGCGATCCTGACGGTGATGATGTCACGCGGGGTGTCCTGATCGGACAGGAGCTGGCCGCCGATCGCCATGCAGTCGGCTGGCTGATCGTGGAAATGGACCTGAAAGCCCCTGCGCGCAGCCGGAACGTGCTGACCGATCTCGGGCTCGAGCACGGCGTCGGTGAGGGTTTCCGCGAGGCGTCGGCGCTGCGTCAGGCTGAGCCGGCCCGCGGGCGCGGTCACGGTGATGATGGTCAAATTGCACCCCTCTCGAGAATTATGACGTACGTCATATTTCAGTGCCGCTTGCTTATGTCAAGCGTCATAGTCTAGATCAGGACGCCAACCATGGGGACCTCCGATGACCTCCAGCACGCGCGACAAGATGATCGCCGGCGCCGCCGATTTGATGAGCCGTCGGGGCGTCAATGCCACCAGCATGCGTGACGTCGTTCGCCATACGGCGACGCCGCGCGGCTCGATCGGTCACCATTTTCCGGAGGGCAAGCGGCAATTGATCGCCGAAGCCGTGGCCTTTGCCGGCAAGGAGGTATCCATTCCCCTGGAGAAGGCCATGAGTGACCGCGGCGTGATCGGCGGCTTGCGGGCTTTCGTTGCGTCCTGGCGCCGCCGGCTGGAGGCGACCGGCTTCGAGGCTGGATGCCCGGTGCTCGCCGTCGCCGTCGATCGCTATGTCGGCGAGGCCTCCGACAAGGAAGATGAGGCGGCGCAGCAGCGTTTGCTCGGCCTCGCCGACGGCGTGTTCGCCGAGTGGCGGCTGATCATGCGCGCGGCCTTGCTGCGTGAAGGGCTGGCTGCGGAACGCGCGGAGCGGCTTGCAACACTCGTCGTCGCCGCGATCGAAGGCACGGTCGCGATGTGCCGGGCAAACCGCAGCGCGGACGCGCTCGATCAGGTTCAAGAAGAGCTGGAGACGGCGCTGTCCGACGCCCTCGCCCGCGCTACCGGATAAGCGGGCGCGGATCGATCGCGGCGGGGCCGGCCGCGAGAGCGTAAACCCCGGATTAACATCGCCTGCCTATCTTCCGTGCAAATTGAGTCTCTTCCCGCGCCAATTGCCGGACAGATCATGAAAATCGGTACGCTCCTGACCTCCGCCATCGTCTCGCTCTCGACCGTGGGCGGCGGCCTCGCCGTCTACGTCGCCGTGACCAAGTACCAGACGATGGAGCGGATCACGGAAGCGGAGGGTCGGCTCGCGATCGTTCGCGCTGTCAGCGACATCCCGCGCTACCTCAATCCGGAGCGCGGCTTTTCCACCAACATCCTCTATGGCCCGGCCACCATCGACCCCGCGCAGCTCGCCGGGCAGGATAAGCTGCGGAAACAGACCGACGGTGCCCGCGACAAGATGAATGCACTGCGCAAGCAGCTGCCCGGCTCCCTCGACGACGGCAACACCACCGGCGGCAACATCGACGGCATCAATTCGAAATTCACCGCGTTGCGCGAGGCCATCGACAAGGCGCTCGCAGGGCCCGCCGAGGCGCGCAAGGACGCCGCCAAGAAGATCGTCGCCGACAACGCCGTTCTCAACAGCGGCGTGACCGCACTGCTCAACGAGCAGGTCCGCCGCATGGCGATCCTGAACGGTGACGCCTACCGGCAGGCCAGCTACGCCAACACGGCGATGACGCTGCGCGACGTCGGAGGTTTCAACTCCAGCCTGCACAAGAACCTCGTCGGCGGCACGAAGCCGGCGACCGACGCCGAGAAGGCCGACATCGGCCGCTCGCAGGGCCGCAACGACCAGCTCGTGATGGCGCTGCTGGAATTGCGCGGCAATCCGGCAACGCCGGCGAACGTCGCCGCGGCGCTGGAGAAATTCAACTCGATCTATGTCGAGGAGTTCGGCCGCGAGCTCAAGCTCGTCAAGGACGGGGCGATCAGCGGCAAGTACGAACACGACATGGAGACCTATTACGCCGCCACGCAGCGCGGCCTCAGCACCATCATCGAGGTTCGCGACGCCTTCTACGACAACGCCGAACAGATCCTCGCCGGCGCCTCTTCGGCCGCGCGCACCAGCTTCAGCATCGCGCTTGCAGGCCTTGCCGCGGTGTTGATCGCGAGCGTCGGCCTCATCGTGATGGTTCGCCGCCGCGTCTGCGCTCCGATCGTCAACCTGACGACGCGGATGTCGCGGCTTGCCGAGGGCGAGGTTGCCGACAGCATCCCCGGCGCGGATCGCGCCGACGAGATCGGGGCGATGGCCGCGGCCGTTCAGGTCTTCAAGGACAACATGATCCGGGCCGACCGGCTCGCGGCCGAGAAGCAGGCCGAGAACGACGGCAAGATGCGCCGCGCACAGGCGCTCGACGAGCTCACCCGCGCGTTCGAGGCCAAGGTCACCGAGCTCGTCGGCGGCCTGTCGCGCGCCTCCTCGACCATGGAAAGCACCGCACAGTCGATGACCTCGACGGCGGCCCAGACCAACAGCCAGGCCGCGGTCGTCGCCGCCGCCTCCGAGCAGACCTCGACCAATGTGCAGACCGTCGCCAGCGCCACCGAAGAGCTGACCTCCTCGATCTCGGAGATCGGCCGTCAGGTCGCACAAAGCACCGAGATCGCCGCCCGCGCCGTCGACAACGCCCGCCGCACCGGCGACACCGCGCGCACGCTCGCCGAGGGCGCGCAGAAGATCGGCGACGTCGTCACGCTGATCCAGAGCATCGCCGAGCAGACCAATCTGCTCGCGCTGAACGCGACCATCGAGGCCGCCCGCGCGGGCGATGCAGGCCGCGGCTTCGCCGTGGTTGCTTCCGAAGTGAAGTCGCTGGCGGGCCAGACCGCAAAGGCCACCACCGAAATCTCCGAGCAGATCACAGCGATCCAGACCGCCAGCGACCAGACCGTGGCCGCGATCCGTAACGTCGCCGACGTCATCGGCGAGATCGACCAGATCGGCACCGCGATTGCCGCCGCGATCGAGGAACAGGGCTCGGCCACCAAGGAGATCGCCCGCAGCGTTCAGGAGGCCGCCCGCGGCACCCAGGAGGTCAACACCAACATATCGGGCGTGCAGCGTGCCGCCGACGATACGGGCGCCGCCGCCAGGGAAGTGCTGGTCGCCGCCGAGCAGCTCTCGACCCAGTCGCGCGATCTCGCCGGACAGTTCGACCGCTTCCTCGGCGAGGTCAGGGCGGCGTAGCGCGGCTCAATACGGCGGCGCCTTGCGCGCCCGCTGCGCCTTGGCGGCCTCGATCCACCACTGCAGATCATCGGCAAAGCGCGGGAACGAGCGTTCCAGTGCCTTGCCACCGTCGCCGATCGGCTCGCCGCCCTCGGACAGGGTCTGCGCGATCGGCCCGACGCCGATGGTGCTCGACACCACCACCATGCCCATCTCCGACAGCGTGCCGTGCCAGGCGGTTGCGGCGCGCGCGCCCGAGAGCCGGCCAGCCGAATAGCTCACGATCGCCGCCGGGCGCCAGAACCACTCTTCGAGGAAATGGTCGGTGAGATTCTTCAGGCCGGGCTGGATGCCCCAATTGTATTCGCCGGTGACGAAGACGAAGCCGTCGGCTCCGCGGATCTGTTCGGCCAGCTTTTCCAGCGCCTCGGGCGCCGCGCCCTTGGGGTATTCCTTGTACATGCGATCGAGCATCGGCAGGCCGATCGCCTTGGCGTCGATGAACTCGACGTCCTCGCCGCGGCTGCGCAGCCGATTGATGACGAAATTCGCAAGGCGGATGCCCATGCGGTCGGAACGGTAGGAACCGTAGAGGACGAGAATGCGATTGCTCATGGCTGGACGCTAGCACGAAACCGGCGTCCGCCGCCCTCGATTTGTCGAGCTATCGCCCGCGTCCGCCGTCCAGCGTTCGCGGCGGCGTCTCGCCGAACTGGTCGCGATAGCTTCTGGAGAAATCGCTGAGATGCCAGAAGCCGAACGCCAGTGCGACCGCCTTAACACTGTCGGCACCGGCAAGTAGCCGCCGGCGCACCAGCCATAGCCGGCGCAGGCGCAGGTAACGGTGCAGGCTCATGCCGCGATAGCGGCGGACCACGCCAATACCCCGACGTCTAAATCTCAAAATTCAAATTATCGGATTTAAGGCGCAATTAAAAATTAACGGATTTAAGGCGGAATAACGGTCGTTGTATAACCACATTTTTTCAACTCAGGCTCCTGCCATGATGGCAAATTCGCCTGCTGATATTCTGGTCGAGTTGGAAGACGCGGTCGCGACGTGTCCGCTGGACCGCTGCGCTCGCATCCTCTCCGGCATTTTGCAGCTGCTCACCAGCAGCCGCGACCGGCCTCAGGAATTGCTTGCCGGTGTGGTCGATGGCGTCCTGCTGCGGTTGGCAGGACGGGTCGAAGCCGGTGCGTTGATTGAAATCGGCGCGACGATTGCCGAACTCACGGTCGCTCCGCCGCAGACCTTGCGGCGTCTTGCATCGCACAACGATCCGGACGTGGCGTGCCCAATCCTGCTCAAATCTCAAGCGCTGCAGACGATCGATCTTGAAACGATCGCGATGTCGAGCGACGAACCGCAACAACTCGCGATTGCCGCCCGCAAGCGCGTCGAGCCGCCGCTGGCCGAGGCGCTGATCAGGGTCGGCGGCCGCGCCGTCCACCTTGCGCTCATCGCCAATCCAGGCGCGCGGTTCTCCGACGCTGCCTACGTTGCCCTTGCTGAGAAGGGCCTGACGGATGACGAGCTGATGAAGGCGCTGGCGCTCCGGCCGGACACGCCCGACACTGTCATGCGAAAGTTGCTGTCGGCCTCGCCGGCTCCGAAATCCGGCATAGTGCGGTCTCAAGCCGCAGCGGCCGCGCCCATTGTCCCCAAGTTGCCCTGCGCGGCCGCCTATGCAAGCGCGCGGCCGGAGATCGTCGCGCTCAACCGCAGCGGCAAGCTCAACGATTCCACGGTGAACCGCTTCGCGATCCGCGGCGAGACCGCCAACCTGGTCACTGCGTTATCGGTGCTTTCGGGCGCTCCCATCGAGATCGTCGAGCACGTCATGACCGACGACGATTGCGAGGGTCTCGTCATGGCCTGCCGTGCCTCGCGGCTGAATTGGCAGACCACGTTGGCCATCCTCAGCAACCGCTGTGGCACCAGGCTCTCTTTTGCCGAGCGCGAACGCGCGCAGCACATTTTCGAGACACTCCTTCTGTCCACCAGCCAGTGGACGGTGCGATGGGGGGAAATTGCCGCAAACACCAAGGAGAGCAGTCGGGGAAATCGCGGCGCAAACACGGGGGGTAGCCGATGAGGTTCGACGGTCGCAAAGCGTCTCGCGTGAAAATGGATCACAGGCAACCGGTCAATCTGATGGGTTCGGACGGCACTTGGCGACGCAGTTGCGTCCTGCTGGACGTGTCGCAAAGCGGTGCCAAGATCGAAGTGGAGGGCACGCTCGACGTGCTCCAGGCCAAGGAGTTCTTCATGCTACTCTCGTCAACGGGCCTCGCCTACCGGCGCTGCGAACTGGTCTGGATCGACGGCACCATGGCCGGCATCCACTTCATCACTGCTGACTGCAAGAAGAAGGCCGCAAGCGCACCAGCGCCAGCGGAGAAAGCCCTTCAGAGCAAGTAGGTTCGAACATTCACCATTTTGGATCATTACAGTCGTAAGGTCGATGTCAGACCGTGCAGCACGCGCGAACCATATCCGGCCCAGTCAATGGTGTCGGCAGTGACGGCGGCATCCGAGAGACAGGGATGGTTCGCCCCGTCCTGCATGTGCTGGCCGACACGTCCGACAAGCTCTCAGGTATCTGCTCGATCCTCCAGGAGAAATTCACCGTTGCAGGCGAGCGACTCGATGCCGATTCCAAGCTGTCGCAGACGCCCGCCGCCATCGTCATCCGCGCGGAGCTGCGCGACGTCGATAATATCGCCGCCATCAAGAAGCGGGCCGACAAGCTGGCGAAGGTCAGGAAGCGCATTTTCTTGCTCGAGCACACCTCCCACGTCTGCATTTCGCAGGCCTACGCGCTGGGGGCGACGCTGGTCCTTCCCAGCACGGTGAGCCGGACCAAGCTGCTGGCGGCACTGACCGATCCGGCCGACGGGACTTCTGCTTCGTCAGGCGACACGCCACAACCGGACAACGCCGTCGAGACCGCGGCGACCGTCATCGCATCGATGTTCACGGCCGTCACGCTCGGTCAAACCCTCGATGTCGAAGGCACCAGGAAAGCCGGTCGCCAGATTGCCGATCGTATCACCCAGCATGGCCTGACGGAGTGGCTGATGACGGTGCGGCGCCACCACGAAGGAACCTATCAGCATTGCCTGCTCGTGACCGGCGTTGCCATCGACTTCGGACTGAGCCTCGGCGTCGGCAGGGCCGACCTGGAGCGTCTCTACTCGGCTGCCATGTTCCACGACATCGGCAAGGCGCAGATTCCGCTCGCCATCCTCGACAAGCCGGGCCGCCTTGATGCCGAGGAACGCGCGCTGATCGAAACGCATCCGGCCGCCGGCTACCAATTTCTCAAAGGGCATGGCGGGATCTCGTCGGAGATACTCGACGCCGTTCGCCATCATCACGAGTACCTCGACGGGAGCGGCTATCCCGATGCGCTCTGCGGCGATAGCATTGGCGACATCGTGCGGATTCTGACGATCTCGGACATTTTCGCGGCGCTGATCGAGCATCGGCATTACAAGCCGACCATGCCGCGCGCGGAGGCCTACAACGTTCTGTGCGGGATGAAGGGGAAGCTGGAAAAGGCGCTGGTCGACTCATTCAAGCAGGTCGCGCTCACGCGGTGAGCGCGGCAGACCCGTCTCGGACGCGGCCTAATGCGTCGCGCGATAACTCGCGCGGCGCGGTATGGACCGGCAGGCCAGTCCTTCGGCCAGCACCTTCATGTCCTCATGCCGGCCGCTGCGGATCAGCCGGCCGAACTCTTCGGGTGTGAAAGGAAGACTTGGATCATCATCGATCGGGTGCCGCATTCGCGGACCGAATAACCGTCGAACCAGGCTAGCCAGCCGCCGCATGTCAATTCCCTCGCGCCAGCAACAAACCTCACAGTCTGCATATTGTTCCTCCCGCCCCTTCGAGATTGCAAGAGGCCGCAAGGAGTCCACACCAAAAATTTCCGTAAGAGAATAATCTCCTCTTCGTCGTGCCAATCGGCAAAACCCACGTAGCGCACGAACTCTTCGTTATGTTCGCGATCCGAGCGAACGCCGTTCGCGGCAAAGCCGTCGTCGGGATAGCCCATCGCGACGCAGGTCATGATGACCTCGTCTTCCGGAATCTTCGCTTGGCGCTCTCGATGATCGCCTCGATCACTGCGCGCGGCACCGGCTCGTTCTTGAAGCCACGCACGCTGCGGCGCGACTGGACCAGCGTTTCGAATTCCACCTCGTGAACCTCCCTGCCCGTTCGTCCGGCGTTGCGGCACACTGCCGGTTGCCGATGCGGCGGGCGAAATCTATGCTAACCGCAAGCAAGACCAAGAACCCTGGAGGAGCCGCCATGGCCGCGCCACTTGACCCCGTCATCGCCCAAATCATTCCGCTCTTGCCGATGCGCGATCCCACGGTCATGACGCCACAGAGCGCCCGCGATTCCTTGCGCCAACTAGCTGCCTCGCGCGCCGCCATTCCGCCACCGCCTGTCGATCGCGTCCAGGACATCAAGGTGAAAGGCGGCGCCGGCCCGCTCGACGCACGTGTCTACCGGATCGGCACCACGCCGGCGCCGACCGTGGTGTTCTTTCATGGCGGCGGCTGGGTTGCCGGCGATCTCGAAACCCACGACAGGCAGGCGCGCAATCTTGCGATCGAGACGGGCGCGGTCGTCGTCTCCGTCGACTATCGCCGCCCGCCCGAGACGCGCTTTCCCGGCGCCTTCGACGACGCCTTTGCGGCGGTGAATGACATCTTCAACCGCGTCGCGGAATTTGGCGGCGATGCAAAACGCCTCGGCGTTGCCGGCGACAGCGCGGGCGGCAATCTCGCGGCAACCACTGCAATCGCCTGCCGCGATGCCGGCATCAAGCTCGCCGCGCAATTGCTGGTCTATCCCGTGACCGACCTCCTCGGCGGCTACGCCGATGCGCGCGAGAACGCGCGCTATCCCTCGCGCGCCGAGAATGCCGACGGCTACTTCCTGACGCGTGCCACGATGGAATGGTTTTGCGGCCATTATCTCGCCGATCCCACTCACGCCAGCGACTGGCGCGTCTCGCCGCTGCGCGCGGCATCCCTCGCCGATGTCGCACCGGCAGTCGTGACGACAGCCTGGTTCGATCCCCTGCGCGATGAAGGCGCGGCCTATGCACGGGCGCTGGAGGCCGCTGGCGTCCCCGTGAAGCACCACGAGGGCCCCGGCCTGATCCACGGCTATTTCGGCATGGGTGATGCCTCAGACGTCGCGCGCGCCGAGGCGCAGCGCGCGCGGGCCGACTTCAAGGCACTGCTCACGCGGGGTGCATGAGAACGATCAAGTGCTCCGCGACTGCTGCGCGCCGGTGTGCCCCCAGGTTTCGTCCCAATCCTGACCGGCGGCGTCGACGACGCGGCCGTCGGCTTCAAAGAACTTGTTCGGCACCTGGAAAATCGCCAGGATCAGGGCCCCGTCCGGACACCAGGCGGCGTGCCGGCTGCCCGCCTCGCGCCAGATGAATTCGCCGGCCTTGCAGGCGATCCCCTCAGCGGGCCCCTCCTTGTCGACGAGCGCGCCTTCGATGACGTAGCTCTGCTCGATGCCGACATGCTCGTGGTCCGGCAGCACCGATCCCGGCGCAAAGCGCATCAAGGCGGTCATCAGCCCCGTGCGGCGGTCGAACAGCAGCGTCTTGGCCTCGCAGCCCGGAAAGCGCGTTGTCTGCCATTCCATGTCTTGAGGCCGAACCAGGTGAGAATGCTGGTCGGCGGCTTCCTGGTGTTTCGGGATCACGGCGTCCATCACGATGCTCCGTCCAGCTAAGCTGGCCAAGCCTAGCAGGATTGCCCGCCGAGGTCAGCGAGCAGTGCAACAGGCCGCGGGCCGGCGAACTCCCACTCCAAAAAATCGCCGGGCGAACCGCACGACAGGCCGTCATCCTGCTTGATTGCGCCACGATTCCCGGCTCCAATCCTCCCGCCATTTCTGGTTTACGGAGACACCCATGATGAAGCGGATTTTCCTGGCTGCGATCGTTGCCACCTTTGCGGCCGGCTCAGCCTTCGCGCAAGAAACCTGCGAGAGCAAGGCCGTCGGCAAGGACGGCAAGCCGCTGGCCGGCGCCGCCAAGACCTCGTTCCTGAAGAAGTGTAAGGCCGACGCCTGCACGCCCAAGGCCGTCAGCGCCGACGGCAAGCCGCTCGCCGGCGCCGCCAAGAACAGCTTCATGAAGAAGTGCGAAGTCGGCGCGTAAGGCGCTCATAGCAAGAAACTCTCGTGCCCCGGACGCAGCGCAGCGCTTCTTCAGCGATGCGCTGCAGAGCCGGGGCCCATGCAACCGCACAACGCTCCGAGAGATGGGTCCCGGCTCCAGCGGAGCGGCACTGCGTGCCGCACCGCGTCCGGGACATGAGCGTCGTGACAAGTTCGCTGCCTCACTCCCGCTTGAACTTATAATCAAATGCCCCCTCACGCGGCTTGATCCACCCCACCGTCGGCGCCGGAAAATGCACCGGCAGGATCAGCGTGTCGGTGTCCGCCACGGAGGCGAAGAATTTTCGCCGCGAGACCGCCGACTGCTTCGGATCCCAATCCGGCCTCGCCGACCAATCCGGCTCGCGGCACTGGATCTGGTGATGCATGAGGTCGCCGGCGACCACCGCGCGCTGGCCCTTCGAGAAGATATTGACGCAGCAATGACAGGGCGAATGCCCCGGCGTCGGCGTCAGCGTGACGGTGTCGTCGAGCGCGTAATCGTCGTCGACCAGCAGCGCCTGCCCGGCCTCGACGATCGGCAGGCAATTGTCGCGAAACACGGTGCCGGGCGGATTGTGGCCCTTGGCGTGCTCGGCCTCCCACGCCGCGTACTCGCCCTTGTGGAAGACGTACTTTGCGTTCGGGAACGTTGGCACCCAGCGGCCGTCGCGCAACGTCGTATTCCAGCCGGTGTGGTCGATATGCAGATGCGTGCAGAACACATAGTCGATCTGTTCAAATCCGATGCCGAGCGCGAACAGCTCGTTGCGCCAACGTTCCTTGCCGGGGAAATCGAACGGCGGCGGATGGCCCTTGTCTTCGCCAGTGCAGGTGTCGACCAGAATGGTGTAGCGCGGCGTGCGCACCACAAAGGTCTGATAGGTGATCACCATCATGCCGCGCGCGGCATCAAACACCTCCGGCTCCATCGTCGGCAGATGGCGTTCGAATACGCTCTCGTCATAGGCCGGGAAAAAATCCTGCGGCCGCCGCCACGGCCCTTCCCGCTCGATCACCGCATCGATGGTGATGTCGCCGATCCGGATTTGCTTCATGGTGTTCGCTCCCTTTTTGCGAAAGCGTAGCGAACGGAGTTAGGGCATTCAAGGCGCTGACCTCAGGGGCCTCCCATGCGCGGCGTGCCGCAAATCAACCTCAAATACCGGAGATGTTGATCGTGGAATGAGGAATGTCTGGTGGGCAGGAAACTGAGAGTGATCGCGGCAATCATGATTGCCGTCGCAGCTGGCGTCTATTTCAACAACACCAGTCTTCTGGCGCCGCATCAGAGCGGCAAGCCGGTGCTGCTCGCCCATCGCGGCATGGCACAACGCTTCGACGAGCGCGACCTGAAGAACGATACTTGCACCGCCACGCGGATGTTGCCGCCGACACACGATTATCTGGAAAATACGCTGCGCTCGATGCGCGCAAGCTTCGATACCGGCGCCGATGTCGTCGAGCTCGACGTGCACCCGACCACCGACGGCGAGTTCGCCGTTTTCCACGACTGGACGCTCGACTGCCGGACCGACGGCCACGGCGTCACACGCGCGCAGAGCATGGCAAAGCTGAAGACGCTCGACGTCGGCTACGGCTACACCGCCGATGGCGGCAAGACCTTCCCGTTCCGCGGCAGGGGCGTCGGGATGATGCCGACATTGTCGGAGGTGCTCGCCACCTTCCCCGACAAGAAGCTCCTCATCAATGTGAAGAGCCGCGACCCGGACGAAGGCGAGAAGCTTGCCGACTTGCTGAACGCGCTGCCAGCCGAGCGGCGCCGGATGGTGATGGTCTATGGCGGCAACGAGCCGATCGACGCGATCCGTCGCCTCACCCGGGATGTTCGCACGATCTCACGCGCGGCCATTCGAAGCTGCCTAATCCGCTATATTGGCTATGGCTGGACCGGCCAGGTCCCGACGGCCTGCCGCAACGCGATGGTGCTGGTGCCGATCAACGCCGCGCCCTGGCTATGGGGGTGGCCCGATCGTTTCCTCGCACGGACGAACAGCGTCAACAGCGCCGTGTTCGTGCTCGGTCCCTACAGCGGCGGTGAGTTCTCCACCGGCATCGATACGCCGGAGGCGTTCGCGCGGCTGCCGCAAGGCTACTCCGGCGGCGTCTGGACCAACGAGATCGAGGCAATCGCCAAGATCGCGGGCAAGAGCAGAGATTAGCTCCGCAACCCCGGCGCCTCCTGCCCGGTGCGCGCGACATATTCCGTGTAGCCGCCGCCGAACTGGTGGATGCCCTCCGGCGTCAGCTCCAGCACGCGGTTCGACAGCGTCGCCAGAAAATGCCGGTCATGCGAGACGAACAGCATGGTGCCTTCGAAATCCGACAGCGCCGTGATCAGCATCTCCTTGGTGGCGAGGTCGAGATGGTTGGTCGGCTCGTCCAGCACCAGGAAGTTCGGCGGGTCGAACAGCATCTTGGCCATCACCAACCGCGCCTTCTCGCCGCCCGACAGCACGCGGCAGCGCTTCTCGACGTCATCGCCGGAGAAGCCGAAGCAACCGGCGAGCGCCCGCAAGGAGCCCTGCCCGGCGGTCGGAAACGCGTATTCGAGCGACTGAAACACCGTCTGCTCGCCGTCGAGCAAATCCATCGCGTGCTGGGCGAAATAGCCCATCTTGACGCTGCCGCCGACCGCCACCGTGCCCTGATCCGGCTCGCTCGTGCCCGCGACGAGCTTGAGCAGCGTCGACTTGCCGGCGCCGTTGACGCCCATCACGCACCAGCGCTCGCGGCGGCGGATCATGAAGTCGAGGCCGTCGTAGATGCGCTTTGAGCCGTAACCCTTGTGCACGTTCTTGAGCGCCACGACGTCCTCGCCCGAGCGCGGCGCCGGCGGAAAATCGAACGCCACGCTCTGGCGCCGGCGCGGCGGCTCGACCCGCTCGATCTTGTCGAGCTTCTTGACCCGGCTCTGCACCTGAGCTGCGTGAGAGGCGCGCGCCTTGAAGCGCTCGATGAACTTGATCTCCTTGGCGAGCATGGCTTGCTGGCGCTCGAACTGGGCCTGCTGCTGCTTCTCGTTCTGCGCGCGCTGCTGCTCGTAGAACTCGTAGTCGCCGGTGTAGGTGGTGAGCGAGCCTGAATCGATCTCGATCACCTTGGAGATCACGCGGTTGATGAATTCGCGGTCATGCGAGGTCATCAGCAGCGTGCCTTCGTAGTCGTGCAGGAATTTTTCCAGCCAGATCAGGCTTTCGAGATCGAGATGGTTGCTCGGCTCGTCGAGCAGCATGACGTCGGGGCGCATCAGGAGAATGCGGGCCAGCGCCACGCGCATCTTCCAGCCGCCGGAGAGTTTTCCGACGTCGCCGTCCATCATCTCCTGGCTGAAGCCGAGACCGGACAGCGCTTCGCGCGCGCGGCCGTCCAGTGCGTAGCCGTCGAGCTCCTCGAAACGGTGCTGCACCTCGCCGTAGCGGGCGATGATCTCGTCCATCTGGTCGGCCTTGTCAGGATCGGCCATGGCGGCCTCGAGCTCGCGCAGCTCGGCCGCGACCTCGCTGACGGGACCGGCGCCATCCATCACCTCGGCCACGGCGCTGCGGCCGGACATCTCACCGACATCCTGGTTGAAATAGCCGATGGTGATGCCGCGATCGGTCGAAACCTGCCCCTCGTCGGGCAGTTCCTCGCCGGCGATCATCCGGAACAATGTGGTCTTGCCCGCACCGTTCGGACCGACGAGGCCGATCTTTTCGCCCTTATTCAGGGCGGCGGAGGCTTCGATGAACAGGATCTGGTGGCCGGCTTGCTTGCTGACGTTGTCGAGGCGGATCATGAGGTCTTTTGTGGGGGTTTTTGCGTTGCAGCGTCATAGGCCATGCTGCTCCCAAGGGGAAGCCCGGCGGGGTACGGATTCAGCCATTGTCGTCTGCCCGGAGCCTTGTGGCCCGCCGGTGGCCGCCGCCGGAGCCATCAGGCACCGAAGGCCGCAAGTCCTGCCGAGGCGGCCTGCGTATCCTGGGTCGACTGCATGCCCGAGACTCCGATCGCCCCGATCACCCTGCCGTCGCGCAGAATCGGAAGGCCGCCCTCCAGAGGCGTCAGGTTGGTCATGCCGAGCAACCGCCAGTGAAGGCCGCCATCCGCCAGCGCAGATTCGAATGCCCCGGTCGGCCGCCTGAAGTCGACGGCTGTCTTCGCCTTCTGCTGCGCCACGAGCACACTGCCATGCTGCGCCTGGTCGAGGCGATACAGCAGGACGAGATGGCCACCGCTGTCAGTGACGGCGATCACCATCGGCCAGCCGTGACGTTGCGCCTCGGCACGCGCCGCATCGGCCACGCGCGTCGCCTCATCGAGCGTAATCGGGTCGCCATAGAGAGGGGTCAAGGCCGCCAGAGGGGCTTTTGCCGCGCAGTTGTCGGGTTTCGTCATGGAATGGTCCTCGTTATTGCAGCCCATTCACAACACATCACACTTCTGATGATAATAGCTGCAAATGTGGATAGATTATCTCATTTTTCGGGAGATCCTCGCTGGCCTCGCTTGCTGATTACGCGGTATTTCTGGCCGTCATTGACGAGGGCAGCCTGACGTCAGCGGCAACGCGGCTTGGCCGATCGCTGCAGTCGGTGAGCCGTTCGCTTGCGCGACTTGAAGACGATCTTGGCATGGAGCTGGTCTCGCGAACGACGCGGCGCCTGCATCCGACACAAGCAGGCCTCGAATTCGCCGGCCGCATCCGCTTCGCGCTCACGACCATCGACGCTGCGCGTGAAGATCTGCTTGCCAGCGACCGGCGGCTTGCCGGCACCATCCGCGTGGGCACGTCGAGCCTGTTCGGCCCTGAATATGTGACTCCCGTCCTGAGTGAATTCCTGGCGCGGAATCCGGAGATCGACCTCGAACTTGTGCTGTCCGATGACCGTGTCGATCTCGTCGCCGAGAAGCTCGATTTTGCCATTCGCATCGGCAACCTGCCGGACTCGAATTTGCGGATTCGGCAGCTCGGTGGACTGAGCTGGGCCGTGTTCGCTTCACCGGCCTATCTCACCGCTCATGGCCGTCCTGAAAATCCAAGAGACCTTTCCGGCCACGAGTGCGTGTTGCGCGCGAGCGATGACGACCGATGGGCCTTTGGTGACAAGAGGCGGCGCGTCGAAGTTCATGGTCGGTTTCGGTCGGAAAATGCAGCAGCGCGCAACGCGGCCGTCGCGTCCGGCCTTGGCATCGGGCTGGCTCCGCTCTGGCAGGTTCGCAGGCTCATCGATCAGGGTATCGTCGAGCAAATCCTTGTCGGTCACGAGCCGCGGCCTATCCCGCTGCAGATTGTCTGGCCCAAGCGAGGGGCGGGCGCGATGCCTCGACGGGTACGCGCCGCCATCGAGTTCCTCGTCGCGCGGCTTTCCGCGCTGCGGATCTAATCGAACCAATGCAACATGATGGGCACGCCTGCTCTCTTCGACATGGCACCGAGCGAGAAATTTCTGTCCATGGGATCATGCGACGAGCTGTTTCCGGAAAAATAGGAAGCGCTCGACACTTGCAGACCACTATTTGCGGGTGTTCGCGTCGGACGCGAGGGCTTGCGATCGCCGAGATGCTCGTAGATTCTATCCGGCCGATGCGCCGCAAATGGGATCAAGTTCTGTGTTTTTCCGCTCCGTCATTGCCCCAGTAGTCGTTTTGGCGCTCTCCGCAGCCCCAGGACCCGCCACGGCCGCCCGTGCGGCCAAGCCAAGATTGGACCCCATCACCGACTTCATGCGCATCCACGGTCGGCCCGATTCCGTCGATCTCGTCGGCAAGCACAACCGCGCCTACCATTGGCGATTGACCACAGACGTAAGCTTCTCGGACGACGCGTTGGTGACCCGCGAGAAATTCACCTGCAACGTAACGGTGCTGGCATCAGCGAGTGGACGTATCCTGCGCATAGCTGTCGAACCGCTCAATCCCGGTGCGGCGGCGATCGCTTCGATCGGAGCGTTCGGCCCGCTCTGCGAAAAGAACTTCGGCCTGAGGCCGCACGCCTCTCCGGGCACGACACTGCGCGCCAAGGCGCGATGAGAGTTCGACCTGGTCGCGCCGAATCGATGTTACGAACAGAAGCACTTCGTGATTTTCATTACGTCCGGAGGCCCGTCGTTTGATGATCGAAAGCCATCTTGCTCATATCGCCCAGCTGGAGGCCAAATTTGGCGCCGAGAGCGACGAGGTGGCGACCGCGCTCAACACCCTGGCTTTTCTGATCTGCCAGTATGGCGAACCGGCAGAGGCGGTGCCCTATTTCGATCGCAGCATCACGATCCGCGAGGCGCTGCACGGCCCGGCATCGCTACTGCCGCAGCTCGAACAATGGATCGATCAGAAGGGGCCGGTCCAATTCAAGCATCTGGAGCCGTTCGTGCTGGGGCGTCTCGAAATCATGGCCGCCACCTGGGGCGAGATCGATCCGAGAATTGCCGAGGAGTGCGATCGCATCGCCTCGCGATATCTGTACCGGAACGAGCCTGCGCAGGCCAAGCCGTTCCTCGAGCGAAGCCTCGCCATCAGGACGGAGCTGCACGGCGCCGAGAGCGACGAGGTCGGCCGGGCCCTCCAACGATTGTTCGACGCCTGCCTTCGCACCAGCGAGCACAAGCTGGCCGCCCGTCATCGCGAGCGCTGCATTGCCGTTGCCGAACGCCTGCACGGCGCGGATAGCAAGGAGGTTGCGGCGACGCTGGTCGCTCTTGCGCTCGCTGCTATCGCCGCGAGCGAGCAGTCGCAGCGCGACAGCGCCAAGAAGGACATGCGCCGCAACGCCCACGCCATGTGCGAGCGCGCCGTGTTGATCCAGGAGGCGCTATTCGGGCCGGACAGCCTGCAAGTGCAAAAGACACTGGAGGCCGCAGCGCGCGCCCATCTCGACTGCCGGGATTTTCACAACGCTGAACCCCTGCTCCGGCGCCTGCTCGATATCTGCGAGCGAAGCTACGGCAACGATGCCGCCGCGCTGCTGTGGATCCTGGCCAATTTGGCACAGATTTATGCGTACGACCGGTCGCGGCACGCCGAACCAATGCTGGAGCGATGCTTGGCGATCCTGCGGACCTTCCTCGACGTCAGGCGGCCGACGATGACGACCCGGATCGATGATCTGCCGGAAAACCGCGGAGCGCTCTACAGCGGCAACGCCTCGGGCCTGCTGGAGATGCTGATCCGTACTTCGGAGACGATTGACTACAACACCAGGAAGCGATGGGAGGGGAGCTAGTCCCCGGATAGGGTCACGCGGCCACCAGATGACAAGCTACGACAGAGAGAAGCTGCGCTGCTATTGCTGCGGCAAGAGCTCCGAGCAAACCGTGCTGATGAGCACCAATTCCTTCGGCTCGCCGGACCTTGACCAACGGCCGGCAGGGATGGCGCGTTCGACCATCGCGAGCCGGCTGCTGGAATGTCCCTATTGCGGTTACGTCGCCGGCAGTATCGATCGGGGCGATGCGAAGGCGCGGGCCTTCCTCGACACTGCCGAATTCCGCGCCGCGTCATTGGAGCCATTTTCCGATCCGGCGGCGCGCCGCTTCCTGGTGCGCGCCGCGCAAGCGGCCTATGAGGGCGACCGGAGGGCTGCGTTCACGTATATGCTGGCGGCAGCATGGGTTGCCGACGACAAGAAGCAGACCTCGCAGGCGACGGCGTTTCGTCTCAGGGCCGCCGAGCAACTGGGAGACGGCCCGATCCGGTCGATCGATACCCGCCTGGAACTGCTCGACGTGCTCCGGCGCGCATCGAACTGGGAGCGCGCCGCGGCGCTGGCCGACGAATTGACCGCCGAGGGGCTCGGACATCCCTTCGCTCCGATTGTGGCCTTTCATCGCCGCAAGCTCGCAGCAAAAGACAGCGGCCGCTACACCATCCAGGAAGCGCACAGGAGGGAGAGAGGAAACGACGAGGCCAACGCCGAAATGCTGAAGCTGCTGGCGCATCACCTGCAGAAGCGGCGTACGCCGGGTTCGCCCACGTGATTGGATCAACGCGACAGACGCTGCTGCCCGCAATGTTCCGCAGCCCTGCGGAAAGCTTCGCAGTGGATGGAGCGATCGATGGCTTGCACAAATCCGCGCTGCACTTGAAGACGACGCCGAGTAAGATCAGGCCCGCCGCATCAGCTTGAGCGAGGCCGCCAGCCGCAGGCTCCGCTTGCCGGCGAGCGCGATGCCTTCGAGCTCGCCGCTATCCGCGGTGCAGCTTCCGGAGAATCCGATCCCGACCTCGAAGCCGCCGAAAACCGGGTTTTCGCCTTTCGCCGGCGTGTGCTCCTGGTTCAGCATCTCGCCCTTCCAGCGGCCGTCCGCCGAGGAATAGGAGCCGAGATAGTAGAAGAACGCATCGCCGCCGAGGATGCGGCCGTCGATCAGCAGCATCACGCCGGAGAGGCCGGCATGGACACCATCGAGCGCGCTCAGGCTCATCCCGTACAGCCCGTTGGCGATGCCGCCCTGCCCGATCGTGCCCCGGGGCGGCAGCGCCCCATCATCGAGCCGCGTGAGATTGGCCCAGAAATTGGCGCCCGGCATCGTGTTCGCACTGCCCTGAAGACGGATCTCGTTCCCGATCAGCCGGCCGCGTGCCCCGATCGCGGCGACGTCGGCGCCCATCAGCGGCTTGTAGTTGGGATCGAGGTTATGCCGCTCGGTGATCACCTCGGCGATGATCTCGCCGCCCTGCTCGGCATAGGTGCCGAGATGCGCGAAGCCCGAATTGCCGCCCAGCATCTTGCCGTCATGCAGGCACATGATGCTGCGCCCGAACGCATCGTTGACGCCGTATTCAACCTTGTAGAGTCCGTCCAGCAACGCAATAGACTCGCAAAATCGGAAAAGAATCGCGGCTACCTAGCATTACCGCCGCCGCTCGGCCATCCGGCTTTTCCGCCAAGGGGCCTTGCGGGACCTCCGCTGCCACGATGCCATCATGCCCCTGTTTTGCCCGACGGGTCAACCATCAATTTCGCTTAATCAGCAGTGAGCGATTTCAAGGGCTTGGCTACTGTGCATGGGGTTGTTTTCGCGTTTATCTTTGCCGCAAGGCTCATCAGGATCAGTGACGCTTGAAATACTGCACCTCGCGCTCGTGCTTCTCGGCTGCCGCACGGCTCCTGAAGGTCCCGAGGTTACGACGCTTGCCGGTCTTCGGATTCACCTTGCGTGAGTAAAGGCGGTATTCGCCCGACGCCAGTTTGCGGATCATGTCCATGCTCCCATGTGTCTGGACGTCAACTTCGGACGCGCGAGCCAGGTTCCGTCAAATCCTGGCTCTGTTCAGAAGCACAGCGTGGTGACGAGCTTGCCCTGTTTGTCCTTGATCGCGTAAGGGCAACGCAGCCGCTCCAGCGCCTTCTTGGCATCCTCGTCGCCGAGCGCCGCGGCGCGCTCGTAATAGGCTTTCGCGGCGTCCTTGTCCTTCGGCCCGCCGCGACCTTCCTGCGCGAAGGCTCCCATCCGCTCCAGCGCGCCGGGATGATTTTGCGCGGCCGCCTTTTCGAACAGCGCGCGCGCCGCGACGTCGTCCTTCGCGCCGCCTGCGCCTTCGGAGAGCATCAGGCCGAGCTGGTACTGCGCTTCCGCGTTGGTCTCGGCAGCCTTGCCGAGCAGCGCACGTGCCTGCGCGGGATCGGCCGGCGCAGCGCCGCCTGCGCCGCCGAGCGCAGCGAGATTGCTGACGCCGCGGGGATTGCCTGATTGCGCCGCCTTCTCGAACAGTTTTCGCGCCTGTGCTTCGTCCTTGGCGATACCGGAGCCGGTGCCATAGGCAACACCGAGCTCGACCATGGCCGCGCTCGATCCCTTGTCGGCCGCCTTGCGCCAGGCAGCGATCGCCTCTGCCGTCTGCCGGTTGGCCGCATAGGCGCGGCCGAGCGCGAACATCGCACGGCGCGAGGACGGCGCGGCCTGTTTGCAGAACTTGATCGCGGTCGCGACGTCGGCGGATGCGATCTCGCTGACGCCCCTCACGTCGGCCGGTTTGTCGGGATCGCTGGGATCGGCCGCCACGCGATCGCACAGAACGAGATCGGCTGATTGCGCATACGCAGTCAGGGGCGTGGCGAGTGCAAAGAGGATGACAACCAGACAAGTCCGCATGGACATGACGTTGCGTCCCCGCTCCGGCAAATTCAAGGCTCGAGTCCCGATTGGCGCAGGACGGGCACGACCTCCGGCGAAGCCAAATAGCGCAGCAGGCGGTCGGCGGCATCGGCCTGTTTTGCGTTCGCCATGCGGCCGGCGGAGAACACCGCCGGCGTCTGCAATTCATGCGGGATCGGTCCCATTACCTCGATGCCTTCGACCTGCTTCAGCTCGCTGATCTGCTGAACGGCAAGATCGGCCTCGCCGCTGACGAGGCGCTGCGCCGTAAAGCCCTGCTCGACGATGGTCGCCTTGGCGTTGATCTCGGCTGCGATCCCCATCCGTACGATCAACTGGGCGAAGTAAACGCCGCTCGCGCCAAGCCGCGAATAGGCTACGGACCGCGCCGCAAGCAGCGTCTTCCGCAGCGCTGCTTCGCTTCCGATATCGGGGTGCGCCTGCCCTGCCCGCACGGCAATGCCGACATAGGAGCGCGCCAGATCGGCCGCGCCGCCCGCGAGCACGCGCCCCTCCGCGATCACCTCGTCCAGCCCCTCGCGCGTGAGGATCACGAGATCGGCGGCCTCGCCGTCGCGCAAGCGTTTCAGCAGGGCCAGGGTCGGCGCGAAGTCGGCGTCGACATGGATGCCTGTTTCAGCCTCGAAGGCGGAGGACAGGCTGCGCATCGCGCCCATCAAGCCGAGCGTCGAAAGCATACGAATGTTTTGCATGAGCGAGTCCCGTCGCAATCAGGCGCGGTGCATCAGCTTGAGCGCGGCGGTCAGGCGCAGGCTGCGCTTGCCGGCGAGTGCGGTCGCCTCCAGCACCGCCTCTTCCGCGTCGTAGCTGCCGGAGAAGCCGATGCCGACTTCGTGGCCGCCGAAAATCGGATCGTCCTTGGCGGGCGTGTGCTCCTGGTTGAGGATCTGGCCCTTCCAGCGGCCCTTCGCGGCGGTGTAGCTGCCGAGATAATAGAACGCGGCATCGCCGCCGAGGATGCGGCCATGGTTGAGCAGCATCACGCCGGTGAGACCGCCGTCGAGACCGTCGAGCATCCGCAGATGGATGGAGTAGAGACCATCAGCGATGCCGGCTTCGCCGACGCCACCGGCGATCGGCACCTCGTCCTCCGTGATCGGCGTCATCACCGACTGGAAGGGGATGCCCGGCAGCTCCTTCAGCTCGCCCTTGAAGCGATAGAGATCGCCATCGGCCCAGCCCTTGGCGAGCAGGGTGGCATCATCGGTGCCCGCCATGGCGCGGTAGTTCGGATCGGGGTTATGGCGGACGGTGCTGATCACGACATCGACGCCGCTGTCAGTCTTCTCGTAAGTGCCGATATGGGCGAAGGCCGAATTGCCGCCGAGCATCCTGCCGTTGCCGGCATGCATCACGCTCCGGCCGACGGTGTCGCCGAGCTGAAATCTCACCTTGTAGAAGCCTTCAAACACCAGCCGTGTCCCCGGCCCTGCGCGCATCCAGTCTCACTCTATCTCGCATTCCGCGGCGGTGGACAAGTTTCACGAGCCAGGGCTCGGCAGGCACAGGAACGGCCGTCATCCAAATGCAAAAATCCGCCGGAGCCTTGCAGCTCCGGCGGATTGAGACCAACCCGGGCCAGCCCCCCAGCCCGGGCCGGGAGGATCTTAGGCCGCGGCCTTCTTGTCTGCCGGCACGGACGCGATCGTCTTCAGGATCTGGGAAGCGATCTGGTATGGGTCGCCCTGCGAGTTCGGACGACGGTCTTCCAGATAGCCCTTGTAGCCGTTGTTGACGAAGGAGTGCGGAACGCGGATCGAGGCGCCGCGGTCGGCAACGCCGTAGCTGAACTTGTTCCACGGCGCGGTCTCGTGCTTGCCGGTCAGACGCTTGTCGTTGTCCGGGCCGTAGACGGCGATGTGGTCCATCAGGTTCTTGTCGAAGGCGGCCATCAACGCCTCGAAATACTCCTTGCCGCCGACCGAGCGCATGTACTCGGTCGAGAAGTTGGCGTGCATGCCGGAGCCGTTCCAGTCGGTGTCGCCGAGCGGCTTGCAGTGGAATTCGATGTCGATGCCGTACTTCTCGGTGAGGCGCAGCATCAAATAGCGAGCCATCCACATCTGATCGGCAGCGGTCTTGGAGCCCTTGCCGAAGATCTGGAATTCCCACTGGCCCTTGGCGACTTCCGCGTTGATGCCTTCATGGTTGATGCCGGCAGCCAGGCAGAGGTCGAGATGCTCTTCGACGATCTTGCGGGCGACGTCGCCGACGTTCGAGTAGCCGACGCCGGTGTAGTACGGACCCTGCGGAGCGGGGTAGCCCGAGGACGGAAAGCCGAGCGGACGGCCGTCCTTGTAGAAGAAGTACTCCTGCTCGAAGCCGAACCAGGCGCCGGCATCGTCGAGAATGGTGGCGCGCTTGTTGGAGGCGTGCGGGGTCTTGCCGTCGGGCATCATGACTTCGCACATCACGAGCACGCCATTGGTGCGCGCGGCGTCCGGGAAGACGGCGACCGGCTTCAGCACGCAATCGGAGCTGTGGCCTTCGGCCTGCTGCGTGGAGGAGCCATCGAAGCCCCAGAGCGGAAGTTGCTCGAGCGTCGGGAACGACGCGAATTCCTTGATCTGAGTTTTGCCGCGCAAATTCGGGGTCGGCGTATATCCGTCGAGCCAGATGTACTCGAGCTTATACTTGGTCATTGAGCCTCTCTGTAGATGATGCGAAAGGTTGGGGGCCCTGGGGCCCCCGAACGTTTTGTACCCGGCCACCATCGGCCGGCCCTTTACAAGCATTTGTCGTGCCAAAAGGCCGCAGTGCCAGAGGTTTTCCACCGCGGCCGAGGTTGCCTTGCCGCGAGCAGACCGCGTCCGGCGATATGCGTCATAGCCGCGCACCTTCGCGTGTAGCTGCAGCGCAAAAAACCCGGGGAAATCGCCCGATTCTGATGCAGACGACCCCGTGCTGGAAGTTGCCGATGAAACGCGCATCAACGTCCAGCAATTTTCGCAAAGTCGACCACCCCTGCTCAGCAACCTTTGCAATGGCCCAGGCATTAGTCACCAACAGCGTGCCTTAGGGGATGCAGACCTCTGCCTGCCCACAAATTGGGCGGCAACTGATTTCCTTTTCAGCACTTCCCAATTCGGGGGGCGCGGCCGATATGGGGATTCCGGTAACCACAATCGAACGAGTCGGGCGCACCATGGAGGCTAAGGCGCTTCGACCAAGGAGAATCGCAATGATGAACAATGGTCTGAGTCACGGATCGGCAACGATCTACCAATTTCCGGTCGGGGGCCGCGCAGCTCTCGCCGGACGCCGCTATGGCGAGACCCGCCTTCCTGCCGATCACGCCTCGCTTCCCGCGAACGCCTCGATCTGCAGCGACAGCTGGTACCACCAGGACGCGGTCGACGAAGCCAAGCCGAAATGGGATCGCTGATGCCCGTGCTTGGTTTGAAACCGCGGCGCTCGCGCAAGCGCCCGGCGGCAGTTCAAAAAGGGTCGAAACAAAGATGTTTCGGCCCTTTTTGATTCTCGCGTGAACGACGCCGTTCAAATCACCGCGCAGGCCGTCGCCGGCCGCTTCAGATGCTTGACCGTGATGGTCCCCGTCTTGCCGATGGTCAGCGTGATACCGGCCCCCGCATAGCGTATGCCGGAGACAGTCAGCCGCTTGGTGAGCGTGACCGGCTCGCCGTCGATCTGAAGAAAAGCGCGCTTGTCGTAGTCATAGAGCCCAACGATGAACTGCGTCCCGTCGGTGCAGCGGTAGGTCTGGAACGTCTGCGCTCCAGCCTGCCGCGCGCCGGAAATTCCAACTGCCAGCATGGTGATCCCCAAAAGAATGGCCTTGTGCCGGACCATGATCGCCCCCTGTAATACCTCAAGGACGCCACCTCGTGCGTCCAATGGAACCATAACCGAAGCCGATCCCATGTCAGATTCCCCTGCCCGCCACCTCGCCTTGCAAGGCGCCAGCAATTTTCGCGATCTCGGCGGCTATCCGACGTCCGATGGCCGCACCACGCGCTGGCGGCACATCTTCCGCTCCAACCATCTCGGCCAGCTCACCGCCGCCGACGTCGAGATCGTCCGCGCGCTGGGCGTGCGAAGCGCGTTCGATTTCCGCGGGCTGGAGGAGCGTGCGGCCGGCATCTGCGTCGTGAACGAGATCACGGTGCATTCGCTGCCGATCGAGCCGAGCGTGGTCGCCGCGCTGCGCGCCGAACTCGCGAGGGGCACGCTGACCGCGCCAGTCGCCCTCGAGCTCATGCGCGAATCCTATCGCAACTATGTCCGTCACCATACGCATAGCTTTCGCAATCTGTTCGGCCATCTCCTGGAGGACCGTGCGCCGCTGGTGATCCACTGCACCGCCGGCAAGGACCGCACCGGCTTTGCCAGCGCGCTGATCCTCCATGCGCTCGGCGTACCCGATGACGTCATCGCCGAGGACTACCTGCTCACCAACCAGCACTACAAGCGCGATGCGACGGCGGCCATCGACCTGTCGGAAGACGTGCGCAATGCCATCGGCAGCGTCGAAGCCTCTTACCTTGCCGCGGCTTTCGAAGCGGTCGGCAAGGAATACGGCAACATCGAAACCTATTTGCGCGACGGGCTCAACCTCGGCACGGCGGAGCGGGCCGCGCTGAAGGCGCGCTATCTGCAATCATAGGCCGCCGCGCCGGGAGAACGATGATGCAAGACAAGGTCCTAATCGTGACAGGGGCACTCGGCGCGCTCGGCACGGTGGTGGCGGAGCTCGCACGGTCGCGCGGCGCGCGTGTCGCCAGCATTGATCATGCGCCTTCACAGAGCCCCGCAACGCCCGACCGCATCGAGATCGGCGGCGTCGACCTGTCCGACGCAATCCAGGCGAAGACAGCAGTCGATGCGGCGGCAAAGCATTTCGGCAGGGTCGATGCGCTGATCAACATCGCCGGCGGCTTCGCGTTCGAAACCGTCGGCGACGGCGACATCAAGACCTGGCAGCGCATGTACACGCTGAATGTCCTGACCGCGCTCAACGCCTCGCGCGCGGCGCTGCCGCACCTTGCCGCGTCCAAGGCCGGCCGCATCGTGAATATCGGCGCCATGGGCGCGCTCCAGGCCGGCAGCGGCATGGGGCCCTATGCGGCCTCGAAGGCAGGCGTGCATCGCCTCACCGAGGCGCTCGCCAACGAGTGGAAGGGCAAGGTCACGGTGAACGCGGTGCTGCCGTCGATCATCGACACCAAGGCCAACCGCACCGACATGCCGAAAGCGGACTTCTCCACATGGGTGACGCCGCAGGAACTCGCCGAGGTCATCCTGTTCCTCGCCAGCGACGCCGCGAGCGGCGTCACCGGCGCGCTGATCCCCGTCGGCGGGCGGGTGTGATCAATCCGGCACCAGCAGCCGCAGATTGCCTTTGAAACGGATGCTCTGTTTGCCGGCGAGCGCCATGCCTTCGCCATAGGCGCTCTCGTCAGTGTAGGTGCCGCTGAAGCCGATGGTCACGATTTTGCGGCCCCACACCGGGCGCTCGTCGAACGAGGGCGAGTGCTCCTCGTTCGTCAACTCGCCCTTCCACTTGCCGCCAGACGAAGTGTAGCTGCCGTAGGCGAAGAAGAATGAATCGCCACCCCGCATGGTGCCGTCGCGCAGCACCATGACGCCTTGATTGCCGCCCTGCACAGCATCCAGCATTTCGATACGGATGTGATAAAGCCCGTTCCTGATTGTCATCTTCGTCAAGCGCCCGGCGGTCCCGCCCGCAGGATAACCGTACCATCCGGTCCCGATCAAATGGTGCAGAGCCCCGAGTCCGATCCCGGCTAGACTGCCGGCAACTGATTCTCCGATCGGACCTCACCCGGAACCCTCCCTTGGAAACCGCGCTTTACCTGCCCGTCAAACGCTTCCTCGAAGAGCTCGGCTTCACCGTGAAGGGTGAGATCGGCGGCTGCGATCTCGTGGGCCTCAGCGCCGGCGATCCGCCGGTGGTGGTGATCGGCGAGCTCAAGCTCGCCTTCAATCTCGAGCTGATCCTGCAGGCGGTCGACCGCGCGCCGGCCGGCGACGAGGTCTGGATCGCGGCAAAGATGTCGATTCGAGGCAAGGGACGCGAGAGCGATTCGCGCTATCGCAATCTCTGCCGACGGCTCGGCTTCGGCATGCTCGGGGTCACCGATCGCGGCCAGGTCGAGGTGCTGGTAAAGCCGCCGACGGCGGCGCCGCGCCGCGAGCCGAAGGTCCGTTCGCGCCTCGTCGCCGAGCATCAGCGCCGCCAGGGCGATCCCGTGCTCGGCGGCAGCACCCGCGCGCCGATCATGACAGCCTATCGGCAGCAGGCGCTGGCCTGCGCCTCGGAGCTCGCCGGTGGGCCACGGAAAGTGCGAGAATTGCGCGAACGCTGCCCTGACGCCGGCAAGATCTTGCTTAACAATGTGTATGGCTGGTTCGAACGGGCGGACCGGGGAATCTACGGGCTTACTGAGGCCGGACGCGCCGCCCTGAAGCGCTGGCCGCAACCACGGATTGAGATCGATGCCGGTGTCGCGTCACACCCTGACATCCGACCGGTGCATAGCTGAGATGCCACACCAATTTCATATTGCAATGCAACATTCGTGGCACTAGGTATCCCGGCATCAAAACGAGGCCGTTATGAACGCAGACTGGAATACCAAATATGGCACGCGGCGCGTCCGCCATGATCCGCCCACCTTGGACGAGGCGATCTTCGCCGCCATTGGCATCACCGACGATCATGAGCAGCAGGCCGAGATCGCCGCAGCCTTGATGGGCATGCCGCTCGATGTCGTGCAGGCCGAGGTGAAGAAGCAGGCGCGCACCAACAGCCGCATCACTGCGACGCGCGTGATCGCCGGCGAACAGGGTGCACAGCGCTCCGTCGTGGTCGAACGCCGCGTCGTCCGCCGTTTCGGCAACGACAAGCGCACCGGCACCTGAGCGCGTGGTCGTCTACCCCAATACAAAAGCGGACCGGTTTTGCCGGTCCGCTTTTTTGATTCCGGTCCTGCCTTTTTAGGTCAGGCGGCGCGATTGCCGTACATGCTCGAGATGATCTTCCAGCAGGTCGAGTTGAAGCTGAGAAGAGCGCGACCGGCTGTGAACGGCGAAGCCGCGAGATCGGCCAGTTCGGCCTCAGGCGTCTTGGCGAGATCAATGGTGCCGGTCGATTCGCCGTGGCGGAAAGCCAGATGCGCGCCGAACTTCCTGGCGAGCGCCCGCATCGCGTGGTTCTCGGCGCCCGTGGTGATACGCAGGCGCTTATAGCCTTTCCAGCGCGCCTCCGCGACCAGGCGGCGGAACAGCACGGTGCCGACGCCCTGGCGGCGTGCAGAGGCTTCCACGCTGAAGGCGACTTCAGGCAGAGAATCGTCTTCCTCCGGATGCAGTTCGGCCGCACCGCGGACAACGCCGTCAACGATGTAAGCGACGATCACAGTGCCATCTTCGGCACAGCGCGCGGCGTATCGCTCGATGAAGCTGTCGTCGAGAAAACCGTTGAAACGATCGTGCCGGCTTTCGGCATCGAGTCTCAGCAGATGATCGCGCAGAAGCGGCAATTCTTCCTGCTGGCTCAAGGTCCGCACATAGCCCGGAACGGACGGCATGCGGGTAGTGTCTTCAAGTGCCACGTCAAAACTCCTCTTGGTGTCCCTCGAGGAGGCGTTCGAATCCCTAGATCCCCAATATTGTGCGTCGCAACATCCTTTTCAAGCCGGGAACCTGCCCAAGTTTCAGGCATGAGGGGCGCCTAATTCGTTAATGAGATCAAAGCCCCCGTATTCATACGAGGACAAGCTGGGTCTGGGTCACCACCGCGACCAGCTTACCGTCTTCGGTCTCCAGCCGGGTGGTCCAGACCTGGGTCCGCCGGCCCCGGTGAACCGGGGTGGCGATCGCGATGACCGTGGTTCCTTCCTTGGCCCCACCGATGAAATTGGTCTTGCTCTCCAGCGTGGTCGTGCCCTTGGCGTCGTCAGGCAGGTTGATCACGGTCGCCGCCGCGCCAACGGAATCGGCCAGCGCCATCACGGCCCCGCCATGGATGGTGTGGTGAAGCGTGCAGAGATCGGGCCGGACCGTCATCCGCGCCACCACGCGGTCCTTCTCGGCCTCGACGAACTCGACGCCCTTGAGCTCGGCGAACGGCATCTTCATCGCTTTAAGTTTTTCGAGCGGCGTCATCAGATGTCCTCCCAATCCATTGTTGTGTCAGCGTGAATGGCTTCGCGCGGCAAGGCAATGACGTCTGAGGTAATGGCCGCGCTGACTTCGGCACGCAGCGCCAACCCTCGCGTGTCCCGGACGCGCTGCAACGCGTAGCGTTGCTGCGCAGCGCCGGGACCCATCTCGCCACGATTTCGGTGTTGCGTGGGCCCCGGCTCTGCAGCGCATCACGCCGCAAGTGCGGCGCGCTGCGCTGCGTCCGGGGCACAGCAGAATCACGTCACCGCGTTCACGACCTGATATTCCGGCCGTCGCCACACCTCGCCCGCAATCACCTCCTCGATGATCTCGGCCGCCTTCAACACTTCGCCCTCGCCGATATAGAGCGGCGTGATGCCGAACCTCATGATGTCAGGCGCGCGGAAATCGCCGATGACGCCACGGGCGATCAGGGCTTGCATCGCGGCATAGCCGCCGTCGAAGGCGAAGGAGACTTGCGAGCCACGGCGATCATGCGCGCGCGGGGTGACCAGCTTCAAAGACGGGCAGCGGCGTTCGACTTCCGCGATCAGCAAGTCACCGAGCGCCAACGAGCGGGCGCGGACCTCCGCGATATCGACACGGTCCCAGATGTCGAGTGAGGCCTCCAGCGCCGCCATCGCCAGCACCGGTGGCGTGCCGACGCGCATACGCTCGACGCCGCCCGCGGCCGCATAGGCAAGCTCGAACGCGAAGGGTTTTGCGTGGCCCATCCACCCCGACAGCGCAGCGCGCGCGCTGTCGGCGTGGCGCGGTGCGACGTAGAGGAAGGCCGGCGCACCAGGGCCGGCGTTGATGTATTTGTAGGTGCACCCCGCCGCGAAATCGGCGCCGCTTCCGGCGAGATCGACCGGCAACGCGCCTGCGGAATGCGCGAGATCCCAGACCGTGACGATACCGAGCGCATGCGCTTTCGCAGTCAGATGCGCCATGTCGTGACGGCGGCCGGTGCGGTAGTCGACCTCGGTGATGTAGAGCACCGCGACCTCCTCCGACAGCGCGGATTCGATCTCCTCCGGCGCAACCAGACGCAATTGATGGCCGCGCCCGAGCGTGGCGATCAGGCCTTCGGCCATGTAGAGATCGGTCGGAAAGTTGCCGGTGTCCGACAGGATGATCTTGCGCGACGCGTTCATGTCGAGCGCGGCGGCGAGAGCCTGATAGACCTTGAGCGACAGCGTGTCCCCGACCATCACCGAGCCGGCTTCCGCGCCGATCAGTCGCGCGATGCGATCGCCGACATGGCGCGGCTGGGCGTACCAGCCCGCGGTGTTCCAGGCGCGGATCAGCTCAACGCCCCACTCCGTCGTGATGACGCGGTTGACGCGCTCGGCAACGCCTGATGGCAGCGCGCCAAGCGAATTGCCGTCGAGATAGATCACGCCACCCGGCAAGTGGAACAAAGCTTTGGTGTCGTCATAGACGCGATATCTGGTCATGGGCATTTCTACAGAATCGTGCGGACGCGCCAGAGTTCGGGGAACAGCTCCACCTCCAGCATGCGCTTGAGATAGCTGACACCACCGGTGCCGCCGGTACCGCGCTTGAAGCCGATGACACGCTCGACCGTTGTCACGTGGTTGAAGCGCCAGCGGCGGAAATAATCCTCGAAGTCGACCAGTTTCTCGGCGAGCTCGTAGAGCATCCAATGCGTCCCCGGCGCCTCGTAGACGACGCGCCAGGCCTGCAGCACGCCTTCGTTGAAGCTGTGGGTCTCGCGAACATCGCGAGCCAGCACCGCGGCCGGCATCTTGAGCCCGTTGCGGTCGGCGAGCCGCAGCACTTCGTCATAGAGGCTGGGTGTCGCGAGTTCGGCTTCGAGCAGCTTCGTCGTCTCCACATCGTGCGCGTGCGGCTTGAGCATGGCGTGATTGCGGTTTCCTAGCAGGAATTCGATCAGCCGGTATTGCCGCGACTGAAAACCCGAGGACTGTCCGAGCTGAGAGCGGAAGCGCGTATACTCGCTGGGCGTCATGGTGCGCAGCACGTCCCAGGCGTTGTTGAGCTGCTCGAAGATGCGCGACATCCGCGCCAGCATCTTCATTGCAGGCTGCACCTCGTCGTTGGCGATGGCGCGGCGCGCAGCGCTGAGTTCGTGGATGGCAAGGCGCATCCACAGTTCCGTGGTCTGATGCTGGATGATGAACAGCATCTCGTCATGCGCTTCGGAGAGCGGATGCTGCGCGCCAAGGATCGCATCCAGCGCCAGGTAGTCGCCGTAGGACATCCGCCGGGCGAAATCGGTCTCGGCGCCTTCATTCGCAGGATCGTAATCGCTGGACGTCATGGGCAGGCCCTTTCGAACGATCTTCCCCGTCTTTGCTCAGTCGAGGCCGATCAGGCGCGCGGTGATCGGCGACGACGGATCCTTCAGTCCGTCGATCACGGTAAAATGGTTCAGCCCGGGATCGACGACGAGGCGGGTCGGCACGTCGAAACCGGTCCAGATATTGGCCATCAGATCCGACTGGCGAATGAATTCAGGCCGCTCGCCGCCACCGACCCAGGCCGTCACCGGCGAATGTCCGCGCGGCAGGTGCAGCGCCGCGCTTTCGAGCGTCGCCTCTTCCATCGTCATGCCGAGCGTCTCGTTCATCCGGGTCTTCAGCAGCGGACGAAGGTCGTGCAGGCCGCTAATCGAGAGCGTGCCCGCGATACGGTTGAAGACGGCAGGCTCGAGCCGGCTGTCGTCGCACAGCATGCGCGTGACGAGGTGGCCGCCGGCGGAATGGCCGGCAAGCCGGATCAACCCTGCGACGAGCGAAGCCGCCTTGGCGATCGCGGCAGTGATCTCGGCGGTGATGTCGGAGATGCGTGCGACCGGTGTCAGCGTGTAGCTCGGCAACGCCACCGTCCAGCCGTGGTGGCGCGCACCTTCGGCGAGATCGGTCCATGTCGACTTGTCAAACCGCATCCAGTAGCCGCCATGCACGAAGACGACGAGACCCTTGCTGTCGCCGTCGGGCAGGATCAGGTCGAGCTTCTGGCGCTCGCCCGCGCCATAGGCGATGTCGGCGCGAAAGTTCTTCAGCCCGGCACGATACGCCGCGGCTCGCTCCGCCCACAGCCCTGGCATCTTGTCCGAGCCGGCGATATGGGCCGAATTGGCATAAGCATCATCCCAATCGCGCATTGTGACTCCCGAGGACTCGTCCAGCGAACCGGCCGCCAGTCTGCCACCGGTCACTGCCGCATCCTAGTCTCTATTTTAAGCTTAAAGGATTTGCGAGCGCTCCAGCCATGGTGCCGTAGGGTGGGCAAAGCGGAGCGTGCCCACCAGTTCGTTCGCGAGAGAAGGAAGACGGTGGGCACGGCGCGAACGGAGCGACGGCTACGCCTTCTCCACTCCGCACCATTCCGCGATGAACAGCGCCATCGCCTTGGTCGTTTTCTTCAGCGATTCCAGCTCGACATATTCGTTGAAGCCGTGCATCTCGCCGCCGCTGGCGCCGAAGCACAGGCTCGGGATACCGTGGTTGAGGCCATAAAAGCGAGTGTCGGTGAGCGCGGTGAAGACGAGGTCCTCGACCGCGCCGCCATAGACCTTGTCGAACGCTCTGCCAAACGCAGCCTCCGGCGCGGCGGCGTCGGTCAGTTCATAGCCTTCCGACAGGAAGCCCGACCATTCGATCTCCGGCGGATTGTTGACGAGGAAGCGGTGGTTGCGCGCCGCGGCAGCGACGCAGGCCGTGATCTCCTTCTGGTGATCGGCGATCGACCACCCCGGCAGAACCGCGATCCGGCAATCGACATCGCACCAGGCCGGCACGCTGGAGGCCCAGTCGCCGCCCTTGATGATGCCGGGGTTGAAGTTGATGGGGTGATTCAACGTCTTGAAGTGCCGATCGGCCTTGGCACGCTCGTTCCACTCGACCTCGAGCTTTTGCAGCGCCTGTATCAGGTGATAGGCGGCCATGATCGCATTCGCCCCGGAGCCGGCAAAGGCAACATGGGTCGGATGGCCCTTCACGCGCAGGCGAAACCAGATCACGCCGACCTGCGAGCGCACCATCTTGCCGCCGGTCGGCTCCGGAATGAAGCAGGCGTCCGCGCGATAGCCGCGCTGAAGCGTCGAGAGCGCACCGACGCCGGTGCTCTCCTCCTCGATCACGGACTGGAAGTGGATCCGTGCCGTCGGCCTGAAGCCTGCGGCCTTGATTGCATCGAGCGCATAGAGCGCGCCGATCGTGCCCGACTTCATGTCGCAGGCGCCGCGGCCGAACATCTTGCCGTCCTTGATGACGGGCGAGAACGGCGGCGTGTCCCACAGTTCCAGGGGACCAGCGGGCACCACATCGCAGTGCCCCTGAAGGATCAGCGATTTGCCGCCGTTGGTTTGCGGACGGTAGGTGCCCACCACCGAGCGTGCTTTGGAGAAATCATGCTCGATCGGGCCGAAGCCGCGCAGGTCCCTGAGGTCGTCGACGTCGATGTGCCAGTCGTCGACCTCATAGCCACGCTCGCGCAGGAGGTCGCCGATCATGTCCTGACACGGCCCCTCCGCCCCGCGGGTCGAAGGGATCGCGACGAAATCGCGTGTGGTGGCAAGCTGGGCTTCGAAGCCGGCATCGACGGCGTCGAGAATCCTCTGCTGCGTTTCGGCATTCATCAGGCAACTCCAGGCATTCCAATGGTCCCAAGGAGTGCGCAAACTAACCGATTTCAGCCGTTCGGGTACTCCACAAAATAAGCATCCCGCAATGCATCTTCGAGCAGCCGGCCCTCGGAATAGCCATTCAACGTCGCAGGGCGCGTGACGCCGTCGAGCAGGCGCGGGCACGGTTCCGGCGCGCCGATCACGGTGCGGACCGGGATGCGCTCGGCATAGATCGGCAACGCATAGTCCTCGTCGTCGTCAGCGACGCCCTTGGCGCGGACCTTGGCCGAAGCTTCCTCGATCTCCATGGCGATGAAGGACGTCGCCTTGATCTCCTGCGTGTTGCTCGCTCGCAGGCCGGCGGTGCGATCCGGGAAGAAGCGGTCGACCATCGCGATCACCGCGCGCTCCTTCTCCTCGGGATCGGTGACGAGGTAGGCGGTGCCGAACGCCATCACCGCGCGGTAGTCGGCGGAGTGATTGAAGCCGCAGCGCGCCAGCACGAGGCTGTCGAGATGGGCGACCGTGAGACACGCGCGCTCGCCCTTGGTCTGATTGCGCAGCATCCGGCTTGCGCTCGAGCCGTGCCAGTAGAGCTTGGTGCCCTCGCGCCAGAAGAAGGTCGGCGTGCAATAAGGCTGGCCGTCAATCACGTAGGAGACGTGGCAGAGCATCGAGGAATCCAGGATGCGATGAACCGTATCGTGATCATAGAAGCCGCGATCGTGCCGGCGCTTCACCTGGTTGCGCGCCGATGTCGGATAGGAACTTGAGGTCTCGGTCTGGCTCACGGCCGCTCCTGCTCGGATTGGAGGATCTGGAAGCAGTTGTAGCGGCGCATTTGGTCTGCGATAGTTCCAATTCCATGCGAAAAATTCCGACCAATTCGCTCCCCTCCGCGGCCAAGATCGAGCTGCCGCTCGACCTCGCCGGCCCGCACGTCACGCCAGGCGCCTCCGCCGCGCACCGGCTCTATCAGGCGCTGTGCGAGATGATCGTCTCGGGACTCGTCAAGCCCGGCGAGGCGCTGCCGCCGTCACGCACGCTGGCCAGGCAGACCGGCTTTCGGCGCAACGCCGTCGTCACCGCCTATGAGCGCCTGATCGCCGATGGCTTTGCCGAGGCCACCGTCGGCTCCGGAACGTTCGTCGCCGCGCGCATCCCCGCGCGCGCGGCCGAACCGAACAAGCCCCGGGCGGCTGTCGAAACGCCCGGGCAAGGAGCGTTCGCGCTCGGCTGCACGCATGTCGACGAACGCGCGGTGCAGCGATTCCGCGCCTTCGTCGGCCGCCGCATGCGCGCCTTCGGCGCCGAGCACCTTCACTATGGCGATCCGCGCGGCAGCCGCGAGCTGCGCGCGGCAATCGCCGATCATCTGTTGTCGGCGCGCGGGCTGCGCTGCGATCCCGGTCAGATCATGCTGACTTCAGGCACCCTGCACGCGCTGCGCATCGTGTTGAGCGCGATCCTCAAAGCGGGCGACCAGGTCTGGTGCGAGGACCCCGGCTATCCCGCCGCGCGCAAGACTATCGCGCATTGCGGCTACCGCGCCGTGCCCGTCCCCGTCGACGAGCACGGCATGCGGATCGCCAAGGGCCGCGCCGCGGCGCCGTCTGCGCGTGCAGCCTATGTCACGCCGTCGCACCAGTTTCCGCTGGGCGTGCAGATGTCGATGCCGCGGCGGCTTGAGCTTCTGGACTGGGCAAAGCAGGCCGGCGCTTTCGTGCTGGAGGACGACTACGACAGCGAGTTTCGCTATGACGGCGCACCGCTGATGTCGCTCGCCGGCATCGACCGTCTCCAGCGCGTGATCTATCTCGGCACGTTCGCCAAGACACTATTTCCAGGCCTGCGCATCGGCTATTGCGCCCTGCCCGAACGCCTGATCGGGGACGTGACGGCTGCGCGCGCAGCGCTCGACCGCTTCCCCGGCACGCTGATGGAAGGCGCAGTGGCCGACATGCTCAACTCGGGCGCGTTCGCCGCAAACCTCAAGCGCGTGCGAAAGCTCTATCGCGAGGCACGCGATGTGCTCGCCGAAACGCTGGAAGCCGCATCCGATGGCGCGCTATCGGTGCCAGTGCCGTCACAAGGCCTGCATCTCGTCGCCCGGTTCGATCCCGCGGTCGAACTTCCGGTCGCAGCAGAGGCCAAGCAGGCCGCCGGCGCGGAGGGCTGGCTATTGGCCGACACCTATTCGCGCGCGCGCCCTCTGCCCGGCTTCGTGCTGGGATTTTCCGGCCACGCGGTTCCACAGCTCGTGGCCTCTGCCGAACGGCTCGCGCGGGAATCGAAGTCAGCCTTGCGCTTGAAAAGCAGGTCGGTTCGGCGGGCATAAGCAAGCTTCGCTATCAGAATCGCTGACCGCTCCCTACATTGCGTCAGCGATTCCGGGAGCCTTCATGATGTCACTCCGCCACGCGACCTGCCTCTCGCTCCTGATCTCCATCGCGCTTGCCGCGGCGGCGAATGCCGCCACGGTCGGACGCGAGCAGGACATCGTGGATCTGAAGCTCGGCCAGCGCGTGCTGGTGGATGACGGAACCTGCCCTGCCGGCCAGGTCAAGGAAGTGCGCGGCGCAAAGATGACCGACAAGGGCGTCTCGCGCACGAGCTCCTGCGTGGCGCGGCACGGCCCGAAAACAAAATGATGGCCTGAGAAGCTACTTCGCCGGATCGAACATGCACTGCAGGGTTGGCTTGGCGATCTTGGTGAAGGTCGGGCCGATCTCGCCCTGCTTGGAAGCCGGAACCCAGTCGGTCTCGATGGTGGGCACGCCGGTCTCGCTGATGCCGCGCAACAGCGCTTCGCGCAGGTCGCGGTCCTCGACGGCCGCCGCGGCGTGATCGTGCAGGCAGCCGCAGACTGCCTCCGGGTGCTCCCAGCGGCCGATCATGCGCGGCGCGCACTGGCGCACGAACTCGCTGCGGGGATCCGGTAACCTGGTGGGCGCGCGCACCTGCGCCTGAGCGGCATTGATCGTCAGAACAAACACGAACGCAGCGGCGTAAAATCGAACGGTCATGACGGCCTTTATAGGCTGATTTTCTTGTTGTCGATCAGAAGCGCGCGGCAACCACGATCGGCTGCGACGCCGTGACGATGACCGGCGAACCGCTGTACTGGAAGGTGCCGACACCGGGCAGATTGCCGTCCGGCGAACCCGCGAACGAGGAGCCGGCAACCACGAAAGCGAAAGCAAGGATGAAGCTGAGCGCGCGCATGGTCTTGTCTCCGAATTCCGTGGCCGGCGGTGCGCCGTTCGTCGTTGTGAAGCTGATAACCATGGGCGGTTTCGCGCGTGATGCGCCCAAAGCGCAAAATGGTTTCATCTCCGTGAGAATTGTTTCGTCCGGTCCGAGACGACGACACAATTCTCGGAAACTCCCAATCATTTCAGTCTAGTGGCGCCGGAGCTCAAGGTGGCCTGCCAAGTTCCGGCTCCGGTGTGTGAACACATCCGACGCAGCCGCCGTCATGCTCCCGCCTCACCCGCTTCACACGCATTTTACGTTTTCCTGCGAATGGAGCGGCAAACGAAGGCTGGTCCTGTCGAACCGGGGGCACGTCGGCTGCGACCCAAGCCATCGAAACCTGGACGCCCGGATCACCGGGCGCGCTCACTTGAGGGATGGCCATTATGGTGGCGCAAGATCGCGCAACGCCGCGCGAGGCGGACCAACGGACGGACGGCGGAGATCAACGACCCCGTCGCGTCGCCTCAGCCGGCGCAATGTCACTGCAGTCGGGCCGCGGCTTTGAGGCCGCGCCGCAGGCATTCGTGCGGCTGACCGGCTCGCATCTTGTCAAACCGCAGGCCAGCCGCGCCTTTGTCCCTGAGTGAACGCAAGCGCGTCACTGTGTGAAACGCAAAAGCGTCACTGGGTGAAGAACTCGCCGCACTTCTGGACGTTTGCGTCCGCCGGTCCCCACGGCATGACCGGCACGGTCGAGGTCGAGTTCTTCGGCGAGCCCTCGATCAGCCTGTCCGAATAGACCATGTAGACCAGCACGTTGCGCTTGGTGTCGCAGCCGCGCACGATCTGCATCTTCTTGAAGAACAGCGAGCGGCGCTGGCGGAACATGTCGTCGCCCTGCTCCATCTTGTTCTTGAACTTGATCGGGCCGACCTGGCGGCAGGCCAGCGAGATGTCCGAGACCTCCTCGGCAAGGCCGAGCCAGCCCTTGAAGCCGCCCTTCTCCGGCACCGTGAAATGACAGGCGACGCCCTCGACTTCAGGATCGTCGAGGCCATAGGTCGCGAGCTTGTCGTTCGGGCTCATCCATTTGAACACGGTGGAGCGGCGGAAGATCAGATCGGGCTCGTCGGCAGCCCAGGCGGACGCCGCCGGCACAGTCAGGGCCAGGAGGAATAAGACGAGGCCTTTCAAGCGGATGCCGGCAAGACCAGGGAAACGAGATGACATGAAGTTCTCCGGTAACAAGTCCCCGCAATGTAGGAACGCGTCAGCCCGACAGGAAGACGACAGGCAGCCAGAGGCGGCCGCCGTTTACCCCTCTGTGAGGCTTTTTTGTTACGTCTTGGACAAAAGTCGCTGATGGCAGAACCACCCTGGTGGTGAACGCGTATCCCCTTTGCGAGACTAACGTCTGATTTGGATTGTGGATTCGAGGATGAACAGCGTGAACGGGTCGGGTTTTTCTGCCAAGCCGGCGCGGCTTTGGCAGGTCGCCATTTTGACGGCGGCGGGCGCGATCGGCGCGACCAGCCAGGCAGACGCAGCATTCTATTATTGGACGGATTATTCCGACGGATCCTATTACGCCCGGCAGAACCGGCATCCCGAGATACCGCGCCAGAAGCAGAAGCGTGGCGCTGGCGGCAAGAAAGAGGTTGTCGCCGAAAAGCAAGCCGGCGCAAAGCCACAAGGGCCGCTGGTCATCGTCGTCTCGATCGACCGGCAGAAGGTGACGGTCTACGACACCAACGGCGTGTTCGCGGAATCTCCGGTGTCGACAGGCATGAAGGGCCATTCGACGCCGATGGGTGTGTTCAGCGTCATCCAGAAGCACAAGTTCCACCACTCCAACATCTATAGCGGCGCGCCGATGCCGTACATGCAGCGGATCACCTGGTCCGGCGTCGCCATGCACGCCGGCGCGTTGCCAGGCTATCCGGCCTCGCATGGCTGCATCCGCATGCCGATGGCGTTCGCCGTGAAGATGTGGAATTGGACCAGGATGGGCGCGCGCGTCATCGTCGCGCCCGGCGAGATGACGCCGCACAGCTTCTCCCATCCCCTGCTCGCCTCCGTGCGCGTGCCGCCGCAGCCGGCGGCGAGCCTCGAGCCGCAGACCAATGTCGGCGACAAGGCCGACAAGGGCGCCGCGCAGACCAAAGCCGCCGAAACCAAGTCGGTCGAGACCAAGCCCACCGAGACCAAGACGGCCAGCGCCGACAGCGTGCTCGAGCTGCGCGCCTCCGTCGGCCATACCGTGACGTCGGATGTGACCACGGGCAATGCGCCGGCCCACGAGGAAGCCGCTGCCCCGGCCGACAAGGCCAAGACGGCCGACGCAACTGACGGGACCAAGCCGCAGTCGGAAGACAAGCCGGCTAAAGAGGACAAGCCTGCCGACAAGGCCGAGCCGGTCAAGACGGAAGCAGCGGACTCCGCAAAGACGACCGATGCACCGGCACCTGCGCTCGCCGCCTCACCCGACGCGAAGAAGGACGAGAGCCGCGTTGCTGATCCCGCGCCGGCCGCAAAGCCGGAAGCACCCAAGCGGACCGGCCAGATCGCCGTCTTCATCAGCCGCAAGGATTCCAAGCTCTACGTGCGGCAGAATTTTGCACCGCTGTTCGAGGTGCCGGTCACGATCGCCACGAGCGACCGGCCGCTCGGCACGCATATCTTCACCGCCGAGCTCGACAAGACCGATACCAATGCGCTGCGTTGGTCGGTGGTGTCGCTGCCCGTCTCCGCCCGTTCCGCGGCACGCGAGGACGATAGCCGCCTCACGGGCACGGGCCGCCAACGCGGCGCTGCCGTGATCCCCGTTGCCGCCAAGCCCGTGACCGCCAAGCCCGTGGTCACGCCGGACACCCCGGCTGCGGCCCTCGACCGCATCTCGATCCCTGCCGACACCATGGCGAAGATCAACGAGATGCTGACATCAGGTGGCTCCATCATCATCTCCGACCAGGGCATCAACCAGGGCGAGACCGGCGAAGGCACCGACTTCATCGTCCGCCTGTACTAGTCCATCGCCGCGCCAGATAACGCGGTGTTGACGAGGCCGATCGCACCGGCGGAGTAACATGCGCCCGGATCATTTCGGGGGATGCCGTCATGATGAACCGCAGGACCGTGCTCACCATGGCGCTGGCCGGCACGCTGATGCCGGTCACGCGCGCGTTCGCCGATGGCGGCATGAGCCGGATCTCGGCTTATGCCTTCTCCTTCCCCGCTTTATCCGGCGACGATATCCGTCTGGCCGCTTTCACCGGTAAGCCGCTGCTGGTGGTCAACACCGCCTCGCTCTGTGGCTACACGCCGCAATATGCCGGCCTGCAGGAGATCTGGACCGAGTTTCGCGCCCGCGGGCTCACCGTGATCGGCGTCCCGTCGAATGATTTCGGCGGCCAGGAGCCCGGCGGCAGCAGCGAGATCACGCAGACCGCACACCACCAATATGGTGTTACCTTCCCGGTCGCGGCCAAGGCTGTCGTAGCAGGAGCAAAGGCGCATCCCTTCTACAAATGGGCCGCCGAGGCGCGACCGAGGGAAGTTCCGCGCTGGAACTTCCACAAATACCTGATCGGCCGCGACGGCTATATCGCCGACGTCTTTCCGTCCGCGGTCGAACCGGCCGACACGCGGATCAAGACGGCAATTGCCAAGGTGCTGGCCGACAGTTGAGGCGAGTTGCGCCCGATCCGGTTGGGCACAATTCTGGCGGGATGCCAAACAGCCGTTGCAATGGCGATGGCCCACCATCTAGGCTAGGATCGTTTTGGGGCACGATGGGGTTTTGCCGGAGGCGAAAAGCCGCGGCGGAACAACGGGATCAATCTCGAGGACAACACCATGCGCGTGGCGGCAGGACTGATTTTGGCAAGCGCGATATCCCTGGCTATGACCGGCGCTGCGTGGTCGCAGACTCCGGCCGCAAAGCCCGCAGCCGCGACGCAAGCCGCCCCGGCGGCAACACCGGCTGCGGCAACGCCCGCCGCGCCTCCGGCTGCTGCTCCCGCAGCAGCCGCCGCGCCAGCGGGTTTCGTCAATCCGCCCCCACCCAAGCAAGCGCCGCAGCCCGCCCGCGCAGCCTGCAACACGCCGGGCGCGCTCGGTGTCGCCCGCACCGTCGAGATCGACACCACGGGCGGCCCCGGCTTCGGCTTCGAGCATTTCAAGGAGCTCGACTTCCTGCGCGACAAGGAGGTGGTGCTGACCTTCGACGACGGCCCCTGGCCCAAGAACACGCCCGCGGTGCTGAAGGCGCTCGCCGACGAATGCACCACCGGCATCTTCTTCTCCATCGGCAAGCACGCAACCTACGAACCAGAGATCCTGAAGCAGGTCTATGCGGCCGGCCACGCCGTGGGCAGCCACACCTGGTCGCACGCCAATCTCAACAATAAGAAACTCACGGAAGCACAGCGCAAGGAAGAGATCGAGAAGGGCCTGTCCGCGGTGAAGTGGGCGCTCGGCGGCATCTCGCCCTCGCCGTTCTTCCGCTTCCCGGCGCTCCAGCATCCGCCGGAGATGGTCACCTATCTCGGCAACCGCAACATGGCGATCTTCTCCTGCGACATCGACTCCTTCGACTTCAAGGCCTCGAAGCCCGAGAAGGTGGTCGAGACCGTGATGAAGAAGCTCGACACCAAGGGCAAGGGCATCATCCTGATGCACGACTTCCAGAAGCACACCGCGGAGGCTCTGCCCGAGCTGCTCAAGCGCCTGAAGGCGGGCGGCTACAAGGTGGTGGCGATGCGCGCCAAATTCCCGGCATCGTCACTGCCCGAGTACGACCAAGAGCTGCTCAAGGACGCCAAGCTGCCGACCGTGAGCCGGCGCCCCGTCAACTCGGTGGTGACGACCGTTTCCGAATAGACGGCCATTGTCTTTCCGGATCGAAGGCTACGTCATTGTCTCAGCGGACGGCATGCTCGCCGACGCGGGTCACGTCATGCCCGACAGCCTGAAGTTCGACGGCGACAAGCTCTTCTTCGAGCAGGCGCTCGATCGCGCCGCGCTGATCGTGCACGGCCGCAACTCGCATGAGCAGCAGCCGAACTCACCGAAGCGCAAGCGGCTGATCCTGACCCGCAAGATCAAGGCGCTCACCGTTGATCCGGAGATGCCGAACGCGACGCTGTGGAATCCGGAACACGCGAGCTTCGAGGAGGCCTGCGCCTTTGCGGAGGTCGCCTCCGGCATGGTCGCCATCATCGGCGGCCCAGCCGTGTTCGACATGTTCATGGACCGTTACGACACGTTCTGGCTGTCGGAAGCCCCGCATGTGCGCCTGCCCGGCGGCGAAGGCTGTTTCGTCAGCGTGCCCCAGCGGACGCCGCACGAGGTGCTGGCGTCACGCGGGATGAAGCCGGACGCGCCCTACGTACTCGATGCGGCGCATGAGGTGACCGTCACCCCGTGGCGTAGGGCGTAGGCGCTATACGTCCCCGTACGCCGCTTCGGCCGGGCGCGTAGTGCGGCCGTATCCCATGATCATGAACAATGCGCCGATGATCGAGAGGTTCTTGAGCGCGTCGACCACCATCTTCGCGTTGTCGGGCGGCGCCTGGTTCCAGAAGTCATCGAACAGCACGGTCGCAACCGCAACGTAGATGATCAGCAGCATCGCGAAGAAGCGCGCGCCGAAATTCAGCGCGATCATCAGCCCCGCGATGATCTCGAGCCCGCCGACGGCAATCGCCAGCAGTTGCGGCGTGGTCATCGCGGTCGCGGTCTCAACCTGCTTGGCGTAAGGCGCAATCACCTCGTGCACTACGACCTTGGTGGCGATAAAGTCGGCCGTCGCCTGGATGGCAAAGAGCTTGGTCGCGCCGGTGTAGATGAACAGCACGGCGAACAGGATCCGCCCGAAAGTCACGAACGCTGGCATGATCGTCCTCTTGGCAAGCTCAGAGCACGGGGGTGCTCGGCAGGATTATGAAGAGTCGTGCGCCGGTTTACAAACGGGGAAATGGAGAACTGAAAGGAATCCAAAAATTGGCGGCCTCTTACCTTCTCCCCTTGCGGGAGAAGGTGGCTCGCCGCGAAGCGGCGAGACGGATGAGGGGTATCTATCGGCACCGGAACTCGCGAGATCTCGACTCGCGGAAACAACCCCTCATCCGGCGCTTCGCGCCACCTTCTCCCGCAAGGGGAGAAGGATTCAAACCGTCTGCGCGGCTAAAGCTCGCCTCAAGTAAACAACGTCGGCTGCCGCGCCGCGCGCTCCTGCGCTTCCACCACGGCGACGGCCGTCATGTTCAGAATGCCGCGCGCCGTCACGGAGGGCGTCAGAATATGCGCCGGGCGCGCCGGCCCGACCAGGATGGGGCCGACGGGAAGCGCGTCCGCCAGCGACTTGATCATCTGATAGGCGACGTTGGCGGTGTCGAGGGTCGGCATGATCAGGATGTTGGCCTCGCCCTCCAGCTGCGAGTGCGGCAGCACCATCTTCCGCGCAGCAGCGGAGAGCGCGGTGTCGCCCTGCATCTCGCCGTCGGCCTCGATCTCCGGATGCTTGTCCTTCAACAACTGCGTCGCCCGCCGCATCTTGCGCGAGGAATCGGTGTCGTAGCTGCCGAAATCCGAGTGCGAGACGAAGGCGATCTTCGGCTTGATATTGAAGCGCTGGACGTGGACCGCGGCGAGCGATGCGATCTCGGCGAGCTCCTCCGCGCTTGGATTGGGTCGAACCTGCGTGTCGGCGATGAAGAAGGCGCCCTTGCTGGTGATCAGTAGCGCCAGCGCCGCGTAGTCGCTGATTCCAGGCGAGAAGCCGACGATCTCGCGCACATGGCGCAGATGGCTCATGTAGCGGCCCTCGACGCCGCAAAGCATGGCGTCCGCCTCGCCGCGCGTGACCGCGAGCGCGGCGATCACCGTGTTGTTGGTGCGCACCACAGTCCGCGCCGCATCCGGCGTCACGCCGCGGCGGCCGGCGACCTCGACATAGGACTGCACGTAAGAGCGGTAGCGCGGATCATCCTCGGGATTGACGAGGTCGAAATCCTTGCCGGCGCGGATCGAGAGGCCGAAGCGCTTGATGCGCGCCTCCACGACCGAAGGACGGCCGACCAGGATCGGCCGCGCCAGGTTCTCCTCCAGCACCACTTGCGTGGCGCGCAGCACGCGCTCGTCCTCGCCTTCGGCGTAGATCACGCGCACCGGCTGGGTCTTGGCCTTGGCGAACATCGGCTTCATGACGAGGCCGGAGCGGAAGGCGAAGCGCTCGAGCAACGCCGTGTATTCGTCGAAATTGGTGATGGGCCGCGTCGCGACGCCAGATTCCATTGCCGCCTTCGCCACCGCCGGCGCGATGCGCAGGATCAGGCGCGGATCAAAGGGGCTCGGGATCAGCGAACCCGGGCCGAAGCCTTGCATCTCGCCGGTGTCGAAGCCTTGTGCGACGGCATCCGACGGCGCCTCGCGCGCGAGCTGGGCGATGGCCTCGACGGCTGCGTGCTTCATCTCCTCGTTGATGGCGCTGGCGCCGACATCGAGTGCGCCGCGGAAGATGAAGGGAAAGCACAGGACGTTGTTGACCTGGTTCGGATAGTCGGAGCGCCCGGTGCAGATCATGGCATCGGGGCGCACCTTGCGCGCCTCCTCCGGCATGATCTCAGGGGTCGGGTTGGCGAGCGCCATGATCAGCGGCTTGTCGGCCATGGCCTTGGCCATGTCGGGCTTAAGCACGCCCGGGGCCGAGAGGCCGATGAAGATGTCGGCGCCGCCGATGACGTCGCCGAGCGTACGCTTGTCGGTCTTCTGCGCGTAGACCGCCTTCCAGCGGTCCATCGTGGTGTTGCGGCCCTCGTGCACGAGCCCGTCGATGTCACAGACCCAGATGTTCTTGCGCTGCGCGCCCATCGACACCAGGAGATTGAGCGTCGCGATCGCCGCGGCCCCTGCCCCCGACGCCACGATCTTGACGTCCGACAGCTTCTTGCCGTTCAGCCTGAGACCATTGGTGATGGCGGCGGCGACGATGATGGCGGTGCCATGCTGATCGTCATGGAAGACCGGGATCTTCATGCGCTCCTTCAGCTGCGCCTCGATCTCGAAGCATTCCGGTCCGCGGATGTCTTCCAGATTGATGCCGCCGAAGGTCGGCTCGAGCGCGGCCACGGTCTCGACCACGCGGTCGATGGTGTCGGCGGCAATCTCGATGTCGAACACGTCGATGCCGGCGAATTTTTTGAACAGGACCGCCTTGCCCTCCATCACGGGCTTGGAAGCCAGCGGGCCGATATTGCCGAGGCCGAGCACGGCGGTACCGTTGGAGACCACGGCGACCAGATTGGCGCGGGTGGTCAGCGTGGCGGCTTCCGCCGGGTTCTTGGCGATCTCGGTGCAGGCCGCGGCAACGCCCGGAGAATAGGCCAGCGCGAGGTCGCGCTGGTTGGCAAGCGGCTTGCTTGCCTGGATCTCGAGCTTGCCGGGGCGCGGCAGACGGTGATAGGCGAGCGCCGCCTGGTGGAGATCATCAGAATAGGACGACATGCGGTGTCTCGCCTCGCGTTACCGGCCTCAAAATGCACGATCCGGAGCGGCTGTCCAAGCCGACCGTATTTCCGGGTCATGGAAACGGGATGAAGCACGGCGGGCGCCCCGGTGGCAACATCCGATTGCGCGCCCATCAACAGGACGCGCGGTCAAACGCTTGAAAACCATAGCTTTCTCTGGACCGCGCGGCGTTTCGCGAATATGGCAGGTTGCGCGGTGCAAAAGAGCAATCGGAGTAATGGAATGAGGCGAATCCTGATCGGCCTGATCGCACTCCTCGTGCTCGGTGCGGGCGGATGGTTCGGCTTCAACTTCTATGTCCAGCATCGCGCCACCGCCGAAGTCGAGGCCGCGTTTGAACGGATCCGTTCGAGCGGCGGCAAGGCGAGCCATGGCAAGATCGGGTTCGAGCTCGCGACCCGGACGCTGACGATCGAGGATATCGCGATCGCTCCCGGCGAGCCGCCGCAGGCCCAGATCAAGATCGCCGGCATCAAGGGCACCGGCGTTCGCCTGATCGACGATAACAACTTCTCGGCCGACAGCATCGACGTCACGGGTTTCGAAGTCGCGCTGGATCAGGTCGGCGCCGCGAAGCTGAAGGCGTCCTACAAGATCCCGCAACTGACCTTACGTGACTATGCCGGCCCCGTTCACGCCGGCAATGCGCCGACGGGCGACTCCCTGATCGAGCTTTACCGCTATGTGCTCGATCAGTACGCCAGCATCACGGCATCATCAGTCACGGCTCCGACGCTGACGATGACCTTCGATGCGAGCGGCAGCGCCGCCGGCAGCGGCGAGGTCGCCTATTCCGGGCTGGCGATCCAGAATCTGAAGCGCGGCAAGATCGATGCAATGAAGGCGGACCGCGCCGTCTTCACCATCAACATTCCGCAACCGGGCAAGCAGGACAAGCTGACCGGCGACCTCTCCAACATCATCGTCAACGATTTCGACGCCACCGCGATCGCCGCGGCGCTCGATCCGCAGAAGAGCGGCGACGACAGCTACCATCGCGTCTACCGGCAGATCGCGGCCGGGCCCTATGTGCTCAAATCGACGCAAGGCATGCGGATGGAGATCGACGGCATCACCTTCGAGGACATCGCGGTGCAGCCGTCAAAATTCCGGCCGGCCGAGATCGTTGCGCTCATGCCGACGGACCGGTCTGTCGTTCAGACCGCCGCACAATCGCGCGAGATGATGGAGAAGCTCGCCGGATTCTATGAGGGCTTTCGCATCGGCAGGATCGAGATCGGCAAGACATCCATGGGCACGCCGCAGGGGACGGCCAGGATCAATGCCGTCAGATACCGGGAGGGCGAGTTCGCGGTCGAAGGCGTCGATACACCGTCGCCGCAAGGGCAGTTCAAGATGGAGCGCTTCGCGCTGAAATCGTTCAGCGCGGCAAACCTGATGCGCTGGGCGGCAGGGCTCAGCAGCCACGGGCAGCCGCCCTCGCCCGACCAGATGCTGGGCCTATTCCGCGTGCTCGAAGGCGCCGAGATCAAGGGCGTGGTGGCGCCCTACAAGACCACGCGGCAGTTCGTCACCATCGACACGCTCAGCCTGAACTGGGGTCAGTTGGTCGGATCGATCCCGAGCAAGGCCAATCTGGTCGTGAAGATGGTCACGCCCACCGATCCCGCCAATCCGGCGCAGCGGCCGCTGATCATGGCGGGCGTCGACAAGCTCGCGATCAACCTCGATCTCGGCGCGGCCTGGACGGAATCGTCGGGCGCGTTTGAGCTCGCGCCCGCCACCATCGACCTCGGCAATCTCGCCAGGGCGCAGGCGCGCTTCGCACTCGCCAACGTTCCGCGCGGTGTGTTCACGACCGATCCGGTGCAAGCCATGAGCGATGCCGGGAAGATCGAGACCGGCGCAATCGAGCTCTCGTTGCGCGACAGCGGCGCCGTCGATCTCGTCGTGGCGCAGTTTTCCCGCATGCAGAATGTCAGCCGCGATGCCGCCCGCAGCGCCATCGTCGAGATGATCCGCGCGCAGGGCGAGAAGCTCACGGCCTCCCATCTCGATGCCAGGGCCGCGGTCGATGCGCTCGCCGGCTTCGTCGCGACCTCAGGGCAGACGCTGACCATCAAGCTGACCCCGCTCGGCAAGCTGCCGGTGCTTCAGCTCATGGATGTCCTCAACCACGAGCCAATCGTCGCGCTGGCGCAGTTCCGGATCGAGGCGTCGACGGGGTTGTAGAAGCGCGCGCGACAGTCTCGTGTCCCGGACGCGGCGCGGCATGAAATGACGCGACGCAGAGCCGGGACCCAGAAAGCCTGATGTTCGCTGAGACGTGGGCCCCGGCTCTGCAGCGCACCGCTGAAGAAGCGCTGCGCTGCGTCCGGGGCACGGGGCTCGCCCTCACTTCTGCGGCAGGTTGACCCGCACATGCAGCTCGCGGAGCTGCTTCGTGGTGGCGTCCGAGGGCGCGCCCATCAAGAGGTCCATGGCCTGCTGGTTCATCGGGAACAGCGAGATCTCGCGCAGATTGTTGGTGCCGCACAGGAGCATCACGATGCGGTCGACACCCGCCGCCATGCCGCCATGCGGCGGTGCGCCGTACTGGAAGGCACGGTACATGCCGCCGAAGCGGTCGACCACTTCCTGCTCGCCGTAACCTGCGATCTCGAACGCCTTCACCATCGCTTCCGGCACGTGGTTGCGAATGCCGCCCGAGGCGATCTCGTAGCCGTTGCAGGTAATGTCGTACTGGAACGCCTTGATGGTCAGCGGATCCTGGCCCTTCAGCGCGTCGAGGCCGCCCTGCGGCATCGAGAACGGGTTGTGCGAGAAGTCGACCTTCTTGTCGTCCTCATTGTATTCGTACATCGGGAAGTCGACGATCCAGGCGAGCTCGAACCGCTCCTTGTCGGTGAGGTTCAACTCCTCGCCGACCTTGTTGCGGGCCAACCCTGAGAATTTCCAGAACTTGTCGGGATCGCCGGCGACGAAGAAGGCGGCATCACCCTCCTTCACGCCGATCTGCGCACGGATCGCAGCAGTGCGCTCTGGCCCGATGTTGTTCGCGAGGGGACCTGCGCCCTCGCCGCCCTCGCGCCACATGATGTAGCCGAGGCCGGGCTGGCCCTCTCCTTGCGCCCACGAATTCATGCGATCGCAGAACGCGCGGCTGCCGCCGCCCGGTGCCGGGATCGCCCAGACCTGGTTCTTCGGGTCCTCGAGCATACGCGCGAACACCTTGAAGCCGGAGCCGCGGAAATGCTCGGAGACATCCTGCATCTCGATGGGGTTGCGCAGGTCCGGCTTGTCGCTGCCGTATTTGCGCAAGGCTTCCGCGAACGGAATCCGCCGCCAGCCCTTCGTCACGGGCTTGCCTTTGGCGAACTCCTCGAACACGCCGGTGATGACAGGCTCCATCGCCGCGAACACGTCTTCCTGCGTGACAAAACTCATCTCGACGTCGAGCTGGTAGAACTCGCCGGGCAGACGGTCGGCGCGCGGGTCCTCGTCGCGGAAGCAGGGCGCGATCTGGAAGTAGCGGTCGAAGCCCGACATCATCAGCAGCTGCTTGTACTGCTGCGGCGCCTGCGGCAGTGCGTAGAACTTGCCGGGATGGATACGCGAGGGCACCAGGAAGTCGCGCGCGCCTTCCGGCGAGGACGCGGTCAGGATCGGGGTGTTGAATTCGAAGAAGCCCTGCCCCTCCATGCGCCGACGCATCGACTTGATGATCTCGACGCGCGTCATGATGTTCTGGTGCAGTTTTTCGCGACGCAGATCGAGGAAGCGATATTTGAGCCTGATGTCTTCAGGATATTCCTGGTCGCCGAACACCGGCAGCGGCAAATCGCCGGCCGGGCCCAGCACCTCGATCTCGCTGACATAGATCTCGATCTTGCCGGTCGGCAGATCGTCATTGTCGGTGCCTTCGGGGCGGCGGCGGGCCTTGCCGTCCATGCGCACCACGAATTCCGAGCGCAGCTTCTCGGCCAGTGAGAACGCCGGCGAGTCCGGATCGATCACGCACTGGGTCAGGCCGTAATGGTCGCGCAGGTCGATGAACAGCACGCCGCCATGGTCGCGGACGCGATGGACCCAGCCTGACAGGCGGACCGTCTCGCCGATGTTGCTCTCGCGGAGCGCGCCGCATGTATGTGACCGGTAGCGATGCATGGTCGTCCCAAAATCAATGTCTGAGGAAGCGAATCGAACCGCCTTGTCATGGCCGGTCCGAAGTTGCGGCAGGGTTTACCCGACGAGACCGGGGGCGGCAACCAAGGGAACGGCCTGTTTTGGGCCGGAAGCCCCCATTTTTGGCATATCAGAGGCCGAGCCTTTGCCATCGGGCGTTCCAGCCCTATCTTGAGGCCATGACGGTTCATTTCCCCTTCCAGAACTCCTATTCGGCGCTGCCGGACAGCTTCTTTGCCCGCGTCGCGCCGACCCCGGTCGCGGCCCCCCGGCTGATCAAGCTGAACTGGCCGCTGGCGACCCAGCTCGGGCTCGATCCCGATTTGCTGGAGACCCCGGAAGGCGCGGCGATCCTGGCCGGCAAGACGGTTCCCGACGGCGCCGACCCCATCGCCATGGCCTATGCCGGTCACCAGTTCGGGCAGTTCGTGCCGCAGCTTGGCGACGGCCGCGCCATCCTGCTCGGCGAGGTCATCGACAGAGACGGCGTCCGCCGCGATATCCAGCTCAAGGGAAGCGGCCCCACCCCGTTCTCCCGCCGCGGCGACGGCCGCGCCGCGCTCGGTCCGGTGCTCCGCGAATACATCGTCAGCGAGGCCATGTATGCGCTGGGCATCCCGACCACGCGCTCGCTCGCCGCCGTCGTCACCGGCGAACACGTCATCCGCGAGACCGCGCTGCCCGGCGCGGTGCTGACGCGCATCGCCTCCAGTCACATCCGCGTTGGCACCTTCCAGTTCTTCGCGGTCCGGCGCGACACCGAGGCGATCCGCCGGCTCGCCGATCATGTCATCGCCCGTCATTACCAGGACTTGCTTCGTGTCGAGCGGCCCTATCACGCGCTGCTCGCGGCCGTCGTCGCGCGTCAGGCAGAGCTCGTCGCGCGCTGGCTCTTGGTCGGCTTCATCCACGGCGTGATGAACACGGACAACAGCTCCATCTCCGGCGAGACCATCGACTACGGCCCCTGCGCCTTCATGGACGCCTACAATCCCGCGCAGGTGTTTTCCTCGATCGACGAGATGGGCCGCTACGCCTACGCCAACCAGCCGCGCATCGCGCTGTGGAATCTGACAAGGCTCGCCGAATGCCTGCTGCCGCTATTCTCGGACGAACAGGAGAAGGCGGTCGCCGAAGCCCAGGACATTCTCGGCGCCTTCTCGGACGAGTTCAGCGCCGCCTATCAAGCCGGCCTGCGCAAGAAGGTCGGCCTGTTCACGATGCGCGACGGCGACGAGGCCCTGATCCAGGACCTGCTCGATGCCATGGCCAAGAACCAGGCCGACTTCACCCTCACCTTCCGCAAGCTCGGCGATGCCGCGGGCGATGACGCGGCCGACGTGCGCGCCCAGTTCATGGAGCCCGCGGCGTTCGACGAATGGGCCGGCCGCTGGCGCGCGCGCATCGCGCTGGAGCCGCAGACCGCCGCCGAACGGCAAGCCGCCATGCACGCCGTCAATCCCATGTTCATCCCGCGCAACCACCGCGTCGAAGCCGTGATCCAGGCCGCCGTCAACGATGACAATTACGCGCCGTTCGAGGAGCTGGTGAAGGTGCTGGCGAAACCGTTCGAGGACCAGCCGGAGTATGCAGCCTACGCCGATCCGCCGCTGCCCGATCAGCGCGTGTTGCAGACGTTCTGCGGGACGTGAGGCGAGCCGACGGCACCACCATCTCTAATTGACGCAGTGCATGGATGTCGCCTTGCGCGGTCCATCCCTGTTCTGCGGGCGTTGTGGACACGTCCTGTCCATGGGAACCGCTGTCATCAAACTGAAACACACGCGCTCTAACCGCCTGTCAGGGTCGTCTTGCCGGAGGCGTCCATCCTCCAACGGTCCCGACACAGCGCGCCATGCCCTTCAAGTTCATCCACCTCACCGACACGCATCTGGCGAATCCCGGCTTGACGCTCTATGGCCTCGACCCGCGCGCCCGGCTGGACGCTGCAATTGCCGACATCAACCAGCATCAGTCGGACGCCGCCTTCGCGGTCGTGACCGGCGACCTCACCCATTGGGGCGAGCCTGAATCCTACGCCAATTTCGCCGAGGCGATGGCGGCGCTAAGAATCCCGTACATCGCCATGGTTGGCAATCATGACCGCCGCGTCACCTGCCTCGACGCGCTGAAAGCCGCGCCGCGCGATTCCAACGGCTTCGTGCAGGGCACACGGACCACCGAGCACGGCCTGTTCGTCTTCCTGGACACGCTGGACGAGAGCAGCCATGCCGGCGAAATGTGCGCCAAGCGCTTCGGCTGGCTGGCGAGCACGCTCGCCGCCGCGCCCGCCGACCAGCAGTTCGTCGTGTTCATGCACCATCCGCCCTTCCCGGTCGGCGTCCACGCGATGGACGAGATCGGGCTGAAGCAGAGTGCCGAATTCGCCGAGGTGATTGCGCCCTATCGCGCGCGCATCCGCCATCTCTTCTTCGGCCATGTGCACCGGCCGATCTTCGGCAGCTACGGCAAGATTCCCTTCTCCACGCTGCGCGGCACCAACCACCAGGTCTGGTTCGAGCTCGACGCCAACGCGCCGCATTTGGCCAGCCACGAGCCGCCGGCCTATGGCGTCGTGTTGATCGACGACGAGAATCTCGTCGTGCATAGCCACGACTTCCTCGACACCAGTCTGCGCTTCCCCTTCGAGCCACCGGCGGGAATGGACGGCCGCGACTATGTGCTCAAGTTCCCGGCGCGGTGAGATGAGCCTCGCTGAACCCGCGGCTCTCCCGGTCGCGACCTCGGCGGCGCCGCGCCTGGATGTCCTGAAGCGCCTCACCACCCGTTTCAAAGCCTCGTTGCCGGCCTATTTGCTGCTGCTGCCCTCGCTTCTCTTCCTCGTGCTGTTCACCTATGGCGCGATGGGCCGCGTGTTCGTCGATGCGCTCTATCAGCGCGCCACGCCCAAGGCACCGGTCCGATTCGTCGGTCTCGACAATATCGGCGCGGTGCTGGCCGACCCCGCCTTCACCGGCGCCGTCATCAACAATCTCATCTACGCCGTCGGCACCGCGGTCCCGAGCATCGCCCTGGCGCTGCTGTTCGCGCTGGCGCTGTCGCGCACCCACGCTGTCAGCACTGCGCTGCGCGCCGCGCTGTTTTTGCCGGTGCTGATCCCGATGGTCGCGGCCTCCGCGCTGTTCATGTTCATCTTCCTGCCCAATGTCGGCCTGCTCGACTACTACATCGGCCGCCTGCTTCCCGTGCTGCCGAACTGGCTCGGCGACCCCGACATCGCGCTCTATGCGATCATGGTCATCACCATCTGGAAGAACGCCGGCTATTACATGCTGTTCTTCCTCGCCGGCCTTCAGGCCGTGCCCGAGGACGTGATGGAGGCCGCGCATCTCGACGGCGCCGGGCCTTACATGCGCCTGCGCCACATCATCCTGCCGGAGCTCAAGCCCACCTTCCTGTTCGTTACGGTCATCGCAATCCTGAACGCGGTGACGCAGGTCGACCACGTCTTCGTCATGACCCAGGGCGGCCCGTCGAATTCAACCAATCTCGTGCTGTTCTACATCTACCAGCAGGCGGTCGAGCATTACGACATCGGCAAGGCCTCGGCGGCGACGCTGCTGACACTCGCCGCGCTGATGAGCCTCACGGCGCTCTCGTTCCGCACCATGGCCAACCGCGAGGGCGGGGCATGACGCTGTTCAACCGAGTGTTCAGAGACTCCCCGCTCGCCACCCGGGGCGAGATCACGCCAAAGCTCGGCTTCGCGCTGACCGTGCTGCTCGCGATCGTCTGGCTCATCCCCTTCCTGTGGATGGTCGTGGCGACGCTGCGCCCGGCCTCCGACGGCATCAACGCCATGGCGGAGCTGATGCCGAGCCTGAAGCCGACGCTCGACAACGTCAAGGATGCCTGGGAGATCGGCGATTTCCCGCGCTACACAATCAACACCACGATCATCTGCGCCGGCATTTTGCTGGTGCAGTTCGTCACGATCACGCTGGCGGGCTTTGCCTTTGCGCGCCTGAACTTCGTCGGCAAGACGCTGATCTTCTATCTGTTCCTGATGCAGCTGATGCTGGTGCCAGTGCTGCTGATCGTGCCGAACCTCTCGCTGGTGGCGCAGCTCGGCCTCTACGACACGCTCACCGGCGTGATGATGCCGTTCTTCGCCTCCGCCTTCGGCACCTTCCTGATGCGCCAGGCTTTTGAGGCCATTCCGACCGAGCTGGAAGACGCCGCCCTGATCGACGGCGCCAGCCTGCTCCAGCGCATCCGCCACATCTACGTGCCGCTGTCGATGCCGAGCTTCTCGGCCTTCGCCATCATCTCCGTGACCAGCCACTGGAACGATTTCCTGTGGCCGCTGATGGTGATCAATTCGCCGGACAAGCGGCCGCTCACGGTCGGCCTCTCCGTCTTCACCAAGACCGCCGAAGGCACGCAGGCCTGGGGCACCATCGCCGCCGGCACGTTGATGGTGATCGCGCCGCTGCTCGTCACGTTCCTGATCTTCCAGAAGCGCTTCATCAGCTCTTTCGTCACCTCAGGCATCAAATAGGAGATTTCCGATGCTGTTCTCCCGCAGGCTCACGCTGGGCCTCGCCATCGCAGGCACAATGGCAGGCGCCCTCGCCTTTCCGGCTCTCGCCGGCGAAGGCCCGGCCGAGATCGATTTGTTCTTCCCCGTCCCCGTCGACGGCAAGCTCGCCCGCGACATGGGCACCCTGATCAAGGAGTTCAACGAGACCCATCCGGACGTCAAGGCGACCGCGGTCTACACCGGCTCCTATGACGACACGCTGATCAAGACGCGCGCCGCGATCAAGGCCGGCAAGCCGCCGTCCGCCGTGATCATGTCCGCCAACTTCCTGCTCGACATGCAGATCGAGAACGAACTCACCAATCTCGATGCGCTGATCAAGGCCGACGGCACCACCAAGGAGCAGTTCCTCGGTCAGTTCTTCCCGGCCCTGCAAGGCAACGCGGTGATCAACCGCTCGGTCTACGGCGTGCCGTTCCACAATTCGACGCCGCTGCTCTACATCAACGCCGACAAGGCCAAGGAGGCGGGCCTCGATCCGACCAAGCCGCCGCAGACCTGGGCCGAGCTCACCGATTGGGCCAAGAAGCTCACCAAGCGCGAGGGCGACAAGGTGACCCAATGGGGCATCGCGATCCCCTGCGCCTATGACTATTGCGGTTGGATGATGGAAACGCTCACCATGAGCAATGGCGGGCGCTACTATAACGAGGAGTTCGGCGGCGAGGTCTACTACGACACCCCCTCGATGCTCGGCGCGCTCACCTGGTGGAACGACCTCGTCTACAAGCACAAGGTCCACGCACCCGGTGCTACGCCCGGTCCGGCCGTCAGCACCTCCTTCATCTCCGGCAATGCCGCGATGATGATGCTCTCCACGGGCTCGCTCACTTATGTACGCGACAACGCCAAGTTCAACTACAAGGTCGCCTTCATCCCGCGCAACGTCCGCAACGCCGTGCCGATCGGCGGCGCCTCGCTGATCATTCCGGCAGGCCTCGAGGCCGACAAGCAGAAGGCGGCCTGGACGCTGATCAAGTGGATGACTTCGCCCGAAAAGAGCGGCTGGTGGAGCCGCGCCACCGGCTATTTCGCGCCCAACATGGCCGCGTACAAGACGCCTGACATGGTCGACTTCCTGAACAAGAACCCGGATGCCAAGACCGCCGTCGAGCAGCTCGACGTCGCAAAGCCGTGGTTTGCGACCTACAAGACCGTGCCCGTGCGCAAGAACCTCGAGGACGAGGTGATGCTGGTCCTCAACGGCAAGAAGCAGCCGAAGGAAGCCCTCGCCGCCGCCCAGAAGGCCGCCGACGAGACGCTCAAGCCGTACAACGCGGAGACCTCGCTGAAGCTGCCGTAAGGTCGCCGATAACACGCCAACAGCTTCGGCGCTCCGCGGTGCGGGGCGCCGAAGTCGTTTCTGGAGGACGCTCGCTCAGATCGTTACGACGATCTTGCCGAACTGCGTGTTCGACTCCAGGAAGGCCGATGCCGCTACGCAGGGCATGGGGCTCGCCTGGCTGCCCTATTGGCTGGTCCGCGAACGCCTCGGCACCGGCGCGCTGGTCGGTCTGTTCAAAGGCCGGCCGGAATTCCTGTACGACTGCCACGCGCTATGGCCACGTTCGCCCCGGATGCCGTCAAAACTTCGCGCTGCGGTCGACGTGCTCGCAGCGGCCCTGCCGAAGCTCATGACGTGATGCGGCCTCGATCCGCATTAACCCCCCGTCCACCATCCGGCCCGGCCCGGCCGCCGGTAACCATTGGAATTAACAGACCCTCAACGCACCCCCGACAAATCTATCAATGTTTCTGGAGATTTCGCCGTGGATCTGTTGGTTTTCGAGTTCCTGGGATTGGCATTGGTCGCCATGTGCGTGGTCGTGGTGGCGCTGCCCTGCGCCCGCAAATCCTCGCACCGGGTCCGCTACGAATAGGAATTTCGTCGGAAAAAGCGATTCCGGCCCAAATGCAAGGCTCGAATTCGCATCGAGCCCCTTGACATCACAGCGCTTTCGGCAGAACGGCTGATATCAAGTGTCATGGGCCGTTCATGGATTTGATTACCACCACCGCTGACCTCGCGGCTGCCTGCAGCCGGCTGGCCAAGCACCCCGTCATTACCGTCGATACCGAGTTCCTGCGCGAGACCACCTACTACCCGCTGCTGTGCGTGGTGCAGATGGCCAGCGCCGAGGAAGCCATCGTCATCGACACCCTGGCCGAGGGGATCGACCTCAAGCCGTTCTTCGAGCTGATGGCCAACGAGAGCGTGCTGAAGGTCTTCCACGCCGCCCGCCAGGACATCGAGATCATCTGGCACCAGGCGGGCATTATCCCGCATCCGGTGTTCGACACCCAGGTGGCGGCGATGGTGCTCGGTTACGGCGACAGCATCGCCTACGACGCGCTGGTCGAGAAGGTCGCCGGCCACCGCCCGGACAAGACCCACCGCTTCACCGACTGGTCGCGCCGGCCGCTGACCAAGGAGCAGATGCACTACGCGGTGTCCGACGTCACGCACCTGCGCGACGTGTTCGCCGCGCTCGACGCCGACCTCAAGAAGCGCCGCCGCAGCGAATGGGTTTCCATCGAGATGGAGGTCCTCACCTCGCCCAAGACCTACGACTTCCACCCCGAGCGCGCCTGGGAACGGCTGAAGACGCGGGTGCGCAAGCCGAAGGACCTCGCGGTGCTGATGGAGGTCGCGGCCTGGCGTGAGCAGGAAGCCCAGAGCCGTGACGTGCCGCGCGGCCGCGTGCTGCGCGACGAGGCGGTCACCGACATCGCAACGCATGCGCCGAACACGCTGGAAAAGCTCGCCCATCTGCGCTCGGTGCCGAAGGGATTTGAGAAGTCCAAATGGGGTGCGGACATCGTTGCCGCGGTCGAGCGCGGGCTGGCGCGGGATTTTGCGACGCTGCCGAAGCTGGAGAAGCCGCGCAACAACAACAATGGCGCCGCCATCGTCGAGCTCTTGAAGGTGCTGCTGCGCATGACCGCCGAGCGCCACGCGGTCGCCAGCAAGGTGATCGCGACGGTCGACGATCTCGAAGAGATCGCAGCCGACGACGAGGCGGACGTGCCGGCGCTGCGCGGCTGGCGCCGCGAGCTGTTCGGCGATGCCGCGCTGAAGCTGAAGCGCGGCGAGCTGGCGCTGGCGATCGAGAAAGGCCGCGTGATCGGGGTGCAGCGGGCGTAGGCCACGCCGCTTCCACACCGTCATTGCGAGGAGCTCTTGCGACGAAGCAATCCAGAGTCTTTCCGCGGAGGCGGTCTGGATTGCTTCGCTACGCTCGCAATGACGGAATTTAACGCAACAGCGTGCCCTATGCCGGCGTCAGCTTCGCGACTTCGCCTTTCATATCCTCCAGCACGCCCGAGATCGCGGCGACCAGATCGTCGATCTGGGCCTTGGTGACGATCAGCGGCGGGCAGATGGCGATGGCGTCGAGCATGTTGCGCGAGATCACGCCGCGCTCCTGGAGCATGCGGCTCGCGATGCCGCCGACCGCGCCGGGCGTCGCGGCCGCTGTCTTGCGGCCCTTGTCGAGCACGAGCTCGATCGCCGCGATCATGCCGACGCCGCGGACCTCGCCGACCAGCGGATGGCTGGTGAGCTCGCGTAAGCGGCCCTGCATGTAGCCGCCGAGCTCGGCGGCATGCGCGACCAGGCCGCGCTCCTCGATGATCTTGAGGTTTTCCAGCGCAATCGCCGAGCCGACCGGATGGCCGCCCGCGGTGAAGCCGTGGCCGAGCACGCCGATCTTGTTGCTCTCGTCCGCGATCGGCTCGAACATGCGGTCGTTCAGGATGATCGCCGACAGCGGGAAATAGCTCGAAGTGATCTGCTTGGAGACCACGATCGCATCGGGCTTGATGCCGTAGGTCTCGCAGCCGAACATCTTGCCGGTGCGGCCGAAGCCGCAGATCACCTCGTCGGCGACCAGCAGGATGTCGTACTTGTTCAAGACCTTCTGGATCTTGTCCCAATAGGTCGCCGGCGGCACGATGACCCCGCCCGCGCCCATCACCGGCTCGCCGAAGAACGCCGCGATCGTGTCGGGCCCCTCCTTCTGGATCAGCGCGTCGAGCTCCTCGGCCCGGCGCGTCGCAAACGCCTCCTCGCTCTCGCCGGGGGCGCCGTCCTTGTAGAAATGCGGCGAGCCCGTGTGCAGGATGTTCGGCAGCGGCAGATCGAACGAGCGATGGTTGTTCGGCAGGCCCGTGAGGCTGGCCGAGGCAATGGTGACGCCATGATAGGCGCGCATCCGGCTGATCACCTTCTTGCGCTGTGGCTGGCCGAGCGCGTTGGAGCGATAGGCGATCAGCTTCAAGACGGTGTCGTTGGCTTCCGAGCCGGAATTGGTGAAAAACACCTTGCTCATCGGCACAGGCGCGAGCGCGACCAGCTTCTCGGCGAGGTCGATCGAGGGCCCGTGCGATTTGGCGGAAAACGTGTGATAGAACGGCAGCGCCTGCATCTGCTTGTGCGCGGCCTCGACCAGCCGCTTCTCGTTGAAGCCGAGCCCGACGCTCCACAGGCCGGCCATCGCCTCGAAATAGCGCTTGCCCGACGCATCGAAGACATAAGGACCATCACCGCGCTCGATCACCAGCGGACCGGCCTGCTGATGCGTGCGCGCATTGGTATAGGGATGGAGCTGATAGGCCACATCCCGGGCCTCTTGCGAATTGGGCAGCATGGACATTTGCGAAGATCCTTGAAAGCGTCACGTCGCAGGCAGAGCCGGCGTCATCACTCGATGATCAACTACCTTGGCTATTGCGACAGCGCGAAGCTTGCAACGCCAATTCGTCGGCAGCAAGCGCTCAGCAGCGTTGCACAAAGCCACATGTTGGGATTGCGCAGCTCTCACGCCGCGTCGTCGTCATGCCCGTCGTCGGCACCGGCAACGGCTTCCCTCACCTCCACCAGCGCCATCGAGAGCAGATAGACCGTCGTCGGCAGACCTAGCCTGCGCGCCGACTCGGTGGCATGCGACAGATCGCTCGCCAGCTCCCTGAGCTCGTCTCCCCGTGACAATCTCTCACCCCATCCGCCGGTCGCGGCCGCCTACACCGCAACGGCGCCGCTGGTTCTGATCAGTTCGGCGCTGGACTGGATTGTAGCAAAGTTCCCGATGACATTCACTACCGCATGCTTGTAGGCGGCCGCATCGCCCGTAGCTGGGTGCCGGCAAGCCACGGCGTCAGTGACCACGTGGTAGCGATGGCTGCGGTGAAACCCGTCCACGGCGGTGGCCAGAATGGTCTCGTCCAGGGAAAAACCGATCAGAATACAGCGCATGGCGCGGATATTGGACATGTAGTCCACAAACCGGGCCGAGCTGTAGGCGGACGGCAACGGGTGCTCGAACGTCATCTCCCCCGGCCGCGGCCTGGTCTCCCCGATCCAATCGGTCAGCCTGGATGCCGGATTGAACCAGGCGGCCTGCGCGATGCGCTTCAGATGCATCACCGGCCACAGATTGCCGCGCCACAGCGTCAGCAGTTCCAGGCAACGCGCCGTGGCGGCGTCGCCGTCGCGGATGACGTGGCGGCGCCCGGGGGTCAGGTATTCGACCTGAAGATCCCCGCAGACCAGGATCGGCGGATCATCGTGGATAGAAGCCAGCATCGTGTTGCGCAGAGCTGCACCAATTTCAACGGTCGGCGAGCGCGAGGTCCCGCAGCGGTGAGGACACCGCCCGCCCCGCCGAGGCGTCGAGCACGCCCGGCCGGTCCCAATCGCCCTCAGGACGGATGATCACATAGGGATCGCTGTCGAGCGTGATCGCGTCCGGGCCCGGCTCGATCTCCAGCAGCATTTCCGTGTAGGAAAAATCCGAGAAGGTGATCTTGCGATTGTGGCCGAGCGGCTTGGCGCCGAAATGGGCCCAGAAATCGACCAGCCTGTCCTGCGCCTGACCGTAGATCTTGCGAAAGCCCTTGCGCTTCACGTAGTCGACGCTGGTCTGCACCAGCTTGAACGAGACGCGCGAGCGCCGGTATTGGTGACGCACCGCGAGCCGCTCCACCTTGGCGAAATCGCCGAAGAAGCGCACCCGCAGGCAGCCCGCAGGCTCGTTGCCGACGAAGCCGATGAAGTGCGCGGCGACCATGTCGTTGCCGTCGAACTCCTCCTCGAACGGACAATCCTGCTCGGCGAGATAGACCGCGGAGCGGATGGCTGTGACCAGCATGAGATCGCTGGGATCGCGCGCGAGGCGGATGGTGATATCGCGGGAACAGGGCTTGGCGAGAGGAATCCTAGTACCGTGCATCTGCAAAACTCCTTGCTTGGATGATCGCGCCGGGCATGCGCATCGGCTGCCGATGCCAGGGCCGCTCGTAGCACCAGAGATCGGGCTGGAAGCTCGGGACCGGCGCAAAGCCGGTGGCCTTCATGATGTCGCGTCCGGCCACCGTTGACGGCTGCGCATAGCAATCCGCATTGCCAAACCTTAGCTGTCGCAGATGCGCCGCAGCCTTGCCGAGACCGGCGATACCGCGCCCCGTCGCCGCGATCGCCCAGATGTAGATGGCGGCGACGTCCTCCTTCGCGGAAGCGAGATAGTGCGTCTCGGGCGCGGTAAGGCAGATCTCGTCAAGCAGCAGCGCATCGTGCCCGCGGTCATTGAGAAACAGGAAGGCCATGCCGCCGACGAGATGGCCCTTCCGGCTGAACGTCAGGATGCTCTGGGGATCGAACGTGAAGTATCGCGCAAGCTCGGCTGCCCCGATCTGCACGCCCGGCACCAGCCGGTGCGCCATCTGCGCAAGCGCGGCAATTTCGGAAAATTGCGCGCAGCGGACATCGACATCCGGGCTCAGCGGCAAGGCATCGAAATCATGCCTTGCGGCAAACGAACCCCTTTCCATACCCATATCGCGCCTCTATCGTTCGAGGCTTTCGTGCCCCGCTATGCCAATGAGCTTAGCGGCTGGAGATCAGGAGTATGCAGCAGTTATTGCACCGGGGTGCTGCGATGATGCAGCACCGTGAAGAAGCCCTGGGCGCGTCCTGGGACGATTTGAAATTGTTTTTAGCTTGCGCAAAATATAAAAGTTTTCGCAATGCCGCCGAGGAGCTCGGGCTCACCTCCACCACGCTGATGCGCCGGATCGACCGGCTCGAAGAGAGCATCGGCTGCAAGCTGTTCCTGCGCGACCAGAGCGGGCTCACGCTCAGCGACGAAGGCACCGCGATGATCGCCGACGTCACGCATATGGAGCGTCACGCCTTCAACGTCTTCCGCCGCGCTTCGCGATCGTCGAACGACACCTCGGGCACCGTGCGCGTCGCGGTGACGGAAGGCCCGGGCAATTTCTGGATCCTGCCGCGACTGATCGACTTCCAGAAGACCTACCGCAGGATCACCGTCGATTTGCGCTGTGCGATGGAGCAAACCGACGTCGCGCGGCTTGAATCGGACATCGCGATCCAGCTCGAGCCGCCGACCAATCCCGACCTGATCGTCGCCAAGCTCGGCCGCCTGCACATCTATCCCTTCGTCTCCAAGGAGTACGAAAACCTCTACGGCGTGCCGGCGACGCTCACCGAGTTGCAGAACCACCGCATCATCAAGCAGAGCGCGCCGCAGGTCGACGACGGCGCCTATGCCCGCGTGCTCGGACTGAAGTCGCTCGAGGGCATCGTCGGGATCAAGACCAATTCCTCGGTCGGCGTGCTCTATGCCGTCGAGCGCGGTGCCGGCATCGGCTTCCTGCCGACGGTCTCGATCGCGCTCGGCGCGCCGCTCGTTGCCGTCGATCTCGGCGTCAGCCACCATGCCGATCTCTGGCTCACCTATCACAAGGAATTCCGAACCTCCGAGCGCCACAAGATCGTGGTCGATTGGCTGAAGAAGATCTTCGATCCCAAGTCCTATCCGTGTTTCCGTGACGAGTTCATCCATCCGAACGCGCTGGTGCCGATGATGACCGCCGCGCGCGAGGGGTTTGGATTGACGGGATATGTCGCGGCGACGCCGGCGTAAGCTTCAACTCACCACCGGTATTCGAAGCCGACCGTGCCCTGGTGCGACGTCAGCTCGTTGCGGAACTTGCCGTCATAATTGACGTAGAGCCGCGCCACGCTGGTCAGGCTCAGCGAAGCCGAGGCGCCGGCATCCATGCCGTAACGGCTCTCGCCGATGCCGGGAACGACGATGCTCTGAGTTCCCAGGCTGACCTGGATCGATCCAAGGTCCTGGTGGAAATTGTCGACGAACTTGCCATAGGCGGACAGATCCAGGATCTTCTGGTCGATAACGAAGTAGCGGCCGATCTCGGCCCCGATCATGACGCGCGCGCGTGAGAGCGCGGTCGAGCCGACGTTGAGCGGATCGAGGCCGCCAGCCTCCTGAAACGCCGCGCTGGTGGCGCGCACATATTCCAGCGCGCCCTTGGGCACGACGCGCATCTGGTCCTTGGTCCAGTAATAGCTGATCTCGGTCAGCGCGCCGTCGACCGCGGCGCGATAGCTCGCGCTCGCAAGGCCAAGGCCGGTGTCGCGGCTGGAACGGACCTTGCCGAAACCGTGCACCACGGCGAAGGCCCAGGTCCACGGACCCTTGTCGACCGAGCCGTTGAAGCCGATTTGCGTCAGGTCGAGCGTTGCCGACTGCAGCGCCAGCGGCACGTCGACGTCGGTGTGGCTCTGGTCGACGGAGAAGCTGAGATTGACGCCAGGGGCCACGCGCGCGCCAAAACCGGCGACGCCGCCAACCGTCTTGCGCCTGTCGCCGACGAAGTCGCCTTGCGCGTCGGTGCGGACCGAGATGCCGTAGCCCTCGAACCAGGTGCGGTAACGCGGATCTTCCGTGCTCGCCGACGCCCCGCCGCCGCCGGGATTGGTCCGGAACGCCCGGTTAACGCCGCCGGATGCCTGGTTGCCGAGCCGCTCCAGGAAATTGGAGCCGAGATTGAGCGCGCTGCTGCCGGTCGACTGGTCGTAGTTGGTCGACGTCGGCGACGGGACCGGGGTCGGTGACGGCGTGGGCGTCGGGGTCGGCGTGGGCGTTGGGCTTTGCGCAAAGACTGGCGATGCCGCCGACATCGTCGCGACGATCGCAAACGCCATCGCGATCGCTGCCACGGCCCTGCGGACGCGGTCGAGCCCGATCGTCTGCCGTGTTTCGGAGGGCTGCGAGGTGCAGCACATGACGACTAATCCCAAAGCGGAGGGCGGCCCGCAAAAATGCAACACGAGCGGCTCGCGCATGCGGCGATTTGTGCCGAAGTGCCACGGAGGGTCAACCGGTTGGCTCGTTGTCACCGAGCCTATTGCCCTCGATTGTGGTTCCGCGGCCACAGGTCGCAAATAGCAGACGATGGTCCCCGCCCCCATCTTGAAAATTACGCGCAGCTTGCTAACGGGCGGTTTTCATGTTGCAATGTTGGACACAATCGGAATTGGCCGCGCTGCTGTGCGTTTCACGACATTGAGCCTCAAGACTCGAACAGACTTCCGGAAGCCCGTTTGTGGCGTGGCACGCGAAAAGCGGCCGCGTCTTTTTTATATCTAGTGGAGGAGACTAGCGATGCCGCAAAAGGGCACCGTCAAATGGTTCAACCCGACCAAGGGCTATGGGTTCATCAAGCCAAACGGCAGCGACAAGGACGTGTTCGTCCACATCTCCGCCGTCGAGCGTGCCGGACTCTCTACCCTCAACGAGAACCAGGTGGTTGAATACGACCTCGTGGAGAACCGCGGCAAAGCATCCGCGGAGAACCTCAAGGTCTCCTGATTTCTCTCAAAGCTGAAACGCGAGAGATCATGACGTTGCCCCCGGCTCTGCCGGGGGTTTTTGTTTGTGAGGACCGCCGCGAGGACGGCGCTTCAGCTCACCACCGGTGCAACCAGAAAATTCTCCGACGCCGAACTGCCCGCCGTCTTGCAGACATCGCCCTCGATCCGGACCTTGCCGGTCGCAAGCAAGCGCAGCGCTTCGGGATAGATGCGGTGCTCGACTTCGAGGATGCGCTCGGACAGCGTATCTCCCGTGTCGTGATCGCTGACGGGAACCGCGCCCTGCATCACGATCGGACCGGCATCAGTCTCGGGGATCACGAAGTGCACCGTCGCGCCGGACAGTTTGACGCCGGCGCGCAGAGCCTGGCCGTGCGGGTCAAGGCCGGGAAAGGACGGCAGCAGCGAGGGATGGATGTTGAGCATCCGCCCGTACCAGGCCCTGGTGAACTCGGCCGTGAACAGGCGCATGAAGCCGCCGAGACAGATCAGCTCGATACCGTGCTGGTCGAGCGCCGCCTGCAGCACCTTTTCGAAGCCGGCGCGGTCCTTGCCGAACGGCTTGCTCTCGATCACGAGCGTGTTCACGCTGCTCGCTTTGGCCCGCTCTAGTCCGAGTGCATCGGCCTTGTTCGAAATGACGAGCGAGATTTCGGCCGGGAAATCCGCCGCGCCTGCTGCCTTGATCAGCGCGGCCATGTTGGAGCCGCGGCCGGAGATCAGGATGGCGACGCGGCGCTTCATCACAGCGCCCGTCATTACAGTGCCATGTCGAGGTGACCGTTATAGACGACGCGGTGCTCGCCCTCGGCTGGGATCACGGTGCCGAGCTGCGCCACCGTCTCCCCGGCGTCGGTGAAGACCTCGATCGCCTTGTCAACCTTGTCCGGTTCGACGATTGCGATCATGCCGATGCCGCAGTTGAAGGTGCGCAGCATTTCCAGCTCGGCGATGCCGGCCTGCGCCGCCAGCCATTTGAACACCGGCAGCACCGGCAGGCGCGCAAGATCGATGCCGACGCCGAGTGTCTTCGGCAGCACCCGCGGAATGTTGTCAGTGAAGCCGCCGCCGGTGATGTGGGCGAGCCCCTTCACCGCGCCGGTCTCGCGGATCGCGCGCAGGCAGGATTTGACGTAGAGCTTCGTCGGCGTCAGCAGCGCGCCGCCGAGCGTCATCACGGGCGCGAACGGCGCCTGCGCCTCGAAGCCGAGGCCGGATTGCTCCACGATCTTGCGCACCAGCGAAAAGCCGTTGGAATGCACGCCCGACGAGGCGAGGCCAATCACGGCGTCGCCTGCGGCGATATCCTTGCGCGGCAGCAGCGTACCCCGCTCCGCGGCACCGACGGCAAAGCCGCCGAGATCGTAATCGCCGTCCTTGTACAGGCCCGGCATCTCGGCGGTCTCGCCGCCGATCAGAGCGCAGCCGGATTCGCGGCAGCCCTCCGCGACGCCCGCGACGATCGCGGCCGTGGCCTCGGGGTCGAGCTTGCCGCAGGCGAAATAGTCCAGGAAGAACAGCGGCTCGGCGCCCTGCACCACGAGGTCGTTGACGCTCATGGCGACGAGGTCGATGCCGATCCCGCCGTGCAGCCCGGTCTCGATCGCGATCTTGACCTTGGTGCCGACGCCGTCGGTGGCGGCCACCAGGACGGGGTCCTTGAATCCGGCCGCCTTGAGGTCGAACAGGCCGCCGAATCCGCCGATCTCGGCGTCGGCGCCGGGCCGTGCGGTGGCGCGCACCATCGGCTTGATCAGGTCGACCAGGCGGTTGCCCGCATCGATATCGACGCCTGAATCGGCGTAGGTGAGGCCGTTTTTGCGGTCGGTCATGCCCGATTTCCAGTGGGTTTGCGGCTGGTTACGTCGAATTCCGGGGACGCGCAATGGCTCGCATGGCGCACCGCCGTATACTATGTAGAGATATCAACCGGTTCAGCCTCCCGAGAGGCCGGATTTGAGGTCAGACCGGGTGCCGGGAAGCGCTTTCGTGAGTATACCGAACATCATTACCCTGGGCCGCATCATGCTGGTCCCGATCATCGTCTGGGCCATCGTGTCGAGCCAAATGGAGGTGGCGTTTGCCGTCTTCCTGATCGCCGGTATCAGCGATGCCGTGGACGGCTTCCTGGCCAAGCGCTTCAACATGACGAGCGAGCTCGGCGCCCTGCTCGATCCGCTCGCCGACAAGGCGCTGCTGGTCTCGATCTACATGGCGCTCGGCATCTGGGGCGCAATTCCGCGGTGGATCGTGATCCTGGTGGTCTCGCGCGACATCATGATCGTCGCCGCCGTCATTGTATCCTGGCTGTTCGACCGGCCCGTCGAGATGAAGCCGTCGAAGGTGTCCAAGCTCAACACCGTTGCCCAAGTTGCGTTCGCCGCCTTGGTGCTGGCGGCGCTTGCCTTCGGCTTCAAGCCGGCTCCTTATGATATCATCCTGATGGGTCTCGTCACGGTCTTCACGCTCTCCTCGGTGTCGCTCTATCTGGTCGAGTGGCTGCGGCACATGAGCACGATCGAGGCCAAATGAGAGAGGATACGGCCCCGCAAAAGGCCGACTCCCGCTCGATACGTCTGATCTCTTCAAATGACGCCGGCGCGCCGGCATGGAGCAAAGCAAGCGTGCCAGGCCGCGTCCACCCCCGACAATTGGCGTTTTCGCTTCCGCATGCGGAGAGCCTCAGTCGGGACAATTTCCTCGAAGGCCCCGCCAATGCGGCCGGTCTCGGCCTGATCGACAGCTGGCCGGAATGGCCGAACCGGATCATGTGGCTCGCCGGCCCGGAGGGAAGCGGCAAGAGCCATCTCGCCACGATCTGGGCCGAGGTATCAGGCGCCCGCTCGACCTCGGCCGCTGCATTGACCGCCACAGCCGTTCCGGGCGCGCTCGCCACCGGCGCGCTGGTCGTTGAGGATCTCAAGGCGGGGGAATTCGACGAACGCGCCCTCTTCCACCTGATGAATCTCGCCCGCGAGGACGGTGCCTGCGTTCTCTTCACCGGACGCGAGGTGCCGGCCTCGCTGGAGATCGAGCTTCGCGACTTGCGCTCACGTCTGCGCGCCGTACCCGTGGTCGCGTTGCTGCCGCCCGACGACCAGCTGTTCCGCGGACTGATCGTCAAATTCTGCGCCGACCGCCAGCTCGCCGTGGACGAGAGCGTGGTCGGCTACCTCGCCACCCGCCTGGAGCGGTCCTCGGCCGCCGCCCGCCACGCCGTGGATCTGCTCGACAGTGAAGCCCTCCGGCTCGGGCGCCCTGTCACAAGGGCGCTGGCCGCCGAGCTCTTACGGGACGGCTGATCGGTTCGTGGACTTCCAGAGCCGCTTGACGCGGCGCAGCGGCGGAACATCAATGTCATCGAAACGTCATCGCTCTAACACATGCTCCCGCCGGTTTTGCGCGTAAGTCGCAAATTGGGGCGAACTGGATGGACCGACTTCTGATGGATTCTGCGCAAGCTGTTGAAGTTAAAGAGAAAGCCCCCGAGACCGAGAGCTTGCCGGCGATCGCGTCGAGCCCCGAACGATTCATCAACCGCGAGCTCTCCTGGCTGCATTTCAATCGCCGAGTCCTGGAGGAATCGGTCAATCCCAGCCACCCCATGCTCGAGCGGGTGCGATTCCTGTCGATTTCAGCGAATAACCTCGACGAATTCTTCATGGTCCGCGTCGCCGGCATCAAGGCCCAGGTGCGCGAGGGCATTGCCGAACGCAGCCCCGACGGCCTGACGCCATCCGAGCAGCTCGCGCTGATCAACCGCACCGTCTCCGAACTTGCTTCCGACCAGCAGGCGATCTGGCGCGACCTGCGCGGCACGCTGGCCGATGTCGGCATCGTGCTGGTTGAGGGCAAGGAAGTCACGAAGGCGGAACGGACCTGGATCGAGGACTACTTCCTCAGCAACGTGTTTCCGCTGCTGACGCCGCTGGCGATCGACCCGGCCCACCCCTTCCCGTTCATCCCGAGCCTCGGCTTCACCATCGCGCTCCAGCTCACGCGCGCCGCCGACGGCAAGCAGATGAACGCGCTGATCCGCATGCCCGGTAAGATCGACCGCTTCATCCGCCTGCCGGCTGACGGCAAGGTCGTCCGGCTGATCTCGCTGGAACAGGCGACCGCCCTGTTCATCAACCGCCTGTTCCCCGGCTACAATCTGCACGGCCAGGGCGCTTTCCGCATCATCCGAGACTCCGAGCTCGAAATCGAGGAAGAGGCGGAAGACCTCGTCCGCCTGTTCGAGACCGCGCTGAAGCGCCGCCGCCGCGGATCGGTGATCCGGCTCGAGATCGACGCCAAGATGCCGGAGGAGCTGCGCAGCTTCGTGCAGCACGCGCTGTCGGCCGCCGACGACGAGGTGTTCCTGGTCGACGGCGTGCTGGCGATGAACGAGCTCTCGCAGCTCACCCGCCTCGACCGGCCCGATCTCGAATTCACCCCTTACGTACCACGCCATCCCGAGCGCGTACGCGAGCACGGCGGCGACATCTTTGCCGCGATCCGGCAGAAGGACCTCGTCGTCCATCACCCCTACGAATCCTTCGACGTGGTGGTGCAGTTCCTGCAGCAAGCCACCCGCGACCCCGATGTCGTCGCAATCAAGCAGACGCTCTACCGCACCTCCAACAACTCGCCGATCGTGCGCGCGCTCGCGGAAGCCGCCGAGGCCGGCAAATCCGTCACGGCGTTGATCGAATTGAAGGCGCGCTTCGACGAGGAAGCCAACATCCGCTGGGCGCGCGATCTCGAACGCGCCGGCGTGCAGGTCGTCTACGGCTTCCTCGAACTGAAGACGCACGCGAAGCTCTCGATGGTGGTGCGCCGCGAAGGCGGCAGCCTCACGACTTACGTCCATACCGGCACCGGCAATTATCACCCGGTCACCGCGCGCATCTACACCGACCTCTCCTACTTCACCTCCGATCCGACCATCGGCCGCGATGCCGCGCGCGTGTTCAATTTCATCACTGGCTATGCCGCGCCGAGCGATCTGGAAAAGATGGCGGTGTCGCCGTTGACCTTGCGCAAGCGCATCATCGAGCACATCCAGGGCGAGACCGCGCATGCGCGGCACGGCCGCCACGGCGCGGTCTGGATGAAGATGAATGCGCTGGTCGACCCCGACATCATCGACGCGCTCTACGAGGCCTCCCAGGCCGGCGTGCAGGTCGAGCTCGTGGTACGCGGTATCTGTTGCCTGCGCCCCGGCATTCCCGGCCTGTCCGAGAACATCCGCGTCAAGTCGATCATCGGACGCTTCCTGGAACACGGCCGAATCTACTGCTTCGGCATGGGCCAGGGTCTGCCGAGCGCCAAAGCGGCTGTGTATATCTCGTCCGCCGACATGATGCCGCGCAACCTCGACCGCCGCGTCGAGGTGCTGTGTCCGTTGCAAAATCCCACGGTGCATCAGCAGGTTCTCGAACAGATCATGGTCGCGAATCTCAAGGACAATGAGCAGAGCTGGCAATTGTTGCCGGATGGGTCCTCAACGCGTATGAAGACCGCGAAAGGCGAGGAGCCTTTCAATGTCCACAACTACTTCATGACAAATCCGAGTCTGTCTGGCCGTGGAAAGTCGCTCAAGGAATCCTCGCCGCGTCGTCTCACGCGCCGGAACGAACGCCATCAACCCTGATCGGGGATTTCCGACGTGAAGCGGCCGCGCAAGCGCGGCTCGAGCGTCGCGGTCATCGACATCGGCTCCAACTCGGTCCGTCTCGTCGTCTACGAGGCGCTGACGCGTAGCCTCATTCCGATCTTCAACGAGAAGACGCTATGCGGCCTCGGGCGCGAGGTGCAGAGCACCGGCCTGCTCGCGCCCGACGCCGTCGACAAGGCGCTGACCTCGCTCAAGCGCTTTCGCGCATTGTGCCGCGTGATGCAGGTCGGACGCGTGTTCGCGATCGCGACCGCAGCCTGCCGCGACGCCTCCAACGGTCCCGATTTCATCGCCAAGGCCGAGCGCATCTGCGCCGTGAAGATCGAGATCCTGTCGGGCCCGCGCGAGGCGCGGCTGTCGGCGCTCGGCGTGATCTCCGGCATCCATCATCCCGACGGCATCGTCGGCGACCTCGGCGGCGGCTCGCTCGAATTGATCGACGTGCGCAAGAACAGCGTGCGCAGCGGCGTGACGCTGCCGCTCGGCGGACTTGCGCTGCAGGATCTCGCACACAAATCGCTCAAGCGCGCCGACCGCATCGTGCGCGAGGCGCTCGACGAGGTGCCGCAGCTCACCGCTGGCCGCGGCCGCACTTTCTACGCAGTTGGGGGCACCTGGCGCGCGCTCGCGCGCATTCACATCATCCAGAGCGGCTATCCGCTCCAGGTGATGCACGGCTATTCGATTTCCGCGGCTGAGGCGCTTGATTTCTCGCGCCGCCTCCGCCGCCTGGCGGCCGCAAACATGCTCGCCGATATCGAGAGCGTCGCCGATGCGCGCCGCCCGCTCCTCACCTATGCGGCGCTGGTGCTCGAGCACATCATCCGCGTGGCGAAGCCGAAGACCATCTTGTTCTCGACCTTCGGCGTGCGCGAGGGCCTGCTGCACGAGAAGCTGCCGGAGGCGGAACGCAACAAGGACGGCCTGATCTGCGCCGCCGAAGAGCTGAACCAGCTGCTGTCACGCTCGGCCAAGCACGCCCACGAGCTGATCGCCTGGACCGACCGCCTCGCGCGCGTGGTGAAGCTGCGCGAGACTGAGGAGGATCGGCGGCTGCGCCACACCGCGTGCCTGCTGTCCGACATCGGCTGGCGCGTGCATCCCGATCATCGCGGCGAGCAGACGCTGAGCCTCGTCGTCAACGGCAATTTCGGCGCAATCACCCACACCGAGCGCGCCTTCGTCGGCCTGTCGGTGTTCTATCGCTATGCAGGCCTGAGCGAGGAAAACCAGCCGCCGGTCACCATGCAGGAGCTGCTGACGCCGGCGCAGCTCGAACGCGCGCGCCTCTTGGGCGCTGCGTTCCGCGTCGCGCATCTGATCTCGGCGGCGCGGCCTGGCGTCTTGCCGGCAACGCATTTCCGGAGCGTGGGACGCAAACTGATGCTGGTGTTCGAGCACCGCCTCGGCGACCTCGTCGCCGACCGCGTCGGCAGCCGCTTCCGTCAGCTCGCCCGCCTGATCAATCGCGCCGGCTCCATCGTGAGGCGGTAGCATCGGCTGAGGAAGTGCTCATCGCTCCCAGCGGGAGAGGTGACGTGCGCATCCCTCGGAAAAGCCTACTCCGCCGACGCCCTGGCGTGCCGCTCGGACGATTCCAGTGCGGCGGCGCTCAGGCTGCGCCGGCGCCAGATGGTGCCGACGACCAGCACGACGACAACGCCGAGGATCGCGCAGAGATATTCGCCGCCGGCGCCGCCATGGCCGAATTGCGGCGGGATGCGCAAGGCTCCGAGCATCGTGTCGAGCGAAGCACCGAACGGGCCCTCGAACAGTGTGTGCAGCTTCGGCGCGACGGCGGGATCGGTCGCGATCACCTCGCCCGCGATCCAGCCAAGCAGCGCAGCACCAGCCCAGACCAGGACCGGCAGCTTTGCGAGCAACGCCATGATCAGCGCCGCACCAGCGACGATCAGCGGCACGCTGATGGCAAGGCCGAGGATCAAGAGCGGCACGCTGCCATTGGCCGCGGCGGCAACCGCAATGACGTTGTCGAGACTCATGACGATGTCGGCGACCACGACGATCTGGATGGCCTGCCACAGATGCGAGGCGGACTCGACGTCGTCCTCGTTCTCGTTCTCCGGCACCAGGAGCTTGGCCGCGATCACGATCAGCGCGAGACCGCCGACGAGCTTGAGATACGGCAGCTCCATCAGGGTCGCGACGATGCCGGTGAAGATGATCCGCAGCAGCACGGCTGCGCCGGCACCGAAGATCATGCCCCACAGCCGGTGCCGCGGCGAGAGACCGCGGCAGGCGAGCGCGATCACCAGCGCGTTGTCGCCGGAGAGCAGGATGTTGATCCAGATGATCTTGCCGACCGCGATCCAGAAGGTCGGTTCGGCCATCTCGTTGCGGAACTGGGTGAAGAACGCCCCGATCGTAGCGGGATCGAAGATCTGCCAGAGCCAGTTCACAATACGTCCTTTCGCCCGTGTCGGCCTAAACTATCGGCTGATAGATCAGCCGACGATCTCGTTGCCCGAGAAGAACTGCGCGATCTCGATCGCGGCGGTCTCCGGCGCATCCGAGCCGTGCGCGGAATTCTCGCCAATCGACTTGGCGTAGAGCTTGCGGATGGTGCCGTCGGCGGCCTTGGACGGATCGGTCGCGCCCATCGCGTCGCGGTACTTGGCGATGGCGTTCTCGCCTTCCAGCACCTGGACCACGACCGGGCCCGAGGTCATGAACTCGACGAGCTCGCCGAAGAACGGCCGCGCCTTGTGAACGGCGTAGAAGGTCTCGGCCTGTTCCTTGGTCATGCGGATGCGCTTCTGCGCGACGATGCGCAGGCCGGCCTTTTCGATCACGGCGTTGACGGCGCCGGTCAGGTTACGCGCGGTCGCGTCGGGCTTGATGATCGAGAAAGTGCGTTCGATGGCCATAATCTTGTCCTTGGGAAGAAAGCGGTGGTTGTCGAGTTGCGGGGCTTATATCGGCGCCTTTGCGATCCGGCAAGCGACCGCCGGGATGACGTCACAGGCGCTTCGCCGCAGGACCGGGGCCGGCGATGTCGGCATGGATTACGACAATTTCACCCAGATGAACCCAATCTGAAGCCCCCATTCAGGCTTTGGTTCAGTCCGCCGGCTTAAGCTCCTTCCCATCGAAACCAAAGCCTGGCCATCAGGCGGACCGTTTCGGCGGCCTTTCCATCGACGCGGATTGCCCCCGCGCCGGCAGTTTTGAGGAGATCACCATGTTGAGGAAACTTTCGCTTGCCGCTGTCGCCGCGGTTGCGCTGGGCGCCGCGCTGGCGCCGACCTCGGCTTCGGCCCATTGGCACGGTGGCGGCTGGCACAGCGGCGGCGGTGGCTGGCACCACGGCCGTGGCTGGGGCGGACCGCGCTTCTATGCCGGCGGCCCCGTCTCCTACGGTTATGGCGGCTGCTATGTGCGCCGGTTGGTCCCGACCCCCTGGGGACCCCGCTGGCGGATGATCAACCGCTGCTACTGAGCCCGACAGCACCTTCCTAAAAAACCCACAGGTATCTGCGCCCCCACAGGTACCTTCCAAGAGGAGCCCCGGCGATCCCCCCGCCGGGGCTCCGCATTTTGGGCGGATATGGCGGGATTTATACAATTTTGACGAGAATGCCGTGATCCCGCGGAAGGGGCGAAACCATTTTGGGGGTCAATGACTTGGTACCGTGACTTTACTTTAAACACACGGAACCGCGCCATGGCTGGGCCTTTTGCCAATGACAGCGAACAGATCGACCGGCGCACCAGCCGCTCGATTTGCGATGCCGTGGGCGAACGGCTCCAGCAGAGCCTGCGGCCCGAGCCCCGGCTGCCGACGCACCTCGAGCAGCTCCTGAACGAGCTGAGGCAGCGCGACTGCGACCCGCACTGAGCAGCGGGTCCGGAAAAACGGGTTGCGTTTGACCCCGCCTGCGGTGACAAGGCCGCATGCTTGCTATCACCGACCTCTCCATCCGCCTCGCCGGACGCCTTCTGATTGACCAGAGTTCCGTGCAAATCACGCCCGGATCGCGCGTCGGCATGGTCGGACGCAACGGCACCGGCAAGTCGACCCTGTTCAAGGTCATCCGCGGCGAGCTCGCGGCCGAGCACGGTTCGGTGACCCTGCCGCCGCGCTGGCGCGTCGGCAGCCTGGCGCAGGAAGCCCCGAACGGACCCGAAAGCCTGATCTCGGTCGTGCTCAAGGCCGATCTCGAGCGCGACGCGCTGCTCAGTGAAGCCGAGAGCGCGACCGATCCGCACCGGATCGCCGAGATCCAGACCCGCCTCGTCGACATCGACGCGCATTCGGCGCCGAGCCGTGCCGCCGCGATCCTCTCCGGCCTCGGCTTCTCCGCCGCCGACCAGCTCCGCCCCTGCGCCGAATTCTCCGGCGGCTGGCGCATGCGCGTCGCGCTCGCCGCGACGCTGTTCGCGGCCCCCGACCTTCTGCTGCTCGACGAGCCCACCAACTATCTCGACCTCGAGGGAACGCTGTGGCTGGAGGATCACCTCGCGCATTATCCGCGCACGGTGATCGTGATCAGCCACGACCGCGACCTGCTGGAGAGCTCGGTCGACCAGATCCTGCATCTGGAGCGCGGCAAGCTCACGCTCTACAAGGGCACCTACTCCTCGTTCGAGGAGCAGCGCGCCGCCCGCGAGCTGCTCGACGCCAAGCAGGTCAAGCGCCAGGAAGCCGAACGCGCCCGCCTGCAAGCCTTCGTCGACCGCTTCAAGGCGAAGGCCTCGAAAGCGCGGCAGGCACAGTCTCGCGTCAAGATGCTGGAGCGGCTGAAGCCGATCACGGCGCTGGTCACCGAGGACGTGCGCGAGATCAGTTTCCCGGCGCCGGAGAAGATCCTGTCGCCGCCGATCATCGCGGTCGACAACGCCGCGGTCGGCTACGATCCGGCAAGCCCCGTGCTCAATCGCGTCACCCTGCGCATCGACAATGACGACCGCATTGCGCTTCTCGGCGCCAACGGCAACGGCAAGTCGACGCTCGTGAAACTGCTCGCCGGACGGCTGGCGCCTTTCTCGGGAAGAGTGACGCGCGCGGACAAGCTGTCGATCGCTTATTTCGCGCAACACCAGCTCGACGAGCTCAACGAGGATGCCTCCGCCTATGACCATGTCCGCAAGCTGATGGGCGAGGCGCCCGAGGCCAAGGTGCGGGCGCGCGCCGGCGCGATCGGCTTCTCCGGCAAGGCGGCCGACACCAAGATCGGCAAATTGTCGGGCGGCGAGAAGGCGCGGCTGCTGCTGGGCCTGGCCACCTTCTTCGGCCCCAACATGATCATCCTGGACGAGCCGACCAACCATCTCGACATCGACAGCCGCGCCGCGCTTGCGGAGGCCATCAATGAATTTCCCGGCGCCGTCATCATGGTCTCGCACGACCGCTATCTGATCGAGGCCTGCGCCGACCGGCTCTGGATTGTCGCCGACCGCACCGTCACCAATTACGACGGCGACCTCGACGAATACCGCCGCCTGGTGCTGTCCGCGCGCAACGGTGACCCCGCCCCGCGCGAGCGCAGCGCGGCCAGCGAAAAACCGCAGCGTGCAAGGTCGGACAATCGCGGCTCGCTGAAGAAGCGCATCGCCGATGCCGAAGCCGAGATCGCCCGCGTCAGCGACATCATCACCAAGATCGACACCGCCCTCGCCTTGCCCGACATTTTTACGCGCGATCCCAAGCAGGCCGCGCAACTGTCAAAGGCGCGTGCGAATGCAGCGGACGCGCTCGCACGCGCGGAGGAGCAATGGCTCGAGGCCAGCACGCAGTTTGACGCGGCCGCGGGCTAGCGCCCCCCGATCAAATTCGGAAAAACAACCCCATGCACCGTACCGGTGTTTTAACACCTCCGCCTAAGCACTTGAATTAGCTTACCGCCACCCCGAGGCGACATCGCCCGGAGCGGCAATTGCGCGCCCAACGGATCAATCCGCGAACTGCCCGGCCGCCTTGATGATCGGCGCCCAGCGGTCGATTTCACTCGTCAGCATCGCGCCCAGCGCCTCGGGCGTCGCCTTGTCCTGTGGGACCGGCTCGGTGTTGATGTCGTTGAACCGGGCGATCAGCGTCGGCTCCTTGAGCGCCGTCTGGAGCGCCGCGGTCAGCTTCTGAACGATCGCCGGCGGTGTCCCCTTGGGGGCATAGAGGCCGTGCCAGACGCCGAGCTCGAACCCCTTGAGGCCGGCCTCGTCGGCCGTCGGCAGATCGGGCAGGCTCTTCAGCCGCTCCTTGGTGGTGACCGCATAGGCCTTGACCTGCTTGGCCGTGATCGGACCGGTGGTGTTCGTCGCCTGGTCGCAGGTGAGATCGATCTGCTTGCCGAGCAGATCGTTCATGATCGGGCCGTTGCCCTTGTAGGGCACCGTGGTGAGCTGCTTCTGGATCGCCGTCATGAACAGCATGCCGCAGAGATGCGATGCCGCACCGAGCCCGGCATTGGCGTAGGTCAGCTTGTCGCCCTGCTGCTGGGCGTAGGCGACCAGATCCTTCAGCGTGTCGGCCGGGAAATCCGGACGCGCGATGATGGTCATCGGCGCGTTGGTCACAAGCCCGATCGGCGCAAAGGCCGTCTTCGTGTCATAGCTCAAATTGCGGTACAGCGTCGCGGCGGTCGAGATGCCGACATGATGGATCAGCAGCGTGTAACCATCGCCCTGGGCGCGCGCGGCGCGGGTCGTGCCGATGGTGCCGCCGGCGCCGGTCGCGTTCTCGACGATGACTTGCTGGCCCAGGGATTTCGCCATGCCGGCCGCAGTCAGGCGCGCGATGGTGTCGGTCGGCCCGCCTGCGGCGAACGGCACCAGCATGGTGATGGGCCTCGTCGGATAGTCCTGGGCGACGGCCGCGCCGAGCGGCAAGAGCAGAGCCGATACGAGGGCAATGAACCGCATAGTTTCCTCCAAATTTCTTCTCTCGCCATATGAGCGTATTCTTGGCCGCGGGGCCATCACGAAAGCGACTCGATCAGGAGTGTCGCGGCGTCGCAGCCGGACGGTTCCCTTCAAAGCCAATTGGCTTGCGGATCGATACGGTATCGGCGAGTTTGGGACCTCGCGGAGGGATCGTGGATGCCGACCGAGCTTGAGCCAGAGCGAGATGCGCTTGTCGGCCTGATCTATGATGCGGTGCTCGACGCTTCGCTCTGGAGCGCCGCTCTGGAAGGCATCGCAGACATCACTCACAGCGCGGCCGCGCTGATCCACGGCTACAGCGTCGATCGTAGCCTTTACACGTTCCACGACCTCGGGCGGATCGATCCCGAGTGCAAACGCCGCCACGAACTCTATCATGTCACCAATCCGTGGATGCGGTCGAACCGGTTTCCGGCAGGCCAGATGGTGCACACGGATGATTTGATCGAGCTGTCACAGCTCAAGCGCACCGCCTTCTATGACGACGTGCTCCGGCCGCAGAACCTTGCGCACGGCTTGATCGTCAACGTGGTCAGCCGTCTGGAACTCCGCGTCTCGCTCAATGTCGAACGCAGCGAAAGGAGCGGACCGTTCAGCGAGCGAGACACCGCGATCTTGAGCTCGCTGCTGCCGCATCTGCGGCGCGCCAGCGAGCTGCGACTGCGCATGCTCGACTACCAGGAGGCGGCACGGGCCGAACGTGACGCGCTCGACGCGTTGTCGACCGGAATCATCACTTTCGATGCCAGCCAGCGGGTGCTGTTCGCTAATTCTGCAGCCCGGGCACAGGGCGAAGAGCTGTCGCTTCGCGTCCTCGCCGGCCGCGACCTGTCAGGTCCCCCAAGCGCCGTGAACTTCATCCGTGCGCTGTTCGCCGACGCCCTTCGCAGCGGCGCCGCAGGAACATGTCGACTGCCGCGGCCGGACGGCAGAGAAATCGGAATCACCATGACGCCGGTGCGAGGACGCGCGTTCGATCACTCGTCACATCACAAGACGGCAAGTCCTGCAGCAGTGGCGCTCCTGGTCGACATATCGCGTACCGGCGAGGCCGCGAGCGCGTTATTGGCAGCCCGCCATGGCCTGACGGCGGCCGAATTGCGGGTCGTAACCGCGCTCACGCAGAGCAGCGGCATGAAGACGGCTGCGGCCATGCTCGGCATCAGCCCCAACACGCTCAAGTCCCATACCAAGCGGATATACGCCAAGGTTGGCGTTCGGGGGCACGCCGGGCTGGTGCAATCGATCGCCCAGGTCGCCCGGACACTCGATCCCCTCGGTTGACGCTCGCGCCCGAACACCCAGGCTGCGCCACCACCCCATGGGGTGACGACGAGCGATCAATCCGCGCAGACAATGGCCGCCCATACCTGGAGACCAATCATGTTACTTCGGCCAGCGCTCGTTCTGATCTCGCTTCTGTGGCTGGCGCAGCCGCTGCAAGCGGAGCCAAAATACCCGCAATCGAACATCCGCATCGTGCTGGGCTTCAGTGCGGGAAGCGCCCCCGACGTGGCCGCTCGCATCCTGGCCGAACACTTCAGGGCCAAGTGGGACAAGCCCGTCGTGGTCGAGAACATGTTGGGCGCGGGCGGCAACATCGCAGCGGACCATGTCGCCAAATCGGCGCCCGATGGCACCACCCTGCTGATGGCGGGCAATGCAGCGATCGTCATCAACCCATCCCTTTACGCAAAACTGCCATATGATCCCGCGAAGGATCTCGTGCCCGTAGCCCAGGTCACGAGTACGCCGAACATCCTCGTCTTGAACAAGGACATGCCGGCGGCGAGCGTTCAGGATCTGGTCGATTTGGCGAGGCGCAGCCCCGGCACCCTCACCTTCGCCTCGGCCGGAGTAGGCACCTCGACCCATCTGGCCGGCGAGCTGTTCCAAACCATGGCCGGAATCAAGCTCCAGCACGTGCCGTATCGCGACAGCGCGGCGCTGTTGAGCGATCTCATGGCCGGCCGCGTCACGATGTTCTTCGGCAGCATTGCCTCGGTGCTGCCGCACGTCCGCGACGGTGGAGTTCGTGCGCTGGCGGTCACTTCGCTGCGGCGCTCGTCGGCCGCGCCTGATCTGCCGACGTTGGATGAACTCGGCTTTCGTGGCTTCGACGCGATCGCCTGGTTCGGCCTGATGGCACCAGCGGGAACGCCTGCCTCGGTCATCGCCCTTCTGCACGATGAGGCTCAGAAGGCTGTGGAAGCACCGGCCGCGCGAGAGAAGTTCGCAGCGCTTGGCATGGAAGCGGTCACGCGCACGCCGGACGAGTTCGCCGCCCAGATCCGGGCCGAAACGCCGAAATGGGCGGAACTGATCAGGCGGGTGGGCATCGCGCCGATTCAGTGACAGGGCCCGACACGTTGGCCGGCGGCATCGCTGGAAAGATCGACGAATCGAGGGCACACCCATACCGCGACCACGTCGCATTCGGTGTGGCCGAGCGCGACCGTACCCGCTCGCTGCGCGCTACGTCTACCCCTCAGTCTCGTTCTCAAGCTTCGTCCGCAGGGCCGCGACGATACGCTGCACGGTTTGCAGGTCCTTGACCGGAAGCCCCTCCGAAAGGCCGTTGACCCACGGCGCCTGCAAAGCCATCGCGGCATCGAAGGCGCGCCGCCCCTTGTCAGTCAGGACGACAAGCTGCGCTCGGCGGTGATGCGGGTTGGCCTCGAAAGCAACAAGGCCTTCCGCGTGCAGATCGTTGACGATCCGCTGCACGTTTTGGCGATTGGCACCCAGATCGCGGGCAAGCCAGGCCACCGGCTGGGGGCGCCCCGCGTGCACGATGGCGCCAAGAATCTGCCAGCGGGCGCTCGTGAGCCCGAGCCGGGCCACCAAGCGGTCCCCTGCGGTCAAGAGCAGGCTATTCAGCCGGAACAAGTCAAGCATGAGGTTCGTCAGAGCATCACCGGCCGGCGTTCGCAGGGATTTCGGCATCCGTCACCATAAACTGTTATTGACATCATAATGTCAAATAGCTAGATCCACATAGTACCACATTGACATCATAAGACCAATTCGAACGGAGCCCGCCATGGCGCAGCTACGCCCACTGGACCCAAACTTTCCCATCGAACGTCAGCTTGGCATCGACACGAGCCCTGTGGTGCTGGTGAATCTGTTCACGCTCGACAAGGCCGACGAACAAAGCTTCCTCCAGGTCTGGCAAGACGATGCCGCCTTCATGAAGCGGCAACCGGGCTTCATCTCCACCCAGCTTCACCGCGCGATCGGCGATGGCCCGACATATCTGAACTATGCCGTCTGGGAATCGACTGCCCACTTCCGGGCCGCGTTCACGCATCCTGAGTTCAGATCGAAGATCTCAGCCTATCCCTCGTCCGCCGTCGCCTCTCCGCACCTCTTCCGAAAGGTCGCGGTGCCCGGCATCTGCGTCGCGTAGTTCGCTTCGAAAACGGCAGGACTCGATGACCAAGATCATCCACCCATTGGCGGGCGCGGTCGCATTGACGATGATTGCGGCCTTCTGGCTTTCCACGGCTCTCACCGAACTATTCGCCTCAGACGCGAGTGTAGCCATGGTCAAGACGGCCATACCCTGGGGCTTCCTGTTGCTGATCCCGGCGCTGGCGGTGACGGGAGGTTCAGGGTTCTTGCTGGCAAAGGGGCGACGCGCTGGCCTGATCGGCGCAAAGATCAAGCGTATGCCGTTCATCGCCGCCAACGGCATCCTGGTTCTCATTCCCGCCGCCTTGTTTCTTGCCTACAAGGCGAAGGCCGCGGAGTTCGACACCACATTCTACGCGGCGCAGACTCTCGAATTGTTTGCAGGCGCGATGAACATCGTTCTTCTTGGCCTCAATATGCGTGACGGCTTCAAGATGAAGGGCCGCTTCCGCGTTCGCCAACCTGATCACATCAAGCCGATGCTCTGAGGGCGCCATGACCATGCGCGAGCACCATAGCCTCGCCATCATCGGTGCGGGGCTCGGTGGGCTAACGCTTGCCCGTATCCTTCAGAACCACGGAGTCGATGCCGTCATATTCGAGCGCGACGCCTCCCGCGACGTGAGAAGCCAAGGTGGCTCGCTCGACATGCACGTGGAAGCTGGTCAACGCGCCCTCAAGGACGCGGGGCTCGAAGCGCAATTCCGCCGTATCGCCCGTCCGGAGGGACAGGGCTTGCGGATCGTCGACAAAGCCGGAACGCCGTATTGGAACGAAATCGGAGCGCTGGATGCATTCGACCGCCCAGAGGTCGATCGCGGCGCCTTGCGCGATCTATTGATCGATTCTCTGGAACCCGGGCGTCTACGCTGGGGCAACACTTTGACCCACATCGAGCCCGCTGAGCGGGGTCATAGGCTGCATTTTGGGAGCGGGAAGAGCATCACTGCTGGCGTCGTGATTGGCGCAGACGGTGCTTGGTCACGCGTGCGACCGCTGCTCACCCCGGCCACGCCCCTTTACACCGGCATCAGCTTCATCGAGATCGGCATTCCCGATGCCGAGAGTAACCACCCTGAGGTGGCAAGGATGGTTGGCCATGGAAGCTTCATGGCGCTTTGCGATGACAAGGGACTGCTCGCGCAGTGCAATGGGGACGGTCGCATCCGCGTCTATGTCGCTTTGCGCATGCCCGAAAATGGATTGGAGGCTTCCGGCATTCCATTCGAGCGCCCTGCCGATGCCCGACAGGCACTGCTCGCTTACTTCACCGACTGGGCGCCGGAGTTGACGGCGCTCATCCATGCCTGCGACGACAGCTTCATGGCGCGTCCAATCAACATGTTGCCGATCGGACTCACTTGGGAAGGCCAGCCAACTACGACGTTGATCGGAGACGCGGCTCATCTCATGTCGCCGTTCGCCGGCGCGGGTGCAAACCTCGCGATGTGGGATGCCGCTGAATTGGCGAGCGAATTGCTCGCCACGCCTCGTCCGAGCCAGGCAATCCGGGCCTACGAAGCGAAATTGTTCACGCGAGCCAAGGAAGCAGCCGAAGAAAGTGCAAGAAATTTGGAATTGTGCATCTCCCCCAACGGCGCAGAGCGCCTAGCAAAGCAGATGGCGATCTATGGAGCAGCACAATAGCTTCTCCGATGCACGAAAAGCCGATTCACTGTGGCGCAGGGATTCCCGCTTACGCCTGCTTCTTCTTCGGCTTGGTCGCCTTCGGCACCGGCTGCGGATCGGGATTGCCCTCGATCGAGGACAGGCGGCCGGAGGTGAAGCTGTAGATGCCCGCGCGCGGGCCGGTGCTCCAGGTCACCACGGCTACGCGCCGGCCGGCAGCATCGTTGGAGAGATTGACATTCGAGGGCGCACCGATGCCGCGCACCACGTCGCATTCGGTGTGGCCGAGCGCGACCGTGCCGCCCATCGGCGCCGTCGTCGACGCGTTGGCGTCGGCCGGCCCGGGAGGCGGCGCCATGCCGGGACAGGCACCGTCCGCGCTGACGAGATCCTCAGCTCCCACCGGCTTATCGGGGGTCAGCGGTGGCGACTCGATCGAGATGTTCTTGATGAAGAGGCGGCCGGGCTTCTGGAACCATTCAACGTCTTTCGACAACAGATCGGTCCCGCCCGAACAGCCCGCGACCAGCGGTGCTACGGCAGCCAACGCAACTATGAGCGACCTGGGAAGCTTTTGATGTCGCACGATAAACCAAATTCCCCGCGTGAAGGACCAGCCCTAAGCGATTGTACCAACATCACTTTGCGGCACGAAGGTGACCAAAGCCAGCATCGCCCGAAAAGTGCAAATTATCATTAATTGCGATCGACGCTAATTCCGACGCTGCCACCGGCCCCGCTCGTCAGCCTGCCAATAGGTGACATCAAATCCGCTCGCCTTGCAATCCGTCCAAGTGCTGCGGGCGAGCGCGAGCGCATCCGGATCGTCGCCGTTGAACAGCAGCACCATGCGCGCATAGCCCTGCGCGTCCTCCGGCAACGCGGCATTGTCGACCAGGAAGCGGACATGGGCGCCGTTGGGATTGCCCGCCTCGATCGCCAGCACGATCGGCTGATCGGCGGCATCGTTCACGCGCCATGTCGCGTGCGGCAGGAAGGAATCGTCGCGATAGGTCCATAAGTGCGCGTCGAGTGCGTCGGCCCGTTCTTCCGAGGTCGACTGCACCACGACACGCCAGCCGCGCTCGAGCGATTTCTCGAGAAGCGGCGGCAACACGTTCTCTACCGCCATGTTTTGCAGATGATAGAACAGGACTTCAGTCATCTCGGGTCATTTGCGCTCGTAATGGTCGGCGACCAGACGGTCGAGCAGACGGACACCATAGCCGCTGCCCCAGCTCTGGTTGATGTCGGTCTTCGGCGCGCCCATGGCGGTGCCGGCGATGTCGAGATGGGCCCAGGGCGTGCCATCGACGAAACGCTGCAGGAACTGCGCCGCGGTGATCGAGCCGCCATGACGGCCGCCGGTGTTCTTCATGTCGGCGAACTGGGAATCGATCAGCTTGTCATATTCGGGACCGAGCGGCATGCGCCAGACCTTGTCCCCACTCTCCATGCCGGCCGCCAGCAGGCGTTCGGCAAGCTCGTCATTGTTGGAGAACATGCCGGCATGCTCGGTGCCGAGCGCGACCACGATCGCGCCGGTCAGCGTCGCCAGATCCACCATGAATTTCGGCTTCACCTTCTTGGCGACGTACCAGAGCACGTCGGCCAGCACGAGGCGGCCTTCCGCGTCAGTGTTGATGATCTCGATGGTCTGGCCCGACATCGAGGTGACGATATCGCCCGGCCGCTGCGCATTGCCGTCGGGCATATTCTCGACGAGGCCGATGGCGCCGACCACGTTGGCCTTGGCCTTGCGCGCCGCCAGCGCGTGCATCAGGCCGACGACGCAGGCCGCTCCCCCCATGTCGCCCTTCATGTCCTCCATGCTGCCGGCCGGCTTGATCGAGATGCCGCCGGTGTCGAAGCAGACGCCCTTGCCGACGAAGCTGACCGGCGCCTCGCCTTTCTTGCCGCCGTCCCAGCGCATGATCACGGTACGGCTCGGCCGCGCCGAGCCCTGGCCGACGCCGAGCAGCGCGCCCATGCCGAGCTTCTGCATCGCCTTGACGTCGAGCACCTCGACCTTGACGCCGAGCTTGCGGAGCTGACTGGCGCGGCGCGCGAATTCTTCCGGGAAGAGCACGTTCGGCGGCTCGTTGACGAGGTCGCGCGCGATGATCACGCCGTCGACGACGTGGCCGGCCGCGGTAAACGCCTTCTTCGCGGCACCGGCATCGCCGACCGCAAGCGAGATGTCGGCGCGCGAGCCGCCCTCCTCGCCATCCTTCTTCGTCTTGTAACGGTCGAACTTGTAGGCGCGCAGGCGAAGGCCCGAGGCGATCGCAACCGCCTGCTCGCTCGTCATGGCGCCATCGGGCAGCTCCGCCATAATGGTCATGGTGGTCGTCCCGGCGGGAAGCTTGCTCGCCGCTACACCGCCGAATTTGAGGAAATCGTTCGCCTTCAGGCCGGCTGCCTTGCCGGCGCCGATCACGAGCAGACGGGTGGCTTTCACCCCTTCCGGCGCCAGGATGTCCAGCGCGGCACCGCTTTTACCTTTGAAAGCGGCGGCCGTGGCCGCGCGCTTCACGAGTTCGACAGCGCCGCCCAGCGCCTTGGCCGTCGCCGGACCGACCTGCAGGCTGTCGTCGCAGAACACGACCAGGATGCCACGGGCGGCAGCAGACAATGGGACGAAGCCGACCTTGATGGCATCGGACATAGGTAACTCCTTCAAAAATCTTGGTCTTTCCGTCATTCAGGGCCCCGACCCTGGCCGGACCTGAACGACGATTCACTGAGCCTTCCGCACTATGGGCCAGCGGCCCGGCAGATGCCAAGCACCCCCCGTGGCATCAAGGCCACAACGGGTGAAATATTAACCATATATTGAGGGTGCCACGGGGCAGCCATTTTGTTGACGGATCAAAGGGATGGTAGTGAGAGAGTAAGCTGGCGGAAGAGGCGCTGGCCAGCCTTGGGGATCCCCTCATCGGGGATTGGTTGGACAGCGGAATTTCGGCCGACATTGGGGACTTGGTGGGATTCGTGCGGTAGCGCATGGGGTCGATCGATAAGTATATCTTCCGCACGACGCTGGCGTCGTTTGCGCTGGTCCTGGTCAGCCTCACCGGCGTGATCTGGATTACGCAGGCGTTGCGCGGCATCGACCTGATGACGAGCCAGGGTCAGACCATCCTGACCTTCCTCGGCATCACCAGCCTGGTCGTGCCGGCCCTGGTCCTGATCATCTCGCCGATCGCGCTGATGATCGCGATCTCGCACACGCTGAACAAGCTCGCGACCGATTCCGAGATCATCGTGATGAATGCCGCCGGCTTCTCGCCGTTCCGGCTGTTCTTTCCGTTCTTCTACGCCACCTGTGTGGTGGCGCTGCTGGTTGCCTTCATCGCGGCCTATCTCGCCCCCGACGGCATGCGCCGGATCAAGCAGTGGGATGCCGAGATCACCGCGGATGTGCTCACCAACATCCTGCAGCCTGGCCGCTTCGCCCGGCTCGACGAGAACCTCACGATCCGGATTCGCGAACGCCAGCCCGGCGGCATCCTTGCCGGCATCTTCATCGACGACCGCCGCGACCCGAACGAGCGCGTCTCGATCGTCGCCGAACGCGGCGAGGTCGTGAAGAACGAGACCGGCTCGTTCCTGGTGCTGGAGACCGGCAATCTCCAGCGCTTCGAGGCGGGCAAGCGCGATCCGGCGCTGGTGGCTTTCGGCCGCTACGGCTTCGACATGTCGAAATTCTCCAAGGGCCGCGACGTCACCCTCGGCATTCGCGAGCTCTATCTCTGGGAGCTGTTCTCGCCGTCCGAGAACGATCCCATCTACAAGCAGATTCCCGGGCAGTTCCGCTCGGCCCTGCATGACAGCCTGCTCGCGCCGATCTATCCCTTCGCCTTTGCGGTGCTGACCTTCGCGTTCCTCGGGGCGCCGCGCACCACCCGCCAGAGCCGTAACTTCTCGATCGGCTCATCGATCATCGCGGTGTTCGGCCTGCGCATGGCGGGCTTTGCCTGCTCGGTGATGGCGGTGAAGTCGCCGGGCCCGGTGCTGCTGCAATATGCGATGGTTTTCGGCGCCATCGGCGTCGGGCTGTGGATGATCATCGGCGGCGTCGTGGTCGAGCCGCCCCCTGGCCTGATGGACGCCATCAACAGGTCGAACGCGCGCATCGCGCGGCTGTTCGGACGTCCGGCCGCCGCATGAGCATGCTCACCAATACACTCGGGCGCTATTTCGCCGGCCGCTTCGTGGTCGCCGCGCTCGGCGTGTTCGCGAGCATTTTCCTGCTGCTGGTGCTGGTCGACTACATCGAGATGGTGCGCAAGACCTCGGGGCTGGCATCCGCCTCGGCGCTCATGGTGGCCCAGACCTCGCTGTTCCGGGTGCCGCAGCTGCTGGAGAAGCTCACGCCGTTCTGCATGCTGGTCGGAGCCATGACCTGCTATCTCGCCCTCTCCCGCCGGCTCGAGCTCGTGGTGGCACGCGCCGCCGGCATCTCCGCATGGCAGTTCATCTCGCCGGCGCTCGGCAGCGCGCTCCTGATCGGGGTGATCGCCACCGTCGCCTACAATCCGATGTCGGCCAATCTGCGCGAAGCCTCCAAGCGCATGGAGGCCGAGTTGTTCGGCTCGGCGCCCGGCGGCGGCATCCAGGACGCCTCCGGTTTCTGGCTCAACCAGGTGACCAGCGACGGCCAGACGATCATCAATGCGGCGCGCAGCGAGCAGCAGGGCGTCCGGCTCACGGGGCTTACGCTGTTCCGGTTCGACCCGGAGCAGCACTTCAAGGAGCGGGTCGAGGCGCGCGAGGCGACGCTCGAGAACGGCCGCTGGCTGTTCAAGGGCGTCCGCCGCTTCTCGCTGGACTCCCCGCCGATCGACCAGGCCAGCCTGGAGATTCCGACGACCCTGACCGAGGCGCAGGTTCGCAACAGCTTTTCCACCCCCGAGACTGTGTCCTTTTGGCAACTACCGAACTACATCCGCTCCTCCGAGAGCTCAGGGTTCGCGACAGCCGGATACCGACTCCAGTATCAGAAGCTTCTGGCGCAGCCGTTTTTGCTGGCTGCCATGGTGATGCTCGCGGCCTCCGTGTCGTTGCGCTTCTTCCGGATGGGCGGCGTGCAAAAGATGGTTTTGAGTGGCGTGGGCGCAGGCTTTCTGCTCTACGTTTTGTCGAAAGTGACTGAAGACTTGAGCAAGGCTGAGTTGATGCATCCGATCGCTGCGGCGTGGTTGCCCGTGGTGGTGGGCGGCCTCACCGGCTTTTTGGCCTTGTTGTACCAGGAGGACGGTTAGTGGCTGCCGTCCATCGAGGACTCGTGTCTCGTTTGACGCGGCGCACCGTAGTGCGCGCGAACGGATGCGGCTTGTCCGTTCGCCGGCTGTTGCTCGCCGTCGTCACTGCTGCCTCGCTCGGCGGGCTGATCGATGTCGGCGCCATGGCGCCGGCCTCCGCCCAGAGCTTCACCTACAATCCGCTGCCGCCGCGTCCGAAGCCGCCCAAGGCTCCCAACGACAACCAGATGCTGGTGCAGGCGACCGAGGTCGACTACGACTACAACAATTCGCGCGTCTCGGCGGTCGGTAACGTCCAGCTGTTCTACAACGGCACCAGCGTCGAAGCCGACAGGGTCATCTACGACCAGAAGACCAAGCGGCTGCATGCCGAAGGCAACATCCGCATGACGGATGCCGACGGCAAGATCACCTATGCCGAGATCATGGATCTCTCCGACGATTACCGCGACGGCTTCGTCGATTCGCTGCGCGTGGACACCGCCGACCAGACCCGCATGGCCGCGAGCCGCGCCGACCGCTCCAGCGGCAACTACACGGTGTTCGAGAACGGCGTCTACACGGCCTGCGCGCCGTGTAAGGACGATCCGAAGAAGCCGCCGCTGTGGCAGGTCAAGGGTGCGCGCATCATCCACGACCAGCAGGAGAAGATGCTGTATTTCGAGACGGCACAGATCGAATTCTTCGGTGTGCCGCTCGCCTACATGCCCTATTTCTCGACGCCCGACCCGACCGTGAAGCGCAAGTCCGGCTTCCTGATGCCGGGCTATTTTCCGGGCACGACGAACACCGGATTCGGCGCCGAAGTCCCCTATTATTGGGCGATCGCGCCCGACATGGACGCAACCATCACCCCCCGCTTCATGTCGCGGCAGGGCGTGCTGCTGCAGGGCGAATTCCGTCAGCGCCTGATCGACGGCGCCTACCAGATCCGCGCCTACGGCATCGACCAGCTCGATCCCGGCGCCTTTGCGGGGCAGCCCGGCGACCGCCAGTTCCGCGGCGCCGTCGACACCAAGGGTCAGTTCGCGCTGAACGACAAATGGGTCTGGGGTTGGGACGGCGTCCTGATGTCCGACTACTATTTCTTCTCGGACTACCGGCTTTACCAGTACCGCGATCCGCTCGGCTCGTTCCTGCTGCTGCCGACGGAGGCGCTGTCGCAGCTCTATCTGACCGGCGTCGGCAACCGCAGCTTCTTCGACGCGCGCACGATGTACTGGCTGAGCTATTCGGGTAACCAGAGCCAGGTGCCGATCGTCTATCCGGTGATCGACTATTCCAACGTGCTCAACTATCCGGTGTTCGGCGGCGAGTTCAGCTACAAGACCAATTTCGTGAACATGTCGCGTGACGAGGCGGTGTTCGATCCGATCACGACGATCGCCAACACCAACAGCCTGTGCACGACGGCGTCGGCCGATCCGCTGGCCCGCACGCCGTCGCAGTGCCTGCTGCGCGGCTTCCCCGGCACCTATACCCGCCTCACGGCCGAAGCGCAGTGGCGCAAATCGTTCACCGATCCGCTCGGCCAGATCTGGACGCCGTTCGCCAGCCTGCGCGCCGACGCGATCAACTCCTCGGTCTCCAACCAGCCGGGCGTGTCGAACTATCTTCCCGTCGGGGACACCCAGGCGTTCCGCCTGATGCCGACCGTGGGCCTGGAATACCGCTATCCCTTCATCAATATTCAGCCCTGGGGATCGACCACGGTCGAGCCGATCGCGCAGATCATAATCCGCCCGAACGAGACGTATGCCGGCAAGCTCCCGAACGAGGACGCCCAGAGCATGGTGTTCGACGCCTCGAACCTGTTCAGCGTCGACAAGTTCTCCGGCTACGACCGCGTCGAGGTCGGCGGCCGCGCCAATGTCGGCGTGCAGTCCACCACGCAGTTCGACAAGGGCGGCGCCGTCAAGGTGCTGTTCGGCCAGTCCTACCAGCTGTTCGGCATGAACTCCTTCGCGGTTCAGGACACCATCAATACCGGTCTGGATTCCGGCCTGGACAAGCCGCGCTCCGATTATGTCGCGAGCGCCAGCTACTCGCCCAACAGCACCTACACGTTCAGCGTCCGCTCCCGCATGGATGAGCAGACCTGGAACGTCCAGCGCTTCGAGGCGGAAGGCCGCGCCAACTTCAATCGCTGGGCAGTCAGCGTGCTCTACGGCAATTACGCGGCGCAGCCGGAACTCGGCTATCTGACTCGCCGCGAGGGCATCCTGACCTCGGGCTCGATCAAGCTCGCCACCAACTGGGTGGTGTCGGGTTCGGCGCGGTGGGACCTCGAGGCCAACAAGATCAACCAGTATGTGCTCGGTGCCGGCTACGTCGACGATTGCTTCGTGCTGGCGGCGAACTACGTAACTTCGTATAGCTATTCTGCGGGCACCGCGCCGCCCGTGCTGAGCCATGCGTTCATGTTCCAGATCGGCCTGCGCACGCTGGCGACCTCGTCGACGGCCAGCAGTTCCGCCGGCCTCCAGTGAACGATAAGTGCCGGCCGCGCTTGCCCCCATCACAGGCTCGACGCGGTTGACATGCGAGCGACAATCATGACGACCCCATTGCCCGTCTTCCGCCTCCTGCTCGCCCTCGGTGCCGGGCTGATCCTGACCGGACTGCCCTCGCCGTCGCGTGCGCAGAACATCGTCGTCATGGTCAACGGCGATCCGATCACCGATTTCGACATCGATCAGCGCGCCAAGCTCGACCAGCTGACGACGCAGAAGACCCCGCCCCGGCAGGAGGTCATCAACGAGCTGATCGACGACAAGGTGAAGCTCAAGGAAGGCAAGAAGTACGGGGTCGATCCCGGCGTCTCCGACATCAACCAGTCCTACGAGGGCATGGCGCAGCGCATGCGCATCTCGCCGGAGCAGCTCACCAAGTCGCTCGAATCCAAAGGCGTCCGCCCCGAAACGCTGAAGGGCCGCATGAAGGCCGAGATGGTCTGGACTAGCCTGGTGCGCGGCCGCTTCAAGGAGAAGCTGCTCGTCGGCGAGCGCGACGTCGCTCAAGCCGTGCAGGCCCAGACCGGCGACAAGCTTCAGATCGAAGGCACCGAATACAAGATGCAGCCGATCGTGCTGATCGTGCCGCGCGGCTCATCCGCGGCCTTCCTGGAAACACGGAAGAAGGAAGCCGAGACCTATCGCTCGCGCGTCGGAAGCTGCGAGGAAGCCAATTCGCTGTTCCGCTCGACGCCGAACGCCACCATCCGCGACACCGTCACCAAGACCACCGCGGAACTGCCCGAAGCGCTGCGCAAGGTGCTCGACGATACGCCGATCGGCCATTTGACCGCGCCCGAGCTGACCAAGAACGGCATCGAGATGGTGGTGTTGTGCGCGCGCAAGCCGACCATGATCGACACGCCGAAGAAGCGCGAGGTCCGCGAAAAAATGTATCAGGAGAAATACGAGAAGACCCAGAAGGCCTATCTCGATGACCTCCGCAAGGCGGCGATGATCGAATATCGCAACCGCTGATGGCCCATCGCGCAGCAAAGCCCCTTCCCCTTGCCCTGACCCTGGGAGAGCCCGCCGGCATCGGCCCCGACATCACGATCGCAGCCTGGCTGAGGCGCCGCGAGCTGAACCTGCCCGCCTTCTACCTGCGCGGCGACGAGGCGCTGGTCGCGCAGCGCGCCAAAGCGCTCGGCGCCGCTATCAGCATCGCCGCGGTGAGCCCCGGCGAGGCCGAGGCCGCCTTCACTGACGCCCTGCCCGTGGTCGCCACCGGCGAGCGCGCCACAGCCGAGCCCGGCAAGCCCGACGCATCGAGTGCATCGGCCGCGCTCGCCTCGATCCGGCAGGCGGTCTCGGATGTCCGCGAGGGCCGCGCCGGCGCCGTCGTCACCAATCCGATCGCCAAGAGCGTGCTCTACCGCGCCGGCTTCCGCCATCCCGGCCACACCGAATACCTCGCCGAGCTCGCAGCAGAGGACGGCCGCGTGCCGCAGCCGGTGATGATGCTGTGGTCGCCGCAGCTCGCCGTGGTGCCCGTCACCATCCATGTCTCGATGCGCGAGGCGCTGGCCCAGCTCACCAGCGAGCTGATCGTCTCGACCGTTCGCATCGTCGCGACCGAGCTGAAATCCCGCTTCGGCATCGCGCGGCCGCGCATCGCGGTCTCCGGCCTCAATCCGCATGCCGGCGAGGACGGCTCGCTCGGCCACGAGGAGCAGACCATCATCGCGCCGGCGCTGAAAACGCTGCACAGCGACGGCATCGAGGCCAGAGGCCCGTTGCCCGCCGACACCATGTTCCACGAGGCTGCGCGCAGCACCTATGATTGCGCCGTCTGCATGTATCACGACCAAGCGCTGATCCCGATCAAGACCGTCGCCTTCGACGACGCGGTCAACGTCACGCTCGGCCTGCCCTTGATCCGCACCTCGCCCGATCACGGCACCGCGTTCGACATCGCCGGCACCGGCAAGGCCAATCCGGCCAGCCTGATCGCAGCCTTGAGGCTCGCCAGCCGCATGGCGGCTGCGACCGCCTGATGAGCGCGATCGACGACCTCCCGCCGCTGCGCGAGGTCATTCGCCAGCACGCGCTGTCGGCGCGCAAATCGCTCGGCCAGAACTTTCTGCTCGACCTCAATCTCACCGCGCGCATCGCCCGTGCGGCCGCGCCGCTGGAAGACTCCACCATTGTCGAGATCGGCCCCGGCCCGGGCGGACTGACACGCGCGCTGCTCGCGCTCGGCGCAAAGCGCGTCATCGCCATCGAGCATGACGAGCGCGCGATCCCGGCGCTTCAGGATATCTCCGCGCGCTACCCTGACAGGCTCGAGATCGTGCATGGCGATGCCATGACCTTCGATCCGCGTCCGCTGCTCAATGGCGAACGAGCAAAAATCGTCGCCAACCTGCCCTACAACATCGCGACCCAGCTTCTGATCAACTGGCTCACCAGCGAGCCCTGGCCGCCCTGGTACGATATGATGGTCCTGATGTTCCAACGCGAGGTCGGCGAGCGCATCGTCGCGCGCGAGGACGAGGAGGCCTATGGCCGGCTCGGCGTGCTCGCCAACTGGCGCTGCGAGACCAAGATCCTGTTCGACATTGCGCCGTCCGCCTTCGTGCCGCCGCCGAAGGTCACCTCCTCCGTCGTGCGCCTCAAGCCGCGCGCAGAACCGCTGCCTTGCGATCGCAAAATGCTCGAGCAGGTCGCCGCCGCCGCGTTCGGCCAGCGCCGCAAGATGCTGCGGCAAAGCCTGAAGTCGCTCGGCGTCGATCCGGCACGGCTTGCACAAGCCGCCGGCGTCGATGCGACGCGGCGTGCCGAGACCATTCCCATTTCCGGCTTTGTTGCCATGGCCTGTGAATTGGCCAATATACGGACCGAAACAGAGCGATAATTTCGGAGGAAGAAATATGGCGCTGATGCGCAGGCAGTCCCTGGTCAAGTTCGACGCGCCCTTGTGCGAGACCATCGTCGACACGCCGAAGCCGCAAGGACGCGAGGTGCTGGTGCGCATCGAGCGCTGCGGCCTTTGCCACTCCGACCTCCACATCCAGGACGGCTATGCCGACCTCGGCGGCGGCAAGAAGCTCGATACCACGCGCGGCATGACGCTGCCCTTCACGCTCGGCCACGAGATCGCCGGCGTGGTCGACGAAGTCGGCCCGGACGTCGCCGCCGGCCTGGTCGGCACGAAGAAGGCCGTCTTCCCCTGGATCGGCTGCGGCCAGTGCCGCGATTGCGCCAATGGCGACGAGAATCTGTGCGTCAAGCAGCGCTTCCTCGGCGTCTCCATCGACGGCGGCTTCGCCACCCACGTGCTGGTGCCCGACGCCAAATACCTGCTCGACTATGATCCCCTGCCCGTCAACCAGGCCGCGACCCTGATGTGCTCGGGCGTCACCGCCTATGGCGCGCTCAAGCGCCTGGTCGACCGTCCGCGCCAGCGCAACCTCTTGCTGATCGGCCTCGGTGGCGTCGGCATGATGGGCCTGTCGTTCGCGCAGGCGATGTTCAAGCAACCGATCACGGTCGCCGACCTCTCGCCGGCCGCGCGCGACACCGCGCTGAAGAACGGTGCCGCTGTCGCCTATGACCCATCCGAGCCCGACGTGATCAAGCGCATCCTGAAGGAGACCGAGGGCGGCTTCGACGAGATCGTCGATTTCGCCGGCAATGAGAAGTCGATGGCCTTTGCGGTCGCCGTCGCCGCGCGCGGCGGCAAGATCGTGGTTTCCGGCTTGATGGGCGGCCAGTTCACGCTGCCGATGGTGCAGTGGGTCTACAAGCGCATGACCATCGAAGGTTTCATGGTCGGCACGCTCACTGAGGCCCAGGAACTGATGGCGCTGGCCCGCGCCGGCAAGATCAAGCCGACGCCGATGCGCGAGGAGCCGATGGGCGATGTCCAGAAATGGATCGACGAGCTTCGCGCCGGCAAGGTCGTCGGCCGCATCGTGCTGAAGAACTGACCCAGCGCGTGCTGCGGGCCCGACGCAAGTCGCGCCCGCAGCACGGAACGCCTTCCGCCCCGCTGCGTTGGCAGCGCATGTCCATTCGTTGCACCGTCGAAAGCGCATTCTTCATCGCCTGGAGCTGCCTGGAGCAGAGCGGCGAGCTCGGCCCGCCGGACGAGAGCGCCAACGTGATTCTCGACGCGATCGAAGCCCAGCTCAGGACCGGCGAACGCCGGCAGCTGATGCTCGCCAACAGGGCGATCGACGCCTACCGCGCGCATGCGGCGCAACACCGATCCTGGGCGGACCGCGAAGCCCGCTTCGGGTGATGATCATCGCTGCCCCCTCGGACCCGGCGCCATTCGAGCGGATCTAGGCCGGCGGTCTCACGCACGCGGCGGCGACTGCCGTTTCTGGTGCAGATAGGCCGGGCTGAAATCGCCGAGCTGCTGCAAGTCGCGCCATTTCAGCACGATCAGCTCGCCCTCGCGCAGATCCATGGCTCCGCTGCGCCTGAGCTCGGCCAGTGTGCGGTTCACCGTCGCGATCGCCATGCCCAGCGTCTCGCCGAGCTGCGCCAGGCTGATCGGCATGCGGCAGCGATTGCCGCGGACGAGCTGCGCGGCGCGAGCGCGGTAGAACAACTCGCAGAACAGGTGTGCCATGCGCGCCTGCATCGGCCGGGCGCTGTTGTTGGTGATGGCCTCGCGAAAGATCGCGGCATCGAGCAGCGTCTCGCGCCAGACCGCCAGCCCAAAGCTTGGCCGCCGCCGGAAGGCGATGAACAATTCGCGATGCGGGATGAAGGCGACTGAGGCCGGCCCCAGCGCGCTCAATCCGTGGTCCATCTGGTCGATGAACAGGCCCTGCGCATCCGGCAGGTCGCCGGAGAGATGGAACGCGAGATATTGCCGCCCACCGCCGCCCAGCAGATGGTAGCGCGCAACCATGCCGGTGACGACAAGCACCGAATGTTCGGGTTCGTCGCCCTGACGGATGAAATCCTGATTGGGCTCCAAATCGCGCAGCGTGAAGGTAAGCGCCCGGATTTCCGCAAGATCCTCCTCTGCGAGCGCGGTGTGCTCGCAGAGGTTCCGGATCAGCACGTCGTGGGCTTTTTCCATGGGGCCGCAAAAAATGGCGCCGGTTCTATCAAATGATCCGTCCGGCTTGGGTTCAGCGGACTAGAACGCGAGTCGGAAGCACAGGTTGCTAACCGGTTTGCGACCGTACCGGGTCGCATCCAACCCGTCCCCCTCGACAGCGAATCGAGCCGCCCCTTCATGAGCCCTACGACGATCCTGGAGCGCATCCACAGCCTGTTCAGGCCGGATACGAGCGAGCACCTCGACAGCATCAGCGATGCCTTGGCCGCGGGCACGCTGAAGGAGCCGGTCCGGCCGATGTCCGATCAGGAACTCGCCCGCGCCATCCGCGAGTTCCGCTCGGCGCCGGTGCCGCGCGACGGCTGATGCAGCACGCGAGGCTCATGCCGCATCCGAAGTTCATCGCGCGTCTGCAGGCCATCGAAGGCCTGTCCGAGGACGAACGCCGGCAGGTCGCCGCCCTGCCCTCCACGCTGCGCCAAATTGCCGACGGCGAGATCGTGCTGCGCCAGGGCGAGGCCACCTCGCGCTGCGTCTTCGTCGTGAGCGGCTTCCTCTACCAGGCCCGCATCGTCGGCGACCGCAGCCAGATCCTCGCGTTCCACGTTCCCGGCGACATGCCCTGCCTGCACACGCTGCTGGTCTCGCCGATGGATGCGGACCTCGTCGGCCTTGGACCGACCATCGTCGGCACAGTCGCGCACAGCCAGCTCAAGCAGCTTCTCGACGGCTCCCACCACCTGACACGCGCGTTCTGGCGCGAGACGCTGATCGATGCGGCGATCTCGCGGCAATGGATCGCCCGCCTCGGCGCGCAGGCGGCCTTGCCCAAGGTCGCGCACCTCATCTGCGAGCTCGCCGCAAGGCTGGAGCTCGTCGGCCTCGTCACGGACGGCTGCTTCCAGATGCCGATGACACAGCGGCACGTTGCCGATGCCTGCGGGCTGTCGATCGTCCACGTCAACCGCACCATCCAGGAACTGAGGCACCGTGGATTGATCGCTTGGGAGAGCAGCGAGATCGAGCTGCTGCAACCCGAGGAGCTGCGCAAGCTTGCGGATTTCAGGCCCGACTATCTGACGTGAGCGCGGCGGACAAATGCAAGGTCCGGCGCGCTGGATCAGCTACTTCTTCTTGTCGCCTGTCCTGCGCTGTCCGGACGCGCCTTTGGTTTCAGGCTGGTTTGCCCGATTGGCATTCATGCCTGTGGTGTCCATCGTCCCTCGCTCCGTGGCACCGTTGGTATTTTCCGGCCTGTCCATGCCGGTCTGCGGAGCCGGCCCCGTATTCTGGGCAATGACCGGGCCGGACATGGCTGCAAATGCGACCGCGGCAATGAGTGCTTTCATGGGCATCTCCCTCGTCTGATGAATGACGTGGCCGTACGCGAGTTGTTCCCAGGTGTTCCGGCCGCCGCGCGGGAACTGCGGCGAAGCATCGCCTTACGATCGCGATCGCACCCATGATCTCTGCAGCGGGCCGCCGGGTCCGACCACCGGGTCCCTCTTCGGCTTGCGAGTCTTGGCGATACGCTTGACGGCGTCGGGACGCTCTCGCGTGTCGGTGCACTCGTCGTAGGTCCCGTCCTGCGGATACGCGCCGACGACGAGAAAGTCCCGGCTGGACTCGATGAGCCGGTGTCCCGTGCCTGCGGGAAGGACCAGAACATCGCCGGCCTTCACGCTCAGGATCCGCCCCTTGATCCCGCCGCACTCGAGTCTGGCCGTGCCGCGTGCCACGCCCATCACTTCATGAATCTGCGAATGATAGTGAACGAAGTCGTACACGGTGTCGCGCCACGACCTGCCCCAGCCATTCGTATCGAACAGCGTGTCGATGATGACCTCGGGAGGAAACCGCCGGCTCTTCAGGTTCACCGCGCCGCGATAGAGCAGCACTGGAAATTTCGGATTGTTCGGAACGATGCCGTCGTCGCGAAAATGCAGGGCTGCCGGTTTACGGGCTCGCACCAGCGCACGCAAAGTTGCCGCATCGGGATGGTGTTCCACCAGCTTCTTGGCGAAATTCTTGACCTGATCCTTGATCGGCATGGCGTCTCCTCAGCCGCGATTCAACGACGGCAGAGGCGAGAAGTTTCCTGGGTGGAACGGGGATGAAAGCTCGAGTCTGCAAACGGCCTCCCCTTCTCGTCGTTCATCCATAACCTTGGGGGGTGCCCGTGAACGGTCCTTGGCGGCGTTCGGCGACCCGTGGCAAAACCGCAAGATCGGTCGAGCACGTCATGTCCGCGTGCGCTTTAGCTGGTGCTGCCACGGAGAACGGAACGATGACGGCGGCGCTTCAGAACTACCATGCCCGGATGCAGCGGGTGCTGGATCACATCGACCGGCATCTCGACGACAATCTGGACCTGGAGACGTTGAGCAGCGTCGCAGCCTACTCGAAATATCATTTCCACCGGCAGTTCACGGCGACCTTCGGGCTGTCAGTGCATCGCTATATCCAGCTCGCCCGCATGAAGCGCGCTTCATACCGGCTGGCCTACAGCGACGCCGAAAGCGTCACGGATATCGCGATGGATGCCGGCTACGACGCACCTGACGCCTTCGCCCGCGCCTTTCGGCAACGGTTCGGCCAATCGCCGTCGTCGTTCCGGAAGTCTCCCGACTGGGAGCCGTGGCTTGCGGCCTTCGGGCCTCTCGACAACGCGAGGAGCAAGCTCATGCAGAAGACCTTTATCAGCGACGACGTAACGATACGCGATGTCCCCACGACGGCGGTGGCGATCATGGAGCACCGGGGCGATCCGGCGACGCTTCCCGCCACCATCCAGCGGTTCATCGTCTGGCGCAAAGCCGCCGGCCTGCACCCCAGCACAAGCCCGACCTTCAACGTCTGGCGTTCCGAGCGGCGGCCTGCCTCGCCCGCCGACTACAGCGTGGACCTTTGCGTCGGAACCGGCCAACCGATCGAGCCGAACGGCGAAGCGATCAAAGCCGGCGAGATTCCGGGCGGACGCTGCGCAGTGCTGCGGGTCGTCGGCAACACCGACAATCTGGAGCCCGCCGCGCTCTACCTTTATCGCGACTGGCTTCCGGCCAGTGGTGAGGAAGCACGCGACTTCCCGATCTATTGCCAGCGGCTGAGCTTCGTCCCGGAGGTCGGTGAGCACGAGGCGACCGCGGACCTGTTCCTGCCGCTGAAATGAAAGCCTGCCACCACATCCCCGTCATTCCGGGATGCGTGTGAGAGCACGCAGGCCCGGAATCCATCGGGCCGCATGCTCCGCCGCACGATGGATTCCGGGCTCGCCCTTTCAGGGCGCACCGGAATGACGCGTGGAGGCCGAGGCAACCGCGTGCGAGGCGTCGGCCAACACACCGGGACACCCCGTCAATCCCTTCCCGCAAAAATATTCCACTTTCCCGAATTTCGGATTTGTGGCACACACTCGCCATCCCGGCCCTTGCCAAAGGGGCGCTTCGCGATCGTCACGAGATGCGGGCCGGGTGGCGGTGGACGCGGTAGCGCCGGCGCGGATCAGCCTGATGACAGGGCGGGCAACCGTGAGTCTTCAGGCGGCGCGGTACGACCCGGCGCAGTCACAGCGGTCTCGTTGATTCTGGGGGCGAGCACACGCAAGCCTCCAGGCATTTCGGCGGGAGCGTCCGCGGACGGAGAAGTCGTGTGGTCCTGACGCCCGGGGTCTGTGCGTCAAGGTTTGCGGTGATGTGGCGGCCCGACCGGGCACGCGCATCGATCATCCGCAAGGCGACGGGGGCAATAGTGCATCGCTCCCCGGGGAGAGCACGAAGGACACCGTTAAAACCATCCGCGCAGGGAAGGCCGGGCGACCGGCATCACCTGTGGTCCACCCCGTGTGCATTTCTGTTGCGCACGGATCTCGGGTGCCGCCGGCGCCCGGCCTTCCCTGCGCCCTTTGGCCTTCATCGGGCGCCGAACGACAGCAAGCCTCGGGCGAAATGCGCCGCGAGATGGCGAAGGCGCGTCTGCCAGTTGAGCAGAGAGTTGGAGAATGCCGACGATGCCCCTTGCTCCGTCATTGCGAGGAGCCCTTGCGACGAAGCAATCCAGACTGCCGTCGCGGAGGGATTCTGGATTGCTTCCGCCTTCGCCAAGGCTTCGGCGGACAAGTCGCTACGCTCGCAATGACGGTGTTGCGAGAGCGACTCAGCCTCCTCCTCGTGCCCCGGACGCAGCGCAGCGCTTCTTTAGCGGTGCGCTGCAGAGCCGGGGCCCATGCCAAAACGGAGTCCGGAGCGCTGGGTCCCGGCTCTGCGCAGCAGCGTAAGAACGCTGCGGCGCGTCCGGGACACGAGCCTGAGTTACGCCCCACCTCCTCTCTCACCGCTTTTCGCCCGCACACTCAGCTGTTAGACTGGCGCCATTATTTCGAGGAATTTTGATGCGCGCGAGGATTTTCAATCGCGTTTTCGGGCTGGCGGCGCTGGCGCTGCTTGTCGTCATTGCGGAGCCGGCGTCGGCGGAGAAACGCATCGCGCTCGTGGTCGGCAACTCCGCCTACAAGAACATCACGCCGCTCGACAACCCCTCCAAGGATGCGCGCCTGATGGCGGAGACGCTCAGTGCGCTCGGCTTCACGTTGGTCGGCGGACGCGCCCAGCTTGATCTCGACAAGGGCGCAATGGACATCGCCGTGCAGAGCTTCGGCCAGCAAGTCCAGGGCGCCGATGTCGCGCTGTTCTATTATGCCGGCCACGGCGTGCAGGTCGCCGGCTCAAACTATCTCGTGCCCGTTAGCGCCAATCCGACGCGCGAGGCCGACGTCGATTTCCAGATGACCGACGTCAATCTCGTGCTGCGCCAGATGCAGGGCTCCGGCACGCGCCTCAATCTCGTCATCCTGGATGCCTGCCGCAACAACCCGTTCGGCTCACGCGGCTTGCGATCATCGGATGGCGGCCTCGCGCAGATGCGCGCGCCCGAGGGCACGCTGATCTCCTATGCGACCCAGCCCGGCAATGTCGCGCAGGACGGCAGCGACGGTCATAGTCCTTATACGAAGGCGCTGGCGACGACGATCCGGGTCGCAGGTCTCGATGTGTTTCAGACCTTCAACCAGGTCGGCCTCGCGGTGAAGCGCGCCACCGCGGGCGCGCAGCAGCCATGGGTGTCGTCCTCGCCGATCGACGGCACTTTCTATTTCGTCCCCCCGACGCAGACCGCCCCGCCGCCGATCGCGGCGATGCAGCCCGATCCCCTCCCCGCGGAGCGCCTGCGCGCCGATCCCGACCGCGTGCCCTTGCGCGATGCCGCGCTGCTCAGTGAGCTCAGCGAACGGCTCTACGAGCTCAATTTCGACCCTGACACCCCCGACGGCCTCACCCGCGCGATCACAAAACTCCAGCAGCGGATTTCGATGGCGCCGAATGGGGAGCCGACCGAGGGCCTGCTGCTGCGAATGCGCAAGATGGAGGATCTCAAGCCCTGGGGCTCGATCGTCTACGGGCCTGACAGCAGCAAATGGGGCATCTCCTGGAACCACGCCTCGCGGCGCGCGGCGGTGGCGGATGCGCGCGGCAATTGCGCCGGCGCCAAATGCCCGATCGAGCTCTCCTTCTACGGCAGAAGCTGCGGCGCCTTCGCCATCTCGGACAAATCCTGGTCGCTGGTGCAGCGCGAGGGCGTGCAGCGCGCCAGGGACGCCGCGCTTGACGAATGCGGCAAGGCTGGCAAAGCTTGCCGCATTATCGGATCCGTCTGTGCGGACGGATCGGGCCGGTGATGCCTTTTTGATTTTGGATTGTGATCATGCCCAACGCCGCCGTGCGCACGACTGGCCTCGCCTTTGTCTTGAGCCTCGCCTTCTCCCTCCCTTCCGCCTTGGCCCAGTCCGGCAGTTCCGGCGGCTCGATCGGCAATGACGAGAAGTCGCTGTCCGGCTCGCGTTCGGATCGGTCGGCCGAGCCGGCCCCCTCCGCCCGCCGGAGCAAGCCGGCCGAGGAGCCGCGCTCGTCGTCGCGAAGAAGCGGTGGCGGAGGTGGTGGTGGTGA
>NZ_JADPKR010000061.1 GCF_023074055.1 Bradyrhizobium sp. 141
GTAAGCGTCGTTCTCAGGCCACGGCTTTGAGGGATTGCGCGCGATAGGCCCAGGGAAGCAGCTGATCGATTTCGCTGTTTGGGTGACCGTTGACGATCCTGGTGAGCGCGTCAGTCAGGAAGGCAAGGGGATCGACGTCGTTCAGCTTACAAGTTTCTACCAGGGATGCGATGATGGCCCAGTGCTCGGCGCCGCCGTCGGAGCCAGCGAACAGTGCATTTTTCCGGTTGAGTGCGATCGGACGGATCGAGCGCTCGACGGCGTTGTTGTCGAGCTCGATACGGCCATCATCGATGAAGCGCGTCAGGCCCTCCCAGCGTGAGAGCGCATAGCGGATTGCGTCTGCCAATTTGCCCTTTTGACTGATCAGCGCAAGCTTGGCGCGGAGCCACCGTTCGAACGCTTCCGCCAGCGGTCGGCTTTTCTGTTGCCGAACGAGACGGCGCCCCTCGGCGCTGCGGCCACGGATGTCCTTCTCGACGGCATAGAGCTCGGCGATTTGCTTGAGCGCCTCGCTCGCAATGGGCGCCGGACCGGGTGTGGCAAGCTCGTAGAAGTTACGCCGCATGTGCGACCAGCAGAATGCAAGCCGAACATCGCCACGCTCGGCGAGCTTGCCATAGCCGGCATAGCCGTCGACCTGCAGAATCCCCTTGAAGCCTGCCAGATGAGCGATCGGTCGATCGGCTTTGCGATCGGGGGCATAGACATAGGCGACGCCGGGCGGATCTGCGCCGCCCCACGGCCGGTCGTCCGCAGCATAGGTCCAGAGCTGACCGGTCTTGGTGCGCCCACGGCCGGGATCGAGCACCGGCATCGCCGTCTCGTCGGCGAACAGCTTTGGCCGTTGCTTAAGCTTGCCTAGGAGGCGCTCATGCAACGGACGCAGATGGAAGGCTGCCTGCCCCACCCAGTCCGCCAACGTTGAACGATCGAGCTCAATGCGCTGGCGCGCATAGATCTGCGCTTGCCGATAGAGCGGCAGGTGATCGGCATATTTTGACACCAGAACCTGTGCGACGGTTGCTTCCGTTGGCAGTCCGCCCTCGATCAGCCGAGCCGGAGCTGGCGCCTGCATGACGCCATCCTCGCAAACCCGGCAGGCGTATTTGGGCCGCCGGGTCACGAGGATCCGGAACTGCGCCGGGACCAGGTCCAGCCGCTCGCTTCTATCCTCGCCGATCCGATGTAACTCGCCTTGGCAGCAGGGACAGGTCCTGTCCTCGATGTCGACGATGACCTCGATCCGCGGCAGGTGCGCCGGCAAGGCGCCACGGTTGCCCCGGCGCTTGCGAGCTCGCGCATCACGGCCTTCAGGTGCACTGATGTCCTGTGCCGTCTCGCCGTACGCTGCGACTTGCTCGACGTCTTCCAGGCCCAGCAGCATCTGGTCTTCAGGCAGCGTCTCTGCCCGTCGGCCAAACCGATGCCGCTGCAATTCCTTGATGATCTGACGCAGCCGCTCGCTCTCGCACCGCTCGGCGAGCAGCATCGCTTTCAGCGTCTCCGGATCGTCAGGCAGGACGTCGCTCACAGCCAAATCAGAGCATATTCGCCGCCATCTGGCGACGCATCCGACGGTCCTGATTCACTTCGCCGCAGCGCTGCCAACAACTACCCGGGCTGCGCTGGCGCCGGCGTCCCCCGTGCCTCGTGCACAAGCCGCCAGTCGAGTCCTTCCAGC
>NZ_JADPKR010000053.1 GCF_023074055.1 Bradyrhizobium sp. 141
TCCCTGCCTCCATCGACCTTTGAAAGCAGAGAATCATTCGGCTCACCGTTCGGCAAACGGAAACGCGCCAAATCACATAGATTCACAGCCTCTGAGGTGGCCGCTCCTTTAGCGGCCCTCGAAGGGCGACGGCCCGGCTGTGAGCTAGTTGTGCTACGCCCCCGCCTTGCACGTGATCCCGCCGTCGACCACGAGCTCGATCCCCGTCACATATTTCGACTCGTCCGACGCCAGGAACAATGCGGCGTTGGCGACGTCGAAGGCATCGCCCATGTGCCCCATCGGCACTTGCGCGTCGCGGGCGCGCCACATCGCCTCGACATCGCCCTTGGCGTAGCTGGCGGCAAGGCCCGCGGAATGTTCGACCATCGGCGTTTTCATCAGGCCGGGCAGGATCGCGTTGACGCGCACATGGTGGCGCGCGAACTCGATCGCCGTGGTGCGCGTCATCTGGTTCATCGCCGCCTTCGAGGTGCCGTAGGTCACGTAGGAGATGCCCATGTGGCGGATCGAGGCGATCGAGGAGATGTTGATGATCGAGCCGCCGCCCTGCTTCACCATCACTGGGATGACGTGCTTCATGGCGAAATAGGCGCTCTTGAGGTTGACGCTGAAGACGCGGTCCCAGCTCTCCTCGGTCACCTCGACCACGCTCCCCATCTCGGCGATGCCGACATTGTTGTCGAGCACGTCGATGCGGCCATAGGCCTTCAGGCATGCCGCCACCATCGCCTCGATCTCGCTCGCCCGCGAGACGTCGGCGGTGAATGCGGTCGCCTTGCCGCCCTCGCCGGCGATGATCTTCGCGGTCTCCTCGGCCGCAGTGCCGTTGCGGTCGACGCAAAACACCTGCGCGCCCTCGCGCGCGAAGGTCACCGCGGTCGCCTTGCCGTTGCCCCAGCCGGGACCGATCGAGCCGGCCCCCACCACCATCGCAACCTTGCCCTTGAGCCGATTCATCGCCTGTCTCCTTTGTTGTTGTTCTTGTTGTAGCCCGGATGGAGCGCAGCGCAATCCGGGGCAGTGGTCCCGGATTACGCTTCGCTCCATCCGGGCTACGGATCGTTGCAGACTTTCATCGTGGTGACGTTAGCACCGATCGGATGCCCGACAATCTCCGACAGCGTCCGGCACTGTCCGTCATGGCACAGCCGCCACTCCCCCGCCGCGCCCGAATTGCCGAGCACGACCTCTTGCATGGCTGCCCGCTTCGGCTGCCACTGAAACCAGCCGTCGACCAGCCGCGCCTCGGGCGGCGGCTCCATGCCGGGGCCGGTGCCCTTGACCCGGGCCTGCACCAGTTCGAGGCCGGCGGGCGTGACGCGCCAATCCTCCTGCCAGTCGACCTTGGCGATCGAATGCGTCCAGACCAGCGTGAAGGCGGTGAGCGTCAGCGCCTTCACGCCACCTGCTGTTGCGAAGCAGAGGCTCACACCGCCTCGACAGGCGCCGGCGGGCGCTGCCGCCATTGCCACAGCACGATCGCCGCCGTCAGCACGAAGCCCGCGGTGTCGCTGAACGGGAATTCGCCGAGCAGGCATAACGCGGCGCCGAGCGCGACCAGGCGCTCGATCAGCGTCAGCCGCGTGAACAGGAAGCCGATCGCCACCATGCCGAACAGGGCGATCGCCGCGAGCGCTTTGACGGCTGCCAGCGCCACCGCACCGTAGAAGCCGAGCTTGGCCGCCATGGGATCGCCGGCCTGGAGCATCAACGCCGGCGAATAGACGAAGATGAAGGGGATGACGTAGCCGGCGAGCGCGATGCGCATCGCCTCCCAGCCGATCTTGTCCGGGTTCTCCTTGGCGATCGGCGCCGCCGCGAGCGCGGCCAGTGCCACCGGCGGCGAGAGGTCGGCCATGATGCCGTAGTAGAACGCGAACATGTGGCTCGCGATCAGCGGCACCCCTAACTTGGCCAGCGCGGGCGCGGCGAGCGCGGCGGTGATGATATAGGTCGGTATGGTCGGAATGCCGGTGCCAAGCAGGATCGACAGCAGCATGGTCATGATCAGCGCCAGGAACAGGCTCTTCTCGCCAAGCCCGATCACCCAGCCGCCGAAGATGGTGCCGACGCCGGTCTGCGACATCATGCCGATGATGACGCCGACGATGGCGCAGGCCATGCCGACCGTGATGGCGGATTTGGCGCTCTCGGCCAGCGCGTCGCGGCAGGCACGCAACGCCGCAAAGCCACCGCGGACGAAGGCCGTGATCACGATCAGACCGACCACGACGGTCGTAACCGGCACGATCTGGAGGCCGTCACGCGACAGCGCGGCAACGACGAGCGCGAGCCCGATCCAGAAGATGTAGCGGATCACATTCGAAGAGGCTCCCGTCGTGATGGCGGTGCCGAGGATCAGCGTCACCGTGAGAGCAAGGCCCATGCTGCCGGCATAGAGCGGCGTAAAACCCTCGAACAGCATGTAGATCAGGGCGGCCAGCGGCAGCACGAGATACCAGCGCGTCACCAGCGCCTTCCAGGCACTCGGGATTTCCGAGCGCTTCATGCCGACGAGGCCGTGCTTGCCGGCTTCCAGATGCACCATCCAGAATGCGGACGCGAAATAGAGAATCGCAGGGATAGCCGCCGCCTTCACGATCTCCGAATATTGCACGCCCAGCGTCTCGGCCATGATGAAGGCGACCGCGCCCATCACCGGCGGCATGATCTGTCCGCCCATCGAGGCCGTGGCCTCGACGCCCGCCGCAAACGCGCGGCGATAACCGAACCTGATCATCAGCGGGATCGTGAACTGGCCGACGGTCACGACATTGGCGACGCCCGAGCCGGAGATCGTGCCCATCATCCCCGAGGCGAACACCGCGACTTTCGCAGGTCCCCCGCGGGTGCGGCCGAACAGGCCGAGCGAAACGTCGGTGAACAGCTGGATCATGCCGGCGCGCTCCAGGAACGAGCCGAACAGGATGAACAGGAAGATGTAGGTCGCCGAGACGTAGATCGGCACGCCGTAGAAGCCCTCGGTGCCGAACGACAGATGCGTGACGATCTGATCGAAATCATAGCCGCGATGATTGAGTGGCGACGGCAGGTACTGACCGAAGAACCAGTAGACGAGGCACGCGCCGCACATCAGCGGCAGCGCCGCGCCCATCAGGCGCCGTGTGCCTTCGAAGATCAGCACCGCCAGCAGCGTGCCGACCACGAGATCGAGCCGCGTCGGATCGCCATCGCGCGCGATCAAATCGGCATAGAAGATCCACTGGTAGAGCCCGCAGAGAAAACCGGCGCCGCCGACCACCCAGCCGAGCGCGCGGCCGAAACTGCTCTTCGCCGTGAAGTTGGCAATCAGGCCGAAGGTGAGCAGGACGAGGAAGCCGACATGGACGCCGCGCACCACCTGGCTCGGCAGATAGTTGAAGGCAGCGACATAGAGCTGGAAGGTGGCGAAGGCGATCCCGATCCAGTAAGCGAGATGCCCCCACCAGCCCGGGCCAAAGCCTTCGGGAAAACCGTGCTCGAAATTATCGAACTCGACTTTGATGGGGGCCTTAGTGGCCTCTGCCTTTTCTAGCATTTTAAGTCGTCCCCAGCCGTCCAGCGCTTATAGCTTGGCACGGTCCACCCGCGCCGTCATGCCCGGGCTTGTCCCGAGCATCCACGATCTTTCTCGCCTTGCCCCAGAACGTGGATGGCCGGGACGAGCCCGGCCATGACGCCCTGTTACGAGAGCCGACCTTACTTGATCAGCCCTTTTTCCTTGTAATAGCGGATCGCGCCGGGGTGCAGCGGAACCGGGCTGCCATTGGCGGCGGTCTCGAGCTTGATCTCCTTGCCGGCCGCGTGGGCATTCTGCAATTCCGGCAGCGACTCGAAAACCAGCTTCGTCATCTGGTAGGCGAGATCGTCCGACACGGCCGAGCTGGTGACGAGGTAGTTGACCACAGCAGCGGTCGGCACGTCCTTGTCCTGGCCGGTATAGGTATTGGCCGGAATGATCGCGGAGATGAACGGCGGGCCGATCTTGTCCACGGTCTCCTTCGGCACCGACACCACCGTGATCGGGCTTGAGGTCGACAGATCCTTCAGCGAGGCGACGCCGCTCCGGCCGATTGCAGCGTCGCTGCGAGCTGGCGGTTCTTCATGAGATCGACGGATTCGGCGAACGGCAGATACTCGACCTTGCCGAGATCCTTGTAGCTCATGCCGGCCGCCGTGAGGATCGCGCGCGAATTCAGCTCCGTGCCCGACTTCGGCGCACCGACAGAGAGACTCTTGCCCTTCAGGTCGGCCAGCGTCTTGATGCCGGACTCAGCGGTGGCGACGATCTGGATGTAGTTCGGATAGATCGCGCCGATGGTCCTGAGCTTGTCGAGCTTGGTCTTGAAGCCCGCTTCCTCCTCGCCGTCCCAGGCGGCCTTGAGCGAATCGCCCAGCGTGAACGCCAGCTCGCCGCGGCCCTGCTGCAGCAGGATCAAATTCTCGACCGACGCCTTGGTGGCCTGCACCTGCGTCTTCACGTTCGGAATCTTGTCGCCGTAGATCTTTCCGATCGCGACCCCGAGCGGATAGTAGACGCCGGAGGTGCCGCCGGTCAGCACGTTGATGAAGGATTGCGCCTGCGCGCAAGGTGCCGACGCCGCCAGAGCAAGAGCCGCGGCCGCGCCGAAAATCGTCCGTTTCATGGTTGTTGTACTCCCCAAACCGGCGGGGAAATTGGCCGGATGAGAGGGGCGGGTCAACCCATCCAAAAGGCAAAACAGAACTGCGGTAAATGGCCGTTCCGACTCGATTATTCGGGAACCTGGCGGCCGCGGCGAGGTGGCGCACTCACCTTCTCCCGCGCTTGTCCGCCGAAGCCTTGGCGAAGGCGGATGCGGGAGAGGTCGCGCCGAAGGCGCGGGTGAGGGTTCTTTCCTCTAGGGCAGTATCCCTTTGTGGAGACACCCTCTCCCCGACCCTCCCCCGCAAGCGGGGGAGGGAGCGCACCTCCTACGAGGCGACGATTGAACGCTCCGTCACGCGCCCTCACTGGAACGTCATGTCCAGGCACTTGGAGATGTCGGAGCCGAGCCCGGAGGAGATGGTGATGCAGCCGCGGATCTTCTGCGCGCTGACGTCGGCGGCCCACACCGAATAGCCGCCGGGGCCGAAGAACGAATTGGTGTTCGGCGGCTCGGTCTCGGTCGCGTCGAAATCGTAACGGCCGTCGGTCTCGAAGATGCGCGGCTTCTTGGTACAGCCGCCGTCGGTCTGGACGTTGATGACTTCCTTGTTATCGCGGGTGAGCGCCAGGGAGACCTGACAGCGGAAATATTCCGAGGTCTTGGTGTTGAAGAGATAAGTGTAGGACTTGCAGGTCGCCGTGTTCAGCTTGCCCGGCGCAAGGCCGCGGCTGCATGAAATGCGCTGGTTGTGGCTCAGCTGGTAATCATCGGCCCGGGCGGCCGGCGCCAGCGCCGTCAGCGACAATGCAGCAGCCCAGCAAAGTTTAATCACATGGCGCATCCGAATCATCCCCACCAATAATCTTGTCGAGTTGCGTTCTAGACGGAAAGCGGAACATAGTCGCGAGGGGACGAAGGGAAAATCACAAGCTACTGGGCAAGACGTGATGCGCTGCGGCGCTTTCGCAAATTGACCCGGACATGTCGTTCGTGATTTGTTCAAGCCCGGAATGTCCCGATCGTGGGAGGATGGGAATGACGGCATTTTCAATCAAGCCATTTGCAATTGCAGTCGCGCTGGGCGCCTTTGCCGCGCCCGCATTGGCGCAAGTCCCGGCAACGCCCTGGGAGCTCAAGCCCGACACGGGCTACGCCTATGACAAGGAAGGCAAGACCTTTTCCTACAAGATGGGCACCAGCAACGCCGGCGAACTGCTGAAGGGCGCCAAGAAAGTGCCGAAGGGCACGTTGTTCTTCCTCGGCCACAACGGCCAGCTCTACATGCGCAGCGGCCCGTATCTGGAAGGCGACGGCAAGTTCAAGTTCGGGCCGGATCAATAGGGGACGCGCAGCTCACCACGACGACGCCGCCGTACGGTGGACAAAGGCGCGCTAGCGCCGTGCCCACCATCTATCAGCGCGCTCTCATGAGAATGGTGGGCACGCTTCGCTTTGCCCACCCTACGGCGGTCCCTTAAAACGCCCCTGCCAGCTCCCTTGCGCCGGCCTTGCCGCTGTTCGAATCCATCCGCTCATCCGTCACCGCAAGCAGCTTGGCCACCGTGTTGTGGCGGATCGCGACCGGGTTGCGCTCGTAGCCGCCGCGCTGGAAGAAGTTCGAGGTCGGCACCTGCTCCCGCATCGCCTGCGGCATCGTCACCATGTCGAGGCCGGTGCCGTCGCCGGTGAGGTTCATCATCTCGAGCTCGGCCGCGGTGAGCGGACGGCTGTAGCCCTTGGCGCGGGCGAACAGCACCGAGGTCAGAAGCTTATGCGTCTGCAGCATCGGACCGACATCGATGTCGATCACCATCGCATGCATGGCCCAGCCCTGCGCGGTGTTGCCGATCTTCTCATGCTCCGACCAGGTGTCGGGCACCGACTTCGCATGCGCCACCATTTTCTTGAGCACGACGAGCTTGTGCTCGAGCGCCTGCCGCGCCGGCCCGGACGTACGCGCCACCTTCTCGGAGAGCGCACGAATGAGTTCGTGGCCCTGCTCGGCCAGCAGCTCGACGCTGTTGGTGGTCAGAAGCTGGTTGTAGCCCATCGCGGTCGAGATCGCGCGCTTGCCGCCATGTTCGATTCCCGCCTGCACGTCGTGGCTGCCGGTGCCGCCGGTCTCGAACGCATAGACCCGCACCGCCTGCTCGCGCGTCAGCCCGGAGGCGAGCGCGTAGCGCGCATAGGCGCGCTTGAACTCGACCTCGCTCGCCGGGCGCTGCGGCGTGAATTGGTAGAGCTCCTGCGCCGCGCGCAGGAAATCGGCGACTACGGGGATCGGCCTTTTGACGGGACGATCCGGCGTTTCCTCCGGCTCCGGATTCACCGGCTTCTTCGGCCCGTTATAGAGCGGTGGATGCTCCAGCACGTAATCATCGAGCGTGATCTGCTGCCCGCTGCGCCGCTTGGCGTTGCGGCCTTTCCGCTTCTCCGAGATCTGGCTCCAATAGGCCCCGGCCTCGGCGTCGAAAGCGGCACGCGCCGCCTGATATTCCGCGAGCTTGCGGCGATATTCGAGCACAGCGGGCGAGGCGCCGCCTTGCGCAAAAAACTGCGACAGCAACTGAGCATTGGCATCGCGGATGGCGGGCGGCAATGCGTCGGCCTCGCCGCCTCGCGCGGGCGGCGCGAGCAAGGCGAGCGCGAGTGGAACCAGCGTCAGGCTATTTCGAATCGAATGATGCATGCTGCCTTCCTAGCAGGCATCCGGTAACCGTCACGTTAACGCGCCGTTTACCTATTTTTTTCGTCCCTTGCGTCACCTCCAGGCGAACACCGGCTGTTCCAGCTCGGTCACGCGGGTCTGCCGGCCTGCCAGCACCTCGCGGAACTGGTAGATCAGCGCCGCGGTCGGCGCGTGGATCAGGCTCATCTGATGATGAAAGCGGATCACGCGTCGGGCGCTCTCGGCGATGGCGACGAAGTCGAAGGCGTCCTCGCGCTCGATCATGGCGAGCGCGATGCGATGGACGGAAGCGACCTCGTCCGGGTTCGGCCTGATCGCTGCGCTATCGACGGCCCAGACCACGACCGGCGTGATCAGATAGCCGGAGCGGGTCGGATAGTCGTCGAGCGTGCCGAGCACTTCCGCGCTGGTGAGGCGAAGGCCAAGCTCCTCGTCGAGCTCGCGCAGCGCGGCCTCGACCGGCGTCTCGCCGGCATCGCAGCGACCGCCCGGCAGCGCCCACTGGCCGCGATGGGCGCGTAAGTGCGACGCGCGCAACGTGAGCAGCAGCGCAGTGTCATCGCCCTCGCCTGCTGCTGTCAGCGCAACCGCCACCGCAGCACGCTTCAATGCCATTGGTGCTTCTTCCTCCGGCAGCCGGCTGAAGGCGGCGCAGGCGGCCGCGATATTCCGCCGTGTGGCATCGTCGAACGGTCTCATGATGCTTGACTACACCACGTCCGGCCTCGATGAAACGAGATAGCAAGGCCCGTACAGGAACGGACGACGGCATGACCAACAAGACCGCCGCAAGGCTGAAATCAGACGGCTGGAGCATTCTGGAGACCACGGGCTTCCTGCACCTGATCGGCCCCTTGTGGGAACGCAAGGTCGACGGCCAGTACGAATTCGCGCTCGCGACCGAAGACAAGCACCACAACCGCCGTGGCATGGTCCAGGGCGGCGTGATGATGACCTTCGCCGACCGCACCTGCGGCATGACCGCCCGCTACGTCTCAGGCAAGGAATTTTTGGCGACGGTGCAGCTCGACACCCATTTCGTCGAGGCCGGCCAGATCGGCGACATCCTGATCTCCCGACCGCGCGTGGTGCGTTCGACGCGCAGTCTGATCTTCATGAGCACGGAGGTGACAGTGCACGATCGCTGCATCGTGATGGCGAATGGCGTGTTCAAGATATTGAAGGGGCCGGGGTAGGTGTGCGGTCAGGCCTGCGCTACACCCAGCTGTCATTCCCCGCGAAAGCGGGGAATCCAGTACGCCGCAGCATCTCAATCGACCACAGCTGTCTCGGAGTACTGGATCGTCCGCCCCAGTGCGCAATTGCGCACAAGGCGGGCGATGACATCGAGTATGGGGCACGAGCGTCCCCGCACTGTCATTGCGAGCGCGGCGAAGTAATCCAGGATCGTTCCGCGGACGCAGCTCTGGATTGCTTCGCTGCGCTCGCAATGACGGAGTGAGGCAGCTATGCTGCGGCCCACCAAAGCGTTGAGGAAACAGCCCATGCAATACCGCCAGCTCGGCCGCAGCGGCCTGAAAGTGTCGCCGATTTGTTTGGGCACCATGATGTTCGGCGGGCCGACCGATGAAGCCGCGTCCAAGCGGATCATCGCGAAGGCACTCGATGCCGGGATCAATTTCATCGACACGGCGGATGCCTATTCGAAAGGCGGCTCCGAGGAGGTCGTGGGCCGCGCCATTGCCGGCAATCGCCACGCCTGGGTGCTCGCCACGAAGCTCGCCAACCCAATGGGCAATGATCCCAATCGCGGCGGGCTGTCGCGGCGCTGGGTGTTGCAGGCCGCCGACGAGAGCCTGAGGCGGCTCGGCACCGACCACATCGACATCTACTATCTGCACAAGGAAGACCATGCGACGCCGCTGGAGGAGACGGTGCGCGCGATGGGCGATTTGATCCGCGCGGGCAAGGTGCGCTATTTCGGCGTCTCGAACTACCGCGCCTGGCGCGTCGCAGAGATTTGCAACATCTGCGACCGCCTCGGCATCGACCGGCCCGCGGTAAGCCAGCCCTATTACAATGCGATGAACCGCATGCCCGAGGTCGAGCATTTTCCGGCCTGCGCCTATTACGGCCTCGGCATCGTGCCCTACAGCCCGCTGGCGCGCGGCGTGCTGACCGGCAAATACCGGCCTGACGCGGCCCCGGACAAGGAAACGCGCGCGGGCCGCAACGACACCCGCATGATGCAGACCGAGTGGCGGTCGGAATCGCTCCAGCTCGCGCAGGAGATCAAGACCCACGCCGAGAAGAAGGGCATCACCGCCGGCCAGTTCGCAGTGGCCTGGGTGCTGAACTCCGCCTTCGTCTCCTCGATCGTCGCCGGCCCGCGCACCGAGGACCAGTGGGATGGCTACATCGGCGCGCTCGACTATCGCTTCACTGGGGATGACGAGGCACTGATCGACAGGCTGGTCGTTCCGGGCCATCCCTCGACGCCGGGCTACAACGATCCCGCCTACCCGATCGAAGGCCGCCGCGCGCGGACGGCGTGAACTTTCGGAGACGACGATGGCGCATCAAGACCGCTACGGCCTGCCGCTCTCCACCGAATCCGATGCGGCAGCAAGCGCCTATTGCGAAGGCATCGACCTCATGCTTGCGGGGTGGACCGGCACGGCGGAGACGCTGGAACGCGCGATTGCGGCCGACCCGGATTTCGCGCTTCCGCACATTGCCCGCGCCCGCGTGCATGCCTTCTACCAGCAGGGCGACCTCGCCCGAGGCAAGGCGGCGCTCGCGCGCGAACTGATGGCGAAGCGCGGCACCGCGCGCGAGCGCTCGCATGTCGAGACGCTGGCGCTCGCGATCGAGGGCCGCTTGCCTGAAGCGATCGCATCGACGCTGAAGCACATCGACGAATGGCCGCGCGATGCATTGGTGCTGTCGCTGCCGCTCGGCGCGTTCGGCTTGTTCGCCTTCTCCGGCATGGCCGACCACGACCGCGCACGCCATGAGCTGTGCGAGCGCGTGGCGCAGCATTACGGCGAGGATTGGTGGTTCCTCACCATGGCCGGCTGGGCGATGACCGAGAATGGCGACGTCGCGCGCGGCCGCGTCGTCACCGAGCGCGGCTTCAATTTGCGCCGGGCGAATGCCCATGCCGCGCATGCGGTGCTGCATGCGATGTTCGAGGACGGCTCGATCGAAGCGGCCGACCGCCTCGTCGATGAGTGGATTCCCTCCTACGACCGCGCCGGACTCCTGCACGGCCATATCCGCTGGCACCAGGCGCTCGGCGCGCTCGAGCATGGCGATGCGGCACGCGCGCTGTCGATCTATGCCGACGTGCTCCAACCCTCGGCCACCCAGGCGCCGCCGCTCAACGTCATCACCGACGCCGCCTCGCTGCTCTGGCGCCTGTCGGCTTACGGCCACACCGTGCCGAGGACGCTTTGGCAGGAAGCCGACAACGCCGCGCAAAAACTGTTTCCGAAGTCGAGCCTGTCTTTCGCCGACGTCCACATGGCGCTGTTCGCGGCCGCGACGCAAGACCGCGAGGCGCTCACCACGCGCCTTGCGACCATCGAGCAGCGGCTCGCCAAGGGCAAGCTGCCGGCCGGCCCCGTCGTGCCGGCGATCTTCCGCGCGGTGGCGGCCTTTGCGGATGAGGATTACGCGTCATGCGTGCAAACGCTCGCGCCTGTTCTCACCGAGGTCGTGCGGATCGGCGGCAGCCATGCCCAGCGCGAGTTGATCGAAGACACCTTTGTCGTCGCGCTCATGCGCAGCGGTGAGCTGCCCCGCGCCCGCGACCTGCTGGACGCCCGCCTGCACCGCCGCCCATCTCTGCGCGACAGGCGCTGGCAGGCGGCGATGGGCTAAGCTTCGCCACGAAAAAAACACCGGCCTGACGGCAAGTGCCTGCTAGGACGGGTTGGGCGATTTGGGCGAATTCGCCGTTGGGGTGGCGCGGTGGTATTCCAGGCGGGCTTGGCTGAACAAACGGGATCGCAACCAATTTGCGGTTCGATGGTTATGGTGCGGAACTTGTCCCTGGTTCCCTGGCACGTGAGCCCTCCGATGCGCCTCTGCCGACCGCCGCTGGCCGCCACGCTTGCTTTGGCCGCCACCCTTGCCGTTTCGGCAAGCCCTTGTTTTGCCGAAACTTCCAAGCCGATCCCGGTCAACAATCCCCCGGCACAGCAGAACGCCTATATCGACCTGCTGGCGCTGATGTCCGGCCACTGCAAGACCTTCAAGGTCGCGGGCCGCACCTTCGCCTGCAAGACGGTGGCCTACGCCCATGGCGACAAGGGCCGGGTCAATTTCGCGGTCGCGGTCGACGATCCCTCCGACGACAGCCACGTGGTGTCGTTCTCCGGCGAGAACGGCAAGCGCGCCGACGACAATTCCTACGAGCTGCCGATCGACCGCATGCTGCTCAACTCCAAGGACCGTCCCAAGGTCGACGGCCTGCCGGTGCCGGCCGAGCAGACCTCCACCGGCCTCTGTCGCCAGACCGGCAATTTCGCCGCCAGGAAGGTCAACGACGTCACCTGCTCGGCGACCGACAACGAAGGCCGTCGATATGAACTGCTGTTCGTCTCCGACGGTAAGCCGGTGAGTGTGCGCCGCATCCGCCAGTCGTCGCCGTCGATCCAGGATCCGTTCAAGTAGCGGCATCCTCCGCCGGGGTCAGCGTGTATGGTCGCGGCCATGCTTCGGAGCGATCCATGACGCGCGACCGCCTGATTTTGCTGCGCCCCGGTTTCGAGGATCCGGCCTTTCCGGGGCGCCTGTTCTATTGCTGGCATTGCGCGCTGATCGAGGGCGTGCTGGCCTCGTTTCCACAGCTCGCCGAAAAGCTGGATGTCGAGCGCATCGCATGGCCGCGCCCTAGGCAGCCGGTGATCGCGCTTCTCGGCGAGGAGAACCAGTCGCTGCCGCTGCTGGTTCTGGCTGACGGAGCGACCTCGCCGCACCAGACCGGCACTCATCAGGGCCACGCCTTCATCGCCGACAAGGACGCGATCCTCGCCGCACTCTCAGAGCGCCACGGCTTTCCCGATCCGCACCCGTGAGGGTACGTCCCGTAGCCCGCATGAGCGCAGCGACATGCGGGGTCAGCGGCCCCGGATATCGCTGCGCTCATCCGGGCTACAGATCCGTAATGGCGTCGCGAAACGAGGGAAGATTGGCATTGCGCGTTGTCTGCCTCCTCGCATATTCGCTTTCACACCCGTCCGATAGGTCCGATCATGCCTCACCCCCTCCCCGCTCTCATCGTCGTCGACGTACAGCGCGCGTTCGACGAATGGGAGGCGGCGGGACAACGACGAAACAATCCGGATGCGGTGGCACGGATTGCCGCTCTCCTGCAGGCATTCAGGGCGCGCGGCGCACCGATCCTTCATATCCGCCATGAAGGCACGAAGCCGAATTCATCGTTTCTGCCATCGCGTTCCGGCTATGCCGTCAAGGACGAGGCGCGCGAGCAGCCGGGCGAGACGGTGATCGTCAAGCGCGTCAACAGCGCCTTCATCGGCACCGATCTGGAACAGCGCCTGCGCGCGGCCGGGATCGGCACGGTGGTGATCTGCGGCGCCACCACCAATCATTGCGTGGAAACGACGACGCGGATGGCCGGCAATCTCGGCTTCGAGGCGCGCCTCGTGCGCGATGCGACATGGACGTTCGATCGCATCGGCCCCGACGGCGACAGGCACTCCGCCGAGGACATCCATGCGATGACGCTTTCGAATCTGAATGGGGAGTTCGCCCGCATCGTTACCACTGGTGACGTGATCGCGTCGTTCGCGGCCAAGTGATGGCAGCAATGCGAGCAACGCCGTTGATGCGACAATAAATCTCACGACACGCACTCATGGGCGCGAATCGGGGCGTCGCGAAACTGCGTCGTTTCGACGCCCGCACTGGCCGGAACGCGGCGAACGCCCATCTGTTGTCACACGACATTCAACTGGAGTGATGACATGAAGTATCTCATTGTCGCGATGGCGGTCGGAGCTGCGGCGCTTGCCGGCGGATCGGCGGCAAACGCGGCCGACAATTCAAGCGCGAAGCGGAACGCGCCGGCCGGCCAATCGACCGACATCAGCGCGCAGCACCGGCACCATCATCATGGCCATCGCCATCACCATCATTGGCGCTCTCATCACCACCATCACGGCTACTACCGTCCGCACTATCGCAACTATGGTTATTACCCCAGGCATCACGGCTATTACGGCGGCGGGCCGTACGGCTATTACGGCGGCGGCCCCAGCGTGACATTCGGCTTCGGCGGCAGTCGCTGGTGAGAGATGAGGCCCGCACGCAGCGGGCCTTTTTCTTGACGACATCCCGATCGTCATGGCCGGGCTTGTCCCGGCCATCCACGTTCTGTTCAGTGGCCAAGACGTGGATCGCCCGGGACAAGCCCGGGCATGACGATGCAGCTATCCCCGCAGGATCATCCCGGCCGTCTCCAGGCCGCTCGCGAGCGCCGCTTCCACCGTGCCCATGTCGGCTCCGCGATAGAGCGCTTCACCGGAGAACAACACCAGGCCGTCGGCACGCGCGAGGATCGCTTGTGCCGCGCGCGTCCGCGGCGTCGCCCATGAATAGGCGCCGCGGGCAAAAGGATCGTGCGCCCAGTTGGTCGCCGTCGCCGCCACGAGCTCGCGCGCGATGTCGTCGCGCGACAGCTTGAAGATGGCGGCGAGCGAATCGAGCCCGGCCTCAATCAGTTGCTGCGGATCGAGGCTTTCCAGCTCCGCCGTGCGCGGGCCGCCGAACCAGCCGGTGAGCACGGCATGCCGGCTCGGATATTGGGTCCACCACACCGGGATCTTCTGGTCGGACAACAGGAAGGTCATGCGTGCGAGATCCTGATGTTGCTCGCGCCACCATGGCCGCGCGAAGCGCAGCAGGATCTTGACGACATTGCCGAAGCCGATGTCGTCGGCAACAGCAAGCCTCGCGCGCGCACTCGCCGGCAGCGCGATCTCGCGCAGCAACGGCAGCGGCACGGTGAGGATGGCGCGGTCGCAGCCGCGCACATCGCCGCCGGTGCAGTGAACGGCGAGCATGCCGCCGTCCTCCTCGATCGCCGACACCACACAACCGAGATGAATGGTGACGCCCTGCCTGCGGCAGTCGGCCGCCAGAAAGTCGATCAGCGCGCCATAGCCGCCATCGATGCGCGCCTGCGGCGCGTGCCCGCCATCCATCCATTCCTCGCGCAGCGCCAGCGTCGAGGCGTGCTCGGGATCGGCCGCGTCATAGCCCTCGACCATCCGCTCGATCGAATGGCGCATCGGCGCATATTCATCCCCGGCAAAATGCCGGCGCAGGAACTCGGCGACGGTGAGATCGTCCTTTAAATCCCCCAGCACGGCCTGGAGCTCCGCCTCGTGCGGATCGTCGCGCTCCTCGCGCGAGAGCACTGTGCCGTCAAAGCTCCACTGCTCGCCCTCGATCACCTGAAGCGACAGGCCGGCCTCGCGCAGCAATCCGCGCGTGACCGGCGCCTCGCCATGGACGAATTCGGCGCCGCCACCGGCGGGGTAGCCGAACTGCGAGGCCGGCAGCGGATAGACGCGGCCGCCGCAGCGCTTGCGCGCCTCCAGGACCGTCACCTTCCGGCCAGCACGCGCCAGCTCGCGCGCCGCCATCAGGCCGGCCGCGCCTGCGCCGACGATGACGATGTGCTCTGTTATCGCGGGCATGGCCGCAGCTACCGGCTCGCGGCTTGGGGATCGTTCCTGATCAGATAGCGCAGCAGCAGAACACCGCCGCCGAGCTCGCGCGTGCTCTCCAGCGTCATCGCGGCGATCGGCGCGCGCTTGTCGCTGTCCGCCTCCGTCGAGGAGAACACGAAGGGCGCGCCCATTGCGCCGTCGATCGCGGGGCTGAGGATCAGGTTGAATTCGTCGATGAGACCGGCGCGCAGGAACGCGCCATTGGCAACGCCGCCGCCTTCCACCAGCAGGCGCTTCACGCCGAGCTCATGGCCGAGAACGTCCAGTGTCAGCGCCAGGTCGATCTCGGACTTGCCGGCAAAGATGTAGGATACGCCCTCGCCGCGCAGGCCGGCGAGATGCGAATCCGGCACGCGCTCGGTCAGCACGACGACGATCGGGTCGCCGCCGATGTCCGAGCGGCCCCAGCCAATCTTGCCCTGCGCATCGAGCACGACGCCATAGGTCTTCGCGTCGCGCCGCGCGAACCAGTTTTCACGCGGGAGTTTCGCGTCATTCGCGGGATAGGGCTGGCCCTTGGCGAACTCCGACCCGGTGACGCGGCCGATCACCCAGGCATCGCCGCCGAGCTCGTCATGAATCTTCTCGAACCAGTCCGTCCCCGCCCCCTTCGGGCGCCAACGGCTGGGGTGCGTGCGGCCGTCGAGGCTGGAGTGCATCAGGCAGATGACATACGGTTTCATGCAAGTCTCCGGGCAGCGCTTCAGGCCGCTGATCCATTGCCGGGCGCATTCTCCTTGGCGCGATCGTTGACGATCGCCGCGAGCGGATTGAGCTTTGGCGGCGCGACCAGCTGCAGCGTGTTGGTGTCGCGATGATTGAACGGCGCGCCGCGCACGAACAACTCGGTCTGGATCAGATAGGTCCAGCTGCCGTCGTCGTTGAAGGTGATATCGCAACGGTAAGCATCGGTGCGGAAGGCTTGTTCCAGAAAATCGGTCGAGCAGATCCCGTAGGCGGTGTCGCCGCGCTTCGCGGTGACCGAGATTGTCCTGTCATCAGGCCCGGCCTTGCCCGAGGCCAGCAGCACCTGTCCGCGCGGAATGGCCAGCGTCTGCATGATCAGCCCGGTCGCGGGCTCCCACAGCCAATAGCCGACCTGGTCATGGAAGGTGATGTCTTCCTCGGGCGTGTTGATGTGGATGTGATAGCGCAGCCCGTACAACAGCTGCGGCCCGTTGGCCTGCGGATCGATCGGGTCCATGCGGATGCGCTCGATGAAGGTCCGCCGCTCCGGACCCTCCGCCTTCGGATTGATGTCGATGCCCTTGTCCGCCTGCCAACGGCCTGCGAGGCGGCGGAGCGGGCCGAGATTGGCAAGGCCGTCGGGCGAGACGTCCTCGGGCTCGGTGAAGATGTCGGCGGGAATGGGAAGCATGGCGGCCTCAAATCGTTGCGGAGGCAGCAATAGCATGAGAGCGCGGGCGTGGCTCGTGCTCAGACCTCACAATCGCGAATGACATAAGCGCCATGCGCAGGTGATCGTCGAGCTTCATGTGAGGCGAAACGGAGCCGAACCGGCCTGGTTCGACTCCGCCGCCGAGACGCTTAGTGGCGGTGATCGCGGACCTCGGGATGAGTGCGGTGGTCCCTGATGATGGTCTGATTGCGATGGTCGCGCACGACGGGCGGGTCGCGATGATCGCGCACGATCGTTAGCGCGCTCGCGGGCGTCACCGCGCTTGCCAACGTGATCGCTGCGAAAGCCACGAGAATGAAATTGCGCATCAGTCTTGTCCTTTGCCTGGTGGATCACTGCGAGCCACCTGACGCAAAGCTAGATTGACGGAGCGGAATAATATGTGTCGTCGATCACGAATGCTCGTCGATGCGGTCGGCGATCTCGCATCGTCCAATCGGAGGAGACCGTTCTCAAGCGGCTTCCGCCACCGATTTCGCACGCTCCTCGAGCACGCCGATCGTGGAGACCAGATTGTCGCGCCGCGCGCGAAGGTTAAGGGCCAGCAGCGGATATGTCGGCTGCTGCACGTCAAACACCCCGGATTTGGCCTCCTCTTCGAGGATATCGGTATTCAAGAGCCGAACGCGCCACCACAAATCGGCGATCAACGCGTCGAGCTTGAGTTCACCGGTAGCACCAGAACGGGACACTTCCTGCATCGCTTGCCTCAACCTGAAACGGCCTCCCTGCTGAGGCCTGGATTTGGTCGAGACTGAGCAAGCGGAGTGCCAGGAATGGGCGGAGGCGATCCGGCTCGGGAATTAGCTGCGCGCGGCGCGATGCTTCGGCCTCGAACGCGCCATGGGGGCCCGACGCCCCGTCTCACGCCGCACGTCGTCTCCGGCGCGCCACGGGGACTTGCCAGGACAAGCCGGTGAGCGGCACTGGTTTGCTGAAGTGAAATCCCTGGCCGAGCGAGATGCCGAGTGATTGGAGCCGTCTGACCTGTTCGGAGGACTCGACCCCCTCGGCGACGATCGACAGCTTCAACGTCTTCGCGAGCTGCACGATGGACTTGAGCACGGCAACGGTCTCGCAGCGATCGATCCTGTCGATGAATGACTTGTCGATCTTGACCTTGTCGAACGGAAACGCCGTCAGATAGGACAATGACGAGTATCCGACACCGAAATCATCGAGGGCAATGGAGACGCCGAGCGCCTTGAGGCGCTGGAGCGTCTTGAGGTTCTCCTCGCTGTCGGCGAGAAATACGCTCTCGGTGATCTCGAGCTCGAGCCGGGTTTGCGGAAGGCCACTCTGCGCCAACGCAAACGTCACGGTGTCGACGAGATTGGTGCTGGCAAATTGCAGGGCGGAGAGGTTGACAGCGACCTTGACGTCGGCCGGCATGCTCGTCGCATCGCGACAGGCCCTGGCGAGCACCTGATTGCCGAGCTCGACGATCAAGCCCCCGGCCTCCGCAACCGCAATGAACTCCGCCGGAGGAATGTAGCCCCTACTGCCGTGATGCCAGCGCGCCAGGGCCTCGACCGATTTTACCCGACCGGTGCCGAGCTCGATCACGGGCTGATAAAACACCTCGATTTCCTCGCGCCAGATCGCTTCACGCAGCTCGATCTCGAGCACGTTGCGCTGATCCGCTTCGGCCTTGAGCTCCGCTGAATAGACGTGGAAGCAGCTTCGGCCGGAATTCTTTGACCTGTAGAGCGCAAGATCGGCGTTGCGAAGTATCTCGTCGACCCGTGTGCCATGCTCGGGCACGAGCGCAAGGCCAATGCTACAGCCGATCACGACGGGATGGCCATCGATGTGATAGGGTTCGGCGATGGCCTGGACCAGCCGCGCCGCCAGGCTCGCAGCGCCGTCGCGCATCGCGGCCCGGCCCGGCGCCACGATCACGGCAAACTCGTCGCCGCCGATCCGCGCCGCCGTATCGACGTCACGAATCTGCGCCTTGATCCGGTCGGCAACCTGCTTCAGCAACGCGTCGCCGCATTGATGGCCGAGCGCGTCATTGACGGACTTGAACTTGTCCAGATCGAGCAGGAGTACCGCGAACGCGGGCTCCAGCCGCCGCGAGCGGGCCAGCGCCTCGTCGATGCGCTCCTTGAACAGGTTGCGATTGGCAAGGCCGGTCAGGCTGTCGTAATGTGCCAGCCGCTCGATGCGGTCCGCCGACGCCTTGCGCTCGGTGATGTCCTCATGAGTAGCAACCCAGCCGCCACCCTCGCGCCGGCCGTAGGAGATGTAGACGACCCGTCCATCCGGAAACTGCACGGTGTTCGAGATCTGCTCCGACTGCGCGAGCCGGTTCTTCAAATCGACGAGGTACGCCTCAACGTCGAGCACGGCGGTCTGCTTGGCGAACACCTCCCGGAAGTCCATGCCGATCCGAATGTCTTCCGGTACGAGTCCGTAGAGTTCGAGCCACTGCCGGTTGAACGCGATCAGTCGGTCACGGCCGTCGAACATGCTCAAGCCCTGGGGAAGGGTCCTGAGCGCATCCTCGAACTTGCTGGCAAAATCGCGCAGCTCGCGGTGGGCGCGATTCAGCGCCTGCTGCCGCCGCCAATGGAATGTCGTCGCGGCCAGGATGATGAACGTAAGCAGCAGCGCGCCGCCGAGATAGACCTTCTGCCTGAAGGCGGAGCGGGAATAAATCTCCTGCTCCGAAATGCCGACGGTGAAGATGAGCGGAAACGCCCGCGACCTGCGCGCGGTGATCAGCCGGTCGCTGCGGTTCGGTCGGTTCTCGTTCCAATATTGCACATAGAAGCCGTCCCCCAGCTCGCCCTCGACGCGGCTCGGCGCGCGTTGACCCATCACGGAGCCCTGGTCCACGCCCCGGGCGGCGAGCACCACGTAATTCGCATTTCTGAGCACCAGCGTTCCTCCGACGCCGAGCTTTGCGGTGTCGTAAAACCTGCCGACGACGTCGACGCTGAGCGAGCCGACGACCACGCCTACCGGATTCCCGGCGAGGTCGAACAGCTTTCGCGCGAGCTGGATGGTCCATTTGTGCGACGCCCGCCCCAGCACTGGCGTGGCGACGTAGAGGCGGTCATCGGCTTGCGCCATGACGTTGATGAAGTGCTCGCGATCGCCAAGATAGAGCGGCGGACCCGAATAGCCCGTGGTCGTATTGATCATGTAGCCGTCCAGTCCGATCAGCGCGAACTGAACCACGTCGCCGCTCGCAATGCGGGCCTTGTCGGACCATGACTTCAGGCTAAAGGTGAGCGGATCCTGGGCGTAGAGCGTTCGCACCACCAGCAACGACTGATCGACGCGCTCGAAGATGCGTTCGGTGTTTTCCTCGAACAGTTCGGCGACGCTGTCGCCGTGCGACCGCGCCTGCCCGATCGCGTCCGCCCGCTCCGATGACGTGATCGCGAAGTAGCCGATCCAGGCCAGGGGCAGGAAGAACAATGCGATCTGCAGCGGAGCATTGCGCAGAATCGTCAGCGCCGCCCTGCGGATTGATCTCGCGAGCATCATCCTGCCCACTCCCCGCGTCAGCCACAGGGGCAGGGCAGAGCTCATCGCCGAAAACAGCACCGCCTCTCTCCGCCTTGCACAGGGACGGCCCCGGCCGGAAACCGGACGCGGGCCTGTCCATGGCGCCGAAGTTAGGCGGGACAGCCTTAAATTTCGGTTGGAACAATGCTCAATTCTTAAGCTTGCGGCGCTCGTATGATCCCGGAGGTCGGCCGTTTTTCAGCAACCGGGCGGTGTTGGCATGTTGGGAGGCGGTATTCTAGCGGCCCTGAAGTTTTCGGGCCTCACACCGCGCGCGCAAGAACGATCGCGCCGGACAGGATGAGGATTACGCCTGCCATATGGCTCAATCTTCGGCCGAACGGCAGCAGCTTCTCGCCGGCGACATAGAGCATGAGGCCGACGATCCAGACCAGGTTCATCACGCCGCCGACAAACAGCAAGAGCATCAGAAACCAGCAGCAGCCGACGCAGTAGCTGCCGTGGCGCAGCCCCATGCGGAATGCCCCGCGCGTGCCGGGCCGCCAATGCCGGCTGAGAAACAGCAGCGGACTCTCGCAGTACCTCAGGCAGGCATGTTTGAGAGGCGTGAACTGGTAGACGCCCGCGGCAAGCAGGATGATGCCGCCCAAAACCGCGCTGGTGCTTGCCATCGCCATCGACAAGAGGCCGAGGCGCTCAAGCCCCCATTGCGCCAGGACTGCTGCGAGACTGAACCCAGCCCATGTCACGAGGTACCCGGCGAGAAAGATCCAGGCATCGATTGTCGCGCGGGATGCAGTCTCGTGCTTGTGCCGGACGGTCGCATACAAGAGGACGGTAGGCCCCGCGCTCGGCGCCATCATCGCGATCATCATCACCCACCACATCGCGAACAGCAGCGCGGCAGAGCGCAGCGTCCACGGCATCGGCGCCATGTCCGGCATCTCGGCCATCATGTCGGTGTCCATACCGGCGCCGCCCGCGAGATAGGCCCAGGCGAGCGCCGCCACAGCGGCGGTCCCGATCGCGACGATCAGCCGGTCGCGGTGGAGCAAGTGTTCCAGTATCGAGCGCCCCTGCATCGACTTGTCCATAGCGATGAGGAGCTGACACCGAGGTTTTGTCTCGGTTTCAGCGCCGCATCATGCCGCAACGCCTTCGGGCGTCTGCACGACATTGGCGAGCGAGCTATGCGTACCGCGGGTCTCGAACGGGATCGCACCGGTCGAGCGAATGTTGGCGGATGCGACCTCGGCCGCCCGATGTTCGAATCCCTCGGGCATGACCACCTGAATGCGGTGCGGATCACCCGTCACCGGATTCTTGATCGGCTCGACATCGGTCTCAAGCACGCCCATGGCGACGAGTTTTGCGACGCGTCCGTCCTTGTCGAAGGAAAACTCGAACGGCGCAAACACCGGATCGTGGATCTTGGTCACGATCATGCTGACGATCTGGAAAAGCGTGCCTTCGGCCGAATGCTTGCCGGAAAAGATATCGAACAACGCCTGACGCTGCTCCGCCGTGGCGCGTTCGTCGATGATGGGCTGGATTGTCCCGTTGCCTTCATGAAGGGCCCCGGGGAAATCGACCGTGATCGCAAAGCAGAGACCATCGAGCTTGGTCCCTTCGAAATGTCCTTTGGCGATCCGCATCGCGACCATTCCCTTGCAATAGCCTTGGGTCGGCGGCGCGTTGAAATCGCAGGGGCAGCCAAACGCACAGGTGCAGTTCTTCATCCATTCGCCTTCGAGACGCCAGTCCGATGCAGCCATGGCACATCTCCCAATGTGAGCGGGGACAGCGGCAGCCATTGACGAATTTGTTCAGCGTTCTTGTCGAGGCAATGCGAAAAGCGCGCGAGCGGGATCGAATCCGATCAGAAGGCCGGCATCGCAGAAAAAGGTCCGGTGGCGAGCTGCCGTTTACCGTCCCAATGCCGAGAGATCATATCAGCGGCAGCCGGTCTGGTATAGCGAACCATGGTAGTGGCTCGAGAGCAGCCACATCTCGGGGATGTCCGACGTCAGGGGCGTGGTGCGCCATTCAGGACAAAATTGCGAACTCGTACACCATTGAATTAACTATACAATTGAGACACAAGCGCCTGAACCGCGTGCGCGGATCTCATCCCGGCTGGCTGTAACAGCAGTCCACCTTCCAGAACGTCCTTAGGCCGAATTGCCTATGCGTCGGCCAGCAACAGCTTCAGCCGCGTGTTCGCGTCCTCGAGCGTCTTCGGCCGCTTGGCCTCCGACACCTCCATCCCGCCGAACGTCGCTTTTCATTTGTAGCTGCTGGCGGCGCTGACGCCATGCTTGCGGCAGATCGGAGACCGAAACGTCGGCCTCATGCTCATTCAAAATTCCGATGATCTGCCTTTTCTGAAAAGTAGCGACGCTTCGTGATCTGGTCCTACTGCGGCGCGTCATTACTGCAATCCGCGTCGTAGCGTCGCATCACCGGGAACATTCTTGCCAAACCCCGGCGCGCGTCTTTGTCTTCTCCTCATAAAACAGGGTGATCCGCAATGGATCGCCACACCAGAGGGAGGAAGCCATGACCAAACCAGGTAAAGGAGGCACGTCCAGTCGACGCCGCTTCCTGAAAGTTGCTGCCGCTGGCGCCGCCGCCACGGTCGCCGCGCCGGCCATCGTCAGTGCGCAGGGACCGATCAGCATGCGCTGGCAGAGCACCTGGCCATCCAAGGACATTTTCCACGAATACGCCCTCGACTACGCCAAGAAGGTCAACGACATGACCGGTGGCGACCTCAAGATCGAGGTGCTTCCCGCCGGCGCCGTGGTGCCTGCCTTCGGCCTGCTCGACGCGGTATCCAAGGGCGTGCTCGACGGCGGCCACGGCGTGCTCGTCTATCACTACGGCAAGCAGACGGCGCTCGCTTTGTGGGGATCGGGTCCGGGCTTTGCGATGGACGCCAACATGCTGCTGGCCTGGCACCGCTACGGCGGCGGCAAGGAGCTGCTCGCAAAACTCTATGAATCGATCGGCGCCAACGTGGTCTCGTTCCCTTACGGGCCGATGCCGACGCAGCCGTTCGGCTGGTTCAAGAAGCCGGTCACCAAGCCCGAGGATGTCAAGGGTTTGAAATTCCGCACTGTCGGAATCTCCATCGACGTGTATTCGGGAATGGGCGCGGCCGTGAACGCGCTGCCCGGCGGCGAAATCGTAGCTGCCATGGACCGCGGCCTCTTGGACGCGGCGGAGTTCAATAATGCCACCTCCGACCGCGTGCTTGGCTTCCCCGATGTCTCCAAGGTCTGCATGCTGCAGAGCTATCACCAGAATGCCGAGCAGTTCGAGATCACGTTCAACAAGGACAAGTACAACGCGCTGCCGGACAAGATAAAGGCGATCATCGCCAACGCGGTGGACGCGGCTTCGGCGGACATGTCCTGGAAGGCGATCGACCGCTACTCCAAGGACTATGTGGAGCTGCAGACCAAGGACAACGTCAAGTTCTACAAGACTCCCGACGCCATCCTGAAGCAGCAGCTCGAGATCTATGATAGCGTGGTGAAGAAGAAAGCGGCGGAGAATCCCCTGTTCAAGGAGATCGTGCAGTCGCAGATCGAATTCGCCAAGCGCGCGACGCAGTGGGAGCAGGATACGGTGGTGAACCGCCGCATGGCCTACGACCACTATTTCGGGCCCAACGCGGCGGCCAAGAAGCTCTAGCGGCGAAATAATACCGGCAAGGCACCGTCCGGATCATCACCTGGGCGGTGCCTTGTGCTATGTTCAGCTATCCTCTTTTCACCGAGGCGGCCGCATCACATGAGCGTCCAGAGTTTACTGCACACGATCGACGGCATCTCGACCTGGGTCGGCAAGGCGACCGCCTGGCTGATGATCGTCCTGATGAGCGTCGTCTGTATCGAGGTTTTCAAACGCTACGCCGTGAACATGCCGACGGCATGGATCTTCGACGCCGAGAACATGCTGTACGGGTCGCTGTTCATGCTGGCCGGCGCCTATACGCTGGCGCAGAACGCCCATGTCCGCGGCGACTTCCTGTATTCCTCGATGCGGCCGCGAACGCAGGCCGCGCTCGACCTCATTCTCTACTTCGTCTTCTTCATTCCGGGCATCGCTGCGCTGATCTATGCAGGCTATTTCTACGCCGCCGATTCCTGGCACATCAACGAGCATTCCAACGTCACGGCGGATGGCCCGCCGGTCTACCACTTCAAGACCGTCATTCCGATCGCGGGCGCGCTGGTCATGCTTCAGGGGATCGGCGAGATGATCCGCTGCATCGCGTGCCTGAAGACCGGCGAATGGCCGAGCCGGCTTGCCGACGTCGCCGAGACCGACGTCATCGAGGAACAGCTCGCACACTCTGAATTCGTGGACGAGGAATCGCGTAAGCTCGCCATCGAGGGCGCGGCGCGCATCGATGAAATGGCGCGGCAGCGTGGTATGGGTGGGGACCTGAACACATGAGCGACCCGGCACTTGGCCTGTTGATGCTGACGCTCATCGTCGTCGTCATCATGATGGGCTTTGCCACGGCCTTCACGCTGATGGGCCTCGGCATGTTCTTTGGCTTCATCGCCTTCTACGACCCGTCGCAGAGCTGGACGCACAACAGGGTTTTCGAGCTGATGGTCCAACGCACCTACGGTGCGATGACCAATGACGTGCTGATTTCCATCCCGTTGTTCGTGCTGATGGGCTACGTGATGGAGCGCGGCGCGCTGGTCGACAAGATGTTCTATTCGATCCAGCTCGCCTTCCGCCGCCTGCCTGCCTCGCTCGCCGTTGCGACCCTGATCGTCTGCACGTTCTGGGGCATCGCCTCCGGGCTCGTCGGTGCGGTGGTGGTGCTGATGGGCGTGATCGCCTTCAACCCGATGCTGCGCGCCGGCTATGACGTGAAACTCGCCTCCGGCGTCATCACCGCGGGCGGCACGCTCGGCATCCTGATCCCGCCTTCGGTGATGATCATCGTCTATGCCGCGGTCGCCGGCCAGTCCGTGGTCAAGCTTTACGCGGCGGCGATGTTCCCGGGCTTCTTCCTGGCGTTCCTCTATCTCGTCTATGTCATCGGCTGGGCGATGATTAACCCGAAGATCGCCCCGCCGCTGCCGGAGGAACAGACCCGCGTCCCGCTGCCTGAATGGATCAAGAGGTTCGCGACACTGTATTCGCCGAATCTGTTCGTCGGCCTGTTCAAGGCGCTGTTGTCGCCCACAAGGGCCATGACGCTCGAGATCGACGGCAAGCCGATGGGCTATGGCGCGATCATGAAGCACTTCCTCATTTCGCTGGTGCCGTTGCTGCTGACCGTCATCATGCTCGGCACGGTCTGGTGGTATGTCGTGATCCACCAGCAGGCCGGCGCGGCGAGCGAGGCCGTCGAAGGCCTGCAGCAGCTCGGCAGCGCGGTCGAGACGAAGGAGCTGTCGCCGGCCGAAAAGGGACCGGACACCCAGTTCTATATCTGGTTCGCGATATCGGCCGCCGTTTTGGCGGCATGGACCGTGCGCTCTTACTTGCGCATGGACGGCGAGCGCTTCGAAGTGCTGAAACTCCTGACTTCGTCGGTGATGCCGCTGGGTATTCTCACCGTCGTGGTGCTGGGCGTGATCCTGTTCGGCATCACGACGGCAACCGAATCCGCCGGCGTCGGCGCCGCCGGCGCCTTCATCCTTGCCTTCCACGCCCGCACGCTCGACTGGAAGCGCACCAAGGAAGCGGTGTTCCTGACCGCGAAGACGACCGCGATGGTGTGCTGGCTGTTCGTCGGCTCCGCGCTGTTCTCGGCGGTGTTCGCCATCCTCGGCGGTCAGGCGCTGCTGGAAAGCTGGGTGCTCTCGCTCAACATGTCGCCGGTGCAGTTCATGATCCTGTCGCAGGCGATCATCTTCATCCTCGGCTGGCCGCTGGAATGGACCGAGATCATCATCATCTTCGTGCCGATCTTCCTGCCGATGCTGAAGCATTTCGGCATCGACCCGGTGCTGTGGGGCGTGCTGGTGTTCGTGAACCTGCAGGCGGCGTTCCTGTCGCCGCCCGTGGCGATGTCCGCGTTCTACCTCAAAGGCGTCGCACCGAAGCATGTCACGCTGAACCAGATCTTTTCGGGCATGATGCCCTACATGCTGATCGTGATCCTCTGCATGGTGATCATGTATCTTTGGCCCGGCATGACGCTGTGGCTGCCGAACTATCTGTACGGAAGTTGAGGCAAAGCGGCGAGCACCGGGCGCGTGTCACACGGAATGGTGCCCAGGGGCGGAATCGAACCACCGACACTGCGATTTTCAGTCGCATGCTCTACCAACTGAGCTACCTGGGCGTGCTGAGCGAAGGACCCAAGGCCCATCGAGCGGGCGGTTTATAGTGGGCTCGGGGCGGCGTGTCCACCCGGCTTCGCCAAGAGGCTTCGCCGGGCGGGGTCCGGCTGTGCACAAGGTGGGACGGGTTTGCCGCGGCTGGCGCGCGACGCGCTTGCCATCCAAATAAGCTATTGATCTTATTTAATTATTCGACATCGTCCGCGTCGTCGGCGTGGCCGGGGATGACATAGGAGCCCTTCAGCCAGCGGTTCAGGTCGACGTCGCGGCAGCGCGAGGAGCAGAACGGACGGGTGGCCTCGGACTGCGGCTTGCCGCAGATCGGGCAGGTTTTGAGCGGGCTGGCGGGATTTTTGACCTGGTCGTCCATGATGTCGGCGGCTTGCACGGGGTGAAACTGTTCAAGAGCCTGTCGGCAAACAGGTTCCTTGGGCGACAGCGCATGCGCCCGGTCAGGCCATTTTACTTTGCATGGGGTTGTTTCGCGATTTTTGTTGGGGCCGCGGCTTGTCGGCTCACACCGCGGTGGTGGCGTTGAGCCAGCCGAAGCGGATCGGAAAACCCTCGCCGCCAAGCAGCGTGGTGGTCTCATAGAGCGGCAGGCCGACCACGTTGGTGTAGGACCCCACCATCTTGACCACGAAGGAGCCGGCGATGCCCTGCACGGCGTAGCCGCCGGCTTTGCCGCGCCATTCGCCGGAGCCGATATAGGCCTGGATGTCGTCTTCCGAGAGGCGCTTGAAGCGGACGCGGGTCTCGACCAGGCGCTGGCGGAAGGCCTCACGCGGCGTGACCAGGCAGATCGCGGTATAGACGCGGTGGTTGCGGCCCGACAGCAGGCGCAGGCACTGCGCGGCCTCGTCCACCAGATTGGCCTTGGGCAGAATGCGGCGGCCGACCGCCACCACGGTGTCGGCTGCGAGGATGAAGGCGCCGCGCAGCTCGTCGTCGAGCTGCACCGATTTCAGCGCCGCATCGGCCTTGGCCCGGGCCAGGCGATTGGCGCAGGCGCGCGGCAGCTCGCCCCGCCTCGGCGTCTCGTCGACGTCGGCCGGCCGGAGCGCGTCCGGCTCGATGCCGGCCTGGTTGAGCAGCGACAGGCGCCGCGGCGAACCGGAGGCAAGTACGAATTTGGGGCGGCCAAGCATCAGGTGATTTGGGGGATGAAGCGGGGGTGAATTGCGCGCGGAACCTATCGGAAGGGGGCCGGTTTCACAACCCGGGAACCCCAGGTTTGGTGATTCGAGGTTTCCGACATGGCTGTGCTCTCAGTCTGTGACGCCGGTGTTACGGGAGGCTTCGTGTCCCGGACGCGGCGCGGCATGAAATGCTGCGACGCTGAGCTGGGACCCATGGGCTTGCGCCTGCGGTGAGATGGGCCCCGGCTCTGCAGCGCACTGCGAAGGGCGCTGCGCTGCGTCCGGGGCACGAGACTACCCGCTCGCCGCGCCTACCTTGGCGAAGCGCCGGCGGATGCGCAGCAGCAGCTGGTCGCAGACGTCGCGGTATGCGGCAAGCTTCTGGTCGCGGCTGCCTTCGATGGTGGTGGGATCCTGCGTCGGCCAGTATTCGACGTCGGCCGCGAGTGTTCGCGTCAGCTCCAGCGCCTTGTGGTGCGCCTCGGGCGAGAGCGTGATGATGAGGTCGAAATTCAGCCCCTCCCAATCCTCCAGCTCCTCGAAGGTCTGCGGCTTGTGGGCGGAGATGTCCTGGCCGAGCTCGGCCATCACAGACACCGCAAACGGATCGAGCTCGCCGCGCCTCGCGCCGGCCGACTTCACGTAGAGACCCTGCGGAAACATGTGCTGTAACAGGCTCTCGGCCATCGGCGAGCGCACGCTGTTCATCGCACAGGCGAACAGCACCGATTGCGGATCGCGTGCGCGTGGCGGCGCCGCCATCGCGCTTAGCCCTTCCAGTGAAGGACGGTTATGAGCGTGAACAGCCGACGCGAGGTCTCGAAATCGACCCGCACCTTGCCCTTCAGCCGCTCCTGCAGCGTGCGCGATCCCTCGTCATGGATGCCGCGGCGGCCCATGTCGATGGCCTCGATCTTGTCGGGGGTCGCGGTGCGGATCGCCTGGTAGTAGCTGTCGCAGATCATGAAATAATCCTTCACGATCCGCCGGAACGGCGTCAGCGACAACAGATGCGCGACGACGGGCGTACCGTCCTCGCGGCGGATGTCGAACATCAGCCGGTTGCCGGTGATGCCGATATGCAGCGTGAACGGGCCCTTCCCGTCGGCGCCATCGGGCGCGAACAAATTCTGCTCGATCAGGTCGTAGATCGCGATCGCGCGCTCGTGCTCGATATCCGGCCCGGAACGGCCGATCGATTCTTCGTCGAGCGTGACGCCGACGATGCGATTGGTCGAGTCGTCCTGTTCGGGCGGCTTTGTCATGACAGATTGAGGCGCAATCCAATCGAACGCGAATGGGCATCGAGCCCCTCCGCCTTGCCGAGCGTCATCGCGGCCGGCCCCAGCGCACGCAGCTGATCCGGGCCGCATTTCAGGATGGAAGTGCGCTTCATGAAGTCGTGCACCGAAAGCCCTGAGGAGAATCGCGCCGAGCGCGCCGTCGGCAGCACGTGGTTGGAGCCGCCGACATAATCGCCGATCGCCTCCGGCGTATGGGGCCCGAGGAACACCGCGCCGGCGTTGCGGATCCTGGCGGCTAGCGCGTCGGGATCGCCAGTCATGATCTCGAGATGCTCGGCGGCGATGGCGTCCGCGAGCGGGATGGCGGCGTCGAGGTTCTTCACCATGATGACGGCGCCGAAATCGGCCCACGACGCGCCCGCGATCGCGGCGCGCGGCAGTGTCTTCAGCTGCGCCTCCACCGCCTTTTCGACGTCGGCGGCAAGCCGTGCCGAGTCAGTGATCAGGATCGACTGCGCGCTGGCATCGTGCTCGGCCTGCGCCAGGAGATCGGCGGCGATCCAGTCGGCATTACCGGTGTCGTCGGCAATCACGAGCACTTCAGACGGGCCGGCGATCATGTCGATGCCGACCTTGCCGAACACCAACCGCTTGGCGGCGGCGACATAGGCGTTGCCGGGGCCGACGATCTTTGCCACCGGCGCGATGGTCGCGGTGCCGTGCGCCAACGCCGCCACGGCCTGCGCGCCGCCGACGCGGTAAATCTCGCTGACGCCGCCGAGATGCGCGGCCGCCAGCACCAGCGGATTGAGCTTGCCATCGGGCGAGGGCACCACCATCACGAGGCGCGAGACGCCGGCGACTTTTGCGGGCACTGCGTTCATCAGCACCGAGGACGGATAGGCCGCGGTGCCGCCGGGCACGTAGAGGCCGGCGGATTCGATCGCGGTGTAGCGCCAGCCGAGTTCGACGCCGAGCGGGTCGGTGAAGCGTTCGTCCGTCGGCAGCTGGCGGCGGTGATAGGTCTCGATGCGGTCGCGCGCGAGCTTGAGCGCGTCCAGCGTGGCGGCATCGCAGGCCTTTGTCGCGGCTTCGATCTCGGCTGCGGTGACGCGAAGGTTGGATGCATCCAGCGTCAGCCGGTCGAACTTTGCCGTGGCCTCGAGAAGGGCCGCGTCGCCCCGTCTGGCGACGTCGTCGACGATCGCGCGCGCGGCGGCCTCGACGTCGGCCGAGACCTCGCGTTTGGCGGCGAGGAAGGCCGCGAATCGCTGGTCAAAATCGGCGCTGCTGCGGTCGAGGCGAACGGGCATGTCTGGCTTGGCTTCTGGCTGGTCTTTGGGGCGGATTGGCGCACCAGGTCCCCTGCTCAATGGCGCGGCGGGGAAGCGGCGTCAACCCTCGCAAGGCGCCGTTCTGGCGCGGGAGCGAGGCGGTGCGGCTGGTATACAGGCAACCTCACACCTCCCCCTCGATCTCCAGCCCCGTTCCCAGTGCGTCCGCCCCGAGGTCAGTCAGCTCGCATTCCAGGCATTCGACGTCGAGCCGGATGGCGCCACCCTCGGTGAACAAAAGCAGTGCGCTGCCGGCGGGCTCCTCGTCGCGCCCGTCCCTCGGGTGAAATTCAATGCCGACGAGGTCCAGGACCTTGTCGGGAGCAGCGAGGTCGATGTTGCGCGACTTGCAGGCGAGCACGCGGTCGAAGCGGAGCGCGGCGACCAGCCGACGCGGCTCGGCCTCGCCCTCCAGCGTCTGCTCCCAATCCAGCCGGCTCATCCCGACCACAAGCCGCTTCTCGCTTTGTCGCCAGAGGATGTCGGAGGCCTGCACACGCGCGTCCTGGACATGGGTCGAGATCACGGCGAGATCGTCGGCGTCGAGTGCGATCAGTTTGAGCTGGGGCGGCATCGCCGACGCTTCTCCTTCGGAGTGGACCGGGCTCAACGCGCGCGGGCCCCGAAATTTCCGTCCAAACTACCGGGTCGGCGGGTCAGAGGCTATTGATATCCTCCATCTCCAGCACCTTGCGCGGATACCCCTCCCGGGCGACGTGGATCATGGCGCGGCCGATCTGCTCGGTGGAGGTGACGAGCCGCGGCGAGAGCCGGCGCAGCACCGACCAGAGGGGCCAGGTTGCGGTATAGACCGCCTGCACCCAGGCGGTCTTGGAACGGGCGCCGTGCAGGGGCTGGATCGCGCCGGGCCGGAACATATAGGCGGCCCTGAACGGCAGCTTGAGCAGATCGTTCTCGGTCTTGCCCTTGATCCGCGCCCACATCCGCGAACCCTGCTCGGTGGAATCAGTGCCGGCCCCGGTGACGTAGGTGAAGGTCATCTGCGGGTTGAGGCGTGCCAGCGTCGTCGCTGCCGCGAGCGTGAGGTCATAGGTGAGATGCCGATAGCGCTCCTCGCTCATGCCGATCGAGGAGACGCCGAGGCAGAAAAAGCAGGCATCGAAGCCGGTCAGCTGCGTTTCGATCGCCGAATAGTCCAGAAAATTGTCGTGGATGATCTCGACGAGCTTGGCGCTGCGCACGCCGGTCGGGCTGCGGCCGACCACGAGCACACGGTCGATGCCGGGATCGATCAGGCATTCGCGCAAAACGCCCTGCCCGACCATGCCGGTCGCGCCGAAGATGATGATTTGCATCGGGACGTCCCCAACAGCGTCGCGGCTCATGCGGCGGCCGCGATCTCGTCGAAGGATACACCAGTCAATGTCGCCGAGGCATCCCACAGCATGGCCGCCGCAGCGAAATCCTTCGCGTGCGGCATGATCTTCGCCACCGCGGGCGCCCCCTTCATTTCGTAGAATCCGTTCGGACCGTAATACCCGCCGGGCTCCGCTGTGGACGAAGTCGCGGCGAACAGCGTTGGCAGTGCGCCCTCGGCAGCGGACTGGCTGAACAGCGGCTGGAATAGCCGGCCGACCCGCCACTGGAGCGTGTTGGCGCCCGGGCCGTTCGCGATGAGATCGGTGCGCGCAAAGCCGGGATGCGCCGCAAGGCTCATCAGGCCCCAGCCGGCTGCGTCGCTACGGCGCTGCAATTCGAGCGAAAACATCAGCATCGCCAGCTTGGACTGGCAGTAGGCGCGCCACGCGCGATAGCAATGCTTGCCTTGCAGATCGTCGAAATTAATCGCGCCGGAGCGGTGCGCAAGGCTCGAGAGATTGACGACACGAGTGGCTTTCGCGCGGCGAAGCTGCGGCAACAGGTGCGCCGTCAGGGCGTAGTGACCGAGATAGTTGGTGCCGAGCTGCATCTCGAAACCATCTTCGGTCTGCTGTCGTTTCGGCAGCGCCATCACGCCGGCATTGTTGACGAGGAGGTCGAGCTGCTCGTTGCCGGCGGCAAAGCGCCTGGCGAAATCGGCGACGGAAGCGAGGCTTGCGAGATCGAGATGCTCGTAGGCGATCAGCGCGTTGGGAAACCGCTCGCAAATGCCTTCGATCGCCCGCAGGCCCTTTGCGTCGCTGCGTCCGGTGAGTATGACAATGGCACCGGCGCCCGCCAGCGCCATCGCCGTCTCATAACCGAGGCCGCCCGTCGCTCCGGTCACGACGGCCGTCTTGCCGGCGAGAGAGGGGATGTCTGCCGTGGTCCAGTCGGTCATGCCATGTCTCCCTTCGGGGCTGGAATGAGGCCCGCGACCGGTCTAAATGTGCACTGAGTGCAAGTTTGCAAGAGGCGAACCGATTTGAAGCCTTCAAAGGTCGTCCGGAAACGCGTCAAGTCATTGCCTGCGGGCGGAAATTCCCCTGAAGGCACCGGCCTGCGCCAGCGCAAGCAGCAGGAGACCCGCGCGCGGCTGACCCGGGCGGCGATGACGCTGTTCCTGGAGCGCGGTTTCGAAGCCACGACCATCGACGACATCGCAGCAATGGCGGACGTGTCGCGCCGCAGCTTCTTCCATTATTTCGCGTCCAAGGAGGACGTGGTCGCCGCCTGGCAGGAAGGCGCAGCAAGCGCGTTGGTCGCCGAGATCGTTGCCCGACCTGCGGATGAACCCATGCTGACGGCCGCGGAGAATGCGATCGCAGCAACGGTCAAGCGGATCGATCCGGCGGAAGCCGCGGCGATGTCGCGGCTCAAGCGCGACAATCCCGCGCTTCGGGCCCGTGACCAGCTCAAATACGAGAAGCTCGAACGCGCGCTGGCCGACGGGCTTGCCCGGCGCGCCAGAACCAAATCGGACCAGCTGAAGGCGCGGCTCGTCGCCATGATCGCCACCGGCGCGATGCGCGTCGGCGGCGAGAGCTGGATCGGCGAAGGCGCGCGGGAGAAGCCGGAAGCTTTCGTCAAGCGCACCTTCGATGCGATCAGAGCGATCTTGAAGTGAGAGTTCTTCCCTTCTCCCCTTTGTGGGAGAGGGGAAGAGAGCGTCGCGTATTGGTACGCAAGTTACGCCTTACTCCCTGAAAAACGCCAGGAGATCCGCGTTGATGATTTCGGCGTGCGTGGTCGGCATGCCGTGCGGAAAGCCCTTGTAGGTTTTCAAAATGCCCTTCTTGAGCAGCTTGGCCGAGAGCGGGGCGGAATCGGCGTAAGGCACGATCTGGTCGTCGTCACCGTGCATCACCAGCACGGGCACGTTGATCTTCTTGAGGTCTTGGGTGAAGTCGGTCTGCGAGAAGGCGACGATGCCGTCGTAATGCGCCTTGGCGCCGCCCATCATGCCCTGGCGCCACCAGTTCTGGATCACCGCTTCCGACGGCTTTGCGCCGGGACGGTTGTAGCCATAGAACGGGCCGGCGGGGAGGTCGCGATAGAATTGCGTGCGACTGGCGGCGAGTTGCTTCTGGAGATCGTCGAACACGCTCTTCGGCAGGCCGCCGGGATTGGCCGCGGTCTGCACCATCAGCGGCGGCACCGCGGAGAGGATCGCGGCTTTCGCCACCCGGCTCTCGCCGTGGCGCGCGATGTAATGCACGACCTCGCCGCCGCCGGTGGAATGGCCGACATGGATGGCGTTCTTGAGGTCGAGATGCGCCGTGACGGCCGCGAGGTCGTCGGCATAGTGATCCATGTCGTGACCGTCGGCGACCTGCGACGAGCGGCCATGACCGCGGCGGTCATGGGCGATGACGCGGTAGCCGTTGTTGACGAAGAAAATCATCTGCGCGTCCCAGTCGTCGGACGACAGCGGCCAGCCATGGCTGAACACGATCGGCCGACCGCTTCCCCAGTCCTTGTAGAAGATCTCGACGCCGTCTTTGCTGGTAATGGTGGGCATGGACTGCTCTCTTTCAGTGAAAATCAGTTGCGCTACGCGTGATCAAGCACGCGCCGATGATGCGCAGATAGGTGCGCGAGGTCCGAATGCGATGCGCGCATCAACTGGGAACGTTGAGAATCGTGTGATCAGGCAAACGCCATCGGCCTGAAGCGCCGCCAGGCGCCGATGGTGATCACGACGAAGAACACCAGCACGATGCCCTGCACCACCGCGAACACGGGACCCGACGGTGGCGCGGGCGCCACGGCCGGCGCGAGCGCGGCCAGCGCCGGCACCTTGAGGAACGACTGGATCACCAGCACGAAGACGTTGAAATAGAGCGAGATCATCGCGGTCACGATGTAGACCGGACGCCAGACGCCGGTGAGCTTCATGCCGTACAGCGCGACGCAGGCGATCGCGAGCAGGACCAGCGAGATGATGCCGATGATGTGCGAGGGCAGCAGCTTCTCGAACGGAAACAGGAAGCCGGTGGCGCTGGTGAGGATCGTGAAAGCCAGGAAGATCGCGGTGAGGGCCGGCATCGACTTCGAGCCGAGCAGACCGAACATCACGACGAGGCCGGCGGCGATCGCGATCAGGCTGATGACGACATGGATCAGAGTAAGGGCGGGCAGGCTCAAGCCAAGGACCATGACATCTCTCCTACTCTCCGCGTTGAGATGGGGAGAGTAGTATTACGGTGCTCATGGAATTGCCACATGCGTTGTCGTCGCATGCATGCGCGCAGCCATGCGTCATCGTGCAAATCGACAAACGCATGGCTGAATTTTTTGCATCGCTGTCACAAGCGACAGCAGTTGGTGGTTCGTCGCCTTCGACGAAAGTTGAATCGATTCCTCACACTTCCTTGGTGTCGAAGATCAGCAGGTCGGCGCCGCCGCTGGCGAATTTCGGCACGTCGGCGCCGGTCGCCTTGCCTTCCTCGCTGCCGAATGCCGCCTGGATGGCGGCCACGCTATCGAAGGTGAGGATGGCGACGAGATGGATTCCGGAAGGCCCGGCGGGAGATGCGACCGGCCCCTTGCTGATGGCGTATTTCTTCAGGCCGGGAAGCTTCTTGGCGAGCGGAATGTGCGTCTCGGCATAGTACTTGTCGAAGGCGGCAGCATCCTTGGGTGTCTTGTAGAGCACGACGATTTCAGCCATTTAGTCCTCCCGTTAGATATTTTGTTTGTAGATCCTCATGGTGAGGAGCGTGCGAAGCACGCTTGCGGACGATGCTTGCGCATCGCCGCGCGAACCACGAAAGGCCCAGATGCATCCGGGCCTTCATCCTTCGAGACGCGCGCTTGGGCGCGCTCCTCAGGATGAGGGGAGATAGTCACGCATGACGCGGCGCAATGGCAAGCCGGATTCGTCTTGCCACCCGCTTGTCTTCTGCTTGACTTATTGGTGAGCGCGATCTTGCGGAAAACTGCTTCACACTTTTCCGGATCGTGCTCTAAAGCGCCGGTTTTGCGGCGTCGCCGAGATAGCCGTGCAGGGAGGCCACGACCTGGGCGCCCTCGCCGATGGCGCCGCCGACGCGCTTGACCGAACCGGAGCGGACGTCGCCGACGGCATAGACGCCGGGCACGGAGGTCTCCAGCGGCGCCACCAACCGGCCCTGGTTCTGCTCGGACTGCGCGCCTGTTACGACGAAGCCGCCGCGATCGAGCGTGACACCGCAGCCGTCGAGCCAGGAGGTGGCGGGATCGGCGCCGACGAACAGAAACAGATTGCGGATGTCGGCGGAGTCTTCGTCGCTCGACAGCCGGCTCTTCCAGCGGATGCGCCGCAGCAGCGAGGCCTCGTCACCCTCGAGCGCCGTGATCTCGGTGTTGAACAGCAGTTCGATGTTCGGCGTCGCTTCGATGCGCTCGATGAGATAGCGCGACATGCTGGCCCCCAGGCCGCCGCCGCGGATGATCATCAGCACGCGTTTGGCGTGCCCCGACAGGAACACGGCCGCCTGCCCGGCCGAATTGCCGGCGCCGACCAGAGCCACCTCCTCGCCGGCGCAGAGCCGCGCCTCGACCGGCGAAGCCCAGTACCAGACGCCGCGGCCTTCGAATTTGTCGAGCTTGTCGATCTCCGGCCGGCGATAGCGCGCGCCGCTCGCGACCACCACCGCGCGCGAGCGCAAGGTGTCGCCGCAATCCAGCGCCAGCGCGAAGGTGCCGCTGGCGCGCGAGCAATCGAGCGATTTGACCGACATCGGAATCATGATGTCGGCGCCGAATTTCTGCGCCTGGGTGAAGGCACGGCCAGCGAGCGCCTGACCGGAGATGCCGGTCGGAAAGCCCAGATAATTCTCGATGCGCGCGCTGGCGCCGGCCTGGCCGCCGAAGGCACGGGTGTCGACGACCGCGACCGACAGGCCTTCGGAGGCCGCGTAGACCGCCGTCGCAAGCCCCGCCGGTCCGCAGCCGACGATCGCGACGTCGTAGATGCGGTTGTCCTTGGCCCCGCCGATCATGCCGATGGCGCGGCCGAGCGCGGTTTCGCTGGGATTGCGCAGCACGGTGCCGTCGGCGGTGACGACGAGCGGCCAATCCTCCGGCTTCGGCGAATAGCGCGCGATGATCTCGGCGGCGTCATGCTCGCTGTCGGGGTCGAGCAGATGATGCGGCTGGCCGTTGCGGGTGAGAAAGCCTTGCAGGCGCACCACGCCGGCGGAGTTCGACGGCCCGATCAGCACGGGGCCGCCGATGCCGGCCTGGATCAGGCTGACCCGGCGCAGGATGAGTGCGCGCATGATGCGCTCGCCGAGATCGGCTTCGGCCACCAGCAGCGCGCGCAACCGGTCCGGCGGAACCAGCAGCACCTCGACCTCGCCTTCGGCACGTCCGTCGACCAGCGCCGGCCGTCCCGAGAGCTGGCCGAGTTCGGCCAAGAATTGCCCGGGCCCCTGGTCGATCACGGGCGTGACGTGGCCGAGCCCGTCGCGCTGGGTGATCGCGACATGACCCGACAGCACCACGAACATGCCCGGCCCCCGCTTGCCGGTCTCGAACAGGAGTTCGCCGTCTTTATATTGCCTGAGCTCGCCGAAATGGCGGAGGCGCTCGATCTCGGCAGGCATCAGCACCGGAAAAGTCTGCTCGGGACGCGAGAACTGCGCCAACTGCGCCTCCCTGCCGGTTCGTTGCACCTCGTCCTGCGCCATCGTCACTCTCGCTCATTCCAAAATTCTAGCCGCCGGCTTTCCCGGCAGTCCCCTCATCTAGGGAATCATCGTCATTCTGCGAGGGCTCAGTGCTTGCGGCGCGTTCGCGCGCCTGCACCTTCCGCCGCTTCAAATTTTCGCGCAGCGCCGATTTCAGCCGGTCGTCCCGGGACGCCCGGCCCTGATTCTGCTTCGCGCTCTTGTCGGTCTCGTCGGCCATCACGTGTCCATCGCAGCGATCGGCGATACCATGCCCGAGGAATACGGCAGCTCAAGAGGCCCGCGCGATCCGATCGTGCGAAACGCGAAATGGATCCAGCGCAAGCTTTCAGGCAACTGGCCAGTTGGGTGGGGATATCGGACCCGAATCGACGGAAAGCCGGCCGTTTCGAGCCAAAATAGCCAATTTGGCCTCGATATCGGCCCGATTTTCTCGTTTTGACGGGCCGAGCAAGCTTGCACAGGAGGGGGGCTTGTGGCAGATATCGGCCCGCTTGGTAGGCCCCTCGGGCGCCCGATTCTTCACCAGCACATGCTGCCGTAGCTCAGTGGTAGAGCACTCCATTGGTAATGGAGAGGTCGACAGTTCAATCCTGTCTGGCAGCACCAGCTTCCCCTCCTGAAGCGAGCCCTATTGAAACAAGCCTTGTTGAAACAAGTCTTGCCCCCCGGCCAGCGAGTCCGCAACTTCCACGGATGCCATCGTGATCAAACGTTCCCTGCCCTATGAAGGACTGCTCCACGAGATCGTCGAGCATAACGGCGTGCTCTATCTCGGCGGCATCGTCCCTGAAGATGCGGGGCTCGACATGGCAGGCCAGGCCGACGATGTGCTTCGACAGTTGAAGACCCTGCTTGATGGGGCCGGCTCCGATCTCTCCTGCGTTCTGCAGGTGACCATCTTTATGGCTGATCTCGCCGACAAGGCGGCGTTCAACCAAGTGTGGAAGCGCTATTTCACCGCGGACCATCTGCCGGCGCGTGCCGCCATCGGCGTTGCGGATCTCGGACCTAGCGTCAGGCTGGAGCTGACGGCGATCGCCGCCCGTCGCTGATACAGGCGGCACCGGCGAGGCGAGAACGCTCGGTCTGCGTCCACACATGAAGCCGCGTTCTCGCGGCTTGAAACGCCCGAGTTTTGCTCGTTTCCTTGACCCTCTTCTTTGAAGAGGGCGCAGGGAAGACCGGGTGCCGGCTGGCACCCATGACCCGCTGCGCGAAAGATTTGCACACGCAAATGCGCAGGCGGACAACAGGTGGGCCGGAAAACACCCGGCCTTCCCTGCGCGATGGGTTGACGGCTTATGCCTGCTCTCCCCGGAGCCGAGTTCCTTCTGGCCTCCGTCACCTCGCGAAAACCGATGCACCGCGTCCGGTCGGCCGATGCATCTTCGCGAGAGCTTGGCTGTAGCAACGACAGCCAGGACGACATGGTTTTGCCGTACGCAGCAACATCGTTCGTCGCACGGAGAAGGACCTCACGAGGTTCATCCGCCCTGGTCCCGCCTTCCCGTGCCCGACGCAGCCGCGTCCACCGCACCCCGGCCCACGTTCGTTGCGACGTACGATCGCCCCTCTCCTTGGGCCGGGATGGCAGGAATATGCCGCAATTCCGAATTTCGGTAAAGTAGAATATTTTTGCTAGGAGGGGTTGACGGGTTTTGGCGGGAGGCAGGTGTGTTGCCCGACGTGTCAAATCGTTGCAATCGATGTCGGCTTTGATGGCGCCCCTTCGAAAAGATGCGTCACACTGTCCTTTTGACCACTAGATTCATGGTGATAGTGTCGTAATTCGCGGTCTGTCCGGGAGGACATGATGGAATGGCTTGACCGGCTGTTTGGAAGGACGTCGGCGCCTCCGACCCGACTCTTTGCGAGATTTAGGCGGAGGGTACCGACCGATCCCGACCTTCTGAAAATTGCCAAAGACCGAAAAGGGCAAGTTTCACGAAGAGCCGTAAGAGATGAATATAATCGGCTGGTCTTGGAGAAGTACGCGCACGATAAGTCGTGACTTCCAAGACCCGTCGAGGCCTTGCTCAGTGGCGAGACATGATGGTTTCGCGACCGCTCTACCCGCCTGCGCACCATCAATTGTCGTCACCCAGCTGCTGCCTCGTGAACCGATTGTCTGCCCGGCGCAAGCGCCGGCACAGTTCGCGGTTGATGTTCTGCAGGACGACCACATAGGCGTGGATGTCGGCCTTGTAGCAGGCGTAGAGATTTTGGGCCGTCAGCTCGTACAGCACCGTCGGTGCCTCCGCGACCACCGTCGCAGAGCGGTTTTGCATTTCGATCAGCGTCATTTCACCGAAGAAGTCCCCGGGCTCCAGACGGGAAATGGGGATGGCGCTGCCTGCATTCGCCCGCTTGCTCACCGCCAGCCGGCCGGATTTGACGATGAACATCGAGCGTCCCGGCTCGCCCTCCGCCACGACGGTCGCGTTGCAATCGAAGCGGCGCTCGACCAGCATCGACATCAGCAGATCGAGGCCCGGGTCCGAAAGGCCGCCGAAGAACGGCGTCGCGAGCAGGAACGCTTTCAGATCGGGGGCAGTCACAATCATCGGGCGAGAATACGCCCCGTCGCTATTTGCGGCAAGCTGAGTAGCCCGGATGGAGCGCAAGCGTAATCCGGGGCTGTCAACCACGGATGCAGTTACCCCGGATTTCGCTTCCGCCTTCGCTCTTTGGAGCTACGGCGGACAAGTCGCTCCATCCGGGCTACGGGCTTTCCCCGCGCAGCGTCCTTCGCTTTCGCCACACCTGCAGATCAACCATGACCTTGATGCTCGCCGCGAGGACCAGCGCACAAAGCGCGACCTTCGAGATCGTCTCCATCGTCCCCTCGATCAGCAGGCAATGGGCGACGCTGCCTGCGACGATGACGATTGCGAGGGGAATATGGACGATGCGCCAGGTTCGGAGGCGCAGTCCCAATCGCCGGCGCAACGCGGCGAGAATTGCAACAATGAAGATGGCCCACATCGCGGTCACGCCGAAGGGGGAGAACGGCGTCGGCGATGCGTAGGTCAGCGCGTCGATCATATCGGGCGGACTGGTGATCCAGAGGCCGGCGACGTGGATCACGACCGCAAGCGCAAGCGCGCGGCCGATCCAATGATGGGCACGTCGGCCGCGATAGGCCGACAGTCCCGGCAGATAACCGCCGACCAGCAGAGGCTGAACCAGCACGAGGCCGAGGGCAATGATCCCGGCGAAGCCGGCGAGGATGTAGACCGGACCGCGCCATGCGAGCTGCTCGCTTGTCGCAGCCAGCGCGATCGGCACGCCGACGGCCAAAGCAAGGGCGACCCAGATCAGGATCACCCGCGCCGATCTCCACCCCGCCATTCGCTGGCCCGGTCAGGCCGGCTGCAGGACGAAGTGCGCCTCGAGGCTGGTTTCCTTTGCGCTCCGCATCACCGGCCGCAGGAAGACGGTCTTGAACTCACCGCTGTCATAGGCGAGATGGCCATGCGGCTGGCCAAAGATCGGAATGATCTGCGGCATCTCCAGCCGGAACTTGCCGTCCTTGTCGGTGAGCGTGGCGCCGTGACTCTGCGGCTCGTGCTCCTGCCCTTCGACCGTGTGCGCCCAGATCTGGATGCGCTGCCCGACAAGCGGCGCGCCGTCGCCGGCGCGGCGGACGGTGCCGCTCATCCAGAAGCCGCCCTTGCCGATCCGGTCCACGGTCGCCGCGCCCTTGCGATAATTGTTCGCCCCGCCCGACATCGTTTCGGTCGGCGCGAGGCCTGCCGCACGGGCTGGCAAAAGCAATCCGGAAACGCCTGATACCAAGACGCCGGTTGCGAGGACGGAGCCGCCCGCGAGCAGGCTTCGGCGGTTGAATAGGACCGTGGTCATGTCGGTTCCTCCTGGCGAGCGGCGAGATGCGCGCCGTGCGATGAATTCGCTTGCCCCGGACGCGACGCAGCACGTAGTGGTGCGTCGCTGAGCCGGGGGCCCACATGGCGGTATGGGTCCCGGCCCTGCGGCGCAGCGTTTCACGCCGCACCGCGTCCGGGACACGGGACTGCCGTGCAATGGCTGCGCAAGCTACAACAACAGGCGCAAAACGCCCAGTTGCGACGAAGGGCGCCATAGGCCGCAATAACAGTGTTGTGAACGATAGCGCCGCAGGTCAAACCGTGGCGGCAACGGCTTCGTCCCGACACTACATGTGACGCTACAGACACGCGTCATCCTCCCCTTCAGGTCCCCCCATGATCCCCTTCTCCGTGCTCGACCTCGCGCCCATCTGCCAAGGCGGCGACGCCGCGCAGGCGTTTCGCAACTCGCTCGATCTGGCGCAGCATGCGGAGACCTGGGGCTACAAGCGGTTCTGGCTGGCCGAGCATCACAACATGACGGGGATCGCCAGCGCGGCGACATCGGTGGTGATCGGGCACATCGCGGGCGGGACCAGGACGATCCGCGTCGGCTCGGGCGGGATCATGCTGCCGAACCATTCGCCGCTGGTCATCGCCGAGCAGTTCGGCACGCTGGAATCGCTCTATCCCGGGCGGATCGATCTCGGGCTCGGGCGGGCGCCGGGCACCGATCAGTTCACCGCACGGGCGCTGCGGCGCGATCTCGCGACCAGTTCCGAGAATTTTCCGCATGACGTGCTGGAGTTGCAGGCGCTGCTCGGCGATATCAAACCGAACCAGGCGATCCGCGCCGTGCCCGGCATGGGGACGAAGGTGCCGCTGTGGATCCTGGGATCCAGCACCTTTGGCGCGCAGCTTGCCGCGATGCTCGGGCTGCCGTTCGCGTTCGCCTCGCATTTCGCGCCGCAGATGATGATGCCGGCGCTGCGCGAATATCGCGCGCGCTTCGAGCCATCAGCGCAGCTCGACAAGCCCTATGCGATGATCGGCGTCAACGTGTTCGCCGCCGATAGCGAGGCGGAGGCGCAGCGCATGTTCTCCTCGCTGCAGCAGCAATTCATCAATCTGCGCCGCGGCACGCCAGGCCCGCTGCCGCCGCCGGTGGACGACATGGACGCGCTATGGTCGCCGGCGGAGAAGGCCATGGTCGACCAGTCGCTGTCCTGCTCCGCGGTCGGCTCGCCCGAAATGGTGGAAGAGAAATTGAAGGCACTGATCGCCGAGACCGGCGCGGACGAGCTGATGACCACGGGGCAGATCTACGACCATTCCGCGCGGCTGCGCTCATTCGAGATCGCGGCCGAGGTGCGGGACAGGGTGGGGAAGCAGGCGGTGGTGTGAGCGTTCGCACCGACGGCGGTGCGCCCCCTCCCCCGCTTGCGCGGGAGGGCTGGGGAGAGGGTGCCTCCGCAATGGGGCAATCCCCTAGAGGAAAGAGCCCTCACCCCCGCCCTCTCCCGCAAGCGGGAGAGGGAGCGCACTGCGCGCGTGGCGTGCGCCCAGACTCTAATCCGCAAACCCGAACAGCTTGGCCGGATTGTGCACCAAAATCTTTTCCAGCTCCGCCTGGTCCGGCGCGTAGCGATACATCAGCTCCAACAGGTCGGCATCGTTGGGCGGCTGCTTGACCGAGACCGGATGCGGCCAGTCGCTGGCCCAGACGCAGCGGTCGGGGGCTGCCTCGATATAGGCACGCGCGATCGGGATGACGTCGTCGTAGGGCGCGCCGGCCTTCGAGGTCTTCTCGCCGAGCGACAGCATCACCCAGAAATTACCCTTGGCGAGCAGCTCGAGCATCTTGCGCAGATTCGGATCGGCCTTGCCGGCTTCGGGATCGGGACGCGCCATGTGGTCGATCAGCACGGGCACGTCGAGATTTTCGTACTTGGCGACGCTCGACATGATGCCGTCCTTCTCGGGCTGGATCTTGACGTACCAGCCGAGCTCGCGGATGCGGGCGATGGCGCGGGCGAAATCGGCATCGGACAGCACGGCACCGAGCTCCTGGCGGAAGCTGAAGCGCGCGCCGCGCACGCCGGCATCGTGCAGCGTGGCGAGATAAGAATCGCTTGCCTCCGCGAACACCAGCGCGTTGGCGCAACCGCGATAGTTCGGGCCCATCGCGGCGAGGCCGTCGAGCACGACGGCGTGGTCGGCGCCATAGGTCGTGGTCTGCACGATGATGCCGCGCTCGATGCCGAGCGCCTTGTGCATGCGCAGCGCCGCTTCCCAGGTCGCACTCGGCATGCGATAGGCAGCACCGGGACGCTCCGGATATTTGTCGATCGGACCCAGCACGTGAAACTGGCTGTCGACGGTCTTCGGCGGCGGCGCCTTGCTTGGGCGGCGCGGATTGGGATCGAACGGCAGATAGGTCGGCATGCGCTGGAACTCCTTCAGTCGATCACGGCGGTGAAGTCGCACTGCACCAGCGCGCCGCCGTCCATGTTGTCCATCGGCAGCGCGTGGCGCGCCGGGCGCGAATGCTCGTCCGGAAACATTTTGAGCCACTCGACATTGACGGGCCCGCGGTCGTTGCGGTCCTTCAGCCACACCGTCATCTTGATGATGTCGTCGGTGCTGCCGCCGGCGGCCTCCACCGTCGCCTTCATATGCGCGAACATGTTGGCGCATTGGGCGTCGAGACTCTCCGGCATGGCGTTGGTCGTGGGATCGCGGCCGAGGATGACGCCCGACATCACGAGATTGCCGATGCGGCAGGCGTTCGGAATCGGATTGACGTGCTTGAAGCCGCCGATATGGATGCTCTTGCGGCGCGTGTGACCACTCATGATGCGCTCCCTGTTTGTTATTGGTTCAGACGAACTGGCACGACACCGAGCCGAACGCGCCGTAGTCGGCATGAAAAGTGTCGCCGCGGCGGATGTCGACCGGGCGCGTGAACGATCCCGCCAGCACGACCTCGCCGGCCTTGAGATGCTCGTCATGCGGCGCGAGGCGGTTGGCGAGCCAGGCGATGCCGTTGGCGGGGTGATTGAGCACGCCGGCTGCAAGGCCGGTTTCCTCGACTTCGCCGTTGCGAAACAAGAGCGCACCGATCCAGCGCAGATCCGCATCCAAGGGGCGGAACGGCCGGCCGCCGAGCACCAGCGCGGCATTCGCCGCGTTGTCCGAGATGGTGTCCATGACCTTGCGGGTCTTGCCGGTTTCCGGATCGATGCGATGCATCCGCGTCTCCAGGATCTCGAGCGCCGGCGTCACGTAATCGGTGGCGTTGAGCACGTCGAAGATGGTGCAATCAGGACCGCGCAGCGGTGCCTTCAGCACGAAGGCGAGCTCGACCTCGATGCGCGGCGCGTGGAAGCGGTCGAATGGAATCGGCGTCGCGTCGGCATAGAACATGTCGGCGAACAGCACGCCGTAATCGGGCTCGGAGATGCCGACCGCGTTCTGCATCGCCTTCGAGGTCAAGCCGATCTTGTGGCCCTTGATGATGCGGCCGCGACCGAGCTGAAGCTTTGTCCAGGCGCGCTGGACCGCATAGGCATCCTCGATGCTGAAATCCGGATACTCTTTCGTGAACATCGGGATCAGCGATTTGGTGCGCTCGGCCTCATCCAGCCGCGCGGCAAGACGTTCGATCGTGGCGGCATCCAGCATGATCTAGCTCTCCGCGGCCACGGTGTTGCGCAGCACGCCGATGCGGCTCGATTCGACCTCGACGACGTCGCCGACTTTCAGCCAGCGCGGCGGATTGAAGCGTGCGCCCGCGCCGGTTGGCGTGCCCGTCACGATCATGTCGCCGGGCTTCAGCGTGGCAAAGGTGGAGAGATAGGAGATGATGAAATCGAACGGGAACATCAGCCGCTCGGTCGTGTCCTGCTGCCGTACCTCGCCGTTGACTCGCGTGGTGATGTCATGAGGTCCGCGCGGGTCGAGCTCGTCGGCCGTGACGATCCACGGGCCGATGCTGCCGGAGCGGTCGAAGTTCTTGCCTTGGGTGACGTTGAACTTGCCGTGAGGCAGCCAGTCGCGGATCGTGCCCTCGTTGCACAGCGTCATGCCAAAGATGTGCGACCAGGCCTTCTCTCGCGGGATGTGACGGCCGCCCTGCCCGATCACGATGACGAGCTCGCCCTCGTAGTCGAGCTGTTCCGAAACCTTCGGCTTCTCCAGCGGCTGGCCGGAACCGGTCATGGACGACATGCTGCGCACGAACAGGCTCGGATATTTGGGCAGGTCTGAATCGTCTTTGTATTCGGCGTTGCGCTCGGCATAGTTGACGCCGATGCACCAGAGCTTTTCCGGCGCCAGCACCGGCGGAAGCAGGACGAGTTCGTCCAGCGCGTAGTCGGGCTTGGCGCCGGCCGTCGCCTCCTGCGCATCGGCGAGCGCGTTGGCCGCGATCAGGGCGCGCACGTCGGAGAAGTCGCGGCCGATCCGCCTGGTCAGATCGATCACACCGCCTTCGACGGCCGCGCCGTAGCGCGGCTCTCCATCCACGAGATAGCTTACGAGGCGCATGGTGTTCTCCAATGGTGTTCGGGCAGCGCGGCGGGCGGCGGCGCTCAGTCTTTCGATTTCGGGGTCTGGAACACGGTCTTGAGCGTCACGATCTCGCCGAGCCGGGCGTAACGGGGACCGCCGATGCGGGCGATCGGGTCGAGCGCGGCGGTCTCGACCTTGCCGTCATTCACGAGGCCGTCGCGGATGTGGAACATCACGACCTCGCCGACGATGAGCCGGCTCCTGGCCTCGCCGAATTCGAGGCACTGCCGGAAGCGGCATTCCATCGCGACCGGCGCTGCCGCCAGCCGGCGCACCTTGATGAGCTCGCAGGGCAGCGTTTCGAGCCCGAGATGTTCGACCTCGCTGATTTCAGGCGGATGCTCGACCGATGAATCGTGCACCGCCGACATCAGCGGCGTATCGGCGATGTGGATCACATATTCCTCGGTATCGAGGATGTTGTGCGCGGTGTCCTTGTAATCGGGGCCCTTGCGGCCGACGCTGATGGCGAGCATCGGCGGCTTCTGCGAGACGAAGGTGAAGGCGCTGAACGGGGCGAGGTTGAGCACGCCGCTGCGCGACAGGCTGGTCACCCAGGCGATCGGACGCGGCACCACGATGCCGGTCATCAGGCGGTAGATGCGCTCGGCGCCGAGCTCGGTGGGATCGATCCGCATGGCTCAATTCGCCGTGATGTTGGCCTTGCGCACGACCGGAATCCACTTGGCGTCCTCGCGCTCGAGATAGGCCTTGAATTCGTCCGGCGTCATCGGCGTGGCTTCGCCGCCGAGTTTTTCGAATTTGTCGACCACGCTGGGGTCCTTCAGGATCGCGACGAGCGTCTCGTGCAGCTTCTCCACGATCGGCGCCGGCGTGCCCGCGGGCGCGAACAGGCCGGTGAAGGTCTGGCCGTCGAAATCCTTGTAGCCGAGTTCAGCGAAGGTCGGCACGTCGGGGAGCGACTTCAGGCGGTGCGGGCTGGTGACCGCCAGCGCACGGAACAGGCCGGCCTTGATGTGCTGGAGGCTGACGGTGAGCTGGTCGAACGCGAACTGCACCTGGCCGCCGAGCAGATCGTTGATCGCAGGCGCATTGCCGCGGTAATGCGCGGTGACCCATTGCACCTCGAGGCTGGATTGCATCAGCTCGCTGAGCAGATGGTTGGTGGTGCCGGGACCGGGCGAGGCCATGGTCAGCTTGCCGGGCTCGCGCTTGGCGAGATCGATAAACTCCTTGAGCGTCGTCGCCTGCACCGACGGATGGACCTCGAGTACCAGCGGCGTCATCGAGATCGTCGAGATCGGCAGGAAGTCCTTCTTCCAGTTGTAGGCGTCGCGCTTGTTGATCTCGGTCGCGAACAGCACCGGGCCGTTGGCGCCGACGAACAGCGTGTAGCCGTCGGGCGCCGATTTCGCGAAGGCCTCGCCCGCGATCATGCCGCCGGCGCCGGCCTTGTTCTCGATGATGAAGGGCTGGCCGAGCTTTTCCTGCAGCTTGTCGGCGACGATGCGCGCGGCGCTGTCGACATTGCCGCCGGCGGGATAAGGCACGATCAGCTTGACGTTGCGTGCCGGCCATTGCTGGCCCAACGCGGGCCCCGCCAGCATCGCGGCTGCGGCAGCTATGGCAATCCAGATTAATCTCATGTTAACCTCCCGGCGGCGCTTCCAATTTCGTCGAATGGCCTGACGTCGCGCTGAGGCAACTCGATCGGAGCGCAATCTCCAAAGGCGCGCTTTACCTGTCGAGTGAATTGTGGCGTTCTTGTCCATATTATGGACAGAACCAGAGTAGCCCGCAACGCGATGGCACCGCGGCAAGGCGCGCAGGCGATCCGGCGCGCGCTCGCGGTGCTGCGCATTCTCGCCGCAGGCCGCGAGGCCGGTGTGCCATTGGCCGACGTCGTGCGCGCGACCGGCCTCGCCCGTCCGACCGTGCATCGCATCGTCCACGTGCTGATCGAGGAAGGCATCGTCGAGTGGAACGAGCGGAGCGGCCGCTACGCGATCGGCAACCAGGTGCCGGAGCTGGCGCTGGCCCGGCCGCGACCGTCGCGGCTGCTGATTGCCGCCAATCCGTCGCTGCAACGTGCCTCCACCGAGATCGGCGACACGCTGTTCCTGACGGTGCGCACCGGCAACGACACACTCTGCGTCGATCGCAGGATCGGCGTCTATCCGATCCAGGTACTGTCGATCGAGATCGGCGCGCGCCGGCCGCTCGGCGTCTCCAGTGCAGGCGTCGCCATCCTTGCCGCGATGCCGGCGCAGGACGCGCGAAAGATCGTCGCAGCCAACGAAAAGAGGTTCGAGACCTACCAGACCGACGTCGCCGCCGTGATGAGCCATGTCACCACGGCGCGGCGACGAGGCTACAACATGAGAGAGATCGGCCTCGTGCAGGGCACGAAATCGATCTCGACCTGGATCAAGACCCCGGACGGACAGCCGGCTGCGGCGATCACCGTCTCCGCCGTTCGGACGAGGCTCGGGCCAAGGCGCGAGCAGGAGGTTGTGGAGATATTGCTGCGGGAGGCGCGGATTATCGAGCAGGCGATCGGGGGATAGCCCTGCGGATAGAAGTTGGGTGCACTCATGCTTCCACGGCGTCATGGCCGGGCTTGTCCCGGCCATCCACGCCTTGCCATGCGGTATGAAGAACGTGGATGCCCGGGACAAGCCCGGGCATGACGGCCTCCTGCGGAGAGTCAATGGGCTGACGCCGCGTGCGATTTTATGGCACAACGCCCCCATCGCCGACAGACCCAACGAGGCCACGCATGCCCGCGCCAAAACCGCCTGCCTTCGAGACCCTGAGCCTGCATGCCGGCCAGCATCCGGACCCCGCGACCGGGGCCCGCGCGGTGCCGATCTACCAGACCACGTCCTACGTGTTCCAGGACTCCGATCACGCGGCTGCGCTGTTCAATCTCGAACGCGCCGGCCACATCTATACGCGCATCTCCAATCCGACCACCGGCGTGCTGGAGGAGCGGCTCGCGGCGCTGGAGGGCGGCGTCGGCGCTATCTGCACCGCGAGCGGCATGGCCGCGCTGCATCTGGCGATCGCGACGCTTTTAAATGCCGGCGATCACATCGTGGCGTCGAGCTCGCTCTATGGCGGCACCATCAACCTCCTGGCGCACACGCTGCCGCGTTTTGGCATCACCACGACCTTCGTCAAGCCGCGCGATCTCCACGCGTTCCGCAGCGCCATCAAGCCGAACACGAAGCTCGTAATCGGCGAGACCATCGGCAATCCGGGGCTGGAGGTGCTGGACATTCCGAAGGTCGCGGCCATCGCGCATGACGCAAAGATTCCGCTGCTGATCGACAACACCTTTGCCACGCCCTATCTCAGCCGCCCGATCGAGCTTGGTGCCGACATCGTCATGCACTCGGCGACCAAATGGATCGGCGGCCATGGCATCGCGATCGGCGGCGCCATCGTCGACGGCGGCCGCTTCGACTGGCGGGCGTCCTCCAAGTTCGCCGTGCTGACCGAGCCCTATGGCGGCTATCACGGCATCGTCTTCGACGAGCAGTTCGGCACGGCCGCCTTCATCATGCGCGCGCGCACCGAAGGCCTGCGCGATTTCGGCGCCTGCCTGTCGCCGACCAACGCCTTCCAGCTGCTGCAGGGCGTCGAGACGCTCGGCGTGCGCATGGACCGCCACATGCAGAACACGCACCTCGTGCTGGAAGCATTGAAGTCCAACAAGGCCGTCGACTGGGTGCTGCATCCCTCGCTGGAGACGCACACGGACTATCAGCTCGCAAAGCAGCTCCTGCCGCGCGGCGCCGGCTCGATCATCTCCTTCGGCATCAAGGGTGGGCGTCCCGCCGGGCGCAAGTTCATCGAATCCCTGCGCGTGATCAGCCATCTCGCCAATGTCGGCGACGCCAAGACGCTGGTGATCCACCCGGCCTCGACGACCCATCAGCAGATGGATGCCGAGCAGCTCAAGGCGGCCGGCATCGGCGAGGAGCTGGTGCGGCTGTCGGTCGGCATCGAGACCGCGAGCGACATCATCGACGATCTCGCCCAAGCGCTGCGCATCTCGCAAAAGGTTTAAGCCATGAAGCTCTCCGTCAACGGCACCGAGGTGTTTGTCGCGACCGGCGGCCGCGACTTCGACAAATCCCTGCCCGCAGTCGCCTTCATCCATGGCGCCGGCTTCGACCATTCGACCTGGGCGCTGCATACGCGCTGGTTCGCCCATCACGGCTTTGCCGTGCTGGCACCTGATCTCCCCGGTCACGGCCGCTCGGCCGGACCTTCGCTCGGCAGCATCGCCGAGATGGCCGACTGGACCGCGGCACTGCTTGATGCGGCGGGAGCTGCGAAGGCGCATCTGATCGGCCATTCCATGGGATCGCTGATCTCACTGGAGACGGCGGCGCGGCATCCCGACAAGGTGTCCGCGCTGAGCCTGATCGGCACTGCCGCGACCATGACTGTCGGCCCGGATTTGCTGAAGGCAGCCGAGGCCAACTCGCAGGACGCAAACGACATGGTGTCGATCTGGGGCCTTGGCTTCAACGCGGAGCTCGGCGGCAGTCTCGCGCCGGGCCTGTGGATGCATGGTGGCGCGCAGGCGGTGCTGAAGGCTTGCGAGCCCGGCGTGCTGTTCAGGGATTTGTCGGCCTGCAATGCCTACGCGAACGCGCTTGCCGCCGCCGCGAGCGTCAAGGTGCCGACAACGCTGATCCTCGGCGAGCGGGACATGATGACGCCGGCGAAGGCCGGGAAGGCGCTCGCGGCGGCGATCCCGCATGCGAAGACCGTCGTGGTGCCGGGCGCCGGGCACATGATCATGGCCGAGCACCCTGATGAACTGCTGGCGGCCCTACGGAACTGAAAAGGATCAATCCTCCGCGTCATGCGTTGCGGTCAGATATCCCTATGTCTTCAGAGGGAACTCGACCCATGCCGAGAGAAGAGATCATTCGCAAAGCGAAGCAGGACAAGCGCGCCGGCAAATCGGCAAGCACGCAGGCCGGCGAATTCGTCAAGGATGAGATCGACAGAATCCGCAAAGGCAAGCACGGCGCACGCTCGACGAAGCAGGCCATCGCCATCGGCCTCTCCGAAGCGCGGCGCGCCGGCGTTGATCTGCCGCCGCCGCGCAAGGGGCGAACCAAGAAGGCGACGCGCCGCAGCGCCAAATACGCCTACGAGGTCGGTCAGGGCAAGCGCACGCCGAAGCGCCGGCCGAAAGTGTCACGCGCCGTCGAAGGCGTGTTGAAGAAGGAGCCGCGCTCGACCGCATCGCGCAGCGCGCTGTCGAAGCAGGGCAAGCGTGCCGCGAGCCGGCGAACCGCCGCGTCGCGTTCAGCCGCCGCGGCAAAGAAGGCAGCGCGCACCAGGACGCGCCGCAGGGGGTGACGAGGCTTTATTCCCTGCGGCCATCCTTCGAGACGCCCGCTTTAGCGGGCTCCTCAGGATGAGGGCGGAGTTCGCGGCAGCAACTTGACTGGCACCGATGCCGCTTGGCCTTATCCTGAGGAGGGCGCCCTTCGCGCGCGTCTCGAAGGACGAGGCGTGCGCGGACCGATCAGGAGCCCGGCGTCCACTTCCACACGATGTCGGAAACGCTGACCGGCTTCGGGATCAGGCCGAGCTTTGCGAAGCGATCGGCGACCGCCTGCTGGGTCTTGATCACCTCGGCGTCGAGCGGCACCACACTATAGGTGGAGCGGTTGACGAAACGCCTGACGGCCTCGATGTCCACGCCGGTAGCCTCGGACTGCGCTTTCGCGACTTCCTCGTGATGCGCATCCGCCCACTTGCCTTCGGACGCGAAGGCCGTGTTGAGCTTTGCGACCAGTGACGGGTACTTCTCGACGAAATCGGTGTTGGCGATGTAGTAGGCGTTCGGCTTGTGAACATCCTTGTCGAACACCAGGACTCGGGCATTCTCCTTCAATTCGGCGAGCGCGAGATAGGGATCCCAGATCGACCAGGCGTCGACCGAGCCCTTCACGAAGGCCGCTGTCGCATCCGCCGGCGCGAGCGGCGCCGGCGTGATGTCCGACCAGGACAGGCCGGCCTTTTCGAGCGAGGTAACGAGGAGGTTATGCGCGCTCGATCCCTTGCCGAAAGCCACGCGCTTGCCATTGAGATCAGCCAGCGTCTTGATTGGCGAGTCCTTGGGCACGATGATCGCCTGGTTGTCGCCTTCGGACTTCACGGCCGCGACATAGCGGATCCTGGCGCCTCCGGCCTGCGCGAAGATCGGCGGCGTGTCGCCGACGAAGCCGAAATCGACGCTGCCGACATTGATGGCTTCCAGCAGCGGCGGGCCGAACTGGAAGTCGATCCACTTGACGTCGATGCCCAGTGGCTTGAAGGCGCTTTCGAGCGTCTGGCGCTGGCGTACCGCCGGGAAGAACCCGCCCTTCTGCGTGCCGATGCGGATTTCGGTGGGCTTGTCCTCGGCGCGTGCCGGCACGGCGATTACGGTGGCGACGAGCAGCGCTGCGGTGAGGATATGTCGTCGTGCATACATGTTGCGGTCCTTTGCGTCCGGTTCAGTTGGCGAAGAGTGAGGCGGTCGCGCGGCGGCTCCGATCGGCGAACACGGCGCGGGCAGCACGCTCGGCCTCGCGCGCCGTGCGGAACTGGCGGCCTTCGAGACTGTCGAACAGCCGCTCGGAGGAGAAGAAGCGGAAACCGCGCGCATCTCGCATGACGATGCCGGCGGCGCGATCGTGGATCTCGATGATGTAGGCGTTCGACTGGGCTTGGGACATGGCTGCTCGTTCGCCGATGGCTCGGCGTTCCTGTTAGGGAGTTCTTGGTGCTGGGAGTTGCTAGGAGGCGGTCAGCAACAACAACAGGCGCCCGTCGCCGCCGAGAAACAGCGCCGCGTCATGCACGCATGCATGTCATCGGGATTGCGCTGGTGATCGGTTCTCATATCGCGGCTTCGGGCTCGAGGAGCAGTCTCAACGCTCCGAATATCGAGCGGTTGGCTCGATTGGTCAATGAAATGGCTATCCATATTTGTCGTGAGCGCGCTGGGGCGCTTCTCTCGCAGCAAACGCCGACAGCCAGATTCATCTCGCGCGGCGCTCCCGTTCCCTTCTCCCCTTGTGGGAGAAGGTGGCGCGAAGCGCCGGATGAGGGGTATCTGTCCGCGTGCAACACTTTTCGTGAGGGAGATACCCCTCACCCGTCTCGCCGCTTCGCGACGAGCCACCCTCTCCCACAAGGGGAGAGGGAAAGAAGTGCGTGTAACTGGAGAGAGTTCGTGGGCACGGCGCAAGTGCGCCTTTGCCCACCCTACGATTCTTTTCGTGAGGAGAGAGACCCCTCACTCAAGAAAGGTCACCACATGGTCGCGGCAGCGCGCTCCGGCCACGCGCGATCATATTCCGCGCCACCGACCTTGTTCTCGCTCATCTCGGCGAGGATCTGGCCGGGCGTCGGCAGCGTCTTCGGGTCGACCCGCTTGTCGGGATTCCAGAGGTCGGAGCGCACGATGGCGCGGGCGCACTGGAAGTAGATCTCGTCGACCTTCATTACCATGACGCTACGCGGCGCCTTGCCCTCGACCTTGAACGAGGCCAGCAACTCGGGATCGACCGAGAGATGCGCGCGGCCGTTGACGCGGGTCGCGTTGCCGGAGCCGGGGATCAGGAACATCAGCGACACCCGGGGATCGCGCACGATGTTGCGCAAGGAATCGACGCGGTTGTTGCCGCGGCGATCCGGCAGCATCAGCGTTTTGGGATCGTGGATGCGGACGAAGCCGGGCAGATCGCCCCGCGGCGAGCAATCGATGCCCTCCGGTCCGATGGTGGCGAGGGCCGCGAACGGCGCCTTCTCGATGTAGATGCGGTAGAGCGGCGTGACATGGTCGGCGACTTTCACGGTAGAGGCGTCATTGGTGACGCCGTAGATGGCCTCCAGCTGTTCGACCGTTTCGATCACCGACATTCCGTTCTCCTGGTTGTGCTGGCTATTCCTGCCAGCCCTGGTTCCTGATCACGCGCAGGAGCTGGCGGCTATGATAATCCGCGCTGCCGGCGTTGAGGATGGTGACATCGGCATGCGCCGAGGCCTCATCGACGCTGCGGGTGAGGCGTTCGGCGATGTTGCCGTCGCTGTGCCGCGCGCGCGCGGCAAGCCGCGCGGCCAACACGTCCGGTGGCGCCGTAATCGCGACCACCACGACGTTGGCATAGGTCTGGCGAAGTGCGGAGATCACCGTGCGCGAGACGTTGACGACGACCGTGCGTCCGGCACGGATATCGTCGTTGATCTCGGCCGACAAGGCGTAGGAATGCCCGTGCGCCTGCCAATGCACGGCGAAATCGCCGTGCTCGCGCGCACGGCGGAATTCGTCGGATGTCACCGCGATGTTGTCCTCGTCGGCGGAGGATTCGCGCGTCACGACACGGCGCGGAAAGACGACGCTGTCGTCATCGACGCTCGCCGCTCGCGCCAGCCGCAGCAGCGTGTCCTTGCCGGCGCCGCTGGGGCCGACCACGAGCACGAGCCGCCCGGGTCCGATCCTGCCTGTCTCGTCCTGCGCCATGGTCGCGGTCTCGCTCATGCGACGCGGCTTCCTTCGCGCCAGACGCTGCGGACGACCGGAACGCTGCCGGCGACGTGCACGCGAATGAGATCGGCGCGCTTGCCGATCGCGACCTCGCCGCGGTCGGTGAGGCCAACCGCCTCGGCCGGCGTCTTCGTCACCGTGCGGATCGCGGCGGGAAGGCTGATCGCGGGTACGTGCTCGGGCAGCTGCAGCGCGCCCATCAAGAGGCTCGAGGGGATGTAGTCCGACGACAGGATGTCGAGCAGGCCTTCGCGGGCGAGATCGACCGCGGCGATGTTGCCGGAATGCGAACCGCCGCGCACGACGTTGGGCGCGCCCATCAGGATATCGATGCCGGCCTCGTGCAAACCGCGCGCGACCTCCAGCGTGGTCGGGAACTCCGCCACGGCCACGCCGTCGCGCACGGCGTCCGCGACGTTCTCGTCGGTGGTGTCGTCATGGCTTGCGAGCGGTATCTTGTAGGCCTGCGCCAGCGCCACGATCTCGCGCATGTTGGTGGCGGCATAGGCCTTCTGGTACTCGAAGCGCTTTGCGAACAGCTCGTCGAGCTCGGCATCGGTCTTGCCGCCGCCCTTGCCGCGGTAATAGTCGCGCAGCTTGACCTCGTCGCGGAACTGGCGCTGGCCGGGGGTGTGATCCATCAGCGACATCAGCTTGACGTCGGGACGGTCGATCAGCTCCTTGGCCTCCTCGACCACGCTCGGCATCGGGATTTCGCAGCGCAGATGCAGGAAGTGGTCGGCGCGCAGCAGGCTGGCCTCGCGCGCGGTCGTGATCGCGGCGGCGAGCACGCCGGCGCGGCCGTCGACCTCCTCGGCGCCGTCCTCGCGCCAGACCCGAAGGGAATCGAACACCGTGGTGATGCCTGAGGTCGCGAGCTGGCCGTCATAGGAGACGACGGCCGCGACCGGATTCCAGAACACTTTTGGACGCGGCACGTAATGGGCTTCGAGATGGTCGGTGTGGAGCTCGATCAGGCCCGGCATGATCAGGTCGCCGCCGGCATTCTCCGCACCCGCAGGCGCCCTGCCCTCGCCGATCTCGGCAATGCGGCCGTTGGCAAGCGCAAGCCAGCCCTGCTCGATCACCCGGTCGGCCAGCACGATCCTGGCATTGGCGATCACGATGTCCTTCGGGGCGTTCATTTCCATTTCCTTCAGGCCGCGGCGGCAAAGCTGGTGACGTCGACGATACGGTCGGCAATCAGATGACGGATTTCGTCGTCGTGGACAATGGCGACCATGGCGACGCCCTGACGCTTCTTCTCGGCGACAAGCGCGACCACCACAGTGCGGTTGGCGGCATCGAGCGAAGCGGTCGGCTCGTCCAAGAGCAGGATCGGCAGATCCGAGATGAAGCCGCGCGCGATGTTGACGCGCTGCTGCTCGCCGCCCGAGAAAGTCGCGGGCGGAAGCTGCCAGAGCCGTTCGGGGATGTTGAGCCGGTGCAGCAACTCGCCGGCGCGGGCCCGTGCATCGGCGCGGGCCATGCCGCCAGCGATCAGCGGCTCGGCCACGACGTCGATGGTGGCCACCCGCGGCACCGCACGCAGGAACTGGCTGACATAGCCGATGGTTGAGCGGCGGACGTTGAGCACCTGGCGCGGCTCGGCGGCGGCAAGATCGATCAGCGCGCCGCGGTGGCGGATGCCGATGCGACCGGAGTCACAGCGGTAGTTGCCGAAGATCATCTTCAAGATCGACGATTTTCCGGCGCCTGATGGCCCCGACAGCACGACGCACTCGCCGGGATTGACCTGGAAGGTCACGCCGCTGACGACAGGCAATTCGATGCCGCCCTGCAGATGCATCGTGAAGGTCTTCTTGGCGTCGGCGATATCGATCATGGCGGTCATTGCGATGCTCATGGAGGCAGAATCGAGGAGACGAGGAGTTGCGTATAGGGCTCGCGCGGATCGTCGAGAACCTGGTCGGTGAGGCCGGTCTCGATGACGCGGCCGCCCTTCATCACCATCACGCGGTGCGACAACAGCCGCGCGACCGCGAGGTCGTGGGTGACGATGATGACGGCGAGATGCAGCTCTGCGACGAGGCTGCGCAGCAGATCGAGCAGGCGGGCCTGCACCGACACGTCGAGGCCGCCGGTCGGCTCGTCCATGAACACCAGCCGCGGCTCGGTGACGAGGTTGCGGGCGATCTGGAGGCGCTGGCGCATGCCGCCGGAATAGGTGCGCGGCGCATCATCGATGCGTGCGACATCGATCTCGACGCGCGTAAGCCAGTCCGACGCGGTGTCGCGGATGCGGCCATAGTGATTCCACCCCACCGCCATCAGCCGTTCGCCGACATTGGCGCCGGCCGACACCGCCATGCGCAGGCCCTGGGCGGGATCCTGATGCACGAAGCCCCAATCGGTGCGGAACAGGAAGCGCCGCTCGGCTTCGCCGAGCGTGGCGAGATCGCGAGCGACGCCGTCGCGCATCCGATAGGACACATGGCCGCCGCTGGCCGCAAGCTGGCCCGACAGGAGCTGAAGCAGCGTCGACTTGCCCGAGCCGGACTCGCCGACGATCGCCAGCACCTCGCCGGGATAGAGCGCGAACGACACGTCGCGGCAGGCGGCGATGCGGCCGAAGGATTTGCTGAGAGATGTCGCGACCAGCAGCGGCTCGTCGTTCTCGCGCATGTCTGGATCAGCCATGTGAGCCCGCCTTCTCCTTGTATGGCGCGGCGCTGAGGCTGCCGTGATGGCCGGCGGCCTGGCGGCTCTCGCAATAATCGGTGTCTGAGCAGACGAACATGCGGCTGCCCTTGTCGTCGGTGACGATCTCGTCGAGATAGGAATTCTCCGCAGCGCACAGCGCGCAGGGTGCGTTGAAACGATACGGCTCGAACGGGTGATCCTCGAAATCGAGCGACACCACTTTCGTGTAAGGCGGGATCGCATAGATGCGCTTCTCGCGGCCGGCACCGAACAATTGCAGCGCCGGGCAATCGTCCATCTTGGGATTGTCGAATTTCGGCGTCGGCGACGGATCCATCACGTAGCGCGCGTTCACCTTCACCGGATAGGCGTAGGCGGTGGCGATGTGGCCGAAGCGGGCGATGTCCTCATAGAGCTTCACATGCATCAGGCCGTATTCGGCGAGCGCGTGCATGCGCCGCGTCTCGGTCTCGCGCGGCTCGAGGAAACGCAGCGGCTCCGGGATCGGCACCTGATAGACCAGCACCTGGTTTGCGTGCAGCGCCGTCTCCGGGATGCGGTGACGCGTCTGGATCACGGTCGCATCGTCAGTCGCCGTGGTCGTGGCGACGCCCGCGGTCTTGGCAAAGAACTTGCGGATCGAGATCGCGTTGGTGGTGTCGTCGGACCCCTGGTCGATCACCTTCAGCACATCGGCGGGACCGAGGATCGCGGCGGTGACCTGGACGCCGCCGGTGCCCCAGCCATAGGGCATCGGCATTTCGCGGCTGGCGAACGGCACCTGATAGCCGGGGATCGCGATCGCCTTGAGGATCGCGCGGCGGATCATCCGCTTGGTCTGCTCGTCGAGATAGGCAAAGTTGTAGGCGGGCGCGTTCATTCCGCGGCCTCCTTCATGGCATCGGGCGCTTGGGCATCCGCGAACTCCCGACGCAGCTTGCGCAAAAGGCCGAGCTCGGACTGGAAGTCGACATAATGCGGCAGCTTCAGATGCTCGACGAAGCCGGTCGCCTGGACGTTGTCCGAATGCGACATCACGAACTCCTCGTCCTGCGCCGGCGCCCGCACCTCCTCGCCAAGCTCGCGGGCGCGAAGTGCGCGATCGACCAGCGCCATCGACATGGTCTTGCGCTCGCTCTGGCCGAAGGCGAGGCCATAGCCGCGGGTGAAGCACGGCGCTTCCGTCGCAGAGCCCTTGAACTGGTTGACCATCTGGCACTCGGTCAATTCGATCGAGCCCAGCGGCACGGCGAAGCCGACGTCTTCTGCTGCGAATTCGACCTCGACCTCGCCGAAGCGGATCTCGCCGGCAAAGGGATGGTTGCGGCCATAGCCGCGCTGGGTGGAGTAGCCCATCGCCAGCAAAAACCCTTCGTCACCGCGCGCGAGGTTTTGCAAACGCAAATCGCGGTCGGCCGGAAAATTCAGCGGCTCGCGGGTGAGATCGCCGACGCTGGCGCCGTCTTCGGCCTGCGGCGAGGATTCGATCAAGCCGTCGCGCCCGAGAATGTCGGTCACGCGCGGCGTTGGCGCCGTGGACGCTTCGGCCATTGCCGGCGCCTCCGGCACAAAGCCTTCCGCGAGCGAGGGATCGAGCAGGCGGTGGGTATAGTCGAAGGTCGGCCCGAGGATCTGGCCGCCCGGAATGTCCTTGAAGGTCGAGGACACCCGCCGCTGCACCCGCATCGCGCCGGTGTCGACCGGCTCGCTCGCGCCGAAACGCGGCATCGTGGCACGGAAGGCGCGAACCAGGAAGATCGCCTCGATCAGATCGCCGCGCGCCTGCTTGATCGCGAGCGAGGCGAGCTCGCGATCGTAGAGCGAGCCTTCGCTCATGACGCGGTCCACGGCCAGCCCAAGCTGCTCCGAGATCTGGTCGAGCGTGACCTCCGGAACGTTTTGGTCGCCGCGCCGGGCATTGGCCAGCAGGCGATGGGCGTTCTCGATGGCGCGTTCGCCGCCTTTGACTGCGACATACATGCTTCTAGCTTCCCTTGCTCACGACGCGTGTGGTGCGGGGGATCGCCACCACGGCGTCATCGGCGACCAGCACCACATCGATGCCCCGCGGAAACAGCGCCTCGTTGACGCGCAGGCGCTCGAACAGATCGAACGGCTTGATCGACGCCTGGAGCGTCGCGGCGCCGTCGATCCCGGGACCGCGTAGCTCGAACGTGCGTCCCGAGCGCAGACTATCGACCTGGAGGATCAATGTGGTCGAACGGTCCGGATATTCGCTCGTGCCGAGCGCGAAGCGTTCGAGCGGCGGAAGCGCTCCGCCATCGCTGATCAGCGCGAAGCTCGCGATGGAGGAATCCTGCACCACCGGCGCGCCGGTGTGGAACTTCAGCCATTTCACCAGGTCCGGGCTCTCCGCCATCCGCGAATCGAGCCAGAGCGGCGTGTCGTGATCGAACAGCGTCAGCGCGATCGCGGCGGTGCCGCGCATCATCCTGTCGGGCGGCCCCGCTCCCGGCACGATGCGCTGGACCGACCCGGGCCGCGCCATCGCGTCCATCACCGAGCGAAAGGTCGATTGCGCCGACAGCACCTTGTCGGCGAAACCCGGCGGCAGTTCCGCAATCGTGGTCATGATCTCACCCCTCACCGCGCACCATGGTGTAGAAATCAACCTTCGTCGCAGCGGTCTCGGCCGCTGCCTGCGTGCGCCTCGCCATAAGCTGCTCACGCAACGGGGCGATAACATCCCGTTCGACCGCTCCGCCGAAATCGCGGGACTGCACCAGCGCATCGCACAGGGCGATCAGCCGCGCCTTCTCACCGTCGCGTCCGAGCGTGTAGCCGAAGCCGACCTCGCCGCTCGCAAGCCGGACCGCCGCGCGCGACGCCGTGGCTTCGCCGAGATTGAAGGGCGCGCCGTCGCCGCCGGCCCGGCCGCGCAGCATGACGAGACCGTTTTCGGGCGCCCGTAGATCCTGATGGGCCGGCAGGGTCAAGTCGCGGAGGCGGGCGGCGATCTCGCCCGCCTCCGCGTGCGCCAGCACGGCCATCGCGGCCTTGCGCTGGGCTTGCTGGTCGTTGTGTTGCGTCACCGGATCCACCGAACTTGCCGATTCTAAGTTGTCTATGATATTAGACAACTTCATAAGTGAACGCCATGACTGTTTCGTGACAAAGCCGTGATTTCTGGGCTAGGCTGATCGGCGATATGAGCATCCAAGACACTGCATCGTCGGGCGTCGCGCTATGGCGCCTCGTTGCCGACGGCATCGAGCGAGGCATCGCCGACGGCCGCTTTGCGGCCGGCGATAAATTGCCGGGCGAGATGGAGATCGCCGAAACCTATCGCGTCAACCGCCACACCGTGCGGCGCGCGCTGGCAGCCCTTGCCGAACGCGGCCTGGTGCGGGCCGAACGCGGCAGTGGAACCTATGTCGAAGCGCAGAAGCTCGCCTATCCCTTGCGCTCGCGCACCCGCTTTTCCGAGATCGTCGGCGCCGAAGGGCGCGAACCGCATGGCCGGCTGATCGAGGCAACGGAGGACGTCGCGACGCGCGAGCTGGCGCGCGAACTCGGCTTGAAGACCGGCGCGCCGCTGGTGCGGATCGAGGCGATCCGCCTCGCCGATCGCACGCCGATCTGCGTCTCCACCACCTGGCTGTCGGCCGTGCTGTTTCTAGACGCGGGGGCCGTGTTCGCAGCGACGCGCTCGATGACGAAACTGCTCGAACATTATGGCGTGCGCGACTATCGCCGCGGCGCGACTCGAATCACCGCCGGCATCGTCGACGCAACCGACGCGGCCCGGCTCGATCTCGCGCTGGGACGCCCGATCCTGGTAGTCGACGCCACCGACCACGATCTCGAGGGCAAGCCGCTGCTGACCAAGCACTCGCGGTTTGCCGCGGAGCGGGTGGAATTCTTGGTGGAGTCGTAGACTTCTTCCCTCTCCCCTTGTGGGAGAGGGTGGCTCGCCGCGTAGCGGCGAGACGGGTGAGGGGTATGTCTCCGCAATGGCGATCTGAGTTTGGGGAGACATACCCCTCATCCGGCGCTTCGCGCCACCTTCTCCCACAAGGGGAGAAGGGAAATAGAGTTCGTGGCAAGCGCCGTTACTTAGGCCACAGCGCGCCTGCCGATGATCGCAAACCGCAGCTTGCCCGAGATGAAGTCGATCGCGGCGACCGCGACCAGGATCATCAGGATCAGGAACGACACCTTCTGCCATTCCAGCACGCGGATCTGCTCGGCGAGCTGGAGCCCGATGCCGCCGGCGCCGACGATGCCGATGATGGTGGCCGAGCGGGTGTTGGATTCGATGAAATAGAGCACCTGGCCGGCGATCACGGGCAGGACCTGCGGCAACAGGCCGAAGCGGATCTCGTGCAGTGGGCTGCCGCCGGAGGCGCGGATGCCTTCGACCTGCTTCTGGTCGGCGCCCTCGATCGCCTCCGAGAACAGTTTTCCAAAGGCGCCGAAATCCGACACCGCGATGGCGAGCACGCCGGCGAACGGGCCGAGCCCGACGACGTTGATCCACACCAGCGCCCAGATCAGCGTGTCGACGCCGCGGATCGAATCCAGGACGCGGCGAACCGGAAAGCGAAGGAGCTTCGACGGCACCACGTTGCGCGCGGCGAGCAGGCTGACCGGAAGTGCGAACACCGCGGCCAGCGTCGTGCCGAGCAGCGCGATCGAGAGTGTCTCGCCGAGCGCCTTCAGGTAGATCGGCAGCGAGGAGCCGGGATCGGGCGGGATCATCATCAGTGAGATCCAGCCGAGCTGGCTGAGACCAGCGATGAATCGCGACGGCGAAAAATCGAGATCGACGAGGCCGTAAGTGAGGATCGCGAACGCCGCGACGATCATCGCCGGCATGGCGAGGCGCGCCGAGGCGGGCCGGTCGAACACATCCGGGTAGCGCGCGCGAAGCTCTCGCGTATCGACCTCGTGCGGCCTCGTCACGTGCGCGCCTCCCCGCCGAACAGGCGGCCGCGCAGCCAGCCGGTGGTGATGTCGATGATGAAGACGGTGACGATGATGGTGAGCAGGATCGCGCTGACGTCCGAGTAATAGAACTTGCGGATGGCGACGACGAGTTCCTGGCCGATGCCACCGGCGCCGACGAAGCCCATCACGGAGGCTTCGCGGACGTTGATCTCGAAACGCAGCAACGCGTAGCTGGCATAGCCCGCGGTCACCTGCGGCACCACGGCAAACCGCATGCAGGACAGCCAGCTCGCCCCGGTCGAGCGGATGCCCTCGACCGGCTTCATGTCGGCGTTCTCGACAATCTCCGAGAACAGCTTGCCGAGCGCACCGGTGGAGTGGATCGCAATCGCGAGCACGCCCGCCATGGGTCCCAGACCGAAGGCGATCACGAAGATCAGCGCGAAGACGATGCCCGGAACGGTGCGGGCGAATTCGAGCAGGCGCCGCACCGTGAAACGCAGCCAGGGTGCGGGCGAGGTGTTTTCAGCCGCGAAGAAGTTGAGGCAAAATGCCAAGGTGGCGCCGATCAGCGTGCCGACATAGCTGATGAGCAGGGTCTCGCCCAGCATCCTCAGCCATTTGCGCCAGCCCCACAGCCACTCGGCGACATCGGTCCAAACGCGTTGGCCGTTGTCGAGTGTGAGGATGCGGTCGAAATAGCTGATGAAATTGCCGAAATAGGTGAAGAGCGTGCGCAAATTCACTTCGGCGCCGATCGCGGCGAGCATCAGAGCCGCGGCGAAGATCACGAGCCCCAGCAGCAGGCGGAGCCGCCTGCGCCCGATCGCCTGGCGATAAGCGGCGTTGAGCACGGCAAGCTGCTGTTCGGGAAGGATCGAAACCGCTGTTGTCATCGGCCTGAGATTAAGTCCCGTCAAAGAAAGAGCCGGGTCGATGGACCCGGCTCCAGTGGCATCGTCCCGAACTTAGGACGCCTTCTTTTTACGCAGCGCGTCGACGAACTTGATCAGCTCGATCGTGCCGTCCCAATCCTTGGTGGTGGCGGGATGAAAGCCCTTCTTCTGGCCGTCCTGGAGACGATCGAAGGCCGCCTTGTCCTTGGCCGGCGCATCGAAGAACGCCTTGGTGATGGCGGCCTTGGCGTCGTCCGGCAGGTCGGAGTTGTAGGCATAGGGACCGTTGATGATCGGTGCCGACTTGTGGATGATGCGGAAGTCGTCCTTCTTCATCGCCGAGCCGTCGGCATTCTTCAGCATGCCCTTGGTCAGCATCTGAGCCAGCGTCGAATCGTCGTCGGTGGTCCACTGGTTGGCCGCGACGTCGACCGTGCCCTGCGCCAGCGCCAGCATCGCGTTCTCGTGGCTGCCGGTGAAGACGACTTTGCTGAAATAGGTGTCGGCATCGTGGATGCCCATCTTGTCGAGCTCGAAGCGGGGCACGTTGTTACCCGAGGTCGAATTCGGGTCAACCAAGCCGAGGTTCTTGCCCTTGAGCTGATCGATGGTCTTGTAGGCGCTGCTCGCCTTGACGAAGAACACCGAGTAGTAGCCGGTCGAGCCGTCGGCATTGATGTCGTTGGCGAAGGCGTCGGTCTTGACGCCGGTCAGGCGGGCGCGGGCAAAAGAGGCCGAACCGTAGCTGGCGATATGGATGTTGCCGGCGCGCTGGCCTTCGATCACGGCGGCATAGTCGTTGGCGATGCGCAGCGTGACCTTCACGCCCAGCTCCTTGGAGAGATAGCTCATGAACGGCGCCCAACGCTCGGTGACGCCGGAGGCATTCTCGGCCGGGACGACCGCGAAGGTCAGTTCGGGATATTTGGTTTTCCAGTCGTCCGCGGAGGCGGAAGCCGTGAGCGCGAGCACGGCGGCGCCGGCAAGGACTAATCTGCGAGTGATCATGATACCCTCTTCATCGGTTTGGGTCGGTTGACGCAAAGACTTGCAACTAAACGGATGGCTCAGGCGGCTGCGGCCGTTCCGAGCGCGGGGACACCCGCGGGCGCCGGAACAGGCATGGCGCCCATGACATCGGCGGCTTCGAGATCGTAGAGCTCGCGCGCGACGTGGTCGGTCAGCGCGGACGGTGCCCCGTCAAACACCACGCGACCCTGCGCCATGCCGATCAGGCGATCGCAATAGCTGCGCGCCAGATCGAGCGAATGCAGGTTGCAGAGCACGGTGATGCCGAAATGCTTGTTGATGCGCAGCAGCGCATCCATCACGATCTTGGTGTTGCGCGGATCGAGCGAGGCGATCGGCTCGTCGGCGAGGATGATGTCGGGCTGCTGCACCAGGGCGCGCGCGATCGCGACGCGCTGCTGCTGGCCGCCGGAGAGCTGGTCGGCGCGCTGGGCGGCGAGCGATGCGATGTCGAACTGTTCGAGTGCGGACATCGCCAGCGCCTTGTCCTGCTCCGGCCAGATCTGCGACAGCGAGCGCCAGGCCGGCATCGTTGCGAGGCGCCCCATCAGGACGTTGGTGAGGACATCGAGCCGGCCGACCAGGTTGAACTGCTGGAAGATCATCGCCGACCGTGCCCGCCACTGCCGAAGCTCCTTGCCACGCAGTGCGGTGACATCGACGCCGTCGAACAGGATGCGTCCGTCAGTCGGCGTCACCAGGCGGTTGATGCTCCGCAGCAGCGTCGACTTACCGGCGCCGGACCGTCCGATCACCCCGACGAAGCCGCCGGGGGACACTTGAAACGAGGCGTCGTCCACCGCGGCTTTTGCGCCGAAGCGACACGTCAGACCTTCCACCACCAGCATGCAGGGCTCCAGATTAGCTGGAGCCCACCGCTAACGCCGACGCTTAACACTTGTGTGACATGGGCGTTGCAGTGCGGCGATCCTACACAGCTCATCCCCTGTCATCGCGGCGTCATGATGTCGTCATCAAGCCGCTCGAAGAGGAACGTCCGCCCTCTAAACTCCGGATGCAACATGGCCGCCAAAGCTCTTTCGGTCCAGCCGACCATCGATCCCTCGGCCAGGCTGCATGAGACCAGGCTCGGCGCTTATACCGAGGTCGGCGCGCGCACGATCCTGCATGACGTGGCGATGGGCGATTACTCCTATGTCGTGAACGACGCCCAGATCACCTACACCACCATCGGAAAGTTCTGCTCGATCGCGGCGATGACGCGGATCAATCCCGGCAATCATCCAATGCACCGCGCGACCCAGGCGCATTTCACCTATCGCTCCAGCGCCTATTTCGAAGGCGAGAGCGACGACGCCGAATTCTTCGACTGGCGGCGCCAGCATCACGTCCATATCGGCCATGACGTCTGGATCGGACACGGCGCGATCGTGCTGCCGGGCCGCCACATCGGCACCGGCGCGGTGATCGCGGCCGGCGCCATCGTCACCAAGGACGTCCCGGCCTACACCATCGTCGCCGGCAATCCGGCCCGCATCGTGCGGCGGCGATTCTCCGAGGAGATTGCCAGAAGGCTTGCGCGGCTGGCCTGGTGGGACTGGGATCACGACAAATTGCGTGAAGCGCTGCCCGATTTCCGCAAGCTTGGGATTGAAGATTTCCTCTCGACATACGAAGCACGGGCGAGCTCTCTCACCAATTCTCCTGCCAACAAACGAAGCGCGGTCGCGTGACAGACATCTTCCTTGAAGGCGGCCGGGCCCTGATCGGCGCCGAACTCGTCGAAACGTCATTGGCAGTGGCCGGACAGGACATCGCCGCCATGGACGCCTCTCGCGGCCGAACGCGGCTGGCGATCGATGCGCGCAACCTGCTGGTGCTGCCCGGCATCGTCGATCTTCATGGCGATGCCTTCGAGCGGCAGATGATGCCGCGCGCCGGCGTCGACTTTCCGATCGACGTCGCGCTCGCCGACAGCGACCGCCAGGCGATCAGCAACGGTATCACCACGGTGTTTCACGCCACGACCTGTTCGTGGGAGCCGGGCCTGCGCAGCAGCGACAACGCGCGCGGGCTGATGGAGGCAATCGAGCGGCAGCGTCCGCAGTTTGCCGCCGACACCCGCTTCCATCTGCGGCACGAGACCTACAATCTCGACGCCGAGGCCGAGATCAGCCAATGGCTCACTGAGGGCCGCGTCGACCTGTTCGCCTTCAACGATCATATGGACGGCACGGTTGCCGACATGGCCAAGCCGCGCAAGCGCAACCGCATGGTCGAGCGTACCGGGCTGTCCAGCGAGGAATTCGACCGGCTGGTCGAGCGCGTGGTCTCGCGCGCCGACGAGGTGCCGGCTTCGGTGGCGCGACTGGCCGCAGCGGCCCGTGCGGCCGAAGTGCGGATGCTCTCGCATGACGATGCGACGCCGGCGATGCGCCGGGAATTTCGCGTGCTCGGCGCTGAGATCGCGGAGTTTCCGGTCAACGAGGAGACTGCGCGGGCGGCGGCAAGCCACGGCGATGCCATCGTCTACGGCGCGCCGAACGTCGTGCGCGGCGGCAGCCACACCGGCTGGACCAAGGCCTCCGACATGATCGCCAAGGGGCTCTGCTCGGTACTGGCGTCGGACTATTATTATCCCGCTCAGCTGCTCGCCGCGTTCCGCCTCGCCGCCGATGGCGTGCTGCCGCTGACCGAAGCCTGGAATCTGGTCTCCGCCGGCCCTGCGCGCGCAACCGGCCTTGCCGATCGCGGCGTGCTCGCGGAAGGCCGCCGCGCCGACATTCTGCTGGTCGACGACAGCATGAAGCTGAGGCCGCGGCTGATCGCGGTGATATCAGGCGGCAAGCTCGTCCATCTCACCGATGCGACACGATTGCTCGCGGCGGCATCGACGCCGCGCGAGGCTGTCGTCGCGGCGTAAACCGGCTATGCTCGGGCAATGACAGGTTTTCCTCGCTACGCGATCTATTTTGCCGCAGGCAGCGACAGTGCCCTCTCCCGCTTCGGCGCGGAGCTGCTCGGCTACGATGCCTACACCGGCAACGAACTGGCCTTTCCCGCCGACTCATTGCGCGTCGCGCCTGATTGGCGCGACGTCAGCGCCGATCCCCGCAAATACGGCTTTCATGCCACGCTGAAGGCACCGATGACGCTGGCGCCCGGCCGGACCGAGGCCGAGCTCGCGGCAGCTTGCGCGGCATTCGCCGGGAAGGCGCGGCATATACCGGCGATCCGTCCGGTCGTCGATTCCATCAGCGGCTTCATTGCGGTGATTCCGGCCGAGCCGGTCGATGCGCTCCAACAGCTCGCCGCCGAATGCGTTCGTGAATTCGACTCCTTCCGCGCCGCCTTGACCGCGGAAGATCGCGCACGAAGAAAACCGGAGAAGCTCAGCGAGCGGCAGCGCGATTATCTCGACCGCTGGGGCTACCCTTACGTGATGGAAGAATTCCGCTTTCACATGACGCTGACGGGCCGGCTGGACACGGAGCGGCGCGGACCGATCCTGGAGATGCTGCGGACCCGGTTTGCGTCGCTTCGTCTCGACACGCTGACGATCGACCGCCTCGCCCTGTTCAGGCAGGACGACGCCAAGGCGCGCTTTCGCATCGTCGGCGAGTGGGCGCTGGCGCGGTAGGCTTCACTGTCAGCTAGCAAGATTGAAGGCGAGCGCCACCGCGCCGACCAGAACGAGACTGATCGCCCAGACCGCATCCAGATTGAACCAGCTTCGCGAGACGAACCTCAATCCCAGATAGCGATAGACCAGCCACGCCAGACATCCGCCGGCGCTGACCATGGCGATCACGTGCACCAGGGACACCAGCACCGCCATCCCGAGACTTGCCTTCATCAGCGCGCCCACCGCCTCGTGGCCGGCATCGAGCTCGAAGGCCTGACAGAGCCCGAGGTAGATCGGCACCAGCATCAAGGCGGCGCCGTGAGCAACGGCGACGGCGAACGACCAGAGCACCAATTGCGTCGGCGGAATTCGTGCCAGCGCGCGGGGATGGCGCCGCGCGATCAACCGATAGACGCCGAAGCCGATGACGAGAAGGCTCGCACCGATCTGGATTGGGCGTTGCCACTCGGCGAGCACGAGCAGGAACGCGAATGGCAGCAGCACGAGAAGTGTTGCCAGGAAATGCCCGGCCGACAGAGCCCACAACGCGCGGAAGAGCGCACGTGGGCTCTTGTCCATGAGCCCGGCCGAAACGGCGAGCGGCCATCCCATCCCCGGATTGACCCCGTGGTAGAGACCGCTCGCAAGCAGAGCGAGCCAGAGCCAAAGCGCCGGGCTCGCGTGCCCCCAATCTAGACCGACGGGTAGCAAAAAGAGTCCGTCGAACAATCGCCGCCCTCGAGCCTGATCTGGTGCGCACGATATCCGTCGGGGAAGCTCACGAAATAATCCTTGTCGAGCTCGAGACCGCCGTCGCGACCGACATTGGCCATGACCTCCACGCCCGGAACCCCTTCGGGATAGAACTGGTCGTCCCAGGTGGAATAGAGCGAATTGGTCCAGTACACGCGCCGGCCATCGCGGCTGATCTCGACCATCTGCGGACCGGCCGCAAAGGCCTTGCCATTCGGATGCGCCGTACGGCGTGCGATGCCGCCGATGTGAACCGAGCCGGCAAGCTTCGGCTTGCGCGGATCACTGACGTCGTACTGGCGCATTTCACCCGTGCCCCAGCACGAGACGTAGAGAAACCGGTCATCCATCGACAGGTCGATGTCGGTCACCAGCGGCGGCACGGCACCAAAGCCCTGCAGCAGCGGCGGCAGCTTCTCCTTTGGCGCGGGCTCAGGCGGGATCGTCGCCGTCTTCTCCGCATGGAATTTCCCGCCTTCGCGCCACCACGTCCAGATCGATGCTTCGAGGTTGGTGGTGTCGACCACAACGCCTACGAAGCCGTACTCGCGAACCGGATCGTGCGCGGGCCGCACTTCCAGCGCCATCTGATGATTGGCGCCGAGGTCGATGGTTTGCACGTTGCGCCGAGCGCGGAGATCCCAGAAGTGGAGGCAATGGCCATATTTGTTCGACAGCAGATCCTCCGGGACGATCCCGTTCTCGAACTGCGGCGGCAACGCCCATTCGCTCGTCACCATGTAGTCGCGCGGCAGGTTCCACCAGAAATCGTAGTGCCGCGTCTGCGGACCGCGGTCGATCTCCCATCGTCCAAGGACCTCGAACGTCTCGCAATCCATGATGAAGACGCCCGGCGGCCCGTTGGTGCCGTCCTCACCGCCGCCGCCCAGCGTGCTGACATAAATGCCGTCCGGCCCGCAATGGATCGTGTGCGGCCGCGAGTAGCCGGTCTTCTTGAAGACTTCCTCGGGCTCGATGATCTTGTGGATCTTGGCTTGGGTCGGATCCGGCTTGGTATCGATGATGTAGATCCGCGACGAGCGCAGCCCGGGGATGATGAGATAGCGCCGCTCGATGAAGGCGTGTCCGGCGAGCGGCGACAAGGCGGAGGAGCAGGCATTCCAGCCGAAGTGATGAAACTCGTCGCCCTTGTTGGGCATCGTCACGGTGTGGACGATCTGGCTATAGGTCGGCGATCCCGGCTTGACGTCGATGACCGCGAGAGCATCCGGCTTTGAAAAATCCGGACTGAGCAGCAACGTGTACGCAAAGTTCTCCGCGGGCGCCTCCATCGCAAGCTTGGGCGATGCGTGGAAGGTGGGATCGGGCCTCATCGTCATGGCACTGCCTCCCTGATCTGTCGGTTTGCGCCAACCTGGCTCGGGATAACGGCATAATGAAGAGGTATTACGCGATGTCTTGGGATTCTCCGCAGGGCCGGTTGGCGAGCGTACAATATGCCATCGCGGAGCTGCGGGAAACGGTTCGGGCCGCGCTAATTCGACGCCTTCGGCCGAAATGCGGATCAGCGCTCCGCTTCACGGAGCTTGTCCGGGACGACGGTTGAGTATATCCGCGCGACTTCCTCCACCCGCAGCCCTCGTAGGGTGGGCAAAGGCGCAGAGCGCCGTGCCCACCGCTCTCCTCGACGGCACACAGGTTGGTGGGCACGCTTCCGCCTTCGCTCTGCGAGCTACGGCGGACAAGTCGCTTTGCCCACCCTACGAGTGCGGAGTGTGTGTCTCTACTTCCCCCACCTCAGCGCCAGCGCGTCGCGCTCCTTGGCGAGTTCCAGCAGGCCCGCCCGCGTTGCCGGATGCAGCGGCTGGAGCGGATGGCGCACCGCGTCCGACTTGATCACGCCGCCGGCCTGCATCATCGCCTTGCAGGCGATCAGGCCGCATTGGCGGTTCTCGTAATTGATCAGCGGCAGCCAGCGCTCGTAAGCTGCCTTCGCCTTCTCGCGATCGCCGGCGAAATAGGGATCGACGATCTGGCGGATGCCGTCGGGATAGCCGCCGCCCGTCATCGCGCCGGTGGCGCCGGCATCGAGATCGGCGAGCAGCGTGATCGCCTCCTCGCCGTCCCAGGGACCCTCGATGTCCTTGCCGCCGGCCTCGATCAGGCTGCGGAGCTTCGAAGCCGCGCCTGCTACCTCGATCTTGAAATAACGGATGTTGGCGAACTCGCGCGCCAGCCGCGCGAGCAGCTCCACCGAGAGCGGCGTGCCGGCCACCGGCGCGTCCTGGATCATAATGGGAATGTTGATCGCGCCCGAGAGCATGCGGAAGAATTCGACGACGCCCTTCTCCGGCACCCGGAAGGTCGCGCCGTGATAGGGCGGCATCACCATGACCATGGCGGCGCCCGCCGCCTCCGCTTGCTGGCTGCGCGCCGCGCAGACTGCCGAGCTGAAATGCGTGGTGGTGACGATCACGGGAACCCGGCCCGCGACATGCTCCAGCACGGCATGCATCACCGTTTCGCGCTCGGCATCGGTGAGCACGAACTGCTCGGAGAAATTGGCGAGGATGCAGATGCCATTCGAGCCGGCGTCGATCATGAAATCGATGCAACGGCGCTGACCTTCGAGGTCGAGCTCGCCGCGCTCGTCGAAGATGGTGGGCGCGACCGGGAACACGCCGCGATAAGGGCGCTGGGCCTTGTGGTGTGGCGTGACCGGCATCGAACTCTCCATCCCTGATGTCTTACGTCTGTCGCTGCATATTTGATGCGGCGCCACAGATGTACCCGCCGCGCGGATCGGCGGCAATGCCGAACGCACGACGTCAGAATGGAAGAATGAGGCGAAACTACGCGGTCTTCACCGCTCCCAAAAAGCCCTCGACCGCGACGCGGAGGCGATCGGCGTCGGCCGACATCTTCTTGACGGAGTCCGACAGCACCGTGCCGGCGTTGCCGGTCTCCTGGTTGAGCCTGGCGACGCTGCCAATGGTGTCGGTGACCTCGCGGGTGCCCTGCGCGGCCTGCTGGAAGTTGCGCGAGATCTCGGTGGTCGCCGCGCGCTGCTGCTCGACCGCAGCGGCAATCGCCGTCATCTTCTCGTCGATGCCGCTGATGGCACCGCCGATCGCGCGGATGGCAGTCACGGCCTGGCCGGTGGCGCCCTGGATCTCCTCGACCTGACGCGAGATCTCTTCCGTCGCTGTCGCCGTCTGGGAGGCGAGGCTCTTGACCTCGCCGGCGACCACGGCGAAGCCGCGGCCGGCCTCGCCCGCGCGCGCGGCTTCGATGGTGGCGTTCAAGGCCAGAAGATTGGTCTGGCCGGCGATGGCGTTGATCATCTTCACGACTTCTCCGATGCGGCTTGCGGTCTGGTCGAGGATCTCGACCGTCACGTTGGTCTGCTCGGCCTGCGACACGGCTTCGCGGGCCTCGCGGGCACTGGACTGCACCTGCGCGGAGATCTCGCCGACGGATGCGGAGAGTTCTTCGGTCGCGGCCGCAATGGTCTCGAGATTGTTGGTGGCCTGCTCGGCGGCGGAGGAGACCGCCGCGGTCTGGCTGCTCGATTGCGAGACCAGCGAGCGCACCCCCGTCGCGGTGGCATCAAGCTCCCGCGTCGAAGCTACAACACTCTGGATGACCGCCTGCACGGTGTCGTCGAAGCTGCGGCATGCGGAATCGACGGAGCCGGAGCGGGCGAGCTGGAGTGCCTGCTGTGATTCGCGTTCCTGGCCCAGCCGTTCCGCAGTCGCCGCACTTTCGCGCAGGCTTTCGAGCGCGGCGGCCATGGTGCCGAACTCGTCGGGATGGCGGGATTGCGGCACCGGCGTCGCGTAGTCGCGCGCGCTGATGCGGGCGATGGCGTCGAGAATGGCGCGAACCGGGCGCATCAGGCGATTGCGCACCACGTACACGCCGGTCAGGGTCACGGCCAACGCGAGCAGGAACGCCAGCGACTGAACGATGAGGTTGGTGAGGGCTTTCGCCTGAACCATCTCCGCACGCGCGATCGACTGGTCGAGGGCCGTGTTGGCGACAGCGACGATGGGCGCGAAAGGCGACTGGCACAGCGCGTTCCATTCCGCGGGGGGCATCGCCGGACGGCCGCTGCCGTCGAAATTCTTGGTGAGATCGCCGATCTGCTTGAGGACGCCGTCGGTCTTGGCGCGCGCTTCCTTCGCCGCGTTGACGAGGTTCGCCGTCACGTCAGGCGCAGCCAGCAGTTCTTCCATGCCGGTCCAGCCGGCGGTAACGATGCCGTTCCAGCCGGCCACGGTCTGCTTCTGGGTTTCGTCGAGCGGCTTGGAGGTGTTGACGTTCGGGCGCAGGGTCGAGCATTGGATGCCGTAACGGTCGCGCACCTGCCAGGCGAGGCGGCGGGTCTGGATCATGCGGGCGATGAAGGGATCGTTGGTCCAGGCGCGGTTCGACACCGCGGTGGACGCCAGATTCGCGGTCTCGATCACCTTGGTGACGCCGTCGTACCAGGGTGCGGTGCGCTCGACCTTGCGCTCGGCGCGCGGCAGCTTGGCCTCGTCGTGGAACAGCTGGAACTTCGGCGCGGCCTCGCTCCAGCGCTGCTTCAGCGTGCTTGCAAGCTCGTCGCGGCGGGCGAATTCGACGGTGGAGAGTGCGGCGACGATGGCGTCAAAGCCGGCCTGCTCCGCCTTCTCGGCAGCACCGAGCTTGGCGCGCGGATCGTCCTCGCCGAGCAGCGCACTCTGGGCATCGCCCCGGTTGTTGCGCAAGGACAGCACGCCATGGAAGATCGCCTTGTCGGCATTCGCAAGCCGTTCGGTCTCCAGACTGTCGCTGTAGCGGCCGAAGGCCCCGACCATCTGGGTCGCCGTAGAGGCCAGCGCGCCGGCGGCCAGCAGCGCCATCAGCGTCAGGAGAAGCGAGCTTACCGATTTCTTAAACATCGTCATGGGTCGGGGGCCTACTCTTCACGAAAGGCCACCTTGCACCGCGACATGCCAAGGTTTGGTTAAGACTTTAATCAAGCACCTGCGGTTGTGTCCGCCGCTGCTCCCGGCAGGCCGCGTCATCTCACGCGACCTTGGTGAAATCGGGCGCGCGGCGCTCGGCAAAGGCCGTGAACGCCTCGCGCGCCTCGGCGGTGCGCAGGCGCTGCGCGAATTGCTCGCCCTCGGCCTGCATCTGCGCAACCAGCGCTTCGCCGTTGCGCATCAGGCGCTTGGTGGCGGTGAGGGCGCCGGCCGGCTGGCGGGCGAGACGCTGCGCGAGCGCGAGCGCCTCGGCATCGAGCTTGTCGAGCGGCACCACACGATTGGCGAGGCCCCATTCCAGCGCCGACGTGGCGGGAACGGTCTCGCCGAGCGCGAACATCTCATAGGCGCGGGCATGGCCGATGCGCGCCGGCATCAACAGGCTGGAGGCGGCTTCCGGCACCAGCGCGAGGCTGACGAAAGGCGTCGACAATTGCGCGTTGTCGGCGAGCACGACGAGATCGCAATGCAGCAGCATCGTGGTGCCGACGCCGACGGCGCGGCCCTGCACCGCGGCGACCAGCGGCCTCGTGCAGCGGGCCAGCGACTGGATGAAGCGCCACACGTTACGGCTGCCTTCCGACTTGCCCGACGCCACAGCGGCGAATTCGCCGACGTCGTTGCCGGCGGTGAACATGTCGCCCTCGCCGCGGATCAAGATCACGCGGGCAGAAGGATCGAACTCGGCGGATTCGATGCTGTCGGCGAGCTTGCCGTACATCGCATCGGTCAGCGCGTTCTTCTTGTCGGGACGCGCCAGCGTGAGGGTGAAAATTCCGCTATTGTTCTCGATCCGGACGTGCTCGGCCATCGGTCTCTCCTTCTAGTCGTCTGAACTTCTTGGAAACTTGTCCTGAATGCTCGTCAGCCAGCGCGCGACGATGTCGATCTCCGCAGCTGTAAATCCGTCCGTCAGCGCCGCATTGACCTCGGCAGCGCCGGCCTTCGCCTGCGCCAACGCGGTTCGTCCCTTCGGCGTCAGCCAGATCCGCCAGCCGCGTCCGTCCTCGCGATCGGCCCGCCGCTCGATCAATTTCGCAGCCTCCGTGCGATCGACGAGGCCGGAAATGCCGGCCGGTCCCATATCGAGCGCCGCGCCCGCCTCGCCCATCAGGACACCGTCCTGCTTGCCGAGGATGAACAACAGCCCAGCCTGCGCCGGCGTCACCTCGCTCTCGGGCCGAGCCGCCATCCAGCGCTGCAGCCGGCGTTGTGCGACGCTCAGCAGGTAGATCAGCCGAGGATGCCGCGCGTCGGCGTCTTTATTTCGCATGCGAAGTATTTAGTCGAGACGACGCACGTTGTCAAATGGCGCCGCTACTTCGATGCTGCACGGCAACCGTCCAGGAACAGGGCCACGCAGGTCTGCACCCTGCGCTCGATCTGCTTGCGTGACGGCAGCGGCATGCCGCCATAGATCGCCGCACGCTGCGGCGCCGATGCGACCATGCCGATCAGCATGCCGGCGGCCTCGTCGACGTCGTCTAGCGCGATGAGCTTCTTCTTCACCGGCACGCGGAGCCAGCGCGCGAGCGCAATGGCGGTGCGCGAGATGCCGTTCTTGTAGAAGTTCGCGGCGAGGTCGGGGAATGCGGCCGATTCCTGCAGCACCATGCGCTGCAAGGCCACGACCTCAGGATCGAGCGCGACATCGGCACAGGCCAGCAGCGCGGCACGCAGGCCGGTTTCGACATCGACCCCGTCGCTGGCCTGGAGATCGACGGCGGAGAGCAGCCGCTCAAGCCTGTCAGCGCACATCGCCTCGAACAGCGCGGCCTTGCCAGGAAACAGGCGATACAGGGTCTTGGTGGAGATGCCGGCGCGGCGCGCCAGCTCTTCGGTGCTGGTCGCGGCATAGCCGTCGCCGGCAAAGGCGTGGCGCGCGGCGTCGAAGACGATCCGTTTCGTCTCCTCGTCGCTGCGCACCGGCGGCCGGCCGCGGGGGCGGCTTTCATTCGAAGGTTTTGCCTGAGCCATGTTTTTAAATGATGCCTGTCATTCCATTGACACTCCCGAAGCTAGTCCTATTTTGGAAATCGTCAAGTTTCCTAATTCAGGGAGCCGGCCATGACCGTGCACACCGACCCGTCAAAGACCGAAGCCATCGTGGTTCCAACCGTTCCGCCACAAGGCGTCCTCCCTGCGGCACCGCCGCCGGCGCGCACAAGAAAGCTGAACCTTCGCAAGCTGTTGCTGGCAGGCGTGGCGGCCGCCGCGCTGGCCGGCGCAAGCTGGTACGGCTACGACTACTGGACCGTCGGGCGCTTCCTCGTCTCCACCGATGACGCCTATGTGAAGGCCGACAACACCACGATCGCGCCGAAGGTCAGCGGCTATCTCGACCGCGTCATGGTCGGCGATAACGAGCATGTGAAGGCCGGCCAGATCTTGGCGCGGATCGATGACCGCGACTTCAAGGTCGCGCTCGACCAGGCCAAGGCCGACGTCGCCGCGGCGAACGCGACGGTGACGAGCAAGCAGGCGCAGCTCGAGGTTCAGGAAGCCGTGATCGCCGCAGCGCGAGCGACGGTCGACGTCGACAATGCCGCAAAAGTTTTCGCCAGGCAGGAGAACAAGCGCTACACCGATCTCGCGGCGACCGGCTATGGCAGCGTGCAGAACGCGCAGCAGGCCCAGGCGCGCGACGCCGGCGCCGACGCCGCGATCCAGCGCGACACCGCCAATCTCGCCTCGGCGCTCAAGCAGGTCGAGCTGCTGAAGGCCGAGATCCTGCAAGCCGAGGCCGCCGCCGCCCGCGCCGCCGCGCTCCAGCGTCAGGCCGAGCTCAATCTCGGCTACACCACGATCGTCTCGCCGATCGACGGCGTGGTCGGCAACCGCTCCTTGCGCGTCGGCCAGTACGTGCAGGCGGGCACGCAATTGATGTCGATCGTGCCGACCGAGGGCGCCTATGTCGTCGCCAACTTCAAGGAGACGCAGCTCACCAACGTCCGCGCCGGGCAAAAGGTCGAGATCGAGGTCGACACCTTCCCGGGCCAACTGGTTCGCGGCCACGTCGATTCCATCGCGCCGGCCAGCGGCCAGGAGTTCGCCCTGCTGCCGCCGGACAACGCCACCGGCAACTTCACCAAGATCGTGCAGCGCATCCCCGTGAAGATCGCGCTGGATGCCGAGACCGCGCCTGCGATCGCGCTGCGGCCCGGCATGTCCGTGATCCCGACGATCGCCACCCGTTCAGCGCCGGCCGCGCAAGCGGCGACGATGCCCCAAGCAACGTCAAAGGCAAAGCTCGTTTCCGGAGGATCGTGCCATGTCAAACAGCCTCTCAATCCCGACGCCAGCTCCCGCAACGCCGGCCGCGACGCCTGAGCGCGCCGCAGCCGACCCCAATCGCGCCAGCGCCACGGTCTGGATCGCCGTGTTCGCCGCGATGATCGGCGCGTTCATGGCGATCCTGAACATCCAGATCACCAACGCCTCGCTGCTCAACATCGAGGGCGGCATCGGCACCGGTGCCGACAACGGGTCCTGGATCTCGACCTCGTACCTGATCGGCGAGATCATCGTGATCCCGCTGACCGATTATCTGTCGCGGGTGCTCTCGTTCCGCAACGTCATGCTGAGCTTCGCGACGCTGTTTGCGGCCTTCTCGGTCGCCTGTGCCTTCACGCACGATCTGCCCTCGATGATCGCGATGCGCGGCTTCCAGGGTTTCTTCGGCGGCGTCTTGATTCCGATGGCCTTCACGCTGGTCTTCACGAAGCTGCCGAAGGGCCAGCAGCCGATCGGCCTTGCGATGTTCTCGCTCGCGGTGACCTTTGCGCCCGCGATCGGTCCGACCATCGGCGGCTATCTCACCGAGAATTACGGCTGGCAGACCATCTTCTTCGTCAACGTGCTGCCGACCGCGGTCATGGTGGCGATCCTGTTCCTCACCCTGGAGCGCGCGCCGATGAACCTCGGCCTGCTGCGCGAGGGCGACTGGTTCGGCATCGCGACCATGGCGGTCGGCCTCGCCGCGCTCCAGGCCGTGCTCGAGGAGGGCAACAAGGACGACTGGTTCGGCTCGCCCTTCATCGTCCGGCTCGCCATCATCGCGGCCGTCAGCCTGTCGCTGTTCATCTATAACGAGCTCGTGGTCGAGAAGCCGCTGCTGCGCCTGCGCCTGCTGACGCAGTGGAACTTCGGCGTCGGCACCATTGCGGCGGTGTTTCTCGGCTTTGCACTGTTCGGCTCGGTCTATCTGCTGCCCGCCTATCTCGGTCAGTTGCAGGGCTATAATGCCGAGCAAATCGGCAACGTGCTGGCCTGGACCGGCCTGCCCCAGCTCCTGCTGATCCCGCTCGTGCCGAAGCTGATGCAGCGGTTCGATGCCCGCTACATCGCCGCGGTCGGGCTGCTGCTGTTCGCCGCGAGCTCGTTCATGAACATCATGATGTCGCTCGATTATTCCGGCGATCAGTTCTTCGTCCCCAACGTCGTGCGCGCCGTCGGCCAGGCTCTCACTCTGGCGCCGCTCTCCGCGCTCAGCCTCGGCAGCGTCGCGCCGCAGGATGCGCCGGCCGCCTCCGGCATTTCCAACATGATGCGCAATCTCGGCGGCGCCATCGGCACCGCGGTGCTGGCCACCATCGTCACCAAGCGCGAGCAGTTCCACTCCAACATCATCGGCCATTCGGTCACGCTCGGCCGCGAGGAGGTCCGCGCTCGCATCGCGCAGATGACGAACTACTTCATCGCGCACGGCGTGCCCGACCCCAACGCCGCCCGCGAGCAGGCCATCATCGCGCTCGGCAAGACGGTGAAGCGCCAGGCGCTGGTGATGGGTTATTCCGACACATTTGCGGTGATCGGCGTGGTGCTGGTGCTCGCGGCCATTGCGGTGCTACTGACGCGGCGCGTTAAAGCGGCGGGCGGAGGCGGCGCGCATTAGCCTCCTCACCACAACAGGTCGTCATGCCCGGGCTTGTCCCGGGCATGACGATGTGGAGGCTGACGGGTGCCCTACGGCGCGCAGGTAAAGCTTGACGCCTCCGTCACCGCATCCGCCTTGTAATGCGGCCAGGCCGGCCAGCGGCACAGCGGCAGCGCGCGCAGGGTCGCGAACGACGGCGGCTCGACCTTCTGCTCGATAACCTCGAGATCGCCGGGCGGCTTGCCCTTCTCGACCCAGTCGACCAGCACGCTCAGCATGTCGACATTGGCCGGCGCGCCGGAGCCGACATGATCGACGCCGGGCGCGGTGTAGAGCCGCGCGAACTCGGCGGTCTCGGCCTTGCCGAGCTTGCGCTCGACGCTTTCGAAATAGCGGATGCCGGCATAGGGGCTCTGCGCGTAGTCGGCCATGTGCTCGAGCATGATCAGCCGGCCGCCGCGGCCGCGGAAACGGCTGAGATCGGGATCGGTCGAATCCATCAGCTTGGAGACCTCGAGCAGCCGCGCCTTGTGCTCCTCCACCTTGTAGGTGGTAACGTCGAGCTTGGGATCGCGCGCGAACACATATTGAATGCCGCCGGCGCCGTAGATCCAGGCGATGCCGTTGTTGGGTGCAGGTGGCTGCGCCGGCGGCGCGGTGCCGAGCCACCACGCGACCCAGCCGCCGGTCGGGCCGATCGCGGGCGTATCCTCGCCCGACACGCCCCAGCCGGGATAATCGTCGAGCCCATTGGCAAGCGCGAACGGGAATTTGTAGGTCGCATGCAGCGTGTTCACGGCCTTGATTTGCAGATCGGTGAGACACTGATCGCCGCTCTGGCCACCGGCGCAGCGCAGCGTCTCGACCTTGAATGCCGCCTTGCAGGCGACGGGGTCCTGAACCAGCGCATCGTCGGAGCCGTCGGCCTTGTCGCAGGCCGCCCGCACGGCCTCGCCGACGAGCTTCACCTGCGCAGGATTGATCCAGCCCGCGCCCATGGTCGCGAGCCCCGAACGGGTGCCGGCGTGCTGCAGGCCGACCCAGTTGATCACGGGCACGCGGGCGAAGATGCCGTCAAAATCATCCGGGTAACGCTGCGCCATGGTGAGGCCTTCGCGCCCGCCCTCGGACGAGCCCATGAAGTACATCTTTTCCGGCTTCTTGCCGTAGGCGCGCTCCATCAGCCCAACAGCCGCATCGCGCACCTTCTTGTAGGCGCGGTGAGCAAAATTCTCGAAGGCTTCGTCGTTGAGCGCGAACACCTGTGGGGGTTCGCCTTGCCTGGTCTCATGACCGGAATCGGTGCCGTAGGTGACGAAGCCGCGCGCGAGCGGCGACGGCTTGTCGAAGGGATAGGCTGGCGGCAGCGAAAGACCGGTGATCAGCACACCGTTGAAACCGCCGCCGCCATATTGCACCGAGCGGCCGTTCCATTCGACGGGGAGGTTGACCTGGAATCTGATCGGCGGCGCCTTGGGGTCGACCGGGTCGATATGGCCGAGCACTTTGCAGAAGCCGGGATTGGCCGGCGTGATGCGCCCGGCCGGCGTCGGCCCGCGTTCGGCGACGACGAGCTGCGAGGGTGCCTGCAACGTCGCGGAATCGATCTTCACGGCGTCGGTCCCGCCGACCAGGCTCTTGCAGACGGTCTCGGCATCCTCGATCAGCGTCAGCGCCGAGGCGCCGTGTGCGCTCAACGCCGCCACGGTCCCCGCGAGCCATGCACATAGCTTCGCCCTGTTTCGCCTCATCGTTTCCCCCCAATTGTGTTGCGTTCGTACGTTGGCCTGCATTCAATGCAACCTTCGTCCGTCCGTCAATCGCCGCCGCCGGCCTTTCAGAACGATCCCAGCGCATTGCCCAACGCGATCACGGCCACCAGCGCCAGCAGCGACGTCACGATGCCCACCATGACGATGTCGAAATAGCTGTCGCGATGGGTCAGGCCGCAGATCGCGAGCAGGCTGACCACCGCGCCATTGTGCGGCAGGATGTCGAGGGTCCCCGAGCCGATCACCGCCACGCGATGCATCAGCCCAAGGTCGATGCCGATACGCGCGGCAAGTTCGACATAGGTCTGGCCGAGGGCCTCGAGGGCGATGGTGAGGCCTCCCGACGCCGACCCGGTCAGCGCGGCCAGGATGTTGGTCGCGACGGCGAGCGAGACCAGTGGTCCGCCTTCGATCGCGAGGACCCAGTCGCGCACGATCGTGAACGCCGGCAGCGAGGCGACGACGGCGCCGAAACCGACGAGGCTGGCGACGCTGAACGCGGGCAGAACCGACGCATTGGCCCCGGCGTCCATGGTCCGGCGGAGCGCCGGCAGGCGCGCCCAGTTCAGCGCGATGGTCGTGACGATGGCCGCAGCCAGCGCGACCGCGACCGACCACACGCCGGCAACGGCCGCGAGCGACGTGCCGCCGAAGCGCTGCTCGGCGAGGTAGCTGACGTCGAGCCGCGGCAGCACCACCAGTGACATCACGAGATTGACGGTCACGACGACGACCAGCGGCGCCACGGCGCTCAGCACCGGCGAAGCCTGGTCGCTGCGCTGACCATGCTGTAGCTCGGCTGGATCGAATTCGCGCGCAGTCGTCGCGCGCTCGCGCAAAAGCTCGTCGGCGGCGGCCTGCTCGATCGCGCCCTCGGCATCTTCGCCGTAGCCTTCTCCGGCGCGGCGCGCAGCTGCTTCGGCGCGGTGCAGCCACCACAACCCTGTCACGAGCATGATGAGCGAGGCAATGATGCCGAGCCCCGGTGCGGCGAACGGCGTCGTGCCGAAGAACGGCATCGGGATGGCGTTCTGGATCGACGGCGTGCCTGGCAAGGCCGACATCGTGAAGGTCGACGTTCCCAGCACGATCGCAGCCGGGATCAGGCGACGCGGAATCGAAGCGGCGCGAAACAGCGAACGGGCCATGGGAACGATGACGAAGAACGCGACGAACAGGCTGACGCCGCCATAAGTGACCAGCGCGCCGGCGAGCACGACCGCCAGGATCACGCGCCGCTCGCCGAGACGCTCCGCCATGAACCTGGCGACCGACGTCACCGCGCCGCAGTCGTCCATCAACTTGCCGAAGACGGCGCCGAGCAGAAAGATCGGGAAGAACTGCGCCAGGAATGCCGCTGCGTTCACCATGAACACCTGGGTCAGGTTCGCGAGCAGCGGCTCACCGTCGAACAGCGCGGCAACGAGTGCGGCGAGCGGCGCGAGCAGCAGGACGCTCCAGCCGCGGAAGGCGAACAACACGAGCAGACCGAGCCCGACGAGGAGGCCGAGGAGGCCCATGTCTCAGCACTCCGACAGGAGGACGTCGAGATCGGCGGTCGATTGCCGGCCGATGTCGGCACCATGCTCGGCGAGAAACGCGTCTGCGGCCATGCGCCCCTCGGCGCGCAGCATCGAGACGAACTCCCACTCCGCGTTGAGTTTCGAGGAGGCCCCGAACTTCGCCAGCATGTCGCTCTTGATCCGATGGGTCCGCATCTTGGCCCAGCGCGCGCCCTCTCCGCTGCCGGGATCAGCCGCCTGGCGCAGCAGCGCGATCATGCGCAACTCCTTCATCAGCGGCGAGTTGAAGGAGATTTCGTTGAGCCGGTTGAGGATCTCCGCGGCCGTCCGCGGCTCCTCCAGCCGCTCGGTCGGATTAATCTGGACGAGAATGGTGTCGTGCGCGTCGCTTTCGCGGACGAGCGGCGTGATCGTCGGGTTGCCGGCGAAGCCGCCGTCCCAATAGGGCTCGCCGTCGATCTCGATGGCGCGGAACATGGTCGGCAGGCAGGCCGATGCCAGCAGCACGTCAGCCGTGATCTCCGCGTTGCGGAAGATACGGCCGCGCCCGGTGCGGACCCGCGTCGCAGTGATGAACAGCTGGATCGGCGAGCGCGCGAGCCGCTCGAAATCGATGCTCTCGGCCAGCACCGCGCGCAGCGGATTGTAGCCGGTCGGATTGAGATCGTAGGGCGACAGCACACGCGACATCAGGTCGGTGAGGATGTAGGCCGGTGACGTATCGAGGGTCCAGCGCCCCATCAAGCGATCGAGCGGCGAGCGCTGGAGCGGGCTGAAGGCCGCGGCCTTCGAAACACGTCGCCAGTATTGTTCGAGCGCCTCACGCGCGCCCTCGGCGCCGCCGGCCGTCCAGCCATCCGCCAGCACCGCCGCATTCATCGCGCCCGCGGAGGTTCCGGAGATCGCGGCGATGCTGAGCCGGTGTTCCTCCAGCAGGCGATCAAGCACGCCCCAGGAGAAGGCGCCGTGCGAACCGCCGCCCTGAAGCGCGAGATCGATCAGTACCGCGTCCCGTTCCATGGCGGACACTCACGCGACTGAAGTTCAAATTCGACATGATTCTTGACCATGTCGAATTTGGCGACAGTGTGAGAGCAGTTGCGACAAGATGCAACCGGAACGTGGGGCTCTAAATTCTAATTTTGACGCGTTTTCTTTGCGCGAACCGGTATCCATTTCGCTCGAAAACGCTCTAGTGCTCGAATACCAGCCGCGCGCCGATCGTGCCGTCGAGGCCACGTATCTGCTGGAGCAGCGCGTCTGAATCCTGGCCGCCGAGATCGGCATCGAGCACGACGTAACCGAGATCGCCGGCGGTCTCCAGATATTGCGCGGCGATGTTGATGTCGCGCTGGAGGAAGACCTCGTTGAGGCGCCGCAGCATGCCGGGCACGTTGCGATGGACATGACTGAAGCGCGCGCCGGCGGGACGCAGATGCAGCTGCACTTCCGGGAAATTCACCGCGCCCATGGTCGATCCCGTGATGAAATAATCGACCAGCTTGCGCGCGACTTCCCCACCGATGCGCTCCTGCGCCTCTTCGGTGGAGCCGCCGATATGCGGCGTGAGGATGACGTTCTCGAGGCCCTGCACCGGGCTGTTGAAGCGATCCGCGTTCGAAGACGGCTCGACCGGGAACACGTCGATGGCGGCGCCGGCAAGGTGACCGTCGCGCAAGGCGCGCGCGAGCGCATCGAGATCGACCACGGTGCCGCGACTGTTGTTGATCAGGAACGAGCCCGGCTTCATCGCCCGCAGTTCCTTCTCGCCGATCATGCCCGCGGTCTCCGGCGTCTCCGGCACGTGCAGGCTGACGACGTCGCTCTGCGCGAGCAGCTCTTCCAGTCTCTCGACCGGCTCGGTGTTGCCGTGGCGGAGCTTGTCGGTGCGGTCGAAGTAGATCACGCGCATGCCGATCGCCTCGGCCAGCGTCGAGAGCTGGGAGCCGATATTGCCGTAGCCGACAATGCCGAGGGTGCGGCCGCGCACCTCGCGGCTGCCGGTCGCCGATTTGTCCCAGCCGCCCTCATGCGCCGACACCGAACGCGGGAAGATCCGCCGCAGCAGCATCACGATTTCGCCGATCACGAGCTCGGCGACGCTGCGCGTGTTGGAGAACGGCGCGTTGAACACGGGAATGCCGCGCTTGCGCGCCGCCATGAGATCGACCTGGTTGGTGCCGACGCTGAAGCAGCCGACCGCGAGCAGCTGGTCGGCGGCCCCGAGCACCTCGTCGGTGATCTGGGTGCGCGAGCGGATACCGAGCAGCGACACGCCCTTGAGGGCGCGCCGCAGGTCCTCACCGTCCAGCGCCTTGGTCAGCCGCTCGAGATTGGTGAAGCCCGCGCTCCTGAACAGATCCACGGCACTGTCATTGACGCCTTCGAGCAGCAGCGCCTTGGCGCTCCGCTCAGGGCTTTGGCCTGGGGCTGGCATGGTGTCTCCATAGATGGCGGCTTTGCCGCAGCTCTTAGACCGCGGAGGAGGCCAAGCACAATAGGGATCGGATACGGGGAGAAGATGGCGGGTAATAGAGGAGCCCGGCATCCCACCAGCGCTCACAATAGCTGTCCCGTCATCCTGAGGCGCGAGACATGGGACGCAACGCGTCCCATGGGGAGCCTCGAAGGATGAACGGCCCCGATGCAGCCGGGCCGTCGCCCTTCGAGGGTCGCTAAGAAGCGGCCACCTCAGGGTGACGGGATCAAATCACATAAAACCCATGCGTGCCGTCGCGGCGGAGCTGCTCGACCAGCCCATATTCCCAATCGAGATAGGCCTGCATCGCAGCTTGCGCGACGTCGGTGCCTTCATAGGGCCGGCGGTAACGGTGGGCCGGATCGGGCTTGGGCAGCACGCGCGGCGGGCCGATCTCGAGCGCGCCGTCATAGCCTCCCTCCAGCACATAGACCTCCCAACCCATCTGCGCCAGCCACGACGCCGTCATGTCGGCGCGGACGCTCCTGTCGTCGGTCAGGACGATGCGCGCCCCGCGCACCGGCGCGGCCATGTCGGTTTCCTGGACGAGCTGGCCCCCCGGATAATGCCGGAAGCCCGGGAGATGGCCGGCCGCATACTCTTGCGCGTCGCGCACGTCGAAGCGATAGAGCGTGCGGCCAGACTGTGCAACAAGTGCAGCCATCTCGTTCTCGCCGATGTGGCGCACGCCGGCGCGATAGGCGACATCGCGCGCATTAGCCGGACCACCCTCGAACGGCCCGATCGCGCCGCGCCTGTCGGCGCCGTGGTCGAGCGCGTGCCGCGCCAGCGTCCAGCCGATGGTGCCGTTGCGCAGCGCGCGCACCCTGTTGGGCACGCCGGCATTGATCAGCGACTGGGTGCCGATGATGGAGCGGGTGCGGCCGGCACAATTGACGATGATGGTGGTTTCAGGATCCGGCGCGGCCTGCCCTGCCCGCAACACCAGCTCCGCGCCGGGCACGCTGACCGAGCCCGGAATGTTCATGGTCGCGTATTCGTCGAAACGGCGGACGTCGAGGATGGCGATGTTGGCCTTGTTCGCGATCAGCTTGGCCACCTCGTCGGCACTGAGCGACGGCGTGTGCCGCCGCGCTTCGACCAACTCGCCGAACGCCTTCGAATAGGAATTGACGTCCTCGAAGACCTCATAGCCCGCCGCAAGCCAGGCCTTCAGCCCGCCGTCAAGCACGCTGATATTGGTATAGCCGAGCGCGGCAAGACGTTCGGCGCCGGTCGCGACCAACCCCTCACTATTGTCATAGAGCACGATGGCCACGTCCTTGCGCGGCAGCCTCGCCTCGGCCTCGATCGCAATCCGGTCGACAGCCATATTGGCGGCGAACAGCGGATGCCCCGTCGCGAAGCCTGCCTCGTATCTGAGATCGAGCAGCGTGATCTCCTCGCGCAGCAGCAGCGCGCGGCGGATGTCGGCGGGGGTGACGGTGGAGAGCTTCATGGCATGGGACCCTGACAGGGATAAGCCATGGGCTTTTGACCGATTGGAAGCGTGTTGGCTAGCCTTGTCGGCTTACTCGCCCGGAACGAGCCGCGCCAGCGGCTGCGCCGGGCGGCGCAGCTTGCGGCGCGACAGATAGAGCAGGATGCCGGTGACCGCGAACAACGGCATCAGGATCGCAGCGATCATGAACGCGAGCTTGCCGGGCCAACCCAGGATCGCGCCGCGATGGATGTCGTAGATGGCCGCGATGATCGTTTCGCCGAATGTCTTGTCGGCATAGCGCTCCGCGGACACCAACTGCCCGGTGACGGCGTCGATGCGGAATTCGTCGCGCGCGGTCTCGAGCAACGACGCTTTCCCCCACGACCGGATCCGTATCGCCGTGCCCGGACCGGCCGGCAGCGTCAGCAAGGCCTTGGAGAACCGATCGCCCTCTTCGCGCTGGAACGTCGTCCAGGCCCGATCAAATCCGATTGCGACAGGCTCGGCGCGGCCTTCCGGGCGCGGCGGCTTGATCGCCATCTTCGCTGCGGTGACGTGCGGACGCGATAGCAGCCAGGTCACGCCGTCCTTGTACCATTCAAAGGAGAAATACAGCCCGGTGAGCGTCATCGTCAGATAGACCGGCAGGACCCAGGTGCCGATCACGGTGTGCAGCGACCGGTGCAGGGCGCGGCCGCCGAGCCCGAGATTTGGTTTCAGCCACATCTTCACGCTGCCCGCGCGACGCGGCCAGCGCAGCACGAGGCCCGACACCAACATGACGATGAGGCCGAGCGCGATCGTGCCGGTGATCGGGCGTCCCCAGCCCTTGCCGTCGCCGGGGATCAGGAGCCAGCGATGCAGCCTGCGCACGGTCGCGAAGAACGCCTCGCCGCGGGGCGAGCCCAGCACGCGCGCATCATAGGGATCAACATAGAGCGAGGTCGGGCGTCCGCCCTGCTCGTCGCGGCCGAAGCGGACATGAACCGCCGCCGACGGATCGCTCGACAGGGTGACGGCGGCGACCTTGCCGAGATCCTGTGCCGCCTTCAGCCGCGCGACCAGCGCGTCCGGCGTCAGCGCCGGTGCCGGACGCGGCACGACCTGCATGATCTCAGCGTTGAGATGGTCGACGATCTCGTCCTCAAAACTCATGATCGCGCCGGTCAGCGCGATCAGGGACAACAGCAGCGCGAGGACCAGGCCGGCGATGGAATGGACCTGGAACAGGACCGCCTTGATCATGTGTCCCAACCGCGCTGCCATCGCTAGAACTTCACCGTTGCCGACAGCGAGACGCGCCGCGCGTCGCCGATCGCGACATTGAGATTGTTGACGGCGGACGTGTAGTAGACGGTGTCGAACAGGTTCTTGACGTTGAGTTGATAGATGACCGGCAGGGTCTGGTACTTCGTCTCGTAGGTCGCGAAAACATCCGCGACGATATAGGACGGCAATACAAAAGTGTTCAAGGCGTCACCAGGCCGGTCGCCGACATAGCGAGCTCCGCCGCCGAGCCTGAGCTGTCCGGGAAGCGCCGTGCCGAAATCGTAGACCAGATAGAGCGATGCCGTGTTCATCGCGACGTTCTGCAATTGCTTGCCGGCATATGTCGGATCCTGGGTCACACGCGCATCGGTGTAGCCATAGCTGCCGATCATGCTCCAATTGTCGGAGAGCCGACCGGTGACGTCGAGCTCGACGCCGCGCGAGCGCACCTTGCCGGCCGCCGTATAGACGTTCAGGCCGAGCGCGGGACTGAACTGACTGACCAGCACGTTCTGCTTCTCGATGTCGTAGACCGCGAGCGTGCCTGAGAGACGCTTGTTGAGATCGAATTTGAGACCGGTCTCGTACTGCGTGCCCTCCTCCGGCGCGATGTTCGAACCCAGCACGAAGCCACCGCTGTTGGTCAACGGCGCAATCGTCGAGTTCGGCTTCAGCGACTGGGTGTAGCTCGCATAGAGCGAAAGCTGATCCGTGAGCTTGAGAATTGCGCCGCCGAGCGGCAATACCTTGTCCGCGGAGACGTTGGTATTGACTATGAAGGGCTTCCCGCGTCCGGCCAATTGGTCGTAGTCCATGTAGCGCACGCCGCCGACCAACGCCAACCGTTCGGTCAGATGCAGCGTGTCCTGGAAGAACAGCGACCACTGGCCGAGCTTGTCAGTCTGGGCGCTATCGGTGGGGGAAACGGTCGTGCCCGGCCCGATCAGGCCGTAGACGGGGTTGTAAAAATTGAAGGAGGGAGTGGTCTGCCGGATCAGACTGTCGCGATAGATGGTGCGATACTGGCCGTCGCCGCCAAATACCACATCGTTACGCATGTTGCCGAGCCAGAACCCGCCCGAAATGTAGGACGTCCCATAACTCGAATTGCTGAGCGAGCCCCGCGTGCCGTCATTGCTGCGCGTCTCGACGCCGGTCGTGGCATTGACGCCCGTGATACGGAGCTGGTTCGCGCTGAAAGTCTCGGTGTTGTAGCTGTAGCCCGCAAAGAGCTTCCAGTCCTGGTTAAGTCGATGCTCGACCGAGGCCTGGATCAGGTCCGACGTGCCCCACGTGTTGTTGAAGGGCTCGTCAAGCCGGCGCGTCTTCGGGATCGCCAGCGGAGCGCCGTTGACGAACGCCGTGCCGCGGTCGAACGGGTAGATAAACTCACGGTGCTCGTAGTTGAGCTGCATCGTGGTGTCCTGACCGTACCAGGCCAGCGACGGCGCCACCAGCATCTCGCGGTGACGGCCGAAATTGCGCCAATAGTCCTCGCTGACGCCGTAGCCGATGAAGCGATAGGCAAGGCCCTGGTCGCCGATCGGACCGGTGACGTCGAGCAGGCCATCGGCGCCGGTCTTGGAAGCATTGAATGCCGAGCCGAGCAGCGTGACCGAGCCATGCTGATAGAGCTCCGGACGTTTGCTGATGGTGTTGACGATGCCGCCTGGATCCATGATGCCGTAGAGCAGTGAGGCCGGCCCCTTCAACACCTCGACGCTTTCGACCGCGGGATTGAAGCTTCGGCCCTGCACCAGCGGCATGCCGTTGCGCATGATCGAACCGTCGCGATTGTCGCCGAAGCCGCGGCGGATGACGGCGTCCTGGCTGCCCGCGAGCGTGTTGGTCTGGGTGACGCCGGAGACGTTGATGAGCGCATCATCGATGTTGCGCGGGAGCTGGTCCTTCAACACCTGCTCGGGCACGACGTTGACGGCCTGGGATGTGTCGAGCGGGGACGCGCCGCTGCGCAGCGTGGTCGCGCTCGGCATCGCGCGGTAACCGAGCTTTGCGGCCTGCTGCGCGGCGGCTTCCGCGGCCGCGCGCTCCGAAAGCGTCGGCGCTGCAGGTGCGGTATCGCGATTGCGCTGGCGCGCGGCGGTCTGCGCGCGGCGTGAAGACGGCTCCGATGGGCGCGCCGTTTTCGGCCGTTGTGCCGGCGCCTCCACCGTCACCGGCGGCAACGCCGATTGCGCCTGCGCGGTCGTCGTGTTGGAGGGAGATTCGGCGAGCAGCACGACTGCTCCGATGAGAAGACCTGCACGGCGCTTGCCGGCACGATGACGATGGCCGCTGGCGCGCTGGCCATCCAGATGAGCACGCACGTTCGATTCACTTCCAAGTCAGACACGGCATTGAAGCTCGCGCGTCTAACAGCCGCGGGAGGTTAAGAGAACCGCAGGCGGACTTGAATCGCTCTAGTGTTGAATCGTTCTAAGAACGGATCGGCATCCAAAGGCAACCTTTAATGCCGCCGCGCCGGATGCAACACGTCGTGCGCGAATCCGCCACGGCGTGTCGCGATTTTGTGCGGCCTCACGCGATGGCAGGAGCCATCAACTCGTCGAGCTTCCGCTTGAACGCGGCGCCGTCGGGCAACGCGCGGAGCGGCGGACGCACGCGCAACCACGCGGGATCGCCGGTCTGCGCCGCCAGGATGGCCTTCAGCGTCGCGGTGAACGATGGCGTCTTCAGCACGATGTCGATCGCAGCCTGCATGCGCGCCTCGATATCCTTGCCCTCGACCATGCCCTTGACCAGCTCGGGAACGACGTTGGCCATGCCGCAGATGGTGCCGGCGCCGCCGGCGGCGATCGCGCGGGCGATGTCGGCTTCGTTGCCGACGGTGATGGCGAGCTCGGGAGCAGCAGTGCGGAAGGCCTGGAACTGCTTGAAGTCGCCGCTGGAGTCCTTCAGGCCGGCGACCTGCTTGCCATAGCGCTTGCGCAAATTGGCAGCGACCCTGGTCGGGATCGCAACGCCCGACATCTGCGGGATGTGATAGAGATAGGCGCGCAGCCGGTCGTCGGCGACGCCGTCGATGATCGCGGCAAAGGCATCCTCGATGCCTTCGCCCGTGACGCTGCGATCGAAGTAAGGCGGCAGCAGCAGCACGTGACGCAGGCCGAGGCCGAGCACGGCGCGCGAGAGATCGATGCTGTCGGTGATGGCGGGAAAGCCGCCGCCGATGCCGATGCGTTCCGGCGCAACGCCGGCCTTGAGCACGGCTTCGATGGTCGCGACGCGCTCAGTGACATTGAAACAGGTGCCCTCGCCGGTGGTGCCGAACAGCACGACGCCGTCGACACCCTTGCCGAAGAGCTGCTTGGCGTGAGCCGCAAGCTTGGCAGAGTCCACGCTGCCGTCGGCCGCCAACGGCGTCGCTGACGCCACCCAGAACCCGCGAATTGCCTCCGTCATCACACCACCCTTTGCTTCGACCCCGAACTAAGCCTCTGATCTCAAACGACCTTCCGAAGCTTAACCGAGCATTGTTTTTGCTTTACTTTCCACCTTGTACCTTACATACAAGAGGCACGCAAACCCTTTCCGACGCCACGGCGCGCATGGGCGCAGCCAGATTTTGAGGAGGTCTCGCATGGACATGGTGACCCCCATCGGGCGCCCCGACCAATTGCTCGGCGCCCTGCGCGACAAGCTCGGCGCAGCGGCCGTGTTGATCGGCACCGACGTGCCGGCGCGCAATTGCAACGACTGGAGCGCGAGCCTGCCGCAGACGCCGCTCGCGGTGATCCGCCCCGTGGATGCGCAAGGTGTCGCCGACGCGATTCTGACCTGCCGGCAGGCGCGCCTGCCGTTCGTGCCGCAGGGCGGACTGACCGGGCTGTGCCGTGGCGCATCGCCCGAAGCAGGCTGGGTCGCGATCTCGCTGGAGCGCATGACCGGCATCGAGGAGATCGACCCCGCCTCGGCGACGATGACGGTGAAGGCGGGTACGCCGCTGGAGACGATCCAGAAGGCCGCCGACGAGGCCGGCTTCTTCTTTCCGCTCGACCTCGGCTCGCGCGGCTCCTGTGCGATCGGCGGCAATCTCTCGACCAATGCCGGCGGCAATCGCGTGATCCGCTACGGCATGACGCGCGAGCTGGTGCTCGGTCTCGAAGTGGTGTTGCCCGACGGCACCGTCATGACCAGCCTCAACAAGCTGATGAAGAACAATGCCGGCTACGATCTGAAGCATCTGTTCATCGGCTCGGAAGGCACGCTCGGCATCATCACCCGTGTGGTGCTGCGGCTGTTCCCGAAGCCGCGCTCGACCATGGCTGCGCTGTGCGCGCTGAAGGACTATGCCGCGGTGATCGCGCTGCTCGACGCGGCGCGCAGCGGGCTCGGTCCGCTGCTGTCGGCATTCGAGGTGATGTGGCCGGACTATTGGGACGTGATCACGACTCGCGCCGGCGTGAAGCCGCCGGTCGCCGCAGGTCACGGCCTCTACGTGCTGGTCGAAGCGCAGGGCACCGACGAAAGCCTGGACGCGCCGCGCTTCCAGGCCTGGCTCGAAGCGCTGATGGAGCGCGGGCTGCTGACTGATGCCGCCGTCGCGCAATCGCTGGCGCAGACGCAAGCCTTCTGGCGCGTGCGCGACATCTGCGCGGAGTTCGCCCAGGTGCTGGGCCCGCACATCTCCTACGACATCGGCCTTGCAGTCCAGCGGATGGACGAGTTCGTCACGCGCTGCAAGGCGGCGCTCGCTGATGGCATCAAGGGCTGCGAGAGCGTATATTACGGCCATATCGGCGACGGCAACTTGCATCTCGTCTCCTGGGTGACCGGCCTTGCCGTCGAACAGCAGCCGAAGGAAGAAATGGACGCGATCATCTACGGTCTCGTCCGCGAACTGGGCGGCAGCGTATCCGCCGAGCACGGCATCGGCACGCTGAAGAAGAAGTGGCTGGGGCATGCCCGGAGCGAGGCCGAGATCGCGCTGATGCGGACGCTGAAGGCGGCGCTCGATCCCGATCACCTGCTCAATCCCGGCAAGGTGATCTGAGAGAAGCACATGCGATCGCTCAAGCTCGATACGCCGAAATCGCTGTCGCAGCGCGTGATGCAGCGGTTGCGGCAGGCGATCATCGACGGCGAGTTCGCGTTAGGGGCCGCCATCTCCGAGGAGATGGTGGCGAATTCCTTCGGCGTCAGCCGCACCCCGGTGCGCGAGGCGATGGGCCAGTTGCAGGCGCAAGGCCTCGTGGTGATCCGCCCGCAGGTCGGCAGTTTCGTGTTCACGCCGAGCGCCGATGACATCAACGCGCTCTGCACCTTCCGCATCGCGCTGGAGCCCAAGGCGGCCGAGCTCGCCTATCGCCACGATCGCGACGGTGCGGTCGCCTCGATGAGCCAGGCGATCGCGGCGATGGAGCCGGCGGTCTCGGCAAAGGACAACATCGCCTATGGTCGCGCCGATGCGGCCTTTCACGAGGCGCTGTTCAGCCATTGCGGCAACCGCTACCTCGCCGAATCCTATCAGCTGGTTTCCGGGCGCGTCGCCGCGCTCCGCACCAATTTGACCTCGCCGATCGACGTCAGGACCCGCACGTCGTTCGACGAGCATCGCAAGCTGCTCGATTTGTTCGCGCGCGGCGAGCTCGCCGCCTTCGAAGCATTGATGACCACGCACGTCACCAATTCGGGCCTGGTCTACGCAAGAGCGCTCAAAGTGGAATGAGCGTGCCTATCGCGCGTCCCTTGATCCCGGCCTGTCCAGAAAATCCAGCGCGGTATTGATCTGTTCGAGCTGGTGCTCGATCTTGTCGCGGTCCTCGACCGACGGCGCCCTTTCGAGCTGTTCCACGAGCTTCTGCTTCCGCAACAGCAAGTTCTCTATGACTGTGCTCACAAGTCCCCCATCGCCCCGAAGCGAGCATCGAGGCAAAAATCCCGTGGCGACACTGGCGCCGGGATTGTCGAGGCGCGCGCGCGAGCGGTGCTCGCGCCGGCGCCTAGGTCAGAATGTTCGCGGCGGCGGTTGGTTCCTGCGAATGAACCACAACGCGAGGCCGATGGAACTGCGCACGCCACGCCTTGAGAGACGGTCAGAAATTTCCCTGCCCATGGAGCAATCGCCCGTCCCATGCGGGCCGCGGTGAGAGCTTGGAAGCGGGATCGCTTGTGAACATAGGCGGCGGCCGCAGTGCTTCGGGGGATGAGGCGAGGCTCGCGAGCAGCACCGGCACGACAGGGGTGCGGGTGATCGAGACCGAGAACACCGCCAGCAGTGCGCAGACCATGCAGAGCCTCATCCGCACCGTCCTGCGATCGGTGATCGGCAGAAACAGGAAAAACAACATCGCCAGGATCAGCAGCGCATCGACCAGGAACATGGATCTCTCCCTCTCAACGAGGCGGAGAATGACGCGGCGCCGCCGGCTGGTATGTGGACGGCGTCACAATGCCGAACCGGGCCACCCCGCGGGCGTTGTGCAGCCCAATTGTGCGCCACCGGGGAACCTTAACCGGCGAAGACGCATCGCGGCCGGTTGAATTCACGCGCCTGGAGTCCTATGCGTAGGCGCCATGGACACCCAGATCGTCACCGCCCAGAAGCCGCTGATGGCTCAGGCCCGCCCGCGCAAGCCGGCGCCGTTCCTCCCGATGAGCCGCGCCGAGATGGATACGCTCGGCTGGGACGCCTGCGACATCGTGCTGGTGACCGGGGACGCCTATGTCGATCATCCGAGCTTCGGCATGGCGATCATCGGCCGCCTGCTGGAAGCGCAAGGCTTTCGCGTCGGCATCATCTCCCAGCCCGACTGGCACTCGGCCGAGCCGTTTAGGGCGTTAGGCAAGCCAAAAGTGTTCTTCGGCGTCACCGGCGGCAACATGGACTCCATGGTGAACCGCTACACCGCGGACCGTCGCATACGCAGCGACGACGCCTATACGGCCGGCGGTGAAGGCGGCAAGCGGCCGGACCGCTGCACCGTGGTCTATGCGCAGCGCTGCCGCGAGGCGTTCAAGGACGTGCCGATCGTGCTCGGCGGCATCGAGGCCTCGCTGCGCCGGATCGCGCATTACGATTACTGGTCCGACAAGGTGCGCCGCTCGGTGCTCGCTGACGCCAAGGCCGACCTGTTGCTGTATGGCAATGCCGAGCGCGCCGTCGTCGAGGTAGCCAACCGCCTTGCCGCCGGCGAAGCGCCGCGCGCACTCGACGACATCAGGGGCGTCGCGCTGTTTCGCAAGGTCCCTGCTGACTACACGGAGCTGCACGCCGACGATCTCGATTCCGCCGACGAGGGCGCAATGCGCCAGAAGGGCGCGACCGTGATCCGGTTGCCGGCGCTGGAGCAGGTCGAGCAGGACAAGGAAGCCTATGCGCGCGCGTCACGCGTGCTGCACCGGGAGAGCAATCCCGGCAATGCGCGGCCGCTGGTGCAGCGTCACGGCGACCGCGACCTCTGGCTCAACCCGCCGCCGATCCCGCTGACAAGCGACGAGATGGACGCGGTCTACGACTTGCCGTATGCGCGCGCCCCGCATCCGTCCTATGGCGACGCCAAAATTCCTGCCTGGGACATGATCAAGTTCTCCGTGACGATCATGCGCGGCTGCTTTGGCGGCTGCACCTTCTGCTCGATCACCGAACACGAAGGCCGCATCATCCAGAACCGCTCGGAGGGTTCTATTCTGCGCGAGATCGAGAAGATCCGCGACAAGACACCCGGCTTCACCGGCGTCATCTCCGACATCGGCGGACCCACCGCCAACATGTACCGGATGGCGTGCAAGGACCCGAAGGTCGAGGCCGCGTGCCGACGGCCGTCCTGCGTCTTCCCGGAAATCTGCCCGAACCTCAACACCTCGCATGACGATCTCATCCGGCTCTATCGCAAGGTGCGCGAGACCAAGGGCATCAAGAAGGTGATGGTGGCCTCGGGCGTGCGCTACGACCTCGCGGTCGAGAGCCCCGAATACATCAAGGAGCTCGTCACCCATCACGTCGGTGGCTATCTGAAGATCGCCCCTGAGCATACCGAGCGCGGTCCGCTCGACAAGATGATGAAGCCGGGCATCGGCGCCTACAACAAGTTCAAGCGCATGTTCGACGAAGCGGCCGAACGCGCCGGCAAGAAATATTACCTCATCCCCTATTTCATCGCGGCACATCCGGGCACGACTGACGAGGACATGATGAACCTCGCGCTGTGGCTCAAGAAGAACCGCTACCGCGCCGATCAGGTGCAGACCTTCCTGCCCTCGCCGATGGCGACCGCGACCGCGATGTACCACACCGGCGTCAATCCCTTGCGCGGCGTGCGCCACGGCGGCAGCGACAAGGTCGAGGCGATCAAGGGCCTGCGCCAGCGCCGCTTGCACAAGGCCTTCCTGCGCTATCACGACCCCGACAATTGGCCGGTGCTGCGCGAGGCCTTGATCGAGATGGGCCGCCGCGATCTGATCGGCTCGCAGCCCCACCAGCTCGTCCCCGCGCACCAGCCCCCCGGCACCGGCAAGGCCGCCGGCACACGGCGGCCCGTGCGCCCGGGCGAGAAGACCCAGCGGTTCACGACCAAGGGCTTGCGGGTGATGAAGTAGCGGGTGCTGCTCGTCTTAGAGAGCGAGCACCACCTCACCCGAAACGGCGTCCGTCACGCCGCGTCCGTTGCCCTGGTCCTCGAGCACGGACCTGAAACTGTCGAGGGTCTTGATCATCGCCGCTCGTGCCGCGACCAGTGCATCCTGACTGGACCACGTGCCGATGAGGCAAAAGGTCTGCTCGCCGGTCTTGACGATGACGCCGTGCTCCAGGCCCGGCCATTTGGCCTTGCCGTTCCGATGCGCGTCGAGGAAGGCGGCTTCCTCACCCGGCTTCACCCTAAACTTGACCACATTGTAAACCTGCATGATGCGCCTCCGAAAAATGGATGGATGAAAACGGGCGCCGCGCGAGCTCAGGACGAAAAGTCCACGCGTTGCCTCGGTCGATTGTTGCCCTCGCGCGCAGCGGCGTCACCGTGACAAATCAGCATGGCGACCTCGGTCTTTTGGGCCCGCCGAAACAAAAAAGTCGAAAACAACCCCATGCACAGTAGCCGCAACTAGTGGGATCAATGGCTTAGGCGGAGTACGGAGATGTTGATCCGTCGGGCAGAACGCCGTTGCACCGTCGGGCAACACAGGCGCATGATGGGCATCATCGGACGCTGCGTGAGTTGCGCCCCTGGCGATGCCTAGCGCAACGTCTGCCACGCTTTCCCGGCAAAACCCCTCATCCCGACAAGCGAAGACTTTTCCTCTGCTCTACGGCCTTGCCGTAGGTCGCACAGGCTCCGGCCTGTCAGCCGTTGACTCTAATCGCGATATGTAACATATCAAGTTACATGAGACGCGACTCCCGATTATCCGGCGTGCTGCACGTGCTGCTGCACATGGCGCAACAGCCCGGCCCGTTCACATCCGAGACCCTCGCGAAGGCGATGGACACCAACCCGGTGGTGATCCGGCGCATCATGGCGGGCCTGCGGGAGCTCGGTTACGTCCGCTCCGAGAAGGGGCATGGCGGCGGCTGGACGCTTGCTTGCGACCTCTCGAAGGTGACGCTGCGCGACGTCTACGCCGCGCTTGGCAGCCCGGCGCTGCTGGCCATGGGCAATCGGACGGAGGCACCCGGCTGCCTCGTCGAGCAGGCCGTCAACGCCGCGCTTGATCAGGCCTTCAGCGATGCGGAGGCGCTGCTGCTGTCGCGGCTCGGCGAGGTGACCCTGGCGATGCTGAGCGAGGATTTTCGCAAGCGGCTCGGATCCCGCAAGCATCATGGCATGCACGCACATGGTGCGTGATCGGCTCATTCAGCAAGGACGACATCATGACGGACATTCAAGCCATGTTCTCCGATCCGCAAGCCGTGGCGCGATACACGGAAGGCCCACCGCGCTTCGTGCCCGGCTACAATGCCATGCTGTCGATGGCGGCGATCCTGCTGGCCGAGCGTGCGCGTGGAGATGCGCGGATCCTCGTCCTCGGCGCCGGCGGCGGCCTCGAGTTGAAGACGTTTGCGCAAGCGCAGCCGCGCTGGAGCTTCGACGGCGTGGACCCCTCCGCGGCGATGCTGGCGCTCGCCGGGCAAACCCTGGGCCCGCTCGCATCGCGCGCACGTCTTCATCAGGGCTACATCGACGATGCGCCGGAGGGACCGTTCGACGGTGCCAGCTGCCTGCTGACCCTGCACTTCGTCGACGTCGAGGAGCGACGCCGCATCGCCTCGGAGGTCCGCCGACGGCTGAAGCCGCGTGCTGCTTTCGTCGCCGCCCATCTGAGCGCGCCCGATGGCAATGAGGAGCGCCCGCTATGGCTGTCCCGGTATTCCGCATTTCTGGCCGCCTCCGGCGTCGAGCCCGAGCAGGCCGCGGCCGCGCGGAACGCCGTCACCAACCATCTGGAAATCCTCACGCCCGCGCAGGACGAGGCGATCTTGCGCGAGGCCGGCTTCTCCGATCCGACCCTGTTCTATACGGGGTTCACCTTCCGTGGCTGGGTGGCTTACACGTGAGTCTCATTGCTGCGTCGTCACTCTGGGCATCAATGCAAACCGGATGCGCCAGGGCGTGCGGGCATGACCCTTAGCCCGCGAATTAGGTAGTACCGTTCTGCCGACAGAACCGGACATGGCCCAGTTCGCCCCTGCGAATCGGCTAAGAGCCACTTGCCGACATTCGCAAGACATCGATCGAAGCCGCTTAGTCTGCCCGAAGGAACGAGTCCAGTTCGTCGAAAAACTGCGGCATGCCCGGATCGTTTTCCAAGGGCAGATGGTTCTTGCCGGGTAAAGAAACGAATTTTGCGCCCTTTATTCCGGCGCCCATCAGCCGACCCTGCTCGAGCGGAACCATAGCATCATCTCTGAAATGCAGCACGAGCGTCGGGACAGATACCTGCGGAAGAAGGTCGCGGACGTCGAAGTTACTTACAGTTTCGTAGTATCTGGCAGCGCTTTCCGCTGACAAACTCCGTCGTTGCATTTCATTGAAGGCAAGCGCTTGTTCCTTAGTAGCGCCCGGTATTAGTTGCGAGGCCAACATCTGTCGGAACGTCGGATCTTCAGAGCTCCATCCCAGTCTGATGAGAGTTGCCGTAGCTTTGTATCGCTCCAGGTCTGCAGCGGTGATCGAAGGCCTCTTGAATCTGCCGGTCACGAAGCCACCGAACAAGATGAGCCTGGATACTCTTTCGGGATGGCGGACCGCATACGCAATCGACACCGCGCATCCCTGCGAAAAACCAAAGATAGGAAAGCGTTCGAGGCCGACTGCATCTGCGACAGCCTCCATGTCATTTACCCAGGCGTCCAGCGACAGTTCGCTTTGGTCCCAATCAGACAAGCCGTTGCCGCGTGCGTCATACCGAACGAGTTTGTGCCGCTTCGTCAAACCTACGAAGAGGTGACGATACAGAGGAAGCTCCCAATCGAGCTCTAGATGATTGATCCAATTCGCTGACTTCAACAAAATGGGACCATTGCCAACGACTGAATAAGCCAATCGGACGCCGTCCTCAGACCGGCAATATCGAACCTCCTGCTGAAACTTCGATGAGGAGGGATTTGCCGTCTCTGAAGAGGCCAGACGGCTTCGTAACTGAATTGCGTAGGCTTCGACCGGGCGCGCGATATTTTTAAGAGTCTGAAGCCCAAGAGGTTCGATAGGGTGACCGATCTTTCCATCGATCTGGTCAAAGACGGCTCCGGATATGCAAATACCTCCGGGGTCAGCTATGCCTTCTAATCGTGCTGCGATGTTAACTCCGTCCCCGAGGAGATCATCCCCCTGAACGACCACGTCGCCCAAATGAATGCCTATCCGAAACCGGAGCGCTAGGTCTTCCGGCTGCCCCCTCTCAGCCTCAAACATGCGAAGCTGAACGGCCACGCAACATTCAACCGCGTCCGTTGCGCTCGGAAACTCGGCGAGAATACTATCGCCCGCTGTGTTCGCTATCCGGCCGCCGAAATCAGAGATAAGCCCATCCACAATTTGGCGATAAGCGGAAAGTATTTGAATGGTGGCGGTCTCGTCATGACTTATCAAACGAGAATAACCTGCTACGTCGGCTGCAACGATGGCAGCTAGCTTGCGTCGAAGCGTTACCCGGCCCAATCCCTTCACTCCCCCTTCAGTGCCTCATTACACTGCGGTCTGGCAGGCGGCTGTAGCTATCGCCGTCAAGATTAACCAAAATCTTGAGGGCGGAGCAATTCAAAGCATAAGCTTCTTGCGCGCTCGGTTGAGGTCAACAGCGCCGGTTTGACTGGCGGCGTGTCACTTCCGGCCTACCCCGATCAGCAGACCATATCCGAGCCATCCTGAACTTCGCCGTCGGGCCAATAACTGACGCGTGCACCGCGGGAACAACCTTCCTATTCGATTACCTCGTCGGCGCGGGCGAGCAGCATCGGCGGGATAGTGATGCCCAGCGCCTTAGCGGTCTTGAGGTTGATGACCAACTCGAACTTGGTCGGCTGCATAACCGGCAATTCGGCGGGCTTAGCGCCCTGAAGAATTTTGCCGGTATAAAGTCCAACCTGCCGGTACGCGTCGGCCAGGCTGATCCCGTAGCTCATCAGGCCGCCGGCCACGGCAAATTCCCGGAACTCGTAGATTGCGGGAATGGCGTAGCGCGCAGCCAGTGTGACGATCTGCTGGCGGTGAGCGTTGAAGAACGGATCGGCCGCGACAAGGAGCGCGTCGGCATGGTCCTCGGCCAAGATCGCGAAGGCCGTGTCGAGCTCCGGCTCGTTGTGTGCCCTTAGAACGTGAATCTTCCGCGCGAGGGTTTGCGCAGCCGTCTTCGCCTCCATCAACTGGCTGTCGGCGCCGGGGGTGACCGGATTGACCAGCATGGCGATCGTTGCGGCGTTTGGCACCAGTTCATGTAGCAAGCCCAGCCGCTTTGCTTCCAAAGAGTTGGTCATCACATGAACGCCGGTGGCGTTTCCGCCGGGTCGGTTTAGGCTGACAACGAGGCCCAGCTCGACAGGATCAGTGGCTGAGGAAAACACGGTCGGAATTGTGCTGGTCGCAGCCTTGGCGGCTAGCGCCGAAACGCCGCCGCCGGTCGCAACGATCACCGCAACCTGGCGCCGGACCAGATCGGCAGCCAGCATGGGCAAACGATCGTTGTGATTTTCGGCCCAGCGATATTCGATGACCAAATTGTGGCCTTCGATAAAGCCGGCTTCCTTCAGGCCCTCGCGGAAAGCGGCTACGGGGCGGGCGATTGCACCAGGCGACAGGTTGTTGAGGAATCCGATGACCGGTGTGGCCGGCTGCTGAGCACGTGTCGAGAGCGGCGGAGCGACGATGGCCGCACTCACGAGGGTTATGAAACGCCGGCGCCCAATCATGATCGCTCCATCATGTCATTTCCTTTTCGACTGACATGACTGGTTCTCGTCACAACAGCTTGGGGCTCGGTGCCGTCCGGATCGTCAACCGAATAGATCGCTGGTTGAAGGCGCAGCACGGCGAGCGGGCGACGACCGGCTACCACCAAGGGTCAGGCTGTTGCAGGCTAACCATCATAGCAGCTGAAATGGCGGTATTGAAAGGTTGGTGATGTCTGGCCCCGGGTCATGATCGCTAGACGAACCGCGGCCTTGCGCTTCCGGTCTGACTTTATGAACCGACAGTCCAGGGCTCCATACGGAACGGACCTCGTGTTCAGGCCAACAGGCACACGCATGCATTGATGGAACCGGCGCTCAGCTCGCGCTGTTTGCGGGGTCGGGTCGTCACAGCAATATGGCTATGGAGAAGCCTTGTATACGTGAGTATAGTCGTCACAAGGCATATTCCTGATCGATCATTGGCCGTTTGCGAGGCCAAGGTTGGACCCGCCCGTGCATCGTTAGCGATCGCCGGCGCTCTGCCACTCCGGGGGCGACAAGCAGGCCCGCAATCCGGTGCGAGAATGCGCCGATTGATCATCGCTCGTGAGCAAGAGGTGATTTATGCAACATCCGAGTCAAGTGCCGTCGGTCGCGCTCGATTCGAATGAGTGCAAGCGTCCCGAGGAGGCACTGCGCGAGAGCGAGGAGCGCTTTCGCACCCTGGTGCAATTCTCCTTTGATGTGTACTGGGAAACTGACGCGCAGCATCGCTTCATCCGCCAGGAGTTCGCTGAGACACTTCCCGAACCGCCGGTCTCCGAGATCGGCAGGACGCGATGGGAGATCCCTTATCTGGAGCCTGATGCAGAGGGCTGGCGCAAGCACCGGGAGATGCTCGATGCCCACCTCCCGTTTCGCGATTTCGAGCTCGCGCGGCCGACGCCCGACGGCGGCAAACGCTATGTTTCCGTCTCTGGGCTGCCCATCTTTGACCAGACCGGGCGCTTCATGGGCTACCGCGGTGTGGGCCGCCACATCACGGAGCGCAAGCGCGCCGAACAGGCGTTGATCGACAGCGAAGCCCGTTTCCGTACCTTCGTGGATCACGCAACCGATATGTTCATGCTCCACAGTGAAGACGGTCGCGTTCTCGATGTGAATCGAAATACCTGCGAAAGCCTCGGCTACAGTCGGGGCGAACTGGTTGGGGCAACTGCGTCCTCCTTCGATCTGGAGATGGATGAAGCGACCTGGCGGACCAACCGCCAACGCCTCAAGGCCGGGGGCATCGCTACGCTCGATAGTCGCTATTGCCGAAAGAACGGCACTGTGTTTCCTGTCGAAGTCCGTATGCGGGAATTCTGCGAGGGCGGCCGGTCACGGATCATTTGTCTGAGCCGCGACATCACCGAACGCAAGCGAACTGCCGAGACGCTCCGCGAGATGCAGGCTGAACTTACACACGCCAATCGCGCGGCGGCGCTGGGCCAGGTCACGGCTTCGGTGACACACGAATTAAGCCAACCAATCACCGCGATGCTCTGCAACGCGGAAGCCGCACTGAACTGGCTAGGAACTCAATCTCCGAATTTCGAAAAGGCACGGCAGGCGCTCGCATCCATTGTCGCAGAAGCCGAGCGAGGCGGCGAGATCATCGGTTGGATCCGTTCCCTCATCAAGAAAACTCCGGCGCCGAAGGAGAGCATCGACGTCAATGGTGCAATCCTGGACGTGATCACCATAGCCCGGAGCGAGTTGCTCAAACATGATGTCTTGATCCAGACCGACCTCGCTCCAGACTTGCCGCTCGTGAAGGGCTATCGCGTCCAGCTGCAACAGGTTGTTCTCAATTTGATCCTCAACGCGATTGAGGCCATGAACTGCCTCGACGTTGGGCCACGGGAGCTGCGGATCAGCACGGCTGCAGATGCCCCAAATCTCGTTGTTGTCGCCGTACGGGATACCGGACCCGGACTTGACCTGGCAATCGTTGACCGCCTGTTCGAGCCCTTCTACACCACCAAGCCGGACGGGACCGGCATGGGCTTGTCGATCTGCCGCTCGATCATCGAGGCGCACGGAGGACGACTTTGGACCTGTGCGAATGAACCACGGGGCGCAGTGTTTCAATTTAATCTGCCTTCGGAACGGGGTGATCCACCCTCATGAGTGGGCGCCGCACAGGCGGGAACCCACGGCCTCAAACGCATCCTCGGCTACGGACGCGATAGTCCTTCGATCATACCGGCCGAAGCAGCGCAACGGGATCTGCGAGTTCGCTCGCTTGTCAGAGCGGGAAGCGTCTGCTGTCGGCGCGAAGCGGACGTTCCGTTGGACGCGCACTTCTTCCCCAAATAGCAGACATGACGATCGCTCTCGTGGTGTTCAGCTCAGGCTTCACAAGACCATCTTGTGTGACCAGATTTGGTCTGCCCATACCTGAGCGGAGCATTCTCGGCACGTGCAGGATCACCGACGTTAACCCTGTCGGCAAATGATTCGCCGTGGGTCGGCAGCCGCCGGCAAAGTTGCCTTATTGGCGCGGAGAATTTTCAGCGGCACTAACCTAGGTTAGAGGCGCATTATGCTGAGAATGGCTTTGTTGGGCCTCCTGATCCTGTTCAGCGTCGGAGTGCTGTCGGCCATGGAGCTGAGAGCTCCGCCGCGTCGCGCCGTCACGATCGCGCCGCCGCTTGCCGAGCAAAGCACAGACGTTTCCGCGTCACATGACGCGTTGGCGAAGGCCGATCGCCTCGAGGTTGCCGCGGTGGGCAGCGCGATGCCCGCACAGCCTGCTTCGGTCGAAAGCCCTGTTGCTCCGCAAGACATCCATGTCGGTTCGCCCGCGCCGGCACCGATCGTCCGTCATCGAAGCAAACCGAAGCCCATCGCGACCGCTGAACGTTCCAAGCCGAAGCCAAAGCCAATCGTTGCCGAGCGAACCGCCAATGTTCAGCGCGCAAAGGCCGCCAGCGAGACCGAGCCCTGTCGGCTCAAGGCGTTCGGCGGCTTGCTCAAGGCTTTGAATTTGACCGGCTGCGAAATCTGAAGACTCCACGAGCAGTCCAAGCCGTGCCTGTTTCCTCCAGGAGGCGCTTACGGGCACACGCCTTGCCGCCATCTTTCCCTCGCCCGACGTCTCGCAAACTGTTCCGATCATCCATATGTTGCCCCCATGAAAAAGATCGGATTTCTCTCCTTCGGGCACTGGACGCCCTCGCCGCAATCGCAGACCCGCTCGGCCGCGGACACGCTGCTGCAATCGATCGAGCTCGCGGTCGCGGCGGAACAGCTCGGCGCGGACGGCGCCTATTTCCGCGTACACCATTTCGCGCGGCAACTGGCCTCGCCCTTCCCGCTGCTCGCGGCCGTGGGCGCGAAGACCAGCACCATCGAGATCGGCACGGCCGTGATCGACATGCGCTACGAGAACCCGCTTTACATGGTGGAAGACGCGGGAAGCGCCGACCTCATCGCCGGCGGCCGGCTTCAGCTCGGCATCAGCCGCGGTTCGCCCGAACAGGTGATCGACGGCTGGCGCTATTTTGGTTATCGCCCCGCTGACGGCCAGAGCGACGCCGATATGGGTCGGCGACATGCGGAGGTCTTCCTCGACCTGCTCCGCGGCGAAGGGTTTGCCGAGCCCAATCCGCAGCCGATGTTTCCCAATCCACCGGGACTGCTGCGCCTGGAACCTCATGCGCAAGGCTTGCGCGAGCGGATCTGGTGGGGCGCCGGCTCGAATGCGACCGCGGTGTGGGCGGCAAAGCTCGGCATGAATCTGCAGAGCTCGACGCTGAAAAACGACGAGACCGGCGAGGCTTTTCACGTGCAGCAGGCCGCGCAGATCCGTAGCTATCGCGCCGCGTGGAAAGAGGCCGGCCACACCCGTGAGCCCCGCGTGTCCGTCAGCCGCAGCATCTTTGCACTGATGAACGATCGCGACCGCGCCTATTTTGGCGGGGAGCGCGGCGGCGAAGACCAGATCGGCTTCATCGATCCGCAGACCCGGGCGATCTTCGGCCGGAGTTATGCGGCCGAGCCGGATGTGCTGATCGAGCAGCTTCGCCAGGACGAGGCCATCGCCGAGGCCGATACGGTGCTGTTGACGATTCCCAACCAGCTCGGCGTCGCCTATTGCGCGCACGCGATCGAGGCGATTCTGACGCATGTCGCGCCGGCGCTGGGGTGGCGGTGAGCAGATGGTCCACTCTGGCGCCACATCGACCAGAGGCCCGACCTCTAAAGCGCGATGCGATTAGGATGAAGCGTCATCGCGCTTTAGGTTGTTGTTCGAGCATGATCTTTTCGGAAAACCGCTGCGCACTTTTCCGGATCATGCTTTAGGCAAATAGCTCGCGGTCTCTCCTGCTGATCGGATCGTCCCAATCCTTCTGCCACCACGGCCTCTCTGAAGGCTTTTTAGGCGGCAATTGAAGCTCGAGCACCTTTGTGCCCTTGCCCTTTGCGTCCTCCCGGGCGGAGCGGAACCGGTAATGATCGTAGATGCGCAATGCTTCAATCATGTAGCTGGTCGCGACCGTGCGATCCTTGATCAGCACCAGGTTCTCGCCATTGTCAGTATCGGCGGGCTCGGAGAAATTGTACGAGCCCAGATAGACGCGTGCATCATCGGTATCGAAATCGAGCACGACGAATTTGTGATGCATCCGGGTACCGCGGTGCTGACCGTCACTGCCGGACAGTCCTGACGGCTCGGTACTGAACGGAGCCGGCACATTGCCGGTCAGGGCCGACGAACGAACGACGCGCTTCTTGTTGTCGGCCGTCAATACGGTGACGCCCAAATTCCCTTCCTTCACGCGCGCATCGGCGATGCCAAGCGCGAACACGCTCTTGCTCTTGATCGCGCGACCGAGGGCAGGACCGATCGGTCCATTCTTCATCTGGCCCAGGAACGCCAGAGAAAAAAGAACACTGGATTTCGCCTTGGCTATGTCCTTGCCCACGACCGCCAAGAGTCCGTTCTCTTCGGTATGCGGCGAAAAGGCGACCTTTCCAACGAGGCCGCTCACACCCAGATCGCGCCAGCCCTTCGCCACCTCGGAATCGCGAAAGTCGCCGGCGGCTTCCGCCGAAAAATAGCTATCAAAAACCTTGAAGTAATCGTCGACAGCATCCTTGCTGTTGACAATGATCGCATTGTTCGACTGCACGTAGAACCCGCGCCAGCTCATGTTCGTTGAGCCGTACACGACCTTATGCACGCCCTTGCCGGAAACCGCGATGGACTTATGGTGCTGCAGGTTCGCCATGTGCTGGCGCTTGACGCTGCCAGCACCCGCCGATTTACGTAAGCGCTTCTCAGCGACGCTCTCGGGCGAATCCTTGGCTTTGTGCCCGCCGCCTTTTGCCGTCGAATCGTCGATGATGACCTTGAGCCTTTTTCCAAGCCTCTCGAGGCGAGTCAGGATTTCGGGCATGTTGAAGTCATAAGCGATGACGCGAACATTGGCCTTGGCGGCGATCGCCTCATCCAGCACTTCGAGGATCGACGCACGCGCTTCGAAACCCATCCACTTGTAAGCGTCCTCGGCCTTCTTGTTCGTGGGCTTGAAGGTCAAACCATCCTTCGCGTCATCGGGAATGAGGCTGCCGAGCTTGCGGTCCGGCGCGAACTTCTCAACAAACGATTGCGAAGACACATAACCGCGCGTGAAAGCAACGTTCAGCTTGCCTGGTATTGTCTCGCGCATCAGGGCGATCGAGGCCTCCTGCGGTTCGCCTCGGCTGAGCGTTCCCGACTTATCCATGAACATGGGTGTCACGCGATAGCGAAATTGTCCGTCCTTGTCGGCATGCCAGGGGAAATGCACCCAACGGAATTTTTGAATCGGCGCAATCGTACTCGGGAGCATCGGGTCGCTCGGCTTCTTGCGCTGACCAGGAAAACCGATGCGATTGGGCACCGGCCAAAATCGGTCCGCCTTCGGCTCCTTGTACTCGATCGCAAAGCCGACGAAGTCGCGCGGTGGCTTGCCCTGCCGCCAATTCATCGCGAGCAGCAACATCCCGTCGCCGCGATGAATCTTCAGGGTGAATGGCGCCTTGGTGTTGATACCCGTGACCTGATAGGAATTCGTCATGCGCCACCCCCTGGAGCCTGGAAGTAAATCCTATCAACACAATTTTTGATTGCAAGCAAGTGATGCCTGGGCGCTGCCAACCCGCCTCGCGCAGCTTCACCCCGTCTTCGTCCCCGTGATGACGGCCAGCGCCTCGACGAGGCGGTCGAGATCGACCTCGTCGGTGAAGAGCGCCGGCGTCACGCGGATGCACTGGCCCTTGGCGACGCCGGCCCGGCGCACCGTCATGACCTTGTGGCTGTCGCGGAGCTTCACCACGATGGCCTCGTTGTCGGCCTTGCTGGTCTTGCCGGCGAGACGGAAGGACGTAATCGCGCCATATGAGCCAACTTCATCCGGCGTCAGGATCTCGATGTCCTTGAATCCGCGGACGCGGCTCACCCAATAGTCGCGCAAATAGCGCAGGCGGGCCTGCTTCGCCGCCGCGCCGATCTGCTGATGCAGCGCCACGGCCGTCGGCACCGTCAGCACCGTGGCGAAATTGACCGTGCCGGTATGCACCCGCGAGCGGATGTCGCTCTCGGCAAAATCCTCGTCGCCCATGTCACGATCGATGGCCGCGAGGCGGTCCTTCCTGATGTAGAGGAAGCCGACGCCGAGCGGGGCGCCGATCCATTTGTGCAGATTGAAGCCGACGAAATCAGCCTCGAGCTCACTCACCTTGAAGTCGATCTGTCCCCAGGAATGCGCGGCGTCGACGATGGTGTCGATGCCCTTGGCCTTTGCCATGCGGGCGATCTCGGCGATCGGCATCACGAAGCCGGTGCGGTGGCTGACATGGGTCAGCAGCAGAAGTCTCGTCTTCGGGTTCGCCTCGATGGCGCGGGCATAGGCGTCGAGCACCGCCTGCCGCGTGGCGGGCTCCGGCACGTCGAACTTGACCACGTCGACGCCGCGGCGCGCCCTGAGCGCGTTCATCGCATACTGCATCGAATCATAGTCGAGGTCGGCATAGAGCACACCGTCGCCGGGCTTCAGCCTGTTGTAGCCGCCGATGAGGAGTTGCAGCGCTTCGGTCGCGCCGCGGGTGAGCGCGATCTCCTCCACCGCCGCGCCGACCGCCTCCGCCACCCTGGCGCGCACGGCCTCGAAATCCGCACCCGCGCGCAGCCGCGCGTAGTAGGTGTTCTGATAGTTGATCATGTCGGACTGGCGAATGAACTCGCGCCTCACGGGTTCAGTCATGATGCCCCAATAGCCGTTCTCGAAATTGACGACGTCGGACGTCACGGCGTAGAGCCCCTTGACGTCCGCCCAATAGGACTTGTCGGCGGCGATTGCGGCGGCCGCTCCGGTCGGCTGCGCCGGGAGACCCTCGGCTGCCAGACCCTCGGCTGCCATGGCCGGTGTCGCCAGCGACGTGACGCCGGCGGCCGCGAGACCCTTCAGGATCGACCGGCGGTCGGACGAAATTGTCTCAGTCAGATGCATATCAGCCTCCACGATGCGCGGCGAAGGAAGCAGCGATCAATAGAGCGCGAATGACAAAGCGGTGACGGTTCGATGATGGCGGGTTCGCGCGATCTCACAGCAAGGCGGCGTTGGCGGCCTGCCGGTAGATCATCGCGGCCACGAGGGACAGCAGCAGGCCCGCGCCCGCGAAAATCAGCAGCACCTTCAGAGTCTCGACGTCGAAATTGGTTCGTGTCGCGCGGGATATTGCCCTTGCCAGTGCAGCTATCATCGCCAGCTCCGAACTGGGCCGCGCGGTGGCGAGGCCTTGGTTCATCTAGCGTCATTGGGCACGATTGCGTGTGAAGGAGATTACATTGAGCTTGCGACCTGCATCGAAAGCGAGCTGCCGCAATCGACCGGGAATCGTGAACGCCGCCGCGCGTTCGTTGGTTTATCCGCACGAACTTCCAGGCCAGGCTGATTGCGGACCCAGTTTCTTCGTGACGGAAACTGCGGCCCGTTGCTTTCAGTGCATGTGGCCGATGAGATAGATGCCGCCGCCGAGGACGACGATTGCAGGCACGGCCCAGAGAATCAAGACAGGCATTTTCCTCTCCTCCAGTTGTATTGCGCCCCGGACAAGAACGGGAAATATCGGCAAACGTTCCGGCGGTTGGCGGAACGGTCAGCCTGATCGCGAGTTCATCGCAGCGCCGCATGCAGCGGCGAGGGAGAACGCGATGAAGAAGTTCATGCTGATTTCAGCCGCCGCCCTGCTCGTGTCAACGAGCGCGATGGCGCAGTCCACCGTCGTCACCACCACCGGTGCGGGCCATGGCGCTGCCGTGCAGATCGAGCCGGAGTCTCGCACCAGGATTCGGTCTTACGTCACCGAGCATAAGGTTCGTCCGGTCGAAACGCGCGAAAAGATCGTGATCGGCTCGCCGGTTCCGCGCGACGTCGAGCTCGCGACGGTGCCGAGCGATTGGGGCCCTTCGCTTACCAAGTATCGCTACGTCTATTCGGGCAGCCGCGTCATGCTGGTCGATCCCGAGACCCGCATGGTCGTCCAAGAGGTGGACTGATCGCATCGCATGGCGGGCTGTCGCCTGGCAGCCCGCCCCTGCAATTGCCCTTGGCTCGTCTATCGGTAGCGCCTGATGCCCATCATTCGATATTTTCTTTTTGCAGGCGCATTCGTCATAGCGCTACTCTTCGTACTCGATCGCAATCTGCCGCCGCTTGCGACGGCGTCTGCGGCCCCGGATGTCGATCGAACAATCATTCGAATCCGTTCCGCCCACGCCCTCCCTGAAAAGATCATCTTGCACACGTCGACCGGCATTGCCGCCGCGGCAGCCTCGCCCCTGATTGCCGCCGATGCGCCAAGCCATGCCGCGAGCGACGCGTTGGCAATGGCTGAAACACCGAAGGCCGAGACGAAAATTGCGCCTGCAACTCGACGCGGCGCGACGCGCGCAGCCGGTCGCCGCTCAAATCGCACAGCGCGCTCGGCGTCCTCGCGTCGACCGTTCGAGCGCCAGGTGATGGTCGGGGCATTCTGAGAGCTGCCGGCATCGCGTGATTGCGACGCAAGAGACGACAGGGCTTCGTGCAGATGAATACTGGATGAATGGATGCGATGTGCGCCCGCGCGTTGCGCGCGCGGAACTTCGCGGCAGCGTGAAGAGAACGCGTCAACGTGCCCGACCTAAGGAACGCTCGGGCGATTGCCAATTTATCCCGTGCCTGATCTGGCGCTTTTGTTTTGGAAACTAATGGAGGAACGGACATGAGGATCCTGAAGCTTTCTGCGGCTGCGGCCGCGCTGCTGGCCGGCACGGCGCTCGCCGTTGCGCAATCGAGCTCGACCGTCGGCACCGGCGGTTCTTCGGCCGGCGGCGGCACGAGCAACTCGACGGTCGGTACCGGCGGCTCCTCGGCTGGCGGCAGCGGCTCGGGCTCTGCCTCGACGCTCGGCACCGGCGGCTCGTCGGCGGGCGGCGGCACCAGCAGCTCGAGCGTGGGCACGGGCGGTTCGGCGGCCGGCAGCGGCTCGGGTAGCGGCTCGGCTTCGACACTCGGCACTGGTGGCTCATCCGCGGGCGGCGGCAAGAGCTCGTCTAGCGTCGGTACCGGCGGCTCTGCGGCAGGTTCGGGCTCCAACTCAGCATCGACGCTCGGCACGGGCGGCTCGTCAGCCGGTGACGGCAAGAGCGGCTCGACCGTCGGCGCGGCCGGCTCGTCAGCGGGTCATGCCAGCGACAGAGGCATGGAAAAAGGCAAGGGCCACCACAAGGACAAGAATTGATGCCTTGAACGAGGAGCGGCAGCGATGCCGCTCCTTCGTCTTTGTTGGAGGAGAACTCGCATGAACAGATCAATCATTGCGATCGCAGCGTTGGCCCTGATGGGTGGCGCTGCTCAGGCAGCAACCATGGAAAAGACCGGCAAGACGGCATCGGGCGAGACCTGCAAGGTCACGGTCGAAAAACACGCCGACGGCAGCATCACCGCTGCCGGCGCATCGCGTTCCGGCACGACCGGATCGACGTCGTCGAGCGGTTCGCTTTCGAGCTCGAGCTCGGCAGGCGGATCATCGGTGCATGTGCAGGCCGGCGGCGGCAACGTCTCGAGCTCCTCGTCGACAGCGGGCGGGCCTGGCTCCACCAGCGCCAGCACCATCACCGTCAACGGCTGCACGATCTCGACGTCGTCGCCCTGAATTCATAGAGAGGATTGAGACATGAGAACTCTACTCACGACCTCGGCGGTCGCGCTTCTGCTTGCTGCCGCCTCGCCAGTTGCCGCACAGACCAGCATCACCGGCGGAAGCGGCGGCTCGGGCGCAGCCGGCGGCACCTCCGCTTCCACGGTCGGTACGGGCGGCACATCCACCTCGGCGACGGGCAACACCGGCTCGTCGATCGCGGCCGGCGGAAGCGCCGCGGCCGCCAACGGCAAGGCCCGGACCGGCGTCAGCACGAACAAGGGTAACGGCCCGGTGTTGAATTCCAACGCCCGCGCGCAGGCCCATGAGGGCGGCACGTTTAGCCGCTCGCACACGCGCACCAAGGTCAAGGCCGGCGAAGAGGTCGGTTCGACCACCAAGACGATGTCGCATGTGCCGGGCTCGAAGCCGGCCATGTCGACCACGTCAACGACGGCGCGCTAATCCTGACGACCTGCTGCCCGGCTTACCCGGGCAGCTCTTCTCCGTGGTCCGGTTCAGCCGCCCCTCAGGCTGTGGCTGATCCGCGTGACAAGTCGATCCCATTGCCGCTTCTCGGCCGCCGGATAATTGACCAGCACGCAGTGCACATAGCCCCGCGAGAAGTTACAGCGGTCGTACCAGATTGTGCCGCGCTTGATGCTGGAAACCACGAAGAAATCGGACGCAATCCGCTTGTAGATGATCCCGGACGGGGGATTCTTCCTGGCCAGAAATTCAGCCGGCGAAAGACCCTGCCGGTTGGCAACAGCCTGGACGGTGAGATCGGCCCTGCCGTCGGACGTACGAAATTGCTGGCCGTAGCCGTCGGGTTTGCCGGCCATCTCCGTGAAAACCGAGACGGGAACGTCGACCGAGGTGCCTGACTCCGGAATCCGGTAGCTGGTCCAGCTGTCGGCCCGGGCAACGGACAAGGTGGCAGACAGCGCAATGACGGCAACAGTGATCGTCTTCATGCGGGCCTCATCATTTGCGCGGCGCCAGTTGCAGCTCCATCAGGGCGATCCGCTGCAAAGTCGCGACATCGCGCTCGCCTGCACCAGCCGTGCGCAGAATGGATTCGGCGAGGGCGTTGACGTGCGAAGAGTGCACGGGCTCCGGCAACGTGGCAACCGCAGCTTCTAGAGCGGTGGTCATGAGCTCGACCACCTCAGGGGAGAACTCGGTGTTGGAAAGGTTCTTCATGGCGTGCGTCGGCCTCTGCGGGCCGCTGTTCAACGCCGGGAAAAAATGGAAGTTCCTGGATGGGCGCGCGACCTGAGAGCCGCGTCGGGACCACTGGCGCTCCGCCAGCCTACGTCACGGGCTGGTACCGCGTCAGCTGCTCGAACTCGGCCTCCTCGCTGGCGACGGCCTGCATTCTCACATGGCTGCCGATGACCAGGCCAGTGAGCGAGAGCATGAGTCCGAGCGCCAGCGGCGCGAACAAGGCCTCTTCCTGAAACAATCCGTTGAGCAGCACGACCATGACGCCGAAGCCGGCGAGACCCTGCGTCAGATATCCTGACGACGCGTACAGGCGCCAGGCCTTGAGCGCCATCGCGAAATAGAAGGCAAGCGGCACGAAGGCGGCGATGCCCATCTGGTACAGCAGCACGCCGATCGCGCTTTCGACCGCGCCATCGATCGTTCCGGCCGCCTGCGCGGCACTCCAGTCGATGGAGAAATAGCTGTCCGACAGATTGCCGCCGACGCCGAGGCCCCGGCCGAACGGTCTCTCCACGAATCCGTTCAGGCCGCCCATGAGGCCGATGACGTGATAGTCGCCGATCTGTAAGCCGACGCGGATCGCCAGAACCGCAAAGGCGATCAGGCCGAGGAAGCCGAGCAGCAGCGTCACCACCGCGCCGAGCAGCCGGGTCGAGACCCAGGCCGCGACCACGAAGACCACGACGATGAGCGCTCCCTTCACGCTGCAAAACACCAGGAGCGGCAGCGCCGCAAGGGCCAGCAGCGGCCGTCCCACCGAGAACAGGAACAGGCCGAGAAAGCCGATCCCGTAGGCGAAGCTGATCGGGTGCATGTTCGGGCCGTGGATGCGCAGCATCTTCGACAGGCCGAACCCTTCGAGCAGGGGCGTGTTCAGGAAGTCGAAGCTGAAACGATCCTTGAGATCGACGGGCACGTTGCCGGTGGCCCTCATCTGGGCTTCCCAGACGCCTGAGTGTGTCGCCTTGAGCTCGTCGAAACCCCAGAACGCGTATCCGTTGGTGACGGCGAGCCAAAAATCGCGGAAGGCGAGCTCGACGTAGCCGCACACCATGAGGATGACCGCGAGCGTCACCAGGAAGGGCGTGATGCGCACCTCATAGGTCGCGGCTGTCAAAAGCGACAGCTGGAACAGGAACAGCGGCATCACGATATTGCGCAGATAAACCGCCGCAGGCTGTCCGTCCTGGATGAAGCCGATCGCGAAATACAGCGACACCACGGCCAGGGTGACGACGCCCCAGCGCATGATCCGGTTCACCTCAGCCGATTGATTCCTCTGGCCCAGCACGTAGAGGCCCAACGTCGCCAGCCACATGATGGAGCAGACGAGGAAATTGTAGCCCTTGATGAAGTCGAGATCGGACGGCAGCGGGACCAGCGGCGACAGGATCGAGACGAACAGATTCTGGAAGAACAGAACGAAGATCGCGATGGCGGGCGCGTAGGTCGGGACCGCCACGACGATGGCGATGCCGACGAGGACCACGACGGCAATGCCCAACGCCGGATTGGCGAGGTGAAGGACCGGCGCAAAGCCGATCGTCGCCACGGCGATGCAGAAGGTCAGGACCAGTTCGCGCCAGGCCGGCGGCGATGCCTCGGCCTGCACGGTCTGAACCTGAGGTGAGGACCCGGCGCTCATCAATCGTCCTTTGGCATCGCGCGGGGGGCACGATAGCGGGGCGATGTGTAAGGATTCGTTAACGATAGCGGAACGCGATGAGAGGTCAGCGCCGGCCGGGCCGGGTCGCGCCGCCGAGCAGCGCCCGCATCACGTCGGGATCGGGCTTGCCGGTGCTGCGGTCGACGAGGCCAAAACCCTGCGCCAGCTCCCAATGCGCCCAGCCCCAGCAATGGTCGCGGGCATAGGCAGTCACTTCCGCCAGCCAGCGCACCCGGCTCTGTCTGGGCGCGCCGGCTTTCAACACGCCGAATTCGTTGACGATGATCGGCCGCGCAAATTGCTGCTGCCATTGAAGCGCGGGCGCGAGCCAGCGATCGGCCCCCGGCCTGTCCTTGGCGGCGGCAATCGCAACGTCGAGCATGCCGAGCGCCTTGGTCGCGCCCCTCGCCTGCAAATCCTGGCGCATTGCCTGAACTTTGGGATCGCCGGCGTTGATCGGATAAGGCAGATCGATGATGTCGTGCAGCGGATCCTGTGCATCCCAATGGGCCTGATGGGTGAACACCATCGGATCATAGAAGTGGATGGCATAGACGATATCGGGATCCGGCAGGGGCCGGAACCGTGGCAGCGAGTCCGCGCGCTGCCAGTTGACCGGACCGACAACGAGGGTTGTCTTGGGAAGCAATCCGCGCACGAAGGCGGCGAGCGCCTCGACCTGGGCTTGCCATTTGTCGGCGTCGATATCGGGCTCGTTGAGCAGCTCGGCGAAGATGCGATCGGCCGGATAGGAGCGTATGACCTCTGCAAGTCCGCTCCAGGCCTCCTGCATCTGCCCCAGCGCCGCGTCCGGATCCTCCTTGTGCAGGCGATTGAAGCGCTCGCCGGGATGAAGATCGACCGACGTGGAATAGCCGAGCGCGGTGAGCTGCTTCAGCGCCTGGTCGAGCACGCGCAGCGTCTCGTCGCGCTCAGCCTTCGCTGCGAAACGAGGCATCAGGCGCTCTGCCGGCACCGGAAGGCGGACATGGCTCATTCCCGCCTTGCGCAGCTGCTGCAGCAATTCGCGGCTCGGGGCCGCGCCATTGATCCAGCCGTCGGCATTGAAGCCGCGGGACAGCGCGGCAAGCCGGTTCGGCGCGACGGTCTGCGGCAAAGGCACACAATCGTTGGCGAAGACGGGAGGGCCGAACAAGATCGACAGGAGCATCGCCGCGGCCAGCAGACGACGGCGCGACGCTGTCATCGTCAAACCGCAAGGCCCAATGCGCCACCCTCGGGGTGCGGCGCTTGCGAGCCTGCAGGTGCATGATTGACGACGAGACCGGTCGGCAAAGCGTCATACCTCGACAGCGCCGCGGTCACCCTGCGCATCGCCGCCGAACCGAGCTCGCCGGCGCGCGCCACCAGGACGATGAGATCCGCATGCGCCGCCAGCGCGATGGCGTCGGGCTGCAGGGCGAGATTTCCGGCATGGACGATGATCAGGTCGAACTCCGAGCGAATATCGTCCTCGGGACTCGCATCGGCCTTTCGGCCGGCACTCAGGAGCTCGTCGATCGACTGCAGTCCCGCCGTGGTCGAGCCGTCATTCCATTCGGTCACCGGAGGCTGGTGACCTGCAAATTCCGGCTGCAGCCGGATCAATACGCTCATCATGCCACGGTTCACGGCGGCGCGATTGAGGGAGCGCGCAACGGTGTTACCGCCGGCACTCTTGCCGACCGACAACACGAGGGCGACCTTGCAACCGCGCACCGGGACGCGATCGATCCGCTCGAGCAGCGGCCGCAGATGGGCACCGAGATCGAGCTCGGCCGAGGCGGCGATCGGTCTTTGCCAGACGGTGTTGGTGTTGGCTCCAGACGAAAGATCGGGGATGCGGGCCCAGACAGGAAGGCGCGGCATCGCCTCCGGCCGGCCCACGGCAGCGGCCGGAGGTTGGACTTGAGGCTGAACTTGAACCTGGACTTGGGGCTGAGCTTGCCGACCCTGCGTGTTCTCCACCGCGGCATGCACGGGAGCTTCGATGGGCGCAGACTGGTCGGACATGCTCGCCACAACCGCAATTGCAGCGGTCGACGTCAGCAGCGAGCCGATCGCCAGCGCCGCCAGCAGCAGAGCGAGCGGCGGACGCGTCGAACGCAGCGGCGGAATGGCGGGCGAAGCGATCTTGGTTTGGGACGCCTGCAGCTGACGCTGCTCGTTGGTGGTCTTGAACCGCGACAGGAACTGCTCGTAGATGTTCCTGTTGGCGTCGGCGTCGCGCTGCAGCTCCTGCAGCTTCACCAGCGCCTGCCCGTCGACCAGCATCTGCGTCTCGACCGCCTTGAGCTGCTTTTCCAGCGCGTTCTGCTGCTCCAGCTGCGCTTCATATTCCGACTTGGCCGTGTCGATGTTCTTCTTCCGCTCGACCTCGATCTGACGGTTGATATCGGCCAGCTGGCTGTAGGAGATCGCGAGGTCGGGATGGCGCTCGCCGTACACCGCCTTCTTCTGCGCGATCTGGTCATTCAGGGTCGAGCGCTGCGCCCGCAGCATGCTCAGCAGGTCCTGCTTCACCGGCCCTTCGACATTGGCCTTGAGATCGCGCTGCACCTGCTCGTAGCGCGCCTTGGCTTCCTCGGTGCGCAGACGTGCGGCGGAGACCTGCTGATTGAGATCAGTCACCCGCAATTGCTGTGTGGTCGAATCCTTGCCGGCATTGAGAATCTTGTGCTCGAGCCTGAAGGCGGCGACGGCGTCTTCCGAGGCGCGCAGGCGCTCGTTCAACGTCTTCAGCCGGTCCTTGAGCCAGTCGGCGGCCTCGTCCGTGGCCTCGGTGCGGACGCGGCCCTGGCTGGCGACGAACGCCTCGGCGATGGCGTTGGCATAGTAAGCGGCCCGCTCGGGGCGGTTCGAGGTGAAGGAAACCGCAATGACGTAGGTGAGCCCGCGGCGCGTGATCTCGAGGCGGCTGCGGAATTTTTCGAGCAGGCGCGTCATGTCGGTATGACCACCCGATATATCATCGTCATCAGCAATCTTGAGCTGCTCGATCAGGGGGCGGAGAAAGCCGTCCGATTTGGCGATCTCGATCTGGCTCTGAAGCGCCGCGGCGTCCTGGCCGATGCCCGGCAAAACGTCCTGCTCCGTGGTGACACGCAGCTCCCGGGGATCGAGCACGACCAGGGCCGTCGCGGCATACCGGACCGGCAGAAACATGAGAACGACGACGCCGAGGGCGAACAGCGCCAGTGCCAGCGTCAGAATGCGCCGACCGTTCTCGCGCAGGAAAGAGAGTGCTCCGGAAACCGTCAGCGATCCCTTGATCAGCGCCGGCGCGGCACCATCGGGTTTCGTCCGCGCAGCCCGCGGCGCTTCCCACGAAGCCGCTGGCTCCGTCGGGGCGATGCTTCGCGGAGATGGGCGGCTACCGAACGCCATGGGCTCGACTCGAAATCAACTGACAGTCACAGTTCAGAGGCTTGCGACACCGTAAATATCCATGGTTAACCGGCGGTTACGGCCGGCGCGCGAAGCCGTCATGACGTGCGGCCTGGCCACGCCGGCAACAGCGGCGCAATCGCAGATGCCGAAAGGCCTGCGAACGGCCCCGTTCAGGCTGAAAAGAACGGCTTGGATGGTCTGCGCGCCGGACTTGCGGCGCCGGCGGCCTCGACCAGGCTTGCGACCTCGTCGCCGCGCTCAGCTGATGTTCAGCAGAATTCGTCCCGAGGTGCCGCTGCGCATCAAGTCCAGTGCGTCGTTGACGTCGTCGAGCGCGAACTCGTGGGTCACGATCCCGCGGTAGCTCACCTTGCCGGCATCGCTCAGCCGAACGAGACGCGGGATATCGCGCGCCGGCTGGCATTGCCCGCCTTCCGAGCCCTTCAGCACCTTCTCGAAGTGGAGCGGCAGCGTGTAGATTTCGGCCTTCTCGCGGGGAACGCCGACGAGGATGCAGCGGCCCTTCTTCGCAGTGATCTCGTAGGCGAGCTCGATCAGATTCTTGACGCCGGTGGTCTCGACGACCTTGTCGGGTCCCTCAGTGCCTGTGATGGACCGAACCTCAGCAGCCACATCCTTGATCGCTTCGGAGTTGATGGTGTGGGTGGCGCCGAACTGCCTCGCCATTTCAAGCTTGTTGTCGAGGCGGTCGATCGCAATGACGGGATAGGCGCCGACCATCGCGGCAAATTGCACGATGTTCAATCCAACGCCGCCGACGCCGAACACGACGACGGCCTCGCCGATGGCGATTTGCGCATCGTTATTGACGACACCGAGCGCGGTCGTCACCGCGCAGCCGAGCAGCGGCGCGCTGGTGCGGTCGATCGAGGCCGGAACGGGCGTGACGCGATTCTCGGACACCACGGCATAGTCGTTGAAGGTGGTGACCCAGCCCGCATTGAGGCGCTTGCCGCGCCAGGAATAGACCGGGGTATTGGACTGGATGCCCTTGCCCGGGCGCCAATGCATGACGACGGTGTCGCCCTGCTTGCAGGAGACGACGCCGGGTCCGGTCTCGACGATCGTTGCCAGCGCTTCGTGCCCCAAGAGGTGCGGCAGGAACTTGTCGACGCCTTTGACGGCGTCGATCTCGTTGATCTGCGCGCCGCAGATGCTCGAGGTGTGCACGTGCGCTAGCACCTGGCCGTGCTCGAGCGCATCCGGCAAGGTGAACTCGTCGACGATCAGCGGCTTGCCCGATTCGACGAGAATGGCCGCCTTGGCAGTCTTGATGTCCATGAGGAGCGCCCGATCACTCGAAATAGATGAATTCGTAATCGCCGGTGTAGCCGAGCTTGCCGTACAGCCAGATCCATTCCGACGTGTGCAGGATGGACTCCGCCGTCAGCGCCCAGCATTCGAGGTTGTGCAGCTCGGCGACGTTCCGGTAGCCCTCGACCATGACGTATTTGTTCTTGCCGACCCGCTCGACCTGCTTGAGCGCCGCATCGAGTTCATACAGCCGGAGATTGTGCAGAGTGCCGAGCGAGATGACGAGATCGAAACTGTCGTCGCCATAGGGATAGATGTCCTGGGCACGATAGTTGAAAAGGTACGGCTTCACCTGCTCGTGCGCATTTTCGAGACCATGCTTGGAGATGTCGAAGCCGACGACCTTCAAGCCCGGCAGGATCTTCTGCATTTCGTAGAGCAGAAAGCCTTTGCCGCAGCCGACATCGAGCACGCTGGACCCATCCTTCAGACCATAGGTCTCGATCAGCGCCTTGGCGACCGGCGCCCAGCGCCCTTCGATGAAGCGGTAGCCGCCATAGCCGAAGCGGCGGTCACCGTCCCAATAATCGGCCTCGTATTCCCGCGCCTTCAGCGAGCAGCCGATCTTGTCGTCGTTCATGCGGCCCATGTAGTCGCGCTTGGTCGCCGTATGCAGTGGCGTCACGATATTCAGGAGTCGTCCCATTGAGCCCTCGGGTTCCAGCACGCGCTGCGATTCTCGCGACTGGCTGGCCCAGAGCGCGACTTGCGAATCGCTTTAGCATTTGTGGTCAAGATCATCATTGCTGCAGATCAATGATCCGGAATCGTGCGACGGCGCCGTCGACGGTCGGCACAAATTCTGTCACCGGCAGTGACACCGAGACGCATGGAACGGGAATGCGAGGCACAGCGTTCGCCTCGCAGGGAGTCCTGCCATGCCGACCAAGCCGACCATCGCCCGCATCTGGCGCGGCCGTACCCGCCGCGATCTCGCCGACGCCTACCAGGCCTATCTGCAGTCCGAAGGCATTCCGCCGCTATTGAAGACCGCGCTCGGGGTACAGCAATTGCGCGAGGACCGCGATGATGAGACGTGGTTCACGACCATCTCCTATTGGGCTGATATCGCGGCCATGACGGCCTTCACCAAGAGCGAGCCGACCAAGGTCCATCATCTCGCGCGCGACGCGGAATTCCTGATCGAGCTGCCGCAGCGCATCGAGATCCACCGCATTCTGATCGACGAGCAGGGGCTGCGGTGAAAGGCTGAGCCGCGAAATCTGAAGCTCGCATCGCCGCCAAATTGCGGCTTGTTGCGAAGATCCAATGCTCGCGGCTGTGCGGTTTCGTCGCAATGTTACCAGCGGAATGAAACACTATAGTCAGAGTGTCATGGCATATGTCGTCGACATAGATGCGCGCACCGCGCGTTTCAGTCTTCACGCCGGCCGCCTCCAAGCAGGCGGTTAGCCGGACGGCGTTCGCGCCGTCCGGGCTCTTTTCCAGCTTTCGTGATCTCCACCCGAGAGGTCGTATTGAAGCAGAAGGAGTGTGCCGTGCTGCCTCTTCCAAAAATCGCGCTCACCGCATCGGACTATCCGCGGCTTGAACAGCTTGCCCGCCGTGCCGCGCAGAAAGGCGACCTGGACGGGATCTTCCTCATAAGTGAGATCAACCGCGCCGACATCGTGCCCGACGAGGGCGACGATCTCCGTTCGCTCGTGACCGTGGGATCATGGGTCACATGTTGCACCAATTGGGGCGTTCCGCGTCGCACCGTGCAATTGGTCTGGCCCGAGGAGTGCTGGTCGAATCCCGACAGCCTTTCAGTCCTGACACCTTTGGGTGTCGCTTTGATCGGACTGCAGGTCGGCGATCAGATGCCATACTTCGTCGCCGGCTGTCTGAACGTCGTCAGGGTTCAGATCATAACCCAATCAAGTCCAAAGGTCGTCCCTCTCTTCCGGGCGCCCCGAGGCACGCCGTTCGATGACGACCCCGGACCCACTGCCGCGTAGGAGAATTCAAATGCGCAACTTCGAAACCAGGAGTCGGCGAGAACAGCCGGCGCTGCCGCCGATCAAGATCACGGAAGACGAGTCGCGGCGCCTCAGCTCGCTGGCAAATTCAACCATGGAACTATTTCCGCGTGTCGCCCAGTTTCTGGCCCGGGAACTGGAACGTGCGACGGTCACGGAAGAGAACGACTTGCGCGGCGTGATCAGGATGGGGTCGAAAGTGACCTATCGCGATGACGAAACGGGTGCGAGCCGGGAGATCGTGCTGGTCTATCCACACGAGGCGAACATTGAGCTCAGCCGGATCTCGATCCTGACGCCTGTCGGAGCGGCGCTGATCGGCCTCTCGGTGGGACAGCGGATCGAATTCGAGACGCCCGACACGCGCACCAGGGGGCTGACCGTTCTCGCCGTCTCCGAATGAGGGCTTACGGCACGCCCGGCGGCAAGCGAATTCAGGAGAGCCACGCAAAGGTCGGCGTCGTGACAGGAACGTCTCCTCTCTCTTCGCAATTGACTCTCGTCAGGCAACGACAGCGAGAACCGTCATGAAAAACATCAGTGCCGGCCAGATCGCCCTGTTGGTCGCTCTCGGAGCCATGCTGATCCTCACCGGCGTCTGGGCTGTCTCGGTCTGGGGAGCCAGCAGCGGGGTCGAAATGGGCAAGCATGGCTGGATCGCGCTTGGTCTCGGAAGCTTCTTCTCGCTGCTCATCGGTTGCGGGCTGATGGCCTTGATGTTCTTCAGTAGCCGCAGCGGTCACGATGATGTCGCCGATCCCTTCCGCCGGCGGGACGGCGAGGACAGATAGCTGCACCTTCGCCTTGCATCCTTACGAACAGTTCATTTTCTGCGACCCGCCCAGCGCGTCTTGATTCCCGGGTCCGCCGCAGTATACGTTCCCACCATGATGTTCATGTCCACATTCTTTCCGCTGATCTGAACGGCTGAAGTCGTCACGGCGCATCCGCGCCAATCAGATCAAACCGGCTGCGACGCTTGATGCGGTAGCCGCACGGAGAATGTGCAATGCCCCAGACCGAACAGGCTGGCCTGACGCCTCGTCAGGTCCAGAGCTTCATCGACGACGGTTTCGTCAAGATCGAGAACGCCTTCAGCACCGACCTTGCAAAGCAATGCAGGGACGAGCTGTGGGCGGACATTGGTCTTTCGCCAGACGAACCCGAGAACTGGACTCGACCCGTTGTCCGGGTGGGATTCAAGGCTTCGCCCTCTTTCATTGACGCCGCGAACGCGCCGCCCCTGCACAAGGTTTACGATCAACTCGTCGGCGAAGGGCGCTGGCTTGCGCCCACGGCCCTCGGAACCTTTCCGATCCGCTTCCCATCAACGGAATTGCCTGGTGATGACGGCTGGCATGTGGACATGAGCTTTGGCACCACCAATGCGGATTTCATGGAATGGCGCGTCAATGTGAAAAGCAGCGGGCGTGCGTTGCTAATGCTCTTCCTGTTCTCGGATGTCGGCGCCGATGATGCGCCGACGCAGATCCGGAAAGGCTCGCATGCCACCATCGCGCGGAAGCTGCTGCACTATGGCGAGGCCGGCGCGACGCTCCGGCAACTCTCTGCCGAGGACTATGCGTCGACCAGAGATTGCGAGATCGAACTGGCGACCGGTGCGGCAGGTAGCGTCTATCTGTGCCACCCGTTCCTTGTTCATGCCGCGCAACCCCACCGAGGGAAACGGCCGCGCTTCATGGCACAGCCTCCGCTGCTGCCGAAGGGCGAGTTTAATCCCGCGTTGCCAGCTTCGCCGGTTCAGATCGCGATCCGGCGGGCTTGTGGGCTGACGGTGTAGTTGGACGACATCCGGGACCGCTCAGCGGTCCCGGATGTTTAGCCGGGCTCGCCCCGCTTATTGCACCTCGATGTTCGCATTCTTGATCAGCTTGCGCCGGCGTTCCTCCTCCTGCGCGACATAGCAGGACTCGGCGACGTAACCGGGCACCCCGACCTCGACGACAGCAGGCAATTGCGCAAACGCCGCCGACCGCTCCGGTTACAGCTTTCCATAGACCCGCCCCGCGACCGCCTTCAGGCGCTCGACCGAGCCGGACTCCGGATGCGGCTTGACCGGCGCGAACAGGATCGTAGCCTGCCTGCCGTTCTTCCAGACATAGATGGTGACGGCGTTGCCGTTGCCCTTGGTGCAGGAATGCTCGCCGAACGCTTCGCCGCCGAGCTCGGGTATGGCCACATGCTTACAGGGACCTGCGCGTTTCATCATGCCGATGGCGGTGTCGCGCGAGGTCGCGATCACCGCGACGGTCATGGTGTTGGCCTCGCGATCGAACATCATGCAGCTGCCCGCGCCGGTCCGCTGCACCGTCAGCGTGCTCTTGTCGAGAAAGCCGTCGGCATCCGCGGCCGTAAGCCACTCGCAATTGCCGAACCGTTCGCTGCTCTTGTTCACGTTGGCGATGGCAATTCGCGTGGCTTCGGTGAGCGGTCCGAGCAGCGCATCGTCGGCACGCCGGCCGATCGGATAGACGGTGATCTGCAGAATGTAGTCGCCGGACAAGGCGACGACGGAGGCTTCCTGGCGCTCTGCGCCGGCGGCGCTCGTTCCGCGCTGGCCTTCGTCGCCGATCCCGGACACTGCGTTGAGCGGCATGCGCTCGCCTAGCGTCTTGACGAAGGTCGCGTACAATTCCCTGGCGCGATCCTTGTCGGGATTGCGGAAGACGGTTAACATCATCGTGTCGCCGCGCCCGGCCTGGTAGATGCAGCCGCGGCCGTCCTGATTTGAAATCAGCGACCATTTGAGCGCCGGCATCGCGCTGGCGAGCTCCTTGGCGCTGATGAACGGGCAGGTGTCGGCCGCGCGCGCGGGAAGCACCGGGGCGGCTGAAATTGCAAGGAATAGAACGAGGCAGGAGAACAGACGATCGATGGTACGCATCGGACGAGCTTACTATCGAAATGGCGCGCCCGGAACGATTCGAACGTCTGCCCCACAGATTCGTAGCCTGAACGCTCTAATCCAGCTGAGCTAAGGGCGCGTTTTCGCAAACGGCGATTGCGGGCATGGCCTGAGACGCCGGCTTCGTGAGGCCCGGGCCGGGTCAGCGCAGGGTCGCGCGTCACCGCCCCTGATATTCGGCCCAGCACTCCGCCGTTTCGTAGACGCGAACCGCCGAAATTTGCCGCAGGCTCGACGCCAGCCGATCCCATATCCAGATCGCAATGTTCTCGGCCGTCGGGTTCTCGAGCCCCTCGACGTCGTTCAAGCATCTGTGGTCCAACGCGCCGACGATATCGGCGAAGCTCGACTCGAGATCGAAAAAGTCCACGACGAAGCCCGTGCGGGGGTCGACCGGTCCGTCGAGCTGAACCTCTACTCTGTAGGAATGACCATGCAGCCGGCTGCATCGGTGCGTCTCGGGCACCTTGGGCAGCCGATGCGCCGCCTCGAATTTGAATGCCTGTGATATCTTCATCTGGTTCCCGACGGCGCGCGGCCGATCCGCGATCTCGGATGCCGGGTTGCTACCCGGCGTCAAAGAATGGCGCGCCCGGAACGATTCGAACGTCCGACCCTCAGATTCGTAGTCTGATGCTCTATCCAGCTGAGCTACGGGCGCGTGTTTCGCAAACAACGCGGGGGTGGCCCGCGACGCAGCCCCCGGCAAAGCCGGAGGGGGTGCGAAAGAGCGCTCTGACTAACCGCTCTTGTCCCGATTGGCAAGGTCCGGGATGGGGAGATTTTGCAGGCAGATGACGATCTCCACCCGATCATTCCGGGGCTCGCGAAGCCAGAAGGGCGGAATCTCGTGCCGAAACCTCCGGATTCCGGGTTCGGCGCTTTGCACCGCCCCGGAATGACGGAAAAGCTCGGCCGCTGGCCGACTACGCCCGCGCCCGCTCGTTGCGGATGGAGAGCAGTTCCACGGGGCGGTCGGGGATGACGATGCGGAAGGTGGCGCCGAGGGTGCCTTCGACCAGGTGAATGTCGCCGCCATGGGCGCGGACCAGCTCGGCGGCGATGGCGAGGCCAAGGCCGCTGCCGCCGGGGCGGCCGGAGGTCTGGAACGCCTCGAACAGGTGATCCCGGGTCTTCTGGGGCACGCCGGGGCCGGTGTCGGAAACTTCGATGATCGCGACGGCGCCCTCGCGTTTTCCGGTGATCCGGATCTGCTGCGGGCCACCCTCGCCGGAGGAATGACTCTCCAATGCCTGGGCCGCGTTGCGGACGAGGTTAAGCAGCACCCGGAACAACTGATCGGGATCGGCATCGATCGCCAGCCCGCGCTCGATCGCAGCGACCCAGGCGATCGAGGCGTCGGAGGCGAGGCCCGCGGTCTCACGCACCTCCAGCACCACAGGCTCGATCAGGATCATGCGGCGGTCCGGCGCGGCCTCCTGGGCGCGGCCGTAGGACAGCGTCGACTGGCAGAAGGCGATGGCGCGCTCGAGCGAGCGCACCAGCTTGGGCGCAAAGCGCTGCACCCGCGGATCCGGCACGCTGGCGAGCTGATCGGACAGAAGCTGGGCCGAGGCCAGCAGATTGCGCAAATCGTGATTGATCTTGGACACAGCGAGGCCAAGGGCGGCAAGCCGGCTCTTTTGATTCAGCATCGACATCAAATCGCGCTGCATGTCCGACAATTCGCGCTCGGCGACCCCGATCTCGTCGCTACGCTGGCTCGGCACGATGATGCCCGCGGAGCTTTCGGGGTTCTCGTGGAAGCCGACCAGGCTCGCGGTCAGCCGCCGCATCGGGCGCACAAAGAGATAATGAAGCGCGAGATAGACCAGCCCCGCGGTCAGCGCCGCGATGATCAGCGCGACCACCACGAGGTTGCGGGAGAAACGATACATCTGCTGCCGCAGCGGCAGCTCGTCGGTCACGATCTCGATGAACTGGGCATTGCCAACGCCGGGCCCGACGATCCGGATGGCCTGGTTGCCGGTCTCCAGCATCATTCGGAACGAGCCAGTGATCGCCTCCCAGGCGGTCATGTCGCGCAGGTCGAGGTCATGCTCGATCGCGGCCGGAATGTTGTCGCTGGCGAGCAGCCGGCGCTGCTGGCCCATCTTGATGGCGACGGCGCGGGCATTGATGCTTTTCAGGATCTGGCGCGACAGCGAATCGGGAACCATGCCGAGCGGCGCCGCATCCAGCACCAACGCCGCGGTGTTGGCCGCCGCGACGCGGTCGTTCAGCCGGTTGACCCAGAAGTTGGCAATGGCGGGCACGTAGAGCAGGATGGCCGCGATCATCACCAGGGGAATGGTGAGCAGCAGCAGCTTGCCTGACAGCCCAAGCCCGCGCGTCCCGCGGGGACGCATCGCCGGCGGGTCCGGCTGATCCTGATCCTGGATCGGCTGGAGGTCTGTCGCTGCCACGAAATTCGCCCTCGCTGCCTTTGGCGGGTGAAGGATTGGCGGTGTGAAGATGCGGCCCGACCCCGGTCGGGTCAAATTACGGATCGCTAATCTGCCGGGGTAGGATGTAAGCGCTGATATCGCGAGTCGCTACCTCAAGAGTTAAAAACCCCGAGCAAACAGCGATATTCACCGGAAACGTGCGCTTGTGCGGCGTTGACGAAAACAAGGCGCTCGCTTATAAGCCGCGCAAATTGTCCGCGATGACCCGGTGCGACACCGGGAGCGGCTCTCTTGGGGCCGGAAACGGTCCGTTTTGGGCCGCATCTTCCGGACTTTACCATCAATTCTACAGGCAAATTGCCCGGTCAGCGGAGAAAAACCCGTGAAGCGGACTTATCAACCCAGCAAACTGGTGCGCAAGCGCCGTCACGGCTTCCGTGCCCGTCTCGCCACTGCCGGCGGTCGCAAGGTTCTCGCCGCCCGCCGCGCTCGCGGCCGCAAGCGTCTGAGCGCCTGAGCCGGACCCCCTTTTCCGGGATTTCATCATGGATCGGCTGAGGCAGCGGGCGGATTTCCTCGCCGTTGCCAATGGCGCGCGGGTGAATAGTCCCGCGTTCGTCCTGCAAAGCCGCCCCCGCGATGACGGCGGCCCGGTCCGGGTCGGCTTCACCGTGACTAAAAAGAACGGCAACGCCCCCGCGCGCAATCGCATCCGGCGCCGGCTTCGCGAACTGGTGAAGCGGCTCGATCCGGTGTCGATGCAGCCCCATCATGATTATGTGCTGGTCGGCCGAAGGGACGCGCTCTCGCGCGACTTCACGACCATGCTCGACGATCTGCGCATAGCGTTCACGAAGCCCGCGCGGCATACGCACAAAGTGCGCGGCCAAAGGCCAGGCCACGCCGCAGCGACCAGCCGCAAACCGGATTGATGACGAGACAATAGTGATGACCGACAATCGCAATACCATCCTCGCCGTCATTCTCTCCGGCCTGGTGCTGATCGCCTGGCAGTATTTCTACAATGTGCCGGCGATGGAGAAGCAGCGCGCCCAGCAGCAGACCCAGGCCGAGCTCCAGAAGGGCACGCCGCAGCCGACCGCATCGGCGACGCCGGGCAGCGCGCCGCACCCGGGCAACGCGACTCAGCCGGCAACGCCGGGCGCGAACCAGCAGGCTCAGCCGGTCGTTGCGCGCGATGCCGCGATCGCCGCCAGCCCGCGCGTGAAGATCGACACGCCGCGGATCGCCGGCAGCATCTCCTTGAAGGGCGGCCGCATCGACGACCTCGCGCTGGTGCAATTCCGCGAAACGGTCGACCCGAAGTCACCGCCGATCATCCTCTATTCGCCCTCGGGCACCGCTGAACCCTATTACGCCGAGTTCGGCTGGGTTGCGGCGACGGGCGTGACGGCGAAGATGCCGGACACGCAGACCGTCTGGCAGCAGGAGGGCAGCGGCGGCCTGACGCCGACGACGCCGGTAGTGCTGAAATGGGAAAATGGCGACGGCCTCACCTTCCGCCGCACCATTGCAGTCGACGACCATTATCTCTTCACCATCAAGGATGAGGTGAGCAATGTCGGCAATGCGCCTGTCACGCTCTATCCGTTCGCGCTGATCTCGCGCCACGGCGCGCCCCAGGTCTCCGGCTACTACATTCTGCATGAAGGCCTGATCGGCTATCTTGGCGATCAAGGCTTGCAGGAATACGCCTACAAGAAGGTCGACGAATCCAAGCAGGTGAACTTCAACAACGTCACCAACGGATGGCTCGGTATCACCGACAAGTACTGGGCCTCGGCACTGCTGCCCGACACCGGTGCGCGGCTGCAGGCGAGGTTTTCGTCCAACCCGGTCGGCAACGTCCACACCTACCAGACCGACTACCTGCTCGATCCCGTCACCGTCGCGATCGGCGGCTCCGCGACCGCAAATGCGCGCCTGTTCGCCGGCGCCAAGGAAGCCGGCGTGGTCGGAATTAATTTTCCGCTCGCAGGTCACGGCGGCTACAACAAGGAGCTCGGCCTCAACCATTTCGATCTGTTGATCGACTGGGGCTGGTTCTACTTCATCACCAAGCCGATGTTCCTCGGCCTCGACTTCTTCTTCCGCTTCTTCGGCAATTTCGGCATCTCGATCCTGCTGGTGACCGTGATCGTGAAGCTGTTGTTCTTCCCGCTGGCGAACAAGTCCTACGCTTCGATGGCGAAGATGAAGTCGATTCAGCCGCAGCTGCAGGCGCTCAAGGAGCGCTATCCCGACGACAAGGTGAAGCAGCAGCAGGAGATGATGGAGATCTACCGCAAGGAGAAGATCAATCCGGTTGCCGGCTGTCTTCCCGTGGTGATCCAGATCCCGGTGTTCTTCTCGCTCTACAAGGTGCTGTTCGTCACCATCGAGATGCGGCACGCGCCGTTCTACGGCTGGATCAAGGACCTCTCCGCGCCGGACCCGACCAATCTGTTCAACCTGTTCGGGCTGATCCCGTTCGATCCGACCACGATCCCGGTGTTCGGCCATTACCTCGCGCTCGGCATCTGGCCGATCATCATGGGCATCACGATGTGGTTCCAGATGAAGCTGAACCCGACGCCGCCGGATCCGACGCAGCAGATCATCTTTAACTGGATGCCGCTGATCTTCACCTTCATGTTGGCGGGCTTCCCGGCGGGCCTCGTGATCTACTGGGCCTGGAACAACACGCTCTCGGTTCTGCAACAGAGCTACATCATGCGCCGCAACGGCGTGAAAGTGGAGCTGTTCGACAATCTCAAGGCGACGTTCGCGAGGAAGGCGACGTAGCTTCGCACGAGCGTGCCCGATTATGCGGGCGCAAATGCCTCCACATCGTCATGCCCGGGCTTGTCCCGGGCATCCACGTTTTGGAAGCTCGCCCAGTAACAAGACGTGGATGGCCGGGACGAGCCCGGCCATGACGAGAGGATAGACCGGTCGGATGAACGAGAAGACCGACGACAAAGATGCGAAGCTGATCGAGGCCGGGCGAAAGCTGTTCGCCCGCGACTGGCAGTTCATCTGGGCCTCGCCCTCGGTCCAGACGCTGCCGCCGATGGCGGGGCTGGAGGTCGCCTTTGCCGGACGCTCCAATGTCGGCAAGTCGAGCCTGATCAACGCGCTCACCGGCCGCAACGCGCTCGCGCGCACCTCGCATACGCCCGGCCGCACCCAGGAGCTGATCTTCTTCGAGGTCCCAGGGAAGACCGACCTGCGCCTCGTCGACATGCCCGGCTACGGCTATGCCAAGGCGCCCAAGAGCCAGGTCGCGTCCTGGACCGAGTTGATCCACAAATTCCTGCTGGGACGCGCCTCACTCGCGCGCGTCTACGTGCTGATCGACGCGCGGCATGGCATCAAGGACGTCGACCTCGAAGTCCTGAAGACGCTCGACCGCTCCGCGGTCAGCTATCAGATCGTGCTGACCAAGGCCGACCAGGTGAAGGCCTCCGAGCTGCAATTGCGCATCGCCGAAACGGAGGCCGCGCTGGCCAAGCATCCCGCCGCGTTTCCGAACGTGCTCGCGACATCGTCACGCAGCTCGACCGGCATGGAGAGCTTGCGCGCCGCGATGGCGAAGCTGCTGGAGGAGCGGGCCTCGTGACGGCCGCGCACCGCCTGCTGATCGGGCTTGCCGGTTTGATGGGCGCCGCCGGCGTCGCACTGGCGGCCGCCTCGGCGCATGGCAGCGATGCGAGCCGGCTCGCCTCGGCCAGCGCGATGCTGCTGTTTCATGCAACTGCCATACTTGCGACCGTCGCCCTGCTCGCGCGCGGCCTTCTGCATGGCGGAATTGGCCTCGTTGGCGCATTCGGCCTAGCGATCGGCGCCGCGCTGTTCGCGGGCGACCTCAGCTTGCGGCAATATGCCGGGCACTCGCTGTTTCCCTATGCGGCGCCGACGGGTGGGACGGTGATGATCGCGGCTTGGCTGGCGGTGAGTGTGGCGGCGGTGGTGGCGTGGAAGTGACGCTCGTGTCCCGGACGCGGTGCGGCACGCAGTGACGCTCCGCAGAGCCGGGACCCAGCAACATGGGCCCCGGCTCTGCAGCGCACCGCTGAAGAAGCGCTGCGCTGCGTCCGGGGCACGAGACCGCATGCCAGCCACACTTTGCGCTGCCCCCGCCAATCGGATAGAACGCAGCCGCGTTAGACCCGCCAGCGAGATCGCCTCATGACCGACATCTCCCCGCTCGACCAGGCCCGCATCCTGTCGGAAGCGCTGCCGCACATGCAGCAGTATGACGAGGAAACCATCGTCATCAAATATGGCGGCCATGCCATGGGCGACGAGGAGACCGCCAAGAACTTCGCCCGCGACATCGTGCTCCTGGAGCAGACCGCGATCAATCCGGTGGTCGTGCATGGCGGCGGGCCCCAGATCGCAACCATGCTCAAGCGCCTCGGCATCGTCTCGGAATTCGCCGCCGGCCTGCGCATCACCGATGCCGCCACCATCGAGATCGTCGAGATGGTGCTCGCCGGCTCCGTCAACAAGCAGATCGTCGGCTATATCAACGAGGCCGGCGGCAAGGCCGTCGGGCTGTCGGGCAAGGACGGCAACATGGTGAAGGCGTCGAAGACGACGCGCACCATCATCGATCCGGGCTCGAACATCGAGAAGGCGATCGATCTCGGCTTCGTCGGCGATCCCGAGAAGGTCGACCTCACGCTGCTCAACCAGCTGATCGGCTACGAGCTGATCCCGGTGCTGGCGCCGCTCGCGACCTCGAAGGAAGGCCAGACGCTGAACGTCAACGCCGACACCTTTGCAGGGGCCGTCGCCGGCGCGCTGAAGGCCAAGCGCCTGTTGCTGCTGACCGACGTGCCGGGCGTGCTCGACAAGTCGAAGAAGCTGATTCCACAATTGTCGGTGAAGGACGCGCGAAAACTGATCGCCGACGGCACCATCTCCGGCGGCATGATCCCGAAGGTCGAGACCTGCATCTACGCGCTGGAGCAGGGCGTCGAGGGCGTCGTCATCATCGACGGCAAGATGCAGCATGCGGTGCTGCTCGAGCTCTTCACCAACCAGGGCACGGGCACGCTGATCCACAAGTGAGAGACAACGAGACGAGAGACGCCGTCATGGCCGGGCTTGTCCCGCCTGCGCGGCCGAAGCCGCTTCGGCGCGGCGAAGGCCCGGCCATCGACGATATTTCGACCGGAGCCAAGAACGTGGATGCCCGGGACAAGCCCGGGCATGACGAGCGGAGAGTTCAGCGCCCGCGCCGCTCTCCCCTCACCCGCGTCCTGATGACGCTGCCGGCGGCCGTCGTCTCGTTCTTCTTCTCCTCCGCCCCGGCTTTCGCCGACCTCAAGATCTGCAACCGCATGTCCTATGTCGTCGAAGCCGCGATCGGCATCGACGACAAGGCGGCGACCGCGACGCGGGGCTGGTTCAGGATCGATCCCGCCACCTGCCGCGTGGTGGTGCAGGGCACCCTGACCGCCGACCGCATCCTGCTCCACGCCCGCGCGCTCGGCGTCTATGGCGCCTCCCCGATCCCGCAGAACGGCCGCGACATGCTGTGCATAGCGCAGGACAATTTCGTCATTGCGGCAGCACGGCAGTGCCGCAGCGGCCAGACGCAAGTCGCGTTCACGCAAGTGACGCCGACGCAGGCAACGGACGGCAACCTCACGGCCTATCTCGCCGAGGATTCCGAATATGACGACGAGCAGGCCCGCCTCGCCGGCATCCAGCGCCTGCTGGTGATCGCAGGCTACGACGCCGCGCCGATCGATGGCGTCGACGGGCCGAAGACGCAAGGCGCGCTGGCCGCGTTCCTGAAAAGCCGCGGATTGTCGTCGGACATCGTGGGCTCGCAAAACTTCTTCAAGACCATGGTCGATGCGGTGCAGACGCCGTCTGCGACCGGCCTCACCTGGTGCAACGACACGCCGCACAAGGTAATGGCGGCGATCGCGACCGACGACGGCAAGTCCGTGACCAGCCGCGGCTGGTATCGCATCGACCCCAGGACGTGCCTGCACCCCGATGTGACCGGCCAGCCCAAACAGATTTTCAGCTTCGCGGAAGCCGTCGATGGCGACAACCGCGCCGTCAAGCTGAAGGACAGGCCGCTGAACTGGGGCGGCGACAGGCAGCTCTGCACGCGCGAGACCAAATTCGAGACCGTTGAGCAGACCGATTGCGGCGCGCGCGGATTCGCGGCAACGGGATTCGGCGCGGTGGACATGTCGAGCGGCGGCAAGACGCTGCGCTTTGCGGTGCCGTGATCGAGAGGGTTTTGATGACTTCACCCCGCACCTTCGACCACGTCGACACCTGGGTGTTCGACCTCGACAACACGCTCTATCCGCATCACGTCAATCTGTGGCAGCAGGTGGATGCGCGGATCGGGGAGTTCGTCTGCAACTGGCTGAACGTCGGCCCGGAGGAAGCGCGGGCTATTCAGAAGGACTATTACCGCCGCTTCGGCACCACGATGCGCGGCATGATGACCCTGCATGGCGTTTCCGCCGACGACTATCTCGCCTACGTCCACAAGATCGACCATTCGCCGCTGGAGCCGAACCCGGCGCTCGGCGCAGCCATCGCAAAGCTGCCGGGGCGCAAGTTGATCCTGACCAACGGCTCGGTCGACCATGTCGATGCGGTACTGGCGCGTCTCGGCTTCGCCAGCCATTTCGACGGCGTGTTCGACATCATCGCCGCCGAATTCGAGCCGAAGCCGGCGGAGCAGACGTATCGGAAATTCCTCTCCGACCACGCGGTCGATCCGGCCAAAGCCGCCATGTTCGAGGACCTCGCCCGCAACCTCACCGTCCCGCATCAGCTCGGCATGACCACCGTGCTGGTGGTGCCGGATGGGACGAAGGAGGTGGTGCGCGAGGATTGGGAACTGGAGGGCCGGGACGCGGCCCATGTCGACCACGTCACGGATGATCTGAGCGGGTTTTTGGACAGGTTGGCGCGGTGAAGCGGTAGCCCGGATGGAGCGCAGCGAAATCCGGGGCCTCGCGCCGCGGCAAGACTTTCCCGGATTGCGCTTCGCTCCATCCGGGCTACGGGGGGCGCTCCACTTGTCCGGGACGACGGTGGAGTATGCCTTGACTCTGCCCCTCCAAATCCCGAAAAAGCGCGCCAATCCGTCAAAATTCCCCTTCCCAGAGGAAATCCCGATGTCCCTTGCAGCCCTTGAATCCACCATCAACAGCGCCTTCGACGCGCGTGACGGCATCTCGACCTCGACCAAGGGCGAGGTGCGCGAGGCCGTGGACCAGTCGTTGGATATCCTGGACAAGGGCGAGGCGCGCGTTGCCGTGCGCGGCGCTGACGGCAAGTGGAAGGTCAACCAATGGCTGAAGAAGGCCGTGCTGCTGTCGTTCCGCCTCAACGACATGGGTGTCATCCCCGGCGGATCCGGCAAGGCGACCTGGTGGGACAAGGTGCCGTCGAAGTTCGAAGGCTGGGGCGAGAACCGTTTTCGCGATGCGGGTTTCCGGGCCGTCCCCGGCTCCATCGTGCGCCGCTCGGCCTTCATCGCCAAGAACGTCGTGCTGATGCCGTCCTTCGTCAATCTCGGCGCCTATGTCGATGAGAGCACCATGGTCGACACCTGGGCGACCGTCGGCTCCTGCGCCCAGATCGGCAAGCGCGTGCACATCTCGGGCGGCGCCGGCATCGGCGGCGTGCTCGAGCCGCTGCAGGCCGAGCCCGTCATCATCGAGGACGATTGTTTCATCGGCGCGCGTAGCGAGGTCGCCGAAGGCGTGATCGTGCGCAAGGGCGCGGTGCTGGCGATGGGCGTGTTTCTGGGCGCCTCGACCAAGATCGTCGACCGCGAGACCGGCGAGGTCTTCATGGGCGAAGTGCCGGAGTATTCCGTCGTGGTGCCCGGCGCGCTGCCCGGCAAGCCGATGAAGAACGGCCAGATCGGCCCCAGCACCGCCTGCGCCGTCATCGTCAAGCGCGTCGACGAGCGCACGCGGTCCAAGACCAGCATCAACGAGCTGCTGCGGGATTGATCGGGGCGACAAGCGCCAATCTCTCACCGTCACCCTGACCTTCGGCGGCCCTCGAAGGGCGACGGCCCGGCTGCATCTGGGCCGTGCATCCTTCGAGGCTCCTCGTGGGACGCGTTGCGTCCCACGCCTCGCGCCTCAGGATGACGGGTCTGGTAGCTTAGTCGAACCCTCGCCCCATCCATCGCGACCAACTCTTCGGGCGGCCTCCACCGTCCGGAGCGCTCTCGGATGGACTGGACCTGGTACCTCTTCCGCGTCGACGGCCGCATCAACCGCGCTTTGCTGTGGCAGGCGCTGCTGATCGTCGCGGTGCTGGCAGCCTTGCTGGGAACCATCGGTCAGCTGGTCCACCTCGTCAGCGCCGAGGGATCGTCGAAGCTAACCATCAAGCTCGATTTTGACTTCGGCCTCGACGACCTCTTCAGTCTGGTCGATCCACGGGCCTATCGCTCGCTGGCGTCCGTTGACCGCACGGATCTGATCCTGAAGTCGTCCGGCCTGGCGCTGTTCTCATGGATTTTCCTCGCGACGGGCATCAAGCGGCTGCACGATCGGGACAGGAGCGGTTGGTGGATCGTTCCGTTCTTTTTCGTACCCGGCCTGTTCAGCCAGTTCTCGGACCTGCTGCCTGACTCCAACTGGATGCTTCCGTTCGGCCTGACCGCTTCCAGCCTGTGGCTGTGGGGCTTCGTCGAGATGTTCTGCATCCCCGGCAGTATCGGCGACAATCGGTTCGGCCCCGATCCGCTCGCCGACATCGAGGACGGCTCCGCCGCGCCCCCTGTCAAAAGCTGGGACCAGAGCCACGAGATCGAATTTGTTCCGCCCCGTGCTAGCCCACCCGGCGGCATGCATGTTAAGCGGGACGCATGACCGATGCTCTCTCCATTGCCCGCGATCTCATCCGCTGCCCCTCGGTAACCCCTGAAGATGCCGGTGCGCTCGGGGTGCTCGAAAAAGCCCTCAGCGCCGCCGGCTTCACTTGTCATCGCGTGACGTTCAGCGAGGAAGGCACCGCCGACGTCGACAATCTCTATGCGCGGATCGGCAACGACGGCCCGCACATCACTTTTGCCGGCCACACCGACGTGGTGCCGCCGGGCGACGAGAGCGCCTGGAGCGTCGGCGCGTTCTCCGGCGAGGTGAAGGATGGGATCCTGCACGGCCGCGGCGCGGTCGACATGAAGGGCGGCATCGCCTGCTCGGTCGCAGCTGTCCTGGAGCATCTCGCCGCCAATGGCGGCAAGCCGCGCAGCGACGGCCAAAAATCAGGCTCGGGCTCGATCTCGTTCCTGATCACCGGCGACGAGGAAGACGTCTCCATCAACGGCACCATCAAGCTGCTGAAATGGGCCGCCGAGCGCGGCGAGAAATTCGATCATTGCGTGCTCGGCGAGCCCTCCAATGTCGAGACGCTCGGCGACACCATCAAGGTCGGCCGCCGCGGCTCGCAGTCCGGCACGCTCGTCGTCGACGGCGTGCAGGGCCATGTCGCCTACCCACATCGCGCCTCCAACCCGGTGCCGGATATCTCGCGCCTGATCGTGGCGATCTCCGACGAGCCGCTCGACCATGGCAGCGCGCAGTTCCAGGCCTCCAATCTCGAATTCACCTCGGTGGACGTCGGCAACAAAGCGAGCAACGTCATTCCCGGCGAGGCCCGCGCGAAATTCAATATTCGCTACAACGACAACCACACCCAGGCGAGCCTGCGCGAGCTGGTCGAGACGCGTCTGACAAAAGCCTGCGGCAACCGCATCCGCGCCCGCATCGTCTGGGAACCCTCGAACTCCAACGTGTTCGTGACGAAGCCCGGCCCGTTCACTGATCTTGCGGTGGCCGCGATCGAGGAGGTGACGGGCCGCAAGCCGGAGCTGTCGACCTCTGGCGGCACGTCGGATGCGCGCTTCATCTCCAGCTATTGCCCGGTGATCGAGTTCGGCTTGGTCGGCCAGACCATGCATCAGGTCGACGAGCGCGTGCCGGTTAAGGATCTGGAGAAGCTGACGAAGGTGTATCGCGGGATGCTGACAAGGTATTTTGGGTAGGGCGCTGCTGCCGCCAAACCCTCCGCCGTCATGCCCGGGCTTGTCCCGGGCATCCACGTTCTTTGCCGCTGCATAAGGAAAGATCGTGGATGGCCGGGACGAGCCCGGCCATGACGATGTGGTGAGAGCTCGGCGCACTCTACTGGACGATCGTGTCGTAGAGATCCTTCCATTCGGGATTGTCCTTCAGGATCAGCCGGACTTTCCACGTCCGCGGCCAATGCTTGATGTTGTGTTCGCGCTGGATCGCCGTTTGGATGTCTTCGTAGCGCTCAAAGTAGACGAGCCGCTTGACGCCGTACTTCTTGGTGAAGCCAGGCACGAGTCCGTTTCGGTGTTGGTAGATGCGACGAATAATGTCGCTGGTCACGCCAACGTACAGAATACCGTTTGGCGCGCTCGCCAGGATGTAAACCCATCCACCTTGCATGGTCGCATGTTGACGCACGTGGATGGCCGGGACAAGCCCGGCCATGACGCCTGTGGCGGCATCACGCGCTAATAATCCACCTTCATTAGATACAGCCCGTCCGGCGGGGCGACGATGCCGCAGGCGGTGCGGTTGCGGGCTTCCAGTGCCGCGGAGAGATCGTCGGCGGTCCAGCGTCCGTCGCCGACCCAGACCAGCGATCCCACCATCGAGCGCACCTGGCTGTGCAGGAACGAGCGCGCCGAGGTGATGATCGTGATCTCGCGGCCGTTGCGCAGCACGTCGAGCTGATCGAGCGTCTTCTCCGGCGACCTGGCCTGGCACTCGGTGTCGCGAAAGGTCGTGAAATCGTGCTTGCCGAGCAGGCGCTGCGCTGCCGCATGCATCGCGTCGGCATCGAGCCGGCGCGGCACGCGCCAGGCGTGGCCGATGTCGAGGGCGAGATTGGCGCGCGTGTTGATCACGCGGTAGCGATAATGGCGCTTCACGGCAGAGAAGCGCGCCTCGAAACTATCGGGCACGATCTCGGCCTCCAACACCGCGATCGGATGCGGGCGCAGATGCGCATTGAGTCCGTCGCGAAAACGGCCCGGCGGAAACTGCTTGTCGACATCGACATGCGCCACCTGGCCGCGCGCATGCACGCCGGCATCGGTGCGGCCCGCGCCATGCACGCGCAGATCCGCACCGGTCATCGCCTTCACGGCCGCTTCCAGCGCGCCCTGCACCGAGGGCAGCGTCTCCTGCACCTGCCAGCCGAAGAACGGCGCGCCGTCATATTCGATGGTGAGCTTGTAGCGGGGCATCAACCGAACCGCATCGGCGGCTTGACGGGCACGCCACGCAAAAAGTCTGTGGCCTGCATCCGCGCCTTGCCCTCACGCTGCAGCTCGATGATGCGGATCGCGCCCTCGCCGCAGGCGATGGTGAGCTGATCGTCGAGCACCTCGCCCGGAGTGCCCGCCCCCTTGGCCAACTCACAGCGCAGGAGCTTTACGCGCGCATTCTCGAGCTCGGCCCAGGCGCCTGGAAACGGCGACAGGCCGTGAATGTGGCGCAGCACGGCGCGCGCCGGCTTGCTCCAGTCGATCCGCGCCTCGGCCTTGTCGATCTTGGCGGCGTAGGTGACGCCGTCGTCACTCTGCTTCTTGAGCTGGAGGCCGCCGCGGGCGAGCGCGGCCATGGCTCGCACCATCAGGTCGGCACCGAGCCGGGACAGGCGATCATGTAGATCGACCGCGGTCATGCTGTCCGTGATTGCGAGCCTCTCGGCCATCGCGACATCGCCGGTGTCGAGGCCGACATCCATCTTCATCACCATCACGCCGCTCTCGGCATCATCAGCCATGATCGCGCGATTGATCGGCGCCGCACCGCGCCAGCGCGGCAACAGCGAAGCGTGCAGATTGTAGCAGCCGAGCTTGGGCGCATCGAGGATCGCCTGCGGCAGGATCATGCCGTAGGCAACGACGACCGCGGCATCGGCGTCGAACGCACTGAACTCGTCGAGCGCTTCCTTGGTCTTCAGTGTCTTCGGCGTCAGCACGGGCACGCCGAGTTTTCGCGCGGCCTCCTCGACCGGCGTCGGCTGCAATTGCAGGCCGCGCCGCCCACCGGGCTTCGGCGCGCGGGTGTAGACGGCGACGATCTCGTGGCCATGCGCGACCAGCTCCAAGAGCGTCGGCACGGAGAAATCGGGCGTGCCCATGAAGATCAGGCGAAGGGGCATGTGGCGGCGACAATCCTCGAAAACGAGCAAGGTACCCGTCATGGCCGGGCTTGTCCCGGCCATCCACGTTCTTCCTGCTCGCGGCGGCAAAGAACGTGGATGCCCGGCACAAGGCCGGGCATGACGGCGGAGGACGTGACTACTCCGCGCGCTTGGCGGCTTTCTCGAACTTCTTGATCACGCGGTCGCGCTTGAGCTTCGACAGATAGTCGACGAACAGCACGCCGTTGAGGTGGTCGATCTCATGCTGGATGCAGGTGGCGTAGAGACCTTCGGCGTCCTCCTCGTGCACCTTGCCGTCGAGATCGGTGAAGCGGACGCGCACCTTCGCGGGACGCTCGACCTCCTCGTAATATTCGGGGATCGAGAGGCAGCCTTCCTCGTAGACGGACAGCTCCTCGGAGGACGCGATGATCTCGGGGTTGATGAAGACGCGCGGAAGCGGCGTGGTCTCGCCGTTCTCGTCGCGCTTGGCGAGGTCCATGGTGATCAGCCGCAGCGGCTGCGCGATCTGGATCGCGGCGAGGCCAATGCCGGGCGCGTCGTACATGGTCTCGAACATGTCGTCGGCAAGCTTGCGGATCTCCGGCGTGACCTTCTCGATCGGCTTGGAGACCAAACGCAGCTGCTTGTCGGGCAGGATGATGATTTCTCTGAGGGCCATGGCCGCGATTTAAGCCGCTGCCCTCGGCCGGTCAATGCGGCCAGGAACCCGTTAACGCTTCGCTAACCATAAAACTTCAAGCTTCGTTAACCATGAAAATCAGGGAGTTGTTAACCGCCGACGTTCCCTCTTCGTTCGCGCAGGCCCGCGAATCGGCTAGAAGGGCGACATGAACGAGATCATTTTCATGCTGGGCGACTGGCCGGTGCGCACGATCGATGCGCTGATCGGCTTCGGCACCCTCGTCCTCATCCTCCTGATGGTGATTGCCGTCGTGATCGCCCGCTCGGGCCGACGCGGCGCGGAACTCGCGATGGCGCACGCGATCCGGGCTGACGAGCTCGAGGAGCGCCTCAGCGAGGTGCTGCGCGCCCAGAGCGAATCCTCTGGAAGGGTCGACGCGATGACCCAGGCGCTGGCCGGCCGCCAGGCCGACATGGCGCGGGCGGTCAACGAGCGGCTGGATTCGGTGACCCATCGCGTCGGCCAGTCCATGGAACACTCGACCCGCAACACCATGGAGAGCCTGCGCGCGCTGCATGAGCGGCTCGGCATCATCGACAGTGCCCACAAGAACCTCACCGACCTCACCACGCAAGTAACCACCTTGCGCGACGTGCTCGCCAACAAGCAGTCGCGCGGCGCCTTCGGTCAGGCGCGGATGGAGGCGATTGTCCAGGACGGCCTTCCCAAAGGGGCCTACGAGTTCCAGTTCACGCTCTCGACCGGAAAAAGGCCGGACTGCGTCGTGTTCCTGCCGGACCAGCGCCCGCTCTGCATCGACGCAAAGTTTCCGCTGGAGGCGATGACCGCGCTGCACGACGCCCGCACCGACGAGGAGCGGCGCGTTGCCACGCAGCGCCTGCGCGTCGACGTGATGAAGCATGTCAGCGACATCGCCGAAAAATATCTCGTCACTGGGGAGACCCAGGAGATGGCGCTGATGTTCGTGCCGTCGGAATCGGTCTACGCCGAGATCCATGACGGTTTCGACGACGTGATCCAGAAGGCCTATCGCGCCCGCGTCGTGCTGGTGTCGCCCTCGCTCTTGATGCTCGCGATCCAGGTGATGCAGCAGATCATGAAGGACGCGCGCATGCGCGACGCCGCCGACCAGATTCGCACCGAGGTGATCAAGCTCGGCGACGATCTGGGGCGCCTGCGCGACCGCGTGCTCAAGCTACAGAAACATTTCGCCGACGTGAATGAGGACGTGCGGCAGGTGCTGATCTCCGCCGACAAGATCGAGAAGCGTGCCGGACGAATCGAAGAGCTCGATTTCAGCAAGGCGGATGCGCCGGAGGGACCGCATCTGGTCGCCACCAGTGCGCCGGAGCTGTTCCCGCGGAAGCTCCAGGCGGGGGAGTGAGGTTTCTTACCTCGCCCCGCTTGCGGGGAGAGGTCGAATTCGATCGCAGATCGAATTCGGGTGAGGGGGTACAGGTCTCTCGACCATCTCACGTGCGGAGAGAGGCCCCTCACCCCAACCCTCTCCCCGTAAGAACGGGGCGAGGGAGAAGAGGCACCGCCCCCAGAATCTGCTAACACCTCCCCATGACCGCACCCGACGCGACCTCTCCCGCCGCGACTCCCGCTTCCGCGCCCTCCTGGCGCGAAAGTCTTGCCGTGTACCTGCAGCCGCGGGTGCTGATCGTGCTGTTCCTCGGCTTCTCATCCGGCCTGCCGCTGGCGCTGTCGGGCTCGACGCTGCTGGTGTGGATGGCCGAGGCGGGGGTCGATCTTGGAACGATCGGGCTGTTTGCGCTGGTGGGCACGCCCTATACTTTGAAATTCCTGTGGGCGCCGCTGGTCGATGCGCTGCATGTCCCGCTGTTCACGCGTGCTCTCGGGCGTCGCCGTGGCTGGCTGGTGTTTTCGCAGCTGCTGCTGATCGGCGCTATTCTGCTGCTGGCGCTGACCGATCCGGCGCGCTCTCCGTTGTTCGTCGCGCTTGGCGCACTCCTGGTCGCGACCATGTCCTCGACGCAGGACATCGTCGTCGATGCATTCCGCGTCGAGAGCCTGCCTGAAAGCGAGCAAGCGGCGGGTATGGCCGCCTATGTCGCGGCCTACCGCATCGGCATGCTGATATCGACTGCAGGCGCCTTGTTCATCGTCACGGGCTTCGAGGCGATCGTCCCTCGTGGCGCCGCCTGGATGTGGGGCTATGTGGTGATGGCGGCTTTGGTGCTGATCGGCACGATGACCGCGCTCGCCGCCACGGAGCCGCCCCAGTCGCTGCGCGCCGAGGCCGCCACGCAGGCAGACGATGCAGTAACGCGGGTGCTCCATGCCGCGTTCGGCGCATTCTCGGAATTCTTGCAGCGCAAGGAAGCGTGGGCCGCACTTGCCTTCGTCGTGCTGTTCAAATTCACCGACGCGTTTTCCGGTAACATGACCGTGCCGTTCGTGATCGACATCGGTTTTACCCGCAACGACTATGCGATCATCGTCAAGGGCGTCGGGGTTATCGCCACTCTCGCCGGCGGATTCGTCGGCGGCTATGTGGCGCGGCGCTATCCGCTGGCGGTCAGCCTGTGGATCGGCGGCATCGTGCAGGCGATGTCCAACCTGTCGTTTTCGTGGCTGGCGCTGGTCGGCGTCAATGAATGGGCGCTGACCCTCGCAATCACGTCCGATAATTTCTGCAACGCGATCGGCACCGTGATCTTCGTCGCTTATCTGTCGGCGCTGTGCCAGAACCCGCTGCACACCGCGACTCAATATGCGCTGCTGACTGCGTTGGCCGCCGTCGGACGCACCTATTTGTCATCGGGCGCAGGCTATCTGGCGAAGGCGACGGGCTGGCCGATGTTCTTCGCGATCTCCGTCCTCGTCGCGATCCCGAGCCTGATGCTGCTGGCCTGGTTGCAGAAGCGCGGGCATTTCGAGGCGCTGGGGCCGGTGCGGGTCTAAAGGTCTCGTAGGGTGGGCAAAGGCGCAACGCGCCGTGCCCACCATCGCGCCAGGAATTCGAAAGAGGACGTGGGCACGCTTCGCTTTGCCCACCCTACGGCAGATCGCCGTGAGGCCGCGCCCCCTACTGCTTCTTGATCAGGCTCCATTTCGTGATCACGGCCTCGCTCATCTGGCCGGGATCGCTGGCGCAGGCGATCTCGTCGACCTTGACCGAGATCTCCTTGCCGACGAACGATTTGAGCTGCGTGGCCTGCGCGTCGCTGGAGGTGACCAGCTGGAAGGTCTCCGGCCCGGTCTCGAGATTGCACAGCCCGTTCGGTGCCGGCAGGCGGCGCGGCTCGGAGGTGATCTGGTACATCGCGATCCGCTTGCCGGCCTTCTTGACGTCGCGCACCTTCATCGCGTTCAACTCGCCCGACAGCACGTCGCCGGTGTTGATCGGCTTGCCGGGCTTGGACGGCGGCGTCGCCTCGTCGCCCTGCTGCGCGGAGATGGCCGGGCTCACCAGCATCGCCATCGTCGCGACCAAAGCCAATCGTGTGGCGAAAAGTTTCGTCATGTCGTCCGTTCCGTGAGATATCTTGGATGGCTAGAACAGGGTCCGCTGCCGCATCGCTGCCGATAGCGTACCTTCATCGAGATAATCAAGCTCGCCGCCGACTGGAACCCCGTGGGCGAGCCGCGTCACCTTCACATTGGCGTCCTGAAGCAGGTCGGTGATGTAGTGCGCCGTGGTCTGGCCGTCCACCGTCGCATTCAGCGCCAGGATGATCTCGTGCACCTGCGAATCATGGGCGCGCGCGACCAGCGCGTCGATGGTCAGATCCTGCGGGCCGACGCCGTCGAGCGGCGACAATGTCGCGCCCAGCACATGATAACGCCCTTGGGTCGCATTGGCCCGCTCAAGCGCCCAGAGGTCGGCGACGTCGGCGACGACGACGATGATGGATGGGTCGCGCTTCGGATCGGTGCAGACGGTGCAGGGATTTTGCGTGTCGATGTTGCCGCAGGTCTTGCAGACCTCGACCTTGTCGAGCGCGACCTGCATGGCCGAGGCCAGCGGCATCATCAACGCTTCGCGTTTCTTGATCAGATGCAGCGCGGCGCGCCGCGCCGAGCGCGGACCGAGGCCCGGCAGCCGTGCGAGCAGCTGGACCAGCCGTTCGATTTCGGGACCTGCAACAGCGCCCATATTATTGGCCGAACAACCCCGGCGGCAGGCCGAGCCCACCGGTGAGAGCCTGCATCTTCTCCTGCATCGCGGCCTCCGCCTTGCGGCGCGCATCGCCCATGGCGGTGACGAGCAGGTCTTCCAGCACCTCGCGCTCTTCCGGCTTCATCAGCGACGGATCGATCTTGATGCCCTTGACGTCCATCTTCGCGGTCATACGCACGGCAACGAGGCCGCCGCCGGAGATGCCGTCGACTTCCACGTTGGCGAGTTGCTCCTGCATCTCCTGCATCTTGGATTGCAGCTGCGCCGCCTGCTTCATCATGCCGAGAAAATCAGCCATGGGTGCGTGTCCTTGGAAAGAAAGAATGGCTCAGAGATCGTCGTCGCCGTCGGAACCGTCGGGCGGATCGTCACTGCCATAGTCAGCGTTTATATTGGCTTCCGGCGTCTCGGGGGCAAGCCTGCGGACCTCGACGACCTTCGCGCCGGGGAAGCGCGACAGCACCTCCTGCACGCGCGGATCGGCCTCCGCGGTCCGCGCATGCTCCTGCTTGGCGGCCTGGTTCACCGAGCGCAGCGTTGGCTGGCCCGCCTCATTCGAGACAATCATGGTCCAGCGCCGGCCGGTCCACAGCTCGAATTTCTTCGCGAGCTCGGAGATCATGGTCTTGGAGGCGTTCGGCTCCAGCGCGACCTCCAGCCGGCCCTCCTCGAAACCGACGAGGCGCATGTCGCCTTCGAGCGCGCTCTTGGCCATGATGTCGCGCTTCTGCCCGGCGAGCGCCACGAGCTGGGTGAAGCTTGTGACGCGCAGCACCGGCGCTGTGCCCTGCGGATCCGGCGCCGGTGCCGCCATTTGCGGCCGGGCTCCGCCACCGCCGAACGCAGACGGCGACGACGTCGGCATACGAACAGGCGCTGCGGAAGCCACCGGCGCGGCCGGCGCAGTACTGCGCGCAGCACCGCCCCCGCTCACGACCGGCGAGCCGCCGCCGTTCTGCTCCAGCATCTTGATCGCTTCGTCCGGCGTCGGCAGGTCGGCGACATAGGCAATGCGCACCAGCACCATCTCGGCGGCCGCAGCGGGACGTGTCGCGGCCTGCACCTCGGTGATGCCCTTGAGCAGCATCTGCCACATCCGCGACAGCACGCGCATCGAGATTTTTGAAGCGAACTCCTTCGCGCGCACGCGCTCGGTCTCGCCATAGGCGACGTTGTCGGCGGTCGCCGGCACGATCTTCACACGGGTGACGAAATTGACGAATTCGGCGAGGTCCGAAAGCACGACGATCGGATCGGCGCCGACGTCGTACTGGTCGCGGAACTCCTTGAACGCGGCCGCGATGTCGCCTCGCGCCAGCGAATCGAAGAGGTCGATGACGCGGGTGCGGTCGGCCAGGCCCAGCATCTGCCTGACCGCATCGGCCCTCACCTGCCCAGCGGCATGCGCGATCGCCTGGTCGAGCAGCGACAGCGAATCACGCACAGAACCTTCGGCGGCGCGCGCGATGATGCCGAGCGCCTCCGGCTCGATCTCAACATTTTCTTTCGTGGCAATATTGGCGAGGTGCTTCATCAGCACGTCCGCCTCGACGCGGCGAAGATCAAAGCGCTGGCAGCGCGACAGCACCGTGACCGGAACCTTGCGGATCTCGGTGGTCGCGAACACGAATTTGGCGTGCTCCGGCGGCTCCTCCAGCGTCTTCAGGAAGGCGTTGAACGCCGCCGTCGACAGCATGTGGACTTCGTCGATGATGTAGACCTTGTAGCGGGCGCTGGCCGGCGCATAGCGCACGCTGTCGTTGATCTGGCGAACGTCGTCGACACCGGTGTGCGAGGCCGCGTCCATCTCCAGCACGTCCATGTGCCGGCTTTCCATGATTGCCTGGCAATGCACGCCGAGCGTCGGCATGTGGATGGTCGGGCCCTTCACCGAACCATCAGGCATCTCGTAGTTGAGTGCACGGGCCAGGATGCGCGCGGTGGTGGTCTTGCCGACGCCGCGGACGCCGGTGAGGATCCAGGCCTGCGGAATGCGCCCGGTCTCGAACGCATTGGAGACGGTGCGGACCACGGCCTCCTGGCCGATCAGATCATCGAAACTGGAGGGGCGGTATTTGCGCGCCAGCACCCGGTAAGGCGCGTTGGCGGCCGGGCCGGCGCTGTCGGGGTTGGGAGGGGCGCCAGCGTCGGTCATCGGTCGATCCGCAATGAAATGTCTCTTGGCCGGCTTTTGCGGAAAGGAGCGCGCTGGCGGCTGGTGCCGCCGGCGCAATTCGCTCGAAAAACAGGTAGGAGACTGACGAGCGACCCGATCCGGACCTCGTTAGGGCTGCTTCCTTCCGGACCTGACCCGGTTGGCGAGTGGCTCGTCCACCGCCAATCTCCCGGTCCCTATTTGGGGCCAAAAGGACCGGAAAGCAAGCGGCTATCGCCCTTCGTCGCCAGCGCCTGCCCAGCATCCGGGCAATTCCCGATCTGCCCAGCCGATAGGCTGTGCTTTCACTGATTGTGCTGCCTTGGTATGAACCTGCCGGAACCTGTCCCAACCAGAAAAGCGATTGATCCCAATGGTTACACGTCGTGATGTTGCATCGATTGTCGGACTTGGCGCGATGACGGCGGCCGCGCTGGCTTCGCCGGCGGTGGCCCAGACCGCCGATTCGAATGAATCGACCTTCGCCCGCATCCGCCGGACCAAGAAGATGCGCATCGGCGCGGTCGGCGGCGGCGCCCCCTATTACATGAAGGATCTCTCCAGCGGTCAGTGGAAGGGCTTTTACATCGACATCGCCAAGGGTCTGGCCGACGACATGGAGGCCGAGCTCGAGATCACCGAGACCACCTGGGGCAATTCGGTGCTCGATCTGCAAGCCAACAAGATCGACATCTTCTTCGGCCTCAACCCCACTCCGAAGCGCGCGCTGGTGGTCGACTTCTCGGTCCCGGTCTTCAACAATGCCTTCGCCATCCTCTGCAAGAAGGACTTCAAGCCGAAGAGCTGGGCCGAGCTGAACTCGCCCGACATCAAGATCGCGGTCGACCAGGGCTCCTCGCACGACCAGGTCGTCAGCCGCCTGACGCCGAAGGCGCAGATCACGCGGCTGAAGACCGCGGACGACGCCACCGCCGCGCTGCAGACCGGCCGCGTCGACGCGCAGTGCCTGATCACCATGCTGTCCCTGACCGTGCTGAAGAAGAATCCCTCGCTCGGCCAGCTCGTGCTGCCGACGCCGATCTTCGCGACGACGTCGAATGCCGGTTTCCGCCGCGAGGCCGACAAGACCTGGCGCGACTACGTCAACACCTGGATCGACTTCAACAAGGGCCTCGGCTTCATCCGCAACGCGATCATCACCAACATGGAGCTGGTGGGCGTGACCGAGGCGGACATTCCGCCGGGCGTTTCGCTGTAAGTGATCCGTTTGGGGCAAGCGCGAGCCGCGGGCACCGCTCCTCTCCCTCTCCCGCTTGCGGGAGAGGGCCGGGGTGAGGGCGTCTCCGCTGGCAAGATTCCCCCTGAGGACAGAGCCCTCACCCGCATCGCATCTTCGATGCGATGCGACCTCTCCCGCAAGCGGGAGAGGTGAAGCAAGAAAGCACGCATGTATCAGTGGGACTTCGGCATCCTCTGGACCTATCGCTGGCTGTTTCTCAACGGGCTTGGCGTCACCGTCGGCTTCACCGTGGTCATCGTCGTGTGCGGACTGCTGTTCGGCCTGTTAGGGGCGTTCGGCACCCTCTCGCGCTTCAAGCCGCTGCGTCTTCTCGCGCTCACCTTCATCGAGGCGTTCCGCTGCACGCCGATCCTGGTGCAGCTGATCTGGTTCTATTACGCACTGCCGATCCTCGCCGGTGTCGAGATGACGCCGATCACGGCCTCGGCGCTGGCGCTCTCGCTCTATGGCGGTTCGTTCTATTCGGAGATCATCCGCGGCGGTATCATCTCGATCGACCGCGGCCAATCCGAAGCCGGTGCCGCGCTCGGCATGACGCCGGTCCAGACCATGCGCCGCATCGTGCTGCCGCAGGCGATCAAGCGCATGATCCCGGCGCTGATGAACCAGTCGATCATCCAGTTCAAGAACACCTCGCTGGTCTCGGTGCTGGCGGTGCCCGACCTCGTCTATCAGAGCCAGGTCGCCGCCCATGACAGCTACCGGCCGCTGGAGACCTACACCGCCGTCGCGGTCGCCTATGCGGCGATCCTGATTCCCCTGACCATCCTCGTCCGCCGCGGCGAGAAGCGACTGGCGGTCAGCGAATGAGCGAAACGTCAAAAATCGAGATCCGCAGCCTTCGCAAGAGCTTCGGCAACAACGAGGTCTTGAAGAACATCAATCTCGACGTCGCCAAGGGCGGCGTCGTCGCGCTGATCGGGCCATCAGGCTCCGGCAAGTCGACCCTGCTCCGCTGCATCAATCTCCTTGTCGTGCCCGACGGCGGCAGCGTCCGCGTCGGCGATACGCGCTTTGCGTTCGGCGACGGTTCAAAACTCCCGGACGTGAGGACGCTGGCAAATTTCCGTGCCACCACCGGCATGGTGTTCCAGCACTTCAATCTGTTCCCGCACATGACGACGCTCCAGAACGTGATGGAGGGGCCGGTCACGGTGCGGCGCATGGCCAAGGCCGACGCGGAGACGCTCGCGCGCGCCCAGCTCGCCAAGGTGGGCCTTGCCGAGAAAGCCGACCAGTATCCGGCGACGCTCTCCGGCGGACAGAAGCAGCGCGTCGCGATCGCACGCGCGCTGGCGATGGAGCCCGATGTGATGCTGTTCGACGAGGCGACCTCCGCGCTCGATCCCGAACTCGTCGGTGAGGTCTTGAACGTGATCCAGCAACTGGCGTCCGAGGGCATGACCATGGTGATCGTGACGCACGAGATCGCCTTTGCCCGCGAAGTCGCCGACCGCCTCATCTTCATGCGCGACGGCGTCGTGGTAGAAGAAGGCCCGGCGCGGCAGGTGATCGACAACCCGCAGGAAGCCGCGACACGCGCCTTCCTCAACCATTTCCACCGCACCGGTGCATTGCCGCCGGCCACAACGGCATCGTGATGTCCGATATCAACCGCGCCTATCTCGTCACCGGTGCCGCCAGCGGCATCGGCCGTGCCACCGCAAAATTGCTCGCGGGCCCCGGCACCGCGCTGCTACTGCACACGCGCTCGAACGCAGAAGGTCTCGACGCCACCGCAGCGGATGCCGAAGCGAAGGGCGCCGTTGTCTCAAAGTGCCTTGGCGATCTTGCCGAGGCGGCCGCCGCCACCGATGCCGTCGCTGCCGCTAAAGCCGGCTTCGGCCGGCTCGACGGATTGATCCTGGTCGGCGGCCACGCTCGCCGCGGCAGTGCGATCGGCACGCCGGCGGATCAGTTCCGGCAGGCGATGGATGAGTCCGCCCTCGCCTTCACGCGAATGGTCGCTGCCGCGCTTCCGCTCCTTCGCGCAGGGCGCAATGCGCGGATCGTCGCGGTATCGTCGTTCGTAGCCCATGCGATCCGGCCCGAATTCGCGCCCTTCGCAGCGACGGCTGCCAGCCGCGCCGCACTGGAAGCGCTGGTGCGGCTCACCGCGATTGAACTGGCCAGCGACGGCATCACCGTCAACGCGGTCGCGCCGGGCCTCATCATCAAGGACAAGCCGGGCGAGAGCCGGCTGTCGCCCGAGCAGATCGCCGCGACCGAGGCGCTGATCCCGATGCGCCGCCGCGGGCGGCCCGAGGAAGTCGCCGAGATCATCGCCTTCCTGGCGTCGCCCAAAGCATCCTACGTCACCGGCCAGGTCTGGCACGTCAATGGAGGCCTGACATGACCGAAGCAACGATCGAACGTCTCAGGCTGTTCCTGATCGAAAGCCCGATCAAGATGGCGCGCCTGCAGGGCGTCGGCAACGTCAAGGGCACGGTCAAGCGCGTGCTGGTCGAGCTCACCGCGAGCGACGGCGTCGTCGGCTGGGGCGAAGCGGCGCCGTGGGAGGTGTTCACGGGAACGCCTGAAGCCGCCTTCTCCGCGCTCGACATCTATCTGCGTCCCATCGTGCTCGGCAAACCGGTGCGCCGCATTCGTGCGCTGATGACCGAGCTGGACCGCGCGCTGGTCGGCCATGCCGAGGCCAAGGTTGCGATCGAGACGGCGCTGCTCGACATCGTCGGTAAATCATCGGGGCTATCGGTCGCTGACCTCCTCGGCGGCCGCGTGCGCGACACGATCCCGTTGTCGTTCTCGATCGCCGACCCGGATTTCGCCGCCGATCTCGACCGCATGCGGAAGATGGTTCCGGACGGCAACGTCATCTACAAGGTCAAGACCGGCGTGAAGCCGCATCGCGAGGACCTCGATCACCTCGAGGCGATTCGCAAGGAATTCGGCGATAAGGTCGACCTCCGCGTCGACTACAATCAGGCGCTCGCGCCGTTCGGCGCAATCAAGATCCTGCGCGACGTCGAAGAGTTCGCGCCGACCTTCATCGAGCAGCCAGTGCCGCGCAAGTTTCTCGACGTGATGGCGCAGCTCACCGCGGCGCTGGAAACGCCCGTGCTGGCCGACGAAAGCTGCTTCGACCGCCGCGACATGATGGAGGTGGTGCGCCGTGAGGCGGCCAATGCCGTCTCAATCAAGCTTATGAAGGCCGGCGGCCTGTTCGAGGCGCAGGCGATCATGGCCATCGCCGACATCGCCGGCCTGCCCGGCTATGGCGGCACGCTGTGGGAGGGCGGCATCGGGCTTGCCGCCGGCACACAGCTGATCGCGGCGACACCGGGCATCTCGCTCGGCTGCGAGTTCTACATGCCGCATCATGTGCTGACCGAGGATGTGCTGGAAGAGCGCGTCGCCAACCGCGGCGGCCATGTCGTGGTGCCCGACGGGCCCGGCCTCGGCATTCGCGTCAGCGAAGCCTCGATCCGCGCCAATGCGCGGGTGCTGGCGGAGGCGTAAGGAGGATTCAGCCGCGCGTTCCGCTTCACCTCGCCCCTCTTGCGGGGAGAGGTCGGAATTCAAACGAAGTTTGAATTCCTTGTGAGGGGGTACAGGTCTCTCGACGATCTCATCCGCGGAAAGAGGCTCCCTCTCCCCGTAAGAACGGGGAGAGGGAGAAGAAAGCGACGACCGTGTATGCGGTGACAGCGGGGCGCAATCCTTCCCCTATCGGAATCGCTGTCGTATGGTCGGACCAACAAGCCCGACCTCACCGGGCCATCCGGAAACACCTATGCCCGAACCCGCCTGGTCGCTGCATTCCCGCCTGAAAGACGACACCATCGACATCGGCGATTTGCCGCTGTCGAAGGTGCTGGTCATCAAGGATGCGCATTATCCCTGGCTGCTGCTGGTGCCGCGGCGCCCCGACGCGGTCGAGATCATCGATCTCGACGAGGTGCAGCAGGCGCAGCTGATGACGGAGATCTCCCGCGTCTCGCGCGCGCTGAAGGAGATCACCAGATGCGACAAGCTCAATGTCGCCGCGCTCGGCAACCTCGTGCCGCAGCTTCACGTTCACATCATCGCGCGCCGCACCAGTGACGCCGCCTGGCCACGGCCGGTCTGGGGCGTGATGCCGCCATTGGCGCATGACACCGCAGAGGTTCAGAATTTCATCAGCGCGCTTCGCCGCAAGATCTGGTTGGGTTGAAAGAGCAATAATGTCAGCATTCGACGCATTTCCGCTGGGGCAGCCGGCCTTCGTCACCAACATTCTCGACCGCGCCGCGCATCTGCGCCGCGACGACGAGAAGCTGTTCGCGATGGAGCAGAAGCCGACCTCGCGCGCCTATCTCGTCTACCGCGACTCGCTCCTGGTCAAGCGCGAGGGCGACAAGTTTCGCGCGCTGCTCTCGATCGACGAGGCGCTGAAGTGCGGCGCGAATCCCGGCACGATCTTCCTGGGGCTTCGCGACGGCGCCGCGATGTTCGGCATGGGCCTGTCGCAGGCTGCAGCCGAGAAGCTGGTGGGACGCGAGGACTACACTCTGACCGAGCTGCGCGGCATGGCGATGCAAGGCGCGATTCCCCCCGAGGAGCTCTCGGCGATCGCGATGGCAAAGTCGATGGTGAGCTGGCACCAGCGCCACGGCTATTGCGCCAATTGCGGCACCCGCAGCGCGATGAAGGAAGGCGGCTGGAAGCGCGACTGTCCGGCTTGCAAGGCCGAGCATTTTCCGCGCACCGATCCGGTCGTGATCATGCTGGTCGCCTCCGGCGACAAGTGCCTGCTCGGCCGCCAGAAGCAGTTTCCGCCGGGCATGTATTCGTGCCTCGCCGGCTTCGTCGAAGCCGCCGAGACCATCGAAGACGCGGTGCGCCGCGAGATCCTCGAAGAGTCCGGCATCAATTGCACCGACGTGCAGTATTACATGACCCAGCCCTGGCCCTATCCGTCGTCGCTGATGATCGGCTGCAGCGCGCGGGCCCTGAACGAGGACATCGTCGTCGATCGCATGGAGCTGGAGGACGCGCGCTGGTTCACGCGCGAAGAGGCCGCCTTGATGCTGACACGGACGCATCCGGACGGGCTCGCCGGCCCGCATCCCTTCGCGATCGCCCATCACCTGCTCGGCCGCTGGGTCCACCACAAGAGCTGACCGCCGATGGCGCTATCTGAGGCCGCGCCGCGCATCCTCTGCATCGGCATTCCCGTGCGCGACCTGACCTTTCGGGTCGAGGCCGTGCCCGTACGCGGCAGCAAGGCCAATGCCAGCCATCTCGCGGAGATCTGCGGCGGCAACGCACTCAATGCCGCGATCGCGATTGCCCGGCTTGGCGGCCGCGTTGCCTTCGCGGGACCGATGGGCGATGCTCGGGAGACGTCGAGCGGCTTCATCCTCGAACGCATGACCGCCGAAGGCATCGACACCAGCCATATCGTGCGCATGCCTGATGTGAGCACGCCCGTCTCGGCGATCATCATCGACGCGGCGGGTGAGCGGACGCTGACCATTTATCGCGATCCTGTTCTCTGGACGGTCAAGCTGCCCGATGCCGACGAGCTGCTCGACGATTGTCAGGCTGTCCTCGTCGAGAGCCGCTGCGCGGCGTTCACGATCTCTCTCTGCACCGAGGCACGCCGGCGCGGTATTCCCGTCATCGTCGGCGTCGACCGCGCGATGTCGTTGCAGGACGGCCTGCTCACAGCGGCCTCGCACCTGCTGTTCGCCAGCGAGCAGATGCAGGAGACGGCCGGCATCGCCGATGACGGCGAGGCCTTGAGGCTTCTCGCCAAGCTGACGCCCGCCTTCCTCGCCGCGACCCGCGGTCCGTGTGGCACGATCTGGCTGAACGAGGCGGGCGAGCTGGAAGAAACCGCGGCCTTCCCGGTCCAGGCGGTCGATACGCTTGGCGCCGGCGACGTCTTCCATGGCGCCGTCACGCTTTGCCTCGCCGAGGGTGAGGGCGTGCGGGAGGCGCTGCGATTCGCCGCGGCCGCCGCGGCGCTGAAATGCACCCGCCATGGCGGAGGCTTGGCGGCCCCTCAACGCATTGAAGTTGAAGGGCTTTTGCGAGGCGCGCTGTAGAGCGATTCCACTCTCCCGCCGAGATTATGGGCTTGCTGTGGAAAGATTTTCTCTATATCAGGGAAATCAGCCCCTGAAATGGAACAAAGTTCTTCAAATGACCGATGTCGCCGTCCAGATCCCCGAGACCAGCCGCCGCCTCGACGCCATCGACCGCAAGATTCTGATGGTACTCCAGGAGGATGCCTCGCTGTCCGTCGCCGAGATCGGCGACCGCGTCGGCCTGTCCTCGACCCCCTGCTGGAAGCGTATCCAGCGGCTGGAGGCCGACGGCGTGATCATCAAGCGGGTCGCCCTCGTCGACCAGAACAAGATCGGGCTCGGCATCTCCGTGTTCGTGTCGGTCGAAAGCTCCGACCATTCCGACGCCTGGCTGAAGAAGTTCGCCGAAGCCGTCAGCGCCATGCCCGAGGTGATGGAATTCTATCGCATGGCCGGCGACGTCGATTACATGCTGCGCGTCGTGGTCGCGGACATGCAGGCCTATGACGTGTTCTACAAGAAGCTGATCAGCGCCGTGCCGCTGAAGAACGTCACCTCGCGCTTCGCGATGGAGAAGATCAAGTCGGTCACCGCGCTGCCGATCCCGGCAGCGGTGGCGGCTTAGGTTTTACTTACTACTGGCGCGGCTTCATCGGTAGTCGTCATGGCCGGGCTTGTCCCGGCCATCCACGCGCATCTGCACAGAGAGAAGAACGTGGATGCCCGGGACAAGCCCGGGCATGACGGCGGAAGTTGTGGCTCGAGGCGTTCTCGCCTTTTATATCAAATCGTCTGATTGTACTCGCCCACCTCAGGATGCGTGCGCAGCACGCTGTTCACCATCTCGAACATGTCGTGCATGCGCTGCTCGGAGACCGGGCTCTCGACCACGACAACGAGCTCGGGCTTGTTGGAGGAGGCGCGCACCAGGCCCCAGCTGCCGTCCTCGACCGTGACGCGCACGCCGTTGACGGTGACGAGATCGCGGATCGCCTGGCCGCCGATCTTGGCGCCCTTGGCCTGCAAGCCTTCGAAGTGCTTCACCACCTGGTCGATGACGCCGTATTTGGTCTCGTCGGCGCAGTGCGGCGACATGGTCGGCGACGACCAGGTCTTCGGCAGTGCGTTTTTCAGGTCCGCCATGGACTTGCCCGGCGCGCGGTCGAGCATGTCGCAGATCGCGATCGCCGAGACCAGGCCGTCGTCATAACCGCGGCCATACGGCTTGTTGAAGAAGAAGTGGCCGGACTTCTCGAAGCCCGCGAGCGCACCGGTCTCGTTGGTGCGGCGCTTCATGTAGGAATGGCCGGTCTTCCAATAGGCAACCCTCGCGCCCTGCTTCTGCAGCACCGGATCGGTGACGAACAGGCCGGTCGACTTCACGTCGACGATGAATTGCGCATCCTTGTGGATCGCCGACATGTCGCGCGCCAGCATCACGCCGACCTTGTCGGCAAAGATCTCCTCGCCGGTATTGTCGACGACGCCGCAGCGGTCGCCGTCACCGTCGAAGCCGAGGCCGACATCGGCCTTGTGATGCAGCACCGCGTCGCGGATCGCGTGCAGCATCTCCATGTCTTCCGGATTCGGATTGTATTTCGGGAAGGTGTGGTCGAGCTCGGTGTCGAGCGGGATCACCTCGCAGCCGATCGCCTCCAGCACCTGCGGCGCGAACGCGCCGGCGGTGCCGTTGCCGCAGGCGGCGACGACCTTGAGCTTGCGCGTCAGCTTCGGACGGCTGGTGAGGTCGGCGATGTAGCGCGCCGGATAGTTCTCGTGGAATTGGTAGGAGCCGCCGGCCTTGTTCTTGAACTCGGCGCCCAGCACAATCTCCTTCAACCGCGTCATCTCGTCGGGGCCGAAGGTCAGCGGACGGTTGGCGCCCATCTTCACGCCCGTCCAGCCGTTGTCGTTGTGCGAGGCCGTGACCATGGCGACGCAGGGCACGTCGAGATCGAACTGCGCGAAATAGGCCATCGGCGTCACCGCCAGCCCGATGTCGTGCACCTTGCAGCCCGCCGCCATCAGGCCGGAGATCAGCGCATATTTGATCGAGGCCGAATAGCCGCGGAAATCGTGGCCGGTGACGATCTCCTGCTTGACGCCGAGCTCGGCAATCAGCGCGCCCAGCCCCATGCCGAGCGCCTGCACACCCATCAGGTTGATTTCCTTCTGGAACAACCAGCGCGCGTCGTACTCGCGAAAGCCGGTCGGCTTCACCATCGGCTCGGATTCGAAGGCGTAGGTGTTGGGCAGCAATACGGATTTCGGCTTGGGGAACATTGAGACGGTCTCGTGAAAAGGGGGGGCAGGATTTGCTGCAGCCTTAGCGAATGCCGGGCCGCAACGAAAGGCGGGAATGAAGGCTTATGGCCGTTAATTGCGGCAGTTTGGTAACGAAGGATGTGCCGACGTCACGATATAAATGTCTGACCAAAATGGGGCTAAGTCTGTAGCCGTGCAACCTCCTCTTCAAGGACTTCCCTGAGAGGCGGCAGAGCCTGTTGAACAGTCTCCCAGACGAAATGGGCAGCAACGTCTTCGTAGTTGTGTCGATAGACATTGCCCGCGGCCGCCATCTGCCTCCATGCGATGGCCGGATGCCTCGATTTCACATCATCGGAAAGCCGACGGGATGCCTCTGAAATAATCTCCAGGCATCGCGTAACCGCATAGACCGTCCGCAGGTCCGCCGCAAACGCATCGCGATCAAGACCTGCGGCGAACTCAATCGCCAAATCGATGTGATGCAAGATGTCCCGCAGAATCCCGTCGGTGCGATCAGAAGGCATAGACAGCGTCGGCCGTCGCAGCCGGAGCGACGTATGATTTCAGACCGTCGCGATTGACGACGTCAACCGGCTCGCCGAAGAGGTTGGAGATGTATTCTTTGAGCTCGACGTAGTCGAAGACCGTGATCCGCGCATCTGGATCAATCTCGACCATGATATCGACATCGCTGCCGGAGTGATTTTCACCCCTCGCCACCGAGCCGAACAACGCGGCATGCAAAACACCGCGCTCGCGAAGAGCGGGCTCGGATTTTCGCAGGATCGCTATCGCATCGGGGCCATTCATTGAGAGAATATAGCACCCTGTTTGGCCCGACGGGAGCCCCCATCAAAGGCCTCCGGGCGGGCCTACTGCTCCAGCACCATCTGGCCGTTGGCGTATTCGAAGCGCTTCAGGCGGGAGAGGAAGGAGAGGCCGAGCAGGTTCTCCGACAGCGCGGCATCGGGCAGCACCATGGCATCGACGTCGCGCACAATGAGGCCGCCAACATCGAGCATCGCGATGCGGGTGCGAGCGGCCTTGATGGTGCCGTTGGCGGTGGATACGGTGGCGTTGTACTCGCCGCGCGAGGGACGGAGGCCAAAGCGGGCGGCCGAGGTCTCATTCAGCGCAACCACGGAGGCGCCGGTGTCGACCATGAAGCCGATGCGCTGGCCCTCGATCCTGCCCTCGGTCTGGAAGTGACCACGGCCGTCGCGAGAAATGGCGAGGCTGCGGCCGCCGGTCGGTGCCGCGGCCGCGACAGCAACCGTCGTGCGCGGCGCTGACGTGGCGGACGCCGAGCTCATCTTGTCCGCCATCTGCGCCATGAAGGTGCCGAGGCCGATCATGACGGCCGCGAGGATCATAATGTTACGCATTACACCACTTCCGAGCCGAAAGCTCGATTTCACCACGCGACACGCCCGGCCGCGAGCGGAGCTGCGGCCGGAGCGCTGCTATTTTGACGAAAAGGATGAGCGGAGGGTTAATGCGGCCTCGCTGAACCCCTCACCGCACGTCATGCCCGGGGTTGTCCCGGGCATCCACGTTCTTTGTGCCGCGGAGCAAGCCGGGACAAGCCCGGCCATGACGATGTGGAGACTATGACGCCCCAAGTACAAAGCTCATATGCGATTGCCTTGCCGCCTGCGGGGCGAGGGCGAAGGCACCTCACGTCCCGCGCGGCTTCGCGCGTCGGGTGGGCACGGCGCTCGCCGGATCGTCCGGCCAGGGATGGCGCGGGTAGCGGCCGCGCAGGTCGGAGCGCACGGCAGCGTAGCTGCCGCGCCAGAAGCCCGGGAGATCGCGCGTCACCTGCACCGGGCGCTGTGCCGGCGATAACAGCTCCAGCACCAGCGGCACCTTGCCGGCCGCGATCGAGGGATGGGTGTTGAGGCCGAACAATTCCTGCAGCCGCACCGCGATGGTCGGTCCCTGCTCGGCCTCGTAGTCGATCGCGAGCACGCTTCCGGTCGGCGCCTCGAAATGCGTCGGCGCCTCGCGCTCGAGCCGCGCGCGCATCTCCCACGGCAGCATCGCCATCAGCGCGTCGGAGAGATCGCCCGGCGAGATATCCTTCAGCGCGATCTTGTCGTAGAGCGCCGGCACCAGCCAGTCCTCGCGCCGTGCGATCAATCCGTCATCCGTGAGATCAGGCCAGCTGTCGCCCTCGGCCTTGCGCAGGAACATCACGCGGTCGCGCCACTGCTTGGCCGCCTTCGACCAGGGCAGCCGGTCGAGACCGGCGGCGATCAAGCCGTCGGCGAAAATGCGCGCGGTTTCCTCGGAAGGTGACACTGCGAGGGTGGCTTCGGACAGCGTGATGGCGTGCAGCGCGCGCTTGCGCCGCGCACGCAGAGCCATCGCGCCGCGATCGAAGGAGATCTCGTCGGCGGTCTCGATGTGCTCGGCGAAATGCCGCTCGATCTCGCCCTCCGTGATTTGCGCAGCGAGCAGGATACGCCCGCTCGCCGCCGTTCCCGTCATCTCGCCGATCGCGATGTAGGGTGCGCGGGCGAGCGAGGAGGTCTGCTCGACGGCGGCGCCGCGGCCGTTGGCCAGCACGAAACTGCCATTGCCGCGGTTGCGCGCAACGCGGTCCGGGAACGCGTAGGCGAGCATCAAACCGGTCGAGAGGTCATCTTGTGGCCCCGCCTTCTCCGAAGCCGCCACCTGCGAGGCCCAGCGCCGCGCCAGGTCGCGCGCGCTCGACGCGCGCGGCGAGCGGTCGCGGCGGAACTGGTCGCGCCGGTGTTCGAGATCGACGCTGTCGCCGCCAAGCCCGCGCTCGGTGATGATGGCGGCGATCTCCGCCGCGGCTTCGCCCTCCCCGACGCGATGCGAATCCACGATCATGCGCGCGAGCCGCGGCGGCAGCGCCAGAGCACGCAGACTCTTGCCTTCCGCGGTGATGCGGCCGTCACCATCGAGCGCGTTGAGCTCGGTGAGAAGGCCTTTGGCTTCCTTCCAGGCCGGTGCGGGCGGCGGGTCGAGGAACGACAACGCTGTGGGGTCAGCGACGCCCCATTGCGCGAGATCGAGCACCAGCGAGGACAGATCGGCGCTGAGGATTTCCGGCTGGGTGTACGGCGCGAGCGAGGCCGTCTGCGGCTCGTCCCAGAGCCGGTAGCAGACACCCGGCTCGGTGCGGCCGGCGCGGCCGCGGCGCTGATCCACCGCCGCACGCGAAGCACGCACGGTCTCGAGCCGGGTCAACCCGATGTCCGGCTCGTAGCGCGGCACGCGGGCAAGACCGGAATCGACCACGATGCGCACGCCTTCGATGGTGAGCGAGGTCTCGGCGATCGATGTCGCCAGCACCACTTTTCGCGAGCCCTTGGGCGGCGGCGCAATGGCGCGGTCCTGCACGGCGGCATCGAGCGCGCCGAACAGCGGCACGATCTCGATCGAGGCGTCCTGCACGCGCTCGCTGAGGAAATTCTGGGTGCGGCGGATTTCAGCGGCGCCCGGCAGGAACGCCAGCACCGAGCCGCTATCGGCGCGCAGCGCGGATGCGATCGCATCCGCCATCTGCCGCTCCACGGGTGCGTCCGCCTTGCGGCCGAGATAGCGCGTGTCGACGGGGAAGGCGCGGCCCTCGCTCTCGACGACGGGCGCCTCGCCGAGCAGCTTTGCCACGCGCGCCCCGTCGAGCGTTGCCGACATCACAAGGATGCGCAGATCTTCGCGCAGGCCGGTTTGCGCGTCACGGGCCAGCGCCAGGCCCATGTCGGCATCGAGCGAGCGCTCGTGGAATTCGTCGAACAGGATGGCCCCGACGCCGGAGAGCTCGGGATCGTCGAGGATCTGGCGGGTGAAGATGCCCTCGGTCACTACCTCGATGCGCGTGGCGCGTGAGATCTTCGAGCCGAACCGGACGCGATAGCCGACGGTCTCACCGGGCCGCTCGCCCAGCGATTTGGCCATGCGGTCGGCGCTGGCGCGCGCCGCGATGCGGCGCGGCTCCAGCACGATGATCTTCTTGCCCCTGGCCCAGGGCGCATCGAGCAAGACCAGCGGCACCCGCGTGGTCTTGCCGGCCCCCGGCGGCGCCACCAGCACCGCGGCGTTGTTGGTCTCCAGCGTGCGCGACAAATCGTCGAGCACGGCATCGATCGGCAGGGGCGTGTCGAAGCTGCGGGGCAATGTTTATCCACTCGTCATGCCCGGCCCTGTGCCGGGCATCCACGTCTTGGACTAGAAAACAGACGTGGATGGCCGGGACAAGCCCGGCCATGACGGAATTATTCGCGGCAGCGAATCGTCAGCCCTGCACCGGCGGGCGGCCGACGCTGTCATAGGTGAAGCCGGCAGCTTCCATGTCTTCGGGGCGGTAGATGTTGCGCAAGTCGACGACGACGGGCTGCGCCATGATGGTCTTCAGCCGATCGAGATCGAGCGCGCGGAACTGGACCCATTCGGTGACGATGACGAGCGCATCGGCACCTTGCGCGCAGGAATAGGCGTCCTCGCAATAGGTGATGTCAGGCAGCTCGCCCTTGGCCTGCTCCATGCCGACGGGATCGAACGCCTTGACCGTTGCGCCCATGTCGATGAGACCCGTCACCAGCGGGATCGACGGCGCGTCGCGCATATCGTCGGTGTCGGGCTTGAAGGTCAGGCCGAGCACCGCGATGGTCTTGCCGCGCAGCGAGCCGCCGAGCGCCTGGCTCACCTTCCGCGCCATCGCACGCTTGCGGTTCTCGTTCACGGCCAGCACGGATTCAACGATGCGCAGCGACACGTCGTAATCCTGCGCGATCTTGATCAGTGCCTTGGTGTCCTTCGGGAAGCACGAGCCGCCGAAGCCGGGACCGGCATGCAGGAATTTGGTGCCGATGCGGTTGTCCAGGCCGATGCCGCGCGCGACCTCCTGGACGTTGGCGCCGGCCTTTTCGGAGAGATCGGCGATCTCGTTGATGAAGGTAATCTTGGTCGCGAGAAACGCGTTGGCGGCGTATTTGATCATCTCGGCGGTGCGACGTTCCGTGAACATCAGCGGCGCCTGGTTCAGCGAGAGCGGACGGTAGATGTCGCTCATCACCTTGCGGCCGCGCTCGTCGGAGGTGCCGACCACGATGCGATCGGGAAACTTGAAGTCACGGATCGCGGCGCCCTCGCGCAGGAACTCGGGGTTCGAGGCGACCACGACGTCGGCGTTGGGATTGGTCTCGCGGATGATGCGCTCGACCTCGTCGCCGGTGCCCACTGGCACGGTCGACTTCGTCACCACGATTGTGAAGCCTTGAAGCGACTGCGCAATCTCGCGCGCGGCAGCATAGACGTAGGACAGATCGGCATGGCCGTCGCCGCGGCGCGAGGGCGTGCCGACCGCGATGAAGACGGCATCGGCGTCCGCGACCGGCTTCTTCAGGTCGGTGGTGAAGTCGAGCCGCTTGGCCTTGACATTGGTCGCAACCAGCTCGTCGAGGCCGGGCTCGTAGATCGGGATCTCGCCGCGATGGAGCGCCGCGATCTTCTTCTCGTCCTTGTCGACGCAGGTGACGTCGTGACCGAAATCAGCAAAGCAGGCTCCGGACACCAATCCCACATAGCCCGTGCCGATCATCGCGATGCGCATGAAAATCCCTGTTTCAGAATGGTTAACAAAACCCCGACGCGGGGCGGTTTAGCATTTTCCCGAGGGGAGGGAACAGTCCGCAGACAAAAAAGCGGCATGGGAATTGATCCGGTAAAGAAGTCGGAAACCGCTGAGGCCCCACACTGCCCCACACCCGAACAGGACGGGCGAAAGGCGCCTCGAAAAGGGACACCATGGCACCATCAGGCACAATCGCAGGGAGCGGAGGCACCAGAGCCCCTTCTGCCGCGCGTGTCGACTGGGTCGACTACGCCAAGGGCATTTGCATCATCATGGTCGTGATGATGCATTCGGTGCTGGGGGTCGAGCTCGCCGCCGGCGCGACCGGTTTCATGCATGTCGCCGTCGCCTTCGCAAAGCCGTTCCGGATGCCGGATTTCTTCCTGATCTCGGGCCTGTTCCTGGCGCTGGTGATCGACCGGGACTGGCGAACCTATCTCGACCGCAAGGTGGTGCATTTCGCCTATTTCTATGTCGTCTGGGTGACAATCCAGTTTGGCTTCAAGGCGCCCGCTTTCGCGGCGGAGACGAGCTGGCGTGACGCCGGCCTGCTGTATCTGGAATCCTTCGTGGAGCCGTTCGGCACGCTGTGGTTTATCTATCTCCTTCCCATCTTCTTCATCGTCACAAAACTGACACGCAAGGTCCCGCCGCTCGCGATCTGGCTCATTGCCGCCGCGCTGGAGATGGCACGCATCACGACGGGGTGGACCGTCATCGACGAGTTCTGCTCGCGCTTCGTCTATTTCTATTCGGGCTATCTGTTCGCGCCTTACGTGTTCGCGCTGTCGGACCGCGCGCGGAAGCATCCGGCGCTTGCGCTCGCAGCGCTCGCGACCTGGGCGTTGGTCAATGCCGGCCTCGTCGTGTTGGGGGCTAGCGAATGGAAGATCGTCTCGCTCGTGCTCGGTTTTGCCGGCGCCTGCGCGATCATCACCATGGGAACGCTGCTCGCACGCGCCCAATGGATGAACTTCCTGCGCTTCTGCGGCGAACATTCCATCGTGATCTATCTCGCCTTCTTCCTGCCGATGGCGGCGACACGGACGCTGCTACTGCGCACCGGCATCATTCCCGATATCGGCACGGTGTCGCTGATCGTCACCATCGCCGGCGTGATCGGTGCGCTCGCGATCTGGCGGGCCGCCTTGCTGTTCAATGCCCGCTTTCTGTTCGAGCGGCCCGATGCGTTCTGGATCGCACCGAGGAAGGCGGGCGTGCGGCTGCAGGCGGCGGAGTAGCACACTGTCGTCGCCCGGCTCGACCGGGCGACCCGGTATTCCAGAGACAGTCGTTGTCGACCGATGGGCCGCGGCGTACTGGATTCCCCGGTCAAGCCGGGGAATGACAGTGGGGATGCGGGGAATGACAGTGGGGATAGCGAGCCAAAAACCCCCCTCACGAGGCTGTCAAAGTCCGCAAAAATTCATACATTGCGGCCATGCCCAAAACATCCCCGAAGACCACCGCCGCCGCCGAGAGCAAGCCCGCCGCGACAGCTGCTGCCAAACCGGTTGCGGCCAAACCTGTAGCAGCCAAGGCCGCTGGCAAGGGCGACCACGTGTTCCTGGTCGACGGTTCCTCCTATATCTTCCGCGCCTACCACGCGCTGCCGCCGCTGAACCGCAAGTCCGACGGGCTGCAGGTCAACGCCGTGCTCGGCTTCTGCAACATGCTGTGGAAGCTCCTGCGCGACATGCCGGCCGATAACCGGCCGACGCACCTCGCCATCGTGTTCGACAAGTCGGAGGTCACCTTCCGCAACGCGATCTATCCGGAATACAAGGCGCACCGGCCGCCGGCGCCGGACGACCTCATCCCGCAATTCGCGCTGATCCGCGAAGCGGTGCGCGCCTTCGACCTGCCCTGCCTGGAACAAGGTGGCTTCGAGGCCGACGACCTCATCGCGACCTATGTGCGCGAGGCGTGCGAACGCGGCGCGAGCGCGACGATCGTGTCCTCCGACAAGGACCTGATGCAGCTCGTGACCGATTGCGTCACCATGTACGACACCATGAAGGACCGCCGCATCGGCATCCCCGAGGTGATCGAGAAATTCGGCGTGCCGCCGAACAAGGTCGTCGAAGTGCAGGCTCTGGCCGGCGATTCCACCGACAACGTGCCGGGCGTGCCCGGCATCGGCATCAAGACCGCGGCGCAGCTGATCACCGAATATGGCGACCTCGACCAATTGTTGTTCCGTGCCGGCGAGATCAAGCAGCCCAAGCGCCGCGAGGCGCTGCTCGAGCACGCGGAGAAGGCGCGGATCTCGCGAAAACTCGTGCTGCTCGACGACAAGGTCAAGCTGGACGTGCCGCTCGACGAGCTCGCCGTCCACGAGCCCGATGCGCGCAAGCTGATCGCCTTCCTGAAGGCGATGGAATTCACCACCTTGACGCGCCGCGTCGCCGACTATTCGCAGATCGATCCCGCCAATGTCGATGCCGATGCGAGCAACAGCAGCGGCGCCAGGGCCGGCGAAGGCGCATCGAAAGCAAGGACGTCCGAGGCTTCCGGCGATCTCTTCGCCGCCCCTGCCGCGAGCGCAACGGGCGGCGACAAGGGCGACAAGGGCGCCAGCCTGAAGGGCGCGCCGATCTCGCTGGCGGCTGCGCGCGAAGAGGCCATGCGGAAGCTCCCGGTCGATCGGAGCAAGTATCAGACGATCAAGACGCTCAAAGAACTCAACGCATTCGTCGCGCGCATTCATGACGCCGGCCATGTCGCGATCGAGATCAAGGCAAACTCCATCGATCCGATGCAGGCCGATCTCTGCGGCATTGCGCTGGCGCTGGCGCCGAACGAGGCCTGCTATGTGCCGCTGGCGCACAAGCAGTCCGGCGGCGGTGCCGGCCTGTTCGATGCAGGCCTCGCGCTCGATCAGGTCAAGCATGAAGAGGCGGTTCAAGCGTTGCGGCCGGTGTTGGAATCGGCAGGCATCCTCAAGATCGGCTTCGACGTCAAGTTTACCGCCGTGATGCTGGCGCAGCACGGCATCACCTTGCGCAACATCGACGATGCGCTCCTGATCTCCTACGTGCTCGACGCCGGCCGCGGCTCGCACGCGCTGGACTCGCTGTCGGAGCGCTGGTTCGGTCATGCCATGCTGAAGGAGAATGAGCTGCTCGGCAGCGGCAAGGGCAAGATCACCTTCGACCAGGTACCGATCGACAAGGCCGCGGCGCTGTCGGCCGAAGGCGCCGACGTCGCCTTGCGTGTCTGGCACGTGCTGAAGCCGCGCCTCGTCGCAGAGCACATGACCGCAGTCTACGAGACCCTGGAGCGGCCGCTCGTGTCCGTGCTCGCGCGCATGGAGCGGCGCGGCATCTCGATCGACCGCCAGGTGCTGTCGCGTCTTTCCGGCGACTTTGCCCAGACCGCAGCGCGCGTGGAAGCCGAGATCCAGGAGATCGCGGGCGAGCCGGTCAATGTCGGCAGTCCCAAGCAGATCGGCGACATCCTGTTCGGCAAGATGGGATTGTCAGGCGGGACCAAGACGAAAACCGGCGCATGGTCGACCACCGCTCAGGTGCTGGACGAGCTCGCCGAGCAGGGCCACGACTTCCCGAGGAAGATTTTGGAGTGGCGCCAGGTCTCGAAACTGAAATCGACCTATACCGACGCGCTGCCGACCTATGTCAATCCGCAGACCCATCGCGTGCACACGACCTACGCGCTGGCAGCAACCACGACGGGCCGGCTGTCGTCGAACGAGCCGAATCTGCAGAACATCCCGGTGCGCACCGAGGACGGCAGAAAGATCCGCCGCGCCTTCATCGCGACATCAGGGCACAAGCTCGTCTCCGCCGACTATTCGCAGATCGAGCTGCGGCTGCTGGCCGAGATCGCCGACATTCCCGTGCTGAAGCAGGCGTTCCGCGACGGGCTCGACATTCACGCCATGACCGCGTCGGAAATGTTCGGCGTGCCGATCAAGGGCATGCCGAGCGAAATCCGCCGCCGCGCCAAGGCGATCAATTTCGGCATCATCTATGGCATCTCGGCATTCGGCCTCGCCAACCAGCTCGGCATCGCGCGCGAGGAAGCCTCCGCCTACATCAAGAAATATTTCGAGCGCTTCCCCGGCATCCGCGCCTATATGGACGAGACGCGCGATTTCTGCCGGAGCCACGGCTACGTCACCACCCTGTTCGGCCGGAAGATGTACTATCCCGACATCAAGGCGTCGAACGCCTCGGTGCGCGCCTTCAACGAGCGCGCCGCGATCAACGCGCGGCTTCAGGGCACCGCCGCCGACATCATCCGCCGCGCCATGACGCGGGTCGAGGATGCGCTCGCCGCAAAGAAACTATCGGCGCAGATGCTGCTGCAGGTCCATGACGAATTGATCTTCGAGGTGCCGGACGCCGAGGTCGAGGCGACGCTTCCCGTCGTGCAGCACGTCATGCAGGACGCGCCGTTCCCCGCCGTGCTGCTCTCGGTGCCGCTGCATGTCGACGCGCGCGCGGCGAACAACTGGGACGAGGCGCATTGAGGCTGCTTTCCCCGGATGCTGCGCAGCGCGCCGCCCTTCGCGGCGTGGTGCGCTGCTGATCCGGGGTGCACGCCGCGCGAACTGGATCCCGGCTCTGCGGCGCACCGTTTCACGCTGCGCCGCGTCCGGGACACGAGAGTTGAATTGTCCTCCGAGCAATTGCGCAATGGCCCCACTTCGCCGCGCATATTAGAACCACCGCGTCTCCCGCGCCGGTTCACCCATGCCTCACACCTCCGCCCTGCTCGGCTTCGCCCTCGTCTGCCTCGGTCTCGTGCTCACCCCGGGACCGAACATGATCTATCTGATCTCGCGCTCGATCACGCAGGGGCCCATGGCCGGTATCGTCTCGCTCGGCGGCGTGGCACTCGGCTTCGTGTTCTACATGTTGTGTGCGGCGTTCGGCATCACGGCGCTCCTGCTCGCGATTCCCTTCGCCTATGACGCGCTGCGCTTTGCCGGCGCCTTCTATCTGCTCTGGCTCGCCTGGCAGGCGGTGAAGCCGGGCGGACGCTCGCCATTCCAGGTGAAACAGCTCGCGATCGACAGCCCGCGCAAATTGTTCGCGATGGGCTTCGTCACCAACCTGCTCAACCCGAAGATCGCGATGCTGTATCTGGCGCTGCTGCCGCAGTTCATCGATCCCGTTGCCGGCAGCGTGCTGGCGCAGTCGGTCGTGCTGGGCGCAATCCAGATCGCGATCAGCGTCAGCGTGAATGCGATGATCGCGCTTGCCGCCGGATCGATCGCGCAGTTCCTGGCGAGCCGGCCGAGCTGGATGATGGTGCAGCGCTGGCTGATGGGCACGGTGCTGGCCGGGCTTGCGCTGCGGATGGCGGTCGAAGCGAAGAAGGTGTAGCTGACGCCACAAGCCGCGCGCTCGTGTCCCGGACGCGCAGCAGCGCTCTTGCGCTGCTGCGCTGAGCCGGGACCCAGCAGGCCAAGAACGAGATCGCAGATGCATGGGCCCCGGCTCTGCGACGCACCGGACGATGCTTCGCATCGCCGGGCGCGCTGCGTCGCGTCCGGGGCACGAGGCCCGGCAAGCTAATCCAGTTTCGCGTCCATCCCCCGCTTCACGGCCGGACGGGCCATCAGCGCTTCATACCAGCGCTTGACGTTGGGGAAGTCCGCCAGCTCAACCTTGTGGCGAGGATGGCGCCAGGCCCAGCCCAGGATGGCAAAATCGGCAATCGAGAGGTCGCCGGCGACGAAGTCGTGCCCCTCCAGGCGGCGGTCGAGCACGCCGTAGAGCCGGCGCGTCTCCGCCATGTAGCGCTTCAGGCCGTAGGCGCGGTCCTGCTCGTTCTCCAGCGCGATGAAATGGTGCACCTGGCCGGGCATCGGGCCGAAGCCGCCCATCTGCCACATCAGCCATTCGTAGACGGGGATACGGGCGCTGAGCGATTTCGGCAGGAATTTGCCGGTCTTTTCACCGAGATAGAGCAGGATCGCGCCCGATTCGAAGATGCTAACGGGCTTGCCGTCGGGGCCCTCGGGGTCGACGATCGCGGGGATCTTGTTGTTCGGGGAGAGCTCGAGGAACCGAGGCGCCATCTGCTCGCCCTTGGTGATGTTCACCGGGATCACCTTGTAGGGCAGCCCCATCTCCTCCAGCGCGACCGAGATCTTGCGGCCGTTCGGCGTGTTCCAGGTGTGCAGCTCGATGGTCATTCCCATGCCCTTCCCGAGGAGGCGTCGTGCCCTGACTTGGGCTCTCAACTACTCCAGAAGGTCGCGCCCCCACAACCGGCAGCCGGGGGATGGCCGATCCCTGTTGACGAGGGACGCCCCCTCTGGAATGTGGCGGCCGTCGCGGATAAATTCCGCCTCCTCTAAAAAGCTGTTCGAGGGACCGCCGTGTCGAAATCTGCCTCCCGCGCCCGCCTGTTCGAAATCATCCGCCGGCGCTCCTTCGGCCGCGGCGAGGTGACGCTCGCGTCGGGCCGCAAGAGCGATTTCTACTTCAACCTCAAGCCGACCATGCTCGACCCCGAGGGAGCGACCCTGCTCGCCGAGCTGACCTATGAGGCGCTGAAAGACGACAATCTCGATTTCATCGGCGGCCTCGAGATGGGCGCGGTACCGCTCGCCGGCGCGCTGGCGCAGATCTCCTGGATCAAGGGCCATCCGATCGCAGCCTTCTTCGTGCGCAAGAAGCCGAAGGAGCATGGCGCCAAGCTCGCGATCGAGGGCCTGCCGAAAGGCGAGACGCTGGAGGGCAAGCGCGTCGTGATCGTCGAGGACGTCACCACCACCGGCGGCTCGGCGATGAAGGCAGTGGAATCGGTGCGTGAGACCGGCGCCGAGGTGGTGCTGGTGCTGACCATGGTCGACCGCGAGGAAGGCGCCACAGATACGTTCGGCGCAGCCGGCCTGCCGTTCCGCTCGCTGTATAAGGCGTCGGAGTTCTTGAAGGCGTAACGGTACGAAACACGCGTGGCCGTCGCGTCCGGGCGTTGCCCGGAAGCCACCATCCGTCGGAAGCTGTGCCCGGCCTCAAAGAGGTCACCACCCCGACTTGAAACCGCCTCCGCTCAACTGCTCATTTACCATCGCGGCTTATGGTGAATCATGTGCTGAGGCCCTGGGGTTCCAGCCTTGTTCAGTAGCGTCGGGTGGAGTGAGCGTTGCGTACAGTCCTGTCCCATGCGCGCCCGCGGCGGCGCGCGATGCTTGTAGCCGCCACGCTTGCAGCACCGCTGCTTGCGGCTCCCGCCCCGGTTTCAGCCGAGGGCCTGTTCGACTTCTTGTTCGGCGGCATGCAACAGCAGCGGCCGCGGCGCGAGGTGCCGCAACAGGCGAGCCCGTACGCCGATCCCTTCACCGGCCAGCAAAATGCCGCGACCCCGCAATATGTGCCACCGACGCGGTCAGCCGCGGCTGGCAGCTCGGGCCCGGCCTTCTGCGTGCGCAGCTGTGACGGCAAGTATTTTCCGCTGATGCGGGGCCTCGCCTCGCCGGCACAGATGTGTCAGGCGTTCTGTCCTGCCAGCGCGACCAAGGTCTATTTCGGCTCCTCGATCGACGGTGCCGCGTCACAGACCGGCGAACGCTACGCCGACAGCGAAAACGCGTTCGCCTACCGCAAGGCGCTGCGCGCCGACTGCACCTGCAACGGCCGTGAGCCCGTGGGCCTTGCCCCGGTCGATCTCGCGCTGGACTCCTCGCTGAAAGCCGGCGACGTGATCGCCACCACTGACGGCCTCGTCGCCTATACCGGCATCCGCGTCGGCAACGACCAGGCGGCGGACTTCACCCCGGTTGCCTCCTATCCCGGCCTCACCGCCCAGGTCCGCGCACGGCTCGGCGAGATGAGGGTGGCGCCGGTGCGGGCGGAAACGGTATCGGCGGATGCTCCTGCTGCGGAGATCGTGCGTGAGACGCTGCCTGACGTGACGGTGCCGAAGACGACGGCGCAGAAATCGGCGAAGCGCGCGGGATTGGAATAGTTCGCTCTCGTGTCCCGGACGCGGCGCGGCATGCAATGACGCGACGCAGAGCCGGGACCCAGAATGCCGCGAGATGGCCCCGGCTCTGCAGCGCATCGCTTGGCGCGCTGCGCTTTGTCCCGAGCACGGCGCGTCACCTCCCGATGATCACCCCGATCACGTTTGGCGCCGCCAGATATTTCTCCTCGATCGCCGCGCGCGCGGCAGCGCGGTTGTCCGGCGTCAGGAGGCCGCGCTTCTCGGCCAGGATCATCCAGCAAAAGCCCCACCAGTCCGTCAGCATGCCCTGATCGCCGACGAGGTCGTAGCCCTGCTCGGCCGCAAAGATGCGCGCATGCGCTTCGTCCAGCGTGTCGAGAAACAGATGATCCTCGGCCACGAACAGATCATCGCTGACATCGTCGATGGTGTAGCCCCAGATCGACTGGCACACCGCGTTGAACTCGCGGTCGAACTGGTCGTCGTCGATCCTCTGGCGCCGCGCGGCGTGATGCAGCCGCGACAGCGAGCGCGCGAAATCGGCGATCCGGGTGAGGGCAAATTGATCGAAGGCGATGGTGGACATGTAGTCCTCGCAAAGTCTGACAGACGCTAGATATTGTGTCGGCAACGCGCCGAATCACAATGATATATCAAAGACTTGCTAAATTGTTCTTAATTTGTTCCGAGATCACGCTGAAATCTCAGGAACAGCGCGAGGCCGCAATGGCGTGGACGCGGCGGTCGCCCAGCAGATGGGCGACAAAACCATTGGTCGGGAAGATCTTTGCGAAGGCAGCGTCGCGGATGCTGAGACCGCCGGCATAGGCGCCGAACGCCGGCATCACCGCGCGCATCCCGTCGGAGACGAAGCAGCGGCGCTCCATCGAGCGGCCGCGCGCGGAGACGCGCGCCTTGGGATGGAGATGGCCGGCGATCTCGCCGCGCGCACCGGACGGCTCGTGACGGAAGGTGATCGGGCCGATCGCGACCTCGTCGGCGACGGTGCCGCCGAGATCGCGGGGCAGCATCGGATCGTGATTGCCGGAGATCCAGATCCAGTCGCGACCGGTCTGGAGCGCCGTGACGGCATCGCGGTCGTCCGACGACAAGCGCTGATGCGCGGTGCGGTCGTGAAAGCTGTCGCCGAGCGCGATGACGATGCGTGGATCATGGCGGGAGATGACAGCAGCGAGACGGCCGAGCGTCGCGATGGTGTCGTAAGGCGGCAGCAGCACCCCGCGGGTGGCGAAGCTCGAACCCTTCTCCAGATGCAGGTCGGAGACGACCAGCAGGCGCTGCTCTTCCCAGAACAGCGCGCCGGAGAGATCGGCGGTAAAGCTCACATCGCTGATGGTGACTCTGGACACGCGCATGTCGTCGACATCTCCTGAAACCTGCGCGCCAACGGTCACGTCCGAACCTGCTCTTATCCCATCGCCTCTTTGACGAGCTCATTGGCGGCTTCCGCCAGGAGCTCGTCTGCAGCTTCGCCATAGACTGACTCGCGGCCGATTTCCAGCATCACGGGCACCGCGAGCGGAGAGACGCGGTCGAGTTCCCTGTGCGTGATGCGGCCGTGGATGCGGGCGAGCATGTCGCCGAGGCGGCGCAGGTCGAGCAAACCGGTGGCGGCGTCGGCGCGGGCGGCGCGCAAGAGGACGTGATCGGCCTGGTGCTTGCGCAGCACGTCATAGACGAGATCGGTCGAGAACAACACCTGGCGGCGGGTCTTCTCCTCGCCGGTGTGGCGGCGCGCGATCAGGCCGGAGATGATCGCGCAGTTGCGGAAGGTGCGCTTCATCAGTGCGGATTCGGCGAGCCACGCCTCGAGATCATCGCCGAGCATATCGGGGTCGAACAGGGCGTTGAGGTCGATCCGGCCATCGCGGATCATGAAGGAGAGATCGCCAAGCCCCCAGATCGCCACCGCATATTCATTGGCGACGAAGCCGAGCGGCCGCGCCCGGGCACGCTCCAGCCGCCGCGTCAGCAGCATGCCGAGGGTCTGATGCGCGAGGCGTCCCTCGAAGGGATAGCAGACGAGATAATGCTTGTTGGCGCGCGGAAAGCTCTCGACCAGCAGCTCGCGCACCGCGGGCACCTGCGAGACGTCCTTCTGCAGCGACAGCCAGTCGCGCACCTGCTCCGGCAAGCCGCCCCAGGCGCGGCCGTCGTCGAGCAGCCGGCGCACGCGTTCGGCGAGATAGGTCGAGAGCGGAAACTTGCCGCCCATATAGGACGGCACCTTCGGGTCCTTGTCATGCGCGCGCGAGACATAGACCTGGTCCTCGACCAGGGTCTCGTAGCGCACCACCTCGCCTGAGAACACGAAGGTATCGCCGGGGCTCAAGCCCTCGATGAAGGCTTCCTCGATCTCGCCAAGCAACCTGCCGCCGCGCGCGATCACGCCGGTCGAGCCGCCTGCTTTTCCTTGGCCGCCGCCGCGCGAGCGCACCAGCCGCACCTTCAGCATGTCGTCCTCGACGATGGTGCCGACATTCATGCGGTAGCTCTGCCGCACCTTCGGGTTGGCGACGCGCCAGCGCCCCTCCTTGTCCTGCTTGATGCGGGCGAAGCGCTCGTAGGTCTTCAATGCGTACCCACCGGAGGCGACGAAATCGACGACGTCGTCGAAATCCTGCCGCGACAGGTCGGCGTAAGGCGCAGCGCTGCGAATCTCGGCATAAAGGTCATCGGAGAGGAACGGCTCGCCGCAGGCACAGCCCAGCACATGCTGGGCCAGCACGTCGAGGCCACCGGTGCGCAACGGCGGCGTATCCTGCGCGTTCTCGGCAATGGCGTCGATCGCGACGCGGCACTCCAGCACTTCAAAACGGTTGGCCGGCACCAGCACCGCGCGCGAGGCCTCGTCGAGGCGGTGGTTGGCGCGGCCGATGCGCTGCATCAGGCGCGAGGAGCCCTTGGGCGCGCCGATATTGACGACGAGATCGACATCGCCCCAGTCGACGCCGAGGTCGAGCGAAGAGGTGCAGACCACGCCGCGCAGCCTGCCCGCCGACATTGCGTCCTCGACCTTGCGGCGCTGGGCGACGTCGAGCGAGCCGTGATGCAACGCAATCGCAAGGCCGTCGTCATTCATGCTCCAGAGATTCTGGAACAGCATCTCGGCCTGGCTGCGGGTGTTGACGAAGACCAGCGTGGTCCTGTTCGCCTTGATCAGCTCATAGATCTCGGGCAGCGCATGGCGCGCGCTGTGGCCGGCCCAGGGCAGGCGCTCGCGCGTGTCGAGCATCTCGACCTCAGGCGGAGCCGCACCGCCCGCGATGACGATATCGGCGGCAGCTTGCTTGCCGCCCGGCTGCGGCACCAGGAAGCGCGCGAGCTGATCCGGCTCGGCCACGGTTGCCGACAGGCCGATCGCGCGCATCCGCGGCGCCAGCCGCCACAGCCGTGCGAGCCCGAGCGAGAGCAGATCGCCGCGCTTGGACGTCACCAGCGCATGCAGCTCGTCGAGCACGATGCGCTTCAAGGAGGAGAACAGGAACGGCGCGTCGTCGGAGGACAGCAGCAGGGCGAGCTGTTCGGGCGTCGTCAGCAACACGTCCGGCGGATAGCGCCGCTGCCGCTGGCGACGCGACACCGGGGTGTCGCCGGTGCGGGTCTCGACCTTGATCGGCAGGCCCATCTCGGCGATCGGGCGCTCCAAATTGCGCGCGATGTCGACGGCCAGCGCCTTGAGCGGCGAGATGTAGAGCGTGTGAAGGCCGCCGGTACGCTGCACGCTGCGGCCGGTGGAGACGAGGCCTTGCTTCGCACCCGCATTCCGTTCAGCCGCTTCAGTCGAAAGTTCGACCAGCGTCGGCAGAAATCCCGCCAGCGTCTTGCCGGCGCCGGTCGGTGCGATCAGCAGGGCGCTGGCGTCCTCGCGCGCCTTCTCCAGCAGCGCCAATTGATGCGCGCGCGGCGACCAACCGCGGGCCGCGAACCATTGCTGGAAGCGGCGAGGCAACAGCGCGGCCGGCTGGGCCGATGTCTGGAGGATACGGGGCGGCACGCATGAACAGGTAAGCCGTGGCGACGGCTTCGTCGAGGGGGTGCCGCCCTCTCCGTCTGCGGCAGAACAATCGCGTATGCGCTCGTACATTGGGACCACGATCTTCTCCACATCGTCATGGCCGGGCTTGTCCCGGCCATCCACGTCTTCCGATGGCGCACCAAGAACGTGGATGCCCGGGACAAGCCCGGGCATGACGACCTCTTGTGAAAGTCCGAATGCGGGTACCCTCTCGCCAACGGCGAGGGAGGGCGAGCGGTCTCACCCTCCGGCCGGCACCTGATCGAGAAATCCGGTCACGCTTCTGATACGGCCGTCCTTCAGCACGGCAAAATCAGTGCCCTTGATCGGGCTGTCGGTGCCATCGGGACCAAGTCCCCACGAAAAGCGGATGTGATCGCCGTAGCCGTTGGGTTCGCCGATCAGCTTGAACTTGAAATCGGGAAAGCGCTGCTGCACGCCTGCGATCAGCGCCTCGATGCCGTCGCGGCCGTCGCCCTCCATCAAGGGATCGACATAGCTCGCATCCGTCGTCCAGTTTTCGCTGAGCAACTCGCGGCGTCGGCCGGCGGTGCGCTCGTTCCAGAGCTCGATGTAGCGGCGGGCGATGGTGATGGGGTCGGTCATGGTGCTCTCCTTCGATGGCGCCGTATTCGGCTGACCTGACTATCGAAGGTTCACGCGCGTCGATCGATTACCTCGGAGGTCATCAACGCGCGTGACGTTTTCGCGAAAATTACTTCGCCGCAACGACCATGATCTCGACGGTGTATTGCGGCGCCGCCAGCTTGGCTTCGACGGTGGCGCGCGCCGGGGTGTTGCCGGGCGAGACCCAGGCGTCCCACACCGCGTTCATCTCGCCGAAGGTCTTCATGTCGGTGATGTAGATCGTGGCCGAGAGCAGCTTCGACTTGTCGGTACCGGCCTTGGCGAGATGGCCGTCGATGGTCGCCAGGATGTCCTGGGTCTGCTTCGTCACGCTTTCGCCGCCGGCTTTGTTCGCGACGACGCCGGCGAGATAGACGGTGTTGCCGTGCACGACGACCTGGCTCATGCGCGGGCCGGTTTCAAGGCGCTGAATGCTCATTGGGATCTCCTCACTGGAATGGCGGCCCTGTCTAGCCCAGCGCCTCGCGCTCTGCCACCCCCGGCACGCATGCGTTGCCAGCCACGCATGCGTTGCCCAGGCATGCATGCGCCGTTTACGGAAACTGACTGAAAAATGTCCAGATTGTCTCGGCGCCGTCGATGTCGCTGTTCTGTGCCCCCAGCAGGCTGGCTGCGACCCTCGGGAAGCGGGCATCCGGGGCGAAGCCGGGCATGCGGTGGCCGCCATGATTGATGCGATAGAGCACGACGTCGTGCCCGGCCGAGCAGCGCGAGGTGATCCGGGTGACCGTGGACTGGTCCGCGGGATTCTTGTCAGGCAAATCGACCATCGCGGCGTCGTCAGTCTCGCAGCCATTGAGCTTGCGCCAGAACGCCAGCGTCTCGTCGGTCGACCAGAATCCGTCTGCGGCGTAATAGCTCGATCCGCGTCCGCCCTCGTAAGGCACCAGCGGATCGGCCGTGCCGTTCATGAGCAGCATCGGCAGCGGCCGTGCCGGATGGCACGTGACCGCGGCCTCATCAGTGAGATTCATGATCACGCTCGCGCCCGCGGCAAACAGATCGGCGCGGGCGCAAATCAGCGTCATCGCCATGGCGCCGCCATTGGAGACGCCCGCGACATAGACGCGCTTTGCATCGGCCGTGCCGTCGGCCACCAGCTTTTCGACGAGCTTTGCGATGAAGGCGACATCATCGGTACCCACCGGTGGGCCGCGCAGCGCCGGTCCCGCCTTCGTCCGCGCATCGGCCCAGGCGTGGTTGAGGCCGTCGGGAAACACCACGGCAAAGCCATCTCGTTTCGCGACCTGCGGCCACGCCGTCCGCGTGATCATGTCGGCGCCGCGCTGGGTCTTGCCATGCAGCACGATCACGAGCGCTGCAGGCTTTTTGGCCGGCAGCTGCGCAGTGTAGGAGCGCTTCACGCCGTTGACGTCGATCGTCTCGGCGGATGCAGCCGAAGCGGCGGCCAATGCCGCGACCAGCGCCCCGAAGCGCATCCACCGCCGCATGATCTAGCCCACCGCTTTGGCAGCGGCACGGCCCGCATTGCGGCCCGAGAACAGGCAGCCGCCGAGGAACGTGCCTTCCAGCGAGCGATAGCCGTGCACCCCGCCGCCGCCGAAGCCGGCGGCTTCGCCGACCGCATAGAGGCCGGGAATGACGCTGCCCTCGCTGCCGAACACACGCGAGTCGAGATCGGTCTCGAAGCCGCCCAGCGTCTTGCGGGTGAGGATGTTGAGCTTGACCGCGATCAGCGGCCCCTGCGCGGGATCCAGGATCCGGTGTGGGGAGGCGGTGCGGATCAGCCTGTCGCCGATATAGCGGCGCGCATTGTGAATGTTCATCACCTGCGCGTCCTTGACGTAGGGATTGGCGATCTCGCGGTCGCGCGCCTCGATCTGCATCTTGATGTGCTCGAGCTTGAGAAGGTCGCTGCCGGCAAGCTTGTTCATCTCCACAACAAGGTCCTCGATCTTGTCGCGTACGATGAAGTCGACACCGTGGCTTTTGAACGCTTCCACCGGCGCCGGTGCGCCCTTGTTGGTGGCGCGGCGCAAGGTCATGCGCCAGCTTTTGCCGGTCAGGTCGGGGTTCTGCTCCGAGCCTGACAGCGCAAACTCCTTCTTGATGATGCTCTGGGTCAGGACGAACCAGGAATAATCATAGCCCGTCGACATGATGTATTGGAGCTGGCCGAGCGTGTCGGAGCCCGGGAAGAGCGGCGCCGGCAGCCGCGTGCCTGTTGCGTCGAACCACATCGAGGACGGCCCGGGCAGGATGCGAATGCCGTGGCGCGGCCAGATCGGTGACCAGTTCTGGATGCCCTCGACATAATGCCACATGCGGTCGCGATTGATCAGCCGCGCGCCTGATCTCTCCGTGATGCCGATCATGCGGCCGTCGACATGTTCGGGCACGCCGGAGATCATGAATTTCGGGGGATCACCGAGCCGCTTCGGCCAGTTCTGCCGGACCAGCTCGTGATTGCCGCCGATGCCGCCGGAGGCGACGATCACGGCCTGCGCCTTCAGCGCGAACTCGCCGACCACGTTGCGAGAGGAGCTCTTGCCGCGCTCGATCGTATCAGGAGCGAGGACGGCGCCGCTGACGCCATCCACCGTGCCGTTGGTGATCGAGAGCGCGTCGACGCGGTGGCGGAACCTGAAACTCAGCCGGCCGCTGTTGGCGGCCTCTCGCGCGCGGCGCTCGAACGGCTCGACGATGCCGGGGCCGGTGCCCCAGGTGACGTGAAAGCGCGGCACGGAATTGCCGTGGCCCATCGCGTCGTAGCCGCCGCGCTCGGCCCAGCCGACCACGGGAAAGATGCGATGGCCCATGGCCCGCAGCCAGGCGCGCTTCTCGCCGGCTGCGAACGCCACATAGGCCTCGGCCCATTGCCGCGGCCAGAAATCCTCGTCGCGGTCGAAGCCGGCGGCACCGATCCAGTCCTGCATGGCCAGGTCGAAGGAATCCTTGATGCCGAGCCGGCGCTGCTCGGGCGAATCGACCAGGAACAATCCGCCGAACGACCAGAACGCCTGGCCGCCGAGCGACTGCTCGCCTTCCTGATCGACCACGATCACGCGCTTGCCCGCCTCGGCGATTTCGGTTGCGGCAACCAGTCCCGATAGTCCCGCGCCGACAACGATCACGTCCGTCTCTTCAGCCATGTATTTCCCCCACCCCTAGGTTCCCCTGTATTTGCCCGGATTGAAGCCGACGGTTGTAACTGAGATCAAGTGTGTGGCGCGCAAGACATCGTTAACTTGTTCCACTTTGGGATAGAGACCTTCCGAGTGCAGCGCGGACGCAACACTGGATTTGAATTTGTTTTGAGCGAGCCGGCCTGCCTAGACAAAACCTCGGTTACGACGGACGCTAGCCGTGCATCACCACCTGACAAGCAGATTCGAATTCGACCGGGGCGGGGGCCAATGAAGTTTCTGACGGGGTTGCTTGCGGCGGTTCTGTTGATCGCTGGCATGGGGGCTTCTCACGCAGTGGTTCGGATCGCGGATGACCGCGGCGGCCGAATTGGAACCTATGTCGACAGGTACCAGGATCTGCGTCAGTCAGGCGAAACCGTCATCATCGACGGCCTCTGCGCCTCCGCCTGCACCATCGTCCTCGGCGCTATCCCGCATGACCGCATCTGCGTGACCTCGAGTGCGACGCTTGGCTTCCACGCGGCCTGGGATTTCGGCAGCAATGGCCGCGCCGTCACCAATACCGAGGCGACTCAGATGCTTTATGCGATGTATCCCTCGCAGGTGAGGCGCTGGATCAACCAGCGCGGCGGTCTCACCCCGCACATGCTGTTCCTAAAGGGCAAGCAGCTCCAGGCCATGTACAAGCCCTGCTACCTGGATGCGCAGGCCTCGGCGATCAAGCCGTCGCGACGGCCTCTCCCGCAGGCGGACCAGATCGAATCCGCCCGGGGCCAGCTCCTGCGTTGACGTTCTCGGCCTGACTGGGTCGTTCTGGCCCGCCCGCGGCGCCTTTCCCTGCAGGCGGCGCCTTCCCTGCTGGCGGCGCCTTGCCCGCAGGCGGGCCGAAGCTTATCTGAGGGTTGGGAACCCGGGCTTTTGCCCCCATCATTGCCATGGCTCAACCACTGCACCCGACGCACCCGCTACAGGACAATTCGCCCACTGCCGGCCGGACGCCGTCCGTGCTGCTGTGGGTGGGTGCGGCGATCGGTGGATTGCTCGTGCTCGGCGCGCTGGCGCTGTGGTTCCACTACGGCACGCAGATGTTCTTCGAAATGATCAGGACCGGTTTCGCCGCCTGCTTCTGATCCCCGACAGGAAGTTTTCCGCCCATGAGTTCCGCCACCCGTCCGCTGGTGATCGCGACCGCCTTCGCCGCAAGCCTCGTTGTCGGGCTCCTGATCATGTTCTGGGCCATGGGCGGGGTCAGCAAGGTGGCGCAGCCGGCCGCGATCGGCGGCCCGTTCCAGCTCACCGACCAGAACGGCAAGGCCGTCACCGACAAGAGCCTCAAGGGCAAGCCGACCCTGATCTTCTTCGGCTACACCCATTGCCCCGACGTCTGTCCGACATCGCTGTTCGAGATCTCGGAAGTGCTGCGGGCGATGGGCAAGGATGCCGACAAGGTCAATGCCATCTTCATCTCGGTCGATCCCGAGCGCGATACGCCGGCGACCATGAAGGAGTATCTGTCGAGCTTCGATCCGCATCTCGAAGGCCTCAGCGGCGACCCCGCCGAGACCGCCAAGGTCATCACCTCCTATCGGGTCTACGCCAAGAAGGTCCCGACCAAGGACGGCGACTACACCATGGACCACACCGCGCTGATCTATCTGATGGACCGCGATGGCCGCTTCGTCTCCCCGTTCAATTTGAAGCGCACCCCGGAAGAAGCGGCGGCTGATTTGAAGAAGTATCTCTGAGGACCTTGTCCAGACGCAGCTGCTTCTCCGTGGTCATGGCCGGGCTTGTCCCGGCCATCCACGTTCTGGGGCAGGCTAGGAAAGTTCGTGGATGCCCGGGCCTTCGCCTCGCCGAAGCGGCTTCGGCCGCGCAGGCGGGACAAGCCCGGGCATGACGGGCGAGAGACCTTTACCCAGCCTATAATCCGCGTTCGCGTTCCTGCCGGGATGGTCTATAAGGCCCTCCGATCTCAATGACATTCGTTCATTTCCGGCCGATGGCTCCATCGCACCAGGCGAAATCGTCCCAATCTGCCCGTAGCTTGCTGATGGCGCTGGCCGTCGGCACCTGCCTGCTCACGGGCCTGCCCGCCGCCGAGGCTCAGGCTCCTGCCAAGCGGCCCCCGGCGGCACCTCAGGCCACGCCGCAGGTCGCGCCCCAGGCCGCCCCGCAGGCCGTGCCCGGCTTCTGGGATCCGCGGCGGCGACCGGAACGGCCGGACCTGTCGCGTCTGACCGTGATCCGCTTCCTGACCGAGACCGACTATCCGCCGTTCAATTACACCGGCGCTGACGGCAATCCCGCCGGCTTCAATGTCGATCTCGCCCGGGCGCTGTGCGAGGAGATCAAGGTCACCTGCACCGTGCAGATGCGCCGCTTCGAGACGCTGGTCGATGCGCTCTCCTCCAACCGCGGCGATGCCATCATCGCTTCGATGGCGGTGAGCCCGCAGCTGCGCGCCCGGGTCGACTTCACCGATCCCTACTACCGCGTGCCGGCGCGCTTCGCCTCGCGCAAGGACGCGGTGATGCCGGAAATCCGGCCTGAATATCTCGAGGGCAAGAAGGTCGGCGTCATCGCCGGCTCCGCGCACGAGGCCTATCTCAAGGCCATGTTCACCGACGCCGAGCTGCATCCCTATCCCAACGACGACGCGATGCGCGCCGCTTTGCGCAAGGGCGAGGTCGATTTCATCTTCGGCGACGCCATCTCGCTCGCGTTCTGGATCAACGGCACCGATTCCGGCGATTGCTGTGCCTTCTCCGGCGGTCCCTTCGTCGAGAGTCGTTTCTTCGGCGAAGGCATCGGCATCGCCGTGCGCAAGGGCAACGACGTGCTGCGCCAGGCCCTGAACTGGGCGCTGTTCCGCGTCTGGGAAAAAGGCCGCTACACCGATCTGTGGCTGCGGTATTTTTCGGTGAGCCCGTTTTAATTCCACTGCTCTTGCGGCGAGCGAGCTGCCGTAGGGTGGGCAAAGGCGCGTAAGCGCCGTGCCCACGTCTTCGGAATGGTGGGCACGCTTCCGCCTTCGCTCTTCGAGCTACGGCGGACAAGTCGCTTTGCCCACCCTACGATTCTCGCAATGACGGTGGAGGCGCCTGCACCCCCTCACAAATTGCATTCTGCCCGGAAATCGCTATTTTCCGCGACCCGGAGGCCCTTCTTGATGTCCGTTATCGATCCCAACATGAACCCGAGCGATTTGCGTGCGCTCGCCGAACAATCCAACGCCTGGCCGTTCGAGCAGGCGAAGGCCATTGTCGCGCGGCTGAAGAAGAGCCCGAAGGACGAGGTGCTGTTCGAGACCGGCTACGGGCCGTCAGGCCTGCCGCATATCGGCACGTTCGGTGAGGTCGCGCGCACCTCGATGGTACGGCACGCTTTCCACGTGCTGACCGAGGACAAGATCAAGACACGCCTGCTCGCCTTCTCCGACGACATGGACGGGTTTCGGAAAGTGCCCGACAACGTCCCCAACAAGGAGATGCTGGCCGAGCATCTCGGCAAGCCGCTGACGCGGGTGCCGGATCCGTTCTCGAACGAATATCCGTCGTTCGGGCACCACAACAATGCGCGGCTGCGCGCGTTCCTCGATCATTTCGGCTTCGACTACGAGTTCGCGAGCTCGACCGACTACTACACATCAGGCCGCTTCGACGCGACGTTGCTGAAGATGCTCGCCGCCTACGACAAGGTGATGGCGATCATCCTGCCGACGCTCGGTCCCGATCGCCGCGCGACCTATTCGCCGTTCCTCCCGATCAGCAAGACGACGGGTGTCGTGCTGCAGGTGCCGATGATCCGGCGCGACGTCGCGGCTGGCACGGTGACCTATGTCGACCCTGATACGAACCAGGAAGTCGAAACATCAGTCACCGGCGGCAACGTCAAGTGTCAGTGGAAGGCCGACTGGGCGATGCGCTGGGTCGCGCTCGGCGTCGACTACGAGATGGCCGGCAAGGACCTGATTGATTCGGTGAAGCTGTCCGGCGCGATCGCCAGGGCGCTCGGCGCCACGCCGCCCGAAGGCTTCAATTACGAGCTCTTCCTCGACGAGCAGGGCCAGAAGATCTCGAAGTCCAAGGGCAACGGCCTCACCATCGACGAATGGCTGCGCTACGCCTCGCCGGAATCGCTGTCGCTGTTCATGTATCGCGAGCCGAAGGCGGCCAAGCGACTCTATTTCGACGTCATCCCGCGCAACGTCGACGACTATCAGCAGTTCATCGACGGCTTTGCCAAGCAGGATGGCAAGCAGCAGCTCGGCAATCCGATCTGGCACATCCACAACGGCCATCCGCCGAAGGGCGACATGCCCGTCACCTTCCAGCTTCTGCTGACGCTGGTGTCGTCGTCGAACGCAGAGAATGCCGAGACGCTGTGGGGCTTCATCGGCCGCTACCGCCCGGGCGTGAGCCCCCAGACGCATCCGAAGCTCGACGCCATGGTCGGCTACGCCATCAATTATTATCGCGACTTCGTCGCGCCGACGAAGCAATTCCGCGTCCCCACGGAGACCGAGCGCGCCGCACTTCAAGACCTGCGCGATGCGCTGTCACAGCTTGGGCCGGACGCATCGGCCGAGGACATCCAGAACGTCGTCTACGAGATCGGCCGCCGCGAGCCGTTCCTCGATCAGGTCAAGAAGGGCAAGGACGGCCGGCCCGGCGTCACGCTGGACTGGTTCAACATGCTCTATCAGGTCCTGCTCGGCCAGGAGAAGGGCCCGCGCTTCGGCTCCTTCGTCGCGGTGTACGGCGTGCAGAACGCGGTCAACATGATCGACGGCGCGCTGGCGCGGAGTGCGTGAGGCTCTTGTAGCCCGGATGGAGCGAAGCGAAATCCGGGGGTCTTCACGAGCGGCATCAGCGGTCCCGGATTGCGCTTCGCTCCATCCGGGCTACGAGACTTCCGCTCAAATCGACCGCAGCACGTAACGCCGATTATCCTTCTGCACCGGGCGCGCGTTCATCGGATAGAGCTTTGCGAAGGCGGCGACATCCGTGGCCGAGACCTGGATCGGGTCGGTCAGCAGCAGCCATTCGACCACCTCCGAGCAGGGCGGCGTCGTCAGCGAGCCGGGATAGCGGAAATAGCTGAGCCGCTGCGGCAGCATGGCGTGGGGATCGATGCCCGCATCCGCCTTCACCGCGGGGCCTTCCGCCGTCGGCATGGTCTTGACGATCTTGCCGAAGGCCGCGTTCGGCCTGCCCTCGGCCATCAGCACGCCGACCACGGCGAGCCCGCCGGCCTCGTTGCGATGGACGAAATGCGCCTCCATCGGAAAATTCTTGCCGCCGATCATGTGCTCGCTCGGCCGGTGGAAGTGCACCTGAAGCAGCTTGTACTTGACGTTGCCGAGCATGAGTGTGCTGCCCTCGGCGAAGTCGAGCTGGATCGTATGCCCGTTGTTCACGATGGTGTCGGCGCTGTTGCCCCAGTTCAGCTTCAACGCAGGCAATTGCGACTTGACGGTCGCCTCGATGTCGATCGGGGATTGTTGCAGGCCGATACCGCAGGCCTTGTTGGCCGCGTCGAGATCGCCCCATTTGGCCGGAGCGCCGGCGCCCTCATAGCTCCAATGCGCGCCTTCGGCGGCGAAGGCCGGCTTGCAGAGCGGACAGAGCGCAAGACCCGCCAGGGCCTTCAACGCGTGACGGCGATTCATTGTATTCCCCTAAGATAAAGCTGGAGCGGTAATATGCCGCAACCTATGCGAGAGGGCCGGTGAGTCGCAATGGCGATCGGGGACGATCGCGAGCTCGCGGCAGGTTCACGCCTTCTGGCGGAATGTCTCCAGCACGGCCGCGACGATCTTCTGTCCGTTTCTGCGCAGCTTCCTGGAATCGTCCGCGTGCGGGAGCAACAGCCCGATCTTGCAGATCATGGCGTCGATCATCCGGCTCAGCAGATCGACATCGTCCGCGTTCAATTCGCCATCGCGCTTCAGGGCCCGCAACGTCGCGATCAGCAGCGCGGTCGGATAGGTCTCCTCGATCTCGCGATAGCGCGGCTCGCCGAGCACGGCCTGCGCTTCCTGGATGACGATGCGCGCATAGTCCGGCTCTTCGCAGGCATCGAGATAGGCGTCGATGCCGGCGCTGAGACGATCCCAGATCTTGCGCTCGCCCCGTGCCGCGGCCTCGATCCTGGCTGCGGCCTCGCGCTGCATGGCGACCACCACGGCGTCGAACAGTGCCTTCTTGTCCTCGAAGTGATGGTAGAACGCGCCGCGCGTGACCCGCGCCGCCCGCGAGATCGCCTCCATGCCGGCCGCCTGAAATCCGTTGGCCGCAAACGCCTCGCGGCCAGCATCGAGCAGCGCCTGCCGCGTGGCCTCGCTGTACTCTTCCCGACGACTCTTCGGAGGATCCTTCGTCCGCATCGCGCGCAACCTAATACTTGACGCGCAGGTATCAAACCGCATATAACATACATAATGTATGTATTAGACACGTTGGATGTACAGAGGCGAGCGATGGACGGCAAACGCATGTTCGAGCTGGCGGATAGGCTGGCGATCGCGAAGAGCCGGCAGGATGTCGCTGCGGCGCTGGAGGTTCTGCATCCGGATATGGTGCTGGAGACGCCGGCCTTCGGCACCCGGGTGCAGGGCCTCGCGGACAACGAGCGCATCCTGACGCGCCGAGCTGCCGGTGTTCATCACCTTTGCCTTTCGTGACGACAGAATCGCGCATGAACGCTTCGTCTTCGATCTCTCCGAGCTCTGCGCCCAATCCGGCGTCTCGACCGATGCGGTCAGGCGCAAGCTGTTTGGCGACACCGTGCAGGCGGCCTAGATCGCTGACACCCTTCCGTCCACGACTACCGGGGAGCATCAGACCATGGCCGATCCACGCGTGAAGTCCGCCGGTGACCTTGCGACCCGGCATCTCTTCGACATCGTCGTCGATCTCGATCCGCGCCTCAATTTCGGCGCGGGGCCTGTCGGGCAGCGCGTGCTGTTCGGCGCAGCCAAGGGCTCGTTCGAAGGCCCGCGCTTGCGCGGCGAGGTGCTGCGGGGCGGCGGCGACTGGGCATTGTTTCGCGCCGACGGCGCCATGACACTCGATGTCCGTCTGTCGCTGCGCACGCATGACGGCGAGCTGATCTACATGACCTATGGCGGCCGCTGGGTGACGCCGCCGGGTTTGCGCGCCGAGATGGCGGATCCGGCGCGACGCACCAAGGTCGATCCCGCCGGATATTACTTCCGCACCAATCCGCTGTTCGAAACCGGCTCGCAAACCTATGCCTGGCTCAACGACATCGTCTGCGTCGGCAAGGGCTATCTCGTCGAAGGCGCCGTCGCCTATAAGATTTTCGAAGTGCTGTGAAGCCGCCTGTCGGTTCAACGAGAGCCCCGTGACCGGAACTGTCTCCGCAATCACTGGCTGGCCCAGACGATCCGCGCGATCCAGGCGAGGTCACTCACCGAGATCGTCCGTGCCACTTGCGACGCATCGAGCGGCTGCAAGTCCAACGCCTTCGCCGTGCGGCGCTTCAGCGTCGCGATCGTCACCTCGTCCGTCCTCGTCTTCACCACGACGCGATCGCCCTTGCGGATCGGCGTGCCGGGCGAGACCAGGATGATGTCGCCGTCGCGATAGGCAGGCTGGAGCGCATCGCCGGAAATCTCCAGCGCAAAGGCGTGGTCGTCCTCGGCGGTGGGAAGCGCGATCTCGGTCCAGCCCTTGCCGGCGGGAAGGCCGGACTCGTCGAAAGCGCCGCTCGCGCCGGCCAGCGCGAAGCCGAGCAGCGGTACCGAGCGGCCGTCGCCGGCGTCGTCGTCGACCAGCCTCGCAAAGCTGTCGATCGAGGCGCCGGCCGCCGCCAGCGCCTTTGCGATCGATTCGGTCGAGGGCCAGCGCTCGCGGCCGTCAGAGGTGACGCGCTTCGACCTGTTAAAGGTGGTGGGATCGAGCCCCGCGCGCCTGGCAAGGCCGGACGGCGACAGACCGGCGCGCTCCGCCAGCCGATCCAGCGCGACCCAGATCTGGTCGTGAGTCAGTATCCTCTGCGCTTTGGCCTGTCTGACCATGGAAGGCCCAGCCCGTCGCAACCCAGGAAAACTGTCCTCAAATCAACCGGTTTTCCGGTTTTCGCGCAAGAGGCGGCGGGAGAAGCGATTTCAACTCAGACGGACACCGGTTCGTGTCCAGAAAACGCGCCAAACAGAAATTTAGAGCCTCGATCCGATTTCATCGGAACGGAATTGGCTCTAAGCCTTGAGTTCGGAAGGGGCGGCCTTTACGGTCGCCCCGGGGTTTTAAGGACCCGCAATAGACGAAAAAACCCAAAAGACTCAAAGAGCAAACAGGGCTGCGGTAGCGGTGGTCAAGATCTACAAAATCTGTCCGGCCTCGGCTTGGCGCGAGGCGGAACGACAGGGTGTCTACCGGGGCAGCGCGGACGATGCGCGCGACGGATTCATCCATTTCTCGACCGCTGCCCAGGTTCCCGAAACCCTCCGCAAGCACTATTTCGGGCAGCGCGCGCTGTTCCTGGTCGAGGTCGACGGCGACGCGCTCGGAGCTGAGCTGCGTTGGGAGCGCTCGCGCAATCACGAGCTGTTTCCACATCTCTATGGCGAGCTCGATCTCGGCGCGGTGATCGCTGTGACGAACCTCAACATGCGCTCCGACGGCGGCCACGACACTCCGGAGCTGTTGCCGTGATCCGCGCTTTCGACGCCTTTTCGCTGCCGGTGCTGCGCTGGCTCGATCCGGAAGACGCGCATCGCCTCGCGATCCAGGGCCTGCGCTTCCTGCCGCCGATCAAGCCGCGCGCTGACGATCCCAAGCTCGCGATGCGCGCCTTCGGGCTCAACTTTCCCAATCCGATCGGCATGGCCGCGGGTTTCGACAAGAGCGCAGAGGTGCCGGACGCGTTGCTGCGGCTCGGCTTCGGCTTCGTCGAGATCGGCTCGGTGACGCCGAAGCCGCAGAGCGGCAATCCGCGGCCGCGATTGTTCCGGCTCGAGCGCGACGAAGCGATCATCAACCGCATGGGTTTCAACAATGACGGCGCAGAGGTCGCGTTGCGCCGGCTCGCCGCACGCGCGCAGCACGGCGGCATCGTCGGCGTCAATGTCGGCGCCAACAAGGATTCGCCGGACCGCGTTGGCGACTACGTCAAGCTGATCGAGACCTTTGCGCCGGTCGCGAGCTATTTCACCGTCAATGTCTCCTCGCCGAATACGCCCGGCCTGCGCAATCTGCAGGAAGGCGCGCTGCTCGACGATCTCCTCGCGCGCGTGATCGACGCCCGCGAGCGGGTGCGCCAGAAGGCCGGCGACACGCCGGTGCTGCTCAAGATCGCGCCGGATTTGAGCCTTGCCCAGCTCGACGACGTCGTGCAGGTCGCGCGCTCGCGCCGGGTCGACGGCATGATCGTGTCGAACACGACCATCGCGCGGCCGAGCACGCTGCGCGAGGAGATGCGCGCCAAGGAGCAAGGCGGCCTGTCCGGCCGGCCGCTGTTCCGCCTGTCGACGCGGATGGTCGCGGAGACCTATGTGCGTGTCGAGGGTGCATTCCCGCTGATCGGCGTCGGCGGCGTGGACTCCGGCGGCGCTGCGCTGACGAAAATCCGCGCCGGCGCCAGCCTGATCCAGCTCTATTCGTCGCTGGTCTACAAGGGCCTCGGTCTCGTCGACGAGATCAAGCGCGATCTCACCTCGACGCTGCTCCGCACGGGGCGGGATTCCTTGTCCGAGATCGTCGGCGCGGATGCGGCGACGCTCACGGCGGAAGACTGGCCGGGGATGTGAGGCGCTGCGCGTAGCCCGGATGGAGCGCAGCGCAATCCGGGAATCCGTCCGCAGGCTCGAAGGCCCCGGATTACGCTGCGCTCCATCCGGGCTACGGCTTCGAGAACGTCGCCCTGAACTGTGTCGGATAGCGCGCGGCCTGCAAGCCGCCACGCGAGAGGTAGGAGGCCATCAGCGCGCACCACAGTCCGGCATTGCCGAACGATTGCAGCGCCCACCAGGTGCCGAGGAAGATCGCGAGCGAGGCCAGCATCAGATTGCGCATCTCGCGCACCCAGGTCGCGCCGATATAGATGCCGTCGAAGCCGAAGGCGAACACGCCGGGGATCGGCGCAAGCACGACGAACGGCAGGAATTCGCGCGCGGCACGGCGGACGTCTTCGCTCGCCGTCATGAAATCGATCAGGGCCGGCCCGCACAGCGCGAACAGCACCGCGACGACGATTGCAAAGCCGAGCCCCCACAGCAGCACCAGCCGGGTCGAATCGGCAAATCCCTTTGCATCGCGTGCACCGAGGGTGCGGCCGCACAGCTGCTGCGCCGCGTTGGCGAGACCGTCGAGGAAGAAGGCGCTGACCAGCAGGAAGTTGTTGAGCACGGAGTTGGCGGCCAGCGTGACGTCGCCGGCCTGCGCGCCCTTGGCGGTGAAGAACAGGAACACGGCGATCAGCGCCGCGGTGCGGATCATGATGTCGGAATTCACCGCCAGCATCCGCAACAGCTTCTCGCGGTCGAGCAGCGTCCTGTACGGCACTGCGAAGCCGCCCTCGGCGTAATGGCGGCAGACGATCACGCCGAGGGCGAACCCGACCGCTTCCGACAACAGCGCTGAGATCGCGGCACCGGCGATGCCGTTATCGTAGACCAGCACCAGCAGGATCGTCGCCGCCATGTTGACGAGATTGATGACGACCTGAAGCAACAAGGCTGAATTGGCGCGGGCCTTTCCGATCAGCCAGCCGAGGATGACATAGTTGGCGAGCGCGAACGGCGACGACCAGATCCGGATCTTGAAGTAGGTCTTCGCGGCGTGCGTCACCCCCTCGCTGCCGCCCATGAGGTCGAACAGCAGAGCGGCCAGCGGCAGTTGCAGCACGATCAGCGCAACGCCGATCAGGCCGGCAACGATGAAGCCGCGTGCCAGGATCGCGGCCGGCTCGCGCACCTCGCCCGCGCCCAGCGACTGCGCGGTGAAGGCGAGCGTGCTCATGCGCAGGAAGCCAAACAGCCAGAACAGGCAGTCAAAGATCACCGACGCGATCGCGACGCCGCCGAGCAGCGCGGCATCGTCGAGCCGCCCGATCGCCGTGGTTGAGACAATGCCGATCAGCGGCGTGGTCAGGTTCGCGACCATCGCAGGACCGGCGATGGCGAACACCTGGCGGGAGCCGATCTTGAGGGGAATGGGCGCGTGCATCTCAGAATACGAGGACCATGCCGTCTTCGGCGGCGAGATGCGCAATATCGTCCAGGCGCGAGAGCATGTCGTCGTTCATATGGGTGAGGACGAGGCGTTTCGCGCCGATCGCGGGAAGATGCTGTTCCAAGGTCTTCAGGCTGAGATGGTTCTTGACCACCTTCTCGTACATATAGGCTTCGGCGATGAAAAGGTCGGCGCCGTGCGCCAGCGGAATGAGCGTTTCCGTCCATTCGGTATCGGCGCTGTAGGCAAGCGTGCGGCCCTCGGCCTCGACGCGGTAGGCGAGGAAGGGACCACCGGATTCGCCGTGCACCACCGGATAGGGCGTCACTCTCGCCGCGCCGAAGGTTTTGCTTTGCTCGGGCGCGAGCTCCACGACCTCGAGCTCGAAACGCTGTTTGGTCTTCGAGGAGTGCTCGAACAGCGCCTCCATCACCTGGTTGAGCCGCGTCTCGATGCCTTGCGGTCCCGCAATCGTCAGCGGCCGCGTCCGCCGCGAAAATTGCGCGTCGAGCAGCAGGAACGGCAACCCGGCAAAATGGTCGCCGTGGAAATGCGTGATGAGGATGAGATCGATGTCGTCGCGCGCGATCTCGAGCCGCTTCAGCGCCGGCAGGGCCGACGCGCCGCAATCGATCAGGAAATTGGTCTCGCGCCCCGAGACGTGGAAGCAGGTGTTGAGCCTGCCACCTGAGCCAAAGGCGTCGCCGCAGCCGACAAAGCGTAGTTGCATCGGCTGCGCAACTCCTTGACGTTCAGCGGCCGCGCGGCGCGCCGAAGACGCGCGAGAGCAGCCAGATTGGGATCACGATGACCGCGCCGAGCAGGAAGTAGCGCCACAGCCAGTTCACGGTGTCGAAGCCGAGATCCCAAAGACGCTGGAACAGGAGGCGGATGCTGGTGATGATGTTCCAGGGATCGAAGCCGATCGCGGCGAGCACGACGCCGACCAGGATCGAGAGCAGGACCAGGCGAAACGCGACCGCCAGCGGCGAGCCGCCGAGAAAGCGGTTCAGCCCGTCGCTGCGGCCGGCCGGCAAATCTCTGACGTCTTGGACCATCTCAAACTCCTCAGGGGATTCGACCCCATTATAGGGCACGGCGAGGGACATGGGGAACCCCGGCCCGACCGTCAATCAGCTTACCGCGTTTTAATTCGGGTAGCGCCGCCAGAGCTTCCCTTGTGGCGCGACGCGAGCCGCGGGCCCCTCACCTCTCCCGCTTGCGGGAGAGGTCGGCGCGCAGCGCCGGGTGAGGGCTCTCTCCTCTGGGGGAATCCCAATGCGGAGACACCCTCTCCCCAACCCTCTCCCGCAAGCGGGAGAGGGAGCGCACCTCTCGCTTGGCGACGATCGAGCCTCGCACGCCTTCACGCCTCCACTGCCTCCGCCTTCAACATCCTCTCCAACGTCTCCAGCCGATCGGCCTCCTTCGGCGGCTTGTCCCAGCGCAGGCGGCTGATGCGGGGAAAGCGCATGGCGACGCCGGATTTGTGCCGCGGCGAGCGCTGCAGGCCCTCGAACGCCACCTCCAGCACCAGACCCTGGTCCGGCTCGTGCACGACATGGCGAACGGGGCCGAATTTTTCCGTGGTGTTGCGGCGGACGAAGCGATCGATCTGGAGCAACTCCTCGTCCGTGAAACCGAAATAGGCCTTGCCGACCGGCACCAGCTCGTCGCCGCCATCGCCCGCGGTCCAGACGCCAAAGGTGTAGTCGGAGTAATAGGACGAGCGCTTGCCGTGACCGCGCTGCGCATACATCAGCACGGCATCGATGATGTGCGGATCGCGCTTCCACTTCCACCATTGGCCCTTCGGCCGCCCTGGCAAATAAGCCGCATCGCGCCGCTTCAGCATCACGCCCTCGACGGCGTCCGCATCTTCGCCGGCGCCTGCGCTTGCCGGATCGGCGCGCGCGACGGCCAGCGCCTCCCAGCTTGTGAAGGGCACGGTGGGCGACAGATCGATGCGGGGATCGCCGAGCTTTCCGATAAAGATCTCCAGCCTTTCGCGCCGCTCCGCGAACGGCAATTCACGCACATCGTTCTCGTCATCGCCGAGCAAATCATAGGCGCGCAGATGAATCGGAAATTCCTTGATCAGCTTCGGCGAGACGATCTTGCGGTTGAGCCGCTGTTGCAGGACGTTGAAGCTCTGCACGCGGCCCTCACGCAGAATCAACAGCTCGCCGTCGATCGCACCCGGCAGACGCAGCGACGGCACGAGGTCGGGAAAGCTGCCCGTGATGTCCTCGCCCGTGCGCGAATAGAGCCGGGCCGTGATGTGGCCGCGGTCGTCCCGCCCGGCCACCGCCTGCACCCGGATGCCGTCCCATTTCCATTCGGCAATGTAGTCGGCGGGATCGAGTGCGGCAAAATCCGTCTCCTCGATCGCATGCGCCAGCATCACGGGCCGGAACGGCGCGGGATCGCGATTGACCGGCTTCTCGGCGCGGCCTTCCAGCCAGGCGAACAGGTCGAGATAAGGCGGCGCAAGCCCCGGCCAGATCAGCTCGACCTCATGCGGGTCCTTGTCGCCGAGGGCGGCGGCCGCGGTCTTGGCGAGGCGCGCGGAGATGCCGATGCGAAGCGCGCCGGTGACGAGCTTCAAGAGCGCCCAGCGGCCGGTCTCATCCAGCTCGTCAAGCCAGCGTTCGAGCTGCTTTGGCAACTCGGTCTTGCCGAGCGTGCGGAGCGTGGTGACGACTTCGCTGAGGGATGGGGGCGGCGGATTGTTATGGCCAGCCAGCGCAGCCTTCGGCCACATCAGCGCCACCGTCTCCGAGAGATCGCCGACATAGTCGTAACTCAACCCAAACAGCACCTCATCCGTGCGCGCCGCGATGAGATCGCGGATCAGCGCGGGCTTGGCATGTTTGAAGCTGAGCGCGCCGGTGAGCGCGGCCAGCGCGTAGCCGCGGTCGGGATCGCCGACCTTACGAAAATAGCCGGTGATCAGCCGCAGCTTGTTGTTGCGGCCGGGCTCATAAGCGAGGCGGTCCAGAAGTTCGGCGAAGCGGTTCATGCTTCGGCCTCGTCTTGAAGCGGCGTCTCGCTCTCCTCCTCGTCGCCATAACCGACGAGATCGAGCGGCTGTGCGCGCAGACCATTGCTCCGGCACCAGTGCACCAGCGCATCTTCCTGGCCGTGCGTGACCCAGATTTCGCCGGCGCCGGTCGCGCCGATCGTGGCGGTGAGGCCATCCCAATCGGCGTGGTCCGAGATCACCAGCGGCAGCTCGACGCCGCGCTGCCGCGCCCGGGCGCGCACGCGCATCCATCCCGAGGCGAACGCGGTGACGGGATCGGGAAAGCGCCGCGTCCAGAGATCCGAAGTCGCTGAGGGCGGGGCCAGCGTGATGGTGCCGGAGAGCGCGGCCTTCTTCACGCCTTTGACCGGTCTGAGCTCGCCGAGGGCGATGCCGCGGCTCTGATAATATTCGGTGATCTTCTCCATCGCGCCATGCAGATAGATCGGCGCGTCGTAGCCCGCCTGCCGCAGCAGCGCGATCACGCGCTGGGCCTTGCCGAGCGAATAGGCGCCGACGAGATGCGCGCGCTCGGGAAACAACGCGACGGAGGCCAGCAGCTTCTTCACCTCGTCACTCGCATCGCCATGCCGGAACACCGGCAGGCCGAACGTCGCCTCCGTGATGAAGACGTCGCAAGGCACCAGCTCGAATGGCGTGCAGGTCGGGTCGGGCGCGTCCTTGTAGTCGCCGGAGGCGACGATGCAGGTGTCTTTGCAGGTCACCGCGATCTGCGCCGAGCCCAGCACGTGGCCGGCCGGGTGAAATTTGACGCGGACGTCGCCGAGCCGGATCTCCTCGCCATAGCGGATGGCCTGCGTCGATCCGGCAAAATTCTCGCCGTAGCGCAGCCGCATCATGTCCAGCGTTTCCTGCGTCGCCAGCACCGCGCCGTGGCCGGCACGGGCATGGTCGGAATGGCCGTGCGTGATCACGGCTCGCTCGACCGGGCGGACGGGATCGATATGGAAGCCGCCCGGCTTGCAGCACAGGCCGCTCGCGACTGGCAGCAGGATGTCTTGGGGACGCATGGTGGTCATATAGGGAGGGGCCGCTCCAAATTAAGCCGTCATGCGCGGACTTGACCCGCGCATCCATCCTTTTAAACAGTGCCTTTTTTGATGGATTGCCGGGTCAAGCCCGGCAATGACAAGTGGTTCCCCATGCCCCTGCGCTTGTTCCTGACCTCCGGCGATCTCATGGCCGACCGCCGCTTCGAGTTCGCGCGCGACCTCCAGCTCAAGGGCGATCTGCCCGCCGCCGCCGACCTGCTCGAGCAGGCGCTTGAGCTCGCGCCTGATTTCACCTCGGCCTGGTTCACGCTCGGCGAAGTCCGTCAGCAGCTCGGCGAGCGCGACAAGGCGATCGCGGCGTTTCGGGAGGCGCGCCGGTCCGATCCTGGCGATCAGCACGGCGCCGGCCTGCATCTGATGCGGCTCGGCGATGCCGCGATGGCGGAGATGCCCAAGGCCTATGTGCAGGCGCTGTTCGACCAATACGCGCCGCGCTTCGAGCATACGCTGATCAACGATCTCGGCTATCGCGCGCCGAGCCTGATCTTCAAGGCGGTGGTGGCCGCACGGGTCGCCGCCAAGAAGCCGGCCCTCTTCAAGCGCACCATCGATCTCGGCTGCGGCACCGGCCTTGCGGCAGCCGCCTTCGCCAAGCAGGTCGACCATTTCATCGGCATCGACCTGTCGCCCGGCATGATCAAGCAGGCGCGCGCCACCAATCTCTATGCCGAGCTCGAAGTCGCCGACATGATCGAAGGCCTGCGCACCAAGGGCGATGCCGGCGCGAACCTCGTCGTCGCCGCGGATGCGTTCGTCTATCTTTCCGATCTGGCGCCGATTCTCAACGAAGCCAGGCGCGTGCTCGTATCGGGCGGCGTGCTCGCCTTCACGCTGGAGACGCATGACGGCAGCGGCGTCGTTCTCGGCGAAGGCCTGCGCTATGCCCATTCGGCGGAATATGTGCGCGGCGCCCTCGCCAAGGCAGGCCTGATGCTGCTGACGCTGGAGCCGGCCTCGCCGCGCATCGAGAACAATGAGCCCGTGCGCGGCCTCGTCGTCGTCGCCGAGAAAACTTGAGTCTAGGCGCTAGTCGCCCTGCGATTTGAGCGTCATTGCGTCGCAAAGTTGCGACTTCCCACTTGCGAGCTGAGCTGCGATGCCAGCACAATGCTCCCGCCAGGGAGAAACAAATAATGACGAAGAATCCATCGCGGCGCGATTTCAGCGCCGCCGCACTCGCCACCATCGCCGCATCCACCTTGCCCGCGCCCTACGTCTGGGCTGCGGACAAGAAATACGATGCGGGCGCCAGCGACACCGAGATCAAGATCGGGCAGACCGTGCCGCATTCCGGCCCCGGCTCGCTCTACGGCGTGCTCGGCCGCATCGGCGAAGCCTATTTCCAGATGCTGAACGAGAAAGGCGGCATCAACGGACGCAAGGTCAAGTTCCTCACCATGGACGATGCCTACAGCGCGCCGAAATGCGTCGAGGCGACGCGGCGCCTGGTCGAGCAGGAGGAAGTGCTCGCGCTGTACGGCTCGCTCGGCACCGCGCCGCAGACCGCCGTGCACAAATACCTGAACTCCAAGGGCGTGCCGCAGCTGCTGCTCAACACCGGCGCGTCGAAGTGGAATAACCCGAAAGAGTTCAAATGGACGATGGCGGGCCTGCCGCTCTATCCGACCGAGGCACGCATTCTCGCGCGGCACGTCGTGAGCGTAAAGCCGAACGCCAAGATCGGCATCCTCTATCAGAACGACGATTTCGGCCGCGACTTCCTCGGTCCCTTCAAGAAGGTGCTGGCGGATGCCGGCGGCACCGCGCAGGTGATCATGGAGCAGACCTATGATCTCACCGAGCCGACCGTCGATTCCCAGCTCATCAATCTCTCGAAGTCGGGCGCGGACGTCTTCTACAACATCTCCACCGGCAAGGCGTCGTCGCAGTCGATCCGTAAAGTGGCCGAGCTCGGTTGGAAGCCGCTGCAGCTGTTGTCGGCGGGCTCGACCGGCCGCTCGATCCTCAACGCCGCCGGCCTCGAGAACGCCACCGGCATCGTCGCCATCCGCTACAACAAGGAGGTCGGCCTGCCCAAATGGGAGAAGGACCCCGACGTGATGGCGTTCGAGGAGTTGCGCAAGAAATATACGCCGGCTATCGACCCCGACAACACCATCGCCTTCGCCGGCTACGGCCAGGCCGTCAGCATGGGCGAGATCCTGCGCCGTTGCGGCGATGATCTCACCCGCGCGAACGTGCTGAAGCAGGCCTCGACGCTCGCGGGCTTCCACTCGCCCTACTTCCTCGACGGCGTCACCTACAGCTACACGCCTGAGGACTACACGCCGATGAAGACGCTGTTCATCTCCACCTTCACCGGCAAGGACTGGGATATTTCCGACAAGCCGATGTCGGAATAGGCAGGGGTGCGAGGCGGCGCCGCCGCCTCTTCCCTTCTCCCCTTGTGGGAGAAGGTGGCGCGAAGCGCCGGATGAGGGGTTGCTTCAGCAAACTCAGATGTGAAAGGTGGCTCGCGGAGAGAGACCCCTCACCCGTCTCGCCGCTGCGCGGCGAGCCACCCTCTCCCACAAGGGGAGAGGGTAAGAGAGCGCATCCACTGCAATTAACCCAACCGATACGCAGCCTTGGCATTCACGCCAAAAGCCTTGTCCCGCAGCTGCGGGCCAAGCCTCGCCAGGCACGCCTCCAGCGCGCTCTTGATCTCGCCGTAGCTTCCCGCAAGCAGGCACACCGGCCAGTCCGAGCCGAAGATCAGCCTGTCCTCGCCAAAACAATTTGCGGCGTGCGCAACGAACGGAAACAGCCGTTCCGCATCCCAGTCATTCCAGACCGCCTCGGTCGCGAGTCCGGAGATCTTGCACCAGACATTGTCGCAAGTCCCGAGCGCTTTGATGCGATCGAACCATTCGGCGCTGCCGCCGTCGGCGATCGGCGGCTTGGCCGCATGGTCGAGCACGAAGCGCGCTTGCGGAAACGCCTGTGCGGTTGCGACGGCGGCGGGGAGCTCGCGGGTGCGGACGAGGAAATCGTAAGCGAGATCGTGCGCGAACACAGCGGTGAGGCCGCGCTGGACGTCCTCGCGCAGCAGCCAATCGGGATCAGCCTCATCGTGGACCTGATGGCGGATGCCGACGAGCTTTTCGCCGCCCGGCGAGCCGCACAGCCGGTCGAGCGTGTCGCCGAGCCCGCCGTCCGTCAGGTCGGCCCAGCCGACGACGCCAATCACTGATGGCGTGGCATGCGCGATGCGCAAAAATTCCTCGGTCTCCTCGAGAGATGAACGGCATTGCACCACGATGCTGGCGTCGATGCCGTTGGCTTTCAGCAGCGGCGCAAGATCGGGCGGACCGAAGGCGCGGCGGATCGGCGTCAGTTCGGGCGCGTCCATCCAGGGATAGTCGGCGCGCGCCGGATCCCAGAAATGCTGGTGGCCGTCGATGATCATGCCTTACGCTCCACCCGGCAGCGGCGCGCGCACATCGACGAGGTTTCGCGCACGCAGTTCCTGCCAGAGCGCCGCCGGCACCGCCGTCTCCGACATTGCGATGTTGTCGGCGACCTCGCCGGCATTGCGCGCGCCCATCACCGCGACCGTCACCGCCGGATGCGCCATGCAGAACTGCAGCGCGGCGGCCTTCAGCTCGGTACCATGCTTGCGGCAGAGCGCGTCGAGCGCGAGCGCCCGCGCAACCAGCGCCGCATCGGCGTCCTGATAGTTGAACTTCGCGCTCGTATGCGGATTGGCCAGGATGCCGCTGTTGTAGATACCCCCGAGCAGGATGCCGATGCTTCTGGCCGTGCAGACCGGAAACAGCGCGTCCAGCGCACCCTGGTCGAGCAACGTGTAGCGGCCGGCGAGCAGGAAGCAGTCGACCGGCACGGCCTCGGCAAAACGCGTCAACATCTCCGACTGGTTCATGCCGGCACCAATCGCCTTCACCGTGCCGTCCTCGCGCAGGCGCTGCAGGGCGCGGAAGGCGCCCGCGACGGCGTCGCCGTAGTGATCATCGGGATCGTGTACCAGCACGATATCGACGCGGTCGAGCCCGAGTCTGGCGAGGCTTTCCTCCACTGAGCGCATCACGCCGTCGTAGGAGAAATCGAACACCGGTCGCTCGCGCGGCGTGCCCTTGTAGTGCTCGTCCTCGGCGGCGTTGCCCTCCGGCGCACGCAGCAGGCGGCCGACCTTGGTCGAGATGACGAAGGACTCGCGCTTCTGTTGCCGCAGGAAGGCGCCGAGCCGCCGTTCCGCGAGGCCAAAGCCGTAGAGCGGCGCCGTATCGAAGAATCGCACCCCGAGCGACCAGGCACGCGCGATCGTCGCGTCCGCATCGGCATCCCTGACCGGGCTGAACAATCCGCCGAGCGGCGCGGAACCGAGGCCGATTGAAGTGACGTCGAGAGCGCCGAGCCGCGACCGTTTCATTCCCATTGCCTTCCAGCAGTCTTCGTACACAGTCCAAATCATCTCCCCCGCTCGCGGAAACCGCAAGCGGGGGAGGCACGCAGGAGCGCGGGGCTGGCGGCGCTCCTACTTCAACATCTGCGCGACGTTGTCCTTGGTCACGAGATCGAGGCCGGTGTAGACGATCTCCGGCACCTTCTCGCCCTTCTTGATGGCAAGCAGCGTGTCCATCGCCTTCTCGCCCATCTCGAACGGACGCTGGCCGACCAGCGCATTGGCATAGCCGTCGCGCAGCAGCTCGAGCTGCATCTTCAGCGTATCGGCGACGACAAGTGTGAATTTGCCGGAATCGATGTCCTTCTTGTTCCTGGAGGCGAAGGCCTTGAAGCCTTCGGGGGCGAACATCGGCCAGCCGCCGATGGGAACGATGGCGGCGAGGTCAGGCGTTGCAGTGCGCATGTCGGTCATCTGCTGCACCGCGAGCGCGGGATCGTCGTTGCAGAAGGTTGGCGAGCCCGGGACCTCGGTCCATTTCGAGCCCTTCAGCGCCTCGCGCACGCCATCGACGCGCTCGGCGAGGTTCTTGGCGCCGGGACCGCCCGAGACCATCGCGTATTTGCCGCCGTCAGGCCGCATCTTCAGCAATTCCTTGCCGAGCGCGACGCCGAACTCCTTGTTGTTGGTGCCGATATAGGCGATCCGCTTGGAGCCGGGCGCATCGGCATCGAAGGTGATGACGGGAATGCCGGCGGCGGTCGCCGCCTCGATCGACTTGGTCATGGCCGCGACGTCGGCGACCGAGATGGCGAGACCATCGACCTTCTGGGTGACGAAGTCCTGTATGATCTGCGCCTGCGTCGCCGGCTCATGCTCCACCGGCCCCTTATAGATGCACTCGATGTTGCCGAGCTCCTTGGCGCGCTTCAGGCAGCCGTCACGCGCGAAGTCGAAGAACGGATTGTTCATCGCCTTGGGCACGATGACGAAGCGGTAGTTTGCGGCGAATGCCGGCGTCGCCATCATCGCAACGGCGATGCCGGCAAGAAGCAGTTTCCTCATTGTCTCCTCCACCCTCGTTTGGTGCCCGTCCTCTTTGGAACGTCCGGGAAGCGGACAGGCGGCATTTATTTGCCCTCCCGGAACGACGTCAATTCAGGTCATCCGCGAGCGAATGCGGTCGACCAGCACGGCCAGAATGATGATCACGCCCACCAGCGTCTGCTGCCAATAGGAGCTGACCTGCGCCAGCACGAGGCCGTTGCGGATCACTTCCAGCAGCACGCAGCCGACGATGGCGCCCAGCGGACCACCGATGCCGCCGGCGAGGTTGGCACCGCCGATCACGGCCGCCGCGATCACGTTGAGCTCGTAGGATGTCGCCATGTTGGCCGGCGCCGACCCCAGCCAGCCTGAGATGATGATGCCCTGAAGGCCTGCCGCGAGCGCGCAGATCACATAGACCTCGATCTTCACCCGCACGACCGGAATGCCGGTGAGTTCGGCAGCCTTCTCGTTGCCGCCGAGCGCGAAGACGTGGCGCCCGAACGAGGTGTGATGCAGCACGACGGCCATCGCCAGCGCGAGGATCACGAGGTAGATGAAAGGCACGGGCACGCCGAGCACGTCACCCGAGGTCGCTGCGTAGAAGTAATTGGCATCCGGCCCACCCGGGAAACTGCCGCGGCCGTTGGAGACGACATAGCCGAGCCCGCGCACGATCGAGAGCATGCCGAGCGTGGTGACGAAGGGCGACAGGCCGAGCACCGCGATGCAGAAGCCGTTGACGAGGCCGGCGATCAGCGCGACGCCGAGCCCGGCGAGAACAGAGACCACCAGGATCAGGCCCGGCACATTGGCAACTACGGTCTTGCCGTCGGCCGCCATGTGAACGAACAGGGCGCCCGCGGGCGAGCCAGGCGCCGACAGCTCGGTCATCACCATCGAGGTGATCATGGCGGAGAAGCACATCATCGAGCCGACCGAGAGGTCGATGCCGCCGGTGATGATCACGAAGGTGACGCCGAGGGTGGCGATGGCGATGAAGGAAAAGTTCTTCGCCACGTTCTGCATGTTGCCTTCGGTGAAGAAATACGGACTGGCGAAATGCATGACCACCAGCAGCACCGCCAGCGCGAGCAGGACATAGCCGGTCTGGGAGGCGAAGATGCCGCGCTGCCACCATCTGATCCGGCCGATATTGGTGAAGCTGATCGGAGATTCCATGGGCATGGCCATCACGCCGCCTCCTTCGCGCCGGTGATGAGGGCGGTGACTTCCTCGGGGGAGGTCTGGTGGATCGCCTTGTCGGCCCGCTTCTCGCCGCGGCGCATGACGACGACGCGATCGCACACCGCGAAGACATCAGGCATGCGGTGCGAGATCAACATCACCGCGACGCCCTGCTCCTTCAGCCGGTGAATCAGGCCGAGCACCTGCTCGACCTGGCGCACCGAGATCGCGGCGGTCGGCTCGTCCATCATCACCAGCCGTGCATTGGAGAGCCGCGTCCGCGCGATCGCGACCGCTTGGCGCTGGCCGCCGGACATCTGCTTGACGAGATCGTCGGGGCGCGTCTCCGAGCGCAGCTCGCCGAACAGCTCCAGCGCCCGCGCCGCCATGGCCTTGTGGTCGAGCAAGGCAATGGGCCCGAACTTGCGCTTCAGCTCGCGGCCGAGGAACACGTTGGCCGCCGCCGTGAGGTTGTCCGATAGCGCGAGGTCCTGGTAGACGACCTCGATGCCGACGGCGCGGGCATCGATGGGCCGGCTGAAATGGACCGCGTTGCCGGCAAAGCGGATTTCGCCGTGGCTGGGACGGAAATTGCCGGCGATGATCTTGACCAGCGTCGACTTGCCGGCGCCATTGTCGCCCATCAGCCCGACCACCTCGCCCGGGAAGACCTGCAGGTCGACGTCATGCAGCGCGCGGATCGCGCCGAACTCCTTGCCGATGCCGGTCAGCTCGAGGACCGGAGTCGCGTCAGCATTTGCCATCAGCGGACTTCCTCAGACATGACGATTGACCAGGGATTCCAGATATTCCTGCCGGCCTGAGCGCGGCTGCGGGTCGAAGCCGGGCTCGAGCGCGCGGTCGGCGAGATCGGCGAGCGAGCGCTGGCCGCCGAGAATGGCGCGGCCCTCGGGCCCGGCCCATCCCGCGTAGCGTTTGGCAAGCGGCGTCGTGAGTGCGCCCGCATCGAGCATGTCGGCCGCGGCGAGGAAGGCGCGCGCGCAGGCATCCATCGAGCCGACATGGGCATGGATCAGGTCGTCCGGGTCGATCGACTGTCGCCGGATCTTGGCGTCGAAATTGAGCCCGCCCGTGGTGAAGCCGCCGCGGTTCAGGATCTCGTGGAACACCAGGGCGAGCTCCGGCACGTTCATCGCGAACTGGTCGGTGTCCCAGCCGAGCAGGTCGTCGCCGCGGTTGACGTCGAGCGAGCCGAACACGCCGAGCGCCTCGGCGAGCGCGACCTCGTGATGGAAGGAATGACCGGCGAGGATGGCGTGGTTCTGCTCGATGTTGAGCTTGACGTCCTTGAGCAGGTCGTAGCGCGCGAGGAAGCCGTAGCAGGTGGCGACGTCGAAGTCGTATTGATGCTTGGTCGGCTCCTTCGGCTTCGGCTCGATCAGGATCGGGCCCTTGAAGCCTATTTTGTGCTTGTGCTCGACGACCAGCGAGATGAAGCGGCCGAGCTGGTCGAGCTCGCGCTTGAGATCGGTGTTGAGCAGGGTCTCGTAACCCTCGCGCCCGCCCCACAGCACATAGTTCTGGCCGCCGAGCCGGTGCGTCACCTCCAGCGCGGCCCGGACCTGGCCGGCGGCATAGGTGAAGATGTCGGGGTCCGGATTGGTCGCTGCGCCCGCCATGTAGCGGCGATGCGTGAACAGATTGGCGGTGCCCCAGAGCAGGCGGACTTTCGCGGAAGCCATCTTCGCTTCGAACAGATCGGCGATCGCATTGAGATTGGCGACGGACTCGGCGAGCGAGGCGCCTTCCGGCGCCGCGTCGACGTCGTGGAAGGTGAAGAACGCCACGTCGAGCAGGCGGAACAGTTCGAAGGCGACATCGGCCTTGGCCCGCGCCTGCGCCATCGCATCGGTGCCGTGGTGCCAAGGGCGCAGAAACGTCTCGCCACCGAAGGGATCGCCGCCCGGCCAGCACAACGAATGCCAATAGCAGACCGCAAAGCGCAAATGATCCTCGAGCCTGCGGCCATGGACGAGGCGGTCCTTGTCGTACCAGCGGAAGGCGGGCGCTTGTCCCGCGTCCTTGCCGGCGAAGGCGACGGGTGCACTTGCATCGAAGAATTTGGCTGACGCGTTCACTTAAGAGGACTCCTTCAATGCGGGATAAAGCGCACGCCATCGCCGATAGGCCTCGTCATAGGCTTCAGCGACGGATGCCCGGGGCATGAAGCTCGCGAGCCGCCGCGGACGGGTGCAGACTTGCGCCGGATCCTCACCTGTCGCGGCAAGTCGGCCGAGCCTGGAGGCGCCGAGGGCCGCCCCCACCTCGCCCTCCTCGACGCGGTGCACGGGAATGCCGAGCACATCGGCGCAAATCTGCGCCCACAGCGGCGAGCGCGAGCCGCCGCCAACGAGATCGAGCTCGGCAACAGGCCCGCTCGCCGCGCTCAGCGCCGCCAGATTGTCGCGCGCGGCAAAGGCGACGCCTTCGAGCACGGCCTGGACGATCTGCGCGCGCCCGGTCGCACCGCGCAGGCCGACAAAGGCGCCGCTGGCTGCGGCATCGTTGTGCGGCGTGCGCTCGCCGTCGAGATAGGGCAGGAATTTCATCGGGCTCGGCCCATCCACACGCTCGCCGAGCGGTGCCAGCAGCGCTGCGGCGGGCGTCTCCATCACACCGGCGAGCCAGGCCAGCGAGGCGGCCGCCGAGAGCATCACACCCATCTGGTGCCAGAGGCCGGGCAGCGCGTGGCAGAACGCATGCACGGCCTGGGCCGGCGCCGGCGCGAAGCGGTCGGTGACGCGGAACACCACGCCTGATGTGCCGAGCGACAGGAACGCATCGCCGGGCGCGATGGCGCCGAGCCCGATCGCGCTCGCAGCGTTGTCGCCGGCGCCGCCCGCGACGACGACGTTCTCAGTCATGCCCCAACGTTGCGCGTATTCCGGCGCGAGCACTGCGCTCACCTCGCTGCCCTCGACGAGGCGCGGCATGTGATGAAGGTCGAGCCCGGTCGCATGCAGCAGCAGGGCCGACCAGCGGCGCTGGCCGACGTCGAGCCAGAGCGTGCCGGCCGCATCGGACATGTCCTCGACCATCTCGCCGGTCAGGCGATAGCGGACATAGGCCTTCGGCAGCAGCACTTTTGCCACGCGCGCGAAAATACCGGGCTCGTGCCGCGCGACCCAGAGCAGCTTCGGCGCGGTGAAACCAGGCATCGCCAGATTTCCGGCGATCGTGTGCAGCGAGGGACAGCGCCGCTCCAACGTCGCACTTTCGGCCTGCGAGCGGCCGTCGTTCCAGAGAATCGCGGGACGCAGCGGCCGTCCGTCCTCGTCGAGCAGCGTCGCGCCGTGCATCTGGCCCGACAGGCCGATGCTGGCGACCTGTGCAACCTCGCGCGGATGGCGGGCCGCGAGATCGTCGACCGCGCCGATCGCCGCATCGACCCACGCGTCGGGATCCTGCTCGGACCACAGCGGCGCCGGATGCGATAGCGCAAGCTCGCGCGTGGCCGTCGCGACAATCGCGCCAGCTTCGCTCACGAGCACCGCTTTCACACCGGATGTGCCGATGTCCAGTCCGAGATACAAATCATCCTCCTCTTTACCCATGACGATGCGCGATCTTAAGGTCACGCTCCCCGCCAGGGGCCGTTCGATATCCACCTGCCGCTAAGGCAGATTGTCCCGCATCACGATGTCGATCCTGATCTTCTCCTGTTCGCGCAGAATCGGTTCGCCGCGGGCGAGCGCGAGCAGCACGCGCACCGCGGCGCGCGCTTCATGTCCGGGGTTCTGCGAGATCGCGGCATCCATCACACCCTGCAGCAGTAGCCGCCGCGTCAGCACGGTGACGTCATGACCGACGAACACCACCTTGCCCTCACCGGCATCGCTCAACGCTTTGGCGACGCCCTGCGTGCCGGCGCCGACGTTATAAAGGCCGACAACATCAGCATGCCTGCCCAGCAGTCGCGCCAAAACCTGTTCCGAGCGATCGTCCTCGTCGCGCCCCTCCAGCACCGGCAGCACGCTGAGACCGGGGAATTCCGACGCCATCACCTGGTTGAAGCCGAAGATGCGCTCGGCATGGTCGCGCAGGCCCTGCGAGCCCGCGACGATCGCGACCTTGCCGGACTTTTGGCCGACCAGCCGCCCGACCAGCGCACCGGCGGTGCGCCCCGCAGCGATGTTGTCGATGCCGACATAATGGTGTCGGCGTGCCGACGGCACATCTGAGACCAGCGTCACCACCTTGGTGCCGGCATCGACGAGATCGTTGATCGCGGCGCGGACGCTCGGATGATCCAGCGCCACCACCGCGACGCCGTCGCAATCGCCCGACAGCGCCTCCAGGGTGCCTGCGAGCACCGACGGGTCGAATACATCGGTTGTGACCGTCTCGACGCTGAGGCGGCGCGCCGAGAGCCAAGCCGACATCTCGCCGAGATAGGCCTCGATCTGCTGCATGAACGGGTTCGACCCCGACGGCATCACGAAGGCAAAGCGGCGGGCTCGGCCACGGGCGAGCTCCGCGGCGGCGACGTGGGGCTGGAACGAATTGCGCTCGATCGCCGCCTTGACGCGCCGCACCGTATCGGGCCGTACGCCCGGCCGGTTGTGCAGGACGCGGTCCACCGTCGCCAGGCTCACGCCCGCCTCGCGGGCGATGTCCTTCAGCGTCAATGCGGTCGGGGTGAGCGTCTCGGCCATGGCTGAAGGCTAGCAGAGGCGTTTTGAGGTGCGCAACTCATTTTGAGGGACGGCGCCGCATTTTCGAGTCGCGGCTGGCGCAGCGCGATGCCTGCTCAGCAGCTCAGGTCGAGCGTCAGGAACAGGCTGTTGGGATCTTCGCCATAGAACTCGAACGGGCCGCAGAGGACGAAGCCGTGCGCCTGGTAGAGCGCATGCGCCGGCTTGAAATAGTCCCATGAGCCGGTCTCGAGGCTCAGCCGCTTCAGGCCGCGCGCGCGGGCCTCCGTGATGATGTGACGGAGCATCTCGCCGCCGAAGCCGCGCCGCCGCGTGGTCTGAAGCGTGTGCATCGACTTCACCTCGCCATGGGTGACCGAGAGCGTCTTCAGCGCGCCGGTGGCAACGAGTAGCTCGCCGTCCCATCCGGTCCAGAACGCGACGTCGCCCGCGCGAAGGCCCGCCAGATCGAGCGCATGCGCACTGCCCGGCGCGGTCTGCGCCCGCGCAGCCGTAACGTGATGATCGAGCAGGGCGATGACGCGGGGATCGAAGGTATCGCCGGTCCGGATCTGCATCGTCAGGGCCTCACTTGAAGGTCTCGCGTCGCATCGGCGCTCTCACATCTTGCCGTAGGAGGAGCCGCGGCGCGTGATGATGACGTAGCGCGCATCCTGTTTGGTTTCGTTCTCGAAGATCACAGCGCGCATCACGTCGAAATCCAGGCAGTCGCCCTCGCGCAGGCGCACCGTCTTGGCGTCGATGTACACGGCGATCGCACCCTCCAGCATCAGGAGCTGCTGGGTGAAGGCGTTGCGGCCCCAGGGACTGTACGGCACCCGCGCCCCGGCCGGCAGGTCGACGACGATGATCTCGATGCCGCTCGCCGCATCCGTCGGTGAGGCGTGCCGACGGCGATAGCCGCTCTCGGGATCACGCCAGTGCGGCTGGTCGGCGAGCCGCACCAGCCGCTCCGGCGGCTTCTCGGCGAGCGCGACCACGTCGCTGAGCGATACGTCGAGCGCAGCGCAAAGCTTGCCGAGCAGCGAAGCCGTCGCGCTGCTCTGCGCCCGCTCGACCCGCCCGATCATGGCCCGGCTGACACCGGAGCGGCCAGCGAGTTCGTTCAACGTCATGCCCGCCTGCGTCCTCAGCGTCTTCAAGCGGCGACCGATCGCGCGGTCGAGTTTCTGCTGGTCCATGGGTTCATCCCGACATCGCCCGGCGCAGGGACCGCATCCGCCGGGCGGCATAAGCTTAGGGCGGGCGCGGCATGCGTGCCGAAAGCTAGAGGCTAACATATTAGAATCTTTGCGGAGCAGCCGATTGCCGAGATGCTTGGGCTCGGTGGACAAGCGAGGCCTTCGGCGCCCTCGCTCTGCTACCCATTCTTGTCGTCGGAAAAAATGGCCTCGATGTCCCGCCTGCCGTCGAGCAGGCGCACGATCTCGGCCCGATCATCCCTCAAGCGATAGAAGACAATTTGCGGAGCAACCGCCATCGAACGCAGGCCGGAGCGAATTTCATCTCGCGCCCGTCCCGCAAGGGGAAAATCCTCGATGAGCGTGACGGCTTGCCCGATCTGGCGCAAGATCCTGTCGGCCGTCGCGCCTCCTGCCACCTCGGCGTAGTAGTCCCAAAGCTGATCAATATCGTCGAGCGCTTCCGGCGACCAAATGACTTGAAGCTTACGCTCCCCCATGCCGAGAGTTCTTTTCGCGCAGGAACTCTTCCATATTTAGGGCCTCGCCCTTGCCTGCATCGAGCGACTGGATGCCCCGATCAATTTCAGACCGAAGAGCGTTGAGCTTTTCGACATGCGAAAGCAGTTTCCGGCCGATCTCTTCCTGATCGGCGGCCGGCAGCTGGGAAATTTGCGCGATGGCTTGTTCGAGCGTCCTGGCCATAACCTCAGCCTACCACATTCCGCAGACCGGCCGGGCCGAAAACTTGGAGCGGGCGAAGGGAATCGAACCCTCGTATGCAGCTTGGGAAGCTGCCGTTCTACCATTGAACTACGCCCGCGGATGCGCTTCGCGCCTGTCCTGATTAGCCGAGACGGCGCGCCTCGCCAAGCGGTTTGGCGCAACCGGCCGAACGCTTCTTAAGGTTTTGGCAAGATTTTGGGTGCGCCGGATTGTGGCGGTGTTATGATCTTTTGTCTGGGGAGAGACGTGCACTGAGTGGGGCGTGTGCATGGTGGGGCGTGGCTATTCGATATTCGACACAACGATCGGGCGCTGCGGCATCATCTGGAGCAGCACCGGCGTGGTCGCCGTGCAATTGCCGGAGGCGCGGGAGATCGACACCCGCCGCCGGATTTTTCAAATCCATCCCGACGCGCGTGAGCAGCGGCCGTCCGAAAATGCCGAGCTTGCGATCGAGGGCATCGTGGGCCTGCTGCAACGCCGCGATCCCGATTTTTCCGACGTCAGCCTGGATGCCAGCGGCGTGCCCGGCTTCAATCGGCGCGTCTATGAGTTCGCCTGCTCGATTCCGCGCGGGGAAACCCGCACCTATCATGAGGTCGCCAGGGCGCTGGGCGCCTCAGGCGCGGCGCATTCGCTGGCGCAGGCGATCGCCAGAAATCCCTACATGCTGATCGTGCCCTGCCACCGGGTGCTGGAGGCCGGCAATTACACCGACCGCCTCTCGCCCTATGGCGGGGTGATCTCCAAGCGGCGGCTGCTGGCGCTGGAGGGCGCCCATCCCGTCGCCAGCAAGACGCTGTTCGAGGTGCTCCTGCCCGTTGCTCCGCCGAGGCCGTCCACCTAGATAAGGTGGCATGGACGCAACCACGCTGCTGACGACACAATCGATCACGGTCTTCGAGTTTCGCTGCGATGCGGGACCCGACGATACGCCATTTGCCGAATGCCGCACCGGGCATTCCATCGCCTATGTCCGCTCGGGCAGCTTTGGCTGCCATTGCCGCGCCGGGTTCTTCGAGCTGGTGGCGGGCTCGATGCTGGTCGGCGCGCCCGGCGAGGAATACACCTGCACCCATGAGCATGTCAGCGGCGATGTCTGTCTGGGGTTCTTTCTCAGCGAGGACATGGTCGATGCCCTCAGTGGGCAGCGCGAGATCTGGCGGGTCGGCGCCACGCCGCCGCTGCCCGAATTGATGGTGCTGGGCGAGCTCGCCCAGACGGCGGCAGATGGCAACAGCGACATCGGCCTCGACGAAGTCGGTCAGATCCTGGCCGGCCGCTTCGTTGATGTGGTCTCGGGTCAGGCGCGCAAGCCGGCCACACCCACCGCGCGCGACCGCCGCCGCGCAGTCGAGGCCGCGCTGTGGATCGACGACAACTCGCATGCCGAGATTGATCTCGAACAGGCAGCAAAGCTGGCGGGCCTCAGCCCGTTCCACTTCCTGCGGCTGTTCTCGAGTGTGCTCGGCGTCACCCCGCATCAATATCTGGTGCGCTCGCGGCTGCGGCACGCGGCGCGGTTGCTCGCTGATGACGGCATCGCGGTTACCGATGTCGCCTATGACGTCGGCTTCGGCGATCTCTCCAACTTCGTCCGCACCTTCCACCGCGCTGCCGGCGTATCGCCGACCAAATTCCGCCAAGCCTCGAAGGGGGAGCGCGGGATCTTCGCCGAACGCCTCGTCCTCAACTGAGACAGGTCGGCCGGCATCGCAGGTAATAGTCTGTTGACCAGACGGATGCGTCGCACTGGGCTTACGGCATGCCGCGCGATACTACAACCCAAGAGCGAATGAGCGCTCTCTCAGTGCGGCGAGCGGCGGATGAACAGTGCCCCGAATGACGTGATTGCGGCCACAGCGGTCGCGCTTGCCGTGGGCCTCGCCTTCATCGCCGGCTGCGCCGTTTATTATGGCCGCCAGATCACCTCGCGCAGGATTCCGATGCAATGGGGCACTGACGGTCAGCCGGCCTGGTTCGCACCACGCCTGATCGGACTCTGGTTCAGCTTCGGCGTAACGGCGGGCCTGTCCGCGTTCCTGCTCGTTCTCGCCCTTCATGACCCGCAAAAGCTCACGGCGCTGATCGTCGCAACGGTCAGTGTGATCGGAACGAACATGTGGGTTCAGGTCCATCACCTGAAACGGGTGATCCGGTGGCAATCGGAGGCACCGGCGAACTAGCCGGGTTCCGAGCGCAAGATTCTCCAAGAGTCATCCGCCTCTGCCCGGCTAGCTTCGTCTCCGGCGCGCGCCTTCATGGTGCGCTTTGAAAATGGAGACGGACATGTACGACCACATCGGACTTCGCGTTGCCGATCTCGACGCCGCGACGCGCTTCTACACCGCGGTGCTGGCGCCGCTCGGTTACGTCCTGTGCTCCAGCGGCGACGGTTATGCCGGCTTCGGCCCGAAGGGCGAGCCGGCCCTGTGGCTGCATCTGAACAAGGGCCGCAAGGCCGACGGCGCTCACATCGCGTTCCGCGCCAAGGACCATGACGCAGTGAAGGCATTTCACAGCGAAGGCCTGAACAGCGGCGGACGTGACAATGGCGGCGCGGGTCCGCGCAAGGATTACAGCCCGACCTATTATGCGGCGTTTTTGATCGACCCTGACGGCAACAATGTCGAGGCGGTTTGTGCGTGAGCCGTCAACCGTTCACGAGATCGTAGGGTGGGCAAAGCGAAGCGTGCCCACCAGCTGCTCGCGACAATGCCGATAAATCGTGGGCACGGCGCTATGCGCCTTTGCCCACCCTACAAGACTTCATTTGAGGAAACTCCCATGGCCTCCATCCACAACGACATCCTCATCAACGCCCCGGCGCGCGACGTCTGGGACGCGGTGCGCGACTTCGGCGCGCTGCATCAGCGGTTGGCGCCCGGATTCGTCACTGCCTGCACGCTTGACGGCGATGCGCGCATCGTCACCTTCGCCAACGGGTCGGTGGCCCGCGAGGTGCTGGTCGATTGCGACGATGCGCGACGGCGTCTCGTCTACGCCATCAACAACGAGCGACTGAAGCACTATAGCGCCTCGGTGCAGGTGATTGCCGACGCTGAGACGCGATGCCGCCTGGTCTGGATCATCGACATGCTGCCGAACGAGCTTGCGCCCTACGTTCAGGGGCAAACCAAGGAGGCCGCGGCCGCCATGCACCGGGCGTTTCCGCCGGCGGCCTGATCCTCCTGTGTGAATTTTCTCACAGAGCTGCGCCCTCGCCAGCCGTAACCATCGCGGCGTGCGTCCGGTTGGCTCCGCTCTCCCGGCGGCGCTGCGCACGCGAGGAGCATGCCATGAGAGGTGCGGACAAGGTGATCTGCCAGGCGGCCGCTGTGCTGCTGCTGTTTTCCGTCGCGAGCACGCCGGCGAAGGCGCAGCTCGCAGGGTTCGGCGGCGCAGGCGGCGCCGGCGGCGAGGACATGATGACCCAGATGGCGCCGATGCTAGAGATGATGAAGGCGAAAATGGGCAAGCGCCGCTTCGCCATGATGATGCAGACCATGGGCCCGATGATGAGCCGCATGATGGAGAATGGCGGCGGTGGATTTGGTGGCATGATGGGCGGCGGCGGCATCAATGGCCTCGGCGGCGGCAGTCTCGGCGGCGGCTTCGGCGCGCCCAATTACGGCGGCTACACGCCGATGGCCGGAGGCGGTTACATGCCGACCGGGTTCAGTGGCATGGGCGGCGGCGACATCATGGGCATGCTCGGTGGCGCCGGTGGCGGCGACATGATGGCGATGATCCCGCAATTGATGCGGCTCACTAATGTCGGCGGCGCTGGCCATCGCCGCCACAAGCATCGCTAGCTGGACAGAGCTGGTCTGATCGCGCCCTTGCTGCCGCGCGGTCCCCAGCGCGTCAGCAAGACGCTGGAGGATGAGAGCAGGCCGAGCACGACCATCGAGCTCGCAGCTAGCCAGAAAAAACTCTGCGCGGTGGCGTCATGGGTCGACAGCCACCAGCCTACGGCGGAGATGTAGATCAGCCGCGCCGTCTGCGCCAGCACCGGCCCGATCACCTTGGCTGCGCCTTGCGATGAGAAATACATCGTCGTTGCAAGCCCGAAAAACGCGTAGAACGGCCCGACCGTCGAGAGATATTGATGGCTTGCCGCGCGCACAGCCGCGCTGTCGGTGAAGATATTGATCCAGAGATCGGGAAACATCGCAACGATGCACGCCGGCGCGCCGACGGCCACGAAGGCGGCAGCACTGGCGATCCAGGCGACGCGCCGGGCGCGCGCGATGTTGCCTGCGCCGATCGCCATCCCGACCATCGGCACACAGGCGATGCCGAACGAGAACGCGATCGAGGTCAGCAGGAATTCCAGCCGCGCGCCGATGCCGTAGCCGGCGAGGATCGCGGTGCCGAACTGCGCCAGCATGTGGGTGAAGATCGAGATCGTCAGCACCGATTGCAGCGGCGAGAAGCAGGCGATGGCGCCGACCTTGAGGATGTCGAAAAACATCGCCCATTGGACGCGCAGGCCGCGCAGCTTCGGTGTGACACGCGCACGCCCCGAGAACAGGTACCAGCCCATGATGCCGATGTTCATGCAATAGGCGATCAGCGCGCCGGCCGCGACGCCGCGCATGCCGAACTGCGGCACCGGCCCGAGCCCGAGGCCGAGCGTGCCGCCGAGCACGATCTGCCAGGCCGCGGAGTTGAGGATGAGGAACGACGGCAGCTTCATGTTGCCGGTGCCGCGCAACACGCCGGCCATGGTGTTGAGCAGCCAGGGCAGCACGGCGCCGCCGAAAAACACCTGCGTGTAGGCAACCGCATGGGTCAGCACATCGCCGCGGCCACCAAGCATTTCCAGCACCCGGGGCCCGAAGATCAACATGCCCAGCATGAAGACGAGGCCGAAGCTGATGCCGATCAACAACGCATGCATGGCGAGCGTGCCGGCGCGCTCGCGATCGCCGGCGCCGAGCGCGCGTGCAATGGCGGAAGCCACCGCACCGCCCATGGCGCCGCCGGACATGGTCATGGTCAGGATCACGGTCGGAAACACCAGCGCCATCGCCGCCAGCGCCTCGACACCGAGGCGGCCGATATAGGAGGTCTCCGCGATCACCGTACAGGTGCCGGCCGACAGCGCGATCACGTTGGGCCAGGCGAGGCCGAGCAGCGTGCGCAGGATCGGCCCGTCGGTCAGTGCGCTTCGCACCGGCTGCGGAGGCGGCGGCAGCGGACGCTCTTGCTCATCGACCGGGATTTCGGCGATGTCGGACATATCCTCTCCGGGGCACGAGCGCTCTTTGCGGCGCGGCAATGCGTAGGTGTGACAATAAATTTGCTCGCGCGCGGGGCGCGGTGAGGGCTTGTTAGCACGGCGCGGAGCGATTGCTCCTGCGCCAGATGCAGGCGTGCCCTGCGGCAGCGCATTTCGATGGGTGAATTATCTTCTCCCTCTCCCCGTTCTTACGGGGAGAGGGTTGGGGTGAGGGGCTGTATCCGAGAGGACGGTGACAGTCGGACTCGCGGAGACTCCCCCTCACCCGGATTGCATCTTCGATGCAATCCGACCTCTCCCCGCAAGCGGGGCGAGGTGACGCGCGCGCCGGCACTGTCGTCTACCCGATCGTCCAGACCAACGGCGGGCGGCCGCCAGCGGCGGGGCGCAGATGCACGGCGATATGCCGCCCGCATCCCGCGGCCAGGCCTTCGAACAATCCCTTCAGCACCCCAGCGCAAGCGGGATGATAGTCGGCGACGTCGTCCATCAGCTTCCAGCTCTGCTGGCTGAGTTCGAACGTGCTTTCGGATTGCGTCGCCGTGGCCGCATCATCCTGCGCGGCGAACAGCGCGCTCAGGAACGATGCGAACTCGCTTGCACCGCCGCGGCTCATCGCCAGCGCGGCTGCGACTTCGTCAAAATACTGCATCCCGATCAGCTTGCCGGTGAGGTGCAGCAGGTAGCCGGCGTCTTCCGGGCCGAACAGCTGCACCATCACGGGCGCGGCGGTGCGCACATATTCCATCGCGTAGTTGCGATAGGCTTTCTCCAGACGCGGTTTCGGCCAACTCGTGACCGGCAGCGCCGGCGCGGTCTTGGCGTCGAATAATGGCGCTTCCAGATGCCGCGCGAACACCAGGCGCTGATCGAGTTCTAGCGGATGGTCGTATTGATGATAGTAGCCTTCGAGCCCGTCCTGGCCATCGACGCTCTGCTTGGTGCAGACGAACCCAAGACGGAGATCGCCGAGGGCTGCGCCATTGTTCGCGTGCCAGCCGCGCAGCATCGCGCGGGAAACCTCGCCCGGCACGCCGCAGATCGCGGTGCCCTTCCAGATCCAGCGCGGCGGCGGATAACGGATCCAGGCCTTGGTGTCGCTCTCATACATGTATTCGACATGCACGCCGCCGATCCAGTTGGAGAGGTAGTGATATTGCGCGGCCGCGACCGCCGGCGGCAGATGGCTGAGGCCGAGCTTTTCAAGCCCCGGCAGGAAGCGCTCCTGCTGCTGGCGGCGGAATACGCGGAAGACGAACTCGGCGGCATCCGCAGGTCCGCGCCGCGTGACGACGGTGAGGATGAGCCCGGTGAAGTAGGCGTGATAGAGGTCGGCGACCGCGCGCCAGCGCTTCCATTGGGCTTCCTGCGCGAGGTCCGATGCAGCGGTCATGTTCGCTCCCGATCGTGGTTTTGATCGAGTGTGTCACCGCACCTTCAAGCTAGCAAATGCCGCCCAAGCAGGGCGCCCTGCGCGACCGCCCGCCAATTCCGCATCACGAAGTTTGCGGCGGCGCCTTGGCGGCGCGCTCGCGCTCGACCCGTTCGGTGACATCGCGCGCCATCGCCACAGATCCCAGGACGTTGCCGCTGGAATCCCGCACCAGCGCGAAGGTCATCTCGATGTAGAGCTTGCGTCCGCTCTTGTTCAGCGCGCGGGTCAGCGTCGGCTTGCCCGCAAGCTTCATGCTGCCGCTCGCAAGCGCGGCCTCGAAACCTTTCCAGTGCGCGGCGCGCAAATGTTCGGGAATGATCAGATCCAGATTCTGGCCGAGCGCTTCGTCCGCGGTGAAGCCGAACAGCGCGATCGAGGCGCGGTTCCAACGCATGATCGTGCCGGAGCGATCCGAATAGATCAGCGCGTCCGCGGCGTCGTCGAGGATTCTTGCGTCGAGTTGGGATGGATCGGTCATGTCACCACCTTGTAGCCCGGATGTAGCGCAGCGTAATCCGGGATCGTGCCACAAGTGAGACTTTCCCGGATTTCGCTTCCGCCTTCGCTCTTTGAGCTACGGCGGACAAGTCGCTCCATCCGGGCTACGCGATATCGCTACACCCGAAAATGCTTCGATAGTTTGAGGCCTTGAGCCTGATAATTCGAACCGATGCGCTGGCCATACATGGCGTCGGGGCGCGCCAGCATCTTCTCGTAGACGAGACGGCCGACGATCTGGCCATGCTCGAGGATGAACGGCACTTCGCGCGAGCGCACCTCGAGCACAGCACGCGATCCGAGCCCGCCGGCGCCGGCATAGCCGAAGCCGGGATCGAAGAATCCGGCATAATGCACGCGGAATTCGCCGACCAGCGGATCGAACGGCACCATCTCCGCGGCGTAGTCGGGCGGCACCTGCACGGCTTCCTTCGAGGCGAGGATGTAGAACTCGCCGGGATCGAGGATCAGGCTGCCGTTGGGACGTGCCGAGATCGGCTCCCAGAAATCTTCCACCGCGTAGCCGGAGCGGCGATCGACGTCGATGACGCCGGTGTGGCGCTTGGCGCGATAACCGACGAAGCCGTTTGCCTTCTCGCCCGAGAGATCGACGGAGACGGCGACGCCGCCAGACAGATCGGCATCGTCGATGTCGACAAGGCGCTCGGCGGCATGCAAGCCATCGAGCTCGTCGGCATTGAGGATGGCGTCACCGGTGCGGAAGCGCACCTGGCTGAGGCGCGAGCCCTCACTGACCAGCACCGGAAACGTCTTCGGGCTGATCTCGGCATAGAGCGGACCGTGATAGCCGGCGCCGATCATGTCGAAGCGGCGGGTGCCGTCGGCGATCACGCGGGTGAAGACGTCGAGCCGGCCGGTGGAGCTCTTCGGGTTGGCGGCCGCGACGATCTCCGGCGGCAGCGCCAGGCTTTCCAGCAGCGGCACGATGTAGACGCAGTTCGTCTCCAGCACCGCGCCGTCGGCGAGGCTGAATTCGTGCAGCTTCAATTCGTCGATGCGCTCGGCCACGGTTGCGCCGGGACCGGGCAGGAAGCTGGCGCGGACGCGATAGGCAATGTCGCCGAGACGCAAATCGAGGCTCGCCGGCTGGATCTGGCTCTCGACGAAGTCGTAGGCGGGCAGGATAAGCCCCGCGTCCGCCATCGCCGCGATCATGCGGTCGGGCAGGATACCATTGGCGTCGGGCGCGACCGTAAACGTCAACCGGGGATCCTCATCAGGGGTCAAATGCATCCGGACATGCGGAAAATACAAGCCTTTTACGGCTATCCGATGGACGCCTTGACGGAAAGGGCATTGCGGAATATGAGCATCACTTATCCCGTGGTGATTTGAGCCGGCCGGCTTGCAGCCACGTTAAATAAGTCGCTAAACAGGCCGGGGACCTCTGTGATCCCGGCCCGTGGAGATATCCAGGCCGGTTTTTTTGTGACCGTTTTCGACGAGGCGGTCATGTCGGAGGTACCTATGTCGAAGTCGACCACCAACTACCGTCCCGAAACCCGTCTGGTCCATTCCGGGACCCTGCGCTCGCAATATGGCGAGACGTCGGAGTCGCTGTTCCTGACCCAAGGCTACGTCTACAACAGCGCCGAGGAATGCGAGGCTCGGTTCAAGGGCGAGGATCCGGGCTTCATCTATTCGCGCTACTCCAATCCCACCATCGCGATGTTCGAGCGCCGCATGATCGAGCTCGAAGGCGCCGAGGCGGCCCGCTCGGCGGCAACCGGCATGGCCGCGGTGACGACCGCGATCCTGGCGCCGCTCAAGGCCGGCGATCACGTGGTGGCCTCGCGGGCGCTGTTCGGCTCGTGCCTCTACGTCGTGCAGGACCTGCTGCCGCGCTACGGCATCGAGACCACGCTGGTCGACGGGCTCGACCTCGACCAATGGCAGCGCGCGGTGAGGCCGAACACCAAGACGTTCTTCCTGGAGAGTCCGACCAATCCGACGCTCGATGTGCTCGACATTCCCGGCATCGCCGAGATCGCGCACAAGGGCGGCGCGCGGCTCATCGTCGACAACGTGTTCGCAACCCCGATCTGGCAGAGCCCGCTCGCGCTGGGTGCCGACGTCGTGGTCTATTCCGCGACCAAGCATATCGACGGCCAGGGCCGCTGCCTCGGCGGCGTCATCCTGTCCTCGGAAGCCTTCATCGCCGAGCACATCCACAATTTCATGCGCCAGACCGGCCCGTCGATCTCGCCGTTCAACGCCTGGGTCCTGCTCAAGGGCCTGGAGACGCTCGGCGTGCGCGTGCGCGCGCAGACCGATACCGCTGCGCGCATCGCCGAGGTGCTGGCGAGCCATCCGAAGATCGCGCGGCTGGTTTATCCCGGCCGCGCCGATCATCCGCAGGCAGCGCTGGTGAAAAAGCAGATGCGCGGCGGCTCGACGCTGGTCGGCTTCGAGGTCAAGGGCGGCAAGCAGGCTGCGTTCCGCGTGCTCAACGAGCTCAAGCTTGCGAGGATCTCGAACAATCTCGGCGACGCCAAGAGCCTCGTCACGCATCCGGCGACCACGACGCATCAGCGCCTGAAGCCGGAAGACCGCGCCGCCCTCGGCATCGGCGAAGGCTTCATCCGCTTCTCCGCGGGGCTCGAGCATGCGGATGATCTGATCGAGGATCTGACCGCCGCGCTGGAGAAGGCGTAAGGCGACGAAGGTCTCGTAGGGTGGGCAAAGCGAAGCGTGCCCACCGTTATCGATTGTAATGACGAGATGGTGGGCACGGCGCGATGCGCCTTTGCCCACCCTACGGCGCCGAGTTACATCGGCCGATACGTCCGCACATCCGCCGGCACGTTCACCCCGAGCTTGATCTGGCCGACGGAGCGGACGATGTCGTCGCCGAGCAGCTGGGCGAAGCAGGCATAGCCCCAATCGTTCATGTGCAAGCCGTCGGCGATGACGAAGCTCTCGACCGGGATCGATTGGTTCTCGTGCCAGTCGCGCATCACCTCGAAGCGCGGGAAGATGCCGACGTGGCGGAGCTCGGCGACGTTGCCGAGCAGCTTGATCATCTTGCCGGCGCTCTCCTTGCGCTGGTTGACGGCTGGCGAATATTGCGGATCGACCAGCACGATGTCGGTGCCGCCGGCGGCCTGGATGCGGCTGATGCCGTCCTCGACCAGCTTTGCGGTATCGCCGGGGTCGAGATTGCGCAGCACGGCGTTGGTGCCGACCTGCCAGATCACGAGATCCGGATGCACGTCGATCACCTGCGTCTGAAGGCGCTTCATCATCTCGGGCGCATCCTCGCCGCCGACGCCGGCATTGACGACGGTGATGTCGGCGGTCGGATAGTGCCGGCGCAGCTGCGCGGCGAGACGGTTCGGATAATTGAACTCCGGCGAGCTCGCGCCGAAACCTGCAGTCGACGACGAGCCGAACGCGACGATCAAGACAGGCTGGCCCGCGACGAGCTTGCTTGCCACATGCGGCAGCGTACCCATTGCCTTCGAGCCGCCCTTCGGCGGCAGGCAGGGCACGCGGCTGAAGATGTCGGCGGCGGATTTGGCGACCTGCTTCACCTTGTCGACGGCGCGCGCCGTGACGCCGCGCTGCTCGGGCGACGTCGCTGCGACAGTGGTCTGGGAGGGCGAAGCGGAAGCGGGATCAGCCGACTGCGCGGGTGCGGCCGGCGCCTGCGCATGCGACTGCGCGGCCGGCGTCAGCAACAACAGCATCGCGGCTGCAGGCGCGGCAAACCATGTTGTCAGGCAAAAAGGGCGGAGAGAACTCATTAACGCTAGACCTCAATTTTGCTGCTGGGCCGGCTCCAGATGGGCAGCGTCGATCACGAACTGTGCCAACGCCCGGCCAAGGCAATCATGGACCTGCTTCGCCAGTTCGGGCCCGCGGGACGGGCTGAACAGGTCGAACTGACCCTGGTCATTCCACTGCCGCATGATCGCAAAACGATCGAACAGCGGAATATCGTGCTCCTGCGCCACCACGCGCATGTTATCGAGAAACGGTTGCGCCGAGATCATCGTTTCGGTGCGCGGGCTGTACTGCAAATTCATCAAGACGACGTCGGCCCCTGCCTTTTGCAACGCAACAACCCCTGTGGTCACGGCGCTGCGAAATTCGTCGGGATCGATGGATCGGATAGCATCCACGGTCCCGGTCTGCCAGATGACCAAAGTAGGCGTTTTTGCTTCTATCAGCTTAACGAAGGTGGAGGCGGCCTCCTCCGCCGTTCTCTTGCTCTGTATTTCTACGGAGACGTGCACCACCTCGGACGCTGGCAGCTTCTCCTTGAGGATTGCCTCCATGCGCGCCGGATAGGAGCTGCTTTCCGAAGACGGAATCGTGGTCGAGCGGCTGCCGATGACGAGGATGTCGAGCGGTTTGGCGGCCTTGACGGCATCGGCGACCCTGGAAAGCCGACTTTCGCTGGTAAGCAGATAGGACGGCAGTTCGCACGCCGCGGGCGCGGCAGGCGCAGCATCGCCCGCGCGCGCCACAGGCGCGGCGAGGCTACCGCATAGCAGGATCAGGCTCAGGAGAACCTTCGCCTTCATCAGCCCCCTCCCGCCAGATCGGCGTTGCCGACGGCGTTTTTGGTTTTCGCACCGCTCTTGTCAGCCACCCGCTTGTACCACGAAATCACCCACGCCACGCCCCACATGATCAGGACCCCGGAGAGACTAATCAGCGCATGCATGGCTGCGCCGCCGGAGACTTCGGCGAGAATGAAATGGCCGGCGAAGGCCAGGAAGACGCCGAGGCAGAAGATCTCGAGCGAATGCTGCCCGCATAGAATCAATGGTCGCAGCCAGCGCGATTTCAAGCCCGGCCAATCCCGGGGCAGGAAGCGCACGGTGAGCGCGGCCAGCGCCAGGAAATGCGTGAAGCGCAGCACGTCGAGATCGGTCTTGTCGATCGGATACATCCACTGCTCGATCCGCTTCGGCATGAAGTGGGAGAGCTGCGGCACGTACCAGGTCAGCGTCACGCAGAACGCCGCCGCGAGATAGGCGATCGATATCCACATCGTCACGGGCGAGGCCAGGATGCGCGACATCCGTCGCGCACCTCCGAGCGCGCACCATGCACCGAACACGAACAGCAATTGCCAGGCGAAGGGATTGAAGGCCCAGAAGCCGTTCGGATAGGCCGACAGATAGAGATCGTATTCCCAGGTGACAACGTAGAGCGCGACCGAGAGGCCGAGCGTGAAGTCGGGGCGCCATTTCATCGACCACAGGATCAGCGGCAACGCCAGCATCAGCACGATGTAGAGCGGCAGCACGTCCATGTTGACCGGACGGAAGCGCAGCAGCAGCGCCTGCACGATGGTGATGTCGGGCTGCTTGAGGAAATCCAGGATACCCATTTCTTCGGTGTAGAGCGGGTTCTCGAACCTGGTCGCGACATAGGAGATTTCGGCGAGGAAGATCGTGAACAGGAAGACGTGGGCGACGTAGATCTGCCAGACCCGGCGCAGGATGCGCGCGGTGGCGATGAGGACGCCACTCTCCAGCATCGCCCTTCCGTAGACGAAGGCGGCGGTGTAGCCGGAGATGAAGATGAAGATCTCGGTGGCGTCGCTGAAGCCGTAATTGCGGATGGTGAACCACGTCAAGAGACTGGCCGGCAGATGGTCGATGAAGATCAGCCACAGCGCGAGCCCGCGGAACAGGTCGAGCCGGAGCTCGCGCTCGCCGATGGCGGGCAGCGTGATGGCAGGTGCGGCGGCGCGCGGCTTGGTCCCTGCGGGCTTGGCCCCCGCGGTTCCCGCGATCGTCTGTCCCGTCACTTGGTCGGCAATGGTCATTGGGGGCCAAAAACCCTTCCGCAAATCGCGACGCGTCAAAGGAAGTGTACCGGTCCGGCCGTTTTCTCGCAAAGCGGCTGGATCAAATCGGGGTGTACTTCCCCGCGAATTCTGGCGGGACGATGTCGCCAAAGCCGTGTTGCGCGTTTGGTTCCCGGCCGGGGAATCGGTATGATGGCCAGATGTATCGCGCCGTGACCCGCCAGATCGAAGTGACCGTCGAGCCGAACTTTGTTCCGGAGCAGTCGTCGGCCGACCGTTCCCGCTACTTCTGGTCCTACACCATCGTCATCACCAATTCCGGCGAGGAGACCGTGCAGCTCAAGACGCGGCACTGGATCATCACCGACGCCTCCGGCCGCCAGCAGGAGGTGAAGGGCGAGGGCGTGGTCGGCGAGCAGCCGATCCTGGCCCCCGGCGAGCGCTTCGAATACACCTCGGGCGTCCCGCTCTCGACCGCCTCCGGCTTCATGACCGGCCGCTACCAGATGGTCACCGAAAGCGGCGAGCGCTTCGAGATCGACGTGCCGGCGTTTTCGCTGGACAGCCCGGACAGCAAGCGGGTGTTGAACTGAGGCGGTGCCGTAGGGTGGGCAAAGCGAAGCGTGCCCACGTATTTTTCGCGGCCGAGAGAGATCGTGGGCACGGCGCAAGAGCGCCTTTTCCACCCTACGATATCGAGTGGGTGGCACGTAGTTTGACTCACAGACACGCCTTCGCATTCTCGCGGCTGGTTTCGCCCGAGCTTTGCTTGGTCGCTCCACCCTCTAAAAGCCAAGAGGGCGCAGGGAAGGCCGGGTGCCAGCTCGCACCCGCGGTCCGCTGCGCGAAATGCACACGCAGGAAGAACCGCACAGCAGCATACAGGTGGTGCCGATCACTCGGCCTTCCCTGCGCGATGGTCGGACGGCTTATGCCGTGCTCTCCCGGGAGCCGAACTTTCCTTCTGGCCTCCCTCGCCCCGCGAATTGGATGATGCAGTCTGCCCGGTTGAGCTCGCTCGCATCTTCGCGAAAGGCTTGACCGTAGCAACGACGGTCAGGACCACACGGTTTTGCCGTACGCGCGGTTCGCCATTTCGCCGCAGTTTTTCCAGCCCTGTCGACGGAGCCGGAAACTTACAGGCGAGACGAACCTAGCAGCGCCGCTCGTCTGCACGAAGCCTCGGGCTCACAGGGACTACCCGCCCTGCCCGCACCTCTCGTGCCGACGCTGCCGCGTCCACCGCAGACCCGGCTCGCGAACGTGACGACCACAAGATCGCCCCTCTTGAGTGAGCCGGGGTGAGCGACACATACGCCGAAACCGAATTTCGGTAAAGTGGAATATTTTTGCGCGAGTGGATTGACAGCGGCGCGACACAGCGAGGTGCCGTAAGGTGGGCAAAGGCGCAAAGCGCCGTGCCCACCATCTTTCACGATTTCAGAGACGTGGGCACGCTTCGCTTTGCCCACCCTACGAGAGTTCGCTACGCGTCTTCGACCCCCGCCTCATCCGGCGTGAAATCGTACACTGACGAGCAGAACTCGCAGGTGACGACGACCTTGTCGTCCTTGACCATCGCGGCGCGGTCGTCGGGCGAGAAGCTCTTGAGCATCGAGGCGACGGCATCGCGCGAGCAGGAGCACTGCGCCTTGAGGACCATCGGATTGAACACGCGCACACCGCGCTCGTGGAACAGGCGGAACAGCAGCCGTTCGCCGGAGAGCTCGGGATCGATCAGCTCGACGTCTTCGACCGTCTCGATCAGCGAACGCGCCTCGACCCAGGCATCGTCTTCAGTGACGCTGTGCGCCTCGACGCCATCAGGGGCATCGCCGGGATGCAAGTCCGCCTGCCGCGCGCGCTCCGGCGCCTTCGGTAGAAACTGCATCAGCATGCCGCCGGCGCGCCAACGATGCTTGCCGCCGTCGTTCGAGCGCCACTCCTCGCCAACCGCGAGGCGCACGCGCGTCGGGATCTGCTCCGAGCGCAGGAAATATTCGTGGGCGGCGTCTTCCAGGCTGCCGCCGTCGAGGGCGACGAGGCCCTGGTAGCGGCTCATGTCGGGGCCCTGGTCGATGGTCATGGCGAGATGACCGCGGCCGAGCAGCGCGCCGGAATCCCTGGTCTCGCCGAGACGCGCGGCGTCAAAGCGCGCATAGGCGCGCAGGCGATCCGGCGCCATGTAGTCGACGACCAGGAATGACACCGGGCCGTCGGTCTGGGCCTGCAGAATGAAGCGACCCTCGAATTTCAGCGCGGTGCCGAGCAGCGTCGTCAGCACGATGGCCTCGCCGAGCAGCTTGCCGACCGGCGCCGGATAATCGTGCTTGGTCAGGATCTCGTCGAGCGCCGGGCCAAGTCGCACCAGCCGCCCGCGCACGTCGAGCGCGTCGACCTCGTAGGGCAGCACGGCATCATCGATCGGAACCGCCGATGGTGCGCGAACCGGGCCTTCGGGCCTGGCTTTCATGTCGGGAGATTGGGAAACCATGGCGGTCTATCTGGGGTCGGAGGACGGGAAATGGAAGGGGGCGCCCACATTCCGCCGCTCTAGGAACCGCGGCCTGCGTAGATGGGGTAACGGGCCGGCCGCCCGCTCGCTACGGCGCGATTTGGAAGCGCGCTCGCGAGCGGCCTGTTGGTTGGAAGGCGGTCGTCCCTCAAAC
>NZ_JADPKR010000032.1 GCF_023074055.1 Bradyrhizobium sp. 141
ATTGGCTCTGACGCATATTCGATGATCGTGATTGTTTTTATGGCGCGCCAATCAGCCTTGCCTGAAGGAGATCGAGCTTAGCGCGCCCGTACATCTGCCGTTTGACCAGCTTTAGCTTGGTGATCTGAGCTTCCACTTGGCCATTGGACCAGGGTTGCGTAATAGCGGCGTGCACCGCGCGCTTATCGTTGGCAATTCCATTCGCGAACGAGGCAATGAGGCTCCGCTTGGATTCATCAATCCAAGGTTCGAGCTCCATCTCGGCCTTCTTTCGGATCATCGCGTGGAAGCCGCCAACGAGAGCCTGGGCATCGGCCAGCATAGGAACGTTTTGTTCGATGACCGCAAGCGTGACGGTCTCGGCCCTGGTCAGGTGGTCGCGCTTCGTCGTCATCAGCTGCGCTATCGTCCTGGCGGCGGGGACCTTCTGCAATTGTTGATGGCTGATAGTCTCGGCACGCCGTCGGCGCGTCGCCCATTCCGCCACGACGCGCAGCGATCCCTTGAAGCCTTGTCCCTTCAAGCGGCGCCAGAGCTCGGCACCGTTGCGACAGCCGACTGACCACTGCGCGTCCAGGAACGGCAGATGCCCGTCCAGGGTGCTTTGACGGGTGCGGAACATATCCGTCCCGCCGCCGCGGCTAATTTGACGAACCAGATTGCGACTATGTCCGGTGCGGCGTACGATCTCCTTGAGCGGCACACCGTCGCTGACGAGAGCCGCAATTACGGCATGGCTGTCCTGGCGCCGGAGATAGCCCTGATAGCGCAGCTTTTCCGCACAGGTCAGCAATTCCGGGTCGATCGTCGTCGCTCCGATTGCGGTTCGGATTCTGTTCATGGAGCGGCGCACCGCATCAAGGAAGGCCGCGCTCGCATTTTCCATCAGATGCCAGCGGTCGGCGATTTGGATGGCGTTCGGCAGCGCCTTGGCTGCTGCCTCGCCGTATCCACCACCGCGATCTCGCGACACAATGTTGATCGCTGGGTGCTTCGATAGCCACGCCCGAACGGTCGCAGTTTCCCGGTCGGGCAGCAGGGTAACGATCCGCCGGCGCTCCAAATCGCACACGATCGTCCCGTATCGATGGTTTCTCCGGAACGCCCAGTCATCGATGCCCACAACAAGCAATGGATCTGTCGGCATCGCCGCCCGCCGGCGGACCACCCGTAGCAAGGTATCGTTGCTAACGGGCAGCATGAGCCGCTTGGCGAAGCTTGCCGCCGGCCGGCCGCCCAGCGCCAACCCCAAGTGATGGACGATGTATTCCAGCCGTGCCGTCCGACGCCGTCGAAGCGGAACGATGTCTTCTCCAAACCGCTCTGAGAAGATCCGCCGGTGGCAATGCGGCACCTCACATGTGAAGCGCCGCGTGAGCAATCGGAGGCGCACCTTTCTGCCCGCTGATGGCAAATCGGCCACGTGCCGGATGTAACGGCTATGGATTCGGCGCGATGCTGTCGTGCACAAAGGGCACTGGGCCTCCGTAGCCTCTGACCGAACAGCCAGAATAACCGAATCCTCTGAATCACTTACGCCATCAAACACCAAACCACTCGGTACGAGCGATGAAATTCGAAAGCCTGTCCGCATGGCGCCGATTCTCCGTTGAAGAACCACAGTCGCCGGCGAACTTCATCAGAAATGAGTCAGAGCCCAA
>NZ_JADPKR010000075.1 GCF_023074055.1 Bradyrhizobium sp. 141
CGTGGATTGTGCCGGCCGGCCGCATTCAGTCGCTGTTTGACTTGCAGTTGGGTATGATCGCCGCCTTGCCAGTGCAGGACCGCATGGATGATTGCGCCGTCCCTGCGCACGACGATCTCCGTGAGTGCCGCGCGAAGGATACGCTTGCGCGTTGCGGCGGTTGCAGCGGGATGCAACCAGGCGCGCTCCAGATCAGCACCGAGCGCCACCAATTGCTGGCGCTCCGGCTCACCGAACGGCGGCGGACGGCGCGCAATCAGGGCGGCGATCTCTCCTTCAAGCTTTGCGACAGCCTGCAATGCCTCGTTCCAGCGTCGCTCCAGCTCGCCGGCGACCAGCCGGTTTGCCGGGTCGACGGCGTCGTACTGTCGGCGCGCGTGCGCGGCTTCGTAGCGCGCCTGCTGCAGCGACAGCTCCAGCTGGCGCTCGGCCGCGGTCGTCGTGCTCGATTGCGCCTCGATCGCTTTGAGTGCTGCCTCGGCGCCGAGCGGCTTCATGACGCGCAGGACCTCGTTACTGATCGCCGTATCGATGCTCAAGCCGCTGATCGAAATGCAGCGCGCGGCACCGTGGTTCGTACGCGCAC
>NZ_JADPKR010000100.1 GCF_023074055.1 Bradyrhizobium sp. 141
CGTCAACCTCGACCCCCGCATGGCCAAGCTCGCCGGCGGCGTCCACCGCCTCGACGGACAGCTCATGGTCGTCCTCGACGTCGATCGCGTCCTCGAGCTCGCGCCCGAGATGATGGCGGCCTGATACGGCGGCATCGCCGCGGATGGACTTGCAATTGGAAGTGCCCCCGCAAAGGGGAGGAAGCAGAGGTTCACATGCGAACTTGTCTCGTTGTTGATGATTCCAGCGTCATCCGCAAGGTTGCGCGCCGGATCCTGGAGGGCCTCGACTTCCAGATCCTCGAAGCCGAGGACGGTGAGAAGGCGCTGGAAGCCTGCAAGCGCGGCTTGCCCGATGCGGTGCTGCTCGACTGGAATATGCCCGTGATGGACGGCTACGAGTTCCTCGGCCATCTCAGGCGGATGCCCGGCGGCGACCAGCCCAAGGTGGTGTTCTGCACCACCGAGAACGACGTCGCGCATATCGCGCGCGCGCTGCATGCCGGCGCCAACGAGTACATCATGAAGCCGTTCGACAAGGACATCGTGACGGCGAAATTCCAGGAAGTCGGGCTTATCTGAGCGTCCGGCCGGAGGCGAACGGATCCTTCGGCGCCTGTTTTCAACTGTATCCTTTCAGTCTGAGTTGGTGAGTAATGAGTGTTGCGTTCGCAGGTAATTCGACCACGACCGGCTCGCGCGAGGCGGGGCCGCTGCGGGTGATGATCGTCGACGACTCCGTCGTCATCCGCGGTCTGATCTCGCGCTGGGTCGGCGCCGAGCACGACATGGAAGTCGCGGCCTCGCTGCGCACCGGGCTCGAAGCGGTCAACCAGATCGAACGCATCAATCCTGACGTTGCCGTGCTCGACATCGAAATGCCCGAGCTCGACGGCATCTCGGCGCTGCCGCAGCTGCTGGCGAAGAAGCGCGATCTGGTCATCATCATGGCCTCGACGCTGACCCGCCGTAACGCGGAGATCAGCTTCAAGGCGCTGTCGCTCGGCGCGGCCGATTATATTCCGAAGCCGGAATCGACGCGCGAGGCGTCGGCCGCGGATATCTTTCATCACGATTTGATCCAGAAGATCCGCCATCTCGGCGCGCGGCTGCGCCGCAAGCACGCGGTTGCAAGTCCGCCGCTGGCGCCCGCGAGCCCGGCTCCGGCCCCGCGGAGCCCGATTGCGAGGCCCGCCGCGCCCGCTCCGGCTCCCGCCCTGCACGCACCGTCGTCGGGAGCGCTGGTCATGCGCCCATTCTCGACGCAGGCACCGAAGGTACTGCTGATCGGCTCCTCGACCGGCGGTCCGCAGGCGCTGATGGCGCTCGTCACCGAGCTCGGCCCGGTGATCGACCGCGTCCCGGTGCTGATCACCCAGCACATGCCGCCGACCTTCACCACCATTCTCGCCGAGCATCTGGCGCGTTCGAGCCGCAAGCCCGCGGCCGAGGCGGTCGACGGCGAGCCGGTGAAGCCGGGACGGATTTATCTCGCGCCGGGCGGCAAGCACATGCGCGTCGCACGCAGCGGCGCGGACACTGTGATCGCGCTCGACGACGGTCCCGCCGTCAATTTCTGCAAGCCCGCGGTCGATCCGCTCTTCACCTCCGCCATCGACATCTGGCACGGCAGCATCCTCTCCGTGATCCTGACGGGCATGGGCTCGGACGGCATGCGCGGCGGCAAGGACATCGTTGCCGCCGGCGGCAGCGTCATCGCGCAGGACGAAGCCTCCAGCGTGGTCTGGGGCATGCCGGGCGCGGCGGCCAATGCCGGCATCTGCGCGGCGATCCTGCCGCTCAACCAGATCGGCGCCAAGGTCAACCGCCTGTTCGCGGGAGATCGCTCGTGACGCCCACCGACTACGACTATCTGCGCAAGTTCCTGAAAGAGCGCTCCGGCCTCGATCTGTCCCCCGAGAAGCAATATCTGGTCGAGAGTCGGCTGCTGCCGCTCGCCCGCAAGGCGAGCCTATCAGGCATTCCCGATCTCGTGCTGAAGATCAGGAACGGCGACGGCCGGCTTGCGACGGACGTGGTCGAAGCGATGACCACCAACGAGACCTTCTTCTACCGCGACAAGATCCCGTTCGATCATCTGCGCGACACCATCCTGCCGGGGCTGATCAAGGCGCGCGCGGCGCGCAAGAGCTTGCGCATCTGGTCGGCGGCGTCCTCGACCGGGCAGGAGCCCTATTCGATCGCGATGTGCGTGAAGGAGATGGGTGCGGCCCTCGCCGGCTGGCGCATCGAGATCGTCGCCACCGATCTGTCGCAGGAGGTGCTGGAGAAGTCGAAGGCCGGAATCTACAGCCAGTTCGAGGTGCAGCGCGGCCTGCCGATTCAGCACCTGATGAAGTATTTCACGCAGGTCGGCGAGCTCTGGCAGCTCAATGCCGACATTCGCGCGATGGTGCAGTTCCGCCAGCTCAATCTGCTGCAGGACTTCTCCCATCTCGGCACCTTCGACGTGATCTTCTGCCGCAACGTGCTGATCTATTTCGACCAGGACACCAAGGCGGTGATCTTCGAGCGGATGGCGAAGGTCCTGGAGTCCGACGGCACGCTGCTGCTTGGCGCTGCCGAGTCCGTCGTCGGCATCACCGATGCGTTCCGCCCCATCGCGGATCGCCGCGGTCTGTACCAGCTCAACCCCGCGCGCTCCGGCCGCCCCATGGGCGGTTTGATGCCGCCGTCGTTGAAGATCGCCGCGGCGAGGTGATCTCTTTCTTCCTTCTCCCCTTGTGGGAGAAGGTGGCGCGAAGCGCCGGATGAGGGGTCCCTCTCCACTCGCAATCCTGTTCGTGAGGATGGATACCCCTCACCCGTCTCGCCGCTGCGCGGCGAGCCACCCTCTCCCACAAGGGGAGAGGGGAAGAGGATCTCACAAAATCGCATGCGGCAGAAACCGCGAGCGGTTGCCCGTGATCGGGCTCTCGTCCTCGCGGATCGACAATCCGCAGGCTTCGTGGTTCACCAGCCAGCTTCCAATCACCGGATAGAAGCCCGAAAAATTCGGCAGCGGTGCTAGAGCCTGGCGCACGAAGCCTTCGGCGCCGTAGGGGCCTGCCTGCTCGTCGAGCGGCACGCCGCCGGACACCAGCGTAACATTGGCGCCTTCGCGCGATAGCAGCGGCTTGCGCACATAGGACGTTCCGAGTTCGGCGGCGCGCGGATCGTCCTCGAAGAAGGCCGGCAGCAGATGGGGATGGTTCGGAAACATCTCCCACAGCAGCGGCAAAATGCCCTTGTTGGAGAGCACCGCCTTCCACGGCGGCTCGATCCAGCGCGTCGGTGCGTCCTTGAGCTTTGCACCGAAGGCGTCGTGGAACATCCACTCCCAGGGATAGAGCTTGAAGGCGAGCGCGATGTCGCCATCGTCGAGATCGACGAAACAGCCAGGCTCATCGCGCCAGCCGACCTCTTCGATATCGAGCAGCCTGGTGGAGAGCCCGGCCTGGCGTGCGGTGTCTTCGAGATAAGCGAGCGTGCCGGCGTCTTCCTGATTGCCGGTGCTGCCGGTGAGATGGACGTGGCGGCCGGCAGCGATCTCCTTCCACGCCGCGATCAGCCGCTCGTGGATGGAGTTGAACTGATCGGCACGCGAGGGGATGACGCGGCGTTCGATCGCCTGTTCGAGCCAGGTCCATTGGAAGACGGCCGCCTCGAACAGCGAGGTCGGCGTATCCGCGTTGTATTCGAGCAGCTTTGCCGGACCTTTGCCGTCGTACCTGAGATCGAGCCGGCCATAGAGGCTGCGGTCGTCGCGATTCCAACTCTCGGCGATCAGGCTCCAGAACGCGTCCGGAATCTGCAAGCGCCGCAGGTGCCGCTCGTCGCCGATGACGCGGCCGGCGAGTTCCAGGCACATCGCGTCGATCTCGCCGGTCGGCGTCTCGATGCCGCGCTCGATCTCCTCGAGGGTGAAGCCGTAATAGGCGCGCTCGTCCCAATAGCGCTCGCCGTCGATGGTGTGGAAGACGAAGCCGCATTGCGCCGCGGTCTCTCGCCAATCGTCGCGCTCGAGGCAGGTGATGCGCTGCATGGGTCAGCCGCCGCCCGAGAAGCCGTGGCCGAACGAGCCGAAGCCGCCGCGGCTCACGCTGCTGTGGCCGGAATCCGACGACGTTCCCGATGAGGAATGGGACGAAGAGTCGCTGCTGAAGAAGCTCGATCGCGACGACCAGCGCGAGCTGCCGCTGCTCGAGGAGCTGCTCCTGCTGCTGCACGCGGTGCTCGCCTGAGCCGAGGCTTCCGTTCCGGGAGGAGGCGGCTCGCAATTCTGTCGCGGCATCATCGTGTAGGCGGTGGTGCCGACCGCGAGCGTGCCCATCACCAGCAGCGCGACATGGCCGGAGCGCTTCACCGGCGGCCGCACGGGCGGTGGCTCCGCCACCGGCCGGCGCTTGCCGAACTCCTTTTTGGAGAGTTTGTCGGCCATGTCAGTAGATCATGCAGGCGGCGTTCAAAACGCCCGCGGCGAGCGAGGACAGGCCAAGCCAGATCGCCGGGGCAAGCTCGCCGGCGGAGATCCGCGCCGACAGGTTCGGCACCGGGACCTTCACGAGGAAAAACACGATGATCTGCACGACCAGCGCGATCGTCGCCCAGATCAGGCAGTCCAATACGTTGGCCGAATGTGCGATGGCGCTGACCAGCGGCGCCACGAAGCCGAGCAGGCTCAGCCCAAGCGCAATCGCCGCGGCCGGCTCGTTGTCGCGGATCAGCTGGAACTCGTTATGCGCCGTGATGCGGGTATAGACGAACAAATAGGCCACGATCGCGATCAGCCCGGTGCAGAAATAGACCAGGAAGGCGGGCAGGCCGGCGAGTGATTGCAGGATCATCGTTCCCCCATCGTGCAGCGACCATTCGTCGGCGGGGGAAGGATAGCGGTTCAATGGCAGGAGGGCGATGAAGCCGCCTGCGCATCCCCCAAAAAACAAAACCCCGCCATTTGCGGCGGGGTCCAGGCTGGGAGGAGCAAGCCCGAAAGGGGCTTGCGACGTAAACCCAGGATCAGGCGGGAATGCGCTCTTCGTGCTCGTGCGGCTCGCGCAGCACGTAGCCGCGGCCCCACACGGTCTCGATGAAGTTGCGGCCCTCGGAAGCGTTGGCGAGCTTCTTGCGGAGCTTGCAGATGAAGACGTCGATGATCTTCAGCTCGGGCTCGTCCATGCCGCCATAGAGGTGGTTGAGGAACATTTCCTTGGTGAGGGTCGTGCCCTTGCGGAGCGAGAGGAGCTCCAGCATCTGATATTCCTTGCCGGTCAGATGCACGCGCTGGCCGCCGACTTCCACCGTCTTGGTGTCGAGGTTGACGACGAGGTCGCCGGTCTGGATGACCGACTGGGCATGGCCCTTGGAGCGGCGCACGATCGCATGGATGCGGGCCACCAGCTCGTCCTTGTGGAAGGGCTTGGTCATGTAGTCGTCGGCGCCGACGCCGAGACCCTTGACCTTGTCCTCGATGCCGGCGAGGCCGGAGAGGATCAGGATCGGTGTCTTGATCTTGGAGACCCGAAGCTGCTTGAGCACGTCGTAGCCGGACATGTCGGGCAGGTTGAGGTCGAGAAGGATAATGTCGTAATCGTATAATTTACCGAGATCGACGCCTTCTTCCCCCAAATCGGTCGTGTAGACGTTGAAGCTCTCAGATTTCAACATCAGCTCGATCGACTGCGCGACGGCGCTGTCATCTTCAATCAGCAAAACGCGCATGCCAGTTCCCCATAGTCGCCGCTCCTGGGCGTCAGGTCGGCCGCATTCGCGGCACTCAACAAAACGCCTTTGAACAACTGATTCGGATCCTGACAACAGATGGTTAACAAACTCTGATTCTGGAACGCAAGTCCCCCCGGTGCAATTTTTGTCGAATCGCCCTAAGGTCTTGCGCGTGAAGCAGCTTTCGTCACCCAGCTCCGTTCAAGTTCCACTTTAAGAGACGGGCCTAACCGACTCCCGCGACTCAGCCTTCTTCTGAAGGGGAGTCACGCTCAGTCACAAAGACAGTGACGCAATGATTAATGATGCGGGTAAACACGAAGTTAAGCTCCGTTCAGAAATATGGCGAAACTTAAGGTTTTCACCGTGAAGTCCCGGATGTCCAAGGCGCGCACCTTAATGAAGGCCCTCCGATGAAGGCTTTGGCCGAACAGATCGGCGACATCGACGGCGTCAATATTTACGGCCGCGTGGTTGGCGTCCGCGGCCTGATGGTCGAGGTGGCAGGGCCTATTCACGCGATGTCGGTCGGCGCGCGGCTCGTGATCGAGACCGGCGCCAACCGTTCGATTCCCTGCGAGGTGATCGGCTTCTCCGGCAACAACGCTGTCGTGATGCCGTTCGCCGGCCTCGACGGCGTGCGCCGCGGCTGCAAGGCCGTCATCGCCAATGCCGCCAATCAAGTGCGGCCGTCAGCATCCTGGCTCGGCCGCGTCGTCAATGCGCTGGGCGAGCCGATCGACGGCAAGGGGCCCTTGCCGCAAGGGTCCTCGCCGATGCCGTTCCGCAATACGCCGCCGCCGGCGCATTCGCGCAAGCGTGTAGGCAGCCCGCTCGATCTCGGCGTGCGCGCCATGAACACGTTCCTCACCTGCTGCCGCGGCCAGCGCATGGGCATCTTCGCAGGATCCGGCGTCGGCAAGTCGGTGCTGCTGTCGATGCTGGCGCGCAACGTCGATGCCGCGGTCAGCGTGATCGGGCTGATCGGCGAACGCGGCCGCGAGGTGCAGGAATTTTTGCAGGACGATCTCGGCGAGGAGGGCCTTGCGCGCTCCGTCGTGGTGGTCGCGACCTCCGACGAGCCGGCGCTGATGCGCCGCCAGGCGGCGTATCTGACGCTGGCGGTCGCCGAATATTTTCGCGACGAGGACAAGGACGTGCTCTGCCTGATGGATTCGGTGACGCGCTTTGCCATGGCCCAGCGCGAGATCGGCCTGTCCGCCGGCGAGCCGCCGACCGCCAAGGGCTATACGCCGACCGTCTTCACCGAGCTGCCGAAGCTTCTGGAGCGGGCCGGGCCGGGCCTCGGCGAGGGCGCCATCACCGCGATCTTCACGGTGCTGGTCGACGGCGACGACCATAACGAGCCGATCGCCGATGCCGTCCGCGGCATTCTCGACGGCCACATCGTGATGCAGCGCTCGATCGCCGAGCGCGGCCGCTATCCCGCGATCAACATCCTCAAATCCGTCTCCCGCACCATGCCGAAATCGGCCGATCCGCAGTTCTGGCCCGTCATCCAGAAGGCGCGGGCGGTGATGGCGACCTATGCCGACATGGAGGAATTGATCCGTCTTGGCGCCTACCGGGCCGGCTCCAGCCCCGAAGTCGACGAGGCGATCCGCCTGCACGAGCCGCTGGAGACCTTCCTGCGCCAGCGCAAGGACGAAAATGCATCACTGGCGGACGGCTACCGCCAGTTGGCGCAAATCCTCGGCAATTTGGAAACGGAACGCTAACTTTGTCCCGTCATCATCCCATCCCACAGAGTAGCAGAGCCGGTCTGGGCCCCCATCGGGCCCGTGGGGTGACCGGTATCGTCCCACGTGCAGCGGGGGGACTTCTGGGGAGTACGAGTCGATGAAGTCACGAGATACCCTCATTCGCCTGAAGAAGTTTCAGGTCGACGAGAAGCGCCGCCGGGTCACCCAGATCGAGACCATGATCGCCGACTTCCAGCGGATGTCGACCGATCTCGAGCGCGAGATCACGACCGAACAGGAGCGTGCCGGGATCAACGATCCCTCGCACTTTGCCTATCCGACCTATGCCAAGGCCGCGATCCAGCGCCGCGAGAACCTGACCCGCTCGGCCGATGAGCTCAAGGGCCAGCTCGACGAGGCCAAGGCCGCGCTGGCCGAGGCCTTCGAGGAGCTGAAGAAGGTCGAGCTGCTCGACGAGCGCGACCAGGCCCGCGAACGCGCTGAGGAAAACGCCCGCGAGCAGGCCGACCTCGACAGCATCGGCCTGATGCGCGCCCGCATCGGCGCCGTCGCCTGAGCCGCTAGCAGCCAGATCGCGTTGGAATTTGCCAAGCCCGGACCGCAAGGTCCGGGTTTTTCGTATGTGCTGTCCACAGTGTGGCACCGCACCCCTTGGTGGTCGGCTTTGCCGCGCGCTATGGTGGTGCGGTGCCAGGGCTTGCGCGGAACGCGAGGGCCTGTTTGGGGGGCGGAATGCTGACGCCAGCAGAGCTGGTCGGGTTGATTGAGGCGGTGGCAAAGGGCGATCAGGCCGCGTTCGAGCGCCTCTACGCCGCCACGCGCGCGAAACTCTATGGCGTCGTGCTCCGTATCTTGCGCCGACAGGATCTCGCAGAGGAGGTCATTCAGGAGACCTACGTCAAGATCTGGAACAGCGCGGGCCGGTTCGATCCGGCCCTGTCGTCGCCGATCACGTGGATGGCCTCGATCGCGCGCAACCGTGCGATCGACATCGTGCGCAAGAAGTCGGAAGTCTCCATCGAGGAAGAGCCTCAGGCGATGGAGGTGGCGGCCGACAGCCCCGACCCGCTGGCGCGCCGGGAGATGACCGAAGAGTTGAAGCGGCTCTTGGAATGCGTCGGCCGGCTCGAGCCGGACCGTCAGCGGCTCGTGCTTCTCGCCTATTACAACGGCTGGAGCCGCGAGCAATTGGCGGAGAAATTCGCCGCTCCCGTCAACACGGTGAAGACGTGGCTCCGGCGCAGCATGTTGGATATCCGGGAATGCCTCGGATTGTGATGGCTTGATGATGAGGATGGTTCTGGACTGCAATTGATGGCTTACACGGAGGACCATATCGCGCTCGCCGCGGAATATGCGCTCGGTACGCTCGATGCCGATGAGCGCGCGCAGGTCGAGACCATGATGGCGGTGGACGAGGCGTTCGCCGCGATCGTGCAGGCCTGGGCCTTCCGGCTCGGCGCGCTCAACCAGATGGTCGGCTCGGTCGAGCCACGTCCGATCGTGTGGGAGAACATCAGGTCCGAGATCGCGCGCACGGCGCTTGCGCAGCAGCCGCCGGTTCTGGCCGACATCGCGCCGCCACCAGTCCCGCCGGTCGAAACTGCGCCGCCAGAAGCGCCATCGGAGCAGACACCGCAACCGCAGCCGCAGCCGCAGCCTCCCGAAGCAGAGCAGCCCGAGGCGATGCGCTCTGGGTCCGATGCGATTCCCGGTATCGCGCCGGTCTTCATGCCGCAGGTGCACGCACCCGATCCGCAGGTCGTCCGGACGCCGCAAGTGCCAATCGTCGACGACGGCAATGTGATTCGTCTCGAGGGCCGCGTGAAGCGCTGGCGCTCCATCGCATCGGCCGCGGGCGCGCTTGCGGCCGCACTGCTCGTCACGCTGTCGCTTCAACTCTTCCTCCCCGATGCGCTGCCGGGGGCCTTGCGTCCTACGCCGCGCATCCAGACGGTGGAAGTGAAGACGCCGGCCACCCCGCTGGCCGCTTCGGCGCAATATGTCGCGCTGTTGCAGGGCCAGGGTGGCGGCCCCGCCTTCATCCTCACCATCGACGGCGCGACGCGGAATTTCACGGTGCGCAAGGTCGGTGCGACTCCGGAGCCCGGCAAGAGTTTCGAGCTCTGGCTGATCTCCGACAAGCTGCCGCGCCCGCGCTCGCTCGGCGTGATCGACTCCGGCGATTTCACCGCGCGTCCGCTGCTCGCCTCCTATGATGCCGAAGTCGTCAACGGCGCGACCTACGCCGTCACCGTCGAGCAGGCCGGCGGCTCGCCGAGCGGCCAGCCGACCTCATCCCCGGTGTTTTCCGGCAAGCTGATCGAGACCGTGCCGCCGTCCCAGCCGCAGGCGCCCGCCAAAAAATAGGTGCCGTAGCCCGGATGAGCGTAAGCGATATCCGGGACCACCGTCCCCGCATGTCGCTTCCGCCTTCGCTCTCTGAGCTACGGCGGACAAGTCGCTCATGCGGGCTACGAAGCGGCGCCCCTGTCGCCACGGTCCATCCGGCCGTCGCATCCCGACAAGTCCCGCCGAATCCGCCCCCAATTTGAACCTCCCGGCCTTTCGCGGCGTCAAATCCCCGGAATTTGAAGTCGCGCCGCTGATCGCGCCGCCGGAAGAGGTCGAGAAAAATCAAATGGATGCAGTGAAGCCTCCCGGCATCTTCGTTCACCAATACACCGGACTGCCGCAGGGCCCGGCGTTCGAGCAGTGGCGTGAGCGGGCCTTCGGTCCCTGCGGCCTCGATATCGGGCCGAGCCATGGCGACAGCATCGATTGCCGGCTCCAGATCAGCGTGGTCGACAACATCGCGCTCGCCATTCCGGAAGGCGCCTCCGCGCAATATTCCCGCAGCCAGAGCCACCTTGCCGACGGCAGCGACGACCTCGTCCTGATCGCCGCACATGCGGGCCTCGTCCGCGTCGGGCAGAACGGCCACGCCGTGGACCTTGCGCCCGCCCAGATGGTGCTCGTCGACATGAGTATCACGGGCACCGTCGGCCACACCGACGAAGACCGCTTCACCAGCATCCGTATGCCGCGCCGCGCGCTGCTCGACATCAATCCGCGCGCCGAGGACAAGCTGTCGCAAGTGCTCAGCGACGGCGCCGTCGCCGAAACCGTCTTCCGCTACCATGCGCTCGCCGCCAATCACGCGCCGCATCTCGACGCGGTGGGCCAGCGCCTGACCGCGCAGCATATGGTCGATCTCGTCGGCCTCCTGCTCGGCACCGATGCCGAGCATGCAAGTCTGGCACGCGGACGGGGACATGCGGCGGCGCGCCTCGACCTCATGCGCGCCGACGTAATGGCTGCGCTCGGCCGCAACGATCTCTGCCTGTCCGAGGTCGCGACGCGCTCGGGGCTCAGCCCGCGTCAGGCGCAGCGTCTGTTCGAGCAGGCCGGCACGACCTTCACCGAATTCGTGCTGGAGCAGCGCCTGCTGCAGGCCCGCAAGCTGCTCGGCGATCCCCGCGCCAGGACGCGCAAGATCAGCGACATCGCGCATTCCTCGGGCTTCGCCGATCTGTCCTATTTCAACCGCGCTTTCCGCAAGCGCTTCGGCGCCACGCCGTCGGAACTGCGCGAGGCGTGAGCTCGCGACTTCGTGCAGCGGCGCGGCGCTGGCGCGGTTGGTCGATGCGGGCTGTTGAGCTATATTTATCCGCGCGGGCAGACCGCAGGATTGCTTTGGAAAGTAGAGTAGGCGGACATGGCCCGTATCGTCGTGCTCGGCGCCGGCTTTGCAGGCCTGTGGGCGGCCATCGGCGCTGCGCGCAAGCGCGACGAGATCGGCGCGAACGACGACATCGAGATCCGTCTCGTCGACCGCAATCCCTATCACAACATCCGCGTGCGCAACTACGAAGCTGATCTCGGCGAGGTCGCGCTGCCGCTGTCGCAACTGCTCGATCCGATCGGTGTCAGCCACGGTATCGGCGAGGTCGAGGCCATCGACCCGGCACGGCGAAAAATCTCGCTGGTCACGAGCGGCGGCGAGGAGACGGTGGATTATGACCGCCTCGTGCTGGCGCTCGGCAGCGAGGTGATGCGTCCCGCCATTCCCGGACTTGCCGAGCACGTCTTCGACGTCGACACCTATGCCGCGGCGCTCCGCCTCGAAGATCATCTCGTCTCGCTTGGGCGCAGCGCGCCGTCGCCGGGGCGTTCGACGGTGGTGGTGGTCGGCGCCGGTTTCACGGGCATTGAGGTCGCGGCCGAGATGCCGGCCAGGCTGGCGCGCGCTGGCATCTCGGGCAGCCGCCGCATCATCCTGGTCGATCCCAATCCAGCGGTCGGCGCCACCATCGGCGCGCAGGCGCGACCCGTCATCGAGACGGCCTTGGCCGCGCTGGAGGTCGAGACGCGGCTTGGCGTGCGTGTCGTGTCGGTCGAGGCCGCAGGCATGCGGCTGAGCTCGGGCGAGTTCATTCCGGCGCAAACCGTGATCTGGTGCGCCGGGATGCGTGCGAGCACCTTGGCGGCGAGTTTTCCGGAGGCGCGCGATCGCCTCGGGCGTCTCCTCGTCGATCCCTTCATGCGGGTCGCGGATGTCGGCGGCGTGTTTGCGGCCGGCGATGTCGCCTCGAGCGTGGTCGACGGGCTGCATCCGACCGTGATGTCCTGCCAGTTCGCGCGTCCCATGGGCCGCTTCGCAGGCCACAACGTGGTCGCCGATCTCGCCGGCTTGCCGATGCTGCCGCTGCGGATCGACTGGTACGTGACCGTGCTCGATCTCGGTGGCTGGGGCGCGCTCTACACGGAGGGCTGGGACCGTGAGGTGCGGACGACCGGTCAGGCTGCCAAGGCGACCAAGCAGACCATCAACCGCAAGCGCATCTATCCGCCGCTCACCGGCAGCAAGGACGAGCTGTTCGCGGCGGCTGCTCCGACAGTGCAGGCGCCGCCGCCGACGTATGGAGCGCGGTAGCCTCGCGCTGCTGCCCTGCCAGCCCTTGCGCTGCCCGACGGGCAAAACACGCCATGGGTCGGTCAATCCGCACAGCGGAAAATATTCCACTTTACCGAAATTCGGAAAGAGCGTATGTGTCGCGTCAACCCGGCCCAAGGAAGAGGGGCGTATCGCGATCGTCACGAACGCGGGCCGGACGGCGGTGGACGCAGGTGACATCGGCGCGAAGAGCTTCGCAGGGCGGGCGACCGTGAGCGAAACGTGTCGCGCACACGACCGGTGTGATCGGCGTACGGCAAAATCGTGTGGTCCTGACGCCCGGGGTCTGTGCGTCAAGTCTCAGCGGTGATGTGGCGGCCCAACCGGGTCCGCGCATCGATCATCCGCAAGGCGACGGGGGCAATAGTGCAACGCTCCCCGAGGAGAGCACGACATAAGCCGTCAAACCACTGCGCAGGGAAGGCCGGTTGTTTGGCTTCACCTGTATGCCGCTGTGCAGCTTCTTGTACGCAACCTTCGCACAGTGGACCGCGGGGGCCAGCCGGCACCCGGTCTTCCCTGCGCCCTCTTTCATTTGAGGGCGAAGAGATGAAGCAAAGCTCGGGCGAGACAAGCCGCGAGGATGCGAGGGTGTGTCTGCGATTTGAGCTGCGTGTCACAAGCTCGGACATCGTAGGGTGGGCAAAGCGGAAGCGTACCCACCTTCTTTGCCTGTCGCGATTGAATTGGGGGGCACGGCGCTGTGCGCCTTTGCCCACCCTACGGCACTGCCTCCGCAGCGGCAGCCTGGATTGCTTCCGCCTTCGCCGAGGCTTCGGCGGACCAGTCGCTGCGCTCGCAACGACGATGTTGAGACAGTTGCGCGCCAAACACCGCACTCTCGTGCCCGGACGCAGCGCAGCGCTCCTTCAGCGGTGCGCTGCAGAGCCGGGGCCCATGTTGCAGCGAATACGCGGCCCCTGGGTCCCGGCTCTGCGCAGCAACGCCAAGAGCGTTGCTGCGCGTCCGGGACACTAGAGAGGCGTGTGCAACTGAAATGAATCGCTACCCCAGACATGAGAAAGCGCCCGTGGGGGGCGGGCGCTTTCTGTAGTCGACTTGGGGTTGGGGTCGTCTACATATCCACGTGGCGACTTTGGGGGGCTGGTAAAGAGCCGCGTGAATTCGAAAAACTCGTCAGATCTCCTTAGCGAACGAGGGACGCGTTCGAACTGGTGATAACGACCGGCTTGTCGGCCTTGATGACGCGGGCCGTCTGGGTCAGACCTTCGTCCGAACCCGTGCGTGCCGTGATGCCGAAGCCAGCCACCGCGATCCCTGCGACGAGGGCCACGACCACGACTTTCAAATGGGTCGAGCGATCGGCGCTGTAGATCGAGTGGTTCATGGAAGCCTCCTGCCGCCATCTACCCGAAGTAGTCGCCGGCCGTTTCAGGCAGGTTCATGCTTCCGGTGCCCAACAACCTAGTATTGGGGGGATTCGTTCCCAAGAGGCCATCACAAGAGCGTGACAGGACGTGAAAGGTCGCGATCAGAAGCGACCCCTGATCGTGCATTTTTTCAATTATTTCAAAGCGGTAATGTGCCTGTCAGGCGCCTTGTCGACGCGTGGTCCACAAGGCGCCAGGAACTCAAAAACCATTTGCCTGTGGCTGAAAAACACACGGCTTCTTAAGGCAAATCAGATGCTTCCGACCGTTTTGAGCCTCGCCCTGGGGTGGATTTCGGCCTGCGACAGCACGGTCGTCTGAGCGCGGAACCGCTCGACCAGGGAACGCACGAAGGGTCGAATTGCCGCAGAGGTGACCAGCACCGGCGCCTCGCCTTCGCGCGCCGCGCGCTCGAACGCTTCGCGCACGGCGGTCATGAACTCCGACAGTTTCGACGGCTGCATGGCGAGGCTGCGTTCCTCGCCCTGGCCGATGATCGATTCGGCAAAAGCCTGCTCCCACCGCGCCGACAGCGCGATCAGCGGCAAATAGCCGGCATAGGAGGTGTTCTGCGCGCAGATCTGGCGCGCGAGGCGAGCCCGGACGTGCTCGACCATGGTCGCGGGATTGCGCGAGAAGGCCAGCGAATCCGCGATGCCTTCGAGGATGGTGGAGAGGTCGCGGATCGAGATGCGTTCGGCGAGCAGCAGCTGCAGCACGCGCTGGATGCCGGAGACCGTGACCTGTCCGGGGACGATGTCCTTGACCAGTTCGCCCTGCTCCTTCGGCAGCTCCTTGAGCAGCTTCTGCACCTCGCCATAGGAGAGCAGGTCCGACATGTTGGCCTTGAGCAGCTCGGTGAGGTGGGTCGAGAGCACGGTCGCGGCGTCGACGACGGTGTAGCCCTTGAGCGAGGCCTCCTCCTTGAGGCTGGCATCGACCCAGGTCGCGGGCAGGCCGAAGGTCGGCTCGGTGGTATGGATGCCGGGCACCTGCACCTGGCTGCCGCCGGGGTCCATGACCATGAACTGGTTCGGCCAAATCTTGCCGGTGCCGGCGTCGACCTCCTTGATCTTGATGATGTAGGTGTTGGCCTCGAGCTGGACGTTGTCGAGGATGCGCACCGCCGGCATGACAAAGCCCATCTCGATCGCGAGCGAGCGGCGCAGCGCCTTGATCTGCTCGGTGAGGCGGTCGGTACCGTCGGGGCCGTTGACGAGCGGCAGCAGCGCGTAGCCGAGCTCGATCTTGAGATCGTCGATCTTGAGCGCGGCCGAGATCGGCTCTTCCGCCGCGGCCGCCCCGGGCGCACCCGGGCTACCTGCAGCGGGCGCGGCCTTGGCGGCTTCCTCGGCCCTGGCGGTGACGCGGTTGCGGTTGCGGGCGTTCCAGGCGAGCGCGCCGGCGCCGGCGCCGAGCGCGAGGAACGGGATGGTCGGAATGCCCGGCAGCGCCGCCAGCACCAGCATCACTGCCGCGGACATCGCGAGCGCCTGCGGATAGCCGGAGAACTGCTTCATCAGCGCCTTGTCGGCAGCGCCGGAGACGCCGGCCTTGGAGACGAGCAGGCCGGCCGCGGTCGAGACGATCAGCGCCGGCACCTGGGTGACCAGGCCGTCACCGACGGTCAGCAGCGTGTAGCTGCGGCCGGCATCGGCGAAGGACATGCCCTGCTGCGCCACGCCGATGATCATGCCGCCGACGACGTTGATGAAGACGATCAAGAGGCCGGCGATGGCGTCGCCGCGGACGAATTTGGAGGCACCGTCCATGGCGCCGAAGAAGCCGCTCTCGTCCTCCAGCTCCTTGCGCCGCTCCTTGGCGACCTTCTCGTCGATCAGGCCGGCGCCGAGGTCGGCGTCGATGGCCATCTGCTTGCCGGGCATGGCGTCGAGGTGGAAGCGGGCGGCGACTTCCGCGATGCGGCCCGAACCTTTGGTGATGACGACGAAATTGACGATGATCAGGATGGCGAAGACGATGATGCCGATGACGAAATTGCCGCCCATCACGAAGCTGCCGAAGGCCTCGATGACGTGACCGGCGGCGGCCGTTCCCTCGTGCCCGTGCGACAGGATCAGGCGGGTCGAGGCCATGTTGAGCGACAGCCGCAACATGGTCGAGATCAAGAGGACGGTCGGGAAGGCGGAGAATTCCAAAGGCGTCTGGATGAACAGCGAGGTCATCAGAATCAGGATCGAGAGCGTGATCGAGATCGCCAGGAACAGGTCCAGCACGATCGCGGGCAGCGGCAGGATCAGCACCACCAGGATGGTGAGCACGCCGAGCGCCAGCGCGATGTCGCCGCGCTTGAGAACATTGACGATATCGTTGAGGGAGGGGATGCCGGGCCTTGCCGTGCCTACGCCCTGTCCCGCGGTGACGTCGACCATGGTAGCTGCCTCCCCGCGCGACTGCCGCCCGCGCGCCCCAAACGTCTGCGCGGCGGCCGAAGGGCCGCCGTTCCGAAAGTGAGGCACCGCACTGGCGTCCACGGGGGCTCCCGTTTTACGCGGCCGACGACACTCGACTTCACCCGGCAATTCTTGCCGGGTGTATGGTTAGCAAAGGGTTAACGCGGGGGTGGGAAGAGGGGGCGGAATGGGCAATTTAGCCCGTCATTCCGGGGCGCCCGGCTTGTCCGCCGAAGCTCGCAGAGCGAAGGCGGAAGGGCGAACCCGGAATCCATCGGGCGGCGGAGTTGGTCGATGAATGGATTCCGGGTTCGCGCCAAGGGGCGCGCCCCGGAATGACGGTGGAAGACTACCTCGCCTTCTCCATCTTGGTCACCGTGTACCCCGACGCTGCCTCCTCGGCCTCGAAGGTCACCTTGTCGCCGACCTTCACCTGCTTCAGCAGCGCGGGATCCTTGACGCGATAGACCATCGTCATGGGTTCATCCATGCCGAGGCTCTTCGCCGGTCCGTGCTTGAGCGTGATCTTGCCCGCGCCCTCGTCGATCTTCTTGACCTCGCCGCTGATCGAGGCAGCCGCGGCTGCCAGGGCGACAGTGGCAACGCCGAAGGTCAGCGCCAGCGCAATGGTGATACGGATGATGCGGTTCATGGCAGTCTTCCTTCGTTACTTGACGGTGACGTGGCCGACCATGCCGTAGTCGCGATGGTCGGGGATCAGGCAGGAAAATTCGAACGTGCCGGCCTTGCTGAACTTCCAGAGGATCTCGGCGGTCTTGTTCGGTGCGAGCCTGACGCCATTGGGATCGTCGTGCTCCATGTGCGGATGCTTCTTCATCTCCACCGCATGCGCGAGATTCTCGCTGGTGGTGGCGAGCAGGAGTTCGTGGTCCTCCTTGCCGACATTGCGCAGCACGAAGCGGATCTGCTCGCCGCGCTTGACCTCGATCCGGGCGGGTGCGTAGTCCATCTCGTTCATCAGAATCTCGATCGTGCGTGCGGGCTTCCCGGGATTGCCGGGCTCGCCGGCCGAAAAATTGCCGTGCCCATGCTGGTCGTGGGCAAAGGCCGGCGCAGTCGACAGCGCAGCCAGCGCGAGGCCGAGCTTGAGTGTTGTCTTCATCGTGGTCTCCAGTTGGTGGTTCATCGAAACGCTCACATCTTGTGCTTCATCGGCGGGCTGCCCGGTTTTTGCCGGGTCGGCTCAGCGGCCGGCGCCGTGACCTCGTAGGCGACGGTGCCTTGCGGAAATTTGTACGGCCCGGGATCGCGGTAGTCGTCGCGCGCGAGCTCCTCACGGATCTTCATCACCGTGAACATGCCGCCCATCTCGATCGGCCCGAACTGGCCGGTGCCGGTCATCATCGGCAGCGTGTTGTCGGGCGCGGGCATCTCCATGTTGCCCATCGCCATGCCGGTCGAGCCCATGGCCATGCCGTCAGGCGCGAGCTTGCCGACGGCCTTGGCGAGATCCTTGCGCGACACGCCGATCAGGTTGCGCACATCGTGGCCCATCGCGTTCATGGTGTGGTGCGACTTGTGGCAGTGGAACGCCCAGTCGCCGGGATTGTCGGCGAGCACGTCGAACACCCTGACAGCGCCGACCGGCACATCGGTCGTCGTCTCCGGATATTGCGCGCTCTCGGGAATCCAGCCGCCGTCGGTGCAGGTCACCGCAAAACTGTGGCCGTGCAGATGGATCGGATGATTGGTCATGCTGAGATTGCCGATGCGCACGCGCACCTTGTCGCCAAGCCTGACCGGCAGCGGATCGATGCCGGGAAACACCCGCGCATTCCAGGTCCACATGTTGAAATCGGTCATCTCGTTGACGTGCGGCAGATAGGTGCCGGGGTCGACGCGATAGGTGCTCATCACGAAGACGAAGTCGCGGTCGACGGGCCGGAAATTCGGGTCGCGCGGATGCACGACGACCATGCCCATCATGCCCATCGCCATCTGCACCATCTCGTCGGAGTGCGGGTGGTACATGAAGGTCCCGCTCTTCTTCATCTCGAACTCGTAGACGAAGGTCTTGCCGGGTTGGATGTGCGGCTGGGTCAGTCCGCCGACGCCATCCATGCCGCTCGGGATGATCATGCCGTGCCAGTGCACGGTGGTGTATTCGGGCAGTCTGTTGGTGACGAAGATGCGAACCTTGTCGCCCTCGACCGCCTCGATCGTCGGGCCCGGCGACTGGCCGTTGTAGCCCCACAGATTCACCTTCATGCCTTCGGCGAATTCGCGCACCACGGGCTCGGCGACGAGATGGAATTCCTTCCAGTCGCCGTTCATCCGGAACGGCAGCGACCAGCCGTTCAGCGTGACCACGGGGCGATAATCGGGACCGCCGATCGGATGCAGCGGCGGCTGCATCACCACCTTGTCCATATGCGCAGCTTCCGGAATCGATGCGGCCTGGACGCGGCCTTGAACCGCGGATGCGCCGACGAGCGCGGCGGTGCCCAAAAATCCTCGACGGGAAAACATTCTGGTCTCCATCTCAGTGGCCGGCATCGGCAGGCGCTGCCGCGGCGATGGTGGTTGAAGTGTCGCCGCTGGCGGCAGGCGCGCCGCCGCCGTTGACGGCGGTCTGCAAGTCGGCCTGGGCAAGGAAGAACTGTTGCCTGGCGTCGATCGCGCCGCGCAGCGATGCCAGGCGCTGCCGCGCTTCGGTGAGCAGCGCAAAGATGTCGACCTGCATGCTGGAGAAGCGGAGCTGCATCTCCTCGGTGATGATTTTGCGCAAGGGGATGATCTCGCGCTGATAATGGCTGGCGATGTCGTAAGTGGATCGGTATGTGCGGTAGGTATCGCGCGCCTCGGAGCGCACGTTGACGGCGCGCTCGGTGAGGCGGTTGAAAGCGAAATTGTAGGTCTCCGCCGCCTGCCGCACGCGGACCTCGCCGCCATCGAAGATCGGGATCTGGAACTGCACGTCGAAGCCGCGCTCGCGGAATGGGGCGCCCTCCGGATCCCGGGTGCGGCGGGAGATGCCGGCGAGGTCGAGCAGGGTCACGAAGCGCGTCGCCTCGGTGAGACCAAGCGATTTCGCCAGCGCATTCAGCTCCAGCCGCGCGATCTGCAAATCGATGCGATGGGCCACGGCATCGGCTTCGATCGAGGGGAGTGCCTGCGGCCGGCGCGGCAGCGGCGGCAACTGGTTGGGCAGACGGAAATCGAGGCCGCCGTCCCAAAGTCCCATCAGGCGCGCGAGCCTTTCGCGTGCGCTCGCTGCCGTCTGCCGCGCGGTGGCGAGGTCGGCGGTGGTTTCGGCGTAAAATACCTGCTCGCGGGCCTGGTCGAGCTTGTTGATCGAGCCGGTCTCGCCGAGCTTGACCGCAAGCTGCGCGGTGGATTCCGCCGTCGCCTTCGCGTCCGTCAGCAGCGCCACCATCTCGTTGCCGGCAACAGTGCGCACATAGGCGCGGCGGACGTCAGCGGCGAGCCGCAAAGTCGCCAGCGCCGCGCGCAACTGGGCCTGACGGAAGCGTTCGCGGGCGATGTCGGAGCGGAACGGCAGAGTGGCGAGCGCGAGGATGTCGCCGACCACCTGTCGTTCGATCTCGCTGGCGCCGTTGCCTGAGATTCGCGAGATCGAGAACACCGGATTGGGCGGCAGGCTCTGCTCGACCAGATCGGTCTCGGCCAGCGCCAGCTCGTTATAGGCGGCTTGCAGTCCCTTGTTGTTGAGCAGCGCGATCTGCACGGCGCTCTCGGCGCTCAGGGCGCGCGCCAGCAATTGGTGAACGCGCGCCTCGACCGCGCCGGCACCCTCGGCCGTTCGCACGAAGGCGACGTCCTTGTTGATGGTCTGGCTCGTCAGCTCGGAGACTGCGCTCATGCCGCTGTCGGGCGAGAACGCGGCACAGCCGGAGACGCTGAGCGCAGCGAGGACGAGCAGGCCTCGCGCAAAATGGCGTGTCATGGCGCGCTCCTACCGGTCTTGCTTCGGCCGCGGCGCGACGGCGTCGTTGCGGTCGCGCCATGGTGCCGGCGTCGCAGGCCGCAGGCTGGTATAGGGCGCGATGGTCGAGCGATAGCCGACGGGCGCCACCTTCGCCGCGGGATCGGCAGGATCGGCGCTTGCGACTTGGCTCGTTGCCGGCATGCAGCCGGACAGCGCCAGCGCAGCAAGGGCCAGCAGCGGCCAATGGAATCGACAGTGTCGTCCACCTACCGCAGATGCGGCGGCGGATTTCGCTCCGGAAAGCGCAAGCATGATTCATCCTTGATCTGGAGACCACAGGTTCGCGCGCGCGGAAAGCGCGCTCGTCCCGAAATCGTCGCGTCAGATCAGGCGATAGGGGGGCGGTAGCGCTGGGCCGGTGCCGCGCTGTGCAGGCTGACCACGAGCTCGATCGCGCAGATGGACATCGGCTGGACCGGTGTCGCGACGATCGGCAGATCGGCCGGCAACGCGCTGACGCACATCATCGCACAGCAGGGGCCGACCGTTCCCTTGCCGCCATGATGATGCGACGCGGGCGCGTCCTGCTTGGCTTGGTGATGCGCGTGTGGCCCGGCGTGGTCGTGCGAGGCGCCGTCGTGCGCATGGCCCGCCGCCATCTGATGATGGACCGGCACGGGATCTGCCAGCAGGGTCTCATCGAGGCACGGCGCCGGGCCGTTGCCCCAGGCGAGGCTTGCGGCCGGCGCGAGCACGCAGAACAAATAGGCGAGGGCGATGAAGCGCCCCACCTTGATCCGCATCGATCGCGTCAATCGCAGCAACATTCCGCCGACATGTGTTCCACGCGGCAATGTTGCACACGTTGATTGCAAATTAATGGCAAAACCCGCATTCGCCAAGAACTTATTACCGCAGTGCACCGCGCATGCCCAATATCGCGCCACGATGCTTGACCGCGAGGTGATCCGCGAACATGTTCCGCGCGTGCACGCGCCCAATCATCCAGGACAAAGCCCTGATTCGTTCAGCCCTGATTCCCGTCAGGCCTGGATGCGGCTGCTCATTGCGCTCGTGATCGGCTCGATCGGCGCCGTCGGCATGTGGGCGGTCGTGGTCGTGATTCCCGTGGTGCACACGGAATTCGGTGCCACACGTGGAGCTGTGTCGCTGGCCTTCACGCTGATGATGTTCGGTTTCGGGCTCGGCGGCGTGATCGCCGGCAAGATCACCGACCGGTTCGGCATCGTGGCGGCGATGGCGATCAGCATCGCCTTCCTCGGTGTTGCCAACGTGCTCGCGGGGCTGTCGACCCAGCTCTGGCAATTCGTGGCGGCGTATTTCCTGATCGGGCTCGGCACGTCCGCGACCTTCGCGCCGCTGATGGCGGAAGCTTCGCACTGGTTCGAGCGCTATCGCGGACTTGCCGTGACGATCGTCGCGAGCGGCAATTACGTCGCCGGCACGATGTGGCCGCCCATCGTGAGCTGGGGCACGCAGGAGATCGGCTGGCGCTACACCCATATCGGCATCGGCATCGTCTGCGCCAGCACGATGGCGCTTCTGGTCCTCGTCCTGCGCGCGCAGATGGGTGACGACAAGGTTCGCAATCACGCCAATGCACCGCCGCCGCGGGTCGATCTCAAGCTCTCGACCAACGCGCTCACGGTGCTGCTCTCGATCGCGAGCATCTCCTGCTGCGTCGCCATGGCGATGCCGCAGGTGCATATCGTCGCCTATTGCGGCGATCTCGGCTACGGCGTCGCGCGCGGCGCCGAGATGCTCTCCCTGATGATGGCCTGCGGCATCGTCAGCCGGATCGGCTCCGGCTTCCTCGCCGACAAGATCGGCGGCATCCGCACGTTGCTGGTGGGATCGCTGGCGCAGGGCTTTGCGCTGGTGTTCTATCTGTTCTTCGACAGCCTCGCCTCGCTCTATCTCATCTCCGCGATGTTCGGCCTGTTCCAGGGCGGCATCGTGCCGAGCTACGCCATCATCGTGCGCGAGGCGATGCCGGCGAGCGAGGCCGCAACCCGCGTCGGCATCGTGATCTTCGCCTCGGTGTTCGGCATGTCCTTCGGCGGCTGGGTGTCGGGCGTGATCTTCGATGCCACCGGCTCCTATGCCGCGGCCTTCGCCAACGGCGTCGCCTGGAACGCGCTGAATATCGCCATCGTCCTGACCTTGCTGATCCGCTCGCGGATGAATGCGGTGAAGGCCGGACCGGGTTTTGCGACCTAAACCGACTGTCCCGCCTTCAGCAGCGAGCAGCCGGTGATCTTATAGCTGCCGTCCGCCTGCTGCTCGAGCGTGTACAGGGCTTCCCACGCTTCGCCATTGGCGTCGATGATATGAACGCGCTGGGAGATCCAGCTCCCCTCGCTCTTGCTCTCGCCAAATTCAAAACTCTTGTGACGATAAATCGGCGCGTACCCGTTCTGCACCATGGACATGAAGATGTCCGGCGCGGGGAAGATCTCCTTGATCGCCGGTGCAGCATGAGAATAGGCGGCGCGCGCATCGCCCCGGACGAAGGCCTGCTCCTGGGCGCGGATGACGCCCTGCGCTGCGGCGACATCGTCGGCGAAGGCCGCGGCGGAGCTGAAGACAAGGCTGATAACGACGAGCAGGGCGGCAATGAGCATGACAGGCTCCGCGTTGAATCCCGGCGATGCTGATCCTAGCATGACCTCTGGGAAATACGGGCGCGCTATCGCTTGCGTTTCACCGCGGGCTTCGCTGGCTTGACGGTACGCGCCCTGGCCTTTGCGGCGGCCTGCACGCGTAGTCCATCCACGAACACGTCGAGCATGCGCAGCACGGAGGATTGCCAGCCGGGCTGATCGTGCATGTAGCACATGCCGATCAGCGCCCTGAGCAGGTCTTCCGGGCTGATATCCGCCCGCATCTGGCCGGCCTCCACCGCGCGCGCGAGCAGCGAGCCGATCGCCTTGGTCAGCCGATCCATCGAGAAAGCAGCGAGGTCCGACGAGCTCTGATAGGTCAGCGCCAGCGCGGCGGACATGCCTTTCTTCGTGGCGACGAATTCGACGGCGGAGCGCAGCCAGCGGCGCAGCGCGTCGACGGGGTCCTTGGCGGTTCGCAGATGCTCGGCAAGCTCCCTGAGCTGCTCGACCTCGCGCCGGTACACCGCCTCGAACAAATCCTCGCGTGTCGGGAAGTGCCGATAGAGCGTGCCGATGCCGACGCCGGCGCGCTTGGCCACGGCCTCCAGGCTCGCCTCGGGGCCGCCGGCGTTGAACACGGCCTTCGCGGCTTCGAGCACACGCTCGCGATTGCGCACGGCGTCGGCGCGGGGCTTTCGGGTCTGGTCAGCGTGGTCGTCCATATCAGGCAATGTAGATCACGAAATGGTTAGATTGAACCCTCGTTGAACCCTTGGCGGGCCGCATCGCGTTGGTGGTGCACGGGCTTTTGACCAATTCCAAATATTTTCCGGCGGCCCTTGTTAAGCGGAGGGTGCCTCCGTATCTTCGCCGAGTGCAAGCCGGGATTGTGTGTCCGGCCGGCGCGGATCGACGGCGGCCACGGCGGTGGCGCGCTGCGCGATCACTCATGTCCATATCTGATCGGAGCCTTGTATGAACCACTCCATCAGCCTCACCGTGAACGGTGCACGGCGCGACTTCGTCCTCGACGATCCGCGCGTCACGCTGCTCGATCTCCTGCGTGAGCGCCTTCATCTCACCGGAACCAAGAAGGGATGCGACCGCGGCCAGTGCGGCGCCTGCACCATTCTGGTCGATGGCAGGCGCATCAACTCCTGCCTCGCGCTCGCCATCAGCCATGGCGGCGCGGACATCGTCACGATCGAAGGCGTTGCGCGCGGTGACCAGCTTCATCCCGTGCAGGCCGCCTTCATTGCTCACGATGGCTTCCAGTGCGGCTTCTGCACGCCCGGTCAGATCATGAGCGCCATCGGCATGATGAGCGAGGCGCAGGCCGGAAATGATCCGGAACGCATCCGCGAATGCATGAGCGGCAATCTGTGCCGCTGCGGCGCCTATGCCGGCATCGTCGATGCCGTGCTCGACGCGCAAGGACAGATGGACGAGACCAATCAGAGGCGTTCCGCATGAAGCCGTTCGATTATGTCAGGCCCGCCACGGTCACCGAGGCCGTTGCCGCGGGGGCCCATCCGGGCGCCGTCTATCTCGCCGCCGGCACCAATCTGCTCGATCTGATGAAGGGCAATATCAGCCGTCCGGATCGTCTCGTCGACGTCACGCATCTCGAGGGGCTCGACGGCATCGAGCGTCTAGCCGACGGCAGCTTGCGCATCGGCGCGCTCGTCAGCAATGCCGATCTCGCGCATGACGCGGGTTTCGCGAGGTCCTATCCGGCCGTCGCCGAAGCGCTGCTCTCCGGTGCATCCGCGCAGTTGCGGAATGCTGCGACCGTCGGCGGCAATCTCCTGCAACGGACGCGCTGTGCGTATTTCTACGACACCGCCAGCCGCTGCAACAAGCGCGACGCCGGGAGCGGCTGCGACGCCCGCGACGGCGAGAACCGCGGCCATGCCGTGCTCGGCTGGAGCGAGAACTGTATCGCCACCCATCCGTCCGACTTCTGTGTGCCGCTGGTCGCGCTCGATGCCATCGTCGAGATCGAGGGCAGCAACGGCCGGCGCGAGATCGCGCTCGAGGCGCTGCATCGCCTGCCGGGCGATGCGCCCGAACGCGAATCCGCGCTCGAACCCGGCGATCTCATCGTCGCGGTGCGCCTGCCGCCGGTCGCAAGCGGCTTCGCCGCGCATGCGCGCTACCTCAAGGTCCGTGAGCGCACCTCCTACGCCTTCGCAATGGTGTCCGCCGCCGCCGCGCTGCGAATCGAGAGCGGCAAGATCGCGGAAGCGCGGCTCGCGCTTGGCGGCGTCGCCGCAAAGCCCTGGCGTGCCCGCGCCGCCGAAGACGTGCTCAAGGGTGTCGCGCCGACGGCGGACGCGTTCCAGGAAGCCGCCTGGCGTGCGCTCACCGACGCAAAGCCATCCGGCGACAACGCCTTCAAGATCGAGCTCGCGCGCCGCATCGTCGTGCGCGCGCTGACCCTCGCCACCGCCGTCACGCCCGCGCGCCTGCCGGCGCTGCCGGCCTCTCCCTTTGCCTCGACGTCCGGAGCCATCCATGCCTGAGCTCAATCTCACCAGCGCACCCGCCCATCTGCGCCACGGCTCGAACATTGGCCAGCCGTTGACCCGCCGTGATGGCGTCCTCAAGGTCACGGGGCAGGCGACCTATGCCGCCGACAATCATCCGCCCGGCATGCTGTTTGCGGTGATGGCCGTCGCCGGCATCTCGCGCGGCCGTGTGGTCTCGCTCGATGTCGCCGCCGCAAAACGCCATCGGGGGGTCGTCGATGTCATGACGCCCGACCACAAGCCTGAGCTCGCGATCGACCCCGAGATCAAGACCAATCCGTTCGTGTTCCGGATGGAGGTGTTGCAGAGCCATGAGGTCCGCTACGCCAATCAGCCGATCGCCGTCGTGATCGCCGAGACGCTTGAAGCCGCGACGGAAGGTGCCGCGCTGCTGGCGCCGCGCTACGAGACGCTGCCTGCGCTGGTCGGTCTCGATGCCGGCGAGAGCTTCGTGCCGCCGGTCGTTGGCGTCGGCAATCCCTCGGAGCATCACCACGGCGATGTCGACGCCGGCCTTGCTTCAGCCGAGAAGCAGATTGACGCGATCTACGAGACGCCGCCGCAATATCACAATGCGATGGAGCCGCATGCCATCGTCGCAGCATGGGACGGCGATCGTCTGCAAATCGACATGCCGACCCAGGGCCTGAGGCTGTCGCTGGCGCGCATCGCCGAGCTGTTCGGCATCGCGCACGACAAGATCCACATCCGCAGTCCCTTCCTCGGCGGCGGCTTTGGCTCGAAGGGATTTTTGGCGGGACCGCAAACTCTCGGCATCATGGCCGCCAAGCTCGTCGGCAAGCCGGTCAAGCTCGTACTGCGTCGCGAGCAGATGTATGGCCCGGTCGGCCACCGTGCACCAACCCGCCAGCGCTTACGCATCGGTGCCGACGGCGAGGGACGTCTGACCGCGCTCGATCACCATGCCCGCACGGTGTCGAGCACGTTCGACGATTTCTACGAGCCCGCGGCCGATGCCTCGCACACGCTCTATGCGGCGCCTGCGATCCGCACCTCGCATGACGCCGTACGTGTCAACACCGGCACGCCGCTGTTCATGCGGGCGCCGGGCGAGGCGACCGGCTCGATTGCGCTGGAGAGCGCGATCGACGAGATGGCCTGGGCCTGCGGCATGGACCCGCTTGCCTTCCGCCTGAAGAACTATGCCGAGCGCGAGCCGATCAGCGGCAAGCCGTTCTCGTCGAAAGCGTTGCGCGCCTGTTACGAGCAGGGCGCGGCGCGCTTCGGCTGGGCGAAGCGTTCGCTGCAGCCGCGGCAGATGCGCGACGATGCCGGCCTTCTGGTCGGCTGGGGCATGGGCACGGCGACCTTTCCGGCGCTGATGTTCCAGGCGGAAGCGCGCGCGGTGCTTCGCCGCGACGGTTCCGGTGCGATGGAGATCGGCGCGCATGACATGGGGCAGGGCGCCTGGACGGCGCTGGCCCAGATCGCGGCCGACGAGCTTGGGCTCGATATCGACCGCGTCGCGTTCAACGCCGGTTCATCCGACTTGCCTGACGCAGGCATCGCCGGCGGCTCGGCGCACACGGCAACCGCGGGGGCCGCGATCCACAGCGCCGGCGCAGCCGTAATCGCAAAGCTCGCCGATCTCGCCACCGGTGACGACCGCTCGCCGCTGTTCGGTGCCGGCAATGCCGGCGTGATCGCGCGCGCCGGCAGGTTGATCCGGCGTGACGACGAGAGCCGCAGCGAGAGTTACCCCGAGATCCTCGCGCGGGCCGGCGTCACTGAGGTCGAGGCACGGGGCACCGGCGCGCCGAATCCCGCGGCGATGGAGGAATACGCCATGCACGCGCATGGCGCGGTGTTCGCGGAGGTGAAGGTCGATCCCGAGCTCGGCCAAGTCCGCGTCAGCCGCATGGTCGGCGCCTTCGCGGCCGGGCGCATCGTCAACCCGCGTATGGTGCAAAGCCAGCTGTTCGGCGGCATGATCTGGGGCCTGTCCTTTGCGCTGCACGAGGAGGCCGTCACCGACCGCCGCAGCGGCCGGATCATGAACGCCAATCTCGGCGAGTACCACGTCCCCGTGAATGCCGATGTGCCGCCGCTCGACGTCATCACGGTGGAGGAGCACGACCCGCACGTCAACGCGCTCGGCATCAAGGGCGTCGGCGAGATCGGTATCACCGGCAGCGCCGGGGCGGTCGCCAACGCGGTCTGGCACGCGACCGGCGTGCGTGTCCGCCGTTTTCCAATCAAGATCGAGGAATTGCTGACGCAACGTTGAGGGCAGCGGGCGGGGCGAGATCTTCTCGCTCCGCCGCTTTAGAACGTCGGCGGCGTGCAGGCGGAGATCACGTCGCACGGCTTGCCGCCGACGCAGCGGAAGCGGTGCGGGCGGCGGCTTTCGAAATAATAGGCATCACCGGGATTGAGGATGCGGCGCTCGTCCTCGACGGTGACTTCGAGCTTGCCCGAGATCACGATGCCGCCTTCCTCGCCGTCATGGACGAGGTGGACGCGGCCGGTGTCGCTGCCGGGCTCGTAGCGTTCCTTCAAAATCTGGAGGCTGCGGCCGAACAGATTGTCGCCGACCTGGCGATACGAGATCGGCTTCTTCCCGACTTCGGTCAGCTCCTCGGCGCGGTAGAAGATCTTGCGTCTCGACTCCGGCTCCAGCGCGAAGAACTCGGCGAGCCCCATGGGGATGCCGTCGAGGATGCGCTTGAGGGCGCCGACCGACGGGTTCATCTGGTTGGATTCGATCAGCGAGATCGTCGAATTGGTGACCCCGGCGCGCTTGGCCAGCTCGCGCTGCGACAGCTTGTGGCGCGCCCGGATGAATCGCAGCCGTCCACCGATGTCGACGCTCATGCCTGGTCCTTGCCCTGATCTTGTGTTGCAGATGTTGCGGATCGAGCAAATATGGACCGATCGCCTCAGTGAAATCAATGGGTTGCGGCGCCACAGAAAAGGACTTGTTGCGCTTTCCAAGCCGTGGCTCTGCTAGCGGGTCAGCAAAGGAGCGCGGCCGTGACCCTTCATCAGATTCCGAACACTATCAAGACCGACTCGTTCTGGATGCCGTTCACGGCCAACCGGCAGTTCAAGAAGGCGCCGCGCCTGTTCTCCTCGGCCGAGGGCATGCACTACACCACCGTCGACGGCCGCAAGGTGATCGACGGCTCCGCCGGCCTCTGGTGCGTCAATGCAGGCCATGGCCGCAAGCAGATCGCAGCTGCGGTCGAGCGCCAGCTGATGACGCTGGACTTCGCGCCGTCGTTCCAGATGGGCCATCCGCTCGCGTTCGACTTCGCCGAGCGGCTCGCCGAGATCGCGCCGAAGGGCCTCGACCGCATCTTCTTCACCAACTCCGGCTCGGAGTCGGTCGACACCGCACTGAAGATCGCGCTCGCCTATCATCGCGCCAACGGCCAGGCGAGCCGCACCCGGCTGATCGGCCGTGAGCGCGGTTATCACGGCGTTGGTTTCGGCGGCACCTCGGTCGGCGGCATGGTGGCCAACCGCCGCGCCTTCGCCACCCTGCTGCCGGGCGTCGATCACATCCGCCACACCCACGATCTCACCCGCAACGCCTTCGCCAAGGACCAGCCCGAGCATGGCGCCGAGCTCGCCGACGATCTCGAGCGTCTGGTGGCCTTGCACGGTGCCGAGACCATCGCCGCCGTCATCGTCGAGCCGGTGCCGGGTTCGACCGCGGTGCTGCCGCCGCCGAAGGGCTATCTGCAGCGCCTGCGCGAGATCTGCGACAAGCACGGCATCCTCCTGATCTTCGACGAGGTCATCACCGGCTTCGGCCGTCTCGGCACGCCGTTCGCCGCCGACTTCTTCGGCGTTACGCCGGATATGATGACGACGGCCAAGGGCATCACCAACGGCACCATTCCTTGCGGCGCGGTGTTCGCGCACCGCAAGGTGCACGACGCCATGATGATCGGCCCGGAAAACGTCATGGAGCTGTTCCACGGCTACACTTATTCCGCGCATCCGACCGCCTGCGCCGCCGGCATCGCGACGCTCGACATCTACAAGGACGAAGGCCTGCTCACGCGCGGTGCGTCGATCGCCGAATATTGGCGCGATGCGCTGCATTCGCTCAAGGGCCTGCCGAACGTCGTCGACATCCGCAATTGCGGCCTGATGGGCGCGGTGGAGCTGTCGTCGCGTGACGGCGCCGTCGGTGCGCGCGGCTACGACGTCATGGTCGACTGCTTTAATCGCGGGCTGTACTTCCGCATGAGCGGCGACTCCTTCGCGCTATCGCCGCCGCTGATCGTCGAGAAGAGCCACGTCGACGACATCGTCTCGATTCTTGGCGACGCCATCAAGCGGGTGGCCTGATAATTGCTCTCGCCGTTGCGAGTTGTTTCCTTGCAGCGGCGAGCGTGATGCCGCGGGAGTTTGACGAAGCGTGAAAGTCTTGATCCTCGGCAGCGGTGTCATCGGCGTCACCTCTGCCTACTACCTCGCACGTGCCGGCCATGAGGTGACGGTCGTCGACCGTCAGCCGGAGCCGGCGCTTGAGACCTCCTTCGCCAATGCCGGTGAGGTGTCGCCCGGCTATTCCTCGCCCTGGGCCGGCCCTGGCGTGCCGGTGAAGGCGGTGAAGTGGCTGTTGATGAAGCACGGCCCGCTGGTGGTCCGGCCGAAGCTCGACCCTGTCATGTGGGTCTGGCTGCTCAAGATGCTGCGCAACTGCACCAGCGCGCGTTACGCGGTCAACAAGAGCCGGATGATCCCGATCGCGGAATACAGCCGCGATTCCTTGCGCGATCTGCGCCGCGACATCGGCATTCAATATGACGAGCGTGCGCAGGGCACGCTCCAGCTGTTCCGCTACCAGGCGCAGCTCGACGGCACGGCCGAGGATATTGCCGTGCTCAAGCAATACGGTGTTCCTTTCGAGCTGCTGAGCCGCGAGGGCTGCATTGCGGTGGAGCCGGCACTATCAGGCGTGAAGGAGAAATTCGTCGGTGGGCTTCGCCTGCCGCAGGACGAGACCGGCGACTGCCACATGTTCACGCAGGCGCTGGCCAAGCATGCCGAGGCGCTCGGCGTGCGCTTCATGTTCAACACCTCGATCGATCGCATCCTCACCGACGGCGCGCGTCTCAGCGGTGTCGTGACGGGTGCCGACACGTTGCAAGCCGACGCTTACGTCCTCGCACTCGGAAGCTGGTCGTCGCGGCTGGTCGCGCCGCTCGGCATCTCGCTGCCGGTCTATCCGGTGAAGGGCTATTCGATCACAGTGCCGATCAAGGACGCCTCCGGCGCGCCGGAATCCACCGTGATGGACGAGAGCTACAAGGTCGCGATCACGCGCCTCGGCAATCGCATCCGCGTCGGCGGGACCGCGGAAATCTCCGGCTATTCGGACAAGCTCTATGATGCGCGCCGTGCCACGCTCGATCATTCGCTGACCGACCTGTTCCCGCGCGGCGGCGATCTCGCCAAGGCGACATTCTGGAGCGGCCTGCGTCCGATGACGCCGGACGGCCCGCCCGTGATCGGCCCGACGCAATACGCCAACCTTCATCTCAACACAGGCCACGGCACGCTCGGCTGGACCATGTCCTGCGGTTCGGGGCGCGTGCTCGCCGACATGCTGTCCGGCAGGAAGCCGGACATCGACGTGAGTGCGCTGACGGTGGATAGGTATAATCACCGGTTTGGGTGATTTCTTCGCCTCTCCCCGCGTGCGGGGAGAGGGAGAAGCAATCAGCCCGCCCCCGTCACGCAGTTCACCCACAGCACCACGGCCTTCGCGTCTTCCGCCGGATTCGAAAACCGGTGCGGCCGTCGGCTCGCGAACCGAAAACTGTCGCCGGTCTTCAGCGACCAGGTCTCGCTGTCCACCGTCAGCATCATCTCGCCTTCGAGCACGAGGCCGGCCTCTTCGCCGTCATGGGTGTAGAGCTCGTCGCCGGTGGAGCCGCCGGGCTCCAGATGCACCAGGAACAAATTGAGCTTGTTGTCCGCACTGGCCGGGCTCAGCAATTGCTTGGACACGCCCGTGCGCCAGAGCTTCAGCTCGGGCCGCTGCAGCCCACGCGTCACCACCTGGTCGGAGGCGCCGTCGGCGCTCGGGCTCGCGCCGAACAATGCGGCGATGCCGACGCCGAGCACGTCGGCGAGCGTTGCCAGCACGCGCAGCGACGGCGAGGACAGGCCGCGTTCGATCTGGCTGAGAAAGCCGATCGAAAGCTCCGTGCGCGCCGCGACCGTCTCCAGCGAGAATTGCCTGACCCGCCTGAGATCCCTGATGCGGCGGCCGACCGCGACGTCCATCGCGGGCTCGGCCGGTTTGGTCATAGCTTTGGGTTTCGCCCGCTTCGCCGGCTTTGCGGCGGCCGGTTTGCGCATTCTTTTGCCACCGCTCACGTCAAACCGCTTCCTTCATGTGCATGAAAACCGCTTGCATCGTCCGCGAAAGTGTGACCAAATTTTCATACTGGTGAAAATAGGCCGAAACGGCTTGACCCGCAACGTCTGATCACGACATGCGCGCGCGCCGGCCACCGGCCAGGTCCAAAGGGGGATGCGATGAAGCGTTTTGGTCTGGCCGCGATCGCGGCGCTTGCGCTGGCCGTAGTGCCGGCTTCTGCACAACAGGTGCTGAAGGTCGGCTCGACGCCGACGGGCATTCCCTTCACCTTCCTCGACACCAAGACCAACACCATCCAGGGCATCATGGTCGATCTCATCACCGAGATCGGCAAGGATGCCGGCTTCAACGTGCAGATCGAGCCGATGCAGTTCTCGGCCCTGATCCCGTCGTTGACCTCGAGCAAGATCGACATCATCGCCGCTGCGATGTTCATCACCCCGCCGCGGAAAGAGGTCGTCGACTTCTCCGATCCGATCTACACTTACGGCGAAGGCTTGGTGGTGCCGAAGAGCGACACCAAGGCCTATGCCACGCAGGACGACCTGAAGGGCGAGACGGTCGGGGCCCAGGTCGGCACCGCCTTCGTCGATGCGCTGAAGAAGTCCGGCCTGTTCGCGGACGTCAAGGCCTACGACACCATTCCAGACATCCTGCGCGACGTGAACACCGGCCGTCTCAAGGCCGGCTACGCCGACTATCCGATCCTTGCCTACAATCTGAAGCAGGGCGGCTTCCCCGAGGTGCGCCTCGTCGACGGCTACAAGCCCGTCACCGTCGGCTCGGTCGGCATCGGCGTGCGCAAGGGCGAGGCCGCGCTGCTCGGCAAGATCAACGCCTCGCTCGCGAAGCTGAAGGCCAATGGCACCATCGACAAGATCCTCGATAAATGGGGCCTGAAGGCTCAGGGCTGATCCCGGTTGATCGAAGGCTGCCCGAATGAAAGGCTTCTGGCACGACGCCGCCGAGTTCTTCCCGATCCTGTTGAACGGCGTCGCGCTGACGATCGTCGTCACCATCGGCTCGCTGCTGCTCTCGACGGTGCTGGGCCTCGTCTGGGCGATGATGCGGGTCTCCGGCATCAAGGCGCTGTCGATGCTCAGCGCCAGCCTGATCAATGTGATCCGCGGCATCCCGATCATCGTGCTGTTGTTCTACCTCTATTTCGTGATGCCCGATCTCGGCGTCACGCTGTCGGCCCTGCAGGCCGCGATCCTCGGGCTCGGCATCGCCTATTCGGCCTACCAGGCGGAAAATTTCCGCGCCGGCATCGAGGCGATCGACAAGGGGCAGATCGAGGCGGCGCAGTCCATCGGCATGGGCTGGTGGCTCACCATGCGCCGCGTGGTGCTGCCGCAGGCGGTGCGCATCGTGCTGCCTCCTTACGGCAACGTCATGATCATGATGCTGAAAGATTCCTCGCAGGCCTCCACCATCACGGTCGCCGAGCTTGCGCTGCAAGGCAAGCTGATCGCGTCCTCGACCTTCAAGAACACCAACGTGTTCACGCTTGTGGCGCTGATGTATCTCACGATGAGCATTCCCTTGATCCTGCTGGTCCGTCACTTCGAGAAACGGGCCGGCAAGCGATGATCGAGCTCAGTGACGTTCACAAGAGCTTTGGCAAGGTCGAGGTGCTCAAGGGTATCACCGCGTCCGTGCAGAAGGGTGAGGTGGTCTGCATCATCGGCCCCTCCGGCTCCGGCAAGTCGACGATCCTGCGCTGTATCAACGGGCTCGAAAGCTACGACCGCGGCGAGATCAGCGTCGAGGGCCTCAAGGTCGACCGCGAAGCGCCGTCGATCGTGAACATCCGCACCCAGGTCTCGATGGTGTTCCAGCGTTTCAATCTGTTCCCGCATCGCACCGCGCTGGAGAACGTGGTCGAGGGGCCGCTCTATGTGAAGAAGGAATCGCGCGCCGCTGCGCTCGATCGCGGCCGCGCGCTGCTTGCGCAGGTTGGCCTCGCCGAAAAGGCTGATGCGCATCCGCCGCAGCTCTCCGGCGGCCAGCAGCAGCGCGTCGCGATCGCGCGGGCGCTGGCAATGCAGCCCAAGGCCATCCTGTTCGACGAGCCGACCTCGGCGCTCGATCCCGAGCTGGTCGGCGACGTTCTCGGCGTGATGCGCAAGCTCGCCGACGACGGCATGACCATGGTCGTCGTCACCCACGAGATGGGCTTTGCCCGCGAGGTCGCCGACCGCGTGCTGTTCATCGACGGCGGTGTCATCGTCGAGCAGGGGCCGGCCAAGGCGCTGCTCAACCAACCCCAGCATCCGCGCACGCAAGACTTCTTGCGCCGCGTGCTGCATCCGCTCTGACCGGTCTCCCCCATGACTCGCCTGCCTCTGCCGCCCTCGCTCTATGCCGACACCGCCGTCGCGCCGGTCGCCACACCGCCGCTCGACGTCGACAAGAATGTGTCCGTCGCGATCGTCGGTGGCGGCTACACCGGCTTGTCGACCGCGTTGCATCTGGCGGAGCAGGGCGTCGATGCCCTGGTGCTGGAGGCACAGGAGCCGGGCTGGGGCGCGTCGGGCAACAACGGCGGCCACACCAATCCCGGCTTGAAGCACGACCCCGACCAGATCGAGGCGGACTTCGGCGCCGAGCTCGGCCGCCGCATGATCGAATTCTCCTACGGCACCACCAACTTCACGCATGATCTGATCCGCCGCTACCAGATTCCGTGCGAGGCGCGGCAGACCGGCACGCTGCGCGCGGCCTACAACGAGGCCAGTGCCGCGGCGATCGAAAACACCGCGCAGCAATGCATCCGCCGCGGCATGCCGGTGACATATCTGAACCGCGAGCAGCTGCGCGAGATGACCGGCACCGACCGCTATATCGGCGCGATGCTGGATACGCGCGGCGGCGATCTGCATCCCCTCAGCTATGCCCGCGGCCTCGCGCGCGCCGCGATCTCGGCCGGCGCGAAGGTGTTTGGCGAGACGCCGGCATTGTCACTGCGCCGCGACGGCTCACGCTGGCGCATCGAGACGCCGCGCGCCGTGGTTCATGCCGACAAGGTCCTGCTCGCCACCAACGGCTTTACCGACGATCTCTGGCCGGCGCTCCGGCGCACCATTGTGCCGGTGTTTTCGTCGATCGCGGCGACCGCGCCGCTCTCCGACGAAGTCGCCCGTTCGATCATGCCGACGCGGCCCGTGCTGTACGAGAGCGGCCATATCACCGTCTATTATCGCATCGATCAGCACAATCGTCTGTTGATGGGCGGCCGTGGCCCGATGCGCTGGATCAGCTCGCCGTCCGACGTCGCCTATCTCATGCGCTACGCCGAGCGGCTATGGCCGCAGCTTAAGGGCGTGTCCTGGACGCATGGCTGGAACAGCCGGCTCGCCATCACCGGGGATCACTATCCGCATGTGCATGAGCCGGCCGAGAACATCCTGATCTCGCTGGGCTGCAACGGCCGCGGCGTCGCGCTTTCGACCGCGATGGGCGCGCAGCTCGCGCGCCGGCTGATCGGCGGCGCCAAGGCCGAGATCGACATGCCCATATCAGGCATCAAGCCGATTCCGATGCACGCGTTCTGGCCGGTCGGGGTGACGACCGCGGTGATCGCGGGCCGCGTGCGCGACCGGCTCGGCATATGAAAAGGCGCCGCCCGTCAGGGGCGGCGCCTTGCAATAATTGGCAGAGGGGCTTTAGCAGCGGCCCTGCTTCCACAGTCCGGGCGGACACCCGTGACCGCGCCAGCCGACCTTGCGCCCGCGCGACCATCCCGGCGGCGTGCCATGGTGATGATGACCCATCGAATGACCGTGACCATGGCCGTGGCCATGACCGCCGCCATGGCCGCCCTTGGCCATTGCAGGGCTGCTGAGTGTGAAGCCGGCCGCAATGATCAGCGACGCGGCGAGCGCAAGTTTCTTCATATGTCCTCCACTGGGGGCGAGCGCACTTGTCCGTTCAATCAATGAACGGCGCCAAGGTAAGTTCCCTGCGAATGTGGAGGAGTCGTGACGCTCGCGCAGATGCGTAATCGCGCGAGCGCTCAACGCGCGCTGGCACAATCCCGCATCGATCGATGCGCTCAACCTTCCGCGACGGCTTCGGCCCAGGGCTGAAAGATCTCGACCGCGCCGGAATTGGTGTCGCCCTCGCGCATCACCACGCTCGGGCAGGCGAATTTCTGCGGCAAGGTCTGCACCTGGGTCTCTTCATAGTCAAAGCGCGCGGCCAGCGTCTTGCGCACGTCCTCCGGCAGTCGGGCGTCTGCGATCACGATCGCGCCTTCGCTGGCGTCGATGCGCGGCTGATGGATGGCGGCATCGAGATCCATGCCGAAATCGATTGCGAAGGAGACGAGCTGCATCACGGAGGGCAGAATGCGGCGTCCGCCGGAGGCGCCGACGGCGAGGCGCTTGCCATCCTTCGTCTCGGCGATGACGGGCGTGTAGTTGCAAAGGCAGCGCTTGCCGGGCGCGAGCGAGTTGGTCGTGCCGGGCGTCGGATCGAACCACATGATGCCGTTGTTCATGGCGATTCCGGTGTGCGGCGTCACATATCTCGAGCCAAAGGACGAGAGCAGCGTCTGCGTCACCGCGGCGATGTTGCCGTGCCGGTCGACCACGGAGAAATGCGTGGTGCAGGCGGGCGCCAGATATTCGGCACCGAGCGAGCGTTTGCCGTCGGCATCGCCCATGTCCTTGAGCCGCTCGCGGAAGGCTGCCTGCAGAGCGAGTGCATATTCGACATAGGCGGCCGCGTCCGGCGCGCTTCCCGGCTTCAGGCTCTGCTGCAACAGGCGCAGCGCGTGCGCCATGGTGGGCCCGGCCGTGAGCTCGGGCGTCGCATACACCTTGCCCTCGCGATACGGGATCGCCAGCGGTTCGCGCAAATGCGCGCGGAAGGCGGCGAGGTCCTCGACCGAAAGCAATCCGCCATCGGCCTTGATGTCAGAGGCGATGCTCCTGGCGAGATCACCCTGGTAGAAATCGCGCGGTCCAGCCTCGGCGAGATGCGACAGCGTCGCTTTCAGCGTGTCCTGCGGCAGCCGCGTCTGGGCCTTGATGCCCCATGGCGCGCTCGGTGGCAGCCCATCCTTCAGGAACGCCGCCGCGCTGGCGGGATAGCGCCTGAGATCGGCGGCCGAGCCCGAGATCGTACCCGTGGTCCACCAATCGACCAGGAGGCCTTCGCCGGCGATCGCGGCTGCCGGTGCGACCAGATCCTTCCACGGCATCTTGGCGTAGCGGCGATGCGCCTCTCCCATCCCTGCGACGACGCCGGGCACGGCAATCGAACCGGGGCCGTGGATGTTGCGATCGTCCTTCACCCGCGGCCAGGGGAAGAGATCCGAAGCAGCGCCTTCGCCGCTGAGCGGATAGTCGGCGATGCGCAGGCTTTGGGGCGCACACATGCCGTAGTCGATCACCTCGTACCGATTTTCCTTGGCACGGTAGAGCACCATCGCACCGCCGCCGCCGATGCCGCTGTTCCAGGGCTCCAGCACGTTCAGCGCCATGGTCGTTGCCACGATGGCGTCCACGCAGTCGCCGCCCGCCGCCAACACCTGCGCCCCCACTTCGGCCGCCCGCCGCGATTGCGAGGCGACGATGCCGCCCTTGGACGTGACGGCGGGCTTGCGGATTGTTTGGTTGAGGCTGAACTGATGAGGCATGATGTCGTCTTGATGTTCTGTGCTGGTTTCGTTGCGCTGACTTGCTCCGCGATTGGCAGGAGCGCGCGGACAATGGCACATTGCAGCCAACGAGAACATCGGGAGGGAGCGGCGACATGGCAGGTGTGAAACAGGCGCGGGATGGCGCGGTCGGGATACTGACGCTCGACGAGCCGGCAAGCCTGAACGCGATGACGCCGGACCTGCTCGGCGCGCTCGCCGACGCCATCGGCGAGATGACCCGGGACGAGGGGATTCGAGCCTTGATCCTCACCGGCGCAGGACGCGGCTTCTGTTCCGGCCAGAATCTGAAGGCGTCCGAGGCGCTCGGCGAAGACATCGCGGCCGGCGTCATGCGCTTCTACTGGCCGGCCTTCAGGGCGCTACGCGAATGCCGGGTGCCCGTTGTCGTCGCCGTCAATGGCGTCGCCGCCGGCGGCGGCTTCAGTCTGGCGATGGCCGGCGACATGATCGTCGCGGCCCGGTCGGCGAGCTTCATCCAGGTGTTCAGCCGCATCGCTCTGGTGCCGGATCTCGGCTCGACCTGGCTGCTGCCGCGGCTGATCGGCCGGCAGCGCGCGCTCGAGCTGATGCTGCTGAACGAGCCGCTGACGGCCGAGCGCGCCCAGGACATCGGCCTGGTGCGGCAGGTCGTCGACGATGCGAAGCTGATGGACGAGGCGTTGACGCTGGCGCGCCGTCTCGCCGAGGGCCCGACGCGCGCCTTAGTGGCAACGCGCCTGCTGGTCGAGGAGAGCGAGCATGCGACCTACGAGGCGCAGTTCCGCCGCGAGATCGAGCTCCAGGCCGTGGTCCGCAAGACCGCGGATGCGATCGAAGGCCGCAACGCCTTCGTCGAGAAGCGCAAGGCGAAGTTTACGGGGTAGTGAGGTGGGCACGCTCGCCCCCTCGTCATGCCCGGGCTTGTCCCGGGCATCCACGTCCTTGAAGCGCGCCCACAAAACGTGGATGGCCGGGACAAGCCCGGCCATAACGAAGGAGAGACGGAGATCTAACGAGGAAGCAGCGGAGTCGCAGGCCGTCAGAGCGCGCGGTTCAGCCGGCTGGCCTGATATTTGGCGCGCCATTTTGGGCCAGGCCCGCGCATATAGTGAAGCTCGGGACGGTAAGGGTCGCCCGCGACCCTGATCAGCGTCTGCCATTTGACGGCGACGAAGTTCAGGGGCTGGCGGAAGAGACTCAGTGAAGCGATCAGCATGGCATCACCTCAATGCGGCTTGCCGAGCATGGCGGTGAAGGGGAGATCGAAAATCTCTTCGCCGTCGTCGTCGCTGACATGGATCACCCAGTCGCGCCAGTCTTCGTTGCTCGGCGTCAGGATCATCGACCGCATGATCTGAGAGGCACGGTCGCGCGCCTCGGTGAGATTGGACACGGCGGCGCCGTAGCGGTCGATCAGGGTGCCCTCGGTGTTGGAGCAGTGAAAATAGACCTGGACCATATGCGCCTCCTGGTGGGAGCAACTGATGGCAAACCGATACCACCCGAAGCCTTCGCGAAACATTCGGGTCGAACCCGGTAAGGGAATTTACGGATATTGGTCGGCCCCAAGGTCGTTACAGGTTTAATCACAGGCGAGTGATGTTCAGCTGGACGGCGTTTTCCCGGCATGGAACACCTTTTCGCGGGAAGTCCGGGGGGCCGCCGTGAGCTATTTCACATCTGAGCGCGAACGCCGAAGGCTGCGCGCATGTGCGGGGGCCTTGGCGTGGGTTTTGGCGGCCCTGCTTGGGCCCATCTCGGTCGCGTCATCGGAGCCGCTCCGCCGCAGCGGCTATGCGATCGGCGCGGAGACCTGCGGCAACGGTGATCTCGCTTTTCTTAGGATCCAGCTCGACATGAAGGCCGGATTTTGCGCCGGGCTCGTCGCCAGCGAAGCGGATGGCCTCAAGTTTCCACGCGCGATCGTCCAGGTGCCGGGCCGCGACCTGTTCGTGGTGGCCGACATGGGTGGCTGGGGCCACGCTGACGGACGGCTGCTGCTGCTCGATCCGCGCGCGCCACAGGGCGGGCGGATCAAGGAGCTCCTCGCGGGAATCGAATATCCGTTCGGCCTCGCGGTCGGTCCGGACAGGAGGCTTTACGCCTCGACCGCCGAGACGATCTTCCGGTTCGATCCGCTCGCCGACAATCCGCGCGGCACCGTCGAGACCGTCATCCGTCACATGCCCGGGCGCCGGATCACGCTGCCCGACGGCAGCCGGATCGAAGAGAGCGCGCATCCGCTCAAGCCGTTCGTCTTCGACAGGAACGGGCGGCTATTCGTCAATGTCGGCTCGCACAGCGACGACTGCATCACGCCGGCGCCGATCATGAGACCTTGCGCGGCGGCCGAGGGCGCTTCCGCCATGGCATCGATCTGGCTGTTCGCGCCGCCAGCCGGCGGCGTCTTCCCGGCGCTGAAGCCTGGTGACGCCGATCCGCCGCACACCGTCTATGCGCGCGGCTTGCGCAACTCGATGGCCCTGGTGCTGCATCCGAATTTTCCCGATGCCGGCTACGCCTTCCTGCAGGGCGAGAACAGCCGTGACTTGCCTGATATTTTCAAGCCGAATGAGGAGATCAACGCAATCGAGCAGGGCAGGCATTATGGCTGGCCCTATTGCTATGATGTGTCGACGCCGAGCCCCGAATTCAGAAACGTGCTGCAGGGTGGCGTCTACAAGTCGCTCTGCACGGCAGGCGCGCTCTACAAGCCGCCGCTCTCGCTGCTGCCGCCGCACGGTGCGCCGCTCGCGATGCTGTATTATCGCGGCACGAAATTCCCGGAGCTGGAGGGCAAGCTGCTGGTTGGCCTGCACGGCTATCGTCCGACCGGCAGCCGCCTGCTGGTCTACGATGTCGATGACCACGGCTTCCCCAGGCCTGTCACGGCGCCGGTGCGCTACCACGTCAGTTGCGTGGCCGAGCCGACACGCAGCTTTCAGACCGACGCCGGTGCGGTGGCTGCCGCGCCGTTCGATGAGCTGATCGCAGGCTGGCACCGCGTCAACGGCGCCCGGCCGCAAGGCGCGCCCGTCGGCATGACGGTCGCGGAGGACGGCGCCATTTGGCTGGTCGAGGACAAGAACCAGACCGTGATCCGCATCGATCGCGCCGCAGGTGATCCGCAACCGCCGCTGCCCTGCGACATGCGCAGCCAGGCGATGATCGACCAGCTCGCGGCCTTCGTCGCCGGGGATGCGCAGAACAGCGTCCGGCTGACGACGCTGCGCAAAGGCCTCGTCGAGAAGCATTGCGCCGGCTGCCATTCCGATTTCGGCTTGAAGGAAGGTCAATCGGAGACTGAGAAGGACGGAGCCGTGCTCCGCTTCATGCTCTCGCAGGATGGCTGGATCTATCCTGGCGATCCTTATTCCGGCAAGCTGCGCACGCGGCTGCGCGGGCTCGGCGCGGAGAAGCTGATGCCGCCGGCCGGGGAGAGCCTGCCGAAGACCGAGTCTGGTTACACGCGCCTGCTCGACACAATGGACTTGCTCGTTGCGAAAATGGTTCCGGGCACACGGATGCGGATCAAGCCCGGCCCGCCGCAGCGCAAGTTCTTTGGCAAAACGAACAAGGAATGCGGCGAAATACCGGCTGCAAAGGTCGTTGTCGTGACACAAAGGAGCGCTGTAGACAAACCCGGCTTCAGCCGATTCTTCCGGCCGGCCGACCCCTACCTGAATGGTGAGTGCACCGACGGCGATGGCTATTACATCCGGCAGGAATTTCTGGTGCCTGTGCAGTAGCGTCCTATTCGTCGTTGCGACGGCGTCCGCGCAAGCGGAGACGAGATTGTTCGAAAGCGTGCAGGTGACGCCCGCCGGCGAATACACCTTTGGCATCGAGGGACCCGCTTCTGACCTCGACGGCAACCTGTTCGTGGTCAATCTCGGCAGGCCCGGCACCATCGGCAGGCTGCCTGCGGGCGGTGCGGCGTCGGAGCCATTCACGGTGCTGCCCGAGGGCAGCGTCGGCAACGCCATCCGCTTCGATGGGAGCGGCACCATGTTCATCGCCGACTACAAGAAGCACAACATCTTTGCGATTGCGAAGGGGGCGACTGAGCCGGGCATCTGGTTTCACTCCGACGAGATGAACCAGCCCAACGACATCACGATCGCCCGCGACGGCACGATCTATGCGAGCGATCCGAACTGGAAGGGCAGGGAAGGCCACGTCTGGCGGATTGCGAAAGCCGCCGACGGCACCGTGCAGGGACAAGTGATGTCGGCTCCGCGCGCGATGGGCACCACCAACGGTATCGATCTCAGCCCCGACGGCAAAACGCTCTATGTCGGGGAATCCAGCAGCGGCCAGATCTGGTCCTATGCGATCAACGGCAATGAGCTGACGGCTGCAAAACTGGTCAAGGCGTTTCAGCCCGACACCGTCGATGGCTTGCGTACCGACGTTGCCGGCCGTCTCTATGTCGCGCGGATTCTCAAGGGGACAGTTGCGCTGATGAAGCCCAATGGCGCGGTCGAGCGGGAGATCGGGCTGAAGGGGAAGGAGCCGACCAACCTCGCCTTCGGTGGCAGCGACGGCAAGACCGTCTTCGTCACCCAGCGTCAGGGCGGCTTCATCGAGTCCTTCCGTACCGATCAGCAGGGCCGCGAGCACTGTCTCCAGCGCGGTCGCTGCTGAGCTCCGGGGGCCCTCTGCTTCCGGCGCAGGGCAGTCGAGACGGCATTCTTCTTGCTTGCTTCCGACCGCCGCAGCGATCAAGACATCTGTGAGCACGCGACCACGGAGTGTTTGAGTGAAAGCCGTCCATACCGAACTGCACCGCAGCCACGATCCGCAATTTTTCCTGGTTCGCGGCGTCGTCAAGCGCACCACCGAGCAGCCCGAGCGCGCTGATCGGCTGCTCAAGGGATTGAAGGACGGCAAGCACCAGCTGGTCGAGCCCAAGACATTCGGGCAGGGCCCCCGCGCACGGATTCACAGCCCGGAATATCTGTCGTTCCTGAGCGAAGCCTGGGACGCCTGGACCGCGCTCGGCGATTCCGGCCCGGAGATGATCGGCAACATCCATCCGGTGCGTCATGCCGCGACCTATCCGACCCACATCGTCGGCAAGCTCGGCTGGCACACCGCCGACACCGCGGCGCCGATCGGTCCGGGCACCTGGGCCGCGGCCTGCGCCGCGACGGACGTTGCGGTCACCGCCGCGCAGATGCTGATGGACGGCGAGGATGCCACCTATGCGCTCTGCCGTCCGCCCGGTCATCACGCCTATCGCGACATGGCCGGCGGCTTCTGCTTCCTCAACAACAGCGCAATTGCCGCGGCGCACCTGCGGCAGAAGCACGAGCGCGTCGTCATCCTCGACGTCGACGTCCATCACGGCAACGGCACGCAAGGCATTTTCTACGCCCGGCCCGACGTCTACACGATCTCGATCCATGCCGACCCGATCGCGTATTATCCCTACGTGTGGGGCTATGCCCATGAGCGCGGCGAGGGGCCGGGCCTCGGCACCAATCTCAACATTCCCCTGGCCATCGGCACCGGCGATGACGGCTACATCCAGTCGCTGGATGTCGCGCGCAGGGCAATCGAGTCCTTTGCCCCCGGAGCCCTCGTCATCGCGCTCGGCTTAGACGCCTCCGAGCACGATCCGCTCAAGGGATTGGCTGTCACCACGCCGGGCTTCCGCCGTATCGGCCAGGCCATCGCCAGGATGGGCCTGCCGACCGTGTTCGTGCAGGAGGGCGGTTATCTCTCGGATATTTTGGGCGCGAACCTGACCTCGGTGCTGGCGGGATTCGAAGAGGCGAGGTGAGGGGCCTTCACCTCTCCCCGCGTTGGTCGTCATGCCCGGGCTTGTCCCGGGCATCCACGTTCTTCGAGCGTGGAGCAAGGCGTGGATGGCCGGGACAAGCCCGGCCATGACGGCGAGCTAGAACATCCCGCTCGCCGCGAGCGCCTTGCAGACGTGCTGCATCTCGGACTCGTCGGCGACCATGTCGAGCATGATCGTGGTCAGGCCTTTTGCCGCGAACGCCTTCAGCTTTGCGCCGATCTCCTCGTGGCTGCCGACGAGATACGGGCAATCGGCCTGGAAGGTCAGGAACGGCAACAGCCAATAGCCATTGTCCCCGAGTTCGGCGTTCTGGCCGGCATAAAGGTGCCGCTTCCACACCGAGTCGGTGTTCTCCATGGTGAGCGCGAGCAGCTCGCGATCATCGGGGGTGTCGCGGAAACGTAGCTTCGCGGCCTGCCGCGCCTCCTCGCGTCCCTCGCGGGCGAAGATGCCGAAATTCATGCCGGGCGAGTGGAGGCCGCGGTCGAGATCGGGCGGCAGCATTTGCATCTTGATGCAGCCCGTCTCCTTCGCCACCCGCTGAGCCGCCTCGGATTGGCCCGCGATCAGGAATTCCGGCATCAGCTCTGCCGGCAGGCGCGGGCGAAGTTGCAGATGGTGCGCGCGATAGAACCGGCCCTCGAAATTCACCGGCCGCGGGCTTGCGAGCAACTGGCGCATCAACTCCACGAATTCGCCGAGTCGGACGTAGCGGTCGGCATGGGACTGGTCGTCGCCGAGGCCCTGCAAGTCGCTGACCGCCGTCCCCGTGATCATGTTGAGATAGACCTTGCGGCCGTACAGCTGCGCAAAGGACGAGACGAATTTCGCCGCCGTGAACGGGTGCATGTAGACCGGATTGACGGCGATCAGCGGCGAAGATCGCGTCGCCCCTGCCATGATGTGCTGGGCCATCGCCCAGGGCTCGACGAACACGTCGTTGCCTTCGAACAGCAGGATGCCTTCGAACCCGTTGTTGTCGGCGAACTGCGCCACCCGCATCAACTCGCCGACATATGTCCCGGGGTCGCGGTTGCGCGAAATCGCTGGAAAGACGCGCAGCCGCGGCGGCGTCATTCAGCCGCTTCCTGGAGTGGCCAGGCATTGCGGCTGATGGGAAGGCCACCGTTGGCGCGGGAGCCGTCGGCGATCGCGAGGCGATGCGAGGGCGACGGCGAGCACAGCGAGAAGCGCCAGCCGTCAGGATCGTCGGCGATATCGGGCTTGAAGCTGATCTCGATGGCCTCGCGTGACACCTGCATCGCGAAGGCGTCGAGCGGCAAATTGAGCCCAAAGCCCCTGGCCTTCAGATAGGCCTCCTTGAGCGTCCAGTAGTCGAAGAAGCGCTCGATCGCGGCCGGCTCCGGCAGTGCGCGCAGCGTTTCGACCTCCTCCGGCGCAAAGAAGCGAAGCGCGGTGGACAGCGGCGCCACCCGCCGCGACACGGTTTCGACATCGACGCCGACAGTCTCATGCCGCGACACGACGCAGGCGACGCAGCCGTCGGCGTGAGACAGGCTGAAATGCAGCGCGGTCGAGGTCGCGGGGGCTGCGACAAACGGCCGCCCGTAGCGGCCGGCACCAAAGGACCAGTCGGACGGCGCGACGTTGGAGGCGACCTGCGACAGCGCCAGGCGCAGCAAGGCGTGCGCGAAAATATACTGCCGTCGATGCCGCTCGAACATGAAGCGATCGGCCCGGATCCGTTCGTCGACCGAGAGCAGCCGTCGGCACGTCTCGACCGCGCCCGGCGCGTCAATGGACTCGATCAGTCCGACAAAGAGTTCAATTCTGTCGTTCGCCATCAATTGGGCCTATTGCGTCAGGCCGAGGGAAATCCCCGTCCCGACGGAAGAAACAACTGAGCAAGAATCATCCAAGCAGATCGCTTCTAGCGATCCACCCGGGCGATTTCTTGTCGATTTGCAGGCCGGTTTACAGGCGCAAGCTTGTGCGAGACCCCGGCTCGACACGCGAGCGGCCCATGTCCGAAAAGTGAAGCCTGAAGATTCGTACGGCGTCCCGGCCGACGAATCTTACTTCTTCTTCTTCTTGGCTTTCTTCCCGCCGCCGAGCACCGAAAGGCTGGCGTCGACGTCCTTCAGCGCGGACTGAAGTTTTTTCTTCTCGGCACCCAGCAGCTTCAGGAGGGCCTTGCGGTCCTTGTCGCTCAACGAGGTACCCTTGGTAAATTTGATGAAACCCATAACACTCCCCCGGTTGAAAATAATCGTCCAAATCAAAACGCAGGAATAATCTTGCGCGGTGGCGCCAAATAATCAAGATGCAACTTGCTCATTCACAGCTTTGGCGAGTGAACCCGTATTGGCACGGCCTGTCATGCCGCCTTGCGAGCGAGCAATCGGCCGAGCGGCAAGTTGGGTTGGGCGACGGCAGCCACCAATAGCGCGACGAGATCCTTCATCCACGCGCCGACCATAGGGCCGTCCAGCAGCGCGCGCTTGTAATTGCACGAGCCGGTGATGCCGGTCGGACGCTCCTTGAGCATCAGCGAGAGCCAGGTCTGGTCGATCGGCAGCACCGGCTGGCCTTCGCGCGCGATGTTGCCGATCGATTCCATCGCAAGATCCGGCAGATCGAGCGGCTGGCGCAGCGGATTTTGCAGCGTGAAATAGACCTGGAGCAGCGAGGCCGGATCAATTCCTTCCCGCTCCAGATGGTCGGCCAGGAGGTTGAACGGCAGCTCTTGCCGCGCATGGGCGTCGAGCACACTCTGGCGGACTCCGGCCAACGCTTGCGCGAATGACAGCTCGGGCGTGATTGTGGTGCGGACGATTACCGTGTTCTCGAACGGGCCGACGATTCGGTCGGTGTTCGGCTGGGCGCGATTGGCCATGGCGGTGGCGACCATGATGTCGGTGCGGCCCGTCCGGGCCAGCAGCAGGGCCTTCAGACCGGTGAGCAGGCACATGAACAGCGTGCTGTTGTGCTGGCCGGCGAACGTCTTGAGCCGCCCGATCAGCTCACGCTCGAGGCTGACCGGATGATGCCCGGCGGACACGCCTGGGGTTGATTTGCCGTCGAAGACGGGGGCCGCGCCACGCAAATTCTCGGTCCAGTCGGCAGCCTGGCGGCAGGCGGCATCGGTGCCGCACCACCAGCGCTGCCAGCGCGCGACGTCCGAAAAAGCCGGAGGCAGGCTCGGTAGCGGCACAGACGGATAGCCGGCCAGCGCCGCATAGCGGCTCGACAATTCCTCGAACAGCACGCCGATCGACCAGCCGTCGACAATGGCGTGATGCAGCGTCAGCAGCAGGACATGATCGTCGTCGTGAAGCCGCAACAGCCGGGCGCGCAGCAGCGGCGCGCGCGTGAGGTCGATCGGCGTATAGGTTTCCTGTTCGATCAGGAGATCGACCTTCCTGCGCTCCAGGGCTTTGCGCCGCTTGTTGTTGTGGGGGTGACCGTCACCGATCGTCTCGATAGTCAGGACACGGCCGAGGATGCCGGGTGCGGCGAGGTGACGGACGGGCTCCTCGCCATTCCAGCCGAACGCGGTCCGCAGCGATTCGTGGCGGCCCACGACATCATCGATCGCCTGCGCCAGGGCGGTCGCGTCGAGCGGGCCCTGGAGACGGAAGGCGAAGGGCAGGTTGAACAGTGGCAACCCCGGGAGGTTCTGCTCGATCCGCAGCATCTGGTCCTGCGCAATCGAGAGCGTCGGCCCGCCGCTGTCGGTCGGCCTCGCGTCAGCCAGGCCTGACACGCTCGCGGCAGGCTTGCGCGGCGTCTCCGCCACGGCCTGGTCAACCCGCCGGGCAAGACTTTCGATCGTCGGTGCCTCGAAGATGGTCTTGATCGGCAGCGACACGCCGAGCGCCCGGGCGACGCGCGCCATGGCCTGGCCTGCCAGCAGCGAATGGCCGCCGAGGTCGAAGAAATTGTCGGTGACGCCGAGGCCTTCCACCTTGAGCAGGTCGATCCAGATGTCGGAGAGCACCTTTTCGGTGAAGCGCCGCGCCGGCACGGCTGCATCCGGTCCGGGCGCTTCCTGTTGCGCCGGCGCCAGCAGCGCGGACCGGTCGATCTTGCCGTGGGCATTGAGCGGCACGTGATCCAGGAACAGGAATGCGGACGGGATGGCGTGGGCAGGCAGCCGGCTCTTCAGGAATTCGCGCAGCTCGCTGGCGCTGCTCCGGCTGTCGGGCTTTGCGACGATATGGGCGATCAGCCTGACGTCGCCGCTCGCCTCGCGGCGCGGCTCGACGATGCCGGCCCGCACGCTGGGATGATCGGCAAGCGCATTCTCGATCTCCTTGAGCTCGATACGGTAGCCGCGGACCTTAACCTGATGGTCGGCGCGGCCGAGGCATTCGATCGTGCCGTCGGCGCGGCGGCGGGCGAGGTCGCCGGTGCGGTAAAGCCGGCTGCCGGCCTGGCGCGAGAACGGATCGGGCAGGAAGCGCTGCCGGCTCTGCGCGGGATCGTTGATATAGCCGCGGCCGACACTGGCGCCGCCGATGCAGAGCTCGCCGGTCACGCCGACCGGCTGCGGATGGAGGTTGGCATCGAGCACGTAGAGCTGGGTGTTGGGCAACGGCGCGCCGACCGGAACAATGCCGGTCGTGATCGCCGGTGCTTTGGTCAGGCGATGCAGGGAGACGTCGTCGGAACATTCCGAGGCGCCATAGGCGTTGATCAGCGGCACTTTCGGGCACTGGGCGAACCAAGCATTGCAGAGGTCGACGGGCAACGGCTCGCCGGTCGAGATCAGCAGCCGCAATCCGGCGAAGGCGCGCCGGACTTGTCCGTCGTTGATCCGTTCGACGATGACGCGCAAAAGCGATGGGACGATCTCGAGCACCGTAATGCCTTCGCGCTCGATCTCCCGTGCCAGCAGGATCGGGTCCTGCATGATCGCGTTGTCGCAGACATGCACGCGCGCGCCGACCATCGGCCCCGCCAGGAACTGCCAGACCGAGATGACAAAGCTCTGCGGCGCGGTCTGCGCGATCACGTCCCTGGAGGAGAGGCCGAGCTCGGAGATGAGCGAGGCCAGATGGTTCGACAGGCCGCGCTGCTCGATCATGACGCCCTTCGGCGCTCCGGAGGAGCCCGACGTATAGATGAGATAGGCCAGGCTGGAAGCCGCGCGCCGCGCGGCGCGGGCCGGCTTGGTCGGTCCGGACGCGATCGCGTCTTCGAGTTCAGCCACCGGGATGCGCTCGACCAGCGGATCGAGCAGCGACTCGACCATGGCGGACTGGGCCCGTCCGGTCAGCAGCATGCGGGCGCAGCTCGATCCGAGAATGGTCGTGAGGCGGGCCGGCGGCTGATCGGGATCGAGATTGAGGAAGGCCGCGCCCGCGCGCTGCACGCCGAGCATCGCAGCGAGCAGGTCGGGCTCGCGATCCGCAAGCAAGGCCACCACGCTCTCGGCGCCGATGCCTTCGCGCGCCAGCCAGCGCGCGATTGCCTGGCTGCGGCGGGCCAGTTCGCGATAGCTCAGGGATGCGCGCCCGTCCGACACCGCAATCGCGTTCGGCGTCTTCCTGGCCTGGCGATCAAAGCGTTCGCTCAAATTGCCGCTTGTGGTGAAATTGGCCGGCACGCCCCGGCCTGTCGCCAGCAATTGCCGGCGTTCGGTCTCCGTCAGGAGCGGCAGGCGCGAGATGCGCTGTTCCGGATTGGCGATGACGGCCTTCAGCAGGGACTTGAACTGAGCCGCCATGGCCTCGATCGTCGTGGCGTCGAACAGATCGGTGGCGTATTCGAGGAAGCCGGTGAAGCGGCCGTCGGCCTCGACCAGCTCGAGCGTGATGTCGAAGCGTGCCACCCTGGGATCAACTTCCAGCCGCCGCGTCGACAGACCCGGGAAGCGTGCCGCCTCGATCGACGCGTTCTGGAGGATGAACATGATCCGGAACAGCGGATTGCCATCGCTCCGCCGGGCGATCTGCAGCGCGCGCAACACCTCCTCGATCGCAAGATCCTGGTTGCGGTAGGCATCGAGCGTGACCTGCCGGACCCGCCGCAACATCTCGCCGAAGCTCGGGTCGCCGCCAAAATCGTTGCGCAGGATCAGCGTATTGGCGAACAGCCCGATCAAGCGCTCGCTCTCGATCTGGTTGCGGTTGGCAATCAGCGATCCCGTTGCGACGTCCTCATGCGAGGAGTGGCGGAACAGCAGGCATTGGAAGGCGGCGAGCAGCGTCATGAAAGGCGTGACGCCCTGGTTCTGGCTCAACGCGCGCAGCTCGGCCGACAGCGTCCTGGAGAATTCAAGATAGTGACGGGCGCCGTGACCGCTCCAGACCTCCGGCCTTGGCCGATCGGTCCGCAGCGGCAGCGTGGTGACGCCCTCGAGCTGGGCTCGCCAATAGTCGAGCTGGTCCTTGGCCGCCGGCGTCTGCGCCCAGCTTTGCTGCCAGAGCGCAAAGTCGCGATATTGGAAAGCGGGCGAAGGCTGTGCCGCCACGCTCTTCCCGTGTGCGGCGGCGTAGTGGGCGGCAAGCTCCTCCCAGAACAGGCGCTGCGACCAGCCGTCAGTGACGAGGTGATGGACGTTGACCATCAGTGCATGGCTCGTCTTGTCGAATGACAGCAGTGCGACCTTCAGGGGCGGCTCACGCGTCAGGTCGAAAGGGTGTTGCGCGAGCTTGAGCGCCTCGCGCCTGATCACTGCGGTTCGCTTGTCTGCAGGACAGGGTTTGAGCTTGACGCGCTCGAACTGCGGCGGCGATTGCAGCACAAGCTGCGCCGGCTCGCCCTGACGTTCGACGATGACCGAGCGCATTGCCTCGTGGCGCGTGCAGATCGCGGCAAGACTGGCCTGAAGCGCGGCGACGTCGATCAGGCCTTTGAGCACCGCGACCTCGACGACATTGTAATTGTAGCGCGTCGGATCGAGCCGCGAGAGCACGTACATGCGCTGCTGCTGGAACGAGAGCGGCGCCTCTGCGCCTGTCGCTCGCCGCCAGGCCGGCAGTGCCGCCTCGCGACGGCTCGCAGCGGTCTCGAGCCGGGCCGCAAGCGCGGCGACGGTGCCGCAATCAAAAATGTCCTCGAACGAGAAGTCGACGTTGAAGCGTTCGCGCAGGCGCGAGCGCATCTGCGTCGCCGCAAGCGAATCCGCGCCGAGCGCGAAGACGTCCTGATCGGCGCCGACCTGAGGCAGCTCCAACAGACCGGCCCAGATCTCGGCGAGCTGGGTCTCCAGCGCGCTGCGGGGCAGCCGCGCCTCGTCGCCGTCCTCCGCCTTGGCGATCAGCTCGGCCAGCGCGTTGCGCTTGACCTTGCCGCTGCCGCCCTTCGGCAGGGCTGCCACGCTGCAGATCAGGCTCGGCACCTTGTAGGCTGCGAGCCGCTTTCGTGCGAACTGGCGCAACTGGTCCGAACTCGCCTCGGCATCCGGCCGCAGCACCACGACGGCAGCGACGTTCTCGCCGAGCTTGTCGTGCGGGACGGCGAACACGCCGGCCTCCAGCACCGCCGGATGGCTGAGCAGGACCTCTTCCACTTCGAGAGGTGAGATCTTCTGCCCGCCGCGGTTGATGACGTCCTTGATGCGCCCGACGATGAAGAGATAGCCGTCGCTATCGAGATAGCCGAGGTCGCCGGTCCGGAACCAGCCGCCGCGGAACGCGGCCTCTGTCGCCGCCTCGTCATTATAGTAGCCGCGGGTCATGCTCGGTCCGCGCAGCATGATCTCGCCGTGCACGCCGCTCGCAAGCGCGCGGCCCGTCTCGTCCATGATCGCGATCTCGGGGCCGGCGGCGCGGCCGACCGATCCGACCTTGCGCAGCTCGAACGGATTGGCCGCGATCTGCGAGGCCGCTTCGGTCATGCCGTAGGTCTCGAGCACGGGAACGCCGAACGTCGCCTCCAGTCCCTGGAGGATCGTGGGCGCGAGCGAGGCCGAGGCCGAGCGGATCACGCGCAGCGACGACGACCGGGCGCGGTCCGGGTCGGATTCCGCCGCCGTCAGCAGCGCGCGATGGATGGTCGGCACGGCCGTGTACCAGGTCGGCTGTAGCTCCCGCATCCAGCCGAAGAAGGACGATGCGTCGAAGCCGTCGGTGCAGATCACGCTGGAGCCCGCGGCCAGCGCCGTCAGCAGGCCGGAGATCAAGCCATGGGCGTGAAACAGCGGCAGGACGTTGAGCAGACGATCATGGGATGTGAGCGACAGCACGCGGCCGGCATTGGTGGCGGAAAGGCACACATTGCGATGTGTCAGCGGCACCATTTTCGGCCGTGCCGCCGTGCCCGACGTCAGCAGTATGAACGCATCGTCGTCGCCGCGCGAGGCGCCGCCGGTAGCCGGCGGCCCGACCGTCGGCCCAACGAATGCGCAGCCGCCGAGATTGTCTTGCGGTCCCGGCACGAAATCGATCACCGCGATATCGAGCGCCTTGGCGGCCTCGCGGCTTGCCGGGCTCATGTCGTCCCGCGTCACCAGCGCCGTCAGCTTCAATTCGCTGAAATAGCGTTGCAGCTCGTCGGCCGTCAGATCGGGATTGACGGGGACGCAGGCGCAGCTCGATGCGACCGCGATCAGAGCCAGCGCACTGTCGGCGCCGCGCGGCAGCGCGACCGCGATCCGGTCGGCAGGGGTCATGCCGAGCGCGCGCAGCGCACGGACGAGATCCCGCGTCACCTCGCCAAGCGCGCCGTAGTTGAGGATCGGCCGGCCCGGGGCGAGCAGGGCGGGCGCCGTCGGCGTCTTGCGGGCGTAGAAATCGAGAAGGCCGCCGATATCGGCGAATATCTTCGTTTCGGCTGCCGTGCCGCCTGATTCCTCCGGAGCCGGGAGTGTGACGTCCGACAATTCCGTTCCCTTTTGATGCGATTGAGCTATTCTTCCAAGAAGTTGGGGAACGCGTCCAGTCTGAGGTGAAGTTTTGGGCCCAAAATCTGTGGTTGAGGCGCCCTAAAGCCCTTCGACGGAATTAGGGTCGGGCAGAAATCACCATGCTGGAGAATGAGCCGGACACGGGAGCGGAAGGCGGGCTGAAGCGCTGGCTCGAGGGCATCGGCCTTGGCCATTACTCCGATCTCTTCGCACAGCACCGCCTCGATCTCGACGTCATGGGGGACCTCACCGAATCCGATCTGGTGGAGCTCGGATTGCCGCTCGGCGATCGCAAGCGGCTCCAACGGGCGATGGCGGCGCTGTTCCAGGCTGAAACGGCGCAGGCGCCCGCGACGACGGTGCGGCCGCAAACCCGCACGGAGGTCGGTGCCGAACGGCGTCAGCTCACCACGATGTTCTGTGACATGGTGGATTCCACCTCGCTCTCCGTGCAGTTCGATCCGGAAGACGTCCGCGACATGATCGCGAGCTTCCGCGAAACCTGCGTCCGCGTGGTCAAGCACTACGAGGGATTTGCCGCCCGTTTCGTCGGCGACGGCATTTTGGTCTATTTCGGCTATCCGACCGCGCATGAGGACGATGCCGAGCGCGCGGTGCGCGCCGGGCTCGAGATCGTGCGGGTGCTGTCGACCGCACGCGCGGTCGAACCGCGTGGCGCGCTCAACCACTCCCCCGCCGTCCGCATCGGGATCGCGACCGGCCTCGTCGTGGTCGGCGATCTCGTCGGGCAGGGCACCGAAGAGCGCGACTCCGCGGTCGGCGAGACCGTCAACCTCGCCGCGCGCCTGCAAGGGTTGGCGCCGCCCAACGGCGTCGTGATTTCCGCTTCAACCCAGTCGTTGCTGAAGGGGAAGTTCGAGTTCCGCAATCTCGGCGTCCATGATCTGAAGGGCATCTCCGAGAAGGCGCAGGCCTGGCACGTGATGCGCGCCTCGCGGGTGGAGACCCGCTTCGCCGCCGCCATGGGCACGCGGCTGACCCCGCTCGTCAACCGCGAAGAAGAGATCGCGCTGCTGATGGGCCGCTGGCAGCAGGTCAAGGACGGCGACGGCCAGGTCGTCGTCAAGTTCGGCGAGCCCGGTATCGGCAAGTCGCGCATCATCCAGGAGATCTTCGAGCGGATCTCGGGCGACCGCCATGGACAGGTCTCGTTCCAGTGCTCGCCCTATTACACGTCCACGGCGCTCTATCCGTTCGCCGAGCAGCTCAGATTCTCCCTGGGCCTCGACCGCGATGATCCGTCCGCACTGTCGCTGACGAGCCTCGAGACCGCGATCGCCGCCGCTCATGGCGACGTCGAGCAGGTTGCGCCGCTGTTTGCCGCGCTGCTGTCGATACCGACCGCAGACCGCTATCCGCCGCTCGAGCTGTCGCCGCAGCAGCAGAAGGATGCGACCGTCGCGGCGCTGATCAATCACTTCCTGGGCCTTGCCCGCGAGATGCCGCTGGTGATCGCGTTCGAGGATCTGCACTGGATCGATCCGACCTCCCGTGAGGTGATCGACCTTCTGGTCGATCGGGTGCAGAACCGGCCGATCCTCGTCATCATCACCGCGCGGTCCGAATTCCAGCCGAGCTGGAACGCGCGTTCGCACATCACGACGCTGGTGCTGAACCGCCTGAGCCGGCAGTTGCGCACGACGCTGGTGGAGCGCGTCGCGGGACGCGAGCTTCCCAAGGAGGTCGTCGAGGAAATCATCGTCAAGACTGACGGCGTGCCGCTGTTCCTGGAAGAGCTCACGAAAACCGTCCTCGAATCCAACCTCTTGACCGAGCGGCACGGGCGCTACGTCCTGTCGGGCCCGTGGCGGCAGCTTGCAATCCCGGCAACCCTGACCGACTCGCTGATGGCGCGGCTGGACCGCATGGGCCCGTTCAAGCGGATCGCCCAGATCGGCGCCACCATCGGCCGTGAGTTCTCCTACGAAACGCTGCATGCGGTCGCCAACACGCCGGCCGAGCAGATCGAGGCCGCGCTCAATCATCTGGAGCAGGCGGGGCTGATCATGCGCCGCGGCCACCCGCCGGATGCGCTCTACTCCTTCAAGCACGTGATGATCCAGAACGCTGCGCATGCGAGCCTCTTGCACAGCGAGCGGCGCAAGCTGCATTCGCGGATCGCCCAGGTGCTCGCCGAGATGTATCCGGAGAAGACCGAGCGCGAACCTGAGTTGCTCGCCCATCACCTGACCGAGTCCGGCCAGAGCGAGGGCGCCGCCAGCTTCTGGCTCAAGGCCGGCAAGCAGGCGGCCAGGAGCGGCGCCAATCTGGAGGCGATCGGTCACCTGCGCCGGGGCTTGAGCGTCGTGCAGGCCAATGCGCGCATGCAGGGCGCGGACGAGATGGAGCTCGATCTGCGGATCGCGCTCGGCAACGCGCTGATCTCCGCCAAGGGTTATGCGGTGCAGGAGGTCGAGGAGAACTACATCCGCGCGCTCGAGCTCGGTCAGCAGCTCGACGACGACGAAAAGGCCTTTGCCGCCACCCGCGGCCTGTGGGTCTGCCATTTCATTCGCGCCGATCTCACCCGCGCGCACGATCTCAGCGTCGAGCTGTTGAAATTCGCCAAGCGCGAACGGTTGAACGAACGGACGCAGCCGGCGCAGCAGACCGGCTATCTGATCGAAGCGCACCGCTCGATCGCGATGACCATGCTCTATCGGGGACGCTTTGCTGCTTCCCAACATCATTTGCACCGCTGCATCAATCTCTACAGCCCCGAATTGCACTCCGATCTGATGGAGCGGCACGGCACCGATCCCGGCGTCGTCTCGCTGTCCTATCTCGGCTACCTCCTGTGGTTCCTCGGCCAGCCTGACGCCGCATGCCAGCACAGCGAGCAGGCGATCGCGAATGCCGAGAAGATCCGCCATCCCTTCACGCTCGCCTTCGCGCTCGTGTTCGGTGCCTATCTCTGCCAGCATCTGCGCGACGTCGAGGGCACGCGCGACCACGCCAACCGCGCCATGATCATCGCCACCGAACACAATTTCCTGCATTGGAAGCAGCAAGCCGCGATCCTGCGCGGCTGGGCGCTGGCTCAACTCGGCGAGGCGGATGAAGGCCTCAGCCAGATGCGCTTCGGCCTCGACGAGTACGAGGCGATGGATTCCTGGCTCGCCGGCTGCTGGTTCCGCTGTCTGCTCGCGGAAGCCTATGCCAAGGTCGGGATGCGCGAAGCGGCCTTGCGCGCGCTTGACGGCGCGCTCGCGACCGCCAGACGGACCGGCGATCACTCCTATCTCGCCGAGGTGTATCGCCTGCAAGGCGAGATCACGATGTCGGACGGTGATCCGGCTTCGGTGCAGGAGGCTGCGGATCTGTTCGCTCTGTCGCTGGAGATTGCGCGCAGGCAGGGCGCGCTGTCCTGGGAGCTTCGCACTGCCGTCAGCCTGGCGCGGCTGTCGGTCGACGCCGGCAAGCGTGAGCACGCACGTCTCCTGCTCGCGCCCGTTGTCGCCAAGTTCAGCGAGGGTTTTAATACGCCGGACCTGAAGCAGGCGATGCAGCTCGTCAACGAGCTCGGCGCGGACGCACCGGTCCACGAACGGGCCGCTCCGTGATATGAGCGATCTTGCCGCCGCGCGCGCGCGTTACGTCGCGTTGATTGCGAGGCGCGAGGGCATTACCTCGCCACGCCTGCTCGAAGCGCTCGCCGCTGTTCCGCGCGAGGCATTTCTGGGGAAAGGACCTTGGCGCATCAAGAGCGAGGCGGCGCGCAGCTACCGGCTGACGCCCAGTGCCGATCCCGTCCATCTCTACGACAATGTGCTGGTCGCGATCGATGCCCGCCGCAGGCTCGACACCGGCCTGCCGAGCCTGTGGGCGCATTTCATCGATTTGCTCGATATCCGGGAAAGGGACCGCGTGGTCCAGATCGGCTGCGGGCTCGGCTATTTCTCGGCGGTGTTGTCTGGGATGGTCGGCCCCAAGGGCAGGGTGATCGCCATCGAATGCGATGAGCGGCTCGCGGCGCGTGCGTCGCGCTATCTTATGCCCTACGGCAATGTCGCGGTCGTGCGCGCCGACGGATGCGGGGACATCGGCGAGGTCGCCGACGTGTTCATCGTGCATGCCGGCTTTTCGCAGCCGCATCCGCTCTGGCTGAAATCGCTCAGTCCACGCGGCCGCCTGCTGGTGCCACTGACCCAGCGGGACCGCGAGGGCGCGGTCATCAAGATCACGCGCAAGGGCAGGGGCTTTCAGGCCGAAGCGGTCCAGCAGATCCGGATCTTCCCCGGCAAGGGCCGTGGCACGACCGGGCTCGACGACCGCGTCGCCGACTGGTGGCAGCGCGCCTCTGCCCTCGCACCGCTGCGCTTTCGCAGGCTCGCGCAGGGACTGCCGTCGGATGGCTAATTCTTCGTTTCATTTTACCTTGATTGCGAATGGAAGTATCCAAGGCCTCCCGCCGCGGCTATGAGTACGGCTCGATGGCCATTCGAGCGCGTTCCATGCATTCCGTTGCCCTGCTGACTGCCAGCTATGCCAAGGATATCGAACGCTTTTCGCTGCTCAGCGAAAGCATCGACACCTGGCTCACGGGATATACGCGGCATTATGTTCTCGTTAACGATGAGGATGTGCCGCTGTTCGAGCGCTTCGCGTCCGACAAGCGGGTCATCGTTCCGGCTTCCCGCTATTTGCCGAAATGGCTCTTTGCGCTGCCGCCGCCGCTTCAATTCATCAGCAAGCGGCGCGTCTGGCTGTCGCTGCTGTCGTCGCCCGTGCACGGCTGGCACATCCAGCAGATGCTGAAAATCGCCGGCGTCCTCAATGCGCCCGAGCAGCGCGTCTGCATCCTGGATTCGGACAATCTGTTCTTCCGCGAGTTCGACGTCGGCCAATATGCCGGCGGAGAGCAGACGCCGCTCTTCGTCGCGCGCGAGGCGATCGGCGCCGATCATCCGTTGCATGGCCTGTGGCTCCGCACCGTCGATCAGCTTCTGGGGTTCACGGAGCGCTCGTTCCCCGCCGACGACTATGTCGGCAACGCGCTGGTCTGGGACAAGGACACCGCGCGTGCGATGACCGACGCCATCAAGTCGGCGACCGGCCTGAGCTGGGCTCTGGCGTTGTGCCGCAAGAAGAAATTCTCCGAATATCTGCTTTACGGCAACTTCGTCGCGAACTCGCCGAAGCATCTGGCGACCCATCGGGTCACGGAAGACAGCATCGCGGTCTCGCATTGGGACGACACGCCGCTCGACCGCCCGTCGATTGAAGCGCTGATCCGCACAGCCTCCCCCGAACAGGTCGCGCTCTGCATCCAGTCCTATTCGTCGACCTCGATCGACGACATCCGCGACGTGTTCCAGCTCAGCTCGCGCGATCGTCGCGCGCCGAGCCTGTCGCCCGATCACATCGGCGATGCAGCCGAGTTCGAGCTGCCAACGCGCACCTGAGCTTGCGCGTTCAGGGGTCCTTTGTGAACTTGCCGATGACGTCCATGAATGGCTTCGGCTTGAACTCGCCGTCGAGCGGCAGGGGGCGGTTCGGCTGCTTGTCCGCGCGGGCGAAGGTGCCGTTGATCCAGCTGTAGCGATCCGAGAGGCCCCAGGTCAGGATCGAGCGCACCGGTCCGCTTGTCGAGATCGCCGTGAGGAGATCGTCCACACGCTTGGCGACGATGGCGTCGCGTTGCGCCGGATTGCCCGTCAGCTTCTGGTCGTCGACGTCGAGCTCGGTGACGAGCACCTCAAGGCCCCAGGAGCGCAGCTCGGTGACGAATTCAGCGAGCCCATGGGTGTCGATCTCGAGCTCGGCATGCAGATGCGATTGCAGCCCGACGGCGTGGAGCGGAACACCCTGGTCGAGCAGGTCCATGATCAAATTGCGATAAGCTGCGCGCTTCGCAATGAACGAATCCTTGGCCGACTCGATGTCATATTCGTTGATCGCGAGCTTGACGAAGGGATCGGCTGCGGCCGCAGTGCGGAAAGCCAGCGGTATCCAGCTTTGACCCAGATGCTGCGTCCAGAACGTGTCGCGCCGGTCCTTTGGACTGCGGGGATTGTCCGGGATCGGCTCGTTGACGACGTCCCACGACGTCAGCTTGTCCTTGTAGTAGGAGACGACGGTGCCGATGTGGTCGAGATAGGCGCGCTCGACGCCCTTTGTGTTCTTGATCTGCTTGGTCCAGTCCGGAATGTCGTGATACCAGGCGAGCGCGTGGCCGCGCATCGTCAGATCGTTCTCCCGCGCAAAATCCAGGATAGCGTCGGCGCGCTCGAAGTTGAACGTGTGCGCGTTCGGCCGCAGCATCGGCCATTTCAGCTCGAGCACCGGCACCACCTGCGTGCAATAGGTGCTGATGGCTTCGCCGAGCCTGGGATCGGCTTGCAGGTCCCAGAGCGTGGCGGCCGCGCCAAAGCCCTGATGGCGTTGGGCGAGCTTCGAGGCCGGTACGGCCGATGCCGATGCGCCCGCCGCGAGTGCTGCGGCGCCGCCAAGAAGAAATTCGCGTCTGTCGAGCCCGGTCACGGCAGTCCTTTTTCGAACCAACGCACCATCGTACCAAGCGGCGCCTTGTGACGCCGGGGTTTTGCCTTGTTGGGTTAACCTCTGCCGTCTGCAAATCATGGGTTCCTGCCGTGATCGCGGCTTGCTGGTCAAGGCTTGCTGTTCAAGGCTTGCTGTTCAAGGCCTACCGTTCCAGGAAGGGCAAATTTAACGCTAACGCGCGAAAGCGGGTCCAACGCTTCATTCGCCGCCCGATCTGCAGACTTATGTGACACTCTTGAGCGATGCTGCGGCGCAGTTCGTCCGCCCCGCCATGGTCCCATTGATGAACGGTCGTCACACTCGCAAGACCGCTGTCGGTCCCGTGCTCGCATGCTGAACCGCCATTTCTCGATTTATCTGGTCGCCTACATCCTGCCTGCGGCGGTGGGCTTCTTCGCTGTCACGGCCTATACGCGGCTGCTGACGCCGGCTGAGTACGGCGTCTATGTCGTGGGTATCAGCCTCGCCGGCATTCTGGGCGCGATCTTCTTCGCCTGGATCAAGCTGTCGGTGTCCCGCTATCAGGCAATGTCGGCGGAGGTGGATTTTCGCGGCACGGCGATGGTTGCCTTCGGCCTCACCGTTGCGGTGCTCTGCGCCACGACCCCGCTGGTGTTCCTGTTCCGCAGCGACGTCAGTGTCGAGCTGCTGCTTGCCAGCATGTTCGTCGCGATCATGGCCAATGCCGTCGATGTCGGTCAGGAGTTCGAACGCGCCAAATTGCGGCCCTACCGGTTTGCCGCGATCTCGATCGTGCGCAGCGTGGCGAGCGTGGGCTTCGGCCTCTTCGGCATCTGGCTCGGCTGGGGGGGATTGGGGCTGCTTGCCGCGTTCGGCCTGGGGTCGCTCACCGGAATCATCCTGAACCTCGTCGGCGATCGCACCAAGATCGCGTCCTTCCAGCGCAGCCAGTTCATGCAGCTGGCCCGCTACGGCCTGCCGCTGACGCTGGCCGGACTCTCCGTTGCGGTCTATTCGGCCTGCGACCGGCTCATCGTCGCCTATTTGCTCGGCAAGGATGCCGCCGGCATCTTCGGCGTTGCCGCCGACCTGCCGCGCCAGTTCATGGTCATGATTGCATCGAGCGTCGCCGCGGCCACCGTGCCGCTGGTGTTCCGATCATTGTCCGAGAATAGCAAGGAGACGACGCGGGAGCGGCTGACCGAGAGCCTCGAGCTGCTGCTCGTCGTCGTCACGCCCGTTGCGGTCTGGCTCGCGCTCGCCGCGGATCAGGTTGCCGGCACGCTCGTCGGCGTCGACTTCCGCGCTGGCGTGTCGGCGCTGCTGCCGACCCTGGTGCTTGCCCGCTTCTTCGGTATCGCCAATCAGTTCTACGTCCAGATCAGCTTCCAGCTCGCCGAGCGGCCTTTCATGCTGGCGGCGCAGTCCTTTCTTACGCTGGTAGTCAGCGTGGTCCTGATGGTCGTGCTGGTCGCCGGTTACGGCATCTACGGCGCGGCGCTGGCGACGCTCGCGACCGAGGCGATCGGCTTTCTCGTTGCCCTTGTCCTGATGCATCGCGCCCATCCGGTCCCGTTCGACCTCAGCCGTCTCGCCGGCGTTGCGGTCTCCGCTGCGGCGATGGCGGCCGCGATCCTGCTCGCGCGATCGCAAGCGGGCGGCACCGGCCCCGTGGCGCTCGTCATCGTCAACCTCGCCGGCGGTCTTGCTTATGTCGCGACCGCCTGGCTCCTCAACGTCGCCAATGTCCGGACGCTGTCGCTGCGTTTCCTGCGGACCTTCAACCGTAAGGCCGTGGGCGTCTGACGCGCCTCCGTTAGGCGCGGGCCTCGCCGCCCGGCAGAGGCGGACATTCTGCCGCAGCGATAGGCCTCCGGCCTTGGACCAGTCCGGCTGTTAACCGCCTTCCGCCTGCCCAAGCCGTCGTATATGAGAGACTTGTCGCCGGAACGGGCCGAATATCGCCACAGACGGAACGTATGGCGGCTGTGATTTCTTAATCCCGTAATCGCAATCTGACGTGTGACCGGCGCAAGCGAACCGGCATTTCGACCGAGGATGGCATGAAAAACCGACTGACGACGGCGCAACCCACCTCGGCGATGCGGCGTTGGGGCCCTCCCGGACTTGTGACGTTGGCGGCGATGGTCGCGTTTGCCGCCCTGACCCCGGCCGGGGCGGCCAAGCAGGCGCGCCAGCCGGCCGAGGCGGTGGCGCAGCGCCAGGCCGGCGAGCCGATCATGGCGATCGTGTCGATCAAGGGCCAGCAGGTCACTTTCTACGATGCCGACGGCTGGATCCTGCGCGCGCCGGTGTCGACCGGGACCACGGGGCGCGAGACGCCGGCCGGCGTCTTCGCCATCGTCGAGAAGGACAAGGACCATCGCTCGACCATGTATGACGATGCCTGGATGCCGAACATGCAGCGCATCACTTGGAACGGCATCGCGCTGCATGGCGGGCCGCTGCCCGGCTATGCCGCTTCGCACGGCTGCGTGCGCATGCCCTTCGGCTTTGCCGAGAATCTGTTCGACAAGACGAACATCGGGATGCGCGTGATCATCTCACCCGAGGACGCGGCCCCGATCGATATCGCTCATCCCCTGCTGTTCACGCCGAAGCGCGAGGCCATCGCGGCGGCGCCGGGCCGTGTCGACAAGGTCTCCCTCGAAGCCGACGAGGCGATTCGGGTCGCCGACGAGGCCAAGAAGGCCGCATCAGCGGCCGCAAAGGAAGCTGCTTCGCTCCCCGCATCGTTGCGCAAGCTCGAACAGCAGAAAGCCCGCGCCGACGCCGAGCTCGCCTTCGCTGACAAGACGCTCGCGAACGCAAAGACCGATCAGGCCCGCGCCAAGGCCGATGAGTTGAAGCAGAAGGCCGCGACCAGGGCCGCCGACGCCGCGACACAGCTCGATGCCGCCAAGGCCGCCGCGCAGCCGAAGCGCGATGCCGTCGCCGCCACCAAGGAGGCCGCGAAGGCCGCCGCGGCCAGGAAGGCCGAGGCCGTGAAGGCTGCGACCGACGCCAAGCTCGCGCTTGAGCCGGTCTCGGTCTACATCAGTCGCGCGACACAGAAGCTTTACGTCCGGCGGAACACGCACAAGCCGGCGCCCGACGGCGGCGGCGAGGTGTTCGATACCAGCATCGAGGTTCCCGTTACCATCCATAATCCCGACCAGCCGATCGGCACGCATATCTTCACCGCGATGGCAAAGACCGATGCGGGCCTGCGCTGGAGCGCGGTCACGATCGAAAACGGCGACGAGGCCAGGAATGCGCTCGACCGGATCACCATCCCGCAGGAGGTGTGGGATCGCATTGGGCCGACTGCGCTGCCGCGCTCTTCGATCATCATCTCGGACGAGCCGCTGAGCAGCGAGACCAATTACCGTACCGAATTCGTCGCGGTGCTCAGCAACCAGCCGCAGGGCGGTTTCATCACGCGCAAGCCGACCGCGCCTGCGATGATCGCCAGCGATGACGGCTGGGACAATGGCGGCAACGGCTTCGGCTTCTTCTACCAGCGCGATCCCTACGTACAGCCGGCCAATCCGCGCCGGCAGCGTGGCCAGTACCAATACTATCAGTCGACGCAGCCGATGCAGCGGAGCTGGTGGTAGGACGCAGGGCGGCGTCTCGAGCGGCCGCCCGCAACTACGGACGCGCTTCGATCACCACAGCCTGAATCTTGCCTTCCACCGCTCCGGCGCCATGACGCGTCCGGATCGTCTCGGCGACGATATCGGTCGCAGCCTGAAGCTTGCTGGCATCCCTTGCCTCGATCTCGCTGCGCAGCGGCGTGCCCTGGCAGAGGGCGAGCGCGACGTGTTCGGCCGATGGCGCGCGACTGATCTCAGATCGCGTCTCGATCGAAATGTCGCGGAAGCCGGCACGTTCGAGGTCGGTTCTGATGACGGTCTTGTCGCAATAGCCGTGCGGCGTGCGAACCATGAATCGCGGCGGGTCGTCCGGAAACAGTTTTTCCAGCGCGATCGTCGCTTCATGCGTCAGCACATTGTCTTCGATCCGATCCCAGACGTTGAACACGAACGTGCCATCGCGCTTCAGGACGCTCTTCACCTCTCCGTAAGCCTTGACACGGTCCGGAAAGAACATCGCGCCGAACTGGCAGCAGACCACGTCGAACTCGGCGCCGCCGAAGGGCAGGGCCATTCCGTCCGCCTGGCGCCAGGTGATGCGGTCGTCATCCGCCTGGCGCTGCACGGCGATCGCGAGCATGGGCTCGTTGAGATCGGTCGCGACATAACGGATGCCGCGCGGCAGCGCCGCTGCCACGGCGCGCGTCACCGCGCCGGTGCCCGCGGCGATCTCGAGCAGCACGGCAGGAGAGCGGGCGGCGACGCGTCTTGCGATGTCCTCCGCGTAGACGGAGAAGATCATCGGGACGAGATACTCGTCGTAGATCTTCGGAATCGAGCCGGCGAAAACCTTGTCAGTGTCGGACATGTTGCCTCGCTGCAGGTTCGAATGCGGGGCTCATCTTACCATGGATTGCCGTTTACCCCGCCAGCAATGACGTAAACCCCGCCGGTTCCTGCATCGTCTTGCGCGCCTCGGAGAGCATTGGCGAAGTCCGTGAGGGGGCCTTACGATTTTGCCCCGACCTCGCGGACCGGCCGCGTGCCGTCCCACTTCATCGCGGCCTGCCGGACCTTCTCGAAAAACGGCCCCTTGGTGCCGCTGATGTCCGAGATCTCGATCACCGTGCCCGGATGGGCCTGGGTGTCGAAATAGGCAAAGCGCCCCTTGTCGCCGCCGATCTGGCCCTCATGGCCGATCCTGTAGCCGAGCCCGAGTGCCTTGTCGTAGAGCGCCTGGTAGTCATGGCTCCAATAGGACATGTGCTGGAGGCCTTCGTGGCCGGCGTCGAGGAATTCCCTGTACAGCGAGGGCGCGTCGTTGCGCTGCTGGATCAGCTCGATCTGGAGATCGCCGGAATTGGCCAGCGCAATGCTCATCTCGACGGCCGAATCCTGGCCGCGATGTCGGAACCAGTCGGTCTTGACGCAGTCCATGTAGTACCAGGGGCCGACGCCCATCACCTCGATCCAGTGCTTTATCGCGGCGTGGATGTCCCGCACCACATATCCGTTCTGGCGCACCGCGCCGAAGATGCGGCTCATGCCCGCGCTCCTCTCTTCTCAGCCAATTCACTTGACCTCAATGCCCGCGTCCTTGGCAACCTGCTTCCAGGCGGCGATGTCGCGGGCGTTGATGTCGCGCTGCTCCTCGCCGGGGACGAATTGCGGGGTGATGCCGAGCCCGAGGAGCTTATCCTTCACCGCGGTATCGCCGAGCGCGTCCTTCAGCGCCGCCGACAGTTTCTGCGCGATCGGGGGAGCGAGGCCCGCTGGCGCATACATCGCCCAGGACAGGCTGCGGTCGAACGGCACGCCCTGCTCCTTGTAGCTGGCGATATCAGGCAGGCTCGGCGAACGTTCGCCGCAGGCGGCCAGCGCCTTGATCGAGCCGTCCTTCACCAGCGGCGTCGCGGTCGCGACGTCGAGCGTCGCCAGCGAGATGTGGCCGCCGAGCAGGTCGCCGGCCAATTTAGCGATGCCGTTGAACGGCACGTGGTCCATCTTGATACCGGTCTGCTGCATCAGGATTTCCGCGCAAAATTGTCCGGTCGAACCGACGCCCCAGCTGCCGTACTGGACCGGCTCCCCCTTCTTGGCCAGCGCGACCAGGCCCTTGATATCATTGGCGGCAAAATTCTTGGTCGCGACCAGCATGATCGAGGACGTCCCGACGCGGCCGATGGTCGTGAAATCCTTGATCGGATCGTAGGGCAGCTTCGGATAGATGGCCGGTGCCAGCACATGCGTGGTCATGCCGCCGACCGTGATGGTATAGCCGTCATTCGGCGATGTCGCGACCATCTGTGTGCCGAGCGTGCCGGCCGCACCCGTGTGGTTCTCGATATAAATGCTCTGTCCCAGCGTCTTGCCCATCCTGTCCGCAAGCAGCCGGCCGACCACGTCACCGCCGCCGCCGGCCGCATAGGGCAGCAGCATCTTGATCTTGTGCGTGGGGTAGGCGGCCGGATCCTCGGCGCGTGCCGGCAATGCCGCCGACAGCAACGTGAGCAATGAGAGCGTGACGGTCGTGAACTTCATGATGGTTTCCCCCTAATCCTCGAAACGAAATCTGTAGGCCTCGCCGTGCCGGATCACGCGCCCTGCGGTCGGTGCCGGAAAGTGGCCGGTGAGCAGATAGCTCGGCGTGTCCGCAAGCTCTTCCAGCAGCGCCAGCCGCGTCGCGACAGCCGCGGCCGGATCGACGTCGGCGGCGTTCGAAAGCCACGGTGCGGCGCATTGGATCGGATGATGGATGACGTCGCCGGACATCACCGCGTGATCGTGGCCGCCGTTGAGGTGGATCTGCATGTTGCCGGCCGTGTGCCCCAGCGCCGGCGCGAAGCGCAAGGCGGCGTCGCGGTCGCTAAACAGGCGATGATCTGTCTCGACCAACTCGGCAAGGCCGGCCGCGACGACCGGCAGGACTGAATCCTCGAACGAGCCGTGGTTCACCGGGCTCTTCGGCGCGGCATTGTGGGCGGCCTCGAAATGCCGGTACTCCTCGCGCCCCATCAGATAGCGCGCGTTAGGGAAGGTCGGCACCCAGCGGCCGTCGATCAGCCGCGTGTTCCAGCCGACGTGATCGACATGCAGATGCGTGCACATCACGAAGTCGACCTCTTCGGGCCTAACGCCCAGCGACTGCATGTTGTCGAGGTAAGGCTGGTTGAGGTTGTCCCATGCCGGCACGCGCGGTCGATGCTTGTGATTGCCGCAGCAGGTGTCGACGATGGCGGTCCAGCGCGGCGTGCGCACGAGATAGGAGTGGTGGCTGAGGATGAAGCGGCCGGTCTCCGGCTCGATATAGCGGTGATCGAGCCAGCTCCGGTTCTCCGCGATGTCAGCGTCGGTGACGTTGGCGAACAGCCAGTTTTTGTCGAAGGCCAGCGAAGGGATCTCGCTGACGAGATCGACCCGCATGCTGCCGATCTTCACCTGCTGCATCGGCTCAGTTCTTCAGGAGGTCGCCGAACGGCACCCAGCGCGTGCCGTCGAAACGGATCAGCTGAAGGCTCGTCATCGGCGTAGTGCGTTCAGGCGAATTGTTGACCGCGGTACCGTTGATGAGCATCGGCAGGCGCACGTCCTTCATGGTCGTCGCCTGCTTCATCACATTGGCGCGGGTGAGGTCGTTGCCTGATGCCTTCAGCACCGTCACCAGCGTTTGCGCGATGGTATAGCCATAGACGTTGAGCCAGTCGCTCTTGTTGGCCTCGGGCAGGTACTTGTCCATGAAGGCCAGCCATTCCCGGTAGCCGGCATCGGCCTTGTTCGCGGGATCGGTCGCGTCCTTCAGATACTGGCTGGAGATGACGCCGATGGAATTGTCCTTGCCGGCCGGCTCCAGCACGCCGCTGATCGAGGCCGAGACGTTGGAAATGATGGTCACGGGCTTCCAGCCGATCTCGCCGATCTTGCGGATCGCCTGGGCTGCGAATTTCGGCGTCGCCGCGACCAGCACGACGTCTGCGCCCGCCGTCTTCAGTTGGAGGATCTGGGTGTCGACGGTCGGCGCCGAGGTCTCGTAGGCCGCGCGCGCGACAATGGCTTCGCCGCTGCCGAGCCCTTCCTCCAGCGCCTTCAGATAGTCCTTGCCGAGATCGTCGTTCTGGTAGAGCACGCCGATCTTCGCACTGGCGTGGCTGGCCTTGATGTATCTGGCGTAAGCGATCGCCTCGTCGCGATAGGTCGGCTGCCAGCCGACGGTCCACGGAAAATTCTTGGGATCGTCCCACTTCGCAGCGCCCGAGCCGAGGAAGAGCTGCGGCACCTTGCGGTCGTTGAGATATTTGTGCACGGCGCTGTTGGTCGGCGTGCCGACGCCGCCGAAGATGAGCAACACTTCCTCGCTCTCGACCAGCCGCCGGGTCTGCTCCACCGTCTTCGGCGGACTATAGGCGTCATCCGCGATGATCATCTGGATGCGTCGCCCGTTGACGCCGCCGTCGTCGTTCACCTTGCGGAAATAAGCCTCCGCCGATTTCGCGATCTGCGCGAACGCCGACACCGGGCCGCTCAGCGGCGCGGTGGTGCCGATCTTGATGGTCTTGTCGTCGGCGCCGGGATCGTATTTTGCGTGTTGGGCTTGGGCGGTGCCGGCTGCGAGCAGCGGCAACAGGATGCAGGCCGCGGCCGAGCGAAGGCGGGCAAAGCGCGCCATGACATCGTCTCCCAAAATTGCTCTCCGCCTCTCAAGGAGCGGAGTTGAAACGCGAGAACTGCGCCCGCAACAGGACTTGCGGGCCGGGATCGCAGGCGCCAGACTGGCAAACGAACGATCGTTCGTACGGTTGACTAACGAACGATCGTTCGTTAGTCAAGCCGTCATGGCTGTCCACACCTCCAGCGCGGCGGAAGCGGCTGCGCCTTCGACACGAGAGCGCATCCTCACCGAGGCGCTCAACCTGTTCGCGCAGAGCGGCTATGGCGGCGCCTCGATGCGCGAGCTGGCGCGCCGCGTCGGCATCCGCGAGAGCAGCCTCTACAACCACTTTCCCGGCAAGGCCGCGATCCTGGAAGCGATCGTCAGCGAGCACGGTCCGGCGAGCTCGGCGAGCCGGCTGGAAGAGCCGCGCTACAAGCAGCTCGCGCGCCGGCCCGCCGCGTTCTGTCGCCAGTTTGCGCTCGACCTCGTCGAGCAATGGTCCGACCCGCGCGAGCACCAGTTCCAGAAAGTCATCACCGCCGAGCGCAACCGCGTCCCCGGCATCCGCGCCAAATTCGCCGATCATTTCTACGCGCGCGAGCAGAGCCTGATGACGGACTATTTCCGTGGCTTTGCGCTCGCCGGTTTGGTCAAGACGCCGGATCCGCGCGAGACCGCGCGGCTGTTCGCGGCAGGCCTGATCTACATCCGTCTCGAACATTACGTGATGGGCGCCGCGCCCTCGCCGCGATCCAAGGTGATCGAGGCGATCGAGCGCTATCTCGCTTTCTTCCTGTCGCTGATCGCGGCAGGCGACGATACCGACAACAAGAAACGAAAGCCAAAGGGAGAGAACCGTGGCAAGGCTGCCCCTGATTGATCCGGAGACGACGAGCGGCGACATCCGTGCCTCGTTCGACCGCATGCCGGTCAAGCTCAACATCTTTCGCATGATGGCCCATGCCGAGGCCAACATGATCCCGGCGATGCGGCTCGGCAATTCGATCCTGCACAAGCAGAAGCTCTCGGCGGTCAACCGCGAGCTCCTGATCCTTCAGGCCGCGCAGCTCGAGGGCGGCGCCTATGAATGGCGCCAGCACGTGCCGATCGCGCTCGGCGTCGGCTGCACGCAAGGGCAGGTCGATGCGGTCGAGCGCGCGGACTACGACGCCGCCGCGCTGAGCGAGGCCGAGCGTGCGCTGCTGAAGTTCGGCCGCGAAGTGGTCGAGAACGTCCGCGTGCCCGAGGCGACCTTCGCTGCCGCGCGAAAACATTTCAGCGACCAGGAGGTCGTCGAATCCATCGTCGCGCTCGGCTTCTACATGATGATGGCACGCCTGACCGAGGCGACTGAGACCGATCTCGATCCCGCCGCCGGCATGACGGTCTATGACGGCGGCAAGAAGTAGGGCGGCTTGAGATGACGGAGACCGAGAGCAAGCCGGAGCGCTACGTCCGCCCGCCCAGCGCGGAATCGTTGGGTGAGGCGCCCGGCAGGGGGCGTCTGAAGCACCGGCGCATCCTCATCGTCGGCGGCGGGCAGCGCGTGTTCGACGCCGCCTCCGACCCGATCGGCAACGGCCGCGCCATGAGCATCCTCTGTGCCCGGGAAGGCGCCAAGGTCGCGGTGGCTGATCTCAATCGCAGCTCTGCCGAACAGACCGTGAAGCGCATTACCGACGAGGGCGGCGAGGCTTTTGCGATAGCTGCCGACGTCACTTCGGAGGCTGATGTCTTCCGCATGATCGAGGAGGCGCATCGCACCATGGGCGGGCTCGACGGCATGGTGCTGAACATCGGCACCTTCGGCAAGGTCGGGCTCGATGCCGTCAGTCCCGAGGAGTGGAATGCGATCTACGACGTCAACGTCCGCGGTCCCATGCTGTGCTGCCGCGCCGCGATGCCGAGATTCCACGATGGCGGCGCGATCGTCTTCATCTCCTCGATCGCCGCGCTGAAAGCGGGATCGCAAATGGCGGTGTATGATTCCTCAAAGGCTGCGCTCGGCGGCCTGATGCGCAACATCGCCCATCTCGGCGCGCGCCGCGGCATCCGCGCCAACCTCGTCTATCCCGGTCTCGTCGACACCCCCAACGGCCGCGAAGCCGGCGCCGGCCGTCCCTCGCGCGGCAAGGGTCACGTCCCCTTCGGCCGCCAGGCCACGGCCTGGGAGATCGCCTACGCCGTGCTGTTCTTCCTGTCGGACGAGAGCGTCTACGTCACGGCGCAGACGCTTGCGGTCGATAGCGGCCTCAGCGGGATGTAGCCCGTAGCCCGGATGGAGCGCGATAGCGAAATCCGGGATTCGTGCTTATGGAAAGACCGCCCCGGATTGCGCTGCGCTCCATCCGGGCTACGGTCCTGGCTGCGCGGGTCGCTCGTCGGCCAAATGGTCTGCCATCACACCTGCGATGTGCTACGACGTCTGCCCACACGAGTTTCCCGGACGGCCTGATTGATGAGAACCACGCTGCTCAAACCCGAAGACTACACCCGCTCGCCGTGGAAGAACGGCGGCGGCATTTTTACCGATATTGCGGGGGCCTGGCGCGAAGACGCGCCAGTGCGGGATTGGAACAGCCTGCTCTGGCGCTTTGCCTCGACGCCGATCGTGGCGCCCGGTCCGTTCTCCCATATGCCCGGGATCGATCGTCTGCAGATGGTCGTCGATGGTCGCGGGCTGGTACTGAAGTCGCCCGCGCAGGATTTTGACGAGCGTGAACCTTTTACGACGGTCCGCTTCACCGGCGAGACGGAGATCGTGACCGTGCTCGAGGCAGGGCCCGTCGCGGTCGTCAACCTGATGGCGCGCCGCGGAGCTGCCGAGATCGCGCTTGCGGCGCTCCGCGAGCCCGGCGAGCGGCAGCTTGCCGCCGGCACGCACCTGGTTTACGCCGCGCGCGGCGATTGCCGCATCCGCCTCGGGCTTAAGGATTTTTCACTTTCGCACGAAGACACGCTGAGGGTCGAGCTCACCACGGCCTCAGGGCTCACGCTCGTCTCGGGTCTGGCCGTGCTGGCGTCGATCCGGCTCACGGGCTAGGCGGCAGCAGCGCCGGTCGCGCGGGTGTGCACAATCCATGCAACTGGCTAGGTTGACGCGGCGGAGCCGGGGCACGATATGTGCTGCGATGCAGACCGCCGCTGAAGGGCAGAATATGAACGCGCCAGACAACAATGCCCCCACGCAAGCCGACGGCGTCGTCGACTGGCTGACCAACGGCACGCGCGACGAGCGCTTCATCGACGACATCTTCGCGCAAATGTGTATCCGCCTCCAGCAGGTGGGCATTCCGCTAAAGCGGTCGACGCTTCACATCCTCATCAATCACCCGCAATGGCTTGGCGCCCGGTTCATGTGGTCCGACGGAATGCGGGAGGCGGAGATTGCACTGGTCGATTACGAGGTTCGCGAGCGGTCCGAATATATCGGCAGCGCCGCCAACGAGATGCAGGAGGGCGCGACCGAGGTGCGGGAGAATCTCGAACGGGACCCCTCGCTCGGCCGCAAGCATGCGCTCTACGACGAGATGCGCGAAAAGGGCCTCACCGACTACGTGGCCTGGCCGCTCTACCATACGCTCGGCAAGCGGCATCTCATCACTTTCGCGACCGACCGGCCCGGCGGCTTCGATCACGCGCATATCGCAGCCCTCAAGAAGCTCCTGCCGGTGCTTTCGCTGGTCAGCGAGATCCGCATCAAGAACCGCCTGGCGCGCACCTTGCTGGAGACCTATGTCGGCTCCCATGCCGCCGAGCTCATCCTGGCGGGTGCGACCCGGCGCGGCACCGGCACGACGGTGCGCGCCGCGATCATGATCTGCGACCTCCGGGATTTCACAAAGATTTCCGACAATTGGCCGCGCGACGACGTCATCGATCTCCTTAACGATTATTTCGACGCGATGTCGGAGCCGATCGCGCGACACGGCGGCGAGATCCTGAAATTCATCGGCGACGGCCTGCTCGCCATCTTTCCGCTTCACGCGCCCAATGCCTGCGCAAATCTGCTCCATGCCGTGACAGAAGCCCGTCGGGCCATGGCCGCCCTCAACGAAAGAAACAGTGCGACCAGCCGCGCGCCCCTGAACTACGGCATCGGCGTCCATGTCGGCGACGTCATGTACGGCAATATCGGATCAAGCAGCCGGCTCGACTTCACGGTGATAGGTCCCGCCGTCAACATGGCCTCCCGCCTCGAGGCCCTGACCAAGAAGTTGGGACGAACAGTGCTGCTGTCACGCGACTTCGCGGAGCTGGTGGAGCCGAAGTTCGAGCTGGAGCACGTCGGCAAGCACGAGGTGCGCGGCTTCAGCGATCCGATCGAGCTGTTTGCCTATCAGGGGTAACGTGCACGAAGGCCGTGGGGCGGCAGCCGCGGGCCAAAGGCCGGCGTCCCGACCGAGGCTTGTCTTGTTGCCAACGCGGCAATGGGTGACTACGCTTTATCTCAGCCAGTCCAGACGTTCCTTCGATCGGCCGCACGTACATGCCCAAATTCCTTCGCATCGGGGTCCATCAGTCGAACGTATCGGGGTACACGTCGAAGGCGTGGTGCGTCCGGCGGGTCGGCTCGGCGGTTTTCTTGAAGTGGGGCGCCGTGGAGGTTCAGGGCGCTGGCGATGGGCGAAGGGTCTACTGGGCACGTCTGCCGCAGGAGAAGACGGTTCGCTGCGGCACGGTGCAGCGGGCCCAGGACTATGCCAAGGCCGCGATCGCCCGGCGCCGCAATCATCGCTATGAACTGCTGGTCGGATCGATCGTGCTCCAGCGCCGATCGGCCGAGCGCAGCGCCGAGCTCAAGCAAGCGCTGGCCACGATTCTGATCGTCGATATCGTCGGCTCCACAGCAAAAGCCGCGAAGCTCGGCGATGCGCGTTGGACCAAAATCATGGGCCATTATTACGCCGCTGTGCGCAAGGAGCTGAAGAGTTCGCGCGGCAAGGAAGTGGTGACCACGGGCGACGGCATATTGGCGACGTTCAAGGCGCCGGCGGCCGGGATCGGCTGCGCGACCGCGATCCGCCAGGCGGTGCGCACATTGGGGCTCGACATCAGGGTCGGTCTGCATGCGGGCGAATACAAGGTGAGCGGGGGCGAGATGGTCGGCCTTGCCTTTCACATCGGCACGCGCGTGGCCGCCAAAGCGCGTGCCGGCGAGGTCCTGGTCTCAAGCGCGGTCAGGAACCTGATGACGCAGTCGGAGATCCGGTTCAGGGATCACGGCGTGCACCAGCTCAAGGGCGTGCCGGCGCGATGGCGCCTGTACCGGGTGGAGGATTGAGCGGGTTTGAATGCGGCGCAGCGCCTTAGCCTGATCCTATTTGCGGTGCGCTCCCGTGGAGCCGGAGCCCGGCACGGCCTGCTGGCCGCCTTGCGTTTGCCGCTGCGGGTCGTTCGTGCTCGGCTGCTCGGTCGTGGATTTTGCCGGGGCGCTTGCGCCGCCGCCATTGTTGTCCGAGGACGTGTTGAGGCTGGACGCACCCGCTCCCGTGGTCCCGCCGGTGCCCGTCGAATTGATGCTCGATCCGGTTCTGGACGCGCCCGCGCCGCCTTGCGCGAATGCGGAGGCTTGTGCGAGAGCCGCAACGAGGGCTGCGAGAATAATGGTCTTCATGTCCGCTCCTATGCCTGGGGTCAGGCGGCCTCGGCGCTGGTCAGGGGGCGGACTTCGAGCCGAGGCCGCCATTTGCCGAAATTGTAAAAACCCCGGCGCGGCTCAATGCCCGGCAATGCTGCTCCGTTCCTATTCGTGAGCGTTACGCCGGCCTCACGCCGACCAGCGATCCTGCTCCTCCTGATGAGCATGCTCGTTGAGCCGTTCGGCCAACTGATCCGCAATCTGCTCCGACTCGGCCGAGGCCACCGGCTCGCCCTTGTGAGTCCTGAGCTTGTCCTTGTCGGCTTCGATCGGGAAGTCGTCAGGTGTCAGTCCGGCATCCTTGCTTGTATCCTTGCGATCCTTGTCCATGGCGCGCCTCGCTGTGTCCCAATCGGGAAAAACACGTCTGAAGGCTGATTGTTGCAACGACGATGAAGCTCGATCGACAAGCCCAAGCCGGTATGAGGCTTAAGCCCCGCCAACCGCCTCTCTATGTCGGAACCGCCTTGCATGTTTTTCCCGAGCCGGAACAGGTGCAGGATTCGCGCGTTCGTTCGGTGAATTTTGGAGGCGGTCATGCCATCGAACGGAAGCATTTTTTTCGCCGGCGTCGGAACCACTTTCCTGATCCTGGGCGTGGGCTTCGGCAGCGGGCTGATGATGGCGAATTCCGCTCTGAAGGAGCCAAGCCGCGCCGAGTCGAGAACGTCCGCGCAAGCGCCGTCGCCTCTTCGCGTGGTCTTGCCGGCTTCGGCTGAGGCGGCCGAACCGAAGGCGACACCGCAACAACAAGCCGCATCCGCTCCGGAGGCCGCTGCACCACCGCCGACGCCGTCCGCAAGGGAGACCCAGGCCTCGCCAGACAAGCGGCAAGCGTCGGCCGACAAGGTGGAGAAAGCCGATACAGGGAAGGCCGAGGCCGACCAACGCGATCGCCGCAAGCGCGCTGCGGAACGGAAGGCAAAGCGGCTCGCTGCGGCAAGGCACAATTCGCAGCCGCAAGCGGAGCAGCGCGCCGAAGCCCCGATGATGGCATTCGGCGGCGACGAGCCCCGGCAGGGCGGCGGCGTCAATCTGTTCGGAAACTGATGATCAGACGACTTGTCCGCTCAAGGAACGATCGGCGATGATCGCTATTTCTCGACCGCTCCGGTCCAGTCCTTGAAGCCGCCGACGTTGTAGACCTTGTCGTAGCCCATATCCTTCAGCAGCTTGCCGGCCAGCGCCGACCTGCCGCCGGACGCGCAATAGAGAATCACGGTCTTGCTCTTGTCGAACGCCTTGTCGTGATAGGGCGATTCCGGATCCGCGCGAAACTCCAGCATCCCCCGCGAGACATGCACGGCGCCTTCGATCTTGCCGCTGGCCGCGACCTCCGGCGCATCGCGAACGTCGACGACCAGCGTGTTGCCGCTCTTGATCATCTCGGCGGCCTCGTCCGACGTGATCTTGGGGACAGCCGCGTTGGCGGCTTCGAGCATCTGCTTGACGCTGGTTGGCATTGGTTTCCTCCGCTGTTGCTTACGGGGAGGATAGCACATTGGTTCGCGTTGTGCCTCCTCCTGGCTGCAGCGGTCCTCGACGCAGCGTCACCGCACCCCCGTGCCTTTGCAGCGCTGGCACTTCACCACCTTGTCGCCCTTCTTGAGCAAGCCCTTGCCCTCGCAGTTCTTGCATTTCTGCTTCTTCTTGATGTTCGGGCCTTTTTCACTGGTCATGAAATTCTCCTGCCGCCAGACGGCGGTCTCGTGCGGGTGCTCGGCGAACAGCCGAGCGGTGCGAGCTAAGCCCTACACCTACGCCGGCTTCGGCACCACCAGCACCGGCACGCTTCCGTCCACCAGGACCTCGGATGTCTGGCTGCCCAGAAACAGCTTCCTGAGGCCGCGACGCCCATGAGAGGCCATGACGATCAGGTCGCATCCCCTGGACTTTGCCGTTTCGATGATTGCAGTCGCCGGGTGCGCATTCGGAACATGCAGGAGTTCTGCAGGCGCGCCGATCTGCTCCGCCATCGCGCGCGCGTCATCGAGCACCTTGCCCGCACGGGCCTTGCAGGCCGCGTCAAAGCTGTCGATCTCGTCCTGCGTCGGAATCCATCCCGAGGCGTGTCCGCTGCCATAATCGACCGGCAGCGCCTCCGTCACGGTAATGATCGTCAGCCTTGCGTTCAAGGCCTTCGCCAGGGTGATGCCATGCTCGACGCCCTTTCTCGCGACGTCCGATCCATCCGTGCTCAAGAGAATGTTGGCGTACATCCGGTGGCTCCCTTGCTCGTCGAACAAAGTGATGCCTGGGGAGTATGGTCCGATAGGCGCCGTGGGTCCATGCGCTCGTGTTGGCCACGGCCTCGCTGTCAGAGGATCGAAAAGCCGCTGTTACGGTAAGGCTGCATTTGATTCATAAGCTCCGAATCCTCGAAAGCGACCGGAGCTATTGAGTGCGCGCGCCACAATCCCGCACATGTCATGCCTGAAGAGCCCAGCGACTCCTATTCGCCAGTAGGAGGCAGCGTTCTGCGTGGCGGGACGCCGAAGCGCTTCTTGTAGCTGACCGAGAAATGCGATTGGCTGGCGAAGCCGCAGCGCCAGGCCACTTCTCCGAGATTGATGGTGCCGCGCGCCCCGCTGGTCAGGATCATCAGATGCGCCTGCTGCAGCCGCTCCTCTTGCAGCACCTGTCCGAATGTCGTGCCGTGATACTGGAAGATCTTGTGCAGATAGCGTGTCGATATTCGGTGCTCGGCCGCCGCGCGCTCGGGCGTCAGCGCGTGGTCGGTGAGGTTGCGCCTGATATAGGCGCTGATCCGGTTGAACAGTGAGGTGCCGAGCGTTTCGCGGATCAGCGCGCCATTGTCGCGCTGATCGCGGCATTCGATCATCAGGCAGAGCATATCGATGATGCAATCCTCGATCCGCGCGCTGTGCTCGGACGGCTGCATCTTCAGCACCTGCTCGCCGAGCGTGATGATGGCCGGCACCAGCAGCGGATTGGTGAAGTCGGCGGTGGCGCAGAGATCGTCGGTCCCGGCAACGCGGCCGGCGAGACGCTCGCGGTCGATCTTGATCGTGATGTTCTCCGAGGCATCCGGCACGTCGATCACGTAGGCCTCGGCGGCGTTCACCAGGAACACGCCGCCGGGCACCACCAGCCCCTCGCGCCCGCGCTGGGAGAAGCGCATCGCGTGACGGGTCGGAAACAGAAAGACGAAGTCCTCGGTCCGGTCTGCTTTCGCCGCCTCCTTGCGGCGGATCACGCGTTGGGCGTCGGCGCGAAAGTTCGAGACGCCGAGAATGTCGGATTGCCAGTCGGTCAGCTGGCCGCGCAGGCGGTCGGTGTGGGCGGACTGGATGTCGAGCCGGTAATAGACCTCTGCCATGGCTTGCCGCCAGGCCTCGATGCTTCCCCGTCCATCGATTCCAGCCGTCGAATATGAGTTGCTCTGCGTCATGGCGCTCTCAGCTCAAAGGTTCAGTCGCGGAAACGAAGCCTGATCCTCATTCAAAAAGCGTACCAGTCAAGACAGCCCGGAGGTTGTCCCGTCCAGGACCCGGGTGCACTCCGGGAGAAAATACAGTGCGCTCGCTGAAAAGACGCGGGCACCGCCCCGGACCTAGCTTCATCCTGCATCGCAACCGTCGCGGCAGCAAGCAGGAGGGGGCTCCAGATGACCACGGGATTTACACGCAGGCGAGTCTTGAAGACAGTCCCAGCGGCGGCCGTCGCAGCGGCGCTACCGGCACCGTTCGTCTCCGGGGCTGCCCGGGCCGCGGGCGATCCGATCCTGATCGGCGTGCCGACCGCGCAGACCGCGCAGGCCGGCGTCGCCGACCACCAGGATTATCTCAACGGCACCACGCTTGCGATCGAGGAGATCAATGCTGCCGGCGGCGTGCTCGGACGCCCGCTGAAAGCTGTGGTGGTCGACATCGATCCGCTGTCGCCGGAGAGTGGGCAGGTCGCGATCAACAAGCTGATCGACGCCAAGGTGCATGCGATGTCCTGCGCCTTCGTGTTCACGCCGGTGCCGGTTGCCGACGTCTCGGCGCGCTATAAGGCGCCGTTCCTGTGGGGACTGACCCAGCGCAATTTCACCGACATCCTGGCCAAGAACCCCGAGAAGTACGGTCACATCTTCCAGACCGATCCGTCGGAAGTGCATTACGGCTACACATTTCCGGTCTTCCTGAAGGCAATGCGCGACCAAGGCGTCTGGAAGCCGATCAACAACGGTGTCCACATCGTGCAGGAGCAGATCGCCTACAACCAGACCATCTCGAAAGCGTTGCAGGGCGCGCTGCCGAAGAGCGAGTTCAAGCTCGCGGGGATCACCGACATCCAGTATCCGGTGCAGGATTGGGGCTCGGTCATCCAGGAGATCAAGAAAGTCGGCGCGGGTGCCGTGATGATCGATCACTGGGTCGCCGCCGAATACGCTGCCTTCGTCAAGCAATACGGCGCGGATCCGCTCAAGGGCGCGCTCGTCTATCTGCAATACGGTCCTTCGCAGCCGGAATTCCTCGAACTATCCGGCCCGGCCGCCGAAGGCTTTGTCTGGAGCACGGTGCTCGGCGTCTATGCCGACGACAAGGGCAAGGAGTTCCGCGCCAAGTACAAGAAGCGTTTTCCCGGCATCATGGGCCTTTGCTACACCGGCAACGGCTACGACGTGACCTATTACTTGAAGGCCGCGTGGGAAGCGGTCGGCGATCCCGGCAAGTTCAAGGAGGTCTGCGACTTCGTGCGGAAGACGCCGTATCGCGGCGTCTGCGGCTACATGAGCATGAACAATCCCTTGCAGGAATGCGCGCATTATCCCGACACAGGCGATGCGATCGGCGCCAAGGAGCTGGAGCAGGGCATGGCGCAGCTGTTCTTCCAGGTCCAGAACGCCGAGCACAAGATCATCTATCCCGACGTACTGCGCGAGACGGCTCTGCGCAAGGCGCCGTGGTGGTGAGCGGCGCGAGGCGATGCCGTCTCCTCCACTGTTTGCCTGCGGCGACATCACGCTCGATCTCGGCGGCCGCTCGATCCTGCACGGCATCTCGCTGTCGATCGAGCCGGGCGAGGTGCTCGGCATCATCGGTCCGAACGGTGCCGGCAAAACAAGTCTATTCGAGGTCTTGTCCGGTCGAATGCCGCCGAAATCCGGCTCCGTCCATTATGAGGGCCGCGACATCACCGCGCTGCCGCTGCACCGGCGCGCGCAGCTCGGCATCGGCCGCACCTACCAGACGCCCGTTGTGCCCGAGGGCATGACGGTCGCCCAGGTGCTGAAAGCCGCAAGGCAGGCCTATCGCCCCTATCTGACGCCGGACGATTCCGAATGGGGCGCGGGCCTCGTCGCCTTCCACGTGCCGTCGGGCACGATGGCCGATCAGCTGGAGACGCTGAACCGGCGCAAGCTGCTGATGACGTGTCTCCTCATGCGGCGGCCAAAGATCCTGCTGATGGATGAGCCGGCCGCAGGTCTGATCAATTCGGAGATCGACGAGTTCGACGAGATCATGCGCGTACTGGCCAAGGAATTGAACATCGCGATCGTCTTGATCGAGCATCGCATGGAGCTGCTCGACACCATCGCCGACCGCGTCATGGTACTCGACGCCGGCGAGATGATCGCGGAAGGTCGCCTCGACCAGATCCTGGTCGATCCCCGGGTCAAGGCCGCTTATTTCGAGTTCGAAGCCGGTGAGGGCGCGCACTGATGAGCGGCGCCGACAAGACAGCCGTGCTCGACGTCCGCGGGCTCTCGGCCGGCTGGGGTCCGTTGCGGGTGATCCACGACCTCGATCTTACCGTGTTCGCCGGCGAGCGGATCGGCCTCGTCGGTCTCAACGGACACGGCAAGTCGACGCTGTTTCAGGCCATCGCGGGTCTCACCGGCTGGCAGCGCGGCTCGATCCTGCTCAACGGATTTGAGGTCGGCCGCACCCGCAGCCAGGGGCCGGGCCGCTACACCCACCAGATTGTCCGCCGCGGCCTCGCGCTGATCCCGCAAGGCGACGAGATCTTTCACGGGCTGACGGTGGAAGAGCATCTCGACAGCGGCGCCTACACCAAACGGGCCTGGAAAGAGCGGGCGTCGCGCAAGATAAAAATCCTGCAAATCTTCCCGCCGCTGGACAAGCTGATGGGTACGCCCGTCGGCCGCCTGTCGGGCGGCGAGCGGCGCATGGTCGCGATCGGGCGCGGGCTGATGGCCGACGCCGATCTTTTCCTGGTCGATGAGCCGTCGCTTGGCCTGGCACCCAAGATCGGCAAATCCGTCGTCGACGCGCTGATGGCGGTCGAGCTCGGCAGCTCCGCGATGGTGATCGCGGAGCAAAATCTCGCGCTGCTGGAGGGCAGGGTGGACCGCATCATCGGCATGCATGCCGGCAAGTTGAAGGGCGAGGCTTCGGCGTCAAAGGGCCTGATGGGAGTGCATCGATGAACTGGAGCTTTGTGCTCTCCAACGCGATCACTCTGGCCTGCATCTACGGCACGCTGGCGATCGGCATCTCCCTGACCTGGTCGAGCCTTGGCCTCGTCAACATGGCTTTCGGCTTCATCTTTGCGCTGTCGGGCTATGGCGCGTGGCTCGCCAGCATCAATATCGGCGCGCAGCCGGCGATCGTGATGGCCGCCGGCATCCTGACCGGCGCGTTCGGTGGACTGATCGTCTGCCTGCTCGCCTTCATCCCGATCCATGACAAGCCGAACTTTCCGTTGCGCGCGCTGATCGCGACGCTCGCCATCAGCCTAATCGGCAATCAGGCGCTGCTCTGGTATTTCGGACCGCGCGCGAAATCCCTGCCGCGGCTGTTCGGCTCGTGGAATGCCGATATCTTTGGCGTCATCGTGACCTCAGACAAGCTCGGGGCCTCGGCATCGGCAATCGTGCTGCTGACGCTGATCCTGCTCTGGATGCGCTCCAGCCGCCGCGGCCTCGAGATCCGCGCCATGATGATGAACCCACATGCGGCCTCCATCGTCGGCATCGGCGTACGCCGCACCGGCTTCTATGTGATGGCGCTGACCGGCTCGCTTGCAGGGCTCGCCTCGGTGCTGCTGGCGCAGACCTACTACGTCGCGCCCTTCAGTGGCATCACGCCGATGGTGAAGGGACTGAGCATCGCGCTGGTCGGCGGGCTCGGCAGCGTGCCGGGCGCGGTGATCGGAGCCGTGCTGATCGGCCTTAACGAAGCCCTGACCTCGACCCTGCTTGGCGGCCAGTATGTGCTGATCACGCAATTTTTGCTGATCATCGTCGTCCTGTTGGTGCGCCCGCGCGGCATCGCGGGCTTGCTCGACAAGGCGCGGGAGGCCTGAGCCATGACCGACACCGCCCAGCCGATCTGGATCGACCCGACCGATTGCCTCTATCCGGAAAATGCCGCACGCGAGGCGCCGACCAATCCGCATCTGTCGCACCAGACGACCTGGAACGAGACGCGCGCCTTCAAGCCGCGCATGCATCCGGTCGGCCGTCTGCGCTATTACTACAAATGGCCCGGCCATGGCGGCCGCCTGTGGTGGCGCAAGCGTTACTGGCCGACTCGTCGCCGGTTTTTGCAGATCCGCGGCGAATACAATCCGAAGACGATGCGTCGCGAGAAGACCATCGTCGACAAGCGGCCGATCTGGTGGATACTTGGCTTCATCGCGTTGGTGCTTGGACCTGCCGTGGTGCCGGCCGCGAGCTGGAACACGGTGATGAGCGCCGCCGCCGTATTCGGCATCTATGCCGCGATCAATCTGTGCTGGATGCTGATCATCGGCACTGCCGGCATCTTCTCGCTGGCGAGCTACGCCGTGGTCGGCGCTGCCGCCTATGGCACCACTTATCTCGCGATCCAGCTCGGTTTGCCCTGGTGGATGCTGCCCCTGGTCGGGGCGGCGATCGGCCTCGCCTTCGGCCTGATCATCGGCTTGCCGGCGATGCGGCTCGACGGCTTTTATTACGCGTTGCTCACGCTCGGCGTGGTCGAGCTCTGCCGGGTCTATGTCGTGCAGTCGCGCGAATTCGGTTCGGCGACCGGCGGCCTTTACGGCGCGCCGAGCTATTTGCCGGCCAGCCTCGGCCAGATGCCGCGGCTGTTGTTCGGCTACTACGCCTCACTGGCGCTGATGCTGTTTGCGCTCGCGGTCTATCGCTTCATCGACGGCAGGCGGCTCGGCCGGGTGCTGCGGATGGCGCCTGAGAAGCGCGAGGCGTTTGCGCAAGCCTGCGGCGTCGACTTCATCCGCGCTCGCATCATGGTGTTCCTGATCTCCTCGACCGCGCTCGGCTTCATCGGCGGCTTCTATGCCATCCATTTCGGCGGCGCCTCACCGAACCTGTTTTCCTTCGATACTGTGCTGCTGTCGCTGGCAATGCTGGTGATCGGCGGCATCGGCCGTTCCGAGGGCGCGGTCGCCGGCACGGCCATCGTGGTGTTCATCGATCGTGTGCTGATCGATCTTGGTCCGCTCCGCTACATGCTGATCGGAGCGATCATGCTGGCCGTGGTGCTGTTCCTGCGCGAAGGCCTGTTCGGTATCAAGCGTCAGTTTCGCACCTGGCGCGACAAGAAGAAGAGCGAGCGCCGCGCCACCCGCGCGGAGAAAGGCGGAGAAATGTTGCCCGAAGAAGCCACCGAGACCGCGGACAAGGACCAGATCTTCTTCCGCCGCTTCGACAAGATGCAGCGCGATTTCCTCAAGCGCTTGGTCACCGACACCGTGATCGAGGAGCATCGCACAAGGCCGCTTGGCCAGCACAGCGAGGCGCTGGAGCGGCTTCTGATCTATTTCCGCCGGCAGGGCCAGGTCGACAAATACGCGATCATGGTGCTGGAAGAATTCAAGGCTTACCGCATCGTCGCGCTGTCGGGCCATCGCGGCACCGCGCCGCGGGTGGTTGAGGACAGCCTCTATCCGACGCCGGACGAAGCCTATCACGCGCTGTTCCTGCGCCGCGTGCAGGATCTGCTCGAAACTTGAGCTTACCGTTTTCAATTCACGACACGAGACCCTGAACAGACATGGCCGAGCAGAAAATCTTTGGATACGCCGACAAGATCTCGGTCAAGCCGGGCGACGACATCGGATTCTACGTGCATGCCGATGGCACCACCGGGGTGGATGCGCAACTGGTGCGGCTGATCCATGGCGATGCGCATCCCGCCGGCCCCGGCTATCGCGAGGAGGAGATTGCCTGCGAGCTGAACGGCAATTGGACTGTCCGCAAGCAATACACCCAGGTCGGTGCTTTCCTGAATGTGGCCGATCCCGACCGGCGCCTCGCGCTCGACGGCAGCTTTACGCTGGCCACCTTCGTCTTTCCCAACAGTCCCGGCGGCGGCAAGCGGCAATGCCTGATGGGGCGCTGGGATGCCTTCGGCAATCGCGGCTACGGACTGTGGCTCAATCCCGACGGACTGCTCGAGTTCGGCTATGGCGACGGCAAGGAGGTCGACTATCTCGATGGCGAGGTGCCGCTGCTCAAGAACAATTGGTATTTCGTCGCGGCAACTTTCGACGCGACGACGGGCGTCGCGACACTCTACCAGGAAGGCGTCGCCAACCGCTATAACAGCCTGCTAAGCAAGGTCGCCAATGTCGACTTCCGCTCTCATGTGCGCGAGACGCTGCGCTTCCGCCCCTTGAATCCGCCTGAGGTGCCGTTCATCCTGGCCGGCGCGCAGGATTTTCACACCCTGCGCGGCCACTTCGTCACCCAATGTCTCAACGGCAAGCTCGACCGTCCCGCGGTGTTCGACCGCGTGCTGACGCGCGAGGAGCTCGACCATTTCAGGCAGACCGGCATGGCGCCGGCGAACGGGCAGGTGACGTTCTGGGACACCACGCTCGGCTACAGCGACAAGGGCATCGGCGACCGTGTGGTCGACAGTGGTCCCTATGGCCTCCATGCCGACGGCTACAATCGTCCCGTGCGCGGCCAGACCGGCTTCAACTGGACCGGCTGGGACGACTGTTATCGGATGGCGCCGCATCAATATGGCGGCGTCGAATTTCATGACGATGCGATCATCGACTGCAAATGGGAACTGACGAAGCGTTTCAAGGTCCCGCCGCTGCGCAGCGGCGCCTATGCGTTCCGGCTGCGAGTCGGCGACGGCAAGGGACTGCGCGAGGAATACGTCGTGTTCTTTGTCCGCCCGCTGCGGCCAACCGCACCGATCGTATTCCTGGTGCCGACCGGCAGCTATCTCGCCTATGCCAACGAGCATCTGAGCTTCGATGCCGAGATCATGCAGCCGCTCGCGGGTCAGTCGCCGATCGTCTCGCAGGTCGACATCGAGCTCTATGAGACGCAGGAGTTCGGCCTATCGCTCTACGACCACCACGGCGACGGTGCAGGAGTCTGCTATAGCACCTATCGGCGCCCGATCCTCAACATGCGGCCGAAAGCGCGGATGTCGTCGATGGGTGTGACCTGGCAGTTCCCGGCCGATCTGTCGATCATCGCCTGGCTCGAGCAGATGGGCCACGCCTACGACGTCGTGACGGATGAGGATTTGCACCGCGAGGGCGAGGCGCTGCTCAAACCGTATCGCGTCGTGCTCAGCGGCACCCATCCGGAATATGTCTCGGAGCCGATCCTGAACGCGATCGAGGATTACATCGCCGACGGTGGCCGCTTCATCTATCTCGGCGGCAATGGCTTTTACTGGAACGTCGGCTATCACAAGGACGATCCCTGGTGCATGGAGGTGCGCAAGCTGAATTCGGGCATGCGCGCATGGCAGGCACGTCCCGGCGAATATTTTCTGGCGACGACGGGTCAGAAGAGCGGCCTGTGGAAGGACCTGGGACGCCCGCCGCAGAAAATCTTCGGCATCGGCTTCATCTCGGAAGGGTTCGACTCGGCGCGGCCGTTCCGCCGCATGCCGGACAGCTGGCATCGCCGTGCCGACTGGATGTTCAAGGGCATCGAAGGCGAGATCGTCGGCGATTTCGGCTTGGCGCATGGTGCCGCTGGTGGGCTCGAAATCGATCGCTACGACCTTGCGCTCGGCACGCCGCCGCACACGCTGATCGTGGCGTCTTCCGGCGGGCACAGCGACAATTACCAGACCGTGGTTGAGGAAATCCTGTATCCCTATCCGGGATTATCAGGATCACACGACTACCGCGTCCGTGCGGACATGGTCTACTTCACGGCGCCAAACGACGGTGCGGTGTTCTCGACCGGCTCGATCGCGTTCAGCCAGTCGCTGCCCTACAACAATTTCGACAACAATGTATCGCGGCTATTGGACAATGTCGTGTCCGCGTTCAGCAGGGAAGGCCGGCTGCCGGGCTGGGCCTGGACGGCCGAAGAGAAGCAATGGCGGTAATCAGCGGCGATGGGGTTTCTGGTGCGATGGTTCAATGGGTCAATGAGGTAACCCGACTAAGCTTTTGATTCTCTGGTGGGCCCGGCAGGATTCGAACCTGCAACCAGACCGCTATGAGCGGCAGGACAATGATCGGCTTCGTTGATTCAGTGGCGTTTTCGGTTGCCTTTGATGGTGTCCGTTGCGGTTTGGCGAAGTTGTTTCTGGTGCGAACCTGGTACGGCGCCGAGTGTCATCCGTAATGATCGAATTCACTCAGCGCAATTCGAACCTCCCGCGCGAAATCAACCAGCGATACCATGAAGGCCGCAACGGAGACGATAAAGAGGATGGCAACGCCGCGCTCATGCGCAATCTGAAAGAACGCGCTGACGAATGCCACGACGATCAGAATACTGATCGAAATGCTTCCGACCACCGACCAGAAGATCGCGCGGTTGAGCATGGCTGCGCGTCGAATGAGGCGTGGCAAATCGGCCTTGAGCCTGGATCTTGCGGTATCTTCGTCGGGGATTCCGTTCAAATAGATTGTTCTGTCAATGATCCTGTTCAGGCGGGATATCAGCACGGCGATGAAGGCGGCCAATGCACCGAGAAGAAACGCAGGCGCAGCCGCCTGGGAGATAACATGTGAGAGCTGACTGACCGATGGAGTGTCTGACAACATGGGTTCTGTCGGGGCTAGCGGCCTTCGCCGGAAGGCCTGGGCATCGGAGTGGTCGCACGCAGTTTACGCTCGCCTTGCGCGATCTCCTATGTAAAATCGCGACGGCGAGAGCACGCCCGGCTCGCTTCAAGCCAGGGAGAAAGCGATGCCGAGCCCTGCAGTCAATCTGTGGCCCCGATGGTTGCGCATTACGGTGGTCGGAATCGCAACTGCCGCCGTCATATCCGGCGGATGGCTAACTTATCACCATTTTGCCAAACCTGTTTACCTCACCGTGGCCGCCGGCTCGCTCGACGGCGAGGCGCTGTCGCTGATCTCGGCGATCTCGGCGCGCCTGGCGGCATCGAACGCGCACACGCGGTTGAAAGTCATCGATAGCCTGACGTCGGGCAGAGCGTCGGAACTCTTGGCCTCGGGTAAGGCGGAGCTTGCCGTGGTTCGCGGCGATACCGGGGGCCTCGCAGATGCAAGAAGCATCCTCCTGCTGACGCATGGCGTGGTCCTGATCATGGCGCCCTCGACCGTCAGCGCCGACAGTCTTGGCGATCTGCGCGACGCGACAATCGGAGTCGTTGGGGGCCCCATCAACCGGCCAACCGTTGATGCCCTGAAGCAGGTATATCAATTCGACCGCGCCAAGGTTCGATTCCATGACGTTGCGGTGAAGGAAGGCGCGGCAGCGCTGTCGTCCGGACAGGTACAGGCGCTTCTTGCTGTCGTGCCTCTTACCGAGAACTATCTGGCAAAAGTCAGGCAATTCTTCCAGCGGTCCGGCGCAAAAGGAGAAGCTCCAAAGCTGATCGAAATCGAGTCGGCCGGCGCGGTCGCCAATGTCGCGCAGTATTATGAGAGCTATGACATTCCAAAGGGCACTTTGCGGGGATCCCCGCCCATTCCTGCGGACGACCTGACGTCGCTGCGAGTGTCATTCTTTCTGGTCGCCAACAAGTCGGTGGACGCCGACACCATCACGGACCTGACCCAGTCGCTTGTCGACGTCCGGCGGGATCTGTTGTCGCAATACCCGATACTGGCGCAAGCCGCAGCTCCGAGCACCGATGCCAACGCGCTGATTCCCATCCATCCGGGAGCGGCCACCTACTACAACGGGAATCAGCAGAGCTTCCTCGATAAGTACGATGACAAGCTCTACTACGGGTCATTGCTAATCGGATCGCTGATCTCTGTTATCTTAGCAGCGTGGCGTTTCGTCGGCTCGGGCGCAGGGTCTCGAAGCATGCTCGAACCGCTCTACGAACTCGGCAGTGAGATCAAGGGCGCGAAGAGCGAGGCCGAGTTGGAGGAAATCGAAAAGAGGGTGGATGACATACTGAAGACTGAACTGGCCAGGAATGTGAGTGGTGATGGCCCCGATGAACGTGAGATGGCAGCGCTTGGTCTTGCGGCCCAAAGGCTCCAATATCTCATGAGCCATCGCCGGACAGTGCTTCGCAAAGCACCGGCAACCAGGGAAGTTGCGGAAGCCGAATAGTTCGCCTGCGGAACGATCATCGGGCCTGCGAAATCCAGGAAAACGCCGCATCCTTTATCTGAATCAAAGCGGGCGCCGGTAGCATCTTAGTGACCTTCTCTGCTTTCTCCCCTCGACGGACAAGCCTGGCCACCCAGATCTCTCCGTCGGTGTGATAGGGGTCCCCTTCGCCATTCCGGCCATTGAGTGTGGGGCCGATCCCTCGCATTTGATAAATGCCCGTGACCACCCGCGCCTGGTTGAACTCGCCAATCAACTGGTCCCGCTCTTCATCAATGTTTGGTGCGATCCTATGAGTAATCTGGCCGGTATCGCGGCTCAGTGTGACCCCTTTGTCGAAAGTTGCGGATCCAAGCCAGACGGGACTTCCATCGGCCCCGTTGGCAAGGACTAACCATAGCCGGACGTGTTGGCGGCGGTCAGCGCTCACTCCGTCCGGCTTTTCAAAGGCCAAATCCTCGCGCCGTCCCTCGAAGAAGAGCGGACTGACAGGCGCATCTTTGTAAGGCCGATCAAACAGGACGCTGCCCACGATTTCGGCGCTGGTCCGCAACGTAATCGGGTCTGCGGGAAACCAGGCGGCAACATGAAATGCAGAAACGACGTCTTCACGGGTTCCGACGAGGCCGACGTTAATGGGACCGCCTGGAATTCCCTGCGCCGTCGAAGTCAGCATGGGCAGATGCGAGAGCCCAGGCTCGTGTTCGATCCGCGACCAGGTGGCTGGTAGAACCAGGTAGCTGATGGTGACGTAACAAGCGATCACCGCTACGAAGAGCAGCAAATAGCGGCGTCTGCGTACTCCTAGACTCACTCGACCGCCTCCGCACGACGTTTGATCGTGGCGAATAGACGCAAATATCTGCGGGACCGCGATGTATCACGCCGGCCCGGCTCAGCCCGATTCCCTATTTCGTCACGATCCGTCGTGTCGGCGCCACGGTACTAGTCGGCGCCATCGGCGAGATCGAGAATGTCAGCCACGTATTCCAGCCTGCTGGCCGATTTTCCGCAGCGAATTCGCCATATCCTTTCAGATTCAGATAGCCCTGCATGTCGCCGACCGGAAACAGAAATCCGATCTGCGGACCGACGGCAAGGACACGTGAGCGGAAACCACCGAGGATGGGGTGCTGCCCGGAATCGTCGGTGATCTGCTGATACGCATAGCCTACAAGGCCGACAAAGAGCTGCTTGGAGAGAAACTGCGAAGCACCCCAGTCGACATGGAAGTCGACGCCGCTCTGGTACTGCGTGTCCGGATTCTTGAAATTGTAGGTGAAGCCCGCAACCGCCGAAAATTCGTGTCCCGCCTGCGGGTTGAAATAGGTGTAGCCGCCGCCGCCATCGATGGCGCCGTGACCGATGCCGAGATTGGCCAGGCGGTTTGGATCGTAGGCCCCGACGGGGATGTCTCCCGTCACATAGGTCATGAAGTTATGGACGCCTTGATTCCATTTCAGCGTCACCTGCGGATAGAGGTCGCCGACGGAGGTGACGGAGTCGCCAATGCTTCCCGTGCGGGTTACCGCAAACGGTCCGAACCCCGTTGTGAGCGTCCCGTTCAGGTCGGCGGCCGACCGTCCGAACAGTCCGGTGACGCCAACAGCCAATTGTCCGCCCAGCACCGGCGTCGCGAAGGTGTAGGTGGGGTTGAGCAGCACCAGATCGGCCTGCGCGTTCAGATGCAGATCCAGGTTGACGTTGACGGCCGCCGGAAATCGGCCGATCTGAATTTCTCTTGACGCGGCCGCGGCGCCGAACGCCGATACAGAGGTGTGATAGTAAACCTCCGCCATGGACCATCCCGGCACCGCGGGCGTTGCGGCAAGACTGCTGAAGCGTCCGGGAAGCCAGTAGGAAACGCCGCTTTCGTCGGCGTATGCGCCGTCGAAGGCTGCGGACATCGCCATGATTGCGCAGATGGCTGGGTACATCAGCCGACGACCAGACTTGCGTTCGGGCATGCAGCGCGTCATGTGCTTCCCCACTGTTTGCTCACGACAGTATGCCAGTGAGATTGTGAATGTCTCGCCTTAAAGTGGCAAGCTGTGAAATCGCGCCGTCGTGTTGCCCTGGGGTGACGCTGTTTTTGCGTCGAGGTGTTTGACCGGCCCATTCGCAATTGGTGTTCGGCTCGGGCTAGACGCAGTGCGTCGGGCGCCGCGTATTGACTCGGGAGGGGATGAACTCCCGCGCCGCGGTGTCTCACTATCGGTTCACTCATTTCGCGCGTTGTTCGATCGACGATCGCGTTCGGTGCCCGACGTCGCTGATATCGGCTATTCCAACGGCTGCACTTTTGCTGCCATATCCGGAGCGCGGCTGACCCTGTAGGTCGCGTTCCCGCATTTCAGAACCCAGACGGCATAATCGGGCCTGGACCGCTTTGCATCCCTGGTCGCGCGGAGCGGCCGATCACAGACAAAGCCCTGCGTGCGAATTTGCGCAGCGAGCTCATCCTTAGGCGTTTCTTCCGCGGCTTGCGCGGGGGATATCATCAGGCCGCTATGAGACCTGCTTCCGGTCAGCAACGATGCGGCGAGGAGAAGAACGCCAGCAAACAGATGAGCAGGCGCGACGGTATTGCGATGCATCATAGTCCCCGAACTCCACGATAGAAGAAACTTGAATAACCCGAGAAAGGTGTGCATGCAGCTTTATGAAGGGTGCCACATGCTTGCGCTGCAACGCGTCTCTCCGCGAACCGATCGGCTAGAGATAGGCCGTGTAGGAGCTGACCCATACCAGGATCGAGGCGAGCAACCCGATCACGCCGGCATTGTCGGCGAAGGCAGTGGCGCTGCCGGACATCCCCAATCGGAGCGTGTCACGGTCCATCCCGTCGGGGGTCGAGATCTGCGCCGGAAACACGGTCGCACCGCCGAACGTGTTGGTGCGGGCGAGCGTCCCGGATACGGCGATCTGGCCTTGCCCGATGCCCTTGGGAATGCCGATGATCCTGGCGTGATAGATGCGGCCCGGCACATTGTCGAACACGAGGTCGACCGCGGTGCCTTCCTTGACGGTCTGAAACCCGTTTTGCGAGAACACGCCAACCAGCGCGATCTCCTTCTCGACAATGAACGACATCGCTGAGCGCGCCTGCAGCGCCCGGTCGCCGACAGTCAAGGCGACGACGGTGACGTAGCCGTCGGCGGGCGCGCGAACGGATGTTTGCGATAACTCCCAATTTGCGTTCTCGAGCTGGGCCTGAATTTGCGCAACGGTGGTGTTGACACCGCCTATCTCGGAATTCAGCGCAAGCTTGGCGCTCTGCTGGGCCGCCTGCGCAGCCGTGAGCTGCGCCGACACGGTTTCGTACTGAACCTGCTTGTCCTGCGCCTGAAATTGCGTGTTGGCATCGTCAGAGGCCAGCGTCTCAATGTCGGCGAGACGCTTCTTGTTGTAGGCGGCCTGAGCGGTAAGCCCCGCCACATTTGCGCTCGCCTGCTCGTAATTTGCCTTCAGGATCTCCGTCTGCTGCTTTGCTGCCGCGAGCGAGGCCTGTAACTGCGAGACCTTGTATTGAAACGGCGCCGGATCGATCTGAAATAAGACATCGTCCTTCTTCACCGGCAAATTCGGTTTGACCGGGATTGCGACAATTTGTCCCGTCACATTCGGCGTCACTTCCACCACACGGCCGGTCACCGTCACGCGGCCCGACGGCGTCAGATAATTAAAAAGCGCAAGAAATGTCGCGAGAATAAATCCGCCGATCAGCAGCGAGATTGTCCCCGACAGCCAGCCCCACCGCACGAGTCTGAATTTCGAGAACACGACCCAAAGCGCAATGAGGTAGAGGCATAGAACAATAACCATGGCTGGTCCTCATTCTAAGATTGTGCTAATGTAATGCTTGTGGAGGTAGCTGAAGCATCACCCTTCGAGGTTCTGTCAGACTACAAGTCCGTAGATTTTAATTCCAGCGCGCGTTTTTGATTCTGCAGACGCCATGCGGCGTTAACTGCAGCCGATATTGCACGTCTCGATGCACGACCTCTCGCTCACAAGCGAGCTCGCTATGACCGCCGATCAATCGACTTCCGCAAGAGAAGGAATTGATGTCATGCGCATCACAACATTGAATCAGATTTTCGGATTGCTGTTTCTGACCACCGGCCTATGCACTGGTGTGGCCCTCGCCCAGAACGCGGCGACGCCGCCGCCCATCAAGACTATCGGCACCCCGTCTACTCCCGCCAAACCCGAGATCGTGCCCTCGCTGTTCGTGCTTAACTCCCGTGGTGCGGCGTTGCAGGGCGACACACTCGTTCTGACCGGTGTGTCACCCAGCTCGATCATATTTGCCGACCGTCCAGTGCGGTCCGCGGGCCACCAGCCCACCGCCGATGTGATCGCGGAATGGGGATCGGGCGAGGACAGCTTTGCCAAGAATCCTCCGAATGCGACCGTCTCCGTGCTCGGCAAGGATGGTTCGGTGAGGGACGCCGTCGTGGTCCTGAAGAATCCGAAGCTCGATGGCGACAAACTGACCTTCAACGTTCAGACCCTTGAAGGCGATCTTGCCGGCGCCGACGGCGGCGCCGCGCTCTTCATCGACATCATCGGCCGGCCGTTCACGCCGATGTCGTTTGCCGGCGTCGCGCGTCGCGGCGCATTCCGTGGCGCGATGTATGCCGGCGCGGTCGGTGCGGCGGCCTACGGCGCGGCTGCGTACTACCACCCATACTACCGTCCGGCCTGCGGCTACTATCCGTACCCGCCTTGCTACTAAGAGACCGGCGAAAAGGAGTTTCGGGAGACCAACATCAGCGCGCGAAGGCGAGCCCCGCGCCGATCGGTATTGATTTAGATCAAAGGATACACCGTTGCTGTTTCATCCAGCAGGAACGAAAATTGGACCAAGACATCAGCAATAATGGTGCGTGCCATGTTGACCAAACGCGATCTTCTCCGTTCCACCGCCCTGGCGGCAATGACAGTTGCGACGGCTCCGATCTCTGCGCTTGCGCAGTCTGACCGACCGGGCTTCTTCAAGGCCAAGGACATCGCCGAAGCCGGCTTCATCTTCGGCCTGCCGATCGTGATGAACTATGGCGTGATGTACGAATATGTCGTCGATCGCAACTCCAGCCAGTTCAAGGCGCCGTTCAACCACCTCAAGAACGAGGCGAGTGTCTACACGTACAAGGACACCGCCATCGTCACGCCGAACAGCGACACGCCCTATTCAATGGGATGGATGGATCTGCGCGCGGAGCCCATCGTCATTTCCGTCCCGGCGGTGGACCCGAAACGCTACTACTCGGTCCAGCTCGTGGACGGCAACACCTACAATTACGGCTACTTAGGGAGCCGCGCCACCGGAAGCGATGCCGGCGACTACATGGTGGTCGGGCCGGACTGGAAGGGCGCAACTCCGCCGGGGATCAAGAAGGTGTTCCAGTCGGGCACGCAGTTCTCGCTCGCCATCATTCGCACCCAATTGTTCAATCCGGAGGATCTCGACAACGTCGTCAAGGTCCAGGCCGGTTACAAGATGCAGCCGCTTTCCGCCTATCTGAAGCAGCCAGCGACGACTGCATCGGCGGCGGTCGACTTTCCCAAGATCGACAAGGAGCTCGTGAAGACGAACTTCTTTGAATATCTCGACTTCGTGCTGCAGTTTGCGCCGGCGCAAGAGAACGAGATGGAAATACGCGCAGCACTGGCAAAGATCGGCGTCGGCCCCGGCAAGACATTCAACTTCAAGGACCTGCCACTGGAGCAGAAGCTTGAAGTCGGCCTTGGCATGAAGGAAGGCGAGAAGAAGGTCGAGGAAGCCGTCGCGACCGTCGGCAAGAGGATCAACGGCTGGCAAGTCAGCGCGCCTTTCGGCGACAACGCCCACTACAATGGCGACTGGCTGAAGCGCGCTGTCGCAGCTAAAGCCGGTATCTATGGCAACGATTCGGTGGAAGCGACCTATCCGCAAACACGTATCGACGGCGACGGCCAAACGCTCGACGGTAGCAAGAACAATTATACGCTGACATTCCCGCCGGGCGAGCAGCCGCCGGTGAATGCATTCTGGTCGGTGACGATGTACGACGGCAAGTCGCAGCTTTTGATCGAAAACCCGATCAACCGCTATCTGATCAATTCGCCGATGCTGACGAACATGAAAAAGAATGCCGACGGCTCGGTCACGCTGTACATCCAGAACAAGTCGCCTGGCGCGGACAAGGAAGCCAATTGGCTGCCCGCGCCGAACGGGCCGATCTACCTCGTGATGCGGCTATACTGGCCGAAGACCGAGCCGCCTTCGCTCCTGCCGGCAGGTGAAGGTACGTGGAAGCCGCCTGCTATCGTCGCGGCGCGGTGATGTTTTGCGACGGTCGCCATCACTAGGACGAGATGGCGGCCAACCCGCGTAACGAGTCGACCTATCGATTTGGACGTCAACGAAGCCAATAGGGGCACGGACATGACGAGTGTTAGCTATCGCATCGCGTTGTTTGCCTTTGCAGCTTCTACGGCCCTTGTATCGCCCGCGTTCGCTCAGACCACCCCGGAGCGCAACGCGTATTTCGGGGAGACCCACGTCCATACGGGCTGGTCGTTCGACGCCTACATCTTCGGCAACACCAAGACCGATCCGTCAGACGCCTACAAATATGCGACCGGAGAGACCATCCTGCACCCGATGGGATATCCCATCAAGATCACGACCCCGCTGGATTGGATCGGCGTCACCGATCACTCGGAATATGTCGGCACGGTGAAGCTGGCGAATACGCCCGGCTCGGCCCTGAGCAAGCTGCCGATCGCCGAGAAGCTGAAGGTTCGCAGCGCAGCCGATATTCAGAGAATTTATCTCTGGCTCGGCTACACGATCATCGACAAGAAGCCGATCAATGAATTGATCAGCCCCGACGTTGCCGGCAGCATCTGGAAAGAGAACAATGCGATCGCGGATCGCTTCAACAAGCCCGGGATATTTACCACGTTCTGTTCCTACGAATGGACATCGACGCCCGACAACCGGAACATGCACCGCAACGTCTTCTTCAAGGACTGCGCCAAGGTGCCGGAGTTACCATTCAGCTCCATCGACTCGTCGGCTCCGGAAGACCTGTGGGACTGGATGGACGGCCAGCGCAAGGCAGGCAACGAGTTGCTGGCCATCTCGCACAACGCGAACCTCTCCGACGGAATCATGTTCCCGACAGAGCTGGATTTCAAAGGTCGGCCGATCGACAAGGCCTGGGCCGAGTCGCGCGAACGCAATGAGAAACTATCCGAGATCAAGCAGATCAAAGGGCAGTCAGAGACGCATCCGAGCCTGTCGCCCAACGATGAGTTCGCGAATTTCGAGGTGTTGACCTATTTGCTCGGCGATCCGGCGGGACGTTTCCCGACCATTCCGGGCAGCTATTTCCGTGACGCCTACAAGACCGGAATCGCGATGCAGGTTTCGCGGGGCTATAACCCCTACAAATTTGGCATCGTCGGCGGCTCCGACTCACACAATACCGGCGTGCCCTACCGTCAGGACAACTTCTACGGCGGCCATGCCCGCAACGATGGCGAGGAAAAGCAGCGCATGGAGGGGCACGTCTTCGCCGGCCTCGACGTTCGCCTCGAGAACCCCGCCGGCCTCACCGGCCTGTGGGCCGAGGAGAACACCCGCGTTTCGTTATTCAATGCAATGCAGCGCAAGGAAACCTTCGCAACCAGTGGGCCACGTATCCAGTTGCGCTTTTTTGGCGGATGGGAATATAGCCAGGACGCAAAGGGCGAAAAGAGCAGGGAAGTCTGGAACATCGTTCCGGATTGGCTCAAGGACCGGCTGTGGGTTCGTACCGCCTACGCGCAAGGCGTGCCGATGGGAGGCGACCTGCCGTCGAAGTCGGCGGACAAGAAGGCCCCGTCCTTCGCGGTTTGGGCCGTGAAGGACCCAACATCGGGCAATCTTGACCGCATTCAAATCGTCAAGGGATGGACCAAGGACGGGCAGACTTTCGAAAAGGTTTTTGATGTGGTCTGGGCGGGCAAGCGTGCGCCCGATCCGGTCACCGGCAAGGTTCCGCCGATTGGCAGTACCGTCAACATTCACGAAGCGAGCTACGAGAACACGATCGGCGCGGTCGAACTCAAGACCGTGTGGAGTGATCCGGAATTCGACCCCAGTCTCGACGCATTCTATTACGCCCGGGCACTTGAAATACCGACGCCGCGGTGGACCACGATTCAGGCCAAGAATCTCGGCATCAATCCTCCCGACGTCGTTGCGGCCACGGTACAGGAGCGCGCCTGGGCGTCGCCGATCTGGTACACGCCGACCGAGCAGGCGCGGCAGGCCGTCAAACCCGGCACGACCATCGCCAGCCTGCAACAGCGGCCAGGCGCGACCGCGCTGAATGATGCCCAACTCAAGGACCTCCTCGTCGGCAAGTCGACCTGGATTCGCAATAACGTGACCGGCAGCATCTTCCAGGTCATCTGGAGTGCGGCTGGCCGGCGCCTGATCACCAATGTTGACGGGACGCTGCCACAGCCGGGCCAGGTCGGCGACGTCCTGCATAGCGGGGAACTTGGTCGCCATCGTCCTATTCGATCAAGAATGGCAAGATCGTCACCGCGTTCGGAAACCTGCCTTACGAGGTCACCGTCTATAAGGTGGGTGACAAGTATTTTGGCGCGCGCAGCAATGAATACGGCTATGCCAATTATGAGATCGTTCCGACACCGGTAAATTTGGAGAATCTCAGTTTGGGTCAAGCCGAGCGTTCTCCCTTCTAGCGTGACAAGTTGTCAGCAAGAGCCCTGAGTGTTGTTAGATCGTCCAACGGATGAGGGCGCTGCGTCCGGCAGGAATCCGGACGTAGCCGTGCCGGCTCGGCCATCGCGGCTGCGGCGATGGTCGCGTGAACCGCTGGTTCATTTTCTTCTGATCTCCGTGGTGCTGTTTGCTGGCTACCGCATCTTGCATCCCAAATCAGAAGACACATCCGGACCCAACCGGATTGTTCTGACGCCGGACGACCTTGTTCAGATGAGTGTGGCCTGGCTGGCGCAGGGCCGGCCGCCGCCGACTCCGGAGCAGATGCAAAATCTCATCGAGCTCAAGGTTCGGGAGGAGGTGCTGTTTCGCGAGGCAACGGCGCTCGGACTGGACAAGGACGACACCATCGTCAAGCGGCGCCTGGCGCAGAAAATGGAATTTCTGGTCGAGGGCGCTTCAATCGACAACGACCCTTCGACCGATACGCTAAGGGCCTGGTTCAAGGACAATCAGCAGCGATTTACCCTCCTGCCGCGAATCTCGTTCCGTCATCTCTATTTTTCCTCCGATCGACATGGTGAGCGCACCCGGGAAGCCGCCGCGAAAGCCCTGGAGCAAGTCGCGGGGCAGACGACCGATGCGAAAGACGTCGCGGCCGTTGGTGACCCCTTCATGTACCAGGATTACTACGGCGATCGGTCATTCGACGATATGGCCAAGCTATTCGGACTGAATTTCGCGCGGGCGCTCGTGAATATCAAACCTGGCTCGTGGCAAGGACCGGTGAAATCCGGGTACGGCTGGCACCTGATTTTCGTCGACTCTGCCGCGCCACGCAGGGTGCCGGCCTTCGAGGAGATCGAGTCTGACATCAAAGCAAGTTGGGTCGCTGACCAGCGCGCGCAAGCGAAAGCGAAAGCCTACGACGCAATGCGGGCACGCTACCAGGTCGTGCTGCCGGAGAAGCCGTGAAATGGCTCTACGATTGGGATGTCTAGGCATCGTCTTCGCAGTGCTCGCTTTCTTGACTGGCGCGTCCGCACACGAGTCCCGCCCGGCGTACATGGAGGTGACCGAGATTGCGCCGCACCGCTATCAGATCGTCTGGCGCACGCCACTGTCGTCCGGCATGCGGCTTCCAGTCGCGCTCCGGTTCCCGGAAAAAACACGCAACGTCACCGAGCCGACCCTGCGCGAACTTTCGGACTCGCTCATCGAACGCAGGCTGATCGAACTGGACAGCGGTCTCACCGGCGCACGCATCGAAATCGTCGGCCTGCAGGCGACCATCACGGACGCGCTGGTGCGCGTGCAGTTGCTCGATGGTAGCTACTCCACCACGCTGGTGAGTTCGTCAAGACCGTGGATCGAGATCGCAACGTCGCGCAGCTCGCTGGAGGTCGCGAGCGCGTATCTGATGCACGGCATCGAGCATATCCTGTTCGGCTACGACCATTTGCTGTTCGTGTTGGCCTTGATCCTGATCGTGCGTCGGGGCCGCGTCCTCCTGATCACGGTCACCGCGTTCACGGTCGCCCATTCCATCACCTTGAGCCTTGCGACGCTAGGGGTGGTCCACGTACCCGGACCGCCGGTTGAAGCCACGATCGCGCTGAGCATTCTTCTTCTGGCCTGCGAGATCATTCGATCCGACCGCGGGCAAGCGAGCCTGACCGCGCAGTGGCCGTGGCTCGTGGCCTTCTCGTTTGGCCTGCTGCATGGATTCGGCTTTGCCAGTGCACTGACGGAAATCGGCTTGCCGCAAGGGGATATTCCGCTCGCATTGTTTGCGTTCAATGTCGGCGTGGAAGCCGGGCAACTGATCTTCATTGCGGCCGTTCTGGGCGCCTTGCGATTGGCGAAATGGATCAAGGTCCCGGTTGTCGTCGAGCGCCACGCAAGGCTGGCCACGACCTATGCGATCGGCATCATGGCCGCGTATTGGCTTATCGAGCGACTGGCCGGTGTTACCGCCTCAGCGGCATGAGTTCAGAACAATGACCATGGCTGGCCCTCATTCTCTGATTGTGCTATCATGATGCTCGTGGAGGTAGCTGAAGCATCACCCTGCCAAAACTACAGGCCCATAAGATTTAATTCCAGCGCGCGTTTTTGATTCTGCGGACGCCATGCGTTAACTGCAGCCGGTATTGCACGTTTCGATGCACGACCTCTCGCTTGGAAGCGAGAGAGCTATGACGCCGATCGATACTTCCGCAAGAGAAGGAATTGATGTCATGCGCATCACGAAGTTAAATCAGATTTTCGGATTGCTGGCTCTGACCACTGCCCTGTGCGGTAACAACGTAGCGCTTGCCCAGAACGCGCCAGCACCGCCCATGAAGACCATCGGCACGCCATCCACGCCAGCCAAGCCTGAGGTGATACCCTCATTGATCGTGCTCAATTCCCGCGGGGCGACCCTTCAAGGGGATGTGCTGACTTTGATCGGCGTTTCGCCGAATTCCATCATATTTGCTGACCGGCCAGTGCGCGCGGCCGGCCATGAGCTTACCGCGAATCTCATCGCAGATTGGGGCGCGAGCACGCCAGGCAACGACAGCTTCGTGAAGGATCCGCCGAACGCAACCGTGTCCGTCCTCGGCAAGGATGGCTCGGTGAAGGACGCCGTCGTCGTGCTGAAGAACCCGAAGCTCGACGGCGACAAGCTGACTTTCAATGTTCAGACCCTTGAAGGCGATCTCAATGGTGGGGACGGACCGGCTTCGATCTTCGTCGATATTTTCGGGGTCTGGCGCCGGGCGGCCTTCCGCGGCGCAATGTATGCCGGCGCCGCCGCCGGAGTCGCAGCCGCCTATGGCGCGCCGTACTACGCCCGTCCGGCCTGCGGCTATTATCCGTATCCGCCCTGTTATTGAGAGGAGGGAAGGGCTGAAGGCAGGCGCTGCCTCGCAGCACCTGCACAATGCCGGACTATCGCTTCCGACAATCACAACAATACGTTTCCAGGCGCAGATGTAAGGAGAGATCATTCCAATGGAAATCACCCGTCGCAACGTAACGATTGGCGGCATCAGCCTGCTCGCCAGCGCCTCCATGAGCACGATGAGCCGGGCTGAACTCGGTGAACTGCTCGGCATCGGCGAAGGATTTGAGGATTTCGCGCTCGCCACCGACGCCTACATCTTCGGCTATCCGCTGGTGACGATGGAGATGACGCGCAGGGTTCTCACCAACGTCGCGGCACCGGCCGGGACCCGAGCGCCGATGGGGCAGATCATCAAGCTGCGCCAATATCCCAACGCGTCCTACAGGGACGTAACCGCACCGAACGCGGACACGCTTTACACCAGTGCGTTCTTCGATGTCGGCAAGGAACCGTGGGTATTGAGCATCCCGGACATGAAAGGCCGTTACGCGCTGTTTCCGATGCTGGATGGGTGGACCACCGTGTTCCAGGTGCCGGGCAAGCGGACGACCGGCACCGGCGCGCAGACCTATGCGATCACGGGCCCCGGATGGAAAGGCACACTGCCCGCCGGCGTGAAGGAATACAAATCGCCGACCAGCATCGTGTGGCTGCTCGGCCGAATCTATTGCACCGGCACGCCGGAAGACTACGCCGAGGTGCACAAGCTGCAGGATGAATTCAAGCTGGTGCCGCTGAGCTCCTATGGCAAGCCCTACACACCGCCCGCGGGCACCGTGAATCCGTCTCAGGACATGAAGACGGCCGTGCGCGAGCAGGTCAATCGCATGGATGCGGTGGCCTATTTCACGATGCTCTGCAAGCTCATGAAAGACAATCCGCCTGCCGCCGCAGATACGCCGCAGCTCGCCAAGTTCGCCAGGATCGGAATCGTGCCGGGACAGGATTTCGATGCGAGCAAGCTCAAGGCGGATTTCGTCAAGCGCGTTCCGGAAATCGCCAACGATCGGATCATGCTTCAGTTCAAGATCAACAAGGATATGAAGGACGAGAGCGGCTGGGGCTTCACGACCAAGACCGGCATCTACGGCACCGACTATCTGATGCGGGCGCTTGTCACCGCCATTGGCCTCGGCGCCAACCGCCCGCAGGACGCCGTGTACCCGACATCGCAGAAGGACGCCGAGGGCCGGAAATACAACGGCGCCAACAAATACGTGATGCGATTCCCCAAGGGGCAGCTGCCGCCGGCACAAGGCTTCTGGTCGGTGACGATGTACGATTCCGGCTATTTCTTCGTGAAGAATCCGATCAACCGCTACTCGATCAGCGCGCGGGAGAATCTGAAATCGAATCCGGACGGCTCGACCGATCTCTACATCCAGCAGGAGTCACCGGGAAAGGACAAGGAATCCAACTGGCTTCCGGCGCCATCGGGCGATTTCGTCCTGATGATGCGGCTGTACTGGCCGAGCGAGAAGAACCCCTCGATCATCAACGGATCGTGGAAGATTCCGCCGGTGAAGAAAGCCTCGACGGCTTGAGATTGACAGATAGGAACCGGAGGAAGGGATAGTCTTCGCGGAGACAAACCCTTCACCGGCCGCTCGCCTGGCCGCGCACCGCGCGGGATGATCTGTTCTTGCGATCAAGCCACAAGTGGCCGGATCGAACGTGAAGCAGTAATTTGCAGTTTGCTGAAGCATGGTTGCGAGCCACGAAGCGAGGCGTTTCTGTCTCTTCTGCGTACCCTGACCGATTGGCCAACTAACCAACTCTCTACTCTCCGAGACCGAGACCGCGGCGAATACGGCCTCATCTGGTCCCGCTGACCGGCCAAAGACGCCCCCCTCCACCGAGCGGGGCGTCTCCCCTGCTAATCGCTATCAGCTTGCGGGATTGCGCGCCGTGACGATCCACGTCGCGCTGTCGATTATCACCGACCGCTCGCCGGCGTGGCCCGCGAAGGCGGCACGAACCGCAGCCGAGGCGCGGGCGCGGATGTCGTCAGGCTGATCAGCCAGAGCGCGCGACAGCGGGCCGACCTCGAGCGTCATCTTCACCGCGTCGTCGATCGCCGCGTCCCGCGTCGCGCCCTCGCCAAGCGGGACGGAAGCATCGAAGGGCGCGAAAGCGATATCAGTGAAGCCGGCCGCCGTCAGGATCCGAGCCACCCGCCCCGGGTCGCCGAACGAGAATGGACCGGGCGCTTCGGGATCGGGCGGCGCCGTCGGCGGGACGATGCCCTTGATCGCGCCCATCGGCAGGCGCATCCAATCGTTCTCGGCCACGCCGCGCCAGCAGACGAAAGCGACGCGGCCGCCCGGTTGGAGGGCACGGCGCATATGCGCGAACGCCTTTGTCGGATCGTCGAAGAACATCACTCCGAAACGCGAGAACAGGATGTCGAACGCGCCCTCGGGCAACTCGGCGTTGCTGGCGTCGGCTACCTGGAACAGGACCTGCGTATCCTTTGGCGCAAGCGCGCGCGCGCGACCGATCAGCGGTTCGGATATGTCCACGCCCAGCACTTGGCCCCCCGCGCCGACGCGGGCGGCCAGAGCCAGACTCGACGCGCCCGCGCCGCAGCCGACGTCCAGCACGCGCTCGCCCGTCGCGGGCGCGGCGGCTTCGATCGCGGCCTGGCCGAACACCTCCAACCTGGCGTCGAGCCGGGCCTGGTGGACGACCCAGCGCTCCCCGCTTTGGCCCTTCCAGTCGGCGACCTGATCGGCATTGTGCTGTGCCATGACATATCCTTGTTCTGGTTCGTTCTTGACGAAGCTATCCGATGCCAAAGCGCGCATCGTCTCCAGCGATCCCGCCTCCACCAGCGATAAGGCGCCAGACCTGCGTGTGATCGTCTCATGCGTCGAGATCGGTGCCGCCTGAAGCGCGATGCGATGAGGATGAATCGCCATCGCGCTTTAGGTTGTTGTTTGAGCATGATCTTTTCGGAAAACCGCTGCGCACTTTTCCGGATCATGCTTTGGCGCCGGACTTCGAAGGACAACCGCGCGCGCGGCAACCGGAGAAGGGAATCTGTGCTCTCAACTCAGCATCGACTGCTGGGCGAAGATACCCGCCATCGCGCCCTGCGATGATGCCTGGGTGACCGAGGGCAAGAAGACCGTGGTGAGGTCGCCGGCGGCGTAGATGCCGGGCATGCTGGTTTGGCGGCGCTCGTCGACCTTGAGGGCGATGCCGCCGGGCGTATCCACCGTGGCGAGGCCCAGTGATTCATGCAGGCTAGCGGACGGCTTGGTGCGCGGATGCGCGAACAGGATGTCGACCGCGACATTGCGGCCGGTATCGAGCTTGACGGTGGCGATGTGGCCCCCGTGATGGGCGATCCCGGTGATCCGGCCGTCGACGACAGGTATGTTGCGGCGCGCCAGATCGGCCCGGATATCGGGCGGAATGTCGTGACCATCGGCGAAGAGCGTCAACTTGTCGGTCCAATCGAGGAACAGCCTGGCCTGATTGTGCGACTGCGGGCCGGACCAGACGAGGCCCCAATGCTGGCCGGCGACTTCAAAGCCGTCGCAATAGGGGCAGGGCACGATGGACGTGCCCCAGCTTTCGGCAAAGCCCGGAACGTCAGGCATCTGGTCGGCGATGCCATAGCTCAGGATCAGGCGCCGCGCCCCAAGGCTTTCGCCATCGCCAGTGAGGACAGAGAAATCGTCGATGGCGCCGGAGACCCTGTCGGCCCGGGCACTGACCAGCCTGATCGTGGGATAGCGCGCCAGCTGCTGCCGCGCCTCGGCCAGGATGGCCAGCGGTGGCTTGTGATCGTGGCCGAGCAGGCCATGCGAGTGGCCGGCGAAGCGGTTGCGCGGCAGGCCGGTATCGAGAACGGTGACCCTGCGGCGGGCACGGCCGAGCTGCAGGGCGCCGGCGAGACCGGCAAAGCTGCCGCCGATGATGATGACGTCATCCATGGTGATGGGCTCCGTTGGGGGGCAGGTTGAAACCCACCCATTGGCTTGCATATTTCCGACACTGCATGGTATCGTAATTCAAGAATTAGGATACTGTCAAGGACTGGAACTGTGGTGACCGAAAACAGCCAGCGCCGGCGCGGCCGGCCCGCCAACGAGGCGCTTGGCCAAACGATCGTCGACGCCGCGCGCGAACTCTTTATGGAATTGGGTTTTCAAGCGACGACATTGGACAAGGTCGCCCAGCGAGCGAAGATATCCAAGCTCAGCATCTACAGGCACTTCGAGAACAAGGAGGCGCTGTTCGGCGCGGCCATGGCGGCCGGCTGCCGTCAGTTGTTTGCACCACAGGCCCTTCTTGAAGGCGTCGACAGTTCGGTCGAAGATCAGCTCATGGCGGTGGGATCATTACTGCTTCGCACGCTGTTGAGACCGGACGTCCGCAGTGTCGAAGCCATGGTCATGGCCGACAAGACCAGTCAAAACTCGTTAAGCAAGCTCCATTTCGAAGCCGGCCCCGTCCATGTCATCGCCCAAATCGAGGCCCTGTTGCGTCAGTTGCACGCGAAGGCGGTTCTGAACGTGCCCGATCCTTTCCGGTCCGCCCGCTTGTTTGCCGCGCTTTTCAAAGGATCCGATCTCCTGATGATCGCACGCTTCGATCAGGCGAGAGCAGAGGACGACAAGGAAATCGAATCCTATTGCCGGTCGGCCGTCGCCATGTTCATCGCCGCGCACCGTGGCAACGGCCACGCGGGCGGATATTCGCCTCCCAAGGTCAAAAGACAAAATTTGAATCGTGCGTGACCGATGTCGTCAAAATAACCGAGACCGGTTTGAAAATCATGGAGGCTGAAGAGCTTTCGATTAGCGGCAAGATTGCGGAAAAATACGCTCGTTGAACTATCGGTTGCGATACCAGTCCGCACGATGATCCCCGCGCGCCCACCCGCTCTTGTCAGTTGGGGAAATGGCTCCGCAAAATAATGCGTATGTGTTCACGTCGCCGGCACACTTTGCGGGAATCGGTCTGTCTTGATGCGCGGGACCGGGTTGCGGCATCGCACCGCCAAGCTGAGACCTTGGTTCCAGCTCCATGACGCACCACCGCAACATCACTGCGGCCCGGCGCTGTGATGCCGCGGAAATAGTCCTGGATCGCGTGCGTGTTCTTCAAGGTGCCGCCTGCGAAATCCGTCTCGATCGCGCCGGGCGCGACGAGGGTCTCGTGTCGGTCAGGGAGCGTCGATTGACCGCAGCTGGAAGGTCGGCGTCTGGCCCTTTTTGGAAGGATCCATGAGATAGCCAATCTGGCCTTCCGCTACCCAAAGCTTGTCGCCGACGCGCGCGACGCCTGTTGGTCCAGCGAATTCCTTGATCGTTTCGATTTGGACCCGATCCCCGACAATCGTGACCTTAGAAAGCGGACCGGCGCCTTCAACCATCACGAATCCGGTCTTGTCTGCCCTAAGACCGTCCGGAAACTTGATTGGGCGTGACGTCTCAAGCTTCGTGACGGCACCAGCGACTCCCGATTTGGATTCGATGCGGAAGAGTTCGCCGCTTTGGAAGGTGTTGACGTACAAGGCGCCATCCGGTCCGAACGCAATCCCATCAAGACCCCCCTTCAGCTTGTCGTCCTGGACCCAGACGTCCAGCTCGGAAGATCCCTTCTTCAAGCGGAGTATCTGTGGCTGCAGAGTATTCGTGACGTAGAGTGCGCCGTCCGGGCCAACCGCGAGATCGTTACAGATCGAGGGTTTCGCGGGCAGTCGGGCGCTGACTTTTCCCTCTCCGGTTGTGAGGTCAAACCCCTTAACGAACGAGCCTTCGATCGTGTTTGGACCTTTGACGCCGAGCGGGGTGGCATCGTTCGAACATACCCAAAGAAGCCCTGACTTCTCGTCGGCGAGAACGCCGAACGTCGATCGCGTATCGAATGTCCCCGGCTTGATCCAGGCTTCGGCCTCGGAGGCGCCCGGCTTTACGCGCGCGATTCCGCCGTTCGTCAAGCTGCTGGCAAAGAGCGTTCCATCCATTGTCGCTGCCAGACTTTCCGGGAACGGCGATCCTGATAGGATCACGGTCTGCGATCGGGCCTCACTCGCAACCGAGGCCGCGACTATGCCTACCACCGCTGCGATGACCATTCGGGACAGGTTTTGAAATAGGTCTGATTTGTTAGCGCACATGCGTTCCTCCAAGCTGGATTATATGGTCGACGTCACTTCTGAGGGATGTTGGGCCACTCAACCCAAGATTGTCGGCTTGCGTGAGGGAAGATGGCGGTGCTCGGGCAAGCACCGCAAGTGGGCGATGGAGCTCAACTCATCAAGCGAAATTGACGCTCTTGTTTAGAGGCAATTCGCGTACCCGCTTCCCGGTGAGAGCAAAGATCGCATTGGCGAGAGCCGGGGCCGCCGGCGGGACGGGAGGTTCACCAATTCCTCGCACTTCCCCACCAAGCTCCAATCCCTTGACGATGATTTCGGGTGCCTGATGAAATCTCATGGCCTCGAACAGATGAAAATTGGTCTGGACCGGCGCAAAGTTTTCGTAGGTCAGCTCGCAGTTCATGGCATGGCCCAAGGCCCAGATGACGCCACCCCGCACCTGCGCTTCGAAATTGACGGGGTCCAGAATGCGCCCCACATCGCAAACGGCATATACCTTCTCGATCTTGATCCCCTGAGGAGTGTCGCTCACCTCGACGATTTGAGCCATGGGTACGCCGAAGGACAACGTCAGCGCCACGCCGCGGGCTCGCCGATCGTCGATACGCGAGCCTTTCCAACCGGAAATATCTCGCAGGGTCTGCAAGACTTTCTTGGACGGCTCATGATTGCAGAGACGAACAAGTTCCGCCATCGGATCCGCGCCCGCGGCATGGATCAACTCGTCCAAGAAGGAAGCATGGTGGAAGCCATTGGCGGACGCTCCGACGGATCGCCACGGGCTGACTGGCACCATTTCCTTTGCCTTGTAACCTGTCACACGAAAGTTCGGTATTGCGAAAGGTTGGTCCCAAATACCGTTGACGCTTGAAACATCGGGCCCCGGAGGAACGGGCGCCTGCAGCCGGTTGAACCAGGAAGCCCCCATCGATTGCCCCGCCACATCGATGCTCATGCTCTCGACCATGCCATCGCGAACTGTCCCTTTTGCGCGCGAGAGCTGAATGGGACGCGGATAGTCGTGCGCCATGTTCTCTTCACGGCTCCAGATCATCTTGACCGGAACGCCCTCCATGGCCATCGCAAGTTCGATGGCCTGTAACGCATAGGTGTCATCCAGTCGCGCCCCGAAGCTGCCGCCGATCGGCTGAACGTGCACGTAGACCTTCTCTTCCGGCAGTCGGGTCAGCTTAGCCGCATGGGCCTGGAGGAATACTGGGATCTGCGTTCCCGTCCAGATGTCGAGCCGCTCCTGCGTATAGAGGACAACCGCATTCATGGGCTCCAGCGGCGCATGGGCCAGATATGGGGTCCGATACTCCGCCTCGATCGGTTTGGATGAGCCGGCCAAAGCCTTCTCGACGTCTCCGTCATTGCGAAGCCGGCTGTCCTGCAGGTCTTTGGAGAATGAATTCTCCAGGACCTTCCACATTCCAGCCGAGTCGGCCGGATAAGGAGGATCGTTCCATTCGATCTTGATAGCGGCTGCGGCCTGAAAGGCTCTCCACGTGTTATCGGCGATCACGCCCACACCGTCTTTGATCGGGACGATCTTTTTGACGCCTCTCATCTTCTCCGCGCTGGAGGCATCATATCGTTTGATCGTGCCTCCCATGCCGGGATTGGTGCGGACGGTAGCGTACATAACCCGGTCCGGACGAATATCGATCCCGTACTGTTGTGTACCGGTAGACTTGGCGACGATATCGATCCGGCGCATCTTCTTGCCGATGTAGCGCCACTCCTGTTCTGGCCGGAGGGTGACATCGGTAACGGGCGCAAGCTGCGCTGCCTCAACGGCCAGCTCCGCGTAAGTGAGGGACTTGCCATCCGGCAAGATGACCTGACCGTCCTTGGTCTTCAATTGCGATCGTGACACCCCCGACCTTCTGGCCGCCGCCTCCTTCAAAGTCTCGCGCGCGACGGCGCCCGCCATGCGAAGTTTTTGATAACCGTCAGGTACGGTGGACGAGCCCCCTGTGATCTGCATACCGAGAACGCGGCTCAACACCTCGCCACCTCCCCGCGCGCCCCGGGCCATAATGCCCTCGTCGATCGTGGCGAAGGGCAGGCTGTCGTCCATGATCCGGCTGTTGAAGTAGGCCGTATCTGGCGGACCAGGATCGATGCGAACCTTGTGCGGATCCACGTCAAGCTCTTCGGCAATCAGATGAGCCTGGATGGAATATGAGCCTTGGCCCTTGTCGGCGCGCGGAGTGATGAGCGTAACGCCCTTTGCATCGACGCGGACGTAGGGCGTGATCGCAGCTTCCCCCGCCTTGAGTCCCTTGAGCAGCGGATTGGGAGGATCCCGGCGCAATCGGTAATAGCCGAAGGCGACGCCGCCGGCGATCGCAGCGGAGCCGATCAGGAACGTGCGTCTTGCAATCGTCTTGAGCCGAGCCACGCTATTTCCCCTTCATCATCTGGGCTGCAGTTTTGACGGCGCTGTGGATGCGAGTGTAAGTCCCGCAGCGACAAAGATTTCCGTCCATGGCCTCGGCGATTTCGGAGTCCGAGGGATCGGGGGTTTTAGATAGCAGGGCCGCTGCAGTCATCATTTGACCGGACTGACAATAACCGCACTGCGCAACTTGGTGCTCGATCCAAGCCTGCTGAACGACGTGCAGGTTCGCGGGAGTTCCCAGGCCCTCGATTGTCGTGATGCTGCCGCGGACCTCGCCAGCGTTGATCGAGCAGGAGCGAACCGCGGTATTGTCGATATGAACGGTGCACGCACCGCAAAGGCCCGCCCCGCAACCGTACTTCGGTCCCGAGATACCAAGCTCGTCTCGGAGCACCCAAAGGAGCGGCATTTCCGGTTCGACATCCAGATCGTAGCGCTTACTGTTGACGGTCAACTGCATTGCGAATGCTCCTATAGTTGCGAACAACGGCACCTGCCCGCCTGTCCAAGCGCGATCAGAAGGCCCCGCAGGCGGCAGCTGCGGAATAGTCAGAGCCAGCGGCGAACCTCGGCCTTGTAGCGGCGGTAGTCGTCGCCGAACTTCGCTTCGAGATAGCGCTCCTCGCGGGCGATCACCTGCGTCTGGATCGCGATCAGCACCATCGGGAGCAAGGCGAAGGCGATCGGCCCGTCGAAGCCGATCGCAAGGCCGGCATAAATGAGCGCCATGCCGAGATACATGGGATTGCGGGTCCACTGATAAGGGCCGGTCGTTGCGATGAGGGTCGTTGGCTGCGACGGCGGAACGTTGGTGCCCAGCCGCCGGAACAGCCCCGCCGCCGCAAGCATCATCGCCGCGCCGGCAACGAACAGCAGCGCGCCCGTCGCGACCCGCGACCGCCAGTCTATGCCGAAAGAGCGCAGGGTGACGAACCGCTCCGCCGCCAGCCCCAACAGCAGCGCTCCCAGATAGATGAAGGGCGGAGGGAAGCGCACACCCGCGCTGTCCGGTTCGACGGCCATGCTCATCTCCAATCTGTGCTCTCAACTCAGCATCGATTGCTGGGCGAAGATACCCGCCATCGCGCCCTGCGATGATGCCTGGGTGACCGAGGGCAAGAAGACCGTGGTGAGGTCGCCAGCGGCGTAGATACCGGGCATGCTGGTTTGGCGGCGCTCGTCGACCTTCAGGGCGATGCCGCCGGGCGTATCGACCGTGGCGAGGCCCAGTGATTCATGCAGGCTTGCGGACGGCTTGGTGCGCGGATGCGCGAACAGGATGTCGACCGCGACATTGCGGCCGGTATCGACATTGACGGTGGCGTTATGGCCCCCGTGATGGGCGATCCCGGTGATCCGGCCGTCGACGACAGGTATGCTTCGGCGCGCCAGATCGGCCCGGATATCGGGCGGAATGTCGTGACCATCGGCGAAGAGCGTCAACTTGTCGGTCCAATCGAGGAACAGCCTGGCCTGATTGTGCGACTGCGGGCCGGACCAGACGAGGCCCCAATGCTTGCCGGCGACTTCAAAGCCGTCGCAATAGGGGCAGGGCACGATGGACGTGCCCCAGCTTTCGGCAAAGCCCGGAACGTCAGGCATCTGGTCGGCAATGCCATAGCTCAGGATCAGGCGGCGCGCCCCAAGGCTTTCGCCATCGCCAGTGAGGACAGAGAAATCGTCGATGGCGCCGGAGACCCTGTCGGCCCGGGCACTGACCAGCCTGATCGTGGGATAGCGCGCCAGCTGCTGCCGCGCCTCGGCCAGGATGGCCAGCGGTGGCTTGTGATCGTGGCCGAGCAGGCCATGCGAGTGGCCGGCGAAGCGGTTGCGCGGCAGGCCGGTATCGAGAACGGTGACCCTGCGGCGGGCACGGCCGAGCTGCAGGGCGCCGGCGAGACCGGCAAAGCTGCCGCCGATGATGATGACGTCATCCATGGTGATGGGCTCCGTTGGGGGGCAGGTTGAAACCCACCCATTGGCTTGCATATTTCCGACACTGCATGGTATCGTAATTCAAGAATTAGGATACTGTCAAGGACTGGAACTGTGGTGACCGAAAACAGCCAGCGCCGGCGCGGCCGGCCCGCCAACGAGGCGCTTGGCCAAACGATCGTCGACGCCGCGCGCGAACTCTTTATGGAATTGGGTTTTCAAGCGACGACATTGGACAAGGTCGCCCAGCGAGCGAAGATATCCAAGCTCAGCATCTACAGGCACTTCGAGAACAAGGAGGCGCTGTTCGGCGCGGCCATGGCGGCCGGCTGCCGTCAGTTGTTTGCACCACAGGCCCTTCTTGAAGGCGTCGACAGTTCGGTCGAAGATCAGCTCATGGCGGTGGGATCATTACTGCTTCGCACGCTGTTGAGACCGGACGTCCGCAGTGTCGAAGCCATGGTCATGGCCGACAAGACCAGTCAAAACTCGTTAAGCAAGCTCCATTTCGAAGCCGGCCCCGTCCATGTCATCGCCCAAATCGAGGCCCTGTTGCGTCAGTTGCACGCGAAGGCGGTTCTGAACGTGCCCGATCCTTTCCGGTCCGCCCGCTTGTTTGCCGCGCTTTTCAAAGGATCCGATCTCCTGATGATCGCACGCTTCGATCAGGCGAGAGCAGAGGACGACAAGGAAATCGAATCCTATTGCCGGTCGGCCGTCGCCATGTTCATCGCCGCGCACGGCGTCAACGGCCACGCGGGCGGATATTCGCATCGTGTTCCAACGTCGCACCAATCCGAAGTGTAGCGTTTTCATGAAGAAAAGTTGCGAGGAGACTGACCGGCATTACAGTGACAGTGCACAAAACATCCCATCAAGCGGAAGCGGCGAACCCTCGGCAGCGCATTCCCCGAATCCAGTCCGCCTTCGCATTGCAGGCTTCGGCGTGACAGCCTTCGTTCGCTTCGCCGGGAGATCTTGGCGCTGGCTTGCCGAGCCGAAGCTCGCGAAGCGAGCGAAGGCTGGTGGGCACGGCAGGACTCGAACCTGCAACCAGACCGTTATGAGCGGCCGGCGCTCCTCCACCCCCTATTTCGCGCCCGCAAAAACATCCGCCGCATAGACGACCTTACCGCCTACGAGCGTCAGCAGAGACGCCGTGGCGCCAATTTGCTCGACGGGGACGGACGTGAAATCCCGGTCGAGAATCGCCAAGTCGGCGAGCTTGCCGGTTTCGAGCGTGCCGCGCCGCGTCTCGTCGAAGCAGAACCAGGCGCTTCCTACGGTGTAGAGGCGCAAGGCATCTTCGCGGCTGGGTGTTTCGTCCGACCCGCGCGTCGATAGTCCGCCGACGGTCTTGCCGTCGAGCATCCATTGCAGCGCGACGAACGGATTGTAGGATGCGACCCGATGCGCATCCGTGCCGGCCCCGACATGGACGCCCGTGCGCAACGCTGTGACGATGGGCGGCATGCTGCGCGCGGCTTCGCCGGCCTGCGCCACGATACGGTCGCCTCCGAGATACATGGCGTCCTGCATGGTCCAGCCGATACCAAGCGCCTTCATCCGTGCCAGCGTTTCGGGCGAGGTGTTGTCGAGATGGGCGATGGACCAGCGCAGCGGCGCGATCGGCGTCTCCTTGTTGACCTCTTCATAGAGGTCCAGGAGTTGATGGACGGACTTGTCTTCCTGCCAGTGAAGGGTGACCGTCAGCCCTTGTTTTGCCGCCCAGCGAATGATCTCGAGGAACTTGCCCTTGGCGGCCGCATCGGGCGCGTTGTTGTTGTACATGGCGCCCGTGACCCGCTCGCCGATTCCATTGAAGCGGAGCATGTCGTCGCCGAATCCCATCGGCAGGAACGGCGTGAGGCTCTTGTACTCCTCGAATTCTGCGCCGACATTCTGGGCGAACAGGCTGTAGGCGACCCGTACAGACAGTGATTTCTCGCGCCAGAGCTTTTGCAGGGCGGCGTAGTGGCTAGGATAGATGCTGAAGCCGCCGGGATCCACGATCCCGGTAATTCCGAGACGATTGAGTTCCGTGAAGAACTGCCGGGTCCCGGCGACATTCTCTTCGAAGTTCGGCCTCGGCAGGCGATCGAACAGCGCGGAGATGCTGACAATGGAGCCGTTGAACCAACCCGTGGTTTCGCCCGACGCAGCGCGTTCGGCCGTCATTCCGGCCGGCAATTGATCCGAGGAAATTCCGAGGGCTTGTTGCGCTTTCGGCGTCATGAGCAGCGCCGAATAGAACAGCTGGATGTAAGCCGGATTGTCAGGAACGACCGACATCACCTCGGCCAGGGTCGGCCGCCGCTTTTCCGCAAATTGCAGTTCGCTCCAGCCACCGGCCACGATGATCCAGGACGCCGGACGCGCTTTTGCCGCCTGGCGTAAGCGTTCCATCGCCTCGCCGATTGTCTTTGCGCCGATCCAGTTGACCTCTGTTGCGTAGGTGAGGCCGGCGCGCACGGCGTGAATGTGGGAATCGATCAATCCCGGAATGATCGTGCGTCCGCCTGCGTCGACGCGGCGCGTCGCGGGCCCGATCAGGCCTTCCATGGCGTCGTTGCCGCCGACTGCAACGATCCTGCCTTCGCGGACTGCGAGTGCTTGCGCGATCGTCGATGCGGGATCCAGCGTCACGATTTTTGCGTTCGTGACAATGAGGTCGGCCTTTTGTGCGTGAGCCAAAGTCGCCCAGCACGAGATCACCAAAATCGTCAGAAGCTTGCGCATATTCAGTTCCGAAATGAGAGAGGCAGGAGTGAGAGGGGTCAGGAGCTGCGCCGCACATCCGCCGCTGGATGCGCTCGCGGACATCGCGTGTCGCAACGGGGAGTGTCGTGATCTTGATCATGTCTCAAATAAAATCAGCCAGTCCACCGGAAAATCCGGTCATGGCCCTGGTCATTTGATTTTGGAGCCGGCCTTCGCCCGTTGGGCTTCGGCGCGGCAGCCTTCGCTCGCTTCGCCTTTGGTGTATGGCGCTGGCTCGCCGAGCCGAAGCTCGCGAAGCGAGCGAAGGCTGGTGGGCCCGGCAGGACTCGAACCTGCAACCAGACCGTTATGAGCGGCCGGCTCTAACCATTGAGCTACAGGCCCCGCCGCGAGACGACCCGCGGAACGCGCGGCCGGCAACGGTGCGCGGTTCGTTTACAGGGATGGGGGCGGGGGTGCAATGCTGGCTCTGGCGGAGGGGAACGCCGGCGCAGCATCGTCGATCGTTTTCGAATTCCCGAATTGGCGATGATGACTGTATAACCCTGTTTTGCCCGACGAAGCAAACCGCCTTGCGGAGGACCCGTTTTTCGGGTTCGGTAACCCATTGAAATTGCTGGCCTCGTCTACTGTGCATGGGGTTGTTTTGCGACTTTTGAAGAGAGGGACCCTCCCGGGCCCCCTCCGATGCGTTGCCGACGAGTCGCAAGCGCGCTGCAGGCCCTTCGCTAGTCCACCGAGACCCCCGCGAACTCCACGACCTTCTTCCACTTCTCGGTCTCGTCGGTGACCAGCTTGCCGAACTCGGCGGGCGTCATCGCCTTGGGGAGGCCGCCGACTTCAGTGAGGCGGGCGACCAGCTTGGGGTCCTTCAGCGCTTCGCCGACGGCCTTGTTGAGGATCTCGATCACCTCGCTCGGCGTGCCCTTCGGCGCGGAGATGCCGTAGAAGCCGATCGATTCGAAGCCGGGCACGGTCTCGGCGATCGCGGGCACGTCGGGCACGCTCGGCCAGCGCTGCGGCGAGGTCACGCCCAGCGCGCGGACGTTGCCGCCCTTGGCCTGCTCCAGCGCGGAGGGCAGATTGTCGAAGATCAGCTGCACCTTGTTGGAGATGATGTCGGGGAAGGCGATCGCAGATCCCCGATAGGGCACGTGCACCATGTCGCACTTGGTCAGCACCTTGAACAGCTCCGCCGACATATGCACCGAGGTGCCGTTGCCGGACGAGGCAAAGGAGATCTTTCCGGGATTGGCCTTGCAGTAGTCGACGAACTCCTGGACCGTCTTCGCCGGGAACGCGTTGGAGACGACCAGCATGTTGGTGAGCTGCATGATGCTGGCGACCGGAACAGTGTCGCGCAAAAAGTCGAACGGCAGCTTCTTGTAGAGTGAGGTCGAGATCGCGTTGTTGGGCGCGACGAACAGCAGCGTGTAGCCGTCCGGCGGTGAGTTGATCGCGGCGGCCGCGGCGATGTTGCCGCCGGAGCCGGTGCGGTTCTCGACGATGAATTGCTGGCCGAGACGGTCGGACAGCCACTGCGCCATGATCCGCGCCACGATGTCGACCGGGCCGCCGGCGGAAAAGCCGATCAGCCAATGCACGGGGCGGTCGGGATAGGCGGCGGAGGCGGGAGGCGCGGCGCTGAAAAGACCTAAGAGAACTGCGAGCCCAAAAACACCGCACCGCAAATTTCGCAACATGACGTCTCCCATTGTTCTATTGTCGTTGCGGGGCATGCTTTCACAAAATCGGGCCGCTGCCTACATCGTCACTCAAGTCGGTGTTGACGCGGGTCCGTCAGGGACGACCATGAGATTCGCGATCATCCTCATCAGCGCGCTGCTCTTGAGCCCCGCCGCTGCGCAAACCGGAGGCACGGCCATTTCCACCACGACGATCAGCCTGGGCACCGCGACGCCCGGCGGCGGCTTTCCGCTCTATGGCAACGCTTTCGCGGACGTGATGAACGCGGCCGATCCGCAAATCTCCATCGCACCCCGCAACACCAAGGGCAGCAACGAGAACATCCCGCTGCTGGAGAAGGGCGAGCTCGATCTCGCGTTGGTCGCGGGCGAGCCGGCCTATGAAGCCTTTGCCGGCATCGGCCGCGCACCCGTACGGCTGAAGATCCTCACGGCGATCTATTCCAACCCCGGCATGTTCGTTGTGCGCGCGGACAGTCCCTACAAGACCATCCGCGATCTCGTCGGCCAGCCGGTCGCGTTCGGCGCCAAGGGCTCGGGCCTGCCGATCCTGGCGCGCTACGTGCTTGATGGCCTCGGGTTGAAGCAGGACGAGGATTTCAAGGCCGTCTATCTCGACCGCGCCGGCGACGGCCCCGCGATGGTCGAGGACGGCCGCGTCTCAGCGCTCTGGGGCGCCGGCATCGGCTGGCCCGGCTTTGCCGCGGTCGCATCGAGCGCGTCAGGCGCGCGCTTCATCGCACCGAGCGTTGAAGAGATGACGCGCATCCGCGCCAAGCATTCATTCCTGAAGCCGCTGACCGTGCCCGCCAACAGCTATCCGACGCAGACCGCGCCGATCGCCTCGCTCGGCTCCTGGAGCTTCGTGCTGACGCGCGAGGATTTGCCGGATGACGTCGCCTATCGCCTCGCGAAGACGCTGCACGGCAACGAGGCGAATTTCTGCAAGAAGCTGGCTCAAGCGTGCGAGACCACGGCGTCGAACACCGTTGCGGCCGCGCCGAGGCCGGAGCTGATCCATCCCGGCGTGATGAAGTACTTTCGCGAGATCGGCGTGGTGAAGTAGGACGCAGCCACACCCGCTGCCGTCATGGCCGGGCTTGACCCGGCCATCCACGCGTCACCGCGTTTGAGGAGAGACGTGGATGCCCGGGACAAGCCCGGGCATGACGAGTTGTGTGCTTTGCGAGATCGTCACTTCTTCACCAGCGGACACGCCTGGTCCGGCGGACCGAACGCCTTGTCGCCGGAGATCGTGGTGAGGATCTTGTAATAGTCCCACGGATATTTGCTCTCCTCCGGCGTCTTCACCTGCACCAGCCAGAGATCGTGCACCATCAGATTGTCCTCGCGCAGCTTGCCGTTGCGGGCGAAGAAATCCTCGATCGGCTTCTCGCGCATTTTTGCGGCGACCTTGAGCGGATCGTCGGTGCCGCTTTCCTTGATGGCGTTGAGATAGTGCATCACGCTGGAATAGACGCCGGCCTGCCACATCGACGGCATCTTGTTCATCTTGGCGAAATAGCGCTTCGACCATTCGCGGGTCTTGTCGTCCATGTCCCAATAGAACGAGGTCGTCAGCAGCAGGCCCTGGGCTGCCTGCAGGCCGAGGCCGTGGATGTCGGTGATCAGCGCCAGCAGGGCCGCCATCTGCTGGCCGCCCTTGAACACGCCGAACTCCGAGCCGGTCTTGATCTCGTTCATGTTGTTGGGGGGACCTGCGGCAATGCCGATGATCTTGGCCTTGGAGGCCTGCGCCTGCAGCACGAACGAAGACAGGTCCGGCGTTGCCAGCGGCGGCCGCACCGAGCCCAGCACCTTGCCGCCATTGGCGGTGACGACCGCGGACGCGTCGCGCTCGAGCGAATGGCCGAAGGCATAGTCGTCGGTGATGAAGAACCAGCTGTCGCCGCCGCGCTTGACCACCGCATCCGCGGTGCCGACCGCGAGCGCGCGGGTGTCAAACACCCACTGGATCGCGTAAGGCGAGCAGAACTTGCCGTGGAAATCGGCGGTGCCGGTCGAGTGGGTGATGAACAGCCGCTTCTTCTCGTTGGCGACGTTCTGCACCGCGAGCCCGACCGCCGAGACCGGCACGTCGACGATCAAATCGACCTGGTCGACGTCGAACCAGCGCCGCGCGATGGTGCCGCCGATGTCGGCCTTGAGCTGATGGTCGCCGATCACGATGCTGATCGGCTTGCCGAGCACGGTGCCGCCGAAATCGTCGATCGCCATCTGCGCGGCCGTCACCGAGCCCTGGCCGGTGGGTGCCGAGGCCGGGCCGTTCATGTCGGTGAGCACGCCGATCTTGACGATTTCGTTGGACACTTGCGCCATTGCGGCGCTTGACATCAGAGCCGCCGTCAAGGCGGCCGCGACCGGTAGTCCAAATCTGGTTGGATTCACGCTTGTCCTCCCTGATCCGGCGCGTTGGCCGGTGTTGCTTTTTGCCGGGTATGCCCCGGCTGAATTGGTTTCTTTTGCAACTATTTTGGGGCGGGCGTCAATGTCAGGCTGCGAAGCGGATCTGTCCTGCGGATGAGGGATCATAGCCGGTCAGCTCCTCGGCGCGCTGCCGCAGCCGCCGTTCGTCCAGGAAGCGGAGCAGGGCCTGCATGGCGGGGCGGAAATAGCTGCGCTGCCGCATCGCGAGGTCGAAGTTCTCCCAGACCAGCGGCACGAAATCCAGACCGGCCGAGCGCGCGGTGGCGCGCGTCGCGATGCCGCAATCGGCCTGGCCGGCGCGGACCAGCTCGGCAAGGTCCGGACCGGTCAGGCACGGCGCCTCGGCCCGGCGCAAATCCCGTGTCGTGGCGCCCGCGCGCTTCAGCAGCAGGTCGAGCAGCATCTGCGCGCCCGTGCCCTGTTGCCGCATCGCCATCCTGGCGCCGCGCGCGAGCACGTCGGTCAGGCCGTGCAGGTGCTTGGGATTGCCTTGCGGCAGCACGAGACCCTGCTCGCGGCGCACGAACGCCACCAGCACCGCATCATGCAGGTCGGGAGCTGCGCGCAGCGCTTCGATACTGGCATCGCCGGCGAGATCGTCGGAAGCCTCCAGGCCGTGGAAGTGCACCGCCGCCGCCATCACCTCGTTGCGCTGCAAGCGTTCGAGCCCGCGCATGCTGCCCTCGCTCATCGATCCCAAGCCGGATCCGGACTCGCGCAGGCTCCAATCCAGCAGTTCGTCCTGGCTGCCGCCCACGACCGGCGGTGGCTCCGCGATCAGCATGCCGGCCGGACGCGCGAGGCCGGACAGCACCCAGAGATCGAGTTCGTGCCGCGGGAAGAGCCACTTCCCGGTCACCTTGGTGCAGGGGATCGCGCCGGTGGTGACGAGTTCGTAAAGCTTGCGTTCGCCGAGCCGAAGGTAATCGGCGGCTTCGCTGGTCGTCAGGAATTCCATCCTGCATTCCTATGCAAATTCTTGCTTCTTTTTGACGTCTAACGCAGGTGGAATTCTGCATTTCAATTTGTGTCCGCGGGAACCATGCCTGATCATCTCGCTGCTTTGCAACACATCCGCGCGCGCGATTTCTGCTTTGGTGAACGATCTCAAAGCGTGCGTGCTCTTGCCGAAATTTCCCGACTGCAGAGCGCAAGGCAGCAGATGCGTCACGAGTGCGGCGCAATCGCTCGCCATCATGGCCGCGTCTTATCCAATGGGAACCCGATCATGGCCGTCCGCCGCCTGTCCGTAGCATTCGCGGTTTTCTGCGGCCTCACCGCGGGCGTTGCGGCGTCATCCGCGGAGGACCGCGCGATCGTGCTGGCCTCGACCACATCGACGCAGGATTCCGGCCTGCTCGACTATCTGCTGCCGATCTTCCAGGACAAGACCGGCATCGAGGTGACCGTGATCGCGCGGCGCGCCGATGAGGTGCTCAACGGGCCGCGACGGGGCGAGGCCGACGTCGTGCTGATGCACGCGCGGCCGCAGGAGGAGAAATTCGTCGCCGACGGCTTTGGCGAGAAGCGTTTCAACGTGATGTACAACGACTATGTGCTGATCGGGCCGAAGAGCGATCCGGCGGCCGTGAAGGGCAAGGACATCGTGACGGCACTGAAGGCGATCGAAGCCAAAGGCGCGCCGTTCGTGACGCGCGGCGATCGGTCGGGCACCCACGCCGCGGAGCTCGCGCTCTGGATCGTCGCCGGCATCGACATCGGCGCTGCCAAGGGCGCCTGGTATCGCGAGGCCGGGCAGGGCATGACCTCGGCCCTCGACGCCGCGCGCGCCGCGAATGCCTATGTGCTGTCGGACCGCGGCAACTGGATCGCGTTCAGGGATCGCGGCGATCTCGACATTGTCGTCGAAGGCGATCGGCGGCTGCTCAATCAGTACGGCGTGATGCTGGTGAACCCCGAGAAGTTTCCGAACGTGAAGAAGGATCTCGCGCAGACCTTCATCGACTGGCTGACCTCGCCGGAGGGGCAGACGGCGATCGCCGGCTACAAGGTCGACGGGCAGCAGTTGTTCTTCCCGAATTCGGACCGGTCGGGCGGTTGAGGCCCGCATCGCCGGCGGTTGCCAAAGCAGGCGATGCATGGTCCACCATGGCGCATGACCCAGCACCTGCCGTCCTCGCTCACGCCGCTCGAGATCGCGCTCGCCGCGTTGTTGAACGGGCTTGAGCCGCTTGCACCGGTGGAGTTGCCACTGGCCGACGCGGCCGGTTGCATCGCGGCGGGCACTCCGCTGCTTGCGGCCCATCCGCGGCACGACATTGCCGCTGCGGACGGCTGGGCGCTGTGCGCCAATGATCTCGTCGGCGCCTCCTCCTATTCGCCGCTGCCTTTGACAAAAGTGCCGCAATGGGTCGAGGCCGGCGAAGCGATGCCGGCGGGATGCGACTGTGTGCTCGATGCCGACGCCGTGGAGGTGTCGGGGCCGCTCGCGCAGGTGCTGGCGGAAGGCGTGCCGGGGCAGGACGTCAGGCGCGCCGGGAGCGACATCGCGGAACGTACGCCTGCCGGTGCCGAGGGTTATCCGGTCGGTGCGGCCGATCTGCTGCTGGCGCGCGTTGCGGGTCTGGAGAAACTCGGCGTACGGCGGCCCCGGCTGCGCATCGTCAATGTGCCGGGCGCAACGGCAACGATGCATATGATCGCCGGGTTCGCGCATGCAGCGGGACTGGGTGTGGAAACGCACGAAACCGGTGCACGCGATCAAGCATCGATCGCCGATGCGCTCGATGCGTCCTCTTGTGACCTCCTGCTGACGGCGGGCGGCAGCGGCGTCGGCCGCCGGGATGCCGCTGTCATAGCGCTGGCCCAGTGTGGCGAGGTGCTGGCCCATGGCCTCGCGCTCCAGCCCGGACGCACCGCCGCGGTCGGGCGGCTCGGGCGAATTCCCGTGGTTGCCTTGCCCGGCTCGCCCGATCATGCGCTCGCGGCCTGGCTCGGGCTCGTGCTGCCGCTCATCGACCACCTGTCCGCGCGGCAACCGCGCCGGCAGGTGACCTTGCCGCTTGCGCGCAAAATCGCATCCAGTGTCGGTATCGCCGAAATGGCTCTGCTGTCCCTGGAACATCATGCGTGGATGCCGCTTGCCGTGGGCGAATGGCCGCTCCAGGCGATTGCCCGTGCCGATGCATGGCTGCTCGTCCCCGCCAGCCACGAGGGATTTGCGGCGGGCACGTCGGTCGATGCCTATCTGATGCGGAAATGATATGGGTTCCGGCATGACGATGATTCCGCGATCGCAAATCCCTAGCGCGTTCGAACAGGAGCAATTCCTCAAGATCCTGTCGCGGGAGGAAGCGCTGGCACGGTTCGAGGCGTTGCTGTTCCCGCGCACGATTCCGACCGAGATGCGCAAGCTCGCCGATGCCCTCGGTGCGGCACTCGCCGAGGACGTCACGGCTCCGATCGATGTTCCCCCGTTCGACCGCTCCAATGTCGACGGCTTCGCCGTGCGCTCGGCGGATATCGTCGCGGCGGGCGAAGGCAAGCCTGTTCGCCTTGCACTGAACGGCGAAACCATCCACTGCGGCACCGCGCCAGCGCTGCAAGTGGCGGCCGGAACCGCAACGGCGATCGCCACCGGCGGTCCGCTGCCGCGCGGCGCCGATGCCGTCGTCATGGTCGAGCACACCCAGCCGGCAGGGTCGGACGCGATCGAGGTTCGTCGCGCCACGTCTCCGGGGCAATTCGTCTCCTATGCCGGATCCGACATCGCGCGCGGCGAAGCGCTGCTGCGCGCCGGCACGATCATCGGCTCGCGCGAGATCGGCATGCTGGCCGCGTGCGGCATCGCCGAAGTGAGTGTGGCGCGCAAGCCGGTTGTGGCCGTCATCTCCACCGGCGACGAATTGGTGCAGCCGGGCCAGCCGCTCGCGCCTGCCGAGATCTACGACACCAATGGTGCGATCGTCACTGCTGCGATCGACGAGAATGGCGGTGAGGCGGTTTTCCACGGCGCCGTTCCCGACGATGAGGCCATGCTCGAAGCCGCTATGCGCCGCGCGCTGGCAGGCGCCGACATGCTCGTGCTGTCGGGCGGCACATCGAAAGGCGCGGGCGATTTGTCCCACCGCATCATCGGCCGTCTCGGCCAGCCCGGCGTCATCGCCCATGGCGTTGCGCTCAAGCCCGGCAAGCCGCTGTGCCTTGCGGTGTGCGACGGCAAGCCGGTGGTGATCCTGCCGGGCTTTCCGACCTCGGCGATGTTCACCTTCCACGACATGATCGTGCCGGTGCTGCGCAGGATGGCCGGACTGCCGCCGCGCTCCGATGCGAAGGTCAGTGCAACCGTGCCCGTCCGTATCGCTTCCGAGCTCGGCCGTACCGAATTCGTGATGGTCTCGCTGGTCGAGGGTCAGGATCGCCTGATCGCCTATCCCACCGGCAAGGGCTCCGGCGCGATCACGTCCTTCGCGCAGGCCGATGGCTTTCTGCGCATCGATGCGCTCGCCGACCAGATGCCGGCCGGGACCGAAGCCGAGGTGACGCTGTTCACGCCGCATGTGCGCGTGCCCGATCTCGTCATCGTCGGCAGCCATTGCACCGGTCTCGATCTCGTCACCGCTGAGCTCGCGCATGCCGGCCTCACCGTGCGATCGATCGCGGTCGGCAGCCTCGGCGGACTTGCGGCTGCAAAGCGCGGCGAATGCGATCTCGCGCCGATCCATCTGTTCGACGATCGAAGCGAGACCTACAACACGCCCTATCTCGTCGAGGGGCTCGAACTCGTGCCGGGCTGGCGGCGGATGCAGGGCATCGTGTTCCGCGAGGGCGACAAGCGTTTCGAAGGTCTTGGTGCGAAGGACGCCGTTGCTGCGGCGCTCGCTGACCCCGCCTGCATCATGGTCAACCGCAACCAGGGCGCCGGCACGCGCATCCTGATCGATCGTTTGCTCGGCGGCGCGCGCCCGGAAGGCTATTGGAACCAGCCGCGCTCGCACAATGCGGTCGCGGCGGCCGTCGTGCAGCACCGCGCCGACTGGGGCATGACCATTGCGCCGGTCGCCCATGCGGCCGGCCTCGGTTTCATTCCGCTCGCGGAAGAGCATTATGACTTCGTGCTGGTGACCGCGCGCAAGGACCGGCCGGCCGTGCAGGCCTTCCTCGACGCACTCGGCTCGGACGATGCACGTGCTGCGCTTGAGCGGGCCGGATTTCGGCCTGCGTAGACGCCAGCTGGGTTATCGATGCGATGCCTGATCGGTGCCGCTGGCGGCCTGAGCGGCGCGCTCCCGCTTCTCGGCTTCGGCCAGCGCACGCTGTGCGGCAGGCGGCAGAGGCTTCGGGTCCGGCGGGACCTCGACGGTGTCAGGCTTGCTCAGCTGTTTCGTGCGATCGATCACGTCCGAAACATCGAACGCGAGGTCGACAACATCGAAAATGACATCCAAGAGCGAGTCGGTCATGGCTCATCCGGGGGCAACGTCCGATCAGTGGTCGCTCCCGTCCTCAGTTGGGTTCAACAGACCCGGGAATGCGGTGGCGGCCGGGCCGGCATCCGCATCAGTTCGGCCATGGCTGACCGCCTTAGGCCGCGTCGTCCAGCGCCGCCAGCCGCTCGGCTTCGGCGATGTCCTCGACCGTATTGGCATTGAAGAACGGATCGAGCGGCTCGGCTGGCCACGTCACCGTCGCGAGCGGATAGCGCGCGGTCCAGCGGTCGATCTTGCGGAGGTCTTCGACGACCAGCGCGTGACGCAGCTCGTCGCGCAAGGCGACGCGCCAGAGGCCAATCACCGGATGTGACTGGTCGCCGGATGCGGCGACGGCGAGCTGCGCGTTCTCGCGCTCGCGTGCGTCATGCAGGCGGGCCACCAGATCGCGCGGCAGGAACGGGCAATCGCCGGCGGCGCTGAGCGCCCAGTCGATCTCCGGCCGATTTGCCGCGGTCCAGTCGAGCGCCGCGAGAATGCCGGCGAGCGGGCCGGGAAAACCGGGCACGTCGTCGGGGACGACCTGCAGGCCGAAGTCGGCGAAGCGCGCGGGATCGCCGTTGGCATTGAGGATCAGTCCGCTACATTGCGGCGTCAACCGCGCGATCACGCGCTCCAGAATGGTGCGGCCGCCGATGGTGCGCATCGGCTTGTCGCCGCCGCCCATGCGCCGCGCGAGACCGCCGGCGAGCAGCACGCCTTGCGTGGCTGCAAAACTAGTCGTCACGACCTTCACCCTTGCGCTTGTGCTTCGCCGACTCCTCCTCGACGTAGTCGAGGTTCTGGTCGTAGACGATGCGCTCCTTGCCCGCGAGGACGATGAAGCGCTTGCCGCGGGTGCGTCCGACCAGCGTCAGCCCGACCTGGCGGGCGAGATCGACACCCCAGGCGGTGAAGCCGGAGCGCGACACCAGGATCGGGATCCCCATGCGGACGGTCTTGATCACCATCTCCGAGGTGAGACGCCCCGTGGTGTAGAGGATCTTGTCGGAGGCATCGACGCCGTGGCGGTACATCCAGCCCGCGATCTTGTCGACCGCGTTGTGCCGGCCGACATCCTCGGTGTAGCAGAGCGGAGTGCCCTCCTTGCACAGCACACAGCCATGGATCGCGCCGGCCTCGAGATAGAGCGAGGGCATGGTGTTGATGGTCTGCGTCATCTGGTAGAGCCAGGAGGTGCGCAGCTCCGCCTTCGGCAATGCGACGCTCTCGACAGCCTCCAGCAGGTCGCCGAAGGCGGTGCCCTGCGCACAGCCCGAGGTCTGCGTGCGCTTCTTCAGCTTGGCTTCGAAATTGGTGTGGTGTGTGGTGCGCACCACGACCACCTGGAGGTCGTCGTCGTATTCGACCTCGGTGACGACGTCATTATATTTCAGCATGTTCTGGTTCAGCAGATAGCCGAGCGCCAGATATTCCGGATAGTCGCCGATCGTCATCATGGTGACGATCTCCTGGGCATTCAGGTAGAGCGTCAGCGGCCGCTCCATCGGCACCTTGATCTCGACCCTGGCGCCGGTCTGGTCGGTCCCGGTCACGCTCTGGGTCAGGCGAGGATCGTCTGGGTTCGGGACGATCAGGGGCACGGGAGCTTTGTCGATCTTCATCATGGTCGCGACGTTAGCATGACATTCGGCTCAAGCCGATATAAGCATGGCGGTGAGCGGGTGAAATGCCTCCGTTCGTCATTGCGAGCCAACGGGTCCGCGCGAAGCGCGGCCCGATGACAGGCTCCGCGAAGCAATCCAGACTGCCACTGTGGATATAGTTCTGGATTGCTTCGCTGCGCTCGCAATGACGGGGAGAGGCCGGAGGTTCCACCGGCTGGCGAGCCGTAGGCGGAGATCGAACGGTTATGAAAGTCATCGGCCTTGCGGGCTGGAGCGGTGCGGGCAAGACCACGCTGTTGACGCGGCTGATCCCGCATTTCAACGCGCAGGGCCTGCGCGTCTCCGTCATCAAGCATGCGCATCACCAGTTCGACGTCGACGTGCCCGGCAAGGATTCCTGGCGGCATCGCGAGGCCGGCGCGGCCGAAGTGCTGGTTGCTTCGTCAAGCCGCTGGGCCCTGATGCACGAGCTGCGCGGCGCGGCGGAGCCGCGTCTGCCGGAACTATTGGGCAAGCTGTCCGCGGTCGATCTCGTCGTGGTCGAGGGCTTCAAGCGCGAGCCGCACCGCAAGATCGAGGTGCATCGCGCGGCGAACGGCAAGCCGCTGTTGTTTCTCGACGATCCCGGGATTGCCGGGATCGCGACGGACACCGCCATTAACACTGGGCTGCCGACTGTCCATCTCGACGATATCGCGGCGGCTGCGGCATTGCTGCTGCGCGCGGCGATGCCGGTCGAGGAAGCCGTGGCGAAGAGCGCCGCGATACGCTGACGAGGCACCATGGCGCAACTGTCGGACGATTGCTTTGCCTTCGGCGGCCCGATGATGTCGGTCGACGAGGCCGTTGGTCTCATCACGACGCGCGTCAGCGCGATCGCCGATCTGGAAACGGTGGCGCTCGTCGACGCAGACGGGCGCGTGCTGGCGCGCGACGTCGCGGCGCCGCTGCCGTTGCCGCCCTTCACCAACTCGGCCGTCGACGGCTACGCCGTGCGCAACGCCGATCTTCCCGATCGCGCGGAGCAGGCGTTCCCGCTTGACGGCCGTATCCAGGCCGGCGGGCTTGCACAGGCACCGATCAAGCCTGGCCACACCGCGCGCATTTTCACGGGCGCGCCGATGCCGCCGGGTGCGGAGACCGTCTTCATGCAGGAAGATGTCCGCACCGACGATTCCGGCAAGATCGTGCTGCCGCCGGGGCTGAAGCCCGGCGCCAATGTCCGGCCCGCCGGCGAAGACATCCCCGAGGGCCAGATCGCGCTGCGCGCCGGCCAGCGCTTGCTGCCGCAGCACGTCGCGCTCGCCGCGGCGTTCGGGCTTGTCAGGCTCGACGTGGTCAGGCGCATTCGCGTTGCGGTGTTCTCGACCGGTGACGAGCTGGCTTCTCCTGGCGAGCCACGCGCCGCCTCGCAGCTGTTCGATTCCAACCGTTTCATGCTGATGGCGATGCTGCGCCGCCTCGGCTGCGAGGTCAGCGACCTCGGCATTCTGCGCGACGAGCGTAGTTCGCTCGCGAATGGCTTGAAGCAGGTTGCAGGCCGCCACGATTTGATTCTCACCACCGGCGGCGTCTCGACCGGCGAGGAGGACCACGTCAAGGCGGCGGTCGAAAGCATCGGCTCGCTGGTGCTGTGGCGGATGGCGATCAAGCCCGGCCGCCCCGTGGCGATGGGCATCATCGACGGCACGCCGCTGATCGGATTGCCCGGCAATCCCGTTGCGAGTTTCGTCACGTTTGTCCATGTGGTGCGGCCGACAGTGCTGGCGCTGGCGGGTGGATTGCCAGAGCCGTTGACGCCCATCCCGGTGCGCGCGGCGTTTACTTACAAGAAGAAAGCGGGCCGGCGTGAATATGTGCGCGCCTCCTTGCGACGCGCACAGGACGGCGGGCTCGAGGCCATCAAGTTTCCGCGCGAGGGAGCGGGGCTGTTGTACTCGCTGGTCGAGACCGACGGCCTGGTCGAACTCGGTGAGAGCATCACGGGCGTCGAGCCGGGGCACAGCGTAGGTTTCTTGTCCTACGCCGATCTGCTCTAGCTGCCTCTGCGTTGACGCCATCGCTTCGTCTCGCCATGTTGCGCGCATGACCAGAACCACGCTCGATCTCACCGGGTTGAAATGCCCGCTCCCCGCCTTGAAGACGCGCAAGGCTTTAAAGCCGTTGCAACCGGGCGATCAGCTCGAAGTTCACTGCACCGACCCGTTGTCGGTGATCGACATTCCAAACCTGATCCGCGAGACCGGCGACACGGTGGAGATCACGGAGCGCAACGAGGCGCGCATCGTGTTCTTGATAGAAAAGACGAATGGCTCGATAGAGGACGTCAATGGTGCGCTGCGTTCTTGAGAACGTTACCGCGCTGATACCGACCTTTTGTCTATCGACATCGATCATGGCTTCTGCCCAAATTGACTTTCTCCGTGCAGGCGCGGAGGTTGAGTCTCGTCTGCGATACGGGGATCAACGGGCCACACACGAAGCTTGCACGTCGTATCGGGCATAGAGCCCCGCTTCGAGGGGTTAACTTTTGAACGCGCGTGACGATCCTGGCGCGCGTCGGATGACTGTGCGGGGCAGTAGGGGCAATTGTCTGCACCGCAATGAGCTGAGGAACAGGATAGTAGCGGCAGGCTGCTCAGAAGGGTGGCTGAGGGGAGGAACGTATGACTACAATCGAAGGCGCTGGGACACTTTCAGGCGCTGGCGCGGGTTTTCTTGATCGCGAGCGGACCATCGCGACCGCCGGCTTTAATCGCTGGCTGGTGCCGCCGGCGGCGCTGTGCATCCATCTCTGCATCGGCATGGCCTATGGCTTTTCGGTGTTCTGGCTGCCGCTGTCGCGCGCAGTCGGATTGACCGCACCGAAGGCCTGCCCCGACATGTCGCTGTGGCAGGAGCTGTTCACGACCAGCTGCGACTGGAAGGTCGCCAGCATGGGATGGATGTACACCCTGTTCTTCGTGCTGCTCGGTATCGCGGCTGCGGTTTGGGGCGGCTGGCTGGAGCGCGTGGGACCGCGCAAGGCGGGCTTCGTCTCGGCGCTCTGCTGGTGCGGCGGTCTCTTCCTCGGTGCGATCGGAGTTTACACCCATCAGCTTTGGCTGTTGTGGCTGGGTTCGGGCGTGATCGGCGGCATCGGCCTCGGCCTTGGCTACATCTCGCCGGTGTCGACGCTCGTCAAATGGTTTCCCGACCGCCGCGGCATGGCGACGGGCATGGCCATCATGGGCTTCGGCGGTGGCGCCATGATCGGCGCGCCGCTGGCGAACCTCCTGATGAACTACTTCAAGACCCCGACCTCAGTCGGCGTCTGGGAGACCTTCGTCGCGATGGGCGTCATCTACTTCGTGTTCATGATGATCGGCGCGTTCCGCTATCGCCTGCCGCCGCCCGGCTGGCAGCCCGAGGGCTGGACCCCGCCGTCCAAGGCCAACGCGATGATCTCGAAGAGCAACGTTCATCTCAACGATGCGCACAAGACGCCGCAGTTCTGGCTGATCTGGTGGGTGCTGTGCCTGAACGTGTCGGCCGGCATCGGCGTGATCGGCATGGCTTCGCCCATGCTGCAAGAGATCTTCGCCGGCAAGCTGATCGGCCTGCCGGACGTCGGCTTCAACGCGCTCGACGCCGGGCAGAAGGCGCAGATTGCCGCGATCGCCGCGGGCTTCGCCGGATTGCTCTCGCTCTTCAACATCGGCGGCCGCTTCTTCTGGGCCTCGCTGTCGGACAAGATCGGGCGCAAGAACACCTACTACACGTTCTTCATCCTCGGCATCGTGCTCTATGCTCTGGCGCCGACCTTCGCGGCGATGGGCTCGAAGCTGCTGTTCGTGCTCGGCTTCGGCATCATCCTGTCGATGTATGGCGGCGGCTTCGCCACCGTGCCGGCCTATCTCGCCGACATGTTCGGCACCCAGTTCGTCGGCGCCATCCACGGCCGGCTGCTGACGGCCTGGTCGACGGCGGGCATCATCGGCCCCGTCGTGGTGAACTACATCCGCGAGTTCCAGCTCGCGGCCGGCGTGCCGCGCGACCAGCTCTACAACACCACCATGTACATCCTCTGCGCGATGCTGATCGCGGGCCTGATCTGCAACTACCTGATCAAGCCGGTCGATTCGAAGTGGCACATGAAGGACGCCGATGTCGCCAAGTTGCAGGCGGCGAGCGCCAGCGCTGCAGCCGCGGGGCCGCACGGCTCGTACGGCATCGGCTTTGGCGGGCTCGACGCCAAGGCGGGGCTGTTCTGGGCCTTCGTCGGCATTCCCTTGGCTTGGGGTGTCTGGAAGACGCTGGAGAGCGCGGTCAAGATCTTCTGATCGCACATTCCTCGCGAGCGGGAGCGCACCAAGGCCGCGCTCCCGCCGCTCATTTCGATTGTTTCAAACTTTGCCCCTGGGGGATTCGATGGTTCGTACACTCGTTTGTGCCGCCGCCGTGCTGCTCGTCGCCGGCGCCCTGCAATCCGCATCCGCACAGACTGCCGCGGCACCGGCCGCAACGCCACCCGCTGCGACCGAAGCCAAGCCCGGTAAGATCAAGCTGACCGCGCAGAGGCTCAAGGACATGAAGGCCAAGTGGAGCGCCAACAAGTCGAAGCTCAAGGACTGCCGCAAGGACGTGAAGGCCAAGGGCCTCGCGGGCGACGATCGCTGGTTCTACATTGAGGAGTGCATGGGCAAAAGTTGACGGTCAGCACAGGGCACAGACGCTCACCTGTGGTCTCGGAGTGCATGCGCGATACGATTTCGCTATCGCAGCATGGGAAGGCTTTATTGATCTCCAGGCCAATTCAGGCTTCGTTCTATCCGTTGGCGTGTTGCACCGAACGCAAGCGATGTCCGGCCGCCGATTCACGCTTTGCGTTGCGCCGCCCTTAACTGCTTCCGCGAGCACAATAATTCTCTTGGCATCTGGCATGCCAAGAGCTAGAACTGGAGCTGTTCTAAAAGACGAGATCGAGACGAATCGATGAGCCACGACGACGTGCACAAGGTCCGCCCTTTCGAGCACCCCGGTGAGGGACGCCGACGCGCCAAGGCCACCCCTAAAGGGCGCCAGGTTGATCCGACCGCCGCGCACGAGATCGAGCTTCTGCTCGGCGACAGGCCGCGGCGGCGCGATCTGCTGATCGAATATCTGCACCTGATCCAGGACAAATATCACCAGATCTCGGCCGCGCATCTGGCCGCGCTCGCCGACGAGATGAAGCTCGCCTTCGCCGAGGTGTTCGAGACCGCGACCTTCTACGCCCATTTCGATGTGGTGAAGGAAGGCGAGCCCGACATCGCGCCGCTGACGATCCGCGTCTGCGATTCGCTGACCTGCGCGATGCTCGGCGGCGAGAAGCTGCTGGAGGATTTGCAGAGCGCGACGGGTCCCGGCATTCGCGTGGTACGCGCGCCCTGCGTCGGCCGCTGCGACACTGCGCCGGCCGCTGAGGTTGGCCACAACTTTGTCGACCACGCGACTGTCGCCAATGTCATGGCGGCCGCGAACGCCGGCGACACCCACGCGCATCTGCCCAACTATGTCGGCTATGAGGCTTATGTTGCCGGCGGCGGCTACAAGCTGCTGGGCCGCCTGCGCTCCGGCGAGCTGTCAAAGGACGATCTGCTGAAGGCGCTCGACGACGCCTCGCTTCGCGGCCTCGGTGGCGCCGGCTTCCCGACGGGCCGCAAATGGCGCGCCGTGCTCGGCGAGCCCGGCCCGCGGCTGATGGCGATCAACGGCGACGAGGGCGAACCCGGCACGTTCAAGGACCGCGTCTATCTCGAAAGCGATCCGCATCGCTTCATCGAGGGCATGCTGATTGGCGCGCATGTGGTGCAGGCCTCCGACGTCTACATCTACCTGCGCGACGAATATCCGGCCTCACGCGAGATCCTGGAGCGCGAGATCGCAAAGCTCCCGCCGGGCGGTCCGACGCTGCACATGCGCCGCGGCGCCGGCGCCTATATCTGCGGTGAGGAATCCTCGCTGCTCGAAAGCATCGAAGGCAAGCGCGGCCTGCCCCGGCACAAGCCGCCTTATCCGTTCCAGGTCGGCCTGTTCGGCCTGCCGACGCTGATCAACAACATCGAGACGCTGTGGTGGGTGCGCGACATCGTCGAGAAGGGCGCCGACTGGTGGAAGGGCAATGGCCGTCATGAGCGCCATGGCCTGCGCAGCTTCTCGGTCTCCGGCCGCGTCAAGAACCCCGGCATGAAGCTGGCGCCCGCGGGAATCACCGTGCGCGAGCTGATCGACGAATATTGCGGCGGCATGGCCGATGGCCATCAGTTCTACGCGTATCTGCCGGGCGGCGCGTCCGGCGGCATCCTGCCGGCGTCGATGGCCGACATTCCGCTCGATTTCGGCACGCTCGAGAAATACGGCTGCTTCATCGGCTCGGCCGCGGTCGTGATCCTGTCGCAGAAGGACAGCGTGCGCGCAGCCGCGCTCAACCTGATGAAGTTCTTCGAGGACGAGAGCTGCGGCCAGTGCACGCCGTGCCGCGTCGGAACCCAGAAGGCCGCGCTGCTGATGCAGAAGCCGGTCTGGAACCGCGCATTGCTGGAAGAATTGAGCCAGGCGATGCGCGATGCCTCGATCTGCGGGCTCGGACAGGCGGCATCGAACCCGCTGTCCACCGTGATCAAATATTTCCCTGACGAGTTCAAGGAAGCGGCCGAATGACCAAGATTACGTTCGAGCTCGACGGCAAGCAGGTCGAAGCCAATGCCGGCGAGACGATCTGGCAAGTCGCAAAACGGCAGGGCCGCGACATCCCGCATTTGTGCTATTCGCCGGCGCCCGACTATCGGCCCGACGGCAATTGCCGCGCCTGCATGGTCGAGATCGAGGGCGAGCGTGTGTTGGCGGCCTCGTGCAAGCGCACGCCGTCAGTCGGCATGAAGGTGAAGTCCGAGAGCGCGCGTGCGGTGTCGGCGCAGAAGATGGTGATGGAGCTGCTCGTCGCCGACCAGCCGGCGCGCGAGACCAGCCACGATCCGGATTCGAAGTTCTGGCACTGGGCCCAGACGACAGGCGTCACCGAGAGCCGCTTCCCCGCCGCCGAGCGCTGGGCGACCGATGCCAGCCATCCGGCGATGCGCGTCAATCTCGATGCCTGCATCCAGTGCGGCCTCTGCGTGCGTGCCTGCCGCGAGGTCCAGGTCAACGACGTCATCGGCATGGCTTATCGCAATCATGGCTCGAAGATCGTATTCGACTTCGACGATCCCATGGGCGAGTCCACCTGCGTCGCCTGCGGTGAATGCGTGCAGGCCTGTCCGACCGGCGCGTTGATGCCGGCCGTGATGCTCGACGAGAAGCAGACCCGCGTCACTTACGCGGACAAGAAGGTCGATTCGCTCTGCCCGTTCTGCGGCGTCGGCTGCCAGGTGACCTACGAGGTCAAGGACGAGAAGGTGATCTATGCCGAGGGCCGCGACGGCCCAGCCAACCGCAACCGTCTCTGCGTCAAGGGGCGCTTCGGCTTCGACTACATCCACCATCCGCATCGCCTGACCAAGCCGCTGGTTCGGCTGCCGAATGCGAAGAAGGATTCCAACGACCAGGTTGATCCCGCCAACCCCTTCACCCATTTCCGCGAAGCGAGCTGGGAAGAAGCGCTCGACATCGCGGCCAAGGGCCTCGTCAAGATCCGCGACGAGAAGGGCGTGAAGGCGCTGGCGGGCTTCGGCTCGGCCAAGGGCTCGAACGAAGAGGCCTATCTGTTCCAGAAGCTGGTCCGCACCGGTTTTGGTTCGAACAATGTCGACCATTGCACGCGGCTGTGCCACGCCTCCTCAGTCGCGGCGCTGTTCGAAGGCCTGAGTTCAGGCGCGGTGTCGGCACCGTTCTCGGCGGCGATGGATGCCGAGGTCATCATCGTGATCGGCGCCAACCCGACCGTGAACCATCCGGTTGCCGCGACCTTCATCAAGAACGCCGTCAAGCAGAATGGCGCAAAACTGTTCGTGATGGATCCGCGCCGGCAGACGCTGTCGCGTCATGCGACCAAGCATCTGCAGTTCAAGCCCGGCTCCGACGTCGCGATGCTGAACGCGATGATCCACACGATCATCACCGAAGGCCTGACCGACGACCAGTACATCGCCGGCTACACCGAAGGCTTCGAGGACCTCAAGGAGAAGATCAAGGAGTTCACGCCGGAGAAGATGGAGGCGATCTGCGGCATCCCGGCGCAAACCCTGCGCGAGGTGGCGCGTACCTATGCCCGCGCAAAATCCTCGATCATCTTCTGGGGCATGGGCATCAGCCAGCATGTTCACGGCACCGACAATGCGCGCTGCCTGATTGCGCTCGCGCTGATCACCGGCCAGGTCGGTCGTCCCGGCACGGGCCTGCATCCGCTGCGCGGCCAGAACAACGTGCAAGGAGCGTCCGACGCCGGCCTGATCCCGATGTTCCTGCCCGACTATCAGCCGGTCAGCCGTGACGATCTGCGCGGCAGCTTCGAAAAGCTGTGGCAGCAGGATCTCGATCCCGTCCGCGGTCTGACCGTGGTCGAGATCATGAATGCGATCCACGCCGGCGAGATCACGGGCATGTATATCGAGGGCGAGAACCCCGCGATGTCCGATCCCGATCTCCAGCATGCGCGCCAGGCACTCGCGATGCTCGATCATCTCGTGGTGCAAGATCTCTTCGTCACCGAGACCGCGTTCCACGCCGACGTCATCCTGCCGGCCTCGGCCTTCGCCGAGAAGGACGGCTCCTTCACCAACACCGATCGCCGCGTGCAGCTCGCGCGCCAGGTGATCAAGCCGCCCGGCGATGCGCGGCAGGATCTCTGGATCATCCAGGAGATCGGCAAGCGCATGGGCCTGCCGTGGAATTATGCCGGTCCCGGCGACGTCTTCACCGAGATGGCAGAGCTGATGCCGTCGCTGAAGAACATCACCTGGGAACGGCTGGTGCGCGAAGGCGCGGTCACCTATCCCGTCGACGATCCGAACAAGCCCGGCAACGAGATCATCTTCACCACGGGCTTTCCGACCGCGAGTGGCCGCGGCAAGATCGTGCCGGCCAAGGTCATCCCGCCGGACGAGATTCCGGACGCCGAATACCCGATGGTACTGTCGACCGGCCGCGTGCTGGAGCACTGGCACACCGGCTCTATGACGCGTCGCGCCCAGGTGCTCGACCAGATCGAGCCGGAGGCGGTGGCGTTCATGTCGCCGAAGGACATGCGCAAGAAGAAGCTTGCCCCTGGTGACTTCATTCGCCTGGAGACCCGCCGCGGCGCGGTCGAGGTCAAGGTGCGCTCCGATCGCGACGTGCCGGAGAACATGGTGTTCATGCCGTTCTGCTACGCGGAGGCGGCGGCGAACCTGTTGACCAACCCGGCGCTCGATCCGTTTGGCAAGATCCCGGAGTTCAAGTTCTGCGCGGCGAGGGCCGAGCGCGCGGAGATGCGGGACGCGGCGGAGTAGGCGAGGGCCTCGTCGTTATCGAGCACGACGCTTGCCACACAAACTTCTGTCATGCCCCGCGAAAGCGGGGCATCCAGTACGCCGCGGCCCATCGAGTCAATCACCACTGTCTCGGAGTACTGGATCGCCCGATCAAGCCGGGCGATGACAGTGATTGTGTGGTGCCAGCTTGCCCCAGGCAGCTTCGCTCCTCGCAATGACGGTGGTAGATATGGCTCATGTCCAAAGTCACCCCCGCCACCCGCGCGCTCACGGCCGCCGGTGTTGCCTTTACTGTCCATGCCTACGACTACGATCCTGACGCCGAGAGCATCGGCCTTCAGGCCGCCGCCGCGCTCGGCGAGGACCCGGCGCGCGTCCTCAAGACGCTGATGGCGCTGGTGGACGGCAAGCCAGTCTGCGTCGTCGTCCCATCCGACCAGGAGGTCTCGATGAAGAAGCTCGCAGCGGCCGCGAGCGGCAAGTCGGCGCAGATGATGAAGCCGCCCGAGGCTGAACGCGTCACCGGCTACAAGGTCGGAGGCATCAGCCCGTTCGGCCAGCGTAAACCGGTTCGCACCGTGATGGAGCAGAGCGCGCTCGCGCACGACCAGGTCTTTCTCAACGGCGGTCAGCGCGGATTGCAGGTGCGGCTGATGCCAGCCGATGTGAAGGACGTTTTGAAGGCGGTCGTGGCGGATGTGCTGGCGTGACGGCAACGGGGTGAGAAACATGAGGTGGCCGCGGCTGCTGTGGCTTGCGGTTCTGCTCGGCATCGGTCTTCCGGCTGAGGCGCATCAGGTCAACCTCGTCACGGCGCGCGTGGCGCTGAGCCCCGATCGCACGGTGAGCGTCGAGCTCGGAATGAAGGGCAGCGATGTCGACCGCCTGATCGGTACGAAGACCTACGATTCGAGACGGGACGCGGTCGATCCCGCGGCGGTCGAAGCGGCCGGAGCAGCCATCCTCGCCTATATGCGCACGCACCTGGCTGTAACGGGCGGAGCCAGGGCCTGCCTGGCCGGCGATGCAGCGATCCTGGCCGACGGCGACGGCATCATCTATCGCAACAGCTTTGCCTGCGCCGGCGCCGGCGGCGACATCGTCTATCGCTCCACCGTGCTGACCGAGAAGGACCCGGCCGCGCGCCAAATCGTCCTGATCGCGCAGGGCAGGTCGGAGACGCAGGCCCTGATCGATGCCGGCAACATTACGGTCACACTCTCAAACGCGCCGCCGTCGCTGTGGTCGACCATGCAGCGCTATGGCCTCACCGGCATCGAACACATCTTCCTCGGCTACGATCACGTCGCATTCCTGATTGCCGTGGTGTTGTGGGCCAGACGGCTCATTCCCGTCGTCAAGATCGTGACAGCCTTCACCATCGCTCATTCAATCACCTTGTCGCTCGCCGCGCTCGACGTCCTCGTGATCCCGGGCAGCATCGTGGAGCCTGCGATCGCGGCCTCCATCGTCTTCGTGGCCGTAGAGAACTTCTTCTCGCGCGATGTCGACAAGCGCTGGCGCATGGCCTTTCTGTTCGGGCTGATCCACGGTTTCGGCTTCGCCGGTGCGCTCCGCGAGATCGGGCTGCCACCGAACGCGGCGGTGCCGGCGCTCGCCGCCTTCAACATCGGCGTCGAGATCGGACAAGTCGCGATTGTCGCGCTGGCCCTGCCGGCGCTCGGCCTGTTGGACCGGCTGACCACGACCGACCGGACCGGCCCGGTGAGGGCGGCGAGCCTGGTCTACATGGTGTCGGCGGTCATCAGTCTGCTCGGCGGCTATTGGCTGCTGGTGCGCATTTTGGAGGCTTGAGCCACCAGCCTATTGCTTCTGCAACAGCTTGAGACGGCAGCGCAGCGCCTCGCGGATATGCGCGCGCGCGAGCTGCTCCGCCTCATCGCCTTTGCGTGCGGCGATGGCGTCGATGATGGCCTGGTGCTCGCCGTGGCTGGTCGAGGGGCGGCCCGATACGGTGAATGTGGTCGGACCGAGCAGGGCGATCCAGTCCTGCAATTCGCGGGAGGCGTTGTCGAGATAGCGATTGCGCGCGGCGCGGCAGATCGCCTCGTGAAACACGCGGTTGAGCCTTGCCCTTTCTCTTGCCATCTCGGCTGCGTCGGTCTCCGACGCTTCGACAAAAGCCTGCTCGATGTCCCTGAGCGCGTCGATCTCGGGTGCCGAGGCGTGCTCGGCGGCGAGGCGCGCGGCGGCGCCTTCCATGATCTCGCGCATGGCGTAGAGCTCGAGCACCTCGGAGATGTCGAGATTGCGCACGATCAGCCCGCGGCCGCCGGCGGGCTCGACGAAACCGCGCGCTGCAAGGCGCCCCAGCGCTTCGCGAACCGGTGTGCGGCTGACCTTCAGCCGCTGCGCGACCTCCTCCTCGCGCAGACGGTCGCCGGCGCGGTAGCTGCCGGCCTGGAGCGCTTCGCACAGCGAGCGGAAGACGGCTTCGCCGAGCGCGACACCGGAGGCACGCGCGATCGTTCCACCTGTTTTTGCCGGGCGTCTGGCCATTGTGCCTCGAGGCGCATCCTGCCCATGCAGAGACGCGCTTGCGTCATCATCGTATATCTTTGTATACAAAAGTACGCAATGGTGGACCCGGCTGGCCGGTGCCGCCACCAGGCATGTCTCCAGCTTCGTTGCATCGGGCATACGCATGAGTAGCAAATACGACGTGCTGGTGATCGGTGGCGGCAACGCGGCGCTATGCGCGGCGATCGCGGCGCGGCGCGGCGGAGCGTCGGTGCTCGTGCTCGAGGGGGCGCCAACGTTCTATCGCGGTGGCAATACTCGGCACACCCGCAACATGCGCTGCGCCCATGACGCCGCCACCGAAATCCTGACCGGTCCCTACACCGAAGAGGAGTTCTGGGAGGATCTGCTGCGCGTCACCGGGGGGCAGACCGACGAAGTGCTGGCGCGCCACATGATCCGCGAGTCCAAGGACATCCTGAACTGGATCGTGGAGCAGGGCGTGCGCTGGCAGCCATCGCTGGGCGGCACGTTGAGCCTTGGCCGCACCAATTCCTTCTTCCTCGGCGGCGGCCGCGCAATGCTGAACGCGCTCTATCTCACCGCCGAGCGGCTCGGCGTAGAGGTCGCATATGAAGCGGAGGTCACCGATCTCGTGATCGAGGACGGCATGTTCCTCGCTGCCTGCCTGAAGCGGCCGATCAACGGCGCAACCGAGATCCGCGCCACCTCGCTGGTCGCGGCGGCCGGTGGGTTCGAGGCCAACATCGAATGGCTCAAGCAATATTGGGGCGAGGCCGCCGACAATTTCCTGATCCGCGGCACGCCCTATAACCGCGGCTCGATCCTGAAGATGCTGCTCGACAAGGGCGTGCAGGAGGTCGGCGATCCCACCCAGTGCCATGCGGTCGCGATCGACGCCCGCGCGCCGAAATTCGACGGCGGCATCATCACGCGGCACGACTCCGTCGTCTTCGGCATCGTCGTCAACAAGCACGCACAGCGGTTCTACGACGAAGGCGAGGACATCTGGCCGAAGCGTTACGCGATTTGGGGCCGGCTGGTCGCGGCGCAGCCCGACCAGATCGCCTACATCATCTTCGACTCGACCGTCGTCACGAGCTTCATGCCGACGCTGTTCCCGCCGATCGCCGGACAGACTGTGGCCGAACTCGCCGGCAAGCTCGAGCTCGATCCGGCCGCGCTGGAAAAGACCATCACCGAATTCAACGCCGCGGTGCGGCCCGGCACCTTCGATCACACAATTCTGGATGACTGCGTGACCGAGGGCATAACGCCACCAAAGACGCACTGGGCGCGCAAAATCGAGACGCCGCCTTATCTCGCCTATCCGGTGCGGCCTGGCATCACCTTCACCTATCTCGGCACGCGCGTAACCAAGGAGGCGCGCATGCTGATGGCTGACGGCAAACCGTCGGCCAACATGTTCGCGGCCGGCGAGATCATGGCCGGCAATGTGCTCGGCAAGGGCTATGCGGCCGGCATGGGCATGACCATCGGCAGCGTGTTCGGACGGATCGCGGGACGGGAAGCGGCGAGACATGCACGGAACTAGAATCTTGGACGAGGCCGACCGTCTGATGACGGTCTGCAATTCCTGCCGCTACTGCGAGGGATTGTGCGCGGTGTTTCCGGCGATGGAGATGCGCCGCGCCTTCTCCGACGGCGACCTCAACTATCTCGCCAATCTCTGCCATGCCTGCGGGGCCTGCTATGTCGACTGCCAGTTCTCGCCGCCGCACGAGTTCAACGTCAACGTTCCCAAAACGCTGGCAATTGCGCGCGCCGAGTCCTATGCGGCCTATGCCTGGCCGCGGGCGCTATCAGGCACATTTGCGCGCAACGGCCTCGTCATCAGCGTCGTCGCCGCGCTCAGCATGGCGGCTTTCATCCTTGGCTTCGCCGCCTTGAACGACCGCAGCGTGCTGTTCGGCGTGCACACCGGACCCGGCGCCTTCTACAGACTGATGCCGCACAACGCGATGGCCGCGCTGTTCAGTGCCGCCTTCCTGTATGCGATCCTCGCCCTCGTCATGAGCGTGCGGGCCTTCTGGCGCGACATCGGTCCGCCGGTCGGTGGCCGCGCCGACGGCGGCTCGATCTTTCAGGCGATCCGCGATGCCGGCGAGCTGCGCTATCTCCATGGCGGCGGGGTCGGCTGCTATAATGAAGACGACAAGCCGACCGACCGGCACAAACTTTATCACCACCTGACCTTCTACGGCTTCCTGCTCTGTTTTGCCGCGACGTCGGTCGCCACGCTTTATCACTATCTGCTCGGCCGCGAGGCGCCGTATCCGTGGTGGGATCTGCCTGTGGTGCTTGGCACGCTCGGCGGCATCGGCCTCATCGTCGGACCGATCGGCCTGTTCATGGCCAGGATGCGGCGCGATCCCGCGTTGCTCGACGAGACCCGCCATGGCATGGATGTCGGCTTCATCGCCATGCTGTTCCTGACCGGCCTCACCGGCATGGCCCTTCTGCTCCTGCGCGAGACCTCTGGCGCTGCATCTCGGCGCGGTGTTTGCGCTGTTCATCACCATGCCCTACGGCAAGTTCGTGCACGGCATCTACCGCTTCGCGGCGCTGGTGCGTTACGCGCAGGAGCGGCGCAGCGAAGCTCGCTCTTGAGAGGTGCGCGCGCCTGACGTATCTCTTGAGCCCGTTCGCGCGATGCGCGAATCGCTCGGGGAACCCGCGCTCATGTACATGTTTCTGCCTTTTCTGTTGGCGCTCGCAGGCTGCGTCTGTGTCTGGCGTTCGCGCGCGGGAGCGGGCTATGCGCTCTGGGTCGCGACAATCACCGTCACCGTCGCATGGTTCTTCCACCACGCGACCGATCCGCTGAAATTCTCGTTCTGACCGCGCGGAACATGGAAACGACGACAATGGGCGGACAATGGTCGGTCGGCGCGGTCCTGAACATGCTGGGGCTGTTCGGCATCTCCTCGGTTCTGGCGGTCGCGTTCTATTATCAACTTGCGCTTGGCGAATTGCCTTGCCCGCTTTGCCTGCTGCAAAGAGCCGGATTCATCGCGATCGGCATGGGTTTCCTGTTCAACCTGCGTCTCGGTGAACGTCCGTCGCACTACGCGATGATCCTCATAGCCAGCCTCGTCACCGGCTTCATTGCCATGCGGCAGGTGTCGCTGCATCTCGCGCCTGGCGATCCCGGATATGGTTCGACGCTGTTCGGGCTGCATTTCTACACCTGGGCGCTCGTCGCCGCGGTCGGAGTCGTCTGCTATGTCGCGCTTGTCTTTGTCCTGAAGGATGTGACTGGCAGCCGGAACGGAGACGCGCCGATGGGCGGGCAGGCGTCGAACGCGGCGTTCGCAATTTTCGCGTTGCTCGTCGCCGCAAATCTCCTGTCCACCGCGCTGGAGTGCGGCGCGGGTCAGTGCGACGACAACCCGGTCCGCTATCTCCTGCTCAAGGACCGTCGCACCGGCGTTGGCCAGTGCGACGGTCGTGAGCCTTACGCCACCTCGCGCTCCGGCGGGGACGCCTGCTCGCGGGCCATCGTCGTTGCGGTGACATAGTCGGTCTTGCCGGTGCCGAGCAACGGCACCTTGTCGACCACCATGATCGCGGCGGGAACGGTCAGCTCGGACGCGCCGATCGTCTTGGCCTGGCCCTGCATGGCGCTACGCTCGGCGTTCTTCTCTGTCGTCAGCAGCACGATGCGCTCGCCCTTGCGCGGGTCGGGGATCGACACGGCGACCGATTGGGCCTGCGGCCACAACGACGTCGCGATGCTCTCGACCGCGGACAGCGAGACCATTTCGCCTGCGATCTTGGCAAAGCGCTTGGCGCGGCCCTTGATGGTGATGAAGCCGGCCGCGTCGATCGCCACGATGTCGCCGGTGTCGTGCCAACCCTCGGCGAGCACTTCGAGCACGCCGGGATTTTCGGCCCTGAGGTAACCGAGCATCACGTTCGGCCCACGCACCGAGAGGCGTCCGCCTTCCTCGATGCCGGGGACCGGATCGAGCCTGCTTTCCATCAGCGGCGACAAGCGGCCGACGGTGCCGGGACGATTCGCCATCGGCGTGTTCATGGCCAGCACCGGCGCCGTCTCGGTGACGCCATAGCCTTCGAGGATGCGGATGCCGTAGCGCTCCATGAACACCTGGCGGGTGCGATCCTTGACCGCTTCGGCGCCGGCAATCACCAGGCGCAGGGTGCGGAAGTCGTAGGCATGCGCCGAGCGGGCGTAGCCGGTGAGGAACGTATCGGTGCCGAACAGGACCGTCGCCCCGGTCTGGTAGATCAGCTCGGGCACGATCCGGTAATGCAGCGGCGAGGGGTACATGTAGATCGGAATGCCCGCCAGCAGCGGCATCATCATTCCGCCGGTCAGCCCGAAGGAGTGGAATACCGGCAGCACGTTGAACACCTTGTCATTGGCGTTGGCGTCGACCCGCGCCAGCGCCTGCGCCGCGTTGGCGAGGATGTTGCGGTGGGACAGCACCACGCCCTTGGGCGTGCCTTCCGAACCCGAGGTGAACAGCACCACGGCTGGATCGTTGGCCTGGCGGGTGACGCGCGGCGTCGTGCCGGCGAGCAGACCCTTGATCTTGTCGACGGTACCGATCGAGGCACGGACGTCCTCGAGATAGACGACACGCGCCTCTGCGGAGATCGCGGCCATCAGCTTGTCGAGCTTGCCTTTCTCGATGAAGGCCTTCGAGGTCAGCACGGTCTTGACCTGCGCAGCCTTCATGGCGGCGAGGACGTTGACCGGACCGGCCGAGAAGTTGAGCATCGCCGGCACCCGGCCGATGTTCTGCAGCGCCATGAAGACGACGGCGACGCCGGCCGAGTTCGGCAGCAGCACGCCGACATTTTCGCCGACGGCGGTGCCGCTCTCGAGCTTGCGGCTCAGGACCTGCGCGCCGAGAATCAGCTTGCGGTAGGTCAGCTTGGTGCCAAGCGCGTCCTCGATGATGACCTTGCCGGTGTCGCGGTCGCGATAGGCGTGTCCGAGGGCTTCGAACAGCGTGTGATCGAGCATTGCGTTCTTGACCATCGCATCGATCATCACGTCCTGCAGTGCGGCGCCCGCGGCGTTGCGGCGCGCCTTGCCCTTCAGCGCCGGATCGACCGGCAGCTTGACCGGCGGCAGGATGGTGACCGTCACTCGCGGAAACCACGAGCGCTTGATCTGGCTGCTGTTGAGATAGCTGAGATGCGAGCGCTGGGCGCCTTCGATGCGGACCGGCACCACAACGGCGTCAGCCTTGTCCGCGATCATCGCGGTGCCGTCATAGACCTTCATCAGGGAGCCGGAGACGGTGATGCGTCCCTCCGGGAAGATCACGACCGGTTCGCCGGCGGCGACCAGCTTGATCAGGTCACGCGCGGCCAGCGGCTTGCTCGGGTCCATGGTGTAGTGCTTGACCACGCGCAGGAACGGCTTGGCCCACCAGGCCTTGGAGATGCCGGTATCGACCGCGAAGCTGGCGTCGATCGGCAGCACGGCGTGCAACAGCGGGCCGTCGATCAGGCTGACATGGTTGGGCGCGATCAGCATGCGGGTGCCGGCAGGCGGCAGGTTTTCGAGCCCGCGCACCTCGGTGCGGAACAGCGCACGGAACAAAAGCCCGCCGAAATCGCGCACGCCCTCCTTGCCCCACTTGGTCAGCACGAACCACACCGCGCCGAAGCTGGCGACGCCGAGGCCGAAGAAGATCCAGCCGATATGGAGGCCAGCCGCCTGCAGCAATGCGACGAACAGCGAGCCAACCACCATGAAGGCGGCTTGCAGCACGTTGCCGGCGGCAATGATGCGGGCGCGCTCGGATGGCGCCGACCAGGCCTGAACAGCCGCAAAGGACGGCACAACGAACAAGCCGCCGCCGAATGCGAACGCGACGAAATCGACCAACATGCGCAGGCCTGCGAACGAAGTTGCGAAGTCGGTCGCGGTGATGTCCTGCCCCTTGGCGGTCACGCCGATGGCCCAGGCGAGATCGAGGCCGGCGAATCCCATGATGATGGCGCCGATCGGCACCAGCGCGAGGTTCGGACGAACGTGGCTCAGGCTGGCGGCGAACAGCGAGCCGATGGCGATGCCGATCGCGAAGATCGCAAGGCACAGCGTCACCACGCCCTCGGTGCCGCCGACGACCTCCTTGACCAGCGCCGGCAGCAGCGACAGCACGATGGCGCCGACCAGCCAGAACCAGGAGACGATGACGGTGCCGTCCCACAGCCGGTGGTCGGCATGCAACGTCCTGAGGAGACCGAGCGTCGAGGTCCAGGGATTGGCGTTGACGGGCAGATCGGGCGCGGACGGCGTCGTCTGCGGAATGCGGGCGGCGAAAGCCCAGGACAACAGCGCCAGCACGACCACGGCCGATGCGACCCAGCCCATATGCGCGGACCCGGCCACGAACTGGCCGCCGGCGACGGTGCCGAGCAGGATCGCCATGAAGGTCGCGCCTTCGACCAGCGCGTTGCCGGTCGCGAGCTCACCGAGCTCGAGCTGATCCGGCAGCATGGAGTATTTCACCGGGCCGAACAGGGCGGCGATGATGCCAAACAGCGCGAGCGCTGCGAACAGCAGCGGCACCGAGTGCAGGAAGAAGCCGGCGGCGGCAAAGCAGGCGGCGAAGATCTCGGCGAATTTGAGCCGCCTTGCGACGACGGATTTGACGTATTTGTCGGCGAGCTGGCCGCCGAGCCCGGACAGGATGAAATAGGGGAAGATGAAGACGGCGCCGGCCACCGTCACCAGGGCATCGCCGTGGCCGGTCGCGGCACTGTAAAGCAGGATGATGACGAGTGCGTTCTTGAGCACGTTGTCATTGAGTGCCGAGAAAAATTGCGCCCAGAACAGCGGCGCAAAGCGGCGTGACGACATCAATTCCCTGATCATGACTAGTCCTGTTTTGGAAAGGCAGCCTGAGGTTCGTTACGTTGTCTGAAGCGTCACGACCGGAAGGGGTTGGGACGAACGATTGCAGGGTGGCGACGGTCGCCGGCCTGCCTTGTCCCCCTCGATCCCCTCCGATCCTTGGTCTCCAACTGGTCTCGTTAGGTTCGCAAATATCTGGTCGCGGCCAGGTTTGGGCGGAATGGCCGCGCTTAACGGATATCGCGTGGGGCGATGAGGAAAAGCTGAACCGCATCGCCACACCCCGCGAGATCCGCTGCGAAAGTCGGGAGATGGTAATTCCTTCCTTGCAACCGGGTCTTGCATTCGAGCCGATCGGAACGCGCCGGCTGCGCGCCTTCAGGTGAGATGGGCGAGGTGGCGAAAGGGCGAGAAGCGGCCGAGCAGGCTGAACCGGCGGCCCTCATAACGCGCCCGGGCGCGGCTCGCCCGCCACATCCGGAAGGTCGCGCGCCGCTCAGAGAGCACGCCGGCGATGTCGCAGGCATTGGCGATGCGATCGATCGGGGTCATCGCGAGCCTGAGAACGGCCCGGCCAAGGCCGTTCACGAGGGCAGCGGCGTCATCGACGAAGGTGAAGGCGATATCAACAGCGAGGGTTTGCATTTTGCAGGTCTCCGGGTTAATTTGAACAATGTTCACATGAGTAGCTTGAAAATGAACAATGTTCAAGAAGAATCGCTGCGAGACCAGAAAAAAAATCGGCGCCGGTTCCAGATCCTGGAGATCGCCCGCAGCATCATTGCGACTAAAGGGCTGAAATCATTGAAGGTTCGTGATGTCGCTGAAGCCGCCGGCTGTTCAGTCGGCAGCGTCTATAACGAGTTCGGCGACTTCGACGGAGTGATCCTGACCGTCAATCGGGAGACCGTTCAGGCGCTCACGTCCCGGCTCGGCGGGGTTCCAGCCGAGGATCCCGTTCGCCAGCTCTACGGGCTTGCTGCGACCTATCTCGAATTCTTCGCCGAGCACGCCAATCTGCTGCGCTCGCTGTTCGAGCATCGGATGGAGGACGACCGTCCTTATCCCGATGACATCCTGCAGATGGTGATGGATGCCTTCGCGCTGATGCATCCACCCCTGGTGCGGCTATTGCCGGATGCGGATGACGTGAAGATCGCGCTGCTGTCGCGCACCTTGTTTTCCGCCGTGCACGGAATCATCTCGCTCGGCCTTGAGGAGCGCATGGTGGCCGTGCCGCCCCAGATGCTGCGCCAGCAGGTCGAGCAATTTGTCGACACCCATCTCGCCGGCCTCGGCATTTTGCCGGTCGGCGCACGCCCATCTCGATGAGGCGCGGCCGCTACCAGGCGTATCGCAGGCTCGCGGTGCCCGAATAAGTGGTGCTGCGGGCTGCAAACTCGCCGTCGAACTTGGCCGACAGGGCAACTCCGTTCGAAAACTTCAGCTCGGCGCCGGCGGACGCGAGCGCGGCGTCTTTCGCCGGCGTCGCGCCATTGACGATGAAGCTCGCGGCGGGCAGCGCCTGGAACGCGGCATTGAGCGTCGGATCGCTCACCCAATCATGTGCCCAGGCCGCGCGACCGCGCAACGTCAGGACCGCATCCGGCGAAACCAGCGTCGCCCGATCGAAACGCGCGCCAAGTTCGCTTCGCGTGTCGGAGGCCGTGCGTCCCCGGTAGGTCAGGCCGAAGCCGCTGCCGGCCCGGTCAGTCTCGGTATAGGTCGGCGTGCGAAACGCCTGCGTCTGCGCTGCCGCGTATGGCGTGAAACCACCGATCGGCGTCGCGAAGCGATAGCCGCCCTCGATGCGGCCGCCGACGGTTTGCGCGTCGAACTTCGCGGTGAGCTGGTTGCCGAACGGTGCGAACCGGTCTGTCGACATCCAATGATTGGCAACGGCGAGCGAGGCGGCGAAATAGGCCGGGCCTGTGCGGACCGCGGTGTAGACGCCGGCCTGTAACGCCTCGCTCTTGCCGCCGCCGAGCGCCTGCGCGAGGTCCCATCTGGTGCCGCCGCCGGAGAGCGCAAAGCCGACGACCGCGTCGCGGCTGAAATGATAGTCGGCTCCGGCCGCGACGCCGCCTGCGCGCGCGCTGAGGTCGTGACTGCCGATCACGACCGGGTCACCGCTGGTGCGATTGGTGCCGCCGAACGCCGCGCCCCAGGCCGTCCAGCGCTCCGCAAAGGCCGGCGCCTTCGCGGCCGGCGCACCCAGCACCTTGTTGTAGGCGAGGGCGATATCGTCCGGCAACGCTGCGCGCTCGGGGCTGAAGCTGAATGCGGCATCGCCTGTGCCGTTGCTCACGCCGCCGCGTCCATTGACGAACGGATCGAGCATCAGGCCGAGGAATTGACCGGTGAACTGGAAGGCTCCCTGCCGCGCGCCCGTCGCGGCTTCCCCCGAAAGCTGGTCCAGACTGTAACGGAGCTGGGCGTCGCTCTGGCCTGCGAACGAGGACAGGAAAGGCAGGTTGGTGCCGAATGCGCTCAGCGCGCCGGCCACGGCCTTCTGGTTCTGCGTCTGGGCGACGGTGGGGAAGGTGGCCGTGTTGTAGTTGAGTGTCAGGACGACAGAGAACCCGTCATAGCTGAGGGCGGAGGAGAAGAACTGCGGATTGTATCCGCTGATCGTTATGCCGGAGAAGGTCCCGGTCAGGCCGTTCACTGCGCTGAGGATGGTGTATTGCGTCGAGGGGGTATAGGCGCCCGCAAGCGTGGTGACCGCGACGGTGCCGCCGTTCAACGTCGCGGTCACGGCGAGAAGTTTGCCGGATTGGCCGGCCGCGTTGACGGAGACCGCGTAGGTCGAGCCGGCGTTGAACGTGGCATTGCCATAGCTCGTGAGCACGCCGAGATTGGCGGGCGCAACCCGGCCGCCCGACAGCACGGTGAGTGCGCCGATGGCGCCGTTGCCGCCGAGGGTGCCGCCGCTGACCGTCGTCGCAACGTTGGGCATTGTGCCGTTGACGATGAGGTTGCCGGCCTGGACATTCATGGTCCCCGCATCCGGCGTCGAGCCGGTCAGCGTCCAGGTTGAGCTTCCCGTCTTTTCCAACGCCTCGAATTCCTGGAACTGCAAGCCCGCGCCGAATGTGTCGAGGTCGAACGTGCTATTGGCCGTTCCACCTAAGCGCAGCGTGTCCGTTCCGTTGCCGCCCAGGACCCGGCCCGTGATGTTCGATCCTGCGCGCAGCTCGAAGACGTCGCTGCCGTCCTTGAGATCGACGGCTCTGTTGGCGAAGTTGCCGCTGATCGTGCCCGAGCTGATGATGGTGTCCTGGCTTGCCGAGCCCAAGATCGCGTAATTTGAAACGCTCGAGACCGTGCCTGCGTTGTTGATGGTGTTGCCGCCGGCAGCGCCGTTGAGATCGATGGCCGGGCCACTGCCGGCAAAGACGAGGCCGCCCGATAGGATGTTCACCTGATTGTTCATCGCCCCGGCTCCGATGCCAATCCCATTGGTGATGGGAGCGAGGCTTCCAACCGTGCCTCCGACGACGACGATGTTATTGCTGGAATTGGACAGGACGAGCCCCGTCGCGCCAACGGCCGATGCTCCGACCACAGCACCGGCATCTATCGTGATGGCGTTGTTGTTGCTGCCGTTGACCAATGCAATGCCGTCGCTGTTGGCGGACGCGATCGACGCGTTGCCGGAAACATTGATCGCGCCATTGGATGCCGCTTCGAAGACGACGCTCGCAAAGGCGGGGTCGTTCACGGAAGTTGCGGTGCCATCGCCGATGTTGACGGTCACACCGCTGACCACAGGCGCCGTCTTGACTTGTGTATTGCCTGCCCCGGTGCAGGTGATTGAATCGCCGGACTGGAGTGACGTTTGCGAACCACCTCCGGTAACGACACAGGCCGCCGCCGCGGGAGTTGTGAACCATGGCAGCGCGATACCTGCAGCAAGAGCGCTGATCGCGGTGCTCAGGAGCAGCGCATGCCGCCGGCGCGTCTTTGCACGACGAATATCCGGCGAGGTCATCCAATCATTCCAAGGCACTGCAAACTCCTTCGACGATGCGGACGAATCCGGCCGCAACGCTGGGCAGTTGCCATGCTTAGTGATGGAGGCCTTGGCCTTCTTGGACCAGCGCGCAAAGCGAAGTGTCGAAATGCGAAAGACGCGACGTTTTCGGGAGTATTGTGGCCAGGGTACCACAACCGCGCCGTTTACGCGGCTCGCAGGCTGTCAGCCTCGCGCTGCGACGGCTTCGCGTGGCCGGGCTGCAACGGCGATGACGTCCGGTCGCCCGCCGTCGACCTGAACGCGGTTGCGTCCCTTTTCCTTGGCGCGATAGCAGGCGGCATCGGCGCGCCGCATCGCGTCCTCAAGCGTGGTGTCGCCGTCGGCGATGCAGGCGACGCCGATGCTGGCGGTCACCGCAAAGCAGCGATCATCCCAGGCGAAGTTGAGCAGCTCCAGCGATCGCCGCAGCCGTTCGGCGATATCGACTGCAGTCGCGGGCGAGCACTGCGGCAGGATCAGCCCGAACTCGTCGCCGCCGAGCCGGGCCACGAGGTCACGCGGACGCCGATCCTGTTGCAGGAGGCGCGAGACCTGGCAGAGCAGGCGGTCGCCGGCAAGGTGCCCGCAGGTGTCGTTGACGTTCTTGAACTGGTCGAGGTCGAGCAGGATAAGCCCCAGCGGACCCGCCGCGGCAGCGTCCAGCTCGCTTTGCAGGCGCGCCTCGAAGGCGCGGCGGTTGGACAGGCCGGTCAGCCAGTCATGCGATGCCTGCCAGGCCAGGCGTTCCTTCTCAGCGTGCAGGGCGTCTTCGAATGCCTGTCGTTGCAGCACCAATCGCCTGGTGTGCCAGATCAGGAGCAGGATCAGCGTGACGGCGGTGACGATGTTGATACCGGTCAGCGTCAGCTTGATGGCGCGGGAGCCTTCGCCGAGGACAGTGGAGAACCGCTTGGCATGCACCGTGAACTGGGTGTTGAGCTCGGAGAGTCGCGTCGACAGGAATTGCAGGCGATTTGTGTCTCGGATAGGGCCGTTCTCCAACTCGGACCGGATGACCTCGCCGAACACGCTCAGCTCCAGCAGCATCGGGTCGGTAGCGGTCCACTCGCGGATCGCTTCCTGCAGGAAGCTGACGCGGTTGAAGTAGCGAAACAGCCAGATCAATCCAGGAACGTCATCGGGATGATTGCCGCCTTGCAGGAAGCCGATGCGCGCGGCCTCGACGTCGACCGGATCTCGCTCCATCGCCCAGCGCGCAAACTCGTCGCCGATGGGAACGGCGAGCGAGGCCTGGTATTGCGTGAACTGGCTGGCGTCGCCCGAATGCAAATAGAGATTGAGGAAGTAGACGGCATTCTTCTGCGAGCGGGACCACATCGCTTCGCCCGCGACATAGGCGCGAACCGACGACATCACCTCGAGGCTGAATCCCGCGATCGCCGCCTGGAGCACGACGACCATCACGAAAGGCGAGACGAGCTTGATGACGTGAAGGAAGCTGTGTCCCTTCATCGACGTCGCTGTTCTGCGAAACACCCTGCGTTCCCCAAATCGCGCAACGACCCCAGCGAAGCGCTGCGCCTGCAACGCGAAGTAGAGGGGATGGTTGCCTAACTCGACCTGAAAAGCGCGAAAGACTGCATCGCAGGATGAAGGCGTCGTGAAATGAATGGCCGTAGATCGCTTCAAATGCCGGCAAATCGGAACTGGTGCGGCATCGGCGAACCGATGCCTCACATTTGTCGTGCGCGGTTTACTTGATGAAGAGAGTTGGGTGCGCGGCTAGACCAGCACCGGCTTGCGCACGCGGCCGGCGTCGCCGAACACGCGCAGGTAACGCTCGATCTCCGAGGGCATACCGGTCGCCTTCTCCGGATTGTCGGAGAGCTTGACGGCGGGACGGCCGTCGACCGACGAGACCTTGCAGACCAGCGAGATCGGATCGAGATTGAACGAGCCATCCGGCGTGCAGCCGACGAAATCATTGGTGAGGTTGGTGCCCCAGCCGAAGGAGAGCCGCACCCGGCCGGCGAAGTGATGATAGGTCTCCTCGATCGAGCCGACATCCATCGCGTCGGAAAAGACGAGTAGCTTGTCCCTGGGGTTGCGACCCTTCTTCTCCCACCAGGCGACGATCTCCTCGCCGGCCTGAATCGGCGGCGCGCTGTCGGGCCGGAAGCCGGTCCAGTCGGCGACCCATTCCGGCGCATCGCGCAGGAAGGCCTTGGTGCCGAAGGCGTCGGGCAGTGCGATCAGGAGGTTGCCGCCATAGGTCTGGCGCCACTGGTCGAGAATGCGATAAGGCGCCCAGCGCAACTCCTCGTCGTCCTTGGCGAGCGCGGCCGCGACCATCGGCAGCTCATGCGCATTGGTGCCGATGGCCTCGAGATCGTTGTCCATCGCGAGCAGCACATTGGAGGTGCCGATGAAGGACGAGCCCAGGCCTTCCTTCACCGCCTCCACGCACCAGCGCTGCCAGAGGAAGCCGTGACGGCGGCGGGTGCCGAAGTCGGACAGGCGCAGGTTCTCCAACTCGCGCAGCCGTTCCACCTTGGTCCAGAGCTTGGCCTTGGCGCGCGCATAGAGCACGTCGAGCTCGAAGCGGCCGCGGCCCTTGATCGCCGCACGGGAGCGCAGCTCGTTGAGGATTGCGAGCGCCGGAATCTCCCACATCGTGGTGTGGGTCCAGGGCCCGTGGAAATGCAATTCGTACTGGCCCTCGACCTTGCGCAGCTCATACTCGGGAAGGCGGAATTCGGCCAGCCAGCGGATGAAGTCCGCCGAGAACATGTGGGTCTTGCCGTAGAAGGTGTTACCGGCAAGCCAGATCAGCTCCTTCTTGGTGAAGCGGATGGTGCGGGCGTGGTCGAGCTGGGCGCGCAACTCGCCCTCATCGATGATCTCGGCGAGCCGGACGTGGCGCGAGCGGTTGATGACCGAGAAGGTCACCTGCTGCTTCGGGTAGGACTCCCGAATCATTTGCAACATCAATAGCTTGTAGAAGTCGGTATCAAGCAGGCTGCGGATGATGGGATCCAGCCGCCAGCTGTGATTGTAGGTCCGGCTCGCAATGTCGGTCACTGTCATGGGGGAATTCTAGCGTGGCGGCCCGCGCCCAACCAGTGGGTTTGGCGAGGGCTGGTCTTCCGAAAGACGGGATCGGCTATCAAGCCTTGGCGGCCGTCGCTGCGATCGTCTCGAGCTGGCTCCTGACCCAGCGATGGGCCGGGTCTTTCTGATAGCGCTGGTGCCAGACCATGAACATCGGCAGCTCGGCCAGCATCCGCGTGCGGGACGCTAGCGGAATCCGCGTTTGCGCGAAACCGCGCATGACCCCGGACGCCAGCAGGCTCGGCATGCTCGCCAGCATCTGCGAGCCGCGAAGGAAGGACGGCACGCCGGAAAAGCTCGGCACCGAGATCGCAATGTCGCGGTGAAGACCGTTCGCCGCCAGCCGGCGGTCGAAGTCGAGCCGCTCATTGTCGGTGTAGACCACAGTAATGTGTCGCGCCGCGAGATAGGCACCGCGGCCGGTCGGCGCGGTGCGCGTCTTGGGATCGAAGTAACAGACGTAATGATCGCTCAAGAGGCGCTTCTGCACGATATCGACACCGGATGGCGGCAGCGGCGTGACCAGGAGATCGCAGCGGTTTTCGCGCAGCATCGCGGGCGAGGGCGACTGCGAAGGGATCACGCGCAGGTTCAGGCCCTTCACTTGCGCGGCGAGGTGATCGAAGAATCGCGGCAGCAGCAGATCGCGCTGGAAGTCATTGGCGGCGATTGTCAGCGAAAGCTGCGCGCGAGCCGGCTCGAACGTGACGCCGCCGGCAAAGCTCCGCATCTCGTCGATCAGCGCCCGTGCCTTCGCGGCGAGGGCCTGCGCATGCGCGGTGGCGACGATGCCGCGGCCGGATTTCGCGAACAGCGGATCGCCTGCGATCCGCCGCAGCTTGTTCAGCCCGTGACTGACCGCCGATTGCGTCAGACCGAGCCGCGTTGCCGCCGCGGTGACCGATCCCTCCTCCAGCACAGCGAGGAACAGTTCGAGCGCGTGGCCGTCGAGGGCCAAATGATCGATTTCTTTCATGCAATACATTATAATCGATCTATTTATCCGGGGAATAGACCGCGCCATGATCTCCCGATAAGCCGCGCGTCCGGACCCGGGACGCTCCAGGGAGAGACACGATGAATGCCCAGGCGTCAGCCTTGCGGGATCCCCGCCTCAACCGTCCCGAGCCTTTTGCGCCTCCGCTCGGCGATGGCGGCTTCTTCCAGCGAGACCGTTCCATCCATCCTCCCGCGCATGCGCCGGGCTACAAATCCTCGGTGCTGCGCTCGCCGCGCCAGGCGTTGCTGTCGCTGGAGAACTCGGTCTCGGAGATCACAGGGCCGGTGTTCGGCCATAACGATCTCGGCCCGCTCGATAACGATCTGATCCGCAACTACGCCAAGGACGGCGATCCCGTCGGCGAGCGCATCATCGTCCACGGCCGGGTGCTGGACGAGACCGGCCGCGGTGTGCCGAACACGCTGGTCGAGTTCTGGCAGGCCAATGCCGGTGGCCGCTACCGGCACAAGAAGGACACGTATCTGGCGCCGATCGATCCGAATTTCGGCGGCTGCGGCCGCGCGCTGACGGACGACACCGGCTACTACTATTTTCGCACCGTGAAGCCGGGGCCCTATCCCTGGCGCAACTACGTCAATAGCTGGCGGCCCGCCCACATCCATTTCTCGGTGTTCGGTTCGGGCTTTGCGCAACGGCTGATCACGCAGATGTATTTCGAGGGCGATCCCCTGATCCCGGTCTGCCCGATCCTGACGACGATCCCGGACAAGGATGCGCTCGACCGCTTGGTCGCACCGCTCGACCTCAACGGCTCGACGCCGTTCGACTCGCTCGCCTACCGCTTCGATATCGTGCTGCGCGGCCAGCGCTCCACCTACTTTGAAAATCGCACCGCGGGGAACTAAGTCCATGCCGCAGCCGCTCGACTATCTCAAGGAAACTGCCTCGCAGACCGCCGGTCCCTACGTCCATATCGGGCTGCTCCCCGCGATGGCCGGTTTCGACATCTTCGAGAAGAACTTTTCCAACGTGCTGGTGACGCCGAACACCGAAGGTGAACGCCTCACGCTGGAGGGCAAGGTGCTCGACGGCACCGGCGCGCCGCTGCGCGACGTGTTGCTGGAAGTCTGGCAGGCCAATGCGAGCGGCCGCTACAACCATCCGGCCGATCGCTCGGCCGGCGCGCTGGAGCAGGAGTTTCGCGGCTGGGGCCGCGCCGGCTCCGACTTCGAGAGCGGGCTCGTGAGCTTCGAGACCATCAAGCCGGGCGCGATCACCGACAGAGCGGGCCGGACATGCGCGCCGCACGTCAATGTCTGGATCGTCGCGCGCGGCATCAACATCGGCCTCAACACGCGACTCTATTTCTCGGATGAAGAGGCCGCCAACGCCGCCGACCCCGTGCTCAACCTGATCGAACAGCCGGCCCGGCGCTCGACCCTGATCGCAAAGCGCGGCGAGCGTGCCGGCAAGGTCGTGTATTCCTTTACGATCAATTTGCAGGGGCCGGAGGAGACGGTGTTTTTCGACGTGTGAGGGGCCGGTGGCCGTCCCGGGATCACTCCACCGGGTCGCCGCGACTGATCGCTCCGCGTGCGAGGAATTGCGATGTCTGACGCATCTCGCGCGATCCCGGTCGTTCACCCGGGTCGCGCCCCACTTTTTGTTTCAGTTCTGCCAAATCGATGAAGACGTCCGCCTGCCGGCGCAGGTCGTCGGCGATCATGGGTGGCTGCGTAGAGAGTGTGGAGACGACCGTCACGCGGACACCGCGGCGCTGCAGGGATTCCACCAGCGAACGAAAATCGCCATCGCCCGAGAACAACACGATCTGATCGACGTGCTCGGCGAGCTCCATCGCCCTTACGGCGAGGTCGACATCCATGCGGCCCTTCACTTTGCGGCGGCCGGTGGTGGCGTCGACGAACTCTTTGGTGAGCTTGGTGACGACGGTGTATCCATTATAGTCGAGCCAGTCGATCAAGGGACGGATTGACGAGTACTCCTGATCCTCGATGATGGTCGTGTAGTAGAAGGCCCGCAACAGCGTACCTCGGCTCTGGAATTCGCCGAGCAGGCGCCTGTAATCGATGTCGAAACCGAGCGCCTTGGAGGTGGCGTAGAGATTGGAGCCATCGATAAAGAGCGCGATCTTCTCAATCGAAGACATTATGGAAATCCCCAGTTCCGCACGAAAGTCGGACGGTCCAGCCGAAATGGCGCGGTGTGTCCGCCGGAAAGCACGGAAGGTGCCGCTTGCTGAAAAAAGCGGCGCAGACGACCGGACAGGGATGGCCGCCTTGCGCCAAGGTTAGGGAGGTTCCATGCCACCAGCGCCAAGGCGCCGAATGCAGCCACGTTAAGGCGTGCGCACTCCCTGCTCAATTGTACGGAGGTAAAGGGGCTCCATCCAAAGGATGGGACCCACTATACGAAGGTAAGTGGTGACGATAGCCCAACGCCGTTGGCGGTGTGGCTTCGACCATAGGCGCCCTTGGTCTTTCGTCCGATGCATCAGCCTTCGTCGCCATGGAGCTGCGCGCGGAACGCGCGCGGCGATATTCCCGTGGCTGCGGCATAGACCCGGCTGAAATAGGCGGGGTCCTCGAAGCCGAGCGTGTAGGCGATCGTCGAGACCGGCAAATTGGTGTAGACGAGGTTGCGCCGCGCCTCGCGGATCAGCCGGTTGAGGATGAGGTGCGAGGCGGTGTCACCGGTCGCCGCCCGTGTGATCCGGTTGAGATGCGTCGGTGTCACCGCCAGCGCCTCGGCATAGTCCGCGACGCTCCAGCGTTCCAGATGATGCTGTTCCAGGAGCGCCTCGAAGCGGCGGAACAGGCTCGACTCGACCGCGCCGTTGCCGCCGTTCTCGCTCGTGAGCGCGCGTGCCACCAGCCCGATCATGGCGGACGACAACGCGCGCAGCACATGCGCGCGGCCGAAATCGCGCGCGGCGTGTTCGGCGAAGATCTGCTTCATGATGGTGCGGATCTGCGGTGTGCCGCGCACCACGGCCGAGCGCGACAGCGCACCGCGCAGGCCCTCGGCGGCGAGCAGCGCCTCATCCAGAATCTCCGCGGCGATGGTCAGCACCCATCCTTGCGTATCGGGCACGAAGCGGAAGCCGTGGACATGGCCGACGGGCACATTGACGATCTGCATCGGCTTCAAGGGCACCACCCGCCCGTCGAGCGTCGCCTCGCCGCCGCCGCGCTCGATCAGCAGCACCTGGTGCAGCCGGGCATGGCGGTGCACGGCCAGGGTCCAGTCGTGCAGCACCGAGCGGGACGCAATGGTCTCACAATGCACGACGTCGGGCAGATCGCCGGACTCGCCGAACAGATTGTAGACGCGGATCGCCGTGGCTGTGCGTTTCATGTTCGAATAGTACAAGACAATGGCGAAACCCTCCATCGGTCTACGGCGTCAAATCTGCAAAAAAATGCCGGCGGGAGGACGCAAAAATGAAAGTTCAGGTCTGTATCATCGGCGGCGGGCCGTCCGGGCTGCTGTTGTCCCAGCTGCTGCACCTGAAGGGTATCGACACAATCGTGCTGGAGAAATACAGCCGCGACCATGTGCTCGCCCGCATCCGCGCCGGCGTGCTCGAGCATGGCTTCGCCAAATTGATGCGCGAGGCGCAGTGCGGCGAGCGGATGGACCGCGAGGGCGAAATCCATACCGGTTTCGAGATCGCGCATGACGGCGTGCTCTCCAAGATCGACCTGCACAAGCATTCCGGCGGCAATTCGGTGCTGGTCTATGGTCAGACCGAGCTGACGCGCGACCTCTATGAGGCGCGCGATCGTCTCGGCGGAAAGGTCGTCCACGACGCGCAGGACGTGACGCCGCATGACCTGACGTCGGACCGGCCCTACGTGACCTATCGATCGAACGGCGAGACCATCCGCGTCGATTGCGACTACGTGGTCGGCGCCGACGGTTTCCACGGCGTCAGCCGCAAATCGATCCCGAAGGACGTGCTGCGCGAATATGAAAAGGTCTATCCGTTCGGCTGGCTGGGCGTGCTGTCGCGCACGAAACCGGTGTCGCCGGAGCTGATCTATGTGAAGCACGAGCGCGGCTTTGCGCTCTGTTCGCTGCGCTCGCAGGTGCTCAGCCGCTACTACGTCCAGGTGCCGCTGACCGACAACGTCGAGGATTGGAGCGACGATGCGTTCTGGGCCGAGCTGAAGCGCCGCCTTCCGGACGAGGTCGCCGGCAACCTGATCACGGGGCCGTCGATCGAGAAGAGCATCGCGCCTCTGCGCAGCTTCGTCGCCGAGCCGATGAGCTATGGCCGGTTGTTCCTCGCCGGCGATGCCGCTCACATCGTGCCGCCGACAGGCGCGCGCGGGCTGAACAGCGCCGCGTCCGACATCTATTATCTCTATCACGCCTTGCTCGCGCATTATCAGAGCGGCGATGATTCCGGCCTCGCAGGCTATTCCGCCAAGGCGCTCGCGCGGATATGGAAGGCGCAGCGCTTCTCCTGGTGGATGACGATGCTCCTGCACCGCTTTCCCGACCGGCTCGCATATGAGGATCGGCTGCAGCAGACGGAGCTGGACTATCTGCTCTCGTCCGAGACGGCGCAGCGCCTGCTCGCGGAGAACTACGTGGGACTGCCATTTTAGCGTAAAGTGGCCACTACTTTCCTTCCAGCGTGTGGACGGGTGTCCAATCGGACGGTGGTGGATCTGCAATGAGCGCTCGCGCGCGTGCGGCGAACCGCGCCGATGCCGGATCAATCTCTGCGACACGCCCGAACGCATCGGACGCCTTCGCAAAATCCCGCGCGCGCCAGCAGGCGAGCCCCTCCGCATATGCGGCGGCCACCTTGGCTTGGTCGGCGCTCTCCGCGCCCTTGTCCGCCAATGGCTCAAACACCTTGATGGCCTCGCCACGGCCCTGCACCCTGATCGCGTCGAGCTCGCGCCAGGTGAAACTATCGCCGGCCTGCATCATCGTGGTTTCGGAAGCCATGATCGCGGTGCCGTAATATTTGTTGGCGCCCTCGAGCCGGGAGGCGACGTTCACGGTGTCGCTCATCACGGTATAATTGAAGCGGCGCCGCGAGCCGATATTGCCGACCACGGCTTCGCCGCTGTTGAGACCGATGCGATGCGACAGGCCGTGCCCGGCGAAGGCGGGATTGCCGGCATTGAGCTCCGCAAGCCTCGTATGGCACTTCAACGCGGCGCGAACCGCGTTTCGTGCGTGTGCGGGATCGTCGGCCGGCGCGCCGAACATGGCGACGATTGAATCGCCGATATATTTGTCGACGTAACCGCCATGACTTTCGATGATGTCGGTCATGGCGGACAAATATTCGTTCATCAGCGTCACCAGCTCGCCCGGTGTCATGGTCTCGGCAATGGACGAGAAACCGCTGAGGTCGGAAAAGAACATGGTGACGTTGCGCATCTCGCCGCCGAGCACCGGCATCTTGCCTGAGGCGACCATGGTCTCGATGACCTCCGGCGCGAGGTAGAAGGCGAAGCTCTTGCGCAGGAAGCGCTCGTCGCGATCGGCCAGCATGAAGCGGTAGCCGGTCATGATCGCGAGCGCGGCAAGGCCGGCGAGTGCCGGCTCCGTCAGCGGCAGCGCCAAGGCATGAACGAACGCGCTGACGGCCGCGGCAGCGTAAATGGCAGTGAGAGCGAACCATGCGATCAGCGCTCCGCTCGGCGCGAGCATGCAGGCCGCGCAGGCGATGACGAGTGCGAACGCGATCGTGAGAATGGTCCGCGCGGGGAAGCCAAGCTCGGTCACGGCATCGCGCTCGATCAAGTTTCGGACCGCGGTGGCGTGCACGAACACGCCGGCGATGTCGCTGCGGGCGCGTTGCGTGGCGCGCTCCGGCGCGGGCAGGGCACATCGTGCCGCCGGCGTGCCGTCATGCCCGCCGGACAGGCGCATTGATGTGAGCTTGCGATCCTCGAAATTCAGGACCGTGCCGAGCAGAACGACCTTGCCGTCGAAGGCGCGGCGGAAGAAATCGCGGTCGCCCTTCTCGACGCAGGCCCGCAGGTCGGCGAAGGAGAAGGTCGGGACGTCGCGTCCCAGCCCTCGAAAGTTGAGCGTCATGGTATTCGGAAGCGCGCTCGGGATTGCATAGCCGGACAATTCGGTCGCGCCGGACGGCGCAATCTCGGGCTTTCCGCCAAGCGCACGCGCCGCGAGCTCGACCGCCATTGCGGGCACCGGTTTGCCCTCGATTGAGAAGCTCAGCGGCATCCGCCGGATCACGTCATCGGCGTCGGTATGCACGTTGAGCGCGCGAATGCTGTTGCGCACCGCGACTTGCTGGGCGCGATAGGGGACCTCCGGATGGTCGTTGCTCAGAATATCGCCGAGCACCAGTTTGCCGCCGTCGGAGATCTGCCGCAGCGCGATCAGGTAATCCCGGTCGAAGCCCTTCATGCGACTGCCGACCGACGTGTCGCCAAAAGGAATCTCCGACTGCTCGATCGAGCTCGGAAAGATGACGTCGAAGCCGATCACCTTGGCGCCGCCCTCGGTGATGCTCCCGAGCACCCGGCCGATCTCGCGCGTCCAGGTCTGCGTCGGCGATCCCTTGAAGGGCGGCGTGTCGTAGGTCTCGCCGTCGATGGCCACGACGACGACCGGCGAATTGGCGGGATCGCGGCGGTCGCCAATGAGCTTGCCGCGCAGTGCCGTGAGGATGTCGAGCGAGAGGCCTTGCAGCGTCTGGAGCGGCGGAGACGCGAAAATTGCGCCCGCGAGGAGCGCAATCAGGATAGCTGCAACGATGTCCCGTCCCCCGATCCGCCGCATCGCCTCGTCGCTAGGCTGCCTATTCGAGCCGCAGCAGGCGGCCGATGATCGGAGTCGGTGACGAGGTGGCACTGGCGTCGACCAGGAAGGTGTAACGCTTGGCGCCGAGGCTTGCGAGATAGCTGCCGCCGGGGGTCAGCGATTTCCCGGCCTTGGCGAAATCATAAAACTTGCCGCGGATCATGATGTCGTTCTTGAGCGGTACGCTGATCGTGGGTTCCTTGCCGTCGGTGCGCTCGATCACCAGCGTGCTCCCGCTCTTGGCCTGGACCAGCGGGGCGACACCGTAGATCGTCGGCAGCTTGGACGGAGTGGCCTTGGCATCGGACCGCATGGTCCGGAACGTGGTCGCGGCACTCTGGTTCGCCTCGCGCTCGGAGAGCTGCGCCGCCTTGGTGTCACAGGGCACCTTGGCGCGCTGCACGTCGCCGAGCTGCACGGTGCTTTGCTCGGCGCCGACCAACACGACGCCCTCGCTGATCGTCTCGCGCAGGCAGGATTTGAGGTAGCTGAGCGTAATGCTCGCTTTGGGCCCGAGCTTGATGATCTTGCCGGGCGCGACATAGTCCATGAATTCGACGCCGTCGACCTTGCCTTGGACATCCTCGACGATCGCGGCCGGCGTCTCCGCAAAGGCGGGGGCCGCAACACAGAACGCGCCGACAACGACGCCGATCAGGCTTCTCATGGGTATGCTCATTCAATTCGACCGATACTTTGCTGGTCCCCGTCCCGGTGCGACTTTTAGCATCGGAGCGCCCAGGCAAGTGTGACCAGAATCACTCTTTGATGATTGGTGCACTCTAGCAGGAAGTGGTTCAAACCCGCCATCGGCGACAAAGGGGGTGTCCAGCCGTCAGGTGGTCGCGGCAAATTCGGGCGAACGGCCCTTGACCGGACACTTTATGATTGGAGCGAGAGGAGCCTCGGCTTTGGGGAATGGCGTCGCCTGCCCCCCGGCGGCGATATCGAGGACCTCGTCCCAGCGCGACAAAAAGGCCTCGACGCAGGCCGGATCGAATTGCCGACCCTTGTTCTCGACCAAATAGTTGCGCGCCATCTCGATCGGCATCGGCTCTTTGTATGGTCGTCGTGTCGTCAGCGCGTCGAAGACGTCAGCGACCGCGACCACGCGTGCGGCCATTGGAATCTCGTCCGCCTTGAGACCGCTGGGATAGCCCGCGCCGTCCCAGCGCTCATGATGGCCTGCGGCAATTTGCGCACCGAGCTGGATCAGCTCGCAGCTTGAGTCCGCCAAAATCCTCTCGCCGATCGTGGCATGGGTCCGGATCACCGCCATCTCCTGGTCGGTCAGCTTGCCGGGCTTGAGTAGGATTTTGTCGGGAATGGCGACCTTGCCGACGTCGTGCAGGGGCGCGGCCAGATAAATGTCGCGGCAGAGCCGGGCCGGCAGGCCGAGCTGCTCGGCGATGATGCGGCTGTACCGGGCGACCCGCAGCGTGTGCTCGCCGGTGTCGTTGTCGCGATATTCGACCGCAAGCGCGAGCCGCAGAATGATCTCCTCCTCGCGTTCGCCGAGCTTTCGTGTTGCTGCTGCGACTTCGCTGGCCAGATGTGCGGCACGATCGTTGAGCTTGCGCACGGCTGCACCAAGCTGAATCAAATTCCGCAGCCGCACCGTCATCTCGACGCTCTGCGGCTGCTTGGGCAGGAAATCGGTTGCACCGGCCTGCAGCGCTTCCATCTTGACGTCATCGGTCTGTCGCGAAGTGATCATCGCGATCGGAATGTCGGCGCAGCCGGCAAGCCTGCGGAAGGTGCGGATGAAGCTGATGCCGTCCATATGCGGCATCTCGTAGTCGACCAGCACGAGATCGAAGGCGCGTTCCCGCGCGCAAGTCAGCGCTTCCACGGGATCAAGGAAGGTGGTGGCCTCGACCAGACCTTCAGCCTCGATGTGACGTTTCAGGAAGTTGAGGACAGAGCGACTGTCGTCAACCAGGAGCGCTTGGGTCAGCATCGGCGGCCGGGGCTCTCTTCGCTGGCAAAGGCACGAACCCAAGCCATAACCCGAGCGAATTTAACGCGAAGCAAATGCGCCATGGGGAGGCGCACATACGGGTGTGCGGCGCAGGTGATCTGAGCTGCTTGTGCATGCTTGCATACACCTGCGCGAATTCCCGGGGAAATGTGACCCGTAGTTGTACGGATGCTCGCGTTAGGAGTTTACTCATTGGATTCACGTCAAACGAGTATCGGAATTTAGCAAAGGCGGGGCAAGCGATGGCGCTCAATCCCACGGAGCCGAAGTGGTCGTTGCGGTTGCCCGCCGATTGCAGCATCGCGGCCATTCGCAACGTCTATGAGCTCATCCGCGAGGCGTTCGGCCGCCAGGAGCGGCTCGAGATCGACTGTTCGCGCGTCGACAAGGCCGACGTGACGTCGATCCAGCTTCTGCTGTCGACCGCCAAGACGGGCGAGGCCCAAGGCCGCCCGGTGGTCCTCACCTCCTTCTCACAGTCCCTTCGCAACACCCTTCGTCGTGCCGGCTTCGCCAGCGAGGCGATGATTGATCAGCATTTCCCGCAAAAGAAAGATGGCACCTAATGGCCACGATTCTGACCGTCGACGATTCGCCGAGCATTCGGCAGATGATCAAGGTTGTGCTCGAGCCGGCCGGTCACAACGTGATCGAGGCCGGAGACGGCGCGCAAGGGCTCGCAAAGGCGCAAGCCGGCAAGCTCGACCTCGTGATCACCGACCTCAATATGCCCGTCATGAACGGGCTGGAGCTGATCCGGGCGCTGCGCAAGCTGCCGAGCGCGGTCGGTATGCCCATCGTGTTCCTGACGACCGAATCCAACGACACGGTGAAGCAGGAAGCCAAGAGCGCCGGCGCCACCGGCTGGATCACCAAACCCTTCAAGCCTGAGCAGTTGCTCGCCGTGGTCGGCAAGCTGGTGCGCGCATGAGCGCAATGGACCCGACCGAGGTCTTCCGTCAGGAAGCCAGCGAGCTCTTCGAAGTTCTTGAAGGGGCCTTGCTCGACCTCGGCCAGCGTCCCGACGACCGCGAACTGGTCGATTCCGCCTTCCGCGCCCTGCATACCATCAAGGGCTCGGGTGCCATGTTCGGCTTCGACAAGGTCGCCTCCTTCACCCACGAATTCGAGACCGCTTTCGACCGCGTCCGCAAGGGCGAGATCAAGCCGACCCAGGAGCTGATTTCGGTCGCGCTCGCCGCCAAGGACTACATCCGCGCGTTGATCGAAGATCCCCAGTCGACCGACGACATCATCGGCGAGGCCATCCTCGACGACCTCAAGCGCTTCGTATCATTCGACCAGCCTGGCGCTCCGGTCGTCGAGATCGCCGAGGCGCCGCCGTTGGCCCCTGGCGAGAGCAAGCAAGCCGGCTGGCACCTGCATCTCGAATTTGAATCGCACATCCTGCGCAACGGCTCGAACCCGCTCGATCTCTTGGAAGATCTCTGCAAGCTCGGCCCCTGCTTCGTCGTCCCGATCACCGACGGCATCCCGTTCCTCGACGAGATGGAGCCGGAAGACTGCTATTTGAAGTGGGACGTCAAGCTGCACGCGGTCTGCGACAAGGACGCGATCGACGACGTCTTCATGTTCGTCCAGGACGAAATGAAGCTGACGCTCTCGCCCTTGGCGCATGTCGAAGCGCCCGCGCCTGCGCCGCTGTTCCAGCTTCTCGACGAAGAGCCGGCCCCGGTGGTCGAAATGCCTGCGCCGACGGTCGAGGCTGCTGCCGCGCCCTTGGCCGAGCAGCCCGTCGCAAAGGCGGAGCCGAAATCCGAATCAAGGCTTGAACCGAAGCCCGAGGCCAAGCGCGACGATCGCGGCATTGCCACCGTTCGCGTTCAGGCCGAGCGCCTCGACGAGCTGATGGACCGCGTCGGCGAACTCGTCATCGCACAGGCGCGGCTGACCCAGCTCGCCGCCTCCGGCTCCGACCTCTCGATCAAGATGATCGCCGAGGAGATCGAGCGCCTCGCTTCCTCCTTGCGCGACACCACGATGGGTGCGCGCATGGTGCCGATCGGTTCGCTGTTCGGCCGTTTCCGCCGCCTCGTGCATGACCTGTCGCGGGATCTGTCCAAGCCCGTCGAATTCGTCACCTCGGGCGAGGATACCGAGCTCGACAAGACCATGATCGAGTGCCTGGCCGATCCGCTGGTGCACCTGATCCGCAATGCCGTCGACCACGGCATCGAAGATACCGCCGTGCGCGCTGCCAACGGCAAGACCGAGCAAGGCCGGATCGAGCTCGCCGCCGTCCACTCCGGCGCGCAGGTGCTCGTCACCGTGAAGGACAATGGCGGCGGCCTCAACACCTCGCGCATCCGTGCGAAAGCGGAAGAGCAGGGGCTGGTCGCGGCCGGAGCCGTGCTCACCGACCATGAAATCCATCAATTCCTGTTTCATCCCGGCTTCTCGACTGCGCAGACCATCTCGGCGCTGTCCGGCCGCGGCGTCGGTATGGACGTGGTCAAGCGTACCATCGAGAACATGCGTGGCTCGATCGATCTGTCGACCCGGACGGGGCAGGGCACCACGGTGACGCTGCGCCTGCCGCTGACGCTTGCGATCATCGAAGGCCTGCTGATCCGCGTCGGCGAAGGCCGCTACATCATTCCGCTGTCCGCAGTGGAGGAATGCATCGAGCTGACCGCCGAGGACGAGCGCTCCCGCGGCCGCAATTTCCTCAACGTGCGCGGCAATCTCGTGCCCTTCCTCCGGCTGCGCGAGATCATGACCGCATCGGGCACGCCCGACCGGCACCAGAAGACGATCATCATCTCGACCGGCGAGACCCACGTCGGGCTCGTCGCCGACCAGATCATCGGCAACCACCAGACCGTGATCAAGTCGCTTTCCAAGCTGCATTCGGACGTCACGATGTTCTCCGGCGCGACCATCTTGGGCGACGGCACGGCAGCGTTGATCCTCGACGTCGCGCAGCTTGTCGCGCTGGCGCAGTCGAAGGTCGAGAAGCAGCATATCAGCGAGGCGGCGTGATGAGCGGTGGATTGGCTGGCGAACGTCAGGCTGACGCGATGCAGGTCGTCATGATCGGCCTTGGCGAGGAGAAGTTCGCGCTCGACGCCGGCCTCGTGCGCGAGATCATCGATCCCGTGCCGGTGACCAAGGTCGCGGGTGCGCGCGCCTTCGTTCCCAGCGTGATCAACGTGCGCGGCAACGTCATTCCGCTCGCCGATCTGCGCATCCGCTTCGGCATGCCGCAGCTCGATGATTCGGCCGATACGCGCATCGTGGTCATCGAAATCGAGCTCGAGGGCGAGCCGGTCCTGGTCGGCGTCACCGCCGACAAGGTCTACGAGGTCACCGAGATCTCGCAGGCCGACGTGCAGCAAACACCGCGCGTCGGCATGCACTGGAAGCCGGAGTTCATCCGCTTCATTGCAAAGTGGCGTGAAGAGTTCGTCATCGTTCCGAACATGGAACGCATTTTAAATTGAGATGAGGTCTCGGGCGAGACTGGGGTAGGGGCTGGAAATGAGATTTACCGTCAAGGCAAAGCTTGCCACTGCGTTCGGCTTGATCATCGTGCTGTCCGGGGTTGCGGGCGGCGTGGCCTACATGAAGCTCGGCGACATGATGGCGACCGCCGACAGCATGGTTCTGCGCGCATCCCGGATGGAAAAGGCGACGCAGGTCGAAAAGGATATCCTGCTTCAGCTGCGCGCCGAGAAGAATTCGATTCTCGGAACGGAAGCCCAGGCCGAGCAGTTTGCCGCCGACGCAGCCAGGCTTCGCGAGCAGGCGACGAAGACCAAGGATGAGGTCTACGCGCTGGCGAGCGAAGCGGGCAGGAAGCTGCTGGACGGCTTTGCGGTCTCGTACGCCAAGATGAACGCGTACCAGGAAGAGACGATCAGGCTGGCGAAGACGGACAAGTTGAAGGCGACCGAACGTTCGATGGGCGACGGTCGCAAGGTCGTCGCGGATGCCATGGAATCCATGGGCGCCTATGTCGCCAATACGAAGAAGCAGCTGGCCGAGCAGGCCGTCCAATCCAAGGCAGAGGGACACCAGGCGCAATTCCTGCTGATGATGCTGATCGGCATCTCGCTGGCGGTTGCGGTCGGGGCGGCGCTCTGGATTTCGATCTCGATCAGTCGGTCGCTCGGCCGGGCGGTCGGTCTTGCCGGATCGGTCGCCGAGGGCGACCTCAGCCGGACCATTCCTTCCGCCAGCAATGACGAGATCGGCGATCTCGTCAGGTCCTTGAATGCAATGGTCGAGAAACTCCGGCAGATCGTCGCCGAAGCGCTCACCGCGGCGCAGAACGTCTCCGCCGGCAGCCAGGAACTCTCCGCGAGTTCGGAGCAACTTTCGCAGGGCGCCACCGAACAAGCCTCCTCGGCCGAGGAAGCCTCGTCTTCGATGGAGGAGATGGCTTCGAACGTGAAGCAGAACGCCGACAACGCCAACCAGACCGAGAAGATCGCCGCGCAATCGGCGAGGGATGCCGAATCCAGCGGCGCCGCCGTGGGCCGTGCCGTCGAAGCGATGCAGACTATTGCCGAAAAGATCACGATCGTGCAGGAGATCGCCCGGCAGACCGACCTGCTTGCGCTCAACGCGGCGGTCGAGGCCGCGCGCGCCGGCGAGCATGGCAGGGGCTTTGCGGTCGTCGCCTCCGAAGTCCGCAAGCTTGCCGAACGCAGCCAGGCTGCCGCCGCCGAGATCGGAACGCTCTCGACGGAGACCGTGAAGGTCGCCCGCGAAGCCGGCGAGATGCTGTCCAAGCTCGTGCCCGATATCAAGAAGACCGCCGAGCTGGTGCAGGAGATCACGGCGGCTTGCCGCGAGCAGGACGTCGGCTCGGCACAGATCAACCAGGCGATCCAGCAGCTCGACAAGGTCGGCCAGCAGAACGCCAGCGCCTCCGAGCAGGTGTCTTCGACGTCCGAGGAGCTCGCCTCCCAAGCCGAGCAGCTCCAGTCGACCATCTCGTTCTTCCGGATCGAGCACGCGGGCCGCGGCGAGGGCTCTGCGCCCGCGCCGATCGACCGCGCCGTCGGCCAGCTCCGCGCCAAGGCTGCGCACATGGCGGCCGCCGATTGCGGCACGAAGAAGCCGGCACCTGTCCGCAAGCCGGCACGTGCGATGAAGGTCGCCGGTGGCGGTGGCTTCGCCTTCGACATGCATGACGGCGAAGACGATCGCGACGCCGAGTTCCAACGCTGATCAACCGGTCCGGCCTCGCGCCGGACCGCGCTCATTTCCAAATCTTCGGAACCCCGGACTGCATCATGGCCGCAACTTCGCAATATCTGACGCTCGGGCTCGCCGGCGAGACGTTCGGCATCAGCATCCGCAACGTCCGCGAAATTCTCGACATGCGGCCGATCTCGCGGCTTCCGCACGCGCCGGACTTTCTGCTCGGCATGATCGACGTGCGTGGCAGCGGCTATCCGATCGTCGATCTCAGGAAGAAGCTCGGCCTGCCCACCGTTGCCGCCACGGAAGCGACCCGCATCATCATTCTCGACGTGCCGATGAAGGATCGTCTGGTCGGCGTGGGCTTCGTCGCCGACTGCGTCTTCGAGGTCACCGACATCGACGAGCAGGCGATCGAGCCGATTCCCGAGGTCGGCGGCAAATGGCAGTCCGACTACGCCGCCGGCATTGGCCGCAAGGGCGAGAAGTTCGTCGTCATCTTCGATCTCGCCAAGCTGATGGCGAACGACAAGATTCCGGAAGGACGCGATGCCGACACGGATGCGCCTCGCGCCGCCTGAGTTTGCAAGAGTGAAGCGTGGACACGCGTAAGCACCTCAATTCGAACCAACGAGACTGACATGAGATTCACCGTCAAAGCCAAGCTTGCCAGCGCCTTCGGCCTGGTCATCCTTCTGTTCATTGTGGCAGGCGCCGTAAGCTACATGAAGTTGGCCGACATGGCCGCGACCGCAGAGTCCATGGTGCTTCGCGCCAAGCGGATGGAGAAGGCCGCCGAGGTCGAAAAGATCATTTGGCAGCAGCTCAGGGCCGAAAAGAACGCGATTCTGGGAACGCCGAGCGAAGCTGATGAATTCGCCCTGCAGGCCGCCAAGCTCCGCGAGGAGGCAACCAAGATCAGGGACGAGGTCTACGCGCTCGCCAGCGAGGGCGGCAAGAAGCTGCTGGACAACTTTGCAGGTGCCTACGCCAGGATGAACGCCTATCAGGAAGAGACGATCAGGCTGGCAAAGACGGACAAGACCAAGGCTACGGAACGCTCGATGGGTGACGGGCGCAAAGTGGTTGCAGACGCCACGGAGGCGATGGGAGCCTATGTTGCGAATTCCAAGCGGCAGATGGCCGAGCAGGCCGTGCAGTCCGGCGAAGAGAGTCGCCGCGCGCAGTTGATTCTCATCGTCCTGGTCGTCGTCTCGCTCATCGTTGCTGCGATTAGCGCATTCTGGATCTCGATCAATATCAGCCGGTCTCTCGCCAAGGCCGTCGGGCTGGCGGATGCCGTCGCGATCGGCGATCTCAGCCACAAGATCGATGCTTCCAGCAACGACGAGATCGGCGATCTCGTCAAATCCCTGAACGCGATGACCGCCAATCTGAACGCCACCGCGGCCGTCGCCAACGAGATCGCCCAGGGCAATCTCACGGTCGAAGCCAAGCCCCTGTCGAACAAGGACACGCTCGGCCTTGCGCTCGAGCGCATGGTGGAGAAGCTTCGCCAGATCGTGTCGGAAGCCCTGACGGCGGCGCAGAACGTCTCGGCCGGCAGCCAGGAGCTCTCCGCCAGCGCCGAGCAGCTTTCGCAGGGCGCGACCGAGCAGGCCTCGTCCGCCGAGGAAGCCTCCTCCTCGATGGAGGAGATGGCCTCGAACGTGAAGCAGAACGCCGACAACGCCAACCAGACCGAAAAGATCGCCGCACAGTCGGCCAAGGATGCGGAAGCCTCCGGCGCAGCCGTCGGCCGTGCCGTCAACGCGATGCAGACCATCGCCGAGAAGATCACGATCGTGCAGGAGATCGCGCGCCAGACCGACCTGCTCGCGCTCAACGCGGCGGTCGAGGCCGCGCGCGCCGGCGAGCACGGCAAGGGCTTTGCCGTGGTCGCCTCCGAGGTGCGCAAGCTCGCCGAACGCAGCCAGGCGGCCGCGGCCGAGATCGGCACGCTTTCGGCCGACACCGTCAAGGTGGCGCAGGAGGCCGGCGCGATGCTCTCCAAGCTCGTTCCTGATATCAAGAAGACCGCTGAGCTGGTTGAGGAAATCACCGCGGCCTGCCGCGAGCAGGACGTGGGATCGGCCCAGATCAACCAGGCGATCCAGCAGCTCGACAAGGTTGGCCAACAGAACGCCAGCGCGTCCGAGCAGGTGTCCTCGACTTCGGAGGAACTCGCCTCGCAGGCCGAGCAGCTTCAGTCCACCATCGCTTATTTCCGCATCGAGCACGGCGGGACGGGCCAAGCGGCGGCGCCGGTTGATCGGGCCGTCAACCAGCTGCGCGCCAAGGCGGCCACGATGGCGGCCGCCGAGCGGTCGGCCAAGAAGCCGCAAGGTAAGCCGGCGCGCGCCCTGAAGGTTGCCGGTGGTGGTGGCTTCGCCTTCGACATGCATGACGGCGAGGATGATCGGGACGCCGATTTCCAGCGCTAGGGCTCGTCAGGACTCTTGCGGACCGGTCCGCCTTACGACGGTGAACCGGTCCGCTTTCAACGGCTACGTCAACGCTTAGGATCGAAGATGGCCCGTACGGCCCGACATTCAGTACAGGCGGCCATCGCGGACCGGAGCAGGCGGCCATGATGCCCGCCGTGCAGGATACGGCCGTCCATCTGTCGGACCGTCACTTTCGGACCATCGCCGAATTGATCGAGGGCCAGGTCGGCATCAAGCTGCCGCAGGGCAAGCGGCTGATGCTGGAGGGGCGGCTGCACAAGCGCGTGCGTGCGCTCAACTTTTCCGACCTCAACGACTATGTCGAGAACCTGTTCGAGGCCGATCATTTCGATACCGAGCTCACCCATCTCATCGATGTGGTGACGACCAACAAGACCGATTTCTTCCGCGAGCCGCAGCACTTCACTTTCCTGCGGGATGTCGCGATCCCCGCTTTGCTCAAATCGCATGGCCGCAAGAGCGCGAACCTCAAGATCTGGAGTTCGGCAAGCTCCACGGGCATGGAAGCCTATACGACCGCGATGGTGCTGGACGACATGACGCGGAACGGCCCGCGTTTCCAGTACCGCATTCTCGGGACCGACATCTCGACCGCGGTGCTGCGCCTCGCCAAGACGGCGATCTACACCCGCGACGTGCTCGCGCCAGTGCCGGAGCAATTCGTGAAACGATATTTTTCGTCGTCGCGGGACAAGTCGCGCGGTGAGGTGCGGGTCGTGCCGGAGTTGCGGCGCACCACTCATTTCATGAGGATGAACCTCATGGACAAATCCTACCCCGTCGATCGTGACGTCGATATCATCTTCTGCCGCAATGTCCTGATCTATTTCGAGCGCGAGACCCAGCGCAAGGTGGTCGAGCAATTGTGCAGCCATTTGCGTCCGGGCGGCTATCTGCTGGTCGGACACTCGGAATCGATGATTCACAGTGCCGTGCCTGGGCTGAAGCAAGTTCAGCCAACCATTTTCCAGGTCTAGCCGGAGCGCAACGGGATGCCGAGGGAGAAAGTTCGCGTACTGATCGTGGACGATTCGGCGTCGGTTCGCCAAATCCTGCAGACGATCCTCAACGACGATCCTGAGATCGAGGTGATGGGAACGGCCTCCGATCCGTTCGTGGCGGCGAAGCGTCTTCAGGACGAGATCCCCGACGTCATGATCCTCGACCTCGAGATGCCGCGCATGGACGGCATGACGTTCATGCGCAAGATCATGGCGCAGCGCCCGATCCCGGTGATCATCTGCTCTTCGTTGACCGAGGAGGGCTCGAACGTGATGTTCGAGGCGTTCGAGGCCGGCGCGGTTGATATCGTGCCGAAACCGAAGATCGACACGCGGCAGGCGCTGCTCGAATGCTCGACGCGGCTGCGCGAGGCCGTGAAGTCGGCAGCGCGCGCGCGGGTCCGACCGCGTTCCGAGCGTCGGGCGATCGAGAAGAAGCTGACGGCCGACGCCATCATCCCGCCGCCGGTGCAGGGCAGGGTTCGGCCGACCACGGAGCGCATCGTCTGCATCGGTGCGTCGACGGGCGGGACTGAGGCGCTCAACGACGTCCTCGAGATGCTGCCGCCGCATTGTCCCCCCATCGTGATCGTCCAGCACATGCCGGCAGGCTTCACTGCGGCCTTTGCGAGGCGTCTCGACACCGTCTGCCAGATCAGGGTCAAGGAGGCCGAGGACGGCGAGCCCGTGCAGCCGGGCTGCGCCTATATCGCGCCCGGGGCCCGCCACATGCTGCTCCAGCGCATCGGCCTGCGCTACCAGATCGCGATCAAGGACGGTCCGCCGGTGTCGCGGCATCGTCCCTCCGTCGACGTGCTGTTCCGCTCGGCGGCCCAGCACGCCGGCGCCAACGCGCTCGGCGTCATCATGACCGGCATGGGCGACGACGGCGCGCGCGGGATGCTGGAGATGCGCAAGCTCGGCGCCTCGACGCGGGCGCAGGACGAGGAGAGCTGCGTGGTGTTCGGCATGCCCAAGGAAGCGATCGCTCATGGCGGTGTCGAGAAGGTCGTTTCGCTGCATCACATCCCGCGCGAGATCATGCTCTGGTATCAGGCCGGGCACGCCGCGGTGGCAGGTTGATGGCCATGTCTCTCGTTTCGGCAGACACGCTCACTGAGGCAACTACCGCGATCGAGGACGTCTCCTCGCGGATCGAGGACGTCTTCGCGCGCGTCGGTGGCGAGCTCGGACGTGGTCACCTCATCTTCAAGGAGCTGAACCAGGGTCTGGCGACGCTCTCGGGCGAGCTCTCCGGCGCGGAGATCGAGGGCGCTGCAACGGCGCTGCAGGAGATCGCCGCGCGGCTGAGCGAGCTGGCGCAGGCGCTGCCGGCGGAGAGCGCGCTCTTGGAGACGATCGGCAAGAGCACGGCAGAGGCGTCTTCGCTGCTCAAGCCGCTGTTCAAGCACATCCAGATGATCACCATCATCGCGCGCAGCGCGCGGATCGAGGCGGCCTCGCTCGACGGCGACCGCGAGGGCTTTCTCGCCTTCACCCAGGAAGCCTATGATCTCGGCAGGGCCGTGCAGCGCTCGATCGAAGGCTGCGCGCGGGACCAGCGGCGCCTGTCCGAGGCGGTCGCCACCGCCTCCGGCCGGCAGAAGGAGTTCGAGAGCCGTTATCGGGCCCAACTGATGTCGGAGAGCGACGAGCTCGGCGCGGCCTATTCCGGATTACGCGATCAGCGCAGCAAGAGCAGCCATCTGGCCGATCGCGCAAGTTCCAGCACCAGGAAGATCGCCGAGGCGGTCGGCAGCGCGATCATCTCGCTGCAGGCAGGCGACAGCACGCGGCAGCGTCTCGAACATGTGTCGCACGGCATCAAGCTTGCGTCGGAATTCGCGCCAAGCCTCGTCCCCGAACCGGTCGCGAGCGATGACGGCGTGCGTGCGATTTGCCAGTTGCAGGCAGCGCAGCTCAGGGACGCCCAGCGCGAGTTCGGCGGCGACGTCGGCCAGATCGTCGGCGCGCTCATCGCCATCCTGCGCGATGCGGGCAGCGTCGCCGGCCACGGCCGTACGCTGTTTGGCGGCGAGGAGGACGGCTCGTCGTCGTTCCTGACGCGCATCAAGCAGACACTGGCGCACGCGTCGACCCTGATCGGCACCTGCGAGAGTGCGGGCCGCGCGGTCGACGAGGCGCTCGCGATCGTCGAGGACACGCTGGCAAAATTTCGCCAGGCGATCGCCGGGCTTGCCGAGGCGACCGTCGACATCACGCTGATCGGAATGAATGCCGGCCTCAAGGCAAGCCATCTCGGCAGCCGCGGCAGTGCCTTCGTCGTCATCGCCAACGAGCTCAAGGCGACTGCCGACCAGGTCTCAGCGGGGGCCGGGCGTCTGAGGCCCGTGCTCGACGGCATCGAGCGCACCGCCAACGAGCTGAAGGATCTCCGCGTGCAGGGTGATCCCACGCAGCTCGCCAAGCTCGAGCCGCAGATCCTTCTGGCGCTGCGCGAGGTCGAGGCCGGCAATGAACGGCTCGGCAAGCTGATGAGCCGGCTCGTGGACGAAGGCGCGGAATTCGAGCGGCTGATGAATTCGGCCCAGGGCCTGATGACCGCGCTTGGCGAAAGCTCCGCGGCCTTGCCTGCGGTCGCGATGCGGCTCGAGACTGCGGGCGCGCAGCGGCTACAGGTGGAGGTGCAGGATCAGGCGATACTCGACGATCTCTTCGCGCGCTACACGATGGAGCGTGAGCGGGACGTTCATCGCAACGTCCTGCAAACACTCGGACTGGTGTCGATCGCCGCCGCGCGCCGGGTCGAGGCGGTCGAGACCGCGGACGACGGCATAGAATTGTTCTGACGGTGCCGCCGATGTCGCCTCGTGCGGCGACGGCAATTTGACGGGTTGGCTTTGCAGGGCGTTAACCGTGGCGGAATGCTCGCCGCATCGGTCATTGCCGCGCCCCAGAGTTGGTTGCAAATACCAGTGAATTTTACGGCGGATGTTTCCATCATGAGAGACGGCAAATACGCGGCCTGGTTCAGGACCCCGCGCGCCCAGGGCACGGGCGTCGTGCATCTGGCGGAAGGACGGATCTCCGGCAGCGACAGCTTCTTCACCTATGGCGGCTCCTATCGGTTCGATGACGAGCAGCGCTTCACGGCTGTCCTGACCACGCGGCGGTATGCCGACGGTCCGCCGACGGTGTTCGGGCTGGACGAGGTCCAGGTCAATCTCTCGGGCGTGTGCAACGGTGCGATGGCGACCTGCTCCGGAACGGCGAGGGAAGCGCCCGACGTGATGTTCGAGGTGACGCTGATCTACAGCCAGGAGGATGCGCCGGCTGTGGAAGCGCGAGGCGCCGTCGTGAAGCTCAATGACAAATTGCCCAAGGGCCTCGACAGCCGTTCGCGGCCGCGCCATTTCCCTGCACCTTCCAGGCCTCCCGTATCTTAGTCTTGCGTTGACGCTATCGCAGTGAAACGGGCTGCGACCGCGGCGCGGCAACGGTGCATTCAGGCGCGGAAAGTTAGGATGAGGCCGCTCTAAAGGACGGACGAGAACATGCCTCAGATCTGGATGACATACGACGAACTGGCGACCCTCAGCGGCTGCACGCCGGCAGAAGCCAGACTGCGGGCCCTCCATTTGTCGCTTGACCGCCGCAAGAGCCGCGACGGCGCAACGCGCGTCAAGCTCGACCTGGCGCTGACCGCCAAGTTCTTCGCATCAATCCGCGACGCGGATTTCGATCTCGACAGCGCCATCGAGGCGCTGCAGAGCACGCACAGGCAAATGGCCGAACTCCTGGCACCGACCGGGTTCCGTGAGCGCGGGGCAGCTTAGTCCGTTTCGCCTCGCACCCTCGGGCTGGCCGCTCAGCTTTTCGCGAATCAGGCATAGACTTGCACCGGAATTTCAAGCCGAGGCCGGGGTTTCAACCGCAACGGGCCCCGGAGCCCGTAGGAGAATGCCATGAGGAAAGCCAAGTATCGGGTCGGCGTGACGATGTTGGCAGCGGCGATGCTCGGCGGGCTGCTGATCGTCACAGCCACGCCGTCACGTGCGGAGGTCGTCAAGCTGCAGGCCGACCTCAAGGGCAGCAACGAAGTGCCTCCGAACAGCTCCTCCGGTTCAGGCAAGGCCGAGGCTGCGTTCGATACCCAGACGAAAGTCCTGACCTATACGGTCACGTATGCCGGTCTGACTGGTCCGGCGATGGGGGCTCATTTTCATGGTCCCGGTGAAGCGGGCAAGAACGCCGGCATCGCTTTGCCGTTCAAGACGGTTCAAAGCCCCATCCAGGGCAGCGCCACGCTCACGGACGCTCAGGCGGCGGATCTGCTAGCCGGGAAGTGGTACGCGAACATACATACCGCCGCGAACCCAGGCGGCGAGCTGCGCGGGCAGATGATGAAGTAACGGGCCATGTCCCGTGGCGCTGGAGAGATTTTCGGCGCCTGAGCTTCAGGTTGGCGGCCGGGGCAAGAAGGCCAGGATGGTCTGGGCGAGGATGACACCGACGGTGCCTCCCGCAGCCTTTTGCAGCACGTCCAGGAAACCCGGATCACGATCGGGGGTCAGCATTTGCAGGACTTCCAACCCCATGGCGACTGCAAGGACAAGCGAGCAGGCCAAAGTGAGCCGGCCGGGCAACAGAAAGGCCAGGAGAAAGCCCAACAGGCCATAGGCGCTGAAGCGCTCGATCACCACGATCCAGTAGGCCTCGTGATGCCCCATGAGCGCCGGCCTTCCCGCCAGCCTTGCCAAGGTGGCATAGGCGATGAGGGCGAGGCAGATTCCCGCGGCTGCGATGAGGTGATTTCGACGCATGGCCCACCATAGCCACTTGGGTGCCATTCCGCTTCGAAAGACGAGAATATCGTTAAAACGCCTAGTCGCTCTAGGCGCGGATTGTCCAAAACGTGGCCGCGATCGGGGCCCGGGAGGGCGCTCCGTCAGGGAGCAAAGGGATGCCGTCCAGCGGAGATGGTCAGGCTACCCGGACATCGCCAGCCGGCGCCGGGCATGCGGAGCGGCGGCGTGAATCGAGGAGCTCGCTGAATTTCGCAAACGGGAGCGGTGCGGCGACGAGATAGCCCTGTCCTTCCTCGACGCCGGACGCGATCAAGGCGCGGCGCTGCTCCTCAGTCTCGATTCCTTCCGCGACCACCGTCATTCGGAAGTCCTTGGCGAGCGCGACCAACATCTCGACGATCGTCGTGGTCGATGCATCCACGGTGATGGTGTCGACGAAGAACTTGTCGATCTTGATCGTGTTGGCGCCGAGCCCTTTCAGCCGCGACAGCCCACTATGGCCAACGCCGACGTCGTCGATGGCGACGCGGAAGCCATGGTCACGCAGCTCGGCCACGATTGCTGCGGCGCGCGCGAGATCGTCGAGCTCGTCGCGCTCGGTGACTTCGACCACGATCTGGCGTGCGGAGACTCTGGCCGTCAGAACCGTGCGACGCAGCGTTTCAACGAAGCCGGCACTCAGCAGGTGCTTGGGCACGACGTTCAGGGACATCTTGAAGGTCTTGTCCGCCCTCAGGACGGGACGCAGGTCGGAGAGCGCCGATCTCAGGATGTGCCAGGTCATCACCTGGATGCGCCCGCTGGATTCGGCCAGCGGAATGAAGTTCATCGGCGGCACCACCGAGCCGTCCCGACGAACCCAGCGCGCCAGAATCTCGCAGCCCGTGATCTTGCCTGTCCTGAGGTCGAAGATGGGTTGGTAGTACGGTTTGAATTCGCGGGCCGCTAACCCGCGATCGAGATCGGCGACCGGCCCTTCCATCCGGCGGCTGCGTGCCAGCAGGATGCCGAAGAGGACACCAAGTCCAAGGGACACTGCGAGCGCCGGCCAATAAGCCTCGCTGTTCCAGTTCGAAAGGACCGCCTGTTCGAGCCGGATCGTGGCATGAAGCGGGAAGCGCGTGGAATGCCTGTCGAAACTGATCGGCCCTAGCAGGGGCCTGTCGGCATCAAGCCGGAAATCGCCGAGCTTCGCGCCATTGCTCAAGGCGAGGATGACCTCGCTGTGCGCGCGCAGCTCGGCGGGCATAAGATCGAACAGGTTGGCATTGATGCCGACGATCGCGACCAGGGCGGAGCTGCGATTGACGTCCCTGAGCACGCCCAATGCGTCGCCGCCGAATTGCTCCACGCGGAACAGCGAGAGCTCCTTGTCGTGCGAGGACAGCATGTCGTGGCGACCTGCCCATCCCTTGTCGAACTCGAGCGTCTCGGAATAGGCCGAGCAGATCACCGATCCGTCCGGATTGACGAGACGGACGTCCTTGATGGCCGAGCGCTGGTAGACGTGGAGCCGGATGGCTTGCAGCGCGGCCGGTGCGCAGCTGGCAAGATCACGCTTCGCGAGCTCGTCCAGGCTGGCCGCGGCGAAATCGACCGCAAGTTCGGAGCGGCGCAGAACGACCTCGGTCAGCTCGTTGAGCTGATGCGCCTGCTGGTGGCGAATGAAGGCCTCTGCCGCCAAATGGCCCGCCAGGGCGAACGCCATCGTGCTCGCAAGCACGAGCGCCACAAACGGAAGGTTCGGTCGCTGGTGTCTCATCCGGTCCGGGCGGAATTCAGGAGAGGCTTGGTGACTGATCTTGGGAACTGATCTTCGGAATTGATCCTAGCCAGCGGGGGCTAAGATAGGGTTTAACGGGCGGACCGGTCCGGAAGGGCTACCGAGTGGTTGCCTGACCAATGGTCGCGCGGCCCGAGCATGGAAAGTTGAGCAGTATGATCAGGACGTTAAGCCTCCTCCTCCTGTCGTTGGTCGTCGGAAGCTCCGTGGCCTCCGCGCAGGGAACCAAAGACCAGCCATCGGGCACTCAGCCCACCTCCCGCAGCGGCACGGCGACGAATTCCGGCTCGGACAGCATGGGTGGAGCTTTCAAGGGAACGGGGACACCCAATTACGGAACCAGCCCCGGGATGGGCTCCCAGAAGAAGACGCGCAACTAAAGCCTGATCTAGAAAAGTGCGCAGCGGTTTTCCGAAAAGACTGTGCTTGAACAACAATCTAACGCGCGATGACGATTCATCCTCATCGCATCGCGCTTTAGCTGAACGAGCGAACGGTCTGCTGGATGCTCGACCTATGCTCACCGACTGACGCGATGGCGGAGGGGAATTGCCTCTGCAGAGGATAGGTTGGTCCTATGGACGTGGGGCGCGGCGGGATGGCGGGTGGCCCGCAGCCGAAGCACCACGAAAGCGATGTTGATCGCCAGCCAAACCAGCATTGCGGAAATGACAAAATGGACCACGGCCAGACCTCGCGGCAAAGTCTGGATCAACATCTCGTGGTTGCTTTGGTTCCGTTCTGCAAGACGAAAAGCTGAAGGGGGTTCGGAGGGAAGTGTTGCCGCCATGGCGGACAAAGAAAGCTGTCATCCGCGACGAGCAGTTTTCCGAGACTAGCTCTTCTTGCCAATCTTCGACTTCAGCGAAAGGCCAAGCCGCAAGGCCATGCGCTTGATCGCATCAGGCGAGCGTCCGAGAACTTTTGCCGCCTCTTCCAGCGAAGCCGAAGACTTGGCCAACTCCATGAGCCGGCGGTCTTCCTTAAACGACCAGGGCTTGCGCGCCATAACCGAAATAATCCTCTCGTCGACACAACGACAAAGCCGCCAAGCGACCCATGTTCGCTCGACGGCTTCGCTTGGGTGGGGCCAGGCTTGGGGAGCCCGGTGCGAAGATGGATATGCGATCGGTTAGACTTCGCAACAAACAACGCGGATTAAGCTAACTGCTCAACCTTACCGCGATGAAATCGCCGCGCGACGCTCCGTATAACCACGGTGTTTTCGCGCGAGCGTGATGAGATGAGGCTTGATCGCTGTAATGACGAAGGGGCACTCCCTCTCGCTTGTGGGAGAGGTGAACGAGCCGCGGCAATCAGGCGCGCCATGAGCAGCCGCGCCGGTCACGGTTGGGAGCGCCAAATGAACGAGGGTTCATGGTGTCGGCTCCTCGAGTTCTGGTAAAGAGAACCAGCGCCTCTTTCCGCGCCTTGTGCCCTCGCGCGCCGACCAATCTTCAAGCACCACGTTGCACAAACTTCATCTTCGTCTGACAAAAGTTTCAGCGGTACCGATCTTGAAGTCGACACAACGAAAAGATGAAATGAGCGCGGGAGGAACGTTCCGGCAAACGTGGGAACATTCCAGATGTTGGCTTTTTTGGTTTTGATTTCGATTTTCGCAGCAGGCTTTTGCTGCGGCTATGGCGTAAGGGCGTGGCGCTCGCGGAAGCGATCGGCGCGATATCGTCTTTACGCACCCTATACCCCCGCCGCGATGGAGCCCGGCCGAACCCAGCGACCGTCGTAATCGTAGAACTGCACGCGCCGCTCCAACTCAATGGCCGCGCCGAAATCGAAATAACCATGTGTGGTTAGGTTAACTCGTCGCCGTCCTTGAGCGCCTTGGAAAGGCAGCCTAAGACGGATCAGTTTATTGCGAGCGTTGGGCCGCCCAATTTTTCGGGCGCGCAGGTGGGTATAGATGACGTATCTCATTGCGTTGTTGGGCGCGACGACTTGCGCCCTCATTTTGATTGCGTTTGTTTGCACCTATGGCCGGCATCTGAAAGATCTTCCGGGCCCTTGGATCATGAACGAGGGTCATTCAAATGATTGATCAACGGCACAACGCGCCCCGCAGGTATTTCGTTGACGCGCAAGGGCATCGTGTTCTGATCGGCCTTTCGCTGGAGGAGACGGCGGAATTCGAAGCGCTGGATGTTGCCGCGACAGAGGCGCCGCAAATCGTGACCGAAACCGGCATGGGCAAGCGAGCCGCCGCGGTTGACGACGTTCGATGGCTGGAGCTCTATTCCAAGCACGAAAGAGCCTGGCGGGTGTGGATCGCACGAAGCCAAGCGGAGCGGACCCAGGATTTAGGCTTTGTTAACTATGTCTGACCGATGGTAGCGGCTTAGATCTCGAAAATGGGGATGGCCCACATGTTTCAGCTATTCCTGAGAGCACGCGCGCACAACCTGCTCGGCTCCCGCCGAGAGGACAAGGGCTTCAAAGCCCGCTCCGTCGAGCGTGATGCGGAGACTGACCGCGCGAGGATCGGCGCCGTCCTCGCGGCAATCGAAACAGCATTGCAGGATGCCGAGAGGGAGCAGGCCGGCCTCAACCGGCGTGTTGACGATGCCCTCGCGCGTGCATCCGTCACCTTCGGAAACGGCACCGATGAATATCTCGAGCGGGAGCCGCTCGACAATCATCATCAGGATCTTTTTGCAGCCGACATCTCCAATGGCCAGCGCCGGCTCAAGGAATTGGCAAGCAGCATTGCTCACTTGAAGTTCGTCAAGACCGCAATGCTGACGCGCTTTCCGGATTTCAAGCCGCCGCAGCTCAACAGCTAGAGCGGATTGGCTTGAGGTAGAATCGATTGCCGCGGGTTGTTCACCTCTCCCGCTTGCGGGAGAGGTCGGCGCGTCCCGGGCGATGCGAAGCATCGTCCCGCGCGCCGGGTGAGGGCTTTCTCGTCTTGGGGACTATCCCATTGAGGATACACCCTCTCCCCAACCCTCTCCCGCAAGCGGGAGAGGGAGTGCACCTCTGTCGTTGCCGCGATCTAGCTTCATGCGATAGCCCTGCGGCACGCGGGGGCGACCGCGCGGCAATTCGGCACCGCTTTGCCGTTTGGTGCTTCGATCCTTTTTGCTATGGTTCCGGCAACTATTCCCGGATTGAAGGAGCAAAGAGGTGCCGGTCAAAAATTTGCGGACATTGGTTGGGTTGGCAGCTGCTTTGATACTGGCTGTGCCGGCAACGGCTTCAGCCATCACGGTCGAAGTGGCACGCGCATGCGAAGCGGCGGTGGCGAAGGCCTTTCCGCCCAGGCAAATCGGCAACCCGGCGGCCGGTAGCGCCAAGGGAACGGCCAAGGATCAGCGCGAATACTTCAAAAAATGCGTCGCGAACAACGGCAAGGTCGACGACGCGCCGGCGGAGGCGAAGGACAGCAAGCCCGCCAAATAGGACATCGGGGCTCGGCTAGCGTCGGGGCGGCGGACAGGGCGAGTAGAACGCGCCGTTCGCCGCGTTGATGCGTTCGACGCATTGATTGGGATCGGTGATCGTTCCGGCCACCGTGAAGTCGTAGCCCATGCCCTTGACCACCACGATGTAACGACCAGGAGCGAGCGTAAAGCCGTCTTGCTCTGGTTGAAGCAATAGCATCCTCGACTGATCGTCGATCGGGCCTACCTTGTAAGGGTAGGACATGCTGCGGATGACCCAGGAATCGCCGGCGCTGACCATGGCCGCTTTCCCCGTGGCATCGACGCCCATCGCGCGGGAGACTTTCGCAATCACCCGAACTTCGGTCCCGCTTGCATCGACACCCCCATCGGGCCTGAACACGATGAATTTGACGTCGCCGTCCGCCAATGTCGTCGCGCTCGGCGTGCTGATGGCTGCCGAGATCGCGACGCGGCGGTCCGGAATCTTGCCCGGCACCGACTTGAGCTCATGGAGCTGGCCCTCGCTCAGGGCATAGACGCCAAACGTCGTCGGCAGGGGCATCGATGGTTGTGCAGGTTGCGCCGGCTCTTTCTGGCTATCGGGCGTCCGTTCAGCAGTCTCGCCCACCGCGGGAGGCGGGCTGGCGATCGGCTGGGTTTCCGGGCTGTTCGGTGCTCGCTGCGGCGGCCGCGCCATCTGCGTCAATGCGGTCAATTGTGTCTTCAGTTTAGGCCAATAGACAGCCACGGTCGCGGCCCCGCCAATGAGCAGGAGGATGGCGGTCAATCGAACCAGAGATTTGAAGACGCCCCTCCGTTTGGGTTGGTCGAGCGCGGCTGGACGGCGCGGTGCTCCCGTGTCCTTCGGAGTGGGCGGCAAAGCCGAAACCGGTGGCGACATCGGAACGGGTGGGGGAGTGGGAGCTGTTGGGGGGACCGGAGCGGCGCTTGCCGCGACGAGTTCTTGCGGTTCCGACGCGGCGCTGCGCTCGAAGGAACGCTCGACCTCCTTGATGGCACGTTCGAGAACTTGCTGAAGCTCGCGAGATTCCCGCACATCGGCGTGCGTGAATTGCTCCAGAAGCTTGACGCGCGCGAGCTCGTAGACGATCTCCCGCATCTGCCGGGGATCGTCGGATACGGCGCGGATTCGGCTCGACAGGAGACGGATAAACCCGGCTTTGATCTGTTGCGTCGAGGGAGCGTTGGCCGCAGTTTCACCGGAGTCGGTCATCAAGGCCGATCAAGTAGCCCGAATGAGGCTGTTTCGCTAGGTTTTTTCGCTTGAAACGTCTCCACCGAGCCAGCTTCCCCTGTCATTGCCGGGCCTGCCAAAGCTCCGCGGTGTTTCGAAGGTGCTTGCTTTTAGAGGAAAACCTGTGACATTTCGCCAAGCTCCTCATTCTGGTGTTCGACCATGCGCGGCGTTCTAGCAGTCCTCTCGGTTTTGACGTTCCTGGCTTCGCCTGCCGTTGCACAAGGGATCAAGGATCAGGCCAACACCACGAGCTCCAGCATCATCACCACGCCGACCAAGAAGGCGCAAACCAATCAGACGGCCTCGCGGCCGACCGCCGTTCGGAACCTCTCGGGCAGGCTGCCCGCTGGGAAGTCGGCTCAGGGCGTCTGGCGCGATGGCAAGCTAGTCGCCGTTCCCCGCTGAGGCCGCCACCCAACTAACCGTGAAGGAACGGTGATCGCCTCCCTGACGTTCTTGCTCGGGAGATAATTCATGAAACGACCAGTCCTGATCGCAATTGCGTTGCTTGTGCCTGCCGCCGCCTGGGGCCAGGGCGTCAACGATCCGTCGACGCCCAACCGCAACGTGATCATTGTCAATCCGTCGCAGCCGTCGGGCAGCACGGCCACGCCGAATTACCCGAGCCGGATCCAGGCGCCACTGACCCGCGGCGGGCGAGCTATACCCTATTACGGAAACAGAACCCGGGGCAGTGCCTCAAGTAGGCGGTAGGTGTGCCGCCGGCTGGCCTAAGAGAACATCGCGAACATCAGCCGTTCGGCCGCCGTGCCCGATTTTCGGTAAATAACGGAACGCTACTGTCCCCTAAGAGAGCGGCGTCTTGGCGAGCTATTGAGGATTGACCTCGACCTCTAGGGTCGATGTCCCTGCACCGTGAAGCTTTTTACCCGAGATCAGAAGGGTGAATTTATCGGGACCTTGCTTGTCGGCTGCTGCCAGATAGCGGAAGCCGGACCCGACCACGGTCAATTGTCCCCTTGATGGTCCGCTCACGACCGATACCTTGAAGATCTGCATGTACGACCAACGCAGGCCCTGGATGCAGTCGGATCCAGGCTGGATGGTCAGCGTCCACGTCACTGTGTCTCCCGACAGTTCGAACGGCGTCCGTTCCTTGATGCAGAGCGGACTGGCGTGAGCCGCCATGACTAGCGCAGCGGAAGCTGCGATGCAGGCAGCTAGCAGCAACAAGGGTTTTTGAGGCATGCGACGGCAGCTCCACGCGCCATTCCCGAAGAGAATATCAGCGAGCTAACGAGGTCTTCGACTCCTCGGGCTCGCCAGGTGCTCGTCAACTTCGTGCCAGACGAGGTTGCAAGCTAAAGCGCAAAGCTTGCCTGCGAATTCGCTTTCTTGCAATTGGCAAAGGTAAAGATTGATGAGCCGGGCATAAGGGGTTTCCGGCCAATGGTCGTCCTTATGCTCTGTCTTTGGAGTTATCAGCGTGCGAACCGCTCGACGTGACCATTCGCTAGATGACGGAAGGCGGTTGGGGACGCTGTCTCGAGCTGTCGTTTCCCTTGCCGCTGCCCTCGGCTTTGGTCTCGCCTACCCTTGCTTCTGTCTTGCTCAGGCCGATCCGGAGCCCTCGCTCAGCGACTATCTTCCACCAAGCGAGCCAGAAGTAACGCGCGACGAATGGCGGCAGCGGATCGAGGACGCTCGGCGCCGCGCCAAGGAAGCTTCGCGCGAGCGGCGGGAGCATCCCGAGCTCTACAAGCCGATTCCGGAAGATCCGGACCTTGTCGCGACCGAACGCCTTCTCCGCGACGATAGCCTGCAGCGAGGCGATATCGTCACGACCAAGAAGGGCATGTTCGTCTATCAGGGGCGATCCGACCAACCGCGTCGCGATCAGGACTTCGTGCCGGTCAACCCGAAATCGGTGCGCTGAAATTCAGTAGCGCCGCAAGATCTCGTTGAATTTGGGATCGGTCACTTTCGTGGTGTCGAGCAGCAGCGCCTTGCCTTGCGGAGTTGCCTGCACATAGGCCGCGATCAGCAGCGGCTCGTAACGCGAGCGATTGGCAAACGCCGAGCGGATGTCGGATTGCGCCAGCAGCTTGATCTCCTCGTCCGTGGCGGCTGCGCTCGAGGTCACGGTCTGGACGCGAGCGAAGGCAACGTCGATCGGCACCGATCCGGTCAGGTAGGACATCTTCACCGCAGGCGTTGCCGTTTCGCCGGACTGGACCTGCAGCGTGCCGAGCGTGAGCCAGAGTGCGGGCCTGATCGGCGAGACTTTCAAGGCTGCGACGAGGGCGGCTTGGGCGGCCTTGTTCTCGCTGGCCCTTCCGCCCGCTTCGGCTGAAGGGCGGTGAAGAACGTCAGCGGCCATTGCCGCCGCGTAATTCGCGAGCAGATCCCCCTCTAGCGACAACGATGCCAAAACACCGCCGGCCAGCTTGGCCTTGTCGGGTGGAATCTCGCCAGAGAACAAATCGCTCGCGCGGAAGTTCGGTCGTATGAGATCGCCGTAGAATTCCATGCCGGCATGAAGCGCCAGCACGATCGCAGTTGAGATGCCGATGACGCGAAGCAGGATCATGCGGTTCATGTTGAAATCGGCGAGGCCTGTGAGGGCGGAGCGAACGCGGGATTGAAAGGAAAGTTGGGACCTTAAATGGCCATCAGACTATCGCCTTGGATCGTCAACAGCGTCAAGTTTCCGGTCGCATAGGCACCGGTGTCGATGTTGATGCGGTTCGGGCGAATATCGGGCACGCTGACGGGCGTATGACCGTGGACGATATATTTCCCGAAGCGCTCCTCGGAGGCGAGGAATTCCTCGCGGATCCAGAGCAGGTCCTCATCCTTCTGGCGCTCGAGCGCGACACCAGGCTTGACGCCGGCATGGACGAAGAAGAAGTCGCCGCAGGTAAAGGACGAGGGCAATTGCTGCAGGAAGGCGAGGTGCTCGGGCGGCAGCGCGCGCTTCAGTCCTTCGATCAGCTCGACCTGTTGCTCTGCGGACGGATTCATCGTCGGCGTGACGCCGTAGGAGACCAGCGTCAACAGGCCGCCATAGTGGCGCCACTCCTGCAGGCGGGCGGGGTCTTTGAGCACCTCGAGCAGGAAGACCTCGTGGTTGCCCTTGAGGCAAACCGTCTCATGCGTCTTTGAGCGCGCGATCAACAGATCAAGAACGGCGCGTGAGTCCGGGCCGCGGTCGACATAGTCCCCGAGAAAGACCTGAATGGCCCGCCCGGGAGCGGAGCGGGCCAGATCGGCGTCGATCACGGTTAACAGCGATTGAAGCAAATCGGCGCGGCCGTGCACGTCGCCGATGGCATAGACGCGAACGCCGTCGGGAAGCCGCGGCTTGGTCTTCTTTCGAAAGCGTCTGGAAAGGCCCATCAGGTCGGTCGAATCGCTGCTAGCGTCACGCGCGGAACGTCGTGACCGCTCTTAGCAGAACAAGTCACACATCGGTATTCTTAATTGTTTCCGACCGATGAGCCCGCATTTTGATTAAAGGATCGCGCGGCCTTTGAGCCGTATTTCAAGACGTCTCACGTAGCGTCTCCTCAACAAGAACGGGGAGCGCGACATGCGCAAAGTTGTAAAGTTCCTGGCGGCCGTGGCCGCCATCGTCGTTGCTGCAGGGGTGCAGCAGCGCGCTGAAGCCGCTTTCGTCGGTGCGCCCTTGGGGCTGCGCGGTGCGATCCAGTACATCAAGTTCGACCAGCCGACGCTGGCTCCGATGGCGTTCACGCTGTTCTGCCTGAAGTACAAGGACGAGTGCAAGCCGCGGCCGCAGCACATCGTGTTCAGGGGCGGGCGCCTGAAGCTTACGGCGGAGCGGCTGGCGCAGATGCAAGAGGTCAACCAGAAGATCAATACCGCCATCCGTCCCGAGGCCAATTTGGAAGGGCTGCGGGGCGAGAAATGGCTGCTGCATCCGACCAGTGGCGACTGCAACGATTACGCTGTGACAAAACGCCACGAACTGATCGCCAAGGGCTTTCCGGCGCGCTCGGTGCTGCTCAGCGAGGTCGTGACCACCTGGGGCGAGCATCATCTCGTCGTCGTGGTGCGCACCTTCGCCGGCGATCTCGTGCTGGACAATCTCTCCGGCCACATCCTGCCGTGGTCGAAGAAGCCCTATCGCTGGGTCCGCATTCAGTCGCCCAAGAACCCGAACTATTGGGCCTCACTCGGCGATCGCGCGGTCTGATCACCCGCGCTCTATCGTGATCCGGATTGGCTGACGCTCTGCGACAACCCCAGTCCCACGATCACCGCAAGGCACAGGATTGCTGCCGGCCGCAGCAATCCGGGCCCGGCCAAGCTCTGAACTAGCGCAAACAAAACACAGGCTGCGGCGGCCGCAGGGAAGAACGAGTCGCGTCCGCGCTGCAAGGCGCCGAAGAACAGGCGCACCAGAACGATCGAGCTCACCGCCAGCGCGGCAGCCAGGGCGATCCATCCCATGCAAGCAAAGACCGCCGTGGCTGTCGACGGCGCGGTCAAAGCGGCTCCGACATCGCTCTGGTAGATCCGGCCCACCGCAGCAAAGGTCCCGGCGCCCGCGCCGAACCAGCGCGTATCGGTCAACATGCGCTCCAGCGCGGCCCGCGTTTCGGCCCCCACATCCGGGACGAGCCGCAAGAGGACCGGTCCGGAGCCTTTTTCGAACAGGAAGGACAGGACGATCGCAGCCCCGATCAAGGCGGCGGCAGACAACGCGCCCGCTGCGAGCGGCGATAGATCGAGCCTGCGAATGACGAGGATCAGCAGGATCAGCACAATGCCAAAGGCCGCGGCGATCGCGCTGTTCGTGCCAGACAGGCCGAACACCGCAAGCGCGCTTGCCAGCGCGCCCATAAGCCCGCAAAGGCCGATCGCCACCGAGCGAAGGACGGAGTGATGCGTCTCGGCCCGTTCGGCAGCGAGTTGCATCACTGCCAGATTGAGCATGAGGCCGAGGCCGGCCATGGTTGCCGTGAGATCAGCGGGAACGGTCGCCGCAACCGCCGGCGACAGCCGATGCAGGTCCAACATCAAGGCGGAGACCGCGGTTACGCCGCTCAGCACAAAGAGAACCAGCTCGGCACGGCTGCGGTTGCGGACCACCAGGATGGTGACGCCGAGCAACGAGATCGCCGCAAGCGCCAGCAGCAGCGCGCCGACGGTCAAGCCGATATCGGCCGTGATCGGTCCGAACGGCAGGCCACCTATGGCATCGTGCGTGCTGGCCCAGATCGGATGGGCAAAGCTCAGTGGAAGAGGGGCGAGCTGGGCCGCGATGAAAAGCGGAATGGCGATCGGGATCCAGCGGCCCCAGGAGGTCGCGCGAACATAGTGCTCGTAATCGGCTTTTCGCGCGCTCGCAGTGGCCGCCAACAGGCTTAGCGCAACGGCCATCGTCCCGAGCTGTGCACCGAACTTGGCGCCGGCGATTTCGAGAGTGGAAGCGGAGACGATGGAAACGATGAGGGCAAAATAAGCGAGGGACAAACGGCGCGCTCGAAGGGAATCCTGAAACGGTCAGGTCACCATACAAGCGAGCGGGTGGTTTTCAAACAGAGGCCTGCCTCGGTCCAACGCTTAAGCCTCGGGCCGTTTGCGCGCGGGCTCGTCGCAGCGTTGATCGGCGCGATCAGCGCGTGGCCTTGATCGGGCGACCGAAGACGCGCCCGGCACGTGCGGCGGCAAGGCCAAAGCGCGCGCCCGACCCAAAGAGATAGCCGCCCTGGAGGGCGATAGCTGCGAGTGCCACGCCTTTCAGGCTATCGAGCACGGCGACATCGACCATCAGCCCGACCGGGACGGCGGCAAGCACCATGACGAGGGTCAATGGCAAGAGCACCAGGACGCGAAAGCGTTGGCCCAGCACGGCACCTACCAGAAAGCTGAAAATCAAAAGCGCGGTCATCCGAAACACTCCGTGCTTCGGACCCTAGGTTCCCCACCCTAAAAAGACCCTTAAGTCGTATGGCTAAATTTGGCCTATTGGCTGCAATTTGCCAGCAGCGAATGATAGGCCTCCCGCAAGCCGTTCAGCGCCACCATACCCTTGATCTCGCTGTCGCTTTCCCGGACTACCACGGACAGCGAGGGCGTCGTCTGCCATTTGCCGGCGGCAAAGGCCGAGACCTCGTCGGGCAGCAGTACGGCGGCGCCGGCGGCAGCCATGCTGGCGTCAAAGGTCAGAGTGCCGCCGTTGCTCGCGGCGATGGTGACCTTGGGGTGGCTCCGCGGCGGAAAGGGCCGGATCAAAGCCACCAGCACGTCAATCTTGCCCTTCGGTGCGCAGCGCACGATCAGGCCGGCGAAGTCCGGGTCGGATTGGGTCGTGTCCGCCGTCTTCGTGATGGCCGCGAAGCTTTCGCCGTCCTTGGCCCCCTGGGTGCGGCTGAACTTCCAAACGGAGGAGAGGGCTGGGGTGGCCACCTCAACGATGGCGGCCCCCTGGCACGAGGATCGTGCGCAGGGGGTCACAGAACCCCATGGGCGATCAGCGGCGCCAAGGAGGGCGCCTGCCAACAGCGGGACAAGAAGGAAGCCGGACAATGGGAGTTCCTATCCTTAACGGCCCAGACTTAGCAGAGCGGAGAGAGGTCAAGAAGCCTCGCGCTCGACACAGGGAGCCCTTGAGTTGGGCGGTTTGCTCGCCGACCGGGCACACGAAATACAACAAATAGTCACAAAGGGTTAAACCAAGCCCCAAAGAGTGGCCCCCACGCAACAGTAGCCAACGGATCGCTCCGTTAACCTTCGGGAACCCTTGTCGCACCACCCCCTAGGCCGTACCAATCAGGGGCTAATAGGGGACTCCTGGGGCGCGATTCATGCATTCCTTTGCCAAGTCATATCTTTTCAAGCCAGCGTTTCTGGCCGCCGCTTTGGCGCTCGGAGCTTGCTCGACCAATCCCGGCTCGGGTCCGCTGACGGACGACGTCAACAACAAGATTCAGACTGAAAACGCTCCGGCTTACGAGCTGGTGCCGCTCAATCCGGCCACGGTGAAGATCCTGCACACCCATGAGCCCAAGGGGCTCGCGGGGGCGTTCACGGACAAGCGGCCGCCCGCCAGCATCGTATTCGGCATCGGCGACGTCGTCAGCGTCACCATCTTCGAAGCCGCGGCAGGCGGTCTGTTTATCCCGGCGGAAGCCGGCGTCCGTCCGGGCAACTATGTGACGATCCCGGATCAGTCGGTCGACAATGACGGCTTCATCACCGTGCCCTATGCCGGCCAGATCAAGGCTGCGGGGCTTACGGCGGTGCAAATCCAGCGCGCGATCATCGATAAGATCGGCAACCGCGCCATCGAGCCGCAGGCGGTCGTCGCGATGTCCTCGCAGCGCACCCAGCTCATCAGCGTGCTCGGCGAAGTCAATTCGCCGGCGCGTTACCCGGCGAGCGCGGCGGGTGCGAAGGATCGCGTGCTCGATGCGATCACTCGCGCCGGCGGCATCAAGGGCCAGGGCTTCGAGACCTGGGTCATGCTGGAGCGTGGCGGACGGCGCGCCACCGTGCCGTTCGAGAATCTCGTGATGGCGCCTGAGAACAACGTCTACGTGCGCCCCGACGACAGCATCTATGTCTATCGCGAGCAGCAGAAGTTCCTGGCGTTCGGCGCCAGCGGCCAGAGCGGCGAGTTCAACTTCGATGCCTGGCGCATCAACCTCGGCGAAGCCGTCGGCAAGTCGGGTGGTCTTCTGGATGGTCAAGCTGATCCGGCTGCCGTCTACCTCTATCGCCGCGAGCCGCGCGAGGTTGCGGCCCAGCTCGGCATCGACGTCAGCAAGTACACTTCCGAGACCGTTCCGGTCATCTTCAACGTGAACCTCCGCGATCCCGGTGGCTTCTTCCTCACCACCAAGGTCATGATGAAGAACGGTGACGTGATCTACGTCTCGAACTCCCGCAACGTCGAAGTTACGAAATTCCTGCAGTTCCTGCGCGTGATCATGGCCACCGGCTCGGATGCGGTGAATCTCTCCAACGACGCCCTGATCTTCCGCAACAACGTCAAGCTGGCGCCGTAAGACGCCGACTTGATCGAGCAAAAACGATGGCACCGGGGCCTTGTCCCGGTGCCATTTTCGTTTAGATCGAAGCGGTTCTGCTGCGGCTACAAGTTCGGGATAAGATCAAGGCGCCACTGGGCAGGGCGCCGGTCATCGGGCACCCCGCATTGTTGCAAGGGGCTTCATGCGCTTTCGGACACTTTGCCGTCTTTTGGCTCTCGTCCCCGTCGGCTTCGGGCTTGCACCGCTCGGGCAGGCTCTCGGCGCTGCTGCAGAGCTGGGCGTCCGCCATCGCATCGACGTGATGGTCTCCGCCGAGCCTGATGCGCCGATCTTGTCGCGCCTGATGGGAGCCAAGGGCGAGCTTTCGTTCACGATCCGGCTGTCGGCGAATTCCAAGGAGAGCAAGTTCTTCGGGATGCTGCGCCCATCTTTCCCCGATATCGTCGTTCCCGATGGCCCGGGCAAACCGCTGGTCGGGCAGACCAAGCTGTGGGAGGAGGACGTCTGCCATCAGCGCCGCGGCCTGCCCAAGGTCACCGTGACCCAGCTCGGCGGGCATTTTGCGGAAGGCGAGGGACGGATCGAGATTTCCGCCATCAACCGGCACATCGGCCTTCTCGTCCCGCCCGACGAATTAACCCCTGGAATAAAACTCGATCAGGGCAGTGATAGCTTTGGACTATTCTACGCTTCCCGGGCGCAGACCCGGAACAGCCGCCTCAACGTCGATCTGAAGATCTATCCGATCGATTGCTTCCTCTAAGCTCAAGCAAAGCTCGCAAGACACCACGATGCGCCTTTGGCCTCCCGACATAGACTGGTCCAGGATTCGTTGGTCATGGAGCTTGCCCGCGACCTTCATCCTGTTCTTCGTGGTCGCCGGCGCGCCGTTTCCGTTCGGCTCGACCAACGATCTGTCGATCGCGTTCTGGTGCCTGTGTCTCGGGCTAGCGGTGATCTTCGCGCCGACGCGCGATCTGCGGGCGCCGCATCTGTGGCTGCTCGCCGGGATCGGCGTGATCGTTGCGGCCTACGCCTTCGTGCTGCACGAGCAGCTCTCCGACCATCCCTGGGTCGCGCCATTCCAGCCGATCTGGAAGCAGGCCTCGGATCTGCTCGGCGTGCCGATTGCTCCCTCTGCTTCGATTGTGAAGAACGAGGCGTTCTTCGCGCTCGGCGCGCCGCTCGCCAACATCCTCGCCATCGTACTCGGCATCACCGTCGGTGCCGATCGCGATCGCGCGCGCCGCTTGCTGTGGGTGATCGCGATCTCGGGCGCGGCTTACGCCCTCTACGGCGTGCTCTCGTTCCTGATCGAGCCCACCATGATCCTGTGGCGGGACAAGACGGCTTATCTCGGCAGCGTCACCGGCACCTTCATCAACCGCAACACGGCGGCGGCTTATTTCGGGTCCTGTGCGGTGATCTGGATGCTGCTGATCCTGGAAGATGTCCGCCGCCGGCTGCCGGAGCGGCACGTCGAATGGCGGCGTCTGTCGCTCGATCTGCGCGCGATCCCGCCGAAGGAGATCCTGCCGCAGCTCGGCTGCCTGCTGATCTGCCTGATGGCGATGTTCATGACGACCTCGCGCGCCGGCGTCGGCCTGTCGCTGCTGGCGATGATCGTCGCGTTCACGCTCTTCCTCCGCAAGGACCTGCCGCCGCGCACCGGCATCTGGATCTCGCTCGGCTCGGGCGCCGCCGTCGCGCTGGGACTCTTGCAACTGCTCGGCGGCCGCGTCTCCAGCCGGTTCGACAGCCAGGGCCTGGTCGACGAGGGCCGCATCGAGGCCTGGAAATCCACATTGCGGATCATTGGCGACAATCCCTGGTTCGGCACCGGCATGGGCACCTTCCAATGGGCCTTCCCGCCGTACCGCAGCCCCAACATCTCGATTCGCGGCGTCTGGGATGCCGCGCATTCGACGCCGCTGGAGCTTGCCTCCGAGGTGGGCATTCCCATGGCGCTGCTGGTGGCGCTCGGCTGGGCCATCATGCTGCTGGTCCTGGCCAGGGGCGTGGTCGGACGCCGGCGCGATGCCATCATCCCGCTGGCCGCGGTGGCGACCGCCACGCTGTCGCTGCTGCATTCGAGCCTGGACTTCACGCTGCAGGTGCCCGGCTACAGCATTCCATTCTTTGCGCTTTTCGGCGCGGGCCTGTCGCAGTCGTTCCGCACGAAGGAGAGCCGCGCCATGGCAGAGGGAGGCACCACCAGCCGGCGAGGCGAGGGCCATTCGACAACCTCAGGCGCCGTCCCGCGCCGGATGCCCAAGCTTCATAAAAGTGTCTAGATTTGAAGCAGTTGCGTCGTTTACGAAGTCTTTAGAATAAGTGGACAGCTCTTTTCTCTTCGGTTAGGTTCCGCACTGCACAGCCATTTGCCCGCGCCGAGGAAGCACATCGGGGCAGCTGATTTTTTGGAGGTTGATTTATGAGCGTTATCAAGATTGCGCTTCGCATGGCTGCCGCCGCGGCCCTCGCCGCGACGATCACCTCGGCCGCCAGCGCCGCCGTTTACCCGCCGCAGCGCCAGCTGCCGGCCACCGTCATTACCGAGTTCAAGGCTTCGCCGAGCAGCCTGTTGCAGCAATATCCGACCGGCGGCCCGCAGCTGATCTCGCGCGTGCGCGATCTCGGCGCCTCCGATCCGACCACGCTCCCGGGCCTGATCGCGCTCCTGAAGGATCCCGCGACCACCAAGGACCAGATGCGCGCGATCGTCGGCGGCCTCGCCCAGGTCGCCCGCATGGCCGCGCAGGCCGACCAGGCCTTCGCCAATGAGATCCAGGCCGCGATCGCCAACACCGGCAACGCCGACGTGATCGCCGCCTACCAGGCCGCGACGGGCGACGTCGCGATCGCCGCGACCGGCGGCGGCGCGGGCGGCGGTGGCACCGGCGCAGGCGGTCCGACGGGTAACAGCGGCTTCGCCAACGGCGGCGGTGGCGGCGGCCTCGTCAGGTTCGGCAACAACACGACGAACAACAACGCGCCCAACGGCGGCGGCGGCGGCGTCGGCAGCGCCACCAACAGCACCAGCCCGCGGCGCTGACCGAACCGGCCCTCTCGGCCGGCGCATGACACCTCACGGCAGCGGCGCCAGCGGGCGCCGTTTTGCTTTTGCGCCGTTAAGCTTCATACAAAATGTCCCGTAAGCTGTGCGTTGCACTGCATCGACCGCGTTCAATTGCAGGCAGGATTGTGCTAGTGGTTCGCCCAACGCGGGCTTTGGCATCAGATTTGCCCGGACGCAGCTGGGCTGTTGGCGGACATTAATCCCAAGAACACACATCGATCCATTTTCAGGAATTGCTAGATGTTGCAGGTGAACAAGCCGACCTCGGAGATCAACCGTGATTTCGCCGAGGCCGACGGCTCTCCGTCGCAGTCGCTGACCTCCTATCTCGAGGTCGTCCGCCGCCAATTCCCAACGATGGTTGCGATCGCCTCGGCCTCCGTGATCCTGGCACTGCTTTATCTCTTCACCGCCCCTCCACTTTTCACCTCCACCGCCTCGATGGTGATTGACACCCGCAAGGTGCAACTGTTCCAGCAGCAATCCGTGCTAGGCGACATCGCGGTAGACTCCGCGACAGTGGAAACCCAGGTCGAGATTCTGAAATCCGATAACATCAGCCTCGCGGTCATCCGCGACTTACACCTGATCGAGGATCCCGAATTCACCGGCCCCGGCGTCGGGCTGCTCGGCACCATCATTGGCTTCGTCAGTGACTTGTTCTCCGACGGGCGCGCGCCTTCCGAATTTGAGCAGACCCAAAAGGCCTTGGAACGCTTCCAGAAGAACCGCACCGTCACGCGACTCGGGCTCGCCTATGTTATGGAGATTGGCTTTACCTCGAAAGATCCGGCGAAGGCGGCGAAGACCGCTAACGCGATTGCGGATGCCTATATTGTCGATTCCCTCGAGGCAAAATACCAAGCGACGCGCCGCGCCAGCATCTGGCTTCAGGATCGCATCAAGGAGCTGCGTACCCAAGCCTCGGCTGCGCAGAAGGCCGTGGTGGATTTTAAGACTGCGAATAACATCGTCGATACCGGCGGGCGGCTGATGAACGAGCAACAGCTCGCGGAAGTGAACAGCCAGCTGGTGCTGGCGCATGCGGCCACAGCGGAGGCCAAGGCGCGGATGGATCGTATCAACGACATCCTCAAGCAGGAGATTCCGGATGCGAGCGTCGCCGATGCGCTGAAGAACGAGACCATCGTCAAGCTGCGCGGGCAGTATGTCGACATGGCTTCCAAGGAATCGATCTGGTCGATGAAATATGGCTCGGATCACCTAGCCGCCGTCAATCTGCGCCGGCAGATGGCCGAGATCAAGAAGAACATCATTGATGAACTGAAGCGCATCCAGGAATCCTACAAGAGCGACTATGACATCGCCGTGACCCGCGAGGAAGCCATCAAGTCTAGCCTTGCCAACGTCGTTTCGGAATCTCAGCTCACTAATCAGGCCCAAGTGCAGCTCCGTGAACTCGATAGCAATGCGCAGTCCCTTCAGGCGATGTATGATAATTTCCTGCAGCGTTACATGGAAAGTGTGCAGCAGCAGTCGTTTCCGATCACTGAAGCGCGCGTGATCAGCGCGGCGACGATGCCCTTGAAGAGCAGCTATCCAAAAGCCCTGATCATACTGGCGGCGAGCCTGCTGGGCGGTCTAATGCTGGCTTTCGGTGCGGCGATGGCGCGAGAGCTCACGGACCAGGTTTTCCGCACCACTAGCAAGGTCGAGGACATTCTGGGCACCAACTGTATCGCAATCCTGCCGGCGCTTCCGGCTCTCGGCTCTGCCGCGGCCCCGCCAGGACTGGCTGGCAGGCTATCACGCAAGAACAATCCTCAGCCGGATCTGCTGCGCTATGTAGTTGACAACCCGTTGTCACGTTTCTCCGAAGCCGTGCGTTCAGTGAAGGTGGCGGTGGATCTTAACGCGATCGTGCGCGAGAACCGCGTGTTGGCAACCACCTCGACCCTGCCGAATGAGGGTAAGAGCACGCTTTCGACCAATCTCGCCCAGCTCATGGCGCATGGCGGCGCGCGCGTTATCCTAGTCGACGCGGATTTGCGTAATCCATCGCTGTCGCGTGCGTTGGTGCCGGATGCTAAGACTGGCTTGGTGGACGTCGTGGCGCAAAAGGCCAAGCTTGAAGATGTGTTAGTGGTCGATCCCGAGACTAAGCTCTCGATCCTGCCGGCAGGCACAACCTCGAAGTTGCTGCATACCAATGAAATCTTGGCCTCGAAGGCGATGCACGCGTTAGTGACCCAATTGCGCGCGCAGTTTGACTACGTGGTGCTGGACATGCCGCCGATGGCACCTGTGGTAGACGTGCGCGTCACGTCCTCCTTTGTCGATTCTTTCATCTTCGTTGTTGAGTGGGGCAAGACGAAAATCGACGTGGTGCAGCACAATTTACGGGGCGCGCCTGAGATCCAGGATAAATTGCTCGGCGTGATCTTGAATAAAGCGGATACGAAGGCCCTCTCTCGCTACGAGTCCTATCACGGACGATATTATTACCAGAAGTATTACGCGCGCTATGGCTACGTGGAATAGCAGGACGTGATTATGCGTTCTAGTCTACGAACCGCACTTTTGATTTTTGGGTTTGCCGGGATATCTTGGTCCGCTACGGCCTTTCCTATCTTGCAATCTGCCGCACATGCCCGCGAGGTTGCGGCACGGATCATGGCAGAAGAACGATTCAAGAATGGCGTAGCTGCGCGTCTGCTGGAACGTATGCAACGTGAACGAGCGCGCACGGTCTTGGCTCCGGAGATTACCCGCGCGCGAGGCCTCGTCGGTCTGCTCGCGGCGCAAGAGGCAACGCGTCAGATGAGTCCCGCTGAGGCGGATCGCAGCATGCATGATGCAGAGACGGACCTGGAGCTTTCCCTTACCATTAGCCCGGTCGATGCGTTTCTGTGGCTAATGCTCTATTCGGTAAGCGCCGCGCGTAACGGAATCGATGAGAAATGTGTGAGCTATCTAGAGCAGTCCTATTCAACGGGTCCGCGTGAGGGTTGGATTGCGCTGAGACGCAATCGGCTGGCATTGGCGGCCCTTCAAATGCTGAGCGAGCCGATGCAGGAGAGCGCGACATCGGAGTTCGTGGGAATGGTCGACAGTTACTTTATCGCAGAGGCCGCGGCCAATCTGCGGAGCACTGGGTGGCCCCATAGGGAGCGACTGCTGGCGAAACTGGGCCAAATTGACGTCACGTCGCGGGAAATGTTCGCAAAATGGTTGGCACGAGACGGAGTGAAAGTGGCGGTGCCCGGAGTTAAGCTCGATGAGAGGCCCTGGTGAGGACGCTTGGCATCGTTCCTATAGTAATTGGCTCTTTGCTCGGTACGCCGTCTGCCGGTTATGGGCAGTCCGCCGGTAGAGGTTTAACGATGCAGGGAGCCGCGGAATCCGGCGGGAATATCGTTAGGGATAGCTTGGGTAGACCGTGTCTCGATGTAGAAGCCGCGGCACGTCGTGAAACTATCAATCCCGACATGCTGGAGCACGTCGTTAGCGTTAAGAACAACTGTTCGCGATCATTGAAGGTGAAGGTTTGTTACTATGGGTCGGAGCAATGCAAACAATTCGACGTTCAGAGGTATCAACGTGTCGATACGATCCTAGGCGTCATGAGAGGCATTCAGTTTTTCAGATACACAGTTAGTCAGAAATGATCGCTCGTCGGCTACCAGTGGTTCTCTATGCCGTCTGAACTTCCGGTCAGAGGAGAGTCGCGCGAACCAATCCTGAACTGGCGGAATTCACCACCGATCGAACAAGCCTTACCGTCGGACCAACGATCGAGGACGTTACTGTGGCTTTTGCACGGTGCCTTCGATAACAGTACGCCATGTTTCCGAACACGTTTATGCAGCCGCCATGAGCCTGGCCGACCAAGAATCATGAATCCAGTGGGATTGACATCAAGTCTGCGATTAACGAACTTCGATTAACTTCGGCGAGACAATTGTATGATAATCCAGTTTGCAAACCCATGAGATCTAAATTCGGCGCAAATTGGCACGCGACGCTTGTCGTGGTCGTCTCTCTTGGGACAATCGCGCCTCCAAGTAACAGTCAGGAAATCGCCCTTGCCCGATTTTCTACACCCGCCCAACTGATGGCGATGAAGCAGAATTTCAAGGTGATGGACACCAGGCGCCGCGGTTTGCTTGGTACTTACACGAACCTAGCCTTCGAAGATACCTTCGACACCCTTAGCATCGCGGATGCCAACCAGCCGGCGACGGCGGCCAAGTGGTTCGCGCCGGGCCACACGACTTATGGCTGGGCGGCGTTCCCAAGCCTCACGAGCTCGCCGAGCACCTACACGCTCCAGGACGGCATGCTTCGCCTACGCATGCAGCAGGTGAACGGTACTTGGTACGGTGCGCATCTCTCAAGTGTAAACATTAAGGACGAAGGCTTCACCTTCTCCAAGGGGTATGTCGAGGTCAGGATGAAGGTTGCCCAGCGTATCGGCGGCTGGAGCGCCTTTTGGATGACGTCACTCGATTCTCCGACCACGGGGATGCATGGCGAGATCGATGTAGTCGAAAGCTACGGCGCCGCAGGCCACTATGGCTACAACTCCGCCATCCATCTGTGGCCAGGCCCCCACCCGCCGGCCGGGGCCTCTCAAGTCCACTGGGCCGCAGGCGTCTATCCGCGCACGCCGGTTGCTACCGACGATACGTTCCATACCTATGGCTGTGAATTAACCGACGATTGGATCGTTTATTACCAAGACGGCGTGGAAACCTCGCGCGTCACGCGCGGCGCGGAATGGAACGACTCACCTTATCGGCTTTATCTGACCGTCGCAGGTGGTCCTGACCGAGTGAAAGCGCAGGCCGTGAGTCCGGTCGACATGCTCGTCGACAGCGTCCGCGTCTGGACGCCGTGAGGCCCTCGACGACGATAATCACTGCTGGGCCCCTGTATCTAGCTCCGGGAAGGTCAGTCGCGCACACTCATCCCATGAAAAGTCTGCCGCGCGACGCTTGGCGTCCAACCCTAATCGCATCCGGTACTCGTTCTCGCGTGCGCAGCGCGAGATGGCTGCGGCAGCGGCATCGCAATTTCCCGGCAGCACAATAACGCCAGCTTCGCCGACGACTTCCGGAATACCGCCCACTCTGGTCGCAACCGAGGGGCACTCTTGCGCGGCGGCTTCCAGCAGCACCAGGCCGAACCCTTCAATTTTGCCCGGCAGCGCCTCGGCCAGCAGGCAATGGCAGGCCGCCCGACGATAAAGGCGCTTTAGGTCGTCATCGGAGATGCGGCCCGGTGCGACCAGGCGCACGGAAAGGCGCTCAGCCTCGTTACGTACGGCATCGGCATAAGCCTGAGCCTCGGGCCGACCGGCGATCACGTAGACCGGGTCGGTCAGCCCGTGCTGGTCTCGCGCCCGCGCGATAGCGCGAACGGTCTCAAGCTGACCCTTGCGCGGCTCCAGCCGTCCGACGCTGACGATCAACGTCGCTTTGGCTGGGATGGCCTGAAGGGCTGGATTTTCAAAGCCGCCGTCGATGGGATCGAACCAGTGGGGCTCGACGCCCAGATAGGTCACGGCTTCACGCCGAGGCTGGCCGAGGTTCTGGTGGAAAATTTGCTGGGTGGCCACCGAATTGTAGGCGACTAATTCCGCGCCCATGTAGGCGCGTCGTGCCAAGCGGAGCCCCAGCGAGCCCGCGCGGAACTTGCTAGCTTCGCTGCCATGAACCATTACGCGATAGGCTCGGCGGTGCAGGGACTTCAACACGTACAGTACAAGGACGCTGCGGATGTCCGCGGCCAGCAGCAAACTGTCGTGCGGCGTGCGGCGCAGGATCGACAGGAGTGATAGCACCGCCTTCGGTTTGACCCTGTGATGCCCGAGGATGCGATGAGTGTTCGGCTCCGGCAGCCCGGCAGGAAGTTCGGGATAGGACGGCGCGATCACCGTGACGGGATAGCCAGCCCGGCGCACGGCCGCGACGACGCCGCCGGCATAGGTGCCGATTCCCCCAGGGAATGGCGGGTATTCGCAGCTCATCATGATGACACCGCGGGCTGGGCCGGCCATCATTTCGATTTCGCTCCGAAGATGGCCCGGTGCCTGCGGATCAGCGGTCCGACAGGCGCGCAAGACGGGCTAACACCAAGGGCATCAGGCGCGGATTGGTAGAAGCCTTTAGGACGGCAATAAAGGTGCGCGACCAGATGGCTACAGCTCGTAATGCGGGTGCCAAGATCGCGACGTAGGAAACTCAGCACGGCGGGATCGATCCAAGGCTTGTTATTGTGATTGGCAGTAATGTTGCCCACAGGCGCCGGAAGCTTCGTGGTCATGCGCTCTTCAACTGCCGAGCTTGCGCGCGAGGTGCTTGATCGCGCCGTATCACATAGGCGACGTTGGCCAAGGTCAAGGCGATCCTAGTTGCGCTGACGACGAACAGCACAATAACTGCCCCCCAGATGCCGAAGCGCGGAATTAGCATGTAGGACGATCCTAAGGCCGCAGCGACAATGGCGACGTTCGACCAGAGCTGGAAGTAAGCAGAGTTCGTTCCGATCACCAGGTAAGCCCACAAGCCAGCTAGTAGTACGAACGAGGCGGCGATCGCCACACCAGTGAACAGCGTAGTGTAGGAGGTGAACTGCGGCCCATAGAGGACGAGCAGTATCCATTTTCCGAATACAGCCGCTAGAGTTATCCCAACAGCACACATGCCCATCAGCACGGCACTAGACTTAAGGATCACGCGAAAGAATGCTTTGGTGTCTCCATCCTGCCAATAAGTGGCTACGTTGCGTAGCATCGAGTTACTGATCGAGCCCACAAACAGGTTGCCCAGGGTGATGGTGTAGGTCAGGGCTGAGAATATGCCCAGGGCCTCGACCCCCTCATATGATTCCAACATAAGCCGCGGTACGACGATGCTGAAACCGCTGAGGAAAACTGATAGGCCGATGGGCAGCGAACGCCGGGCCAACCCTACGATCTGCCTGTGGGCGATAGGCATCAAGCGCCCGTGCCATGCTCGCGTCCGCCACCAATCGTTGAACGCCACTAGAGCCCAAGCCGCGGCCACCGAAGCCAAAGCGGAAGGCAGACTGTTGGTGGCTAGGTAGACCACGACGAACGGAACGACCGTACCGAGACCGCGATAGAACAGCGACATGCTCAAGATGTTTTGATCGTCGCGGTTCTGGGCCAAGCCGCACAGCACGTCGCTAACGTTTTCAACACCCCGGAACAGCGTAACGAATAGGATCGACAGAGTTAGGCTGACGTCGTCACGTCGCCACATGACGATTCCGATGATTACAATGAAGAATATCACCGTGGTGGCTAAACGCAGGTGCCAATAGTCGCGGAACAGGTCGCCGTCTCTACGAGGATCCATCTGCAGCAGCATGCGAGAGGACAATGACGACAGCACCGCCAGTGGCGTCACCAAAGACAGCGCTAAACTGAGCTGACCGACGGGCCCCGGTCCACCCAGATGGGCGAGCAGGCTGACCATCAGCCACTGTCCCGCTGAATAGGTGGTCATCCCGCCGAGGAGTTTCAGGATACGATAGAACATCGTCAGCTCTTGCGGACAACGGGTACGCGCCGGTTGCCTTGAGACCGCGCGGCGGCTCGGCCAAGTTGCGACTGCGCCCCGATATGGAACATTAGGAATAGCAGGGCGAACCACTCGATCCGAATCCAGCCGCTGATACCGTAGAAGGCACCGAGCCGCACCACACCGGCGACTACCAGCGCGTAAACTAACGGGTACCGCGCTATACGCGCCCCGCCAGCACGCAGAGTTGCCCACAAGATCACCAGCAACAAGATCGCGGTCGGTACACCATAGAAGACCGAGTATTCGAGGAACGTGTTGTGAGGGCTCAAAACGCCCTCGGTTTGCCGCCAGATGCCCGGCAAGGAATCATAGGCGTGCGCGAAGGTCATTCCATAGTCGTCGGGTGATTGACCAAACCACGGTGCGCTCTTGATCAACGAAACACAAAAGTCGATCGCGTAAGCTCGCTCAGCATTGCTTACCGTATAGTGGCCGCTCGTCAATAGGGCGCCATAAGCGCTATAATTCAAGCCGTAAAGGAAATGGGCCGCGAAGCCAAGTGCCGCGATCAGGGGCAATAGCCAGCTACGCGCGCGCATTGCCGCAACGGGCCACAAGGCCAAACCCATCACTAAGGCTATAATCGGTCCCCGCGCGTCGATTGCCAAGCCGATCAGTGCGCTAACCGCAGTGGAGGTGATCAGAGTCCATCGCACTAACTTTGACATCTCGTTCTTCAGGCAGAGATACAGGGCCATTGCGACCACGGGCGTCGGCTGAATGCCACGCAGTTCACGTGAGACACTGCCATGACTTAACTCGATCGCGACCGCCGAAACGAAATAGAAGCTGAAGCCGACGATGCAGCCGACAGTAAACGCGATCAGCGCCTCATGGCGACGCATTGTCCGGAACAGCAGAATCGGCAGGAAGGTGGTTACGATCACCGCGAGCCGTCGTATCCAGCTGGCGGCGGGGACATGGTTTATGGCGAACGAGAAGCAGACCCAGATCAACAGGATGATCAGGATCCAAAACGAGGTCATCTGCATGATGTGGATTGCGCGCTTCTCGGCCAGAGCGAAGCCGAGGACCATAAGAGGCAGAACCATGTCTAGGACTGGCACATTAAAGGCACTGTCCAGAAAGCGGTTCACTAAGAATAGGAGCATTCCCCCAAGCAACCACCCATTCGAAGCCGAATAGGGTATAGCCGAGGCGCGCGCGGCACCTAACGGTCGCTGCGGGCTAGTCCTCGAAAGCGATGAAGCGTAAGTCGGCAGAGCCCGTGCTCCCTAGCTGCGTGGTATGAGTTTCCGGCAAACCGACGCCGGCGCCACGAAGAGAGCGGCGGCCGCCACGGCGTTATAGACGCGTCTGGCAGGCGACATTCCCGGAAATCGCAAGAACCGGGCCATCGATTTCATGACCAGCGATGCCCTGCTCATTTCGCCTACCAACCGTGTTCCGTACGCCTTCTCCACAAGAAAAGCGTTGCGGTACTGGCTAGCCGACAGACTCATCAACGCCTTCGCGTCGATCTCGGTCTCCCCCCCGTCAGGGGACGCGATCCGCAAATAGCCCTTCCGCTGCCAAATAGCACTATTGATAGAATTGGTCACGGATTTCAAGGTTTTACCGCCAGCCAATGACACGTTCGCACCGTGGACGTTGTAGGCCCCCAGCGCCCGATTGATCACTTTGACGGTGCCAGTGAAGGGCGCGCTGAAAATGAGGTAGCCGTCAATATAGTTGCGCCCCTCGGTGGAAGGATCAATCGTCTGGAGCATTCGCCTCACGTGTTCTACTGAGAACGCATTGCCCGACGTTGGCGACGAGTGGATGAAACCATGCCGCAGGACCTTGCTTTTCAGGTCGCCATCCATGAACGGGAAATCGGGATACTGACCAACCGCCGTCCCACTCCTCTTCTTGTCGAGACGGTACTGAATCAAGCTGATGCCTGGAGCGTAGGCAGCAGCGATCTCTTGGCAGGCGTGAGGATATAGGTAGTCATCCGAGTCTAGGAAGATGACGATGTCCCCGGAAAGCGTCGCCGTTCCATGGATCACGGCCGAGACCTGACCGCCGTTCAGCTTTGACAGAAGGCGTACCTCTGAATAACGTTGGATTACCTCCACCGAGTTGTCAGTCGAGCCATCGTCGACCACCATGATCGAAACTCGGTCGTAGGTCTGGGCGAGGGCGGACTCGATCGCCTGCGAAATGAACCGGGCGTAATTGAAGTTGGTGATGAAGATAGTGATGTGCGGACGCGTATCGGTTGCGCCATTGGGAGGAATCGTCATTTCATAATATCGCTGTAGGCGTTGTCGATTGCGGCGTTCATCGAGCGGGGTGACCAGGCATCGACATCGATCGCCAACGCGCCCTTGGACAGTTGCTCCAGCAGCGCCTTGTCGGCCAGAAGCGCGCCAGCGGCCTTCGCGGCGGCGGCCACGTCGTCGGCCGGCGTGAGCACAGCGCTGACGCCGTCACGAACCACATCTTCAACGCCGGGCAGCCGACTGACGACCGAGGGCTTGCCGGCCGCGGCGTATTGCACCAGCACCCGCGGAAGGCCTTCCCGCATCGAGGTCAGCAGACAGACGTCGGCCAGGGCGATGATGGCCTCCGGATCCTTGCGGAAGCCGGCGAAGCGGATCTTGTCCTCAAGGCCCAGGCGCTTGACAAGCGCCTTTGCTTCGTCCTCGGTCTCGCCGACGCCAGCAAATACCAGACGCCAATCCGGCAGGCCCGCGAACGCTTCGGGTATTGCTTGGATCAGTTCCAACTGACGCTTACGGGGTTCGAAGGAGGCCAGCATAATCGCGGTTGGCGGGCGTTTCTGTGCTCCCATTACGTTGAGCAGTTCGCGCCAATCCGCAGGGGGGGCCGGAGACTTGAACCGATCGACGTTCATGGCGCTGAATGCCACGAAATGCTTGCTGGGCTTGCCGATCTTGTATTGCAGGCAGATGTCGCGAACGGACGGGCTGACGTTGATGAAGCCGTCGGTGAAAGTGCTACAGAAGCGCTCTGCGGCGACATAGATTAGCTCTTGCGCCTTGCCGACATTGACAAAGGGCAGGATGTGAACGCCGTGGATGACGGTCGGCGTCTTGGCCAGCGCGGCGGCCGAGCGGCCCAGAATACCGGCTTTGCTCTGATGGGTGTGCACCACGTGCGCGCCGAGCTTGCGGAACAGCGCCGACATTGTGATCACCGCGGCTATGTCGTTGGCCGGCGAGATCGGGTGCACCATGCTGGAGATTTCGATAACTCGCACTGTCTCGGCCGCTTCTGCTTGCAAAGCCGGATCGAAATCTCGTCCGTGCACTACGACGACGTCATGCCCGGCCGCAGCCTGCGCCCGGCAAGTAGTCAAAGTGTTCTCTTCAGAACCGCCACGCAAGAAACGCGTGAGCACATGCACGATAATCATCTTTTCCCCATTTGCTTCGCGCGATGCTGCGTCGCACGCTTGCAAAGTGTTGGCTAGTGGATTGCTTCCAAATTTGGTGCCTATGGTTGATAGCGACGATCTTGTCGGGCTCGGCGGTCTAGTCGACGGGTTAAGGCTGCTGGTCGCTCAGCAACGAAGTAATTGATGGTGGCCGGTGGGGCGTAGCTGTCGAGAATAGCGGGGATTGCACTGCGGCCGGTCCACTGCGTCGTGTCGCCGAGGGCTCACCAGGGTCAAGGCCAACACATTTCGATCAGCTCGGCGCGGTAGATGAAGGTGCGTTCCGTTGCCACCGCCCTGTGGTCCACGCCAGAGACGAAGGCGCCATCGCGGAATAGCCCCTGCTTCAGACCCCATTCGGGAAAGACATGGGTCGAGCGTACTTCACGGGCTCGAGATGGACGCCTAGCCCCAGCCCGCTGACCGAGCTCATGGCCTTGGCGGCGGTAATTGCCACACCGCTGGGAATGTCCAGCAACCTCGCCTTCGGGGGAGTATGCGTCACGAAGAGTCGTGACGATCTTCTCCTGCGTTGGGCATTCTGGATAGCTGCCGTTCAGCACCACGTGTGGCTGACCAAGGTCGGCGGCGGCCTTCATCAGATCGATCGAGTCCTCGACATAGATGCACGATTTGATGGTGTGGCGACGTCCCGGGAAAACGAACACGCCTTTGCAGCCCTCGCCCTGGCCGAATACGACCGCCGGCCGGACGGTCCTTAGGAATCGATCCGGCGCTGCGCGCTCCCAGTTCTCGTGAATTTTCTCGGCCATCAATTTGGACTTGCTGTATGCGGACACGGGGCCCGATGACCGTCTTACCCTCTCGACAAGGCGGCGCGCCAGGTGCGTGCCGACGGGCCTGTAGCGCCGGTGATCGGAACTTTGTCGTACTTCGGAGAGGAGATCGCTCATGCTCTGTTGACTTAAAGCGGGGCACGCTTCCCAATTACCTAGGGACGGGGAACTTCATTTCCGTGGTTCTGAATCCGTTCCCGAAATCTATTCGCCACGCGACGAAGCGGGCCAAGCCCTCGGCTAGGTTGATTTTGGGCTTGTAGCCGCAGAGGGCCTTGAGCTTGTCGATATTGGCGAAAGTAGCGGGGACGTCGCCAGGTTGCATCGGCACGAGCACCTTCTTGGCCTCGATGCCCAAGGCGGCTTCCAGTGTCGCAATCATGTCCATCAGCCCGACCGGATCGCTATCACCAATGTTATAAATTTCGTGGCCGCCTGGTGCTGGCGGATGCTTGAGCACACCCAAAATGCCATCGACGATGTCGTCGATGTAGGTAAAGTCGCGGGCCATCCGGCCTTCGCCGTAAACCTCGATGGACGCGCCCTTCAGCATTTTTTCGGCGAAACCATAATAAGCCATGTCGGGCCGTCCCCAGGGACCGTAGACGGTGAAGAATCGCAGGCCCGTTTGTGGAAAGCCGTATAGGCGGGCATAGCTCTGGCTTAGCATTTCGCAGGAGCGCTTGGTGGCGGCGTAGAGCGAGACGGGGTCGTTGGCCGGGTCGGTCTCACGGAAGCCTTCGCCGTTTAGCGGTCGGTCGCCGTATACACTGCTCGAAGAAGCGTAGACCAGGTGTTCGATCTCAGCCGTGCGGCATGCTTCCAGCACGGAAAGGTGTCCAGCGAGATTGCTGCGTTCGTAGGCGAAGGGGTTCTCAATCGAGTAGCGAACCCCGGCTTGGGCGGCCAAATGGATCACCCGCTTGGTGCCGGAGGTCTTTATCAACTCGGCGAAGGCACCGTGGTCAGCGATGTCCATGCGGACCATGCGAAAGCCGGGTCGGCCTTCGAGGCGAGCCGCCCGGGCGTCCTTCAGGGCGAGGCTATAATAGGCATTAAAGACGTCGACCCCGATTACCTCTTCACCCTGATCCAGCAGTCGTTCGGCGACATGCATACCGATGAACCCTGCCGCACCCGTGACTACAATAGGAATGGTCATATCTTAGCTCGATTGATCAAGGCGCAAGTCGCGCTCGAATGATTGGTCGCAAGGCCTCGGCTATGGCCATTCTGTCGGCCGCTATGTGAACAATCCGGATGACTCGTCTCTCCAGCGGAGCAGGGCGGACTGCAATTGTCCAAGCTGCGCTTGCCCTTTGGATTGAAGCCAGCCAGGGACAATATCGGTGGACCTGACGAGCTTCATGACACGGTCGGGATGAATGCCCAAGCCAACAGCAGAGAATGGCTTGAGAATGGCTGCTGCAGCCTTCACGGCTGGCTCGGGAATGAGAAATTCTCGCGTATTTGGAAAAGAAATTGATCGGAACGCGTTTACAATATCCTCAATCGTATAGCGATCCGGATAACATGCGTTGAACAACACAAAACGCTCGGGGGACGATCGAGCAAACTCAATCGCGTCAAGCAAATCGCCGACGTAAATGCAGGCTTTCACCGTGTTCTTTCGTCCCGGGTAAACGAAGAAGCCCTTCTCGAGTAGCCTCGCAAGTCGCGTGAAGTTGCCGCCTTCGCCCTTACCGAAGACTACGGCGGGTCTCACGATGGTCAACCTGCGATTGCTATCTGCCTCGAACCAATTTTGATGTATGCGCTCGGCAAGCGCTTTGGAGAATCCATACGAGGTAACAGGTTCCAACGGCGTCTCTTCTGTCTTCACGGACTCCCCGGGTCCATATACAGAAATCGAACTCGTGAATATGATTTCGGCAACGCCATGCCGTGACGCGAAGCTGGTTATCTCTACTGCGCCGGCGACGTTCGTCTCAAAGTACTCGTGTTCCGCATGACCGGGAGTGGTGTGGATTGCTGCCAAATTGTATATGCGAGCGACGTCGGATTCTACGTTAAGCTCGCGGAGGTTACGCACATCGGCAACGCGGTAAGTTACTCCTGGCAGTCTTTCCTTAGGCTCCTTGAGATCGAAGGAGATAATGCTGTTCGTTCCTTCTGAAACAAGGCGGCGAAGCAGATGAGTGCCGATAAAGCCGGCCCCTCCAAAGACAACTATTGAGCTAGGCATTTCAATATTCCGGTTCGCGTTAATAAGCCTTAGCCTGCGCGAGGCTGATCACAGCGGTTCGCATGATGATCAGGATGTCCAGCCAGAGGCTCCAATTGTTGATGTACCAGAGGTCGAGTTCGACGCGCTTCTGCATCAGATCAACCGTATTGGTTTCTCCGCGGTAACCATTAACCTGGGCCCAACCGGTGATGCCGGGCTTGACGTGGTGGCGGAAGGCGTAGTTGCCGATGATTTGCTCATATTCGGTGTTGTGGGCGGCCGCGTGCGGGCGGGGGCCGACGAGCGACATCTCGCCCTTGAGCACGTTGAGGAGTTGCGGCAGCTCGTCTATCGAGGTCTTTCTCAGCCATTTGCCGATCGGCGTGACACGCGGGTCATTCTTCTGTGCCTGTACGATGGTCGGGCCGTCCTCGAGCACGCGCATGGTGCGGAACTTGAAAATCCTGAACGCGCGCCCCCCAAAACCGTGGCGGGTCTGGCGGAAGAACACTGGGCCGTTTGAGGTCAGCTTAATCAGAATCGCGGTCACCAGCATCACCGGCACGAATACCAACAGCGCAAGGCTCGCGCCGACCAGGTCCAGCGCGCGCTTGAGCCCCCGCTCGCGCAAGGACAGCGGAGCGCGGCGCAACTCGGCAATGAATGTGCTGCCGGTGCCGGAAAGCGGATAGCGCAAGAAGCGCGCGGTGTGGGCGTCCGGGACCAGATGTACCGGAACGGGGAGGATCTTCAGCACGTCCAAAATGCTATCGATCACATGCTGCCGGCCCCAGTTAATAAGCAGGAAGATGTGCTCGATCCGGTTCTCGCGCGCATAGGCAATCAGCTCCTCGAACCGCGGCGCGAGCGAGGAGAGCAGTAGCGGCGAAGTCAGCTCCCTCGCGGGGATCTCCATGATTCGCATCAGCCGGTAGCCGTGCTGGCCGATGTCGTCGACCGCGTTGGAGGAGGTGGCAAGGCCGAACTCGGCGATCATAATCGCACGGCCGTTGGCAAAGGCGCCGGTGCGCAAGGCATGCGCGGTCAAGCGCGCGGCCACGGTCTTCCAAGCTAGAAGGACGGCGAGGCCCACCAGATAGAACGAGATCGTGGCGCCACGGGAGAACTCTTCGCTGACCTTCATCGTAAAGGCGATAGCGAGCAGCGCGCCGAACAGGCCGGTCCACGTCGTCAGTGTCATCCGCAACGTGCGTGGCAGGTCGGTGATGATTTTGAGTCGGTAGCCCTGTTGTACCAAGGTCAGAAGGATGAAATTAATTGCAATCAGGACGCTAGCTGCCGCGTAGAAGTCGGCTTTGCCAACGTTGCCCGCGGTCCACAGGAGGTAGCCGACCGCGCAGCCAATCCCGCTGATCACGATCAACGCCGCATCAACTAAGGCTAAAAAGCGTTCAACAACCGCCGGGCGCAGCCAGCTCGGCGAAAACCCTTTAGATGTTGATGCGGTTTGCTCGACCACGCGAATTCCCGTCGCAGAATCAGGGACGGGCACAGGTCGAGTAGAAACAATTGACATCCTGCCAAATCCATTGAAGCAAAATTAATTGTCCGAAGAAGCCGTGCTATCGGTCAAAATCGCTGTTAAAACAAGGTGAAGGAAAAATTAACCTTACCCTCCAAGGTACATTGTAGCTCATCTCGCCTCAAGTGATATGTCAAATCCACAACTCATTAGGAAGTTTTCGTTAAGACCTCAGTCCCGGCGGCAGACCCGGCCGAGAGGGAAACGTTACCTCACTACTAGCCTTGCTGCTGTGGCACTGGCAGGCACTATGCTTCTCCTTCTTCGCCCTGATGCAGCTCCTGTACGAGCGCCAACCTCCAAAGGGGTGGCGGTCAAGCTCCTCCTGGACGGGCCACATGGCGCACGATTCGCCGGCGAACTCTCTGCATCGAAGCAGGGATATTTCTCCTCGCGCATTGAGTTGGCGGCTCAACCCGACCCCGACTTCGTCCAGGCGATTGCAAGCCAACATGCCATCGGCGTGACAAGTGGCCAGAAGTTCCTGCTGGCGAGCTGGCGTGGCGTCCCTGTGACCGCCTTTGCTGCCAGCTTTCTCGATACCTCGGTCGCGATTTTCACGCTCGAAAGCTCGGGCTTGCGGCGGCCGGTTGACCTGGTCGGGAAGACGGTCGGGTATCGCAGAGCGAGTGAGGGGGAGGTCGTCTTTGATGCAATGATGGCGCAGCTCGGGCTTCCCCGCAGCCAGATTACCAAGGTCCCGGACCGCGACAGCTTCGAGGCTCTGAAGGCCGGGGAGGTGGATGCGATCGTCGCCGCCATCGACGAGCAGCCCGGTCCCTCCAGTCCGAGTTTCGTGAAGCTGAACGTGATCAAACCGCAGGACTACGGCATCCATGTCCCGGGCCTGGTCTATTTCGCCAGCAATGATCTCGTTCATGACCAGCCGTCCGTGATCGCCGATGTTCTTCGGGGGCTCATTCGAGGGTGGCAATTTGCCTATGCGGACTATGCAAGGAGCGTGCCCGTTCTCGTCGGCGGCGGCCAGGCCCGGTTGAACCCCGAACGGCTCATATTCGAGCTGCAGCAGCAGCGCTCGCTCGTGCTGCCGACGGGCGGCCGTATCGGGGACTACGACGAAAGCCGCTGGCGGACGCTTCGGGATATCCTGCTCTTCGCCAAGCTGGGTGAAGAGGATGTACCGCTGGCACAGGCGGTCAACTACCGGTTTCTTCGGGATGTGTACCGCCGTTCACCCGAGCTCGCTGCCCCGGGGGCCTGGAGTGAGGACAAGTAGGACCAAGAAGCCACACCTGCGCGCCATATCGACCCAAAAAGCTCTCGGCCACCTGGCAGCGGTTGCTTTTCTGCCGGCGGCGTTGGTAAATTCCCTCAACTATTTAGGCTAGCCGCGCGGCTCACCCAAGGCGCTTCGGTTGACTGGGATGTGGCGAGCGCGACGGGGATTAAATCCGCAGGCGCGAGGAGCTTTTCGGGATGTTTTCGACGTTGATGCGAGCAGGCCTTTTCGCCGTCACGGTTACCCTATGCGCAGCGAGTGGAGCTAGCGCCGCGATGCAGATGCCGGCACCGGCGGCCCTGCTCACGGGTCAGAGCCGAGTGACGCCTATTACGTTCTGGGCGCAGCCCTACCCATACCGCTATGTGCCGGCGCGCCGTTGTCCCTTGGTGCGGGTCGAGACGCCTTATGGCTGGTATATGGATCGCGTGTGCGCGCCAGTTGGTCCCGTGCTGCGTCGCGCGTATTGACACAAGCGGCTTACACACTCGCGATCGTTCACTTTTGGCAGCTTGACTTATTGGCCTCGTGAACCTCTTCCGTATGTGACGGGCATAGCCCGGCGTGAAGGGCTGATGTGCTGGGTGGCGTAGCTACTGCGCAGCTCGGCCGACACTTAAGTCATCGAAACCGACGTGCACGATTGCGCTTTCGATCTAGCGGCCTTCTCGGCGCACCACAATACCGCCAGTTGACTAGCCGCGGTTATGCGGTGACCTATGGCAGCTTGATCTGCTCTGCTCTGCAGAGAAGTTCGATTCGGTGATTTCGCGCGCGCAAGCGTGATGATTGAGTACCTTCCCATAATCTCGGGTAGCCTATGAGTAAGCCAACCGCTTTAATCACCGGTGTGACCGGCCAGGATGGCGCCTATCTCGCCGATTATCTTCTGTCGCTCGGCTACATCGTTCACGGCATCAAGCGGCGGTCGTCGTCATTTAACACTGCGCGGGTCGATCATCTGTATCAGGACCCGCATGTGGGGAACGTGCCTTTCTTGATGCACTACGGTGACATGACGGATTCGACAAACCTAATCCGCTTGATGCAGCAGATCCGGCCGACTGAGATCTACAACCTCGCCGCGCAAAGCCACGTCGCTGTTAGCTTCGAAAGCCCGGAATACACCGCCAATGCCGATGCGATCGGTGTGCTGCGGCTTCTGGAGGCGATCCGCATACTAGGCATGGAGAAGGAGACTCGCTTCTACCAAGCTTCGACGTCCGAGCTCTTTGGCCTCGTGCAGGAGATTCCGCAGAAGGAGACGACGCCATTCTATCCGCGCTCGCCCTACGGTGTCGCCAAGCTCTATGGGTATTGGATCACTGTGAACTACCGCGAAGCCTATGGCCTATTTTCAAGCAACGGCATTCTGTTCAATCACGAAAGCCCACTCCGCGGCGAGACGTTCGTCACCCGCAAGATTACCCGCGGCGTGGCTCGCATAGAAGTTGGGCTTGAGGATACGCTCTATCTTGGCAACCTTGAGGCGAAGCGGGATTGGGGGCATGCGAAGGACTACGTCGAGGGCATGCACATGATTCTCCAAGCGGACAAGCCGGACGACTTCGTGCTCGCCACCGGCGAGACGCACTCAGTGCGGGAAATGGTCGAGCTCGCCTTCGCGCAGGTCGGACGTCGAATTGAATGGCATGGCCTGGGTGTGGACGAAACCGGCATTTGTGCGACGAGCGGCAAGACCGTGGTGCGGATTGATCCAACCTACTTTCGGCCCACCGAGGTCGATCTTCTCGTAGGCGACGCCAGCAAGGCGCGCGAGAAGCTCGGCTGGAAGCCGAAGCGGACCTTCTCCCAGCTCGTAGAGGAAATGGTGGCGAGCGATTTGGCCGACGCGAAACAGGACGTGGGCAGTGGCAAACGTACCATTTGAACTCAAAGGCAAGAGCGTCTATGTCGCCGGCCATCGAGGTATGGTCGGCAGCGCACTCGTGCGACGGCTGGCGCTAGAGGATGTTGAGCTTCTTGCTGTGGACCGGGGCGAGGTTGACCTCCGCAACCAGGCCGCTGTATTCGATTGGTTCGCGAAGGCGCGACCGCAGGTCATATTCCTCGCTGCCGCTAAGGTCGGGGGTATTGTTGCCAACGATACGCTGCGCGCCGAATTCATCTACGACAACATGGCAATCGCCGCGAACATCATCCATGCGGCTCATCTAAACAGAGCCGAGAAGTTGATGTTTCTCGGCTCGTCCTGCATCTATCCGAGGTTGGCGGCGCAGCCGCTCCGCGAGGACTCAGTGCTCACCGGCTCACTGGAGCCGACCAACGAGCCTTACGCGATTGCAAAGATAGCTGGCATCAAAATGACCGAAGCCTATCGCAGCCAGTACGGCGCCGATTTCATTAGCGTGATGCCGACCAATCTCTATGGTCCCGGCGATAACTATCACCATGAATATAGCCACGTCGTTGCGGCCTTGATTCGCCGCTTCCATGAGGCAAAGGTCTTGTGTGCATCCAGCGTCGCGGTTTGGGGCACGGGGGCGCCGCGCCGAGAGTTTCTTTATGTCGACGACATGGCCGATGCCTGCGTTCATTTGATGAAGACTTATTCGAGCTCGGACTTGATCAATATCGGGACCGGCAAGGACATCAGTATTGCCGAGTTTGCGCGTCTTGTAGCGGACATCGTTGGCTATCGCGGCGGGATCTCGTTCGATACCTCACGCCCGGATGGGACGCCGCGCAAGATCCTCGACGTCAGTCGTTTGGCGCAAACGGGTTGGTCCGCGCGAACACCGCTCACGGTTGGCCTGAAGCTAGCCTACGAGGCCTATTTGTGCAGGCTGCAAAACTAATCATCGCGGGCTGCTGCTCGTGGCAAGCGCCTAGCATCTGTTTGCGGGATGCGGTTAAGGTTTATTCCGATTTCTATGCCTCCTGCTCACATGTTGGGCCTGCTAGGTTCCTTATGCGTATTGCGATGATTGGCACGGGCTATGTGGGACTGGTGTCCGGAGCCTGCTTTGCTGATTTCGGTCACGACGTCACCTGCGTCGACAAGGACGAGAAGAAGATCGCGGCGCTCCATCGCGGCGAGATCCCGATCTACGAGCCCGGCCTCGACGAGCTGGTTGCGACCAATGTCAAGGCCAAGCGGCTCGACTTCACCACCGACCTGAAGAAGCCGGTCGCGGACGCCGATGCCGTCTTCATCGCGGTCGGCACGCCCTCGCGCCGCGGCGACGGCCATGCCGATCTGTCCTACGTCTATGCTGCCGCGCGCGAGATTGCGCAGTCGCTTCAAGGCTTCACAATCGTGGTGACGAAGTCGACCGTGCCTGTGGGCACCGGCGACGAGGTCGAGCGCATCATCCGCGAGACCAATCCCACCGCCGACGTCGTGGTCGCCTCGAACCCCGAGTTTCTGCGCGAGGGCGCCGCGATCCGTGACTTCAAGTTTCCCGATCGGCGTCGTGGTCGGCACCTCCGACGAACGCGGCCGCAAGGTGATGAGCGACATCTACCGCCCGCTGTCGCTGAACCAGGCGCCGCTGATGTTCACGGAACGCCGCACCGCCGAGATGATCAAATACGCCGCGAACGCGTTCCTCGCGACCAAGATCACCTTCATCAACGAGATCGCCGATCTCTCCGAAAAGGCCGGCGCCAACGTCCAGGAGGTCGCGCGCGGCATTGGCCTGGACAACCGCATCGGCACCAAATTCCTGCATGCCGGTCCCGGCTTCGGCGGCTCGTGCTTCCCGAAGGACACCAAGGCACTGATCAAGATCGCGCAGGATTACGACGTGTCGCTGCGCATCGTTGAATCCGTGCTGGCCGTGAACGAGAACCGCAAGCGTGCGATGGCGCGGAAGGTGAGCCAGGCGCTCGGCGGCTCGCTGCGCGGCAAGACCATCGCGGTGCTCGGCCTGACCTTCAAGCCCGACACCGACGATATGCGCGACGCGCCGTCGATCCCGCTGGTGACGGGTCTCATCGACATGGGCGCAACGGTCAAGGCGTTCGATCCCGTCGGCATGGAGCAGGCCAAGGGCGAGCTGCCTGACATCACCTATTGCGAGGACGCCTATTCCTGCGCGCAAGGCGCCGATGCGCTCGTCATCGTCACCGAATGGGTGCAGTTCCGCGCGCTCGATCTCGATCGGCTGAAGACCGTGATGGCGCAGCCCGTCGTCGTCGACTTGCGCAACATCTACCGCCCTGAAGACATGGAAGCCGCTGGCGTCACCTATGAGAGCGTGGGACGTGCCGGTCAGACAATCAGGAGTTAACCAACGGCGCCCAGCCGACTGTCGTCCGGGAGCATCATTCACAAGCACTGGATGGTGTATGGGGTAACGGGAGCTCACCTTCAATGATGCCGTCTCGGTAGACGGCATCATCCGCATTGAATGCGAATATCGAAGAGTTTGAATTTTCCGGATCCGCAGGGGCACCCGCTAGGCCTGCAAGGCGAAATTGCAAAGAAGCGCACGATGGGTCTGGAAGACAGTGATTTCCTTTATCCATGTGGCGGATAGGAGTCTGAAGCCACCCGCTCGATAATGAACCGATCCAACGCATCCGCCAAGGCGTGGTCCAGAGGGTCGCTTGCCGCATGACGCTATGGTCCCTGCAAGGCCTCGTCAGTGAGACTTCTTCTCGGAGACGCGACGCCGCTTGGGTGACCTCTGTGCCGAGCAACATTTCTAAGATCTGCCGCCTTTGAGCCGCGAAGGCTGTTTACCTCCTTAAGCAACAGCAGGCGTCGAAGCTGAGCTCCGTTCAGGAGCGATTCAAACAGAGCTAAGATCTCGCGAGCCTGAACGTAGACTTCCATGCTGATCGCATGTTGATCAAAGCCGTACGATCGAAGACGGGTCTCGATATCGCGCGCAGCAGACGCGTCCAGTTGCCAATCCAGGGCGTTATGGATGGTGTAGATTTCTGCCGCGTCCTGGAAGTCCGTGGCAATGCCTACTACATCGATGCGGCGCAGCGTCATCTCGATCGCTTTTTGACGGTAGGTGATCAGGAGTCTATGCCGCAACACTCGATAACGTTGCATCTCCCAGGAGAGTTCGGCGATATCGATGGCAAGTAGCCATTCAATAGCGGATTGAGGGGCGATGTCGCGGAAGATTGCGGCCTGGACCGCATGATAGTGGTCGATGTTCTCTCCAGGCAGAAGTTGAGGCGGGGGACACAGCGCCTCGAACTCAGACGGTACGACGCTTCCCGACTGCGGTTGAGGTAGGCTGACGGGACCATTCATTGACCTCGCGCCTCCGATAGCGGACCAGGCGTCGTCGCGGCAACGTTTGTTCCGTTCGTCAGGTGGACGGGACTCGCGTCCCAAAGTTCCTTCGCGATCGGTAGAGGCGAAATTTGCAAATTGGTCCACCAGGCCCTTTCGTCCCCCTCTCGGTGCAGGGATTGATGATGCGATCGGCACAGCGGCACCGTGAACTCGTCGCTGACTTTGCGACCCAAGGTCCGTGGTTGAGCAAATTTCAGGTGATGCGCATCAGCGGGAGTCTTCTGGCAGACCAGACAACCCTGGCTGCGGATGAAGGCGAGGTGATCCTTGCTTCGCCTCCGAGGCGGCTCCTTCGGCAATGCGAGGCCGTCCTGAGCTCCGGAAAAGGCGTTGGCAGGCGCCTCAATGTTGCTGGATGCGTGTGAAAGATGTTCCTCGGGTAAGAGTTGTCCAACCGCTAACACGGGCTGTTGGTCTGCTACGTCGATATCGGCAAGGGCAGCTTCCTCGAACCTCTTCTGGTAGGCGGCCTCGAGAACGCGGGCGTCCGCCTCCAGAAGAGTGTTCTTGAGCGGGAGGCTGATCTTGGCCCAAGCGAGCAGGTCTTCGCCGCCTTCCCGCAGGGCAAGCTCGCCCAGGAGCCTGTCCAATAGCTCAGCAGAGCGGTCAGGCGGCAAGATGGGAGAGCGGTTCAGGATCCCTTTGAGCGGCTTTCCTTTCGGTCCTGGTGCGATCTGTGGCTCGGCGGCGTCGGGAGGCCCTGTTAAGAGGTCCGGGGCGTCCAGATCGTCCTCCCCGGCGATTCCGACCAGGGCAAATAGGGCATACCGGCGGGCGTAGGTCAGCGCCGCGCCCATCCGGTGCGGCGCTTCGGCCACCTTGCCGGCGCAGACCGGAAGATCTGAGGAGATCCACTCCCCGGAGGCGTGGGCGAGCAAGGTGGTGAGGTGAATCTGGCCCGTGGGCTGCTCGATCCGGGTGGTCTGGATGGTGGCGATCTCCTGCTGGCTCAGCGTCTTGCGCACGATGTCTAGGCCGCTTGCGAGGGAAGCGTAGCGGAAGGTCCGGTCTTCCTCCCGCGGGAAGGGCGACCTGATGATGGCCGTCAGGGTCTTCTCGGGGTTCATCAGTTCAGCCTGGGCCCGGGCAAGGGCGGCTGCGATGGTCCCGATGCGCTCACTGGATTGATGCATGGGAGCCCTCCGCCAGCTGAGCCTCGAAGCTGATCGCGCCCGATTTCGAACGTTTGGCTTTGATGCCGTGGCCGGTGGCCTCCTTGGCATCCTCCGGCATCAGCTTTTTCAGATCCGCCTTGGCCGTTTCGTGCTCGCCGTGGGCTTCTCGCGTCCGCAGGTAGGTCGCTGCCAGTTCAGCCCATTGGTTGGAGGTCGACATATCGACGACCTTGACGGCTTCGAGTCTTGGGCGAGGTGTTTCGATATTGAAGAGGATGGGCTGCTCGCCGCTTTGGACACAGCGCCAGAACTTCTTTTCGGCCGTGAGCAGGAGGTGCTGATAGAGCGGATCAGCGTGGATCTTGATCTCGACCCATTTGCCGCCACCGGTGATGATCGAGAGCACCGAACTGCGGGCGGCTGTTACCCACATGTTGTGTTGTAACTGGGCCATGTGCTTCTCGGCTGCGGCTTCCTCGGTAAAGTCCCACGGCAGCATGAATTTGGCTGCGAAGACGGCGCCGGTCTGCTCGACGGTCCCGTCCAGCGTTGCCGCCATCCATTTGTGCACGGGGTGCCGAACACGCTTCTGAATGTCCTTGACGGTGTGCCCGCTGGCGCGTTGGTACCAGGCGCGGTTCAAGACCTCGGTCACGGTCCCGAGCTGGACGATCAGATTGTCCGAGAGATCCTGCGGTTCGATTTCGCCGCGTTTTTCCTGCCACAGCCGGATGAGGTTCTCCTGGTGATCCCCCATGATGATGCGGGCATCCGAGCCGCCGATGAAATGGCGGCGGTCGTTCGGGGTGAATCTGATGATTGGATGCTGTGGCTCGACTTGACCGTCACTCTGCACGCTACGCACTGGTATCTCCTACTCCAGGAACAGCGGCGATTCCCGCCGCACTGCCTGAAGCCCCGCGTCCGCGAGGGGAGATACCGGCCCTGCCATCGCGCCCGGCCGACTCAGTAACGCTCCAATCGAATGGGAATGCCAGTCCTTTCTGCAGCAATCTTGTTGCTCATGTCGGCGCGAGATCATTGCCAACGATCGGCAAAGGGAAAGCTCCAGACGAGCGGACCGCGTGGGACTCGATCTCGCCCGAAATTGACAAATCAAAGCCAAACGAGCGCGCGGCAAGTATAAGAGAGCGGGGCGGCGCCTATGGTCTTCAAACGCTCTAAGCCGCGTTCGGCCGATTCCCTCCCGAATGCACGGGTAGCAACGAACGTCCTCCGATCGTCACTGTTTCTTGATCTGAGGCTTGAAGTCATAGGCATTTCGAGCGAGGTGTCGGGAAAAGAGTGGGACCCGAGTACAAGCCGGCATGGCGTCAAAACGAAAAATCACGGCGAACCGATTGAACGCCAAGCGAAGCACGGGCCCGAAGACTGAGACGGGTAAGGCGCGGTCGAGCCGCAACGCCCGACAACACGGGCTCTCGCGCCTAAACCTGGAGGACGATGTCGGCTCTGACGCAGCTGCTGGCGCAATCACGGTGAGCTTTGCGCAGCGACAGCATGCCTCGACCGTAAATGACCTTGTCCGTGCCAATATATGGCTGGCCCACATCCGAGAGGCCCGCCATGGCATGCTCGCTGCGTTGCTAGATTGCCCGAACCCAAAACAACTGAAGCGTCTTGCCGGCCTTGAGCGCTATGAAAGGACCGCCCGTGCTGCACAACGACGTGTTCTGAGACGTTTGTCATTCGGCTTGCAATATTGGCTCTGACGCATATTCGATGATCGTGATTGTTTTTATGGCGCGCCAATCAGCCTTGCCTGAAGGAGATCGAGCTTAGCGCGCCCGTACATCTGCC
>NZ_JADPKR010000097.1 GCF_023074055.1 Bradyrhizobium sp. 141
GTTTGAGGGACGACCGCCTTCCAACCAACAGGCCGCTCGCGAGCGCGCTTCCAAATCGCGCCGTAGCGAGCGGGCGGCCGGCCCGTTACCCCATCTACGATGTCCCCAATCAAGAATGATCGGGAGACACGCCATGAGCTCACTCGCCGGCAAGCAGGGCCCGCGCTATCGCCACACGGCCGAAGACGGCGCACCGTATGAGACCGTCGCGGTCGAAAAGCTCACCCCCATCATCGGCGCGGAAATCACCGGCGTCGACCTCGGCAGCCTGGTCTCCGATGACGCCCGCTCCACCCGGCAGATGGATGAGATCCATCGCGCGCTCGCCGAAAACCTCGTCATCTTCTTCCGCGACCAGCACATCACGCCGCAGCAGCATCTCGCCTTCGGCCGCAAGTTCGGCGAGCTGCATTTTCATCCCGCCGCGCCGCATGAGGACGAAGATCCCGCGCTGATGAAGATCTACGCCGACAAGAATTCGCCGCGCGCGAACGGCGAGGGTTGGCACTCGGACGTGTCCTGCGATCTCGAGCCGCCGATGGGCTCGATCCTCTACATCAAGCAGTGTCCGCCGCGCGGCGGTGACACGCTGTTCGCCAACATGTACGCGGCCTACGAGGCATTGTCGGACCGCATGAAGGCCTATCTCGACGGCCTCACCGCGCTGCATGACGGCGAGCCGATCTATCGAGGCCTTTATGCGAACTATGGCGTCGCGGACAGGCCGAGCTATCCGCACGCGGAGCACCCTGTCGTGCGCACGCACCCGGTCACGGGCAAGAAGGCGCTCTACGTCAACCGCGGCTTCACCCGCTACATCAACGGCATTCCGCGCGACGAGAGTGATGCGATGCTAGCCTATCTCTACCAGCACGCCGAAAACCCGCTGTTCCAGTGCCGCTTCCGCTGGACCGAGAACGCCATCGCCTTCTGGGACAACCGTTGCACCCAGCACCGCGCGATGTGGGACTACTGGCCGCACACGCGATCGGGCACGCGCGTGACGGTGAAGGGGGAAAGGCCGGTTTAGGCGAGGTGCCGTAGGGTGGGCAAAGCGCAGCGTGCCCACCACTTCTGTTATGATCGCGGAAGGATGGTGGTGCACGGCGCAAGAGCGCCTTTGCCCACCCTACGGCAGAATCCGTGCAGCTCCCGCGTTGACGTCCCCGCACTCTCGCGCCAAACTTCCCGAAAAAATCGGGAGGATCGCAATGCTCCGCGCCGAGGATAACAAATTCCTGACCGAGGCCGGCCCTGGAACGGGCATGGGCGAATTGTTGCGCCGGTTCTGGATTCCCGTGGCTCTCTGCGAAGAACTCCCCGAGCCCGACGGCGAGCCGAAGAAGATCATTGTGCTCGGCGAGGAGCTGCTCGCCTTCCGCGACTCCCGAGGCGTAGTCGGAATCATCGACCAATATTGCCCGCATCGCGGCGCCAATCTCTGGCTTGGTCGCAACGAAGAATGCGGCATTCGCTGCGTCTATCACGGCTGGAAGTTCGACACCGAAGGTCGCTGCGTCGACATGCCGACCTCCTATCCCGATCTCAACGCCAAGGATCTCATTCGCATCAAGTCCTATCCGGCGCGCGAATGGGGCGAGATGATCTGGGCCTATATGGGTCCCGCCGACGTCATGCCTGAGCTGCCCGACCTCGAAATGGCACTGTTGCCGGCCTCGCATCGCTACGTCAGCAAGAAATGGCAGGACTGCAACTGGGTGCAGGCGCTGGAAGGCTCGATCGACACCGCGCATTTCACCTTTGCCCATCTCTCCTTCGACAAGGAGGAGAACGAGATTTTGGATATCAAGAAGCACTTTGTGAATCCCATCGCGCGGATGTCGAGCGATCACATGCGCTGGATCGCGGAGGATCCGCGCCCAGTGATCAAGATCAGTCCGCACGAGGCCGGGCTGACCATTGCCGGCGGTCGGCTGACCGGCGGCGACAACATCTACTGGCGCATCGCGCAGTTCCTGATGCCGTTCCACGCTTACGCGCCGAGCGCGATGCCGGGCGAGAACATCTTCGGGCAGACTTTCGTGCCGGTGACCGACACCAATTGCTGGATCTATACCTATGTCTGGAATCCGGAGCGGCCGCTGACGCAAGGAGAGCGCGACGCCTATGACCGCGGCAACGGCGTGATCGCGGAGGTCGACGACAATTACGTGCCGCTGCGTCACAAGGGCAACGATTATCTGATCGACCGAAAGCTCCAGAAGACCCGAAGCTACACCGGCATCAAGGGCGTCTCCGAGCAGGACGCCGCCGTGCAGGATAGCCAGGGGCCGATCGCCGACCGCACCCGCGAGCATCTCGGGCCGACCGATCTCGGCATCATGCATTTCCGCAAGGTCGTGATGGGTCTGGCGCGGGCGCTCCAGCAGGGCGAGCCGCCGCCGCAGGTCGTACATCAGGACCGCTATGCGGTGCGCTCCGGTGCCTGCGTGACCAGCAAGTCCAAGGACCTGCCCGCAGTAATGTTGGAGCGCTTCGGTGATGTCGCGGGCTTCGTCGGCCGCCCCAGAATCGCGGCAGCGGAGTGACGCTTGAGGCAACCGCGCAGCATCATCGTCGGGCTGGTTGCGTCGATCCTGCTATCGTCGCTTGCGATTGTTGGCAGCAGCCAGGCCGTGACCGCGCGAAAGATTGCAAGACCCAAGGCCAAGCCGCAGGTACCGGCCAGATGTGAGATGCCCAAATTCCGGATCGTCGTGGATGTCGGGCACACCCCGGACTCCTATGGCGCGCTGAGCGCGCGCAATGATCCGGAGTTCGGCTTCAACGTCCGTCTCGCAAGACTGATCACGGCGAGACTCAAGTCCGAAGGCTTTGCCGCAACCCGGCTGCTCGTCACGGACGGCAAGGCGCGGCCGAGCCTGTTCAAGCGGGTCAGTGCCGCGAATGACGGGCGGGCCGATCTCTTCCTGTCGATTCACCACGATTCGGTGCCAGACAAGCTGCTCGAGACCTGGGAATTCGATGGGGCGAAGAGCTATTTCAGCGATCGCTTCTCAGGCCACTCGCTGTTCGTGTCGCAGCACAATCCGCACTTCGCCACCAGTCTGATGCTGGCCCGGATGATCGGCCGGCAGTTGAAAGAGCAGGGCCTGCACTATGCCAGCCAATACACCTTGCCGGTGATGGGCCGTTACCGGCGCCAGTTGCTCGACAAGGATTTCGGCGTCTACCGTTATGACGGACTCGTGGTTCTCTCGCGGACAAGCAGTGCCGCAGTGCTGCTCGAAGCCGGCTCCATCATCAACCGCGACGAGGAAATGGCGATGAACTCGCCGGAGCGGCATGAGACGGTCGCGGGGGCTGTGGCCGCGGCAATCAGGGAATTTTGCGCAAGGCGGTAGTCGTTTGACATTTGGCTCGCCATGACGAGGAGGCTACAGCGGCACGCCCCGATACTCCCGGTTCGCCAGGCTCGCCTCCTCCAGATCCAGATCGCGCTCGATCCGCCGCCGCGTCTCGTCGGTGATCTGGCCATCGCGCAGGAGATCGTGGATGAATTTTCGTTCGGCGGCGATCAGGTTGCGGGTCAGCATGGTGCCGGCGGCGGAGACGTCGTGGCGGGTGGGATCGAGCGAATCCGGAAGCTGGTTGACGCGGATCTCGTGACGCGCACGCAGAAGCCGCATCACCTCTTCGGAGACTTCCTGTTCCGCGGTCATTGCGTCGAGCGACCTTAGTGCGGCGTCCAGGGCCTGACGGCGCGCGGCGATCTCGGCTTCGTGCTCGGCGGCATGCTCGTTTCGGCCGGCATCGGCGACGCCGAGCCACCGCACCACCGGCGGCAGCGTCAGGCCGACGCCGATCAGCGTGACGAAGATGACGCCGAAGGCGACGAACAGGATCAGGTCACGATATGGGAACGCCTCGCCATCAGGTAGCGTGAACGGCAGCGCCAGCGCCGCTGCGAGCGACACCGCGCCGCGCACGCCGGTGAAGGCGAGCACGAACGGCCATTGCCAGGGTGGCGACGGATCGCGTTCGCGCAACGATTTGCTGAGCATCCGCGGCAGATAGGTTGCGGGATAGAGCCAGGCGAAGCGCGCGATCACGACGATCATCAGGACCAATGCGGTCGCGATCAGGATGTCGTCGAGCGGGAACGCCTTCGACTTCTCGTAGAGCGCGCGCATCTGGAAGCCGGTGAGCAGGAACAGCACGCCCTCGATCAGGTAGATCACGAGGTCCCAGAAGAAGATGCCCTGCAGGCGCGTCGCCGACGAGATCAGCAACGGGCCGTTCCAGCTCACATAGAGGCCGCAGGCGACGGTGGCGATCACGCCGGAGCCGCCGACATGCTCGGGCAGCCAGTAGGACACGTAGGGCGTGATCAGCGACAGCGTCAGCTCGACCTGCGGATCCCCGGACCATTTGCGAAAGCGCAGGGAGAGCCAACCGACGCCGATGCCGAAGGCGATCTCGCTGGCGACGATCAGCAGGAACTCGCCGGCCGCGAGCGGCAGGGAGAAATGCCCGACCATGATCGCGGCCAGCGCGAAGCGGTAGAGGGTCAGCGCGGTGGCGTCGTTGGCGAGCCCTTCGCCCTCGAGGATGACCACGAGCCGCCGCGGCAAGTTGAGCCGGCGCGCGATCGCGAGCGGCGCCACCACGTCGGGCGGCGCGACGATGGCCCCAAGCAGGAAGCCGATGGTCCAGGGCAGGCCGATCAAGTAATGCGTGGCGGCCGCCACCATCGCCGCGGTGAAGATCACCGCGCCGACCGCGAGCAGCACGATCGGGCGCAGATTTTTTCTGAATTCGCGCCAGCTCATGGCAACGCTCGCCGAGTAGATCAGCGGCGGCAGCACCAACAGCAGCACCAGCTCCGGCGGCAGTTCCACCGACGGCATGCCCGGCACGAAGGCGAGGCCGACGCCGGCCAGCATCAGCAGGATAGCAGGGGCAACGTTGAAGCGGCGTGCGGCGAGCGCCACGCCCGCCAATACGGCCAGCAGGATGAGAAAGGTCTGAAACTTCGCTTCCATGATGGTCTGTCTTGAACCTGCGTCAATGCGTGCGGCTTACGCCAACCGCTCAGCCACCATCCGCCCGATTCGCGCGAACGCGACCTCGATCTGCGCTGCCGTCGGCGTGCCGCCTTGGACATAGGCAGCGATAAGGATGGGCGTGTCGGGCTTCGACCAGGCTACCGCGATGTCGCCCGCTGCGTCCTTGCCATTGTAGCCGGTCTTGTCGCCAATCTTCCAACTTGCGGGCAGGCCGCCGCGCAGCCGGTTGGCGCCGGTCTTGCAATTCACCATCCATTCGATGAGCTGCGCGCGAGAGGCCGGAGGCAGCGCTTCGCCCGTCACCAGACGGCGCAAGTTCCCGGCCATCGCCGCCGGCGTCGTGGTGTCCCGGGGATCTCCGGGCGGGGAGCGATTGAGTTCGGGCTCGTTGTGGTCGAGCCGCGAGGTGGCATCGCCCAGCGATCGCCAGAATGCAGTGAGCGCGGCAGGGCCGCCGATCCGCGCCAGCAGCAAATTGGCGCAGGTGTTGTCGCTGAGCTCGACGATCGCCTTGCACATGTCGGCGACCGACATCGCGCCGGCCGCGAGATTTTGCTTGGCGACCGGCGCGTAGTCGAGCAGGTCGGCCTTGCCGTAGGGGATCATGGCCGCAAGCTGATCCTCGCCGCGATCGACCCGCGCCAGCACGCAGGCCGCGAGCGAGGCTTTGAATGTCGAACACATGACGAAGCGCTCGTCGGCGCGCCAGGTGAGCTTGGCGCCGGTGACCAGATTTTCCGCATAGACCCCAATCCGCCCGGCGCTCTCGCGTTCATATGCTTCGAATTCTGGCGGCGCCTCCGCGGCGAATGCGGGATACGCGGCCATCCAGCCGAGTGAGGCTAGCAGGGAGCGGCGATCGAGAAGCATGGGGACTTTCAGGCGACTGGAGGCAGGAAATATGCGGATGCTGCATCCGCGTCGTCATTGCGGGGAGCGAAGCGACGAAGCAATCCAGTCTGTCTCCGCGGAGGGATTCTGGATTGCTTCGTCGCAAGAGCTCCTCGCAATGACGGAGAATGGGGGGTGAGCGCGGCAGATATTGGGCAGCGGGAGGTCGAGCCTCCTCACTCCCTCAGGTCGTACCGATACGATTTCGACACGATCTGCCAGCCGTCGGCGAGCTTCATCGCCACCAGATAATCGGTGAAGAAACGCGGGGGTAGTTGGCACCGGACCTTGATGAAGGCGGTCTTGTCGTCCGAGCGGTCGATGGTGACGATGAAATCCTCACGCGGCTTGCCTTCCGCCTTGCCGGATGGGCGTTTGCGGACGCGGTCGAGCCAGTCCGGCACGGTCAGCACCTGCAATTCACCCTTCTCGACCCAGCGCAAATCCGCGGAGGGATGGAAGATGGCGCCGAGCTTTTCAGCGTCGCCCTCGTAGAGCCCGTCAAAATAGGATTGCACGACGGCTTCGACGCTCGAACGGTTCTGGCTCATGGGTCATCCTTTTGCATGATGGCTTGGGGCGAACTTAGTCGTACACATCGAAATGCGCTATGGGTGTCTCTCGCCAATTGCGCAGGGACGCTGGAATGACCGGATCAGAAACTTCGAACGCTCGTATCCTGATCGGCGAATGCTACTGCCGCACCGTCCGCTTCGAGGTGGCCGACGCGTTCTCCTATGCGATGAACTGCCACTGCTCGAACTGCCGGCGCACCACCGGCTCCGCCTTCAAGCCGTTCGCCGGCATCGCGCAGGACAAGCTCCGCATTGTCCAGGGCGAGGACCAGCGGATGATATTCGGCGACGACACCAGCCATGACGCCCATTGTGGGCGATGCGGCTCGCTGCTTTATTCCCGGGTGCGTGACGGACAATGGGTCCATGTCGCCATGGGAACCCTGGTCGACGCTCCCTCGATCCGGCCAAGCGCCCACATTTTCGTGGCCTCGAAGGCGCCCTGGCACGAAATTACGGACAATCTGCCGCAATATCGGGGGCATATCGGTGATGCCTAAGGGAACTCGGTCGACACCAGCTTGGGGGCGAACCGTGACCGCGCTGGCGCGACAAACAAAGGGGGGCTTTCCGACTGTCGCCAGCGCGGCCTTCGTGACCTCCATCACAAGCGCCTGCGCCAGATCCTGCTAAAGCGGTCCCAAGGGGCTCGAAACGGCCCGAACTTCGGAAGTCGTGTCATGCGCAATCTGCTCAGACTATGCCCGCTTCTCCTCGCCGCAGCGCTGCTGTTCGGCACTGAACCCGCTCTCGCCGGCAACCGCGTCGCGCTGGTGCTTGCCAACTCGGCCTATCAGCACGCGCCGGCGCTCGCCAACCCCGTCAACGACGGCGCGGTGATGGCGAAGACGCTCAAAGAGGCCGGTTTCGATATCGTCGATTACCGGCGCGACCTATCGGCCCTGGATACACGGCGCGTGCTGCGCGATTTTGCCGACGCGACCCGCAGTGCCGACATCGCCGTGGTCTACTATGCCGGTCACGGCATCGAGGTCGAGGGCTCGAATTATCTGATCCCTGTCGACGCCAAGCTCGAGCGCGATACCGACGTTTATGACGAGGCCCTTTCGCTCGACCGCGTCCTGGTCGCGGTCGAGCCGGCAAAGCAGCTTCGTCTTGTGATCCTGGATGCCTGCCGCGACAATCCGTTCGGCAAGAGGATGAAGCGCACGGTGGCCTCGCGCGGCATCGGCCGTGGCCTGGCTCAGGTCGAGCCGACCAGCCCCAACACACTGATCGCCTATTCGGCAAAGGCCGGCTTCACGGCCCAGGACGGCGACGGCGCCAATAGTCCCTTTACAGTCGCGCTGTCGAAGCATCTGACGACGCCGGGCCTCGACGTGCGCCGCGCCTTCGGCTTCGTGCGCGACGACGTGCTCAAGTCGACCGGTAACAAGCAGGAGCCGTTCGTTTACGGCTCGCTCGGCGGCGAAGACATGCCGCTCGTGCCGGTCAAGGTGGCGGTTGCAGCACCCGTAGCACCCGTGGCGAACCCGCAGGCCGATATCCGCCGCGACTATGAACTCGCGCTCCAGGTTGGCAACAAGGCGGCGTGGGATGCCTTCCTCGCCCAGCACCCCGATGGCTTCTATGCGAGCCTTGCCAAGCTCCAGGTCGAGAAGATCGGTGCCGAGCAGGCCCACGCAGCGGCGACCGCGAAGGCGAAGCAGGCCGAGGCCGAGCGTGATCGTCTCGCCGCGCTCGGCGCGCAGAAGGATGCGCAGGCCAAAGCCGCAGCCGATGCGAAAGCCGCCGAGCAGGCGCAGCTTGCCGCGCAGAAGGCCAAGGAGCAGGCGCAGCAGCAGGCGGCCGCGGCCGAGCAGCAGCGCGTCAATCTCGCCGCCGCGGCCCCGAGCGCGGCGCCGGCCAGCACGGCGAGCCCCGCCGGCACCAACGTTGCGGCGCTGACGCCTGCGACCGCGCCGGCCGATCTCAGCCGCTCGGTGCAGACGGAGCTTGGCCGCGTCGGCTGTTTCTCGGGTGCCGCCGACGGCAACTGGAATACGTCATCGCGGCGCTCGCTGTCGCAGTTCAACCGCTATGCCGGCACCAAGCTCGACGTGAAGATGGCAAGCACTGATGCGCTGGATACGGTCAAGGCCAAGTCGTCGCGCGTCTGCCCGCTGGTTTGCGAGCACGGTTTTAAGGCCGACGGCGACAAGTGTAGCAAGATCGTCTGCCGCGAGGGGTATGCCGTCAACGACGACAATGAGTGCGAAAAGCAGCGTGCGGCCAAGCCGGCCAAACCCGCGACTGCCAAGCGCGACGACGGCGATGAGCGTCCCGCGCGGCAGCGTCGTCAGGCCGGCGGCGCGGCTGCTGGCGCGGCGGGTGGTTATGGTGCCGCGGCCGGCATTGCTGCCGCCGCTGGGGCTAGCCGTCCCTCGGCCGGCGGGCAGATGTTCTGCAACAACACTGGGTGCCGTCCTGTCAGCCGCGGCTGCCATCTCGAATATCGCGGCGGTGGCGGCCCCGGCAACGACGCCAACGCGGAGGTTTGTCACTGACAATTGACATCGTCCGGGCCAAGCCGGGACGATGTCAATTTGAGATCGCGCTTGCCGCGATGTTCACCGTCAGCGCCAGCAACGCCGTATTGTAGATGAATGAGACGATGCCGTGCGCCGTCGCGGTGCGGCGGATCGTCTTGTCGGTGATGCCGACGTCGGAGACCTGCGCGGTCATGCCGATCACGAACGAGAAATAGACGAAGTCCCAATAGTCGGCCTGGTCTTCCTTGTCGCGGCTCGGAAACTGAAGGCCGCCAGGTGTGGCATGCCGATAATAATCATGGGCGTAGTGCAGCGCGAACGTCGTGTGTACGGCGGCCCACGATAGCGCAATGGTGCTGATTGCGATGGTCAGCTCCAACACGCCCCGATGTGGTGTGCCGAGCTCGGAGAGGATTGCGGCGATGCTGGCGAACGCTCCCGTCGCCGTCACCAGCAGGATCACGAAGCGGCCGTCGTCCTGCATCGCGGCTGCGCGCCGGATGTGGTGATGGTCGTTGCAAAGCATCATTGCGTAGACCAGCACGAGATAAACCGTGATCAGCGCGTCCCAGCCGAACAACAGCCGGGTCACCAGCCGGTGCGACCCCGGCAGCAGCAGGCAGACCAGGACGCCAGCCGCGAGCGCGATGAACGTTCGCGGCCGAGCATAAAGCAGCCGCATCGGCCGCGACATCTGCCAGAAGCGGACGAGGGCGGGATCTTCTTTGCCGCCGGCCGCCATCGACGCGCGTCAGCTCTTCCGTTCGGCGACAAACCGCGCCGCTGCCTGCAGCACGGCGGCGCGATCGCCGAAGATCGACACCGCGCTGTCGGCCCGCGCGAGCAGATCGCGCACGCGCTGCTTGGCACCTTCGATGCCGAGCTGGGTGACGAAGGTGGTCTTGCCGAGTGCGGCATCGGCGCCGGCCGGCTTGCCGAGCGCTGTCGCATCGCCCTCGACGTCGAGCAGATCGTCGGCGATCTGGAACGCTTCGCCGAGCGCGCGCCCGTAATCGTCGAGCGCCTGATATTCCTTTTGCGAGGCCTGGCCGAGGATCGCGCCGGCGATGCAGCCGTAGCGCAGCAGCGCGCCGGTCTTCATCTGCTGAATACGCGCGACGTCGATTGGCTCGTTGCCGCCAAAGCGACCTTCGCCGGCGAGGTCGAGGATCTGGCCGCCGACCATGCCGCCGATGCCGGCGCAGCGCGCCAGTGCACGCGTCAGCAGCAGGCGCACATTGGCGTCGCGGTGGATCTCGTCGCGGGTGATGATGTCGAAGGCGAGCGTCAACAGGCCGTCGCCGGCGAGGATCGCGGTGGCGTCATCGGTCTTCTTGTGCAGGGTGGGGCGGCCGCGGCGCAGATCCGAATTGTCCATCGCCGGCAGATCGTCATGGATCAGCGAATAGCAGTGAATGCATTCCAGCGCCGCACCGGCGAGCAGTGCCGCCTCGCGCGGTACATCGAACACGGCGGCGCTCTCGACCACCAGGAACGGCCGCAGGCGTTTGCCGCCGTTCAGGCTCGAATAGCGCATTGCGTCCATCAGTCGCTTGGGCCGGGCGATCTCATCGTGCAGGATGTCGTCCGACAACAGGCGCCCGAGCAAGGCCTCGGTGTCATCAGCGGTCTTGTCCAGACGCTTGGCGAAATCGGACGGGGACGTGCCGGTCATCAAGAAGGGCTCCAGAACTAAAATTCGGCCGGACAATCCTTTATGAGACCGCCCCAGTCAATCGTTTGGAAGGCCTAAAAAGTGCTGGAAAACGCCCGAATTATCACAGACTTAATGGCAGGGTCCGTGGCTGCGTTTCATTTTGCGCCGGAAAGGTTGATTTGCGCATCGTCAAAATCCTTCTCCTGGTGCTCGTGGTCGCAGCTCTCGCGCCCTATGTGATCGCGCCGTTGTATCGCACCGGCCATCCCGTTTCGACGCTGATGGCATGGCGCTCTCTTCGCGGCGCGCCGATGCAGCGGGAATGGATCGATCTGGCGGCGATGTCGCCCTCACTGCCGCGCTCGGTGGTGGCGGCCGAGGATGCGCATTTCTGCAAGCATCATGGGATCGATTGGGGCGCGTTGCGCGAGGCGATAGACGACGCGCAGGAGGACGGCACGCCGTTCCGGGGTGCTTCCACCATCACCCAGCAGGTCGCAAAAAACCTGTTCCTCTGGCAGGGGCGGGATTTCGTCCGCAAGGCGTTGGAATTCCCGCTGGCGCTCTGGATTGATTTGGTCCTGCCCAAGCCGCGGATCCTGGAGATTTACCTCAACATCGCCGAGCTCGGTCCACAGGGACAATTTGGCGTCGAGGCGGCCAGCGCTTATGCCTTCGGCAGGTCGGCCGCCAGCCTTTCCCCCCGGGAAGCCGCCCTTCTGGCCTCAATCCTGCCGAATCCAGTCAAACGCAGCGCCAAAACCCCCGGCCCGGGCGTCCGGCGGCTGGCCGCGACCTATATGGCGCGGGGGCAGGCGGGCTCACTTGCGACCTGCTGGCGGGAAAATCGCTGATTTCGGGCCCAATCCGGGCGTATTTTCCGGCCCAAGAGCCTAGCTTTACGGCCAGCCTTCCTCTATAAGCCCGGCCTTGATCGGCATTCAGCTCGCCTCGTATTGCGGGTGCTGAGCCGTCCCTCCCGGACGATGCCCTGACAACACCAATCCCTAGAGGATATTGAAATGGCCGTTCCGAGAAGAAAAACCTCGCCGTCGCGCCGTGGCATGCGCCGCTCGGCAGACGCCATCAAGAAGCCGACCTATGTGGAAGACAAGGACTCAGGCGAGCTCCGTCGTCCGCACCATCTCGACCTCAAGACCGGCATGTACAAGGGCCGGCAGGTCCTGAAGAAGAAAGAGTCCTGAGCCTCAGGACCTTTCTTTGGGCAGGATGATTTAGCCTGCCTGATTTCGGCCCATCCATGAGATAGACGGTGACGGCGGCGGAGCAAATGCTTCGCCGCTGCATTGTTCTGTCCGGACATCTTGATCGAGAAGGCGTTTTGCCGATGGTCGGTTTCCCGCTGCTCCTGATTCCGCTCGCGGTCTACAACATCATCGCCTTCCTGATGCCGACCGTTTCCTTTACGGACGTGCTGTTCAGGGTGCCGATGGTGTCCGGCGAGGCCTGGCCGGTTACGCTGGCCGATCTCCTGCTCGCGCTCGGCGTGGTGCTGCTGCTGCTCGAAGTGGTCAAGGGCGCGCGGCCCGGCTCGAAGTTCCTGATGGATCATCTGCTGTCGCTGATCATCTTCGCCGCGGCGGCGGCCGAGTTCGTGATGTGGCCCAAATTCGGCAACTCGACCTATTTCCTGTTGGTGCTGCTTGCGATGGCCGATTTCTTCGCTGGCATCGCCCAGCGCACGCGTCGTCGCGTCACCTATGTCGCCGAGACGACGGTGGCGCCGCCGCGCAAGGCCAAGCGCCAGAACGAAGCGTCGGGCGAGGATGTGGCGTCCGAGCGCAAGTTCGAGCCGGTGATTGCGCCGCAGCCGGCGCCGGTGGAGCCTCCCGCACCTTCGGCGCAATCTGTCGCCGAATCCGTGCTGATGGATCATCCTGCGCCCAAGCCCGTGCAGGGCGCGCCCTCGCCGGAAATTCCCTCGCCACATCTTCAGCCGGGCAATGGCACGCCGTCCTCGCCGGACACGCCGCCGCGCTGATCAGGCCACCTGCCGTGTGCGTGCGCTGACGCTTTGCAGCGGGTGCTTGCTGCCATAGGCCATCTGTGCGTCTTCGGAAGAGGCACGGCGCAACCGGCTCCCCTGGGGCAGGTGCTCGGCATTGGCGATGAGCTGGGCGACGAAGCTCGGATCAGGGCGCGGCATCGGCGCCTTGTGAACCCACTGCAACGTCGGCATCAACGGCACCAGGGCCGTGCCGGCCTGCCGCTTTGCCTCTTCCATTCCATCCGCGGTCGCCATCGCAACACCGTTCATCAGGTTGAACTGGCGCGTTTTGGGACATTGGCGCCGGTGCATATGATGGTCTCGCAAGGCCTATGCCGCCCGAGCCTAATCGGTTCCTCGGTAGTTTGGGAACGTGGTTTCCAAATTGTTTATCAACTTTGCCTAGGGTCGGAGGCGAATCTGGCTCTATCCTGTGCCGGCTCAGGACTCCCCTGCTGTCCCGAAACGAGGCGATTTTGACCCCCGCATTACCGCAAGCCTCCGACATTCTGGCCGCCCTCGGCCAGGCCGTGTTCGCCTGGGACATCGGCAGTGATGCGATGGTCTGGGGTGATCAGGTCGCCAGCGTCTTTTCCGGCATTCCCGCCGAGCGACTGGCGACCGGCGCCGAATTTGCCAAGCTGATCGAACCCGCGCCATCGGTGCGGACCGCCGCGCTGGCGCAAACTTATGCCGTGCATGGTGCGGACGGCACGCCCTACCGGGTCGAGTACGGCGTCCGCATGAGCGCCGCCGATCCCGTGATCTGGATCGAGGAGACCGGCCGCTGGTTCGCGGGCCCCGACGGCCGCCCCACGCGTGCGATCGGCTCCGTCCGCATCAACAATGAACGCCACGCCCGCGACGAGGAGCTGACCAAGCTGGCCCGGCTTGATCCGCTGACCGGCGAGCTCAACCGGTCGTACCTGATCGCGGCGCTGGCCGAGGCGATCGAGGAGACGACACGCTTCCGCTCGACGGCGGCCTTCATGCTGGTTGGTATCGACCATCTCGCCCGCGTCAACGACGCCTTCGGCTTCGACGTTGCCGACGCCGTGATCCTCGACATCGCCAAGCGCATCCGCGCGCGCCTGCGCGGTGGCGACGTGCTCGGGCGCTTTTCCGGCAACAAGTTCGGCCTGATCCTGAAGAACTGCACCGTCGACGACATGAATGTCGCCGCCGAGCGTTTCCTTGCCGGCATCCGCGACGAGGTGGTGCCGACCAAATCCGGTCCGGTCTCGGTCACCGCGTCGATCGGCGCGGTCAGCGTGCCGCGCTATGCCCGCAACACCGACGAGGCCGTCAATCGTGCCCATGAGACGCTGGATGCTGCCAAGCGCCGCCGCGTCGGCTCGTTCGCGGCATGGCGCCCGGATGCCACGCGCGACGCGCAGCGCCGCGTCAACATCCGCGTCACCGACGAGATCGTCACCGCGCTGAACGAGCGCCGCATCAAGCTCGCCTATGAGCCGGTGGTGTCGGCCGCCTCGCGCGAGCGCGCGTTCCACGAATGCCTGGTGCGGATGGACCAGGGCGACGGCCAGGTGCTGCTCGCGCCCGACATCGTGCCGGTCGCCGAACGGCTCGGCCTGATACGCCTGGTCGATCATCGCGTGCTCGAGCTCGTGGTCGCCGAGCTCGCGGCGGCGCCCGACATCTGCCTCAGCCTCAATATCTCGCCTGATACCACCATGGATCCGGACTGGTGGGCGGGAATCGAATCGCTGATGCAGGCCCATCCTGGTGTTGCCGAGCGGCTGATCGTCGAGATCACCGAAACCGTCGCGATCCAGGACATCGATGACGTTCGCGCTTTCGTTGGCCGTCTCAAGCATTTCGGCAGCCGCATCGCCATCGACGATTTCGGTGCCGGCTACACCTCGTTCCGAAACCTGCGCAAGCTCGGTGTGGACATCGTGAAGATCGACGGTGCCTTCGTGCAGAACATCACCCATTCCGCCGACGACCGCGCCTTCGTGCAGACCCTGATCGACCTCGCCCGCCGCCTCGACATCAAGACCGTCGCCGAATGGGTGCAGGACGAAGAGGCTGCAAACATGCTGCGCGACTGGGGCTGCGACTACATCCAGGGCCGCTTGATCGGGCTTGCGTCAGCCGAGCGGCCATGGGGGGCTTCAGCGGATAGTGCGCTGCCTGCGGCAAGCTGAAGTCTCGTAGGGTGGGCAAAGCGAAACGTGCCCACCATTCTTGTTGCATCGCTTGAAAGATGGTGGGCACGGCGCAAGGGCGCCTTTGCCCACCCTACGAGACCCTCTCACGCCCCCTCATCCAGCGCCACCAGCTCGCGCTTCTTGCGCAGCGCGGGCAATAGCGGCGCGATCAGCAGCACCATTGCGAATGCGAGACACACCGCCGAGATCGGCCGCTGCACGAAAGTCCAGAGATCGCCCTGCGACAGGATCAGCGACTTGCGCAGATTGTTCTCCATCATCGGCCCCAGCACGAAGGCCAGCACCAGCGGCGCCGGCTCATAGCCGAGCTTGCGCATGAAATAGCCGATGATCCCGAACGCGATCATCACATAGACGTCGAACACGTTGTTGCTGGAGCAGTAGACGCCCAGGATCGTGAACAGGATGATCAGGGGGAACAGGATGTTGTAGGGCAGCTTGAGCAGCTGCACCCACATGCCGATCATCGGCAGGTTCAGGACCAGCAGCATGACGTTGCCGATATACATGCTGGCAACGATGCCCCAGAACAGGCCGGGGTTCTGCGTGATCAGCAGCGGTCCCGGCTGCAGGCCGTGAATGACGAATGCACCGAGCAGCAGTGCCATCACCACATTCGGAGGAATGCCGAGCGTCATCAGCGGAATGAAGGCGCCGCCCGCCGCGGCGTTGTTCGCCGATTCCGGCCCCGCGACGCCTTCGATCGCGCCATGGCCGAAACGCTCCGGTGTTTTCGACAGCCGTTTCTCAAGCGCGTAGGACGCGAAAGACGCCACCACCGCGCCGCCGCCCGGCAGGATGCCCAGGAAGAAGCCCAGGATCGTGCCGCGGCCGACCGGGCCCGCGCTCGCCTTCAAGTCCTCTTTACTGGGCAGGAGATGAGTGATCTTCGTGTTGATGATGTCGCGCTTGATGGCCTGCTCGGTGTTGAGCAGCACCTCGGCAACGCCGAACAGGCCCATCACGACCGGCACGAGGCCAATGCCGTCGATCAGCTCCATACGTCCGAAAGTCAGCCGCGGCTGCGCGGTGATGCTGTCGAGCCCGATCAGTCCGAGCACGACGCCGATGCACGCCATCAGCAGCGCCTTCGGCATCGATCCCTGCGTCAGGAAGGTGAGCACCACGAGGCCGAGCACCATCAGGCTGAAATATTCGGCCGGGCCGAACGCGATGGCGACGCTGGCAAGCTTCGGCGCGACCAGCATCAAGGCGATCAGTGCAAACGTGCCGGCGATGAAGGAGCCGAAGGCGGAGATGCCGAGCGCGGGCCCTGCGCGGCCCTGCTTCGCCATCTGGTGGCCGTCGATGCAGGTGACGACGGAGGCCGCCTCGCCGGGGATGTTGACCAGGATCGAGGTGGTCGAGCCGCCATACATCGAGCCGTAATAGATGCCGGCCATCATGATGATGCCGGATTCCGGCGTGCCCGACAGCGTCACGGGCAGCAGCAGCGACATCGCCGAGATCGGCCCGATCCCCGGCAGCACGCCGACCAACGTGCCGATGAAGACGCCGATGAAGCAGTAGAGCAGGTTGATCGGCAGCAGCGCGACGCCGAATCCATGCGCGACATTGACAAGCGTATCCATGCGATCAACCGATCCCGAACAGGCCCGAGGGCAACTGAATCAACAGCAGCCGCTTGAGCACCCACCACATGCCCATGGGCACCAGCACGGCGACCGGAATCGCCAGCGTCCAGCGGACGGGATCGATCAACCGCAACAGCAGCAGCATCAACGGGATCGACGACAGCAGGAAGCCGAGTGGCTCCAGTGCGACGGAGAAGGCCACGAGACAGGCAATCAGCAGGAGCGGCTTGCTCCAGCGCACATTTTCCCAGCGCGAGGCCAGCGTGGGCCCGCCTTCGGTGATCGCCGAGACGATGATGGAGCCTGCGAACACGCACATCAGAATGCCCGTGTAGAACAGCACATAGCCGGAGCCGGGATCGTTGATGGTGCCGAGCTTGAGCTTCAGGCCGGACCAGATCACGAAGCCGCCGAGCGCGAGCCCGATCACTCCGCCCCAGAGTTCGGAATTGCTGAGACGGAGTTTGACGTTGGTTTGATCGTTCATCTGGAATGCTCTCGGATCACCGTCGTCCTGAGGTGGCGAAGCGCAGCGTAGCCCTCGAAGGGCGGCGGTGCCCCGATCCATCCTTCGAGGCGAGCCGCAAGCGCGGCTCGCACCTCAGGATGACGCCATCGTGTGTGGCGGGATAACTCTACTTCTTCGCCAGCCCGAGGCTGTCGATCACCTTGCGTTCGGACTCCGTGACCTCGACGACGAACTTCTTGTAGTCCTCGGTATTCTTGTAGTTCGGCACCATGTCGAATTTGGCCAGCGTCGCGATCACCGCGGGGTCGTCGAGCGCCTTCTTGAAGGCATCGTGCAGCTTGGCGACGATCTTGGGATCCAAACCCTTCGGTCCGGCAATGCCGAAGGGAGAATCATAGACCATCGGATAGCCCAGTTCCTTCAGCGTCGGCACATCGGGATAGTTCGGCGAGCGGGTACCGGTCCACACCATTAACAGCCGTAGCTTGCCGGCGTCGACCAGCGGCCGCCACCCCGTGGAGTCCGCCTGAAGCATGGTGTGCTGACCGAGCACGGCGGCATTGGTCTCTGCGCCGCCCTTGAACGGTACCTGCGTCAGCTTGATGCCGGCCATCCCCGCGATCTGCTCCATGCCGATATGGAGCGAGGTGCCGGCGCCGGGCGTGGCGTAGGTCACCTTGCCGGGATTCGCTTTCGCGAACTCCACCACGTCCTTCCAGCTCTTGAACTGGGATTCCGAGTTGGTCGTGACACCGAACGTGTAGCCGGTGAGATGGACGATGTAGGTAAAATCCTTCGCCGGATCCCATGACACTTCCTGCATCAAGGGCAGACGGAAGACCGTGATCGGAATCTGTGAAATGGTATAGCCGTCCGGCTTAGCCGCCGCTGCCATGGTCGCTGGTCCCACCGTGCCGCCTCCGCCGGCCTTGTTGTCGATCACGATCGGCTGCCCCAGCACTTTCGATGCGCTGTCGGCGATCGCGCGCATCGAGATGTCGGTCGAACCACCGGCCGGCCATGGCACGATCAGCGTGATGGGTTTGGTGGGATAGTCCTGCGCACTGGCGGCAGTCGGGAGCAATACGCCCATGACAGCATGCATCGCGGCAAATGCGATCGTCTTCAGCCGGTATCGCGACATCAAATTTCCTCCCTCGCGGCGGCCTCTTGGGACCGCCGTTTCTCGTTCTTGTGAGGCGATTGTTCCCGAAATCACAAGAGAAGAAAAGCGCCATTGCGCGTCTGCAGGGCAGGGGGCGAGATGCCAATTCCGCCGGAAACGATGCGTGCGACAATTGGTCGTTTGAAGGCGTGCCGAGATACGGAATTTAAGTGAGCCGAAGCGCGCTACGCCACGCGCCGGACCGTGTTCAGCGTCTCGATGGTGCGGCCGACCTCCGATGCGGGGCACGGCTTGCCGAAGTAATAGCCTTGCACGGCGGTGCAGCCGCATTCGCGGACGAAGTCGAGTTGCTCCTCCGTCTCCACACCCTCCGCCGTCGTCTCGACGCCGAGCACGGAACCGAGGCTTGCGATGGTGCGGACGATGGCCACGCTCTCCGGGCTTTCGCCGAGCGTGCCGACGAAGGAGCGGTCGATCTTGATGCGGTCGAACGGAAATTTGCGCAAATAGCTCAGCGAGGAATAGCCGACGCCGAAATCGTCGAGGCTGACGCGTACTCCCAGCGCACGGAGCTGGTGCAGGATTTCGATCGTTGCCTCGCTGTCGTCGAGCAGCGCGGTCTCGGTGACCTCGAGCTCGAGCCGCTGCGGCGGCAGGCCGGCCTCCGCAAGTGCGCTCGTGACCATCGCCACCAGCCCTCGCGAGCGGAACTGCACCGGTGACAGGTTCACCGCGACGCTGACATCGGGCCAGGACGCGGCGGTCGCACAGGCGCTGCGCAGCACCCATTCGCCGATCGGAACGATCAGCCCGTTCTCTTCCGCGATCGGGATGAACTCGGCTGGCGAGACGAAGCCGCGGGAGGGATGTTTCCAGCGCAGCAGCGCCTCGAACCCGGTGAGCTCGGACGAATCGAGCCGCATCTGCGGCTGGAACACCAGGTGGAATTCGCGCGCCTCCAGCGCGCCGCGTAGATCGCGCTCCAGCACGTGCCGGCTGCGCGCCTCTTCCTCCATCTCGGGTTCGAACAGCTGATAGGCGCCGCGCCCCTTGGCCTTGGCCTGGTACAGCGCGAGGTCGGCGCATTTCATCAGCTCGTCGGCATCGAGCCCGTGATCGGGCGCGATCGCGATGCCGACGGAGACGCCGACATGGATCGACTGGCTTTCCAACGGTGGCGGGTGGCCGATGATTTCGACCAGGCGCCGGGCGAGCTTCTCGGCCGATTGCGGCTGCGGTCCGCGCTGGAGCACTGCGAATTCGTCACCGCCCAGCCGTGCGACAGTGTCGTGCTCGCCGACATTCTCCTTCAGGCGCGCTGCGACCCAGCGCAGCAGCCGGTCGCCGGCGGCATGGCCGAGTCGGTCGTTCACGGTCTTGAAATTGTCGAGGTCGAAGCACAGCACCGCCATCGCGCCGCCGGCGATCGCGACCTGGTTCAGCCCCTCGCCCATCTTCTCGCGGAACAGCGTGCGGTTCGGCAGGTCGGTGAGCGAATCGTGCCGCGCCATATGCGCGACGCGCGCCTGGGCCTTGTGGCGCTCGGTGACGTCCTCGTAGGTGACGACCCAGCCGCCATGCTCCATCCGCTTGTGATTGAGCTTGATGATGCGGCCGTCGCTCAAATGGCGGTGCAGCGTATGCTCGCCCTCACGCAGCCGCTCGACGTAATCGGCATAGAGTCGCGCGGCCGTGGTGTTCTGATGGATACCGAGCTCGCAGCTGTGCTCCATGATCTCGCGCATCGAGACGCCGGGCTTCACGATATCAGGCGACAAGCCGTACATCTCGATGTAGCGGCGATTGCACACGATGACGCGCAGGCTCGAATCGAGCATGCACAAGCCCTGGCTCATGTTGTTCAGCGCCGCGTCGAAGCGGCGATACTGCTCGCTCAGCTCCTCGATCGCGTGTTCCCGCTCGGTGATATCCTCATAGGTGGCGACGAAGCCGCCCTCAGCCAGTGCGCAATAGCGGACCGAGATCATGGTGCCGTTGGACATACGCCGGCGCATCGGCGAGGAATCGCGGTTCGCGATTCTGTCGCTGGCGGCTTCCAGAAGCTGTTGGGGGCTGTATTCCGAGGCAAAAGCGCCGTTCGCCATCGACCGCTCGATCAACTCGGAGAGATGTGTGCCGGGCCTCGTCTCCTCCGGCGACAGCCGGAAAAACTTGCGATAGGTGGTGTTGCAGACGCGCAGGCGCATATCGCTGTCGTAGAAGGCGAGCCCGTGCGCCATGTTCTCCAGCGCCGCATCGAGGATGAAGTTCTGCTGCCTCAGTGTTTCCTCGTATTGCAGCCGCTCCGTGACGTCCTCATGCACGGTCACCCAGCCGCCGTCGGGCAGGAAGCGGGAGACCGCCTGCACCATGCGTCCGTCATAACGCATCACCAGCAGGGATTTCGCTTTTCTGGCGCGCACGTCCTCCAACCTGGAGTTCTGGAATTCGTCGGCCGGCATGCCCGGCAAATTGCCGCGCGACACCCAATGCTCGATCGCCGTGGAATGCGAGACCCCGGGCCTCACGATCTCGGGGTCGAGGTTGTAGAGGTTCAGGAAACGTTCGTTGCAGACGACGACGCGGCTGTCGGCATCGTACATGATGAGGCCGTGCGACATGTTGGAGAGCGCGTGCTGGCTGCGCTCGGTCTGCACGCGCAATTCCGCCTCGAGTCGGGCGAGGCGGCTGACATCGTCGCAGATCGTCATCCAGCCGCCACCGGGAAGCGGCTTCAGCTCGAGCGACATGACGAGGCCGGTCGCAAGCCGTTGCTCGGTCCGGAACGGCTTTCCCCCTGCGATCTCCGCGATCCGCGCCGAATACAGCGCGTCGAGCTCGCCTTCCGGAAAGTTGCCGCGTCGGGCGCTGTGTGCGAGCACCTCGCGGTAGCTCGTGCCCACCCGCACGATGTCGGCCGACATGTCGAACAGCGACAGGTAACGCTGGTTGATCAGCACGATCCGGTTGTCGGCGTCGTAGACGCAGACGCCCTGCTCCATGTGGTCGAGCGCAAGCTGGCTCAGCGCGACCAGGGCTTCCGGGCCCTGCTCGCGGCGTGCATCAAGCGCATTCTCGCGGATCGACGTCATGGGGTCGGCGGGTCTCGGCGGGCAATAGATTAACGCAACCTAATTCAGCCACAGAGCGTAGCGAAGAGGCCGGAAAATTCCCTTAAGCGCAGTAGTTTACGGAGGGTGACCGGCGATGGAGAGCGAGCGCGCAAACGGCCGGCAAGGCGATAGCCCGTAGCCCGGATGAGCGTAGCGATATCCGGGGCGGCCGTTCCCGCATGTCGCTGCGCTCATGCGGGCTACAGAGCCGAGCTCTGCTCTACGGCCCGTACAACACCAGTTCCGTATCCGTGAGATCGCCGAGCTGTGGCCGATTCGGGCCCTTGAAATATTTGCGACCGCGCCGCTCGGTATAAATACCGACAAGGCCGGGAATCGGGCCATTCGAATCGATCGCCACCGAGATCTTGCCGAGCCGGAGCAGCAGCCGGCCGATGCGGCCTGCACAGGCGGCGTATTCGGCGGCGCTGCGGCAATAGATCAGCTTCATCGCAGGGGGAGCGATGAAGCCGCGGCGGATGCGCACCGGTTGCAGAACGAAGGGGAATGTTCCCTTTGGCGTGCGGCAGACGAGGCTGAGGCAATTGTAGCGCGCATGCCGCGTCAGCAGCTCGGTCTCGGCGTCGGAGAGCCCCTCGATCGTCTTGGCGTGAGGCGAGATGACTTCGATCTCGCTCCAGCGCGGGACGCGCGCCAGTGCAGGGACCGAGAAGAAGATGCCACGGCAATAGGCGCGAAAGCCCTGCGTCTCGATGATCAGCCAGGTCCACGGCGCCGGACTGATGTTGAAATAAGTGACGTCCTTGTGCCGCTGCGCGATCTTGGTCAGCAGCGGCGCATAGTTGCGATAGGCCGGATCGACATACCAGCTCGACAAGTTGCACTGGATGGCGGTCTCGTCGCCGTTCTTCCGCGCCGTGTAGATCAGCAGCAGCACGCCGACCGGCGTGCCGTCGTTATCGAGCATGTAGCCGAAGCGCGGATAGCCCTCCGGTACGGAGCGGAAGGCCTGCCGGCGCAGACCCTGGATCCAGTAGTTCCGCGAGCGGCCGACGAAGCCGCGCGTCAGCAAGTCCGCGACCGCTTCGGCGTCGGACTCGGTGATCTCGCGGCATCGGACCTTGGTGTGAATCACGCTCGTCTTACCCGTGGAAATGACAGGCCTCGTTTTGTCTATTGTTTCAGCATGATCTTTTCGAAAACCGCTTCGCACTTTGCGCTAACGCGGTCCTTCGGATCCGGATCATGCTCTTAGCGCCAGCCTTCGACATGGGCGTCGGCCGTGACGCGCGGCTGCAGGCCGAGGACCTCTCGCACCTTGGCGGGCCAGGCGGAAAGGTCGGTGCCATGGGTGTGGAACATGGCGACAGCCAGCCGGTCCATGCCGAAGGCGACGCAGCCGGTGTGGGCTGGCTCGCCGCTGGCATCCTGGATTCCCCACGTCGTGCCGAAATGCTCGCGGTGATAGTTGAAGCTCATGCAGGCCGTCGGCTGCTCTTCCGAGCGCAGCGGAATGAGAAGCTCGAATTTGAGCTGCTGCTGCTTTTGGCTCACCGCTTTCATCTGGCCGACGCGACCGAAGAAAGGATCGCTGGCATAGTCGACGCGAAAGGTCAGGCCGAGGTCGCGGGCGATCGCCTGCGCGCGCACCATCCAGCGCTCGCGGAAATCGGCGACGTCGTCCGGGCTGCCGATGCAGACATATTCGCGCATCCGGAACGATTGCAGCCGGTCGAGATGCTTCGACGGCTCGCGGCGGAAGCAATCCGCGGCAACGTCGAAGCGCAGGCCGCCCTTCGGCAAGGGTCCGCGGCTCGCCGCGATCGGATAGACCGGATAGCAAGCGGCAGGCGACAGCACGAGGTCGGCGGGCGACAGCGAGGTGGTCCAGTCGCCGCCGGCATCGAAGCGGCTCACCGCGGCGTTGATCTCGCGTTCGGTCCCGTGCAGACCGCAAACGCAGCCGAGCAGGTTCGGGAAGCTCTTGAGGTAGCCGGATTTTTCCAGCTGAGCCCGGCTCATCACCGGCGGGAAGCGCATCACCTCGGTGCCGGTCTCGCGATGGCTCGTGATTAGCGCGGCGAGCTTCTCGACGATGCCTTCATAGAGTGCGGTGCGGGCATAGACGCCGTCGGCGCCCATGCGGTGGAACAGCTTGTCGGCGAGATGATCGAGCGGGTCGATCATCTGCGGCGCGGTCGCGGGCGAGTCGGGGAGGATGGCAATGTTCATGGCGCGGCGTCCTGTTATTTGAAAATTGTTTTTGTTGGTTCAGTCGCGAAGGCTTGTCGGCACACCGCTCATCAGCGTCGATGTCGCGGCATTGGCCAGAATGCGGTCGTTGTTGATCATGATCGGGGACGACAACACGTCGCGGAGGTGCCGGCCCATGGTGAACTCGCCGTCGTTGCGGTAGCCGGAGAGGCCGGCTGTGCGCATCGCATGCATCACGGTCTCGACCGCAAGCTCGGAGGCCTGCACCTTCAGAAGCGTGATCGAGGACTGGAAGTCGAGCGAGGCGAGCGCGCGCTCGTCATGCTCGGCGCGGGCGAAAGCGTCGATGTTGGCAGCGATCAGCGCGCGCAGCTTGGCCAGCGACATCTTGGCGGCGGTGAAGTGCGCCGCGGCCGGCGGCATCTGGCCGCCGGAGCTGCGCGCTGCCTTGCGGATGAAGGCCTGCGCGCGGGTCACAGCTGCGGCGGCGATGCCGGCCCAGGCCGACGACCAGCACAGATGTGCGAACGGCGTCATGGTCTGGGCGTGGATCTTGTCATAGGATTCCGGGAAGACCCGGTCGGCGGGGCAATCGACCCTCAGCTCGAAACCGGTCGAGCAGGTACCGCGCATGCCGAGCGTCTCCCAGCCCAGCGTCCGCTTCAGCGAATAATCGTCCTTGGCGAGCGCCAGCAGCACCTGGTCAGAGGCAGCGGCCTCGGTGGCGCGGCGGGCAATGGTGACGAGGCCATCGGCTTCCGCGCCGTAGGAGATCACGGTGGCGTCGCGCACCAGCGAAACGGTATCGCCGGCGTGGTCGACGGCCGCGGCGCTGGCGCGGATGTTGCCGCCGTTCTGGCCTTCGGTGGTGGAGGAGGCGAGCAGCCACTGGTCGCGGGCAACCCGGCGCATCATGGTTTCCATCCAGGGGATGCCATGGCCGTGCCTGACGACGCAGGCAACCTTGGTCTGATGCATCGCGTAGATCATAGCGGTCGAGGCGCAGGCGCGTCCGAGCGTGTAGCAGATGTCGGTGACCTCGTAGATGGAGGCACCCAAGCCGCCGAATTCGACCGGGATCATGACGCCGAGCAGCTTTTGCTCGCGTGCGACCTCGAAAGCCTTGTGCGGGAAGCGGGCGTCGCGATCGACCCCATCGGCGTCGGCCGCCGCTGCGGCCGCGGTCCGGGCGGCGCGCTCGATCAGGGAGGGACCCTGCTCCAGGAAGCTCGTCTGCGTTTCGTCGACAGTGAGGACTGCTTCACGCACGTTCATGCTCGTCCGCCTCCGGTTCGCCGTTCGAGACCGCCGGCATCATTCGCGATGCGCGTCAGCGATCCTCCGGCCATCTTTGCTTGTGAGACGAGGCTACGGATTTAATTCAAATTCGTCGATGAAATAGAGGGTAAACAAAGTCCAATTCCGGATGAACAGTTAAGGTCCGGTTGTTTGCATCTCCCGTTTTTCCAGCATGGCGTTAGGACTCTGGAAGAAGCTCGAATTCCAGACAATCTGAGTCATCGTTTACTAAGAAACGCGAAGTATGAGTGCCGCCCATTGCGGGACCGGCAGGCCGTGCCCATCGTAGCCGGAAGCCGGTCCGACCTTTGACAGACAGACGGGAATTTGCCGATGCAAGCCTTTGATACCGAATTGCGCAATCGCATCATCAAGCTGGTGAAGGGCATCCTCGAACAGAATTCGCTCATCGCCGACGTCACGCCGTCCACCAAGCTCGTCGACGTCGGCCTGACCTCGATGGACATGGTCAATCTGATGCTCGGCGTCGAAGCCGAGTTCGACTTCACCATCCCACAGGCGGAGATCACGCCGGAGAATTTCCAATCCGTCGAGACGCTGGAGCGGATGGTGGCCACCCAGCTGCGGCTGGCGAACGCGGCTTAAGCGAGGGCGCCGCTCCCCCCAAGCTGTCGAGCGTGAGGTGAGTGTTTTGAGTGTTTTGCACTCCTCACACCACCGGCATCATTCCACCACCCCCGTTCCAAATCCGCCCCAAAGCTGGCATAGCTTAACCATGTCGCACGTGGCGAACGGGGTGGAGCAGACATGACGCAGGCGGTATTGGGCATCATCGGCGGCTCGGGCATCTATGACCTGCCGGGCCTCGAGGGTGCGCGCGAAGAGGTGATCGAGAGCCCCTGGGGCGAGCCGTCGGCTCCCTTAAGGCGCGGCACCATCGCCGGCTTGCCGATCGTGTTCCTGCCGCGGCATGACAAGGGCCACCGGCTGTCGCCCTCCGACATCAACTATCGCGCTAATATCGACGTACTCAAGCGCGCCGGCGTCACCGACCTGATCTCGCTGTCGGCCTGCGGCTCCTTTAGGGAGGAACTGCCGCCCGGTACTTTCGTTCTTGTCGATCAGTTCGTCGACCGCACCCACAAGCGCGAGAGTTCGTTCTTCGGCCGGGGCTGCGTCGCACATGTGTCGATGGCGCACCCGGTCTCGCCGCGGCTGCGCATTCATCTGGCCGCGGCAGCCGACGCGGAGGGCATCGCAATCGGGCGTACCGGTACCTATGTCTGCATGGAAGGACCGCAATTCTCGACATACGCCGAGAGCATGACCTACAAGACGCTGGGCTATTCCGTGATCGGCATGACCAACATGCCCGAGGCCAAGCTCGCGCGTGAGGCGGAGATCTGTTACGCCAGCGTGGCAATGGTTACGGATTTCGACTGCTGGCATCCCGACCACGATGCCGTCACCGTACAGGACATCATCCGTGTGCTGACTTCAAATGCCGACAAGGCGAAGGCGCTGGTGGCGCGGTTGGCGAAGGATTTCCCGCGCGAGCACGAGCCGTGTCCGATCGGCTCGGACCGTGCGCTCGACACCGCGCTGATCACGGCGCCCGAGGCGCGCGATCCAGAGCTATTGAAGAAGCTCGATGCGGTCGCAGGACGCATCCTGCGCGGCTGAAGTGAAAGGCAGAATGCCATGAAGGTCGACGGCAAGCATTTCCGCAGCATCTGGCGCGAAGGCGACGGCTGGTCGATCGGCGCGATCGATCAGCGCCGGCTGCCGCATGAGTTCGTCGTTGCGAAGCTGACCTCCTGCGAAGACGCAGCTGTTGCCATTCGCGACATGCTGGTGCGCGGCGCGCCGTTGATTGGTGCCACCGCCGCCTATGGCATGGCGCTCGCCATGCGCGAGGACGCCTCCGATGTCGGCCTGAAGCGCGCTTACGATACGCTTGTGGTGGCGCGGCCGACGGCGATCAATCTGAAATGGGCGCTGGATGAGATGCGCGCGACGCTCGCGCCGATCGATCCGGTTGAAAGGGCCGAGGCAGCCTACGCGCGCGCCGACGAGATCGTCGAGCAGGATGTCGAGATCAACCGCGGCATCGCCGGCAACGGTCTGAAGCTGATCGAGGCAATCGCTGCGAAGAAGCCAAGCGAGACGGTCAATGTCCTGACTCATTGCAACGCCGGCTGGCTCGCGACCGTCGACTGGGGCACCGCAACGGCGCCGATCTATCTTGCGCACGAGCGCGGTATCAAGGTCCATGTCTGGGTCGACGAGACGCGTCCGCGCAACCAGGGCGCCTCGCTCACCGCCTGGGAGCTCGGCCATCACGGTGTGCCGCACACCGTGATCCCCGACAACACCGGCGGGCATCTGATGCAGCATGGCATGGTCGATCTCGCCATCGTCGGCACCGACCGCGTCGCCGCCAATGGCGACGTCTGCAACAAGATCGGCACCTATCTGAAGGCGCTCGCCGCGCATGACAACGGCGTGCCGTTCTACGTCGCGCTGCCGTCACCGACGATCGATTTTGCCGTCCATGACGGCATCCGCGACATCCCCATCGAGCAGCGCAGCGGCACGGAAGTCACCGACATGACCGGCCGCACCGCGGATGGCCGGCTGGAGACGGTGCGCATCGTCCCTGAAGGCTCGCCGGTTGCGAACTATGCCTTCGATGTGACGCCGGCACGGCTCGTGACCGGCCTCATCACCGAGCGCGGTGTGCTGAAGCCGGATCGTGCTTCGCTGGCAGCAGCATTTCCGGAGAGAAGTGCCGCCGCGGCGGAGTAGCTCTCGTAGGGTGGGCAAAGGCGCGAAGCGCCGTGCCCACCATATGCTTGTGGTGGGCACGCTTTCGCTTTGCCCACCCTACGGCATTGGCGAGTTATGTCAGACTTAGCCCCGTCGCCTTCTCAAGCTCCGCGATCGCCTGCGCGCCGCTGGCGACCTTGATCGTGGTCATGCCCATCTCGCGCGCGGGCTTCAGGTTGACGCCGAGGTCGTCGAGATAGACGCACTTGTTCGGATCGACTTTCAGCGTCTCGACCATCAACCGATAGATCCGCGGGTCGGGCTTGCGCAGGCCGATCTTGGCGGATTCGATCACATGATCGAACAGCACCATGACTTCGGCGATATAAAGAGAGCGTCCAGTCATGCTGCCAATGGCATTGGCCGGCAAATTGTTGGTGATGCAGCCGGTCTTGAATTGCGCCTTGATGCGCTTCAATGCCTCGACTATCTCGGGGCGCAGATCGCCCTGCAGCAGCGATATCACGTCGCGCCCGCGCACCTCGGCGCCGAGCGCACGAGATTCTTCGGCGAACAAATGATCGAACGTGTCGATATCGACCTCGGCTCGCTCGAACTTGGCCCAGGCGTTTTCCAAATGGTTGGCGGCGTTGGTTCGCCGTATGATGTCGATGGGCAGACCGCGCTCCGTCTCGAACCGCGCGAAGGCCTCGAACGGCGAACTCGTCAGCACGCCGCCAAAATCAAAGATCACCGCCTCGATCGCCAATGTCCTGCCCTCGTCAAATCCTTTCCAAGAGGGCTAGCATGCGCTATCGGCAAGGGCCAGTCCGAAGCAAATTCAGGCGTTCACCGAACCGACGGCCAAGGCATGTTCCCCATGAAGACAATCGCGACATTCGCCACGGCTACTCTGCTGATCGCCACGCCCGCGCAGGCCATCGTCGGCGGTGGCACGCCGCAGGCCGAGGGTGTCGCGCGTGCCGTCGTCACCATCGTCGGCTCGCGCGGCAATTTCTGCACCGGTAGCCTGATCTCGCCAAAGCTCGTGCTCACCGTCGCTCACTGCGTGCAACCCGGCGCTGACTACAAGATCGTCGATCGCGGAACCGACGGCCAGCCGCAATTGATGAGCGTGCGCACGGTCGCGATCCATCCGAACTTCAACATGCAGGCGATGCAGTCACACCGCGCCACCGCGGACGTGGCGCTGCTGCAACTGGAAATTCCACTCAAGGGAAAATCCACAGTGCCGGTCGGCATGCCGCAAATTCCAATTCAGGTCGGCGGCCGCTTCACGATCGCCGGCATCGGCGTCACTGTTCGCGGCGATGGCAAGAGCGGCGGCGTCACGCGTGTTGCTGCGCTTGTCGCCACCGGCCAGCCCGGGACGCTCCAGATTCGGCTGGTCGATCCCGTAACCAACGGTGTTCGCGACGGAATTGGCGCTTGCACCGGTGATTCCGGTGGCCCTGTGTTTGAGGACAAGCCGAATGGTGCCGTGCTGGTCGGGCTCATCAGTTGGTCCACGGGGCCGAACGGCGCTGCCGGTTGCGGCGGGTTGACCGGCGTCACGCCGCTCACGCTCTACCGCGACTGGATCTTGCAGACCGCGCGGAGCTGGGGTGCGGCGCTGTGATTTGACCGCGGCTTGATCTATGTCATTTTGAAGCGGAAGCGCGTCGGGTGATCATGCCGGCCGCGGAGGAAACGCGTCGTCCATCAAGGGCGGCCACAAAAGCAAGCAAGGCATAGAAGCAACAATGAATGTCGCTGTTCGCGGTCACACCGCTACCAAGCAAGCTTCCGAACATTTCGACGTGCTGATCGTCGGCGCCGGCATCTCCGGCATCGGCAGCGCCTATCACATCGAAAAGCAGCTGCCGGGCACCAGCTACGTCATCCTGGAGACGCAGGAAACGTTCGGCGGCACCTGGAGCACACATCGCTATCCCGGCATTCGTTCCGACAGCGATCTCCATACCTTCGGCTACAGCTTCAAGCCGTGGGTCGGCCCGCCGATCGCGACCGCCGAGGAGATCCTCGCCTATATGAACGAGGTCATCGAGGATAACGACCTCGCAAGGCACATCCGCTACAAGCACAGGATCAATTCCGCGAGCTGGTCGAGCGAGCAGAATCTCTGGACCATCGAAGCGGTGGTAACCGACACCGGCGAGCCCAGGACGTTCACCACAAACTTCCTCTGGATGTGCCAGGGCTATTATCGCCATTCGGAAGGTTACACGCCGGAATGGAAGGGCATGGACCGGTTCAAGGGCCGCATCGTCCATCCCCAGACCTGGCCTGACGATATCGACCTCACGGGCAAGAAGGTCGTCGTGATCGGCTCGGGCGCGACCGCGGCAACGCTGGTGCCGAACATCGCCGACAAATGCGCTCATGTCACCATGTTGCAGCGCTCGCCGACCTATTTCCGGCTCGGCCGCAACGCCATCGAAATCGCGGAGGAGCTGCGCCGGCTCCAGGTCGATGAAGAGTGGATCCACGAGATCGTGCGACGCAAGATCCTGTTCGAACAGGATGCCTTCACCAAACTCTGCGTGTCCAAGCCTGAGCAGGTCAAGAAGGAGCTGATCGGCCAGATCAGCGCGGTCCTCGGTCCCGACTACGACGTCGAGTCGCACTTCACGCCGACATACCGGCCGTGGCGGCAGCGCATCGCCTTCGTGCCCGATGCCGATCTGTTCAAGGGGATCGCCAGCGGTCAGGCCTCTGTCGTCACCGACGAGATCGAATGCTTCGTCGAGAACGGCATCCAGCTCAAATCCGGAAAGCTGCTGGAAGCCGATATCATCGTCACCGCGACCGGCTTCAACCTCGCGGCCCTCGGCGACATCGCCTTCGAGATCGACGGCAAGCCGCTCGCCTTTGGTGACACCGTCACCTACCGCGGCATGATGTTCACGGGCGTTCCAAACATGGTCTGGGTGTTCGGCTATTTCCGCGCCAGCTGGACGCTACGCGTCGATCTCGTCGCCGATTTCGTCTGCCGGCTGCTCGGACATATGAAGAGCAAGGGCGCCAAGAAGGTTGAGGTGAGCTTGCGTGCCGAAGACCACAACATGCCGATCCTGCCCTGGATCGATCCGGAAAACTTCAACCCCGGCTACATGATGCGCAACATGGACCTGTTGCCCAAGCGCGGCGACAAGCCGGAGTGGCAGCACAGCCAGGACTACTGGACCGAGAAGGACGAGATTCCGAAGACGGACCTGGATGACAAGGCGTTTGTTTACGGGTGAGACGTAATGCCGAAGAGGATGTGACAGTGATTGCCACATCCTCCGGTGTCATCCCGGATCTGCGCTTCGCGTGTCCGGGACGACAGGTTTTATGAAGCGGCATCCTACTCATTCGCAGCAGTTCTAAGAATTCCGTCTCGTCGCATTCGTCGCAATTGCCGCGGCCGCCGTCCGGTTTTCCACCCCGAGCTTGGCGTAGATCTGCTCGAGATGCTTGTCGACCGTGCGCGGGCTCAAACCCAGGATTTGCGCGATGTCGCGGTTGGTCTTGCCCTTGCTGAGCCAGGCCAACACCTCGCCCTCGCGGGTGGTGAGCCCGAGTTCGCTGGTGAATTCGGGGGGCAGTGCGGTGCCGGACTCCCTGGAGAGCCGCAGCAGAAACTCGTTCGGCGCCGCTTCGCCCATGTAATAGAGCCGCAGTTGCGGATTCTCGGGCAGGGAGGCTCCTTGCGACTTCGAGCTGCCCTTGGCCTTGGCCTGTTCCAGCCATTGCAGCAATGATGGCGACAGGACGAAGTCGTCGGCCTGTGCGCCCTGATGGTCGGACATCAGCTTCTGCGCCTGCGGCGTCGCCCACAGCACGTTGCCTTGGCGGTTGACCGCGAACAGGAAGCGGCCGGAGACGTCGAGCGCTGCGCGCGCACTCTGTGTCAGCCGGGCATTGCCGAGATGGACGCGGATGCGTGCCAGCATCTCCTCGATCACGATCGGTTTTGTCACGTAATCGACGCCACCTGCTTCGAGCCCGCGAACGATATGCTCGGTTTCGGCAAGGCCCGTCATGAAGATCACGGGCACATTGGCAAGACCCGCATCGCGCTTGAGCCGGCGGCAGGTCTCGAAGCCGTCGATGCCGGGCATCACGGCGTCAAGCAGGACGATGTCGGGCGTGATCTGGTCGATGATGCGTATCGCCGCCGCGCCGTCCAGCGCCACCATCACCGTCATGCCGGCGCCGTCGAGCGCGTCGGTCAGCAGCCGAAGCGTTTCGGGAGAGTCATCTACAACGAGCGCGACGTCGCGCTTCTTCGACTCAATGCTCATGCGCATGCAATGTCTTCAATGTGTTCATGTACTGGTCGAGATCGAAGCGGTCGACCAGCGACCGCATCTGCGCGACGAAGTCGGCATGCTCCGGATGCTCATTGCCGATCTCGTCCAGCTTCAACTGAATGCCCTTGACGTAGCCGATTTGGCCGAGCCCGATCAGCGCCTCGATGTGCCGCACCGGCGGCCTCGATCCGCTCTCCGGTCGCCAGAATGGCACCGCGACTTCGTCCGAGCCGTACTGCCACTCGAGCTTGAGGAGCTGGCGGATCGTCTCCAGCAGTCGCGGGATGTCGATCGGCTTCATCAGATAGCCGTCATGGAAAGGCTGCGCCAGCGGGGTGCCGTGAGCCTCCAATGCGCTCGCCGAGACCATCAGGATGCGCGCCTGGTGATGGCCGCTCGCGCGCAAGGTCTCCGCGACGGCCCAGCCGTCCATGGCGGGCATCGAGATATCGAGCAGGAACAGATCGGGCCGGCAGTGTTGCGCCAGCGCCAGGCAGCCGGGCCCGTCGGGGGCACTGAGCAGGATGAAGCCGAGCGGCGTCAGCACCTCACGCAGGAGGTCGCGATGAACGGGATCGTCGTCGGTGATGAGGATGGTCTTGCGCGCGCCGTGATAGCCGGAGACCGGCGCCTCCACGGGCGCGATGCGCTGGGGATTGGTCACCTCCGACAGCAGGATCTTGACCTTGAACGTGCTGCCGGAGCCGACCTTGCTCAAGACCTTGATATCGCCGCCCATCACGCCGGCGAGCAGACGGCTGATGGTGAGGCCGAGCCCGGTGCCGGTCTGCGGCTGCGAGACACCGAGCGCACCGGGCTCGAAAGGCGCGAAGATGCGCTCGAGATCGTCGCTCTGGATGCCCGGACCGGTATCGATCACCTCGAACTCGGCAACGGGACTGCGATAGTGTACCACGAACTGCACGCTGCCGGTCTGGGTGAACTTGATGGCGTTCGAGAGCAAATTGATCAGCACCTGACGCAGCCGCTTCTCGTCGGCATAGACCACGACCGGCAAATGTGGCGGCCGCTTGAACACGAAGTCGATGCCCTTGGCCGCGGCCTGCAGGCGGAACATGCCGACGAGCTGGTCGAGGAATTCGCTGAGGCGCACCTCATCGCGCGACAGATACAGCCGCCCCGCCTCGATCTTGGAGATATCCAGAATGCCGTCGATCAGGCCGGAGAGGTGATCGGCGCTGCGGCGGACGACGCGGACCTGGTCGCGCGGCTTGGTGCTCAGTGTCGCGTCCTGCTCGAGCAGTTGCGCATAGCCGCTGATCGCATTCAGCGGCGAGCGCAGCTCGTGGCTCAGGCCCACCACGTAGCGGCTCTTGGCGAGGTTCGCGGATTCGGCGACCTCCTTGGCACGCTGGAGCTCGGCGTCGGTGCGCTTGTGAGCGTCGATCTCCTGGATCAGCAGCGTGGTCTGTCGCCGCGTCTCGGCTTCGGCCGCGCGGCGGCTCTGTTGCGCCAGCACGAACAGCCAGGCCACCACGCCGATGATGATGCTGAGCGAGAAGAACACCTTCCAGAGCACGTCGGAGACCAGCATGTTCTCGCCATGCACGCTCGCTGAGGTCTGCAGATAGATCAGGCCCAGCACCAGCGCGACGAGGCCGGCGGAGACCACGAACACGCCGACATAGTGGCCGAGTTGCGAGTTGATCCGTGCATAGATCGGCTGCGGCATCAGTTTGCCCAGCGTCTCCGACACCTGCGCCTGGATCCGCGCGTGCGGCTTGCAGAGATCGTGGCAGCGGGCGTCGAGCGAACAGCACAAGGAGCAAATCGGCCCGGCGTAAGCGGGGCAGGACGCCATGTCCTCCGGCTCGAACGAGTGCTCGCAGATGCAGCACTGGATCGCCTCCATGTTCTGCCAGCTTCGCTTCGGCTTGCGCGCGATGTAGTACTTGCCGTCTGTGGCCCAGGCGATCAACGGTGCGGTGAGGAAGGCGACCGCGAGCGCGATGAAGGCCGACAGCGCCTTCGCGGTAGGTCCGAACAGGCCGTAAAAGGCGCTGATGGAGACGATGGTCGCGATTGTCATCGCGCCGACGCCGACCGGATTGACGTCGTAGAGATGCGCGCGTTTGAACTCGATCTGCTGTGGCCGCAATCCAAGCGGCTTGTTGACGATGAGATCAGCGACCAGCGCGCCGACCCAGGCGATCGCGACGTTCGAATAGAGCGCCAGCGTCTGCTCCAGGGCCTTGTAGACGCCGATCTCCATCAACAGCAGCGCCACGATGACGTTGAAGACCAGCCAGACGACGCGGCCGGGATGGCTGTGGGTCAAGCGTGAGAAGAAGTTCGACCAGGCGATCGAGCCGGCATAGGCGTTGGTGACGTTGATTTTCACCTGCGACAGGATCACGAACGTGCCGGTCAACGCCAGCGCGAGGTCAGGCTGCGATAGCACATAGCGGAACGCCTCGAGATACATATGCGCGGGCTCGGCGGCCTCCTCGGGCGGCACCCCGTGGCTGAGCGCGAAGAAGGCGAGGAACGAGCCGGCCAGGAGTTTCAGGGCGCCGAGCACGATCCAGCCTGGTCCGGCGCTCATCAGCGCCAACCACCAGGAGGCGCCGGACGCCCGGCGGTCACGCGGCAGAAATCGCAGGAAGTCGACCTGCTCGCCGATCTGCGCCACCAGCGAAAACACTACCGAGGCCGCAACTCCGAACAGTAACAGGTCGAAATGTCCGTTGAGATCGCCGTGCTCGCCTGAGAACTTGCGCCACTCCGTGAAGGAATGCGGGTTGTGCCAGGCGATCGCCGCGAACGGAATGATGTGGAGCACGATCCAGAGGGGCTGCGTCCACAATTGGAAGCGGCTGATCAGCGTGATGCCGTAGGCCACCAACGGGATGATGACGACGGCGCTGATGAGATAGCCGATCGGCCGCGGAATCCCGAAGCACATCTCGAGCGCGGAAGCGAGAATCACGGCTTCGATCGCAAAGAAGATGAAGGTGAAGGACGCGTAGATCAGCGAGGTGACCGTCGAGCCGATGTAGCCAAAGCCGGCGCCCCGCGTCAGCAGGTCGATGTCGATGCCGCATTTGGCGGCATAATAGGCGATCGGCACGCCACAGCAGAAGATGATGGTCGAGACCACCAGGATGGCGGCGGTCGCGTTGGTGACGCCATAGTTCAGGGTGATGGTGCCGCCGATCGCCTCCATCGCCAGGAACGAGATCGCGCCCAACGCCGTGTTGGCGACCCGGGCGGCGGACCAGCGACGCGCGCTCTTCGCCGTGAAGCGCAGCGCGTAGTCCTCCAGCGTCTGGTTGGCAACCCATTGGTTATACTGGCGCCTGACGCGGTCTATTCGCTGCCGCCCTGCCACTCTTTACCCCACTCCTGATACGGTCCTCGAGCCCTCGCAAATTCCGTACCAAAAGCCTACGTCGGCATTTTGCGGTGCAGTATACGCGATCTTGCGTATGCTTACGCTGCACAAATTCGAGCCATCCTCACAGCGCCAATTGCGTGTTCTCGAACAAAAGTGGGGTGCTCATGTCGGACGAAGAAAACAAGGGCCTGTTGTCGCCGCTCCGGCGCAAATTATTGATGGGAATGGCCGCCATACCGGCCATCACGATGCTGCCACGGGCATCTTTTGCGCAGGCCCCGGCGACCTCGGCGGTCAACACCACGGGTCTTGCGGTCACCGACACCGAGGTCACCGTCGGCATCCTGCATTCCGCCACCGGCACCATGGCCATCTCCGAGACCGGCTCGATCGAAGCCGAAAAGCTCGCCATCGAGCAGATCAACGCCATGGGCGGCGTGCTCGGACGCAAGATCAAGTTCATTCAGGAAGACGGCGCCAGCGACTGGCCGACCTTCGCTGAAAAGGCCAAGAAGCTGCTGGTCAACGACAAGGTCGCGGCGATCATGGGCTGCTGGACCTCGGCCTCGCGCAAGGCCGTGTTGCCGGTCATGGAGCAGTATAACGGCATGCTCTACTACCCGACCTTCTACGAAGGCCTCGAGCAGTCCAAGAACGTGATCTACACCGGTCAGGAAGCGACCCAGCAGATCCTCGCCGGCCTGAACTGGATCGCCAAGGAGAAGGGCGCCAAGACCTTCTTCTTCATCGGCTCCGACTACATCTGGCCGCGTACCTCGAACAAGATCGCGCGCAAGCACGTCGAGAATGTGCTGAAAGGCAAGGTCGTCGGCGAGGAATATTATCCGCTCGGCAACACCCAGTTCAATTCGGTCATCAACAAGATCAAGCTGACCAAGCCCGACGTCATCTTCACCGACGTCGTCGGCGGCTCGAACGTCGCGTTCTACAAGCAGCTCAAGGCCGCCGGCATCGACCTCTCCAAGCAGGCACTGCTGACGATCTCGGTGACCGAAGACGAGATCGACGGCATCGGCGGCGAGAACATTGCGGGCGCCTATGCCTGCATGAAGTATTTCCAGACGCTCGACAATCCCAACAACAAGACCTTCGTGCCGGCGTTCAAGAAGATGTGGGGCGAGAAGACGGTGATCGGAGACGTCACCCAGGCTGCCTATCTCGGGCCGTGGCTGTGGAAATTGACGGTCGAGAAGGCCGGCTCCTTCGACGTCGACAAGATCGCAGCAGCCTCGCCGGGCGTCGAGTTCAAGGGGGCGCCGGAAGGCTATGTGCGCATCCACGAGAATCACCATCTCTGGTCGAAGACCCGGGTGGGACGCGCCAAGCTCGATGGCCAGTTCGAGCTGATCTACGAGACCGCCGATCTCGTCGAGCCGGATCCGTTCCCCAAGGGCTATCAGTAAGAAGCGTTATCAGTAAGCCGCGGCATCCGTCGCGCTTTTCCCCAACACCAAGCCGCTCCCTGGCGTGGACCGCAAATCCACGCTCAAGACCCCGCGTCGCGAACCTGCTCGCGACGCGGGACCCTTTCCCTGACGGAGGACATCGATGTTCGGCGACTACTCGCTTGGTGATCTCGGCTCCATTTTCGTCATGCAGGGTTTTGCCGGACTGATCCTGTTCTCGGTCTATGTCCTGATGGCGCTCGGGCTTGCCATCATCTTCGGCCAGATGGGCGTCATCAACATGGCCCATGGCGAGTTCATGATCCTCGGGGCCTACGTCACCTGGATGACCTCAAATCTCTTCCAGGCCTACCTGCCGGGCCTGTTCAGCGGCTACTTTTTCCTCGCGATGATCCTGGCCTTTGTCGCATCCGGCGCGCTGGGAATGCTGGTGGAATGGGCGCTGATACGCCATCTCTACAAGCGCCCGCTCGACACGCTGCTCGCCACCTGGGGTCTCAGCCTGATGCTGCAGCAGGCTTATCGCTCCGTGTTCGGCGCGCGCGAGGTCGGGGTCGAGCTGCCGCAATGGATGCTGGGCTCGCTGCACGTCACTGAGAGTATCGAAGTGCCGATCAACGGCGTCTTCGTGATGTGTCTCACCGTCCTGATCACCATCTCGGTCGCCTACGTGATGTACAAATCGCGTTGGGGCCGCCAGGTGCGCGCGGTCGTGCAGAACCGCATCATGGCCGGCGCGGTCGGCATCAACACCGAAAAGGTCGACCGTTACACCTTCGGCCTCGGTTGCGGCATCGCCGGCATCGCCGGCAGTGCCTTCACCATGATCGGCTCGACCGGGCCGACGTCGGGACAGCTCTACATCGTCGATACGTTCCTGGTGGTCGTGTTCGGCGGCGCCGCGAGCCTGCTCGGCACCATCGCCTCGGCCTTCTCGATCTCGCAGACGCAATCGACGCTCGAATTCTTCATGTCGGGCTCGATGGCCAAGGTGCTCACGCTGCTCGCCGTTGTCGGCATCCTGATGCTGCGGCCGCAGGGTCTTTTCGCCCTCAAGGTCCGCAAATAGCGAGAAGCAGGCAAGACATGATCAACTCACGCTTCTTCAATCGATCCGAACTCATGGGCTTCATTGCCCTGGCCGCCGTGCTGTTCGTGATCCTGCCATTGTCGCTGGATGTGTTCCGCCTCAATCTGGTCGCGAAATATTTGACCTACGCTTTTGTCGCGCTCGGCCTCGTGCTGTGCTGGGGCTATGGCGGCATCCTGAGCCTCGGGCAGGGCGTGTTCTTCGGCCTCGGCGGCTATTGCATGGCGATGTTCCTCAAGCTCGAGGCGTCCAGCGTCGAGAACACCAAGATCCAATCGACGCCCGGTATTCCCGATTTCATGGACTGGAATCAGATTACGTCGCTGCCGCTGTTCTGGCAGCCGTTTCACAGCCTCACATTCACGATCCTCGCCATCATCCTGGTCCCGGGCGTCTTCGCCCTGATCATCGGCACCGCGATGTTCAAGCGCCGTGTCGGCGGAACCTATTTCGCGATCATCACCCAGGCTGTCGCCGCCATCCTCACCATCCTGATCGTCGGTCAACAGGGCTATACCGGCGGCATCAACGGCATGACCGACCTGCGCACGCTGAGGGGTTGGGACATCCGGCCCGACCACGCCAAGGTGATCCTGTATTTCGTCGAGGTGGTGCTGCTGTTCGCCTGCATCGGCATCGCGCAATTCATCCGCTTGACCAAGCTCGGCCGCATCCTGGTGGCAATGCGCGAACAGGAGGACCGCGTCCGCTTCTCCGGCTACAGCGTCGCCAACTTCAAGATTTTTGCCTTCTGCATGGCCGCGGTTTTCGCCGCGATCGGCGGCGCCATGTTCGCGCTCAACGTTGGTTTCATGTCGCCGTCCTTTGTCGGCATCGTGCCGTCGATCGAGATGGTGATCTACACCGCGGTCGGCGGACGGATGTCGATCTTCGGCGCGATATGGGGCGCCATCCTGGTGAATTTCGCCAAGACCAGCCTGTCGGAATCCTTCCCACAACTCTGGCTGTTCGGTCTCGGCGCGCTGTTCATTGCGGTCGTGCTCGCTTTCCCGAACGGCCTGTCCGGACTCTGGGCGGACTACGTGCAGCCGCGCATCGATCGGCTGTTTGCCTCGCGCAAGTCGAAACCGGACTGGAAAGACAACTCGGTCGCCGACGGCGCGCCGGCAGAGTGAGGAGATAGGTCATGCTCGTCGGTCATCACGATGCCAATGCCACGCTGACAGTGAGGAGATAGATCATGCTCGTCGGTCATCAGCCCAAGGAATTCCTGCTCGCTGTCTCCGGACTGACGGTCTCGTTCGACGGGTTCAAGGCGGTCAATGATCTCTCCTTTTACGTCGAGGAGAATGAGATCCGCGTCATCATCGGTCCCAACGGTGCCGGAAAGACCACGGTGCTCGACCTGATCTGCGGCAAGACAAAGGCGACCTCGGGCTCGATTCAGTTTCGTGGCAAGGAGCTCACGAAGATGAAGGAGAACGAGATCGTGCAAACCGGCGTCGGACGCAAATTCCAGACACCGTCGGTGTTCGAGGACCTCACCGTCTTTGAAAATCTCGAGATCTCGTTTCCGCGCGGTCGCACCGTGTTCGGCTCGCTGACCTTTCAGCGCGACCAGCTCGTGAAGGAGCGGGTCGCGGAGGTCGCAGAGATGATCTTCCTCAAGGACAAGCTCAACACCTATGCCGACGAGCTCAGCCATGGCCAGAAGCAATGGCTCGAGATCGGCATGCTGCTGATCCAGGACCCGGACCTCCTGATGCTCGACGAGCCCGTCGCCGGCATGAGCGTCTCCGAGCGCGCCAAGACCGCCGAGCTCCTCAACCGCATCATCAAGAACCGCTCGGTGCTGGTGATCGAGCACGACATGAAGTTCGTCGAGGACATCGCCCACAAGGTCACTGTGCTTCACCAGGGTCAGATCCTCTCCGAGGGGACCATGGAGAAGGTCAAGAACGACCCGAAGGTCGTTGAAGTCTACCTCGGGCACTGATGATGGCGAAGTCGGGTGAGTTTGCTGCGGCTTGGACGGTGCACCTCTCCCCTTGTGGGAGAGGGCGGATCGCGCGAGCGATCCGGGTGAGGGGTATCTCTCCGCGCGTCAAACTGCCGGTCGTATCCGCAGATGCAGACCCCTCATCCGTCGCGGACTTCGTCCGCGCCACCTTCTCCCACAAGGGGAGAAGGAAGAAGACACACCGGGCCTAGGAGCAATCGATGCTGGCAATCTCAGATCTCCACGTCGCCTACGGCCAGAGCGAGGTGCTGCACGGCCTCAACGTCAAGGTCGCGCCCAACGAGATCGTGGCGATCATGGGCCGCAACGGCATGGGCAAGACCACGCTGATGAAGTCGCTGATGGGCATCCTGCCGGCGCAAAGCGGCTCGGTGACCATGGACGGCGCCGAGCTCGGAAACCTCAAGAGTTTTGAGCGCGTCGCCAAGGGCCTCGCTTACGTGCCGCAGGGCCGCATGATCTTTTCGACCATGACGGTGAAGGAGAACATCGAGACCGGGCTGGTCGTCTCCGGTGAATCCGAGGTGCCCGGCGACATCTATGAGCTATTTCCGGTCCTGCTCGAGATGAAGGGCCGTCGCGGCGGCAATCTCTCCGGTGGTCAGCAGCAGCAGCTCGCGATCGCGCGCGCGCTCGCGACCAAGCCCAAGGTCCTGCTGCTGGATGAGCCGACCGAAGGCATCCAGCCATCGATCATCAAGGAGATGGCGCGCACGCTGAAGCGCATCCGCGACGAGAAGGGACTCTCGATCGTGGTGTCCGAGCAGGTCCTGAGCTTCGCGCTCGATATCGCCGACCGCGTGTTGGTGATCGAGAACGGCGAGATCGTGCGCGACGATCCGCGCGACGCCGTCGATGCCGCGCAGGTCTCGAAATATCTGTCCGTCTAACCAACCGTGTAAAAGGGGAGCATCTCGATGCCAGAGACACTGATCAAGGTCGATCTCACCAAGTCGGCTTACGATAATGACATGGTGCACAACCGCTGGCACCCCGACATTCCCATCGTGGCCTGGGTCAATCCCGGCGACGATTTCATCATCGAGACCTATGACTGGACCGGCGGCTTCATCAAGAACAACGATTCCGCCGATGACGTCCGCGACATCGATCTGTCGATCGTTCACTTCCTCTCCGGCCCGATCGGCGTCAAGGGCGCCGAGCCCGGTGACCTCCTCGTCGTCGATCTGCTCGACGTCGGCCCGATGAAAGAGAGCCTGTGGGGCTTTAACGGCTTCTTCTCCAAGCAGAACGGCGGCGGCTTCCTCACGGATCATTTCCCGCTGGCGCAGAAGTCGATCTGGGACATCAAGGGTCTCTACACCTCGTCGCGCCACGTGCCCGGCGTGAACTTCGCGGGCCTGATCCATCCCGGCCTGATCGGCTGTCTGCCCGATCCCAAAATGCTGGACACCTGGAACAAGCGCGAGGCCGAGCTGATCTCAACCAACCCGACCCGCGTCCCTGGCCTTGCCAATCCGCCATTCGCGCCGACCGCCCATGGCGGCCGCGCCAAGGGCGACGTCAAAGCCAAGATCGGTGCCGAAGGCGCGCGCACGGTGCCGCCGCGCGAACATGGCGGCAATTGCGACATCAAGGATCTCTCCCGCGGCTCCAAGATCTACTTCCCGGTCTATGTGCCCGGCGCGGGCCTTTCGATGGGCGATCTGCATTTCAGCCAGGGTGACGGCGAGATCACCTTCTGCGGCGCCATTGAAATGGCCGGCTGGCTGCATCTCAAGGTCGAGGTGATCAAGGACGGCATGGCCAAATACGGCATCAAGAACCCGATCTTCAAGCCGTCGCCGATCACGCCGAACTACAAGGACTATCTGATCTTCGAAGGCATCTCCGTCGACGAGGCCGGCAAGCAGCACTATCTCGACGTCCACATCGCCTATCGGCAGGCCTGCCTCAATGCCATCGAGTACCTGAAGAAGTTCGGCTATTCGGGCGCGCAGGCCTATTCGATCCTCGGTACCGCGCCGTGCCAGGGCCACATCTCCGGCGTGGTCGACGTGCCCAACGCCTGCGCCACGCTATGGCTGCCGACGGAGATCTTCGACTTCGACGTGATGCCGTCGGCGGCTGGCCCCATCAAGCACATCACCGGCGATATCCAGATGCCGATCTCGCCTGACAAGTAGGCGGTGAGCTCCCTCTCCCCGTTCTTACGGGGAGAGGGGCTACCTCCACACGAATGGTGGCAGCGAGTTGTGTGAACAGGCAAGAGCGTTAGGGATGATGTAAATGCCGGTCTATGAATATCTCTGCGACGACTGCGGTCCCTTCAAAGACTTGCGCCCGATGGCGGAATGCGACGATCCGCAAAGCTGCCCGCATTGCGAAACGATGGCGCCGCGGGTGATCCTGACCGCACCGAATTTCTTCTGCATGCCGGCGGAGAAGCGCAAGGCGCACGCCGTCAACGAGCGGAGCTCGCACGCGCCGCAGACGCTGGCGCAATACAAGGCTTCGCACGGCCCGGGCTGCGGCTGTTGCTCGTCGGGCAAAACGGTGAAGGACAAGAACTCACCTGACAAGAAGAAGCCCGCGCGGCTGATGACCAAGGCCAAGAGCGGGGCCAAGGGCTTCCCCACGGCGCGGCCCTGGATGATCAGCCACTAACGCATGCGATGACCTCAAACGAATGAAAGACAGGAGCGGCCCAAATGCTTCACGGCGACATTTCCAGCAGCAACGACACCGTCGGCGTCGCAGTGGTCAACTACAAGATGCCCCGCCTGCACACCAAGGCCGAGGTGCTCGACAACGCCCGCAAGATCGCCGACATGCTGGTGGGCATGAAGGCCGGCCTGCCCGGCATGGACCTCGTGATCTTCCCGGAATATTCCACCCAGGGCATCATGTACGACTCCAAGGAGATGTACGAGACGGCATCCGCCGTGCCCGGTGAAGAGACCGCGATTTTCGCCGAGGCCTGTCGCAAGGCGAAGGTGTGGGGCGTGTTCTCGTTGACCGGCGAGCGTCATGAGGAGCACCCCCACAAGGCGCCGTACAACACCCTGATCCTGATGAATGACAAGGGCGAGATCGTCCAGAAGTACCGCAAGATCATGCCGTGGGTGCCGATCGAGGGCTGGTATCCCGGCAATTGCACCTATGTCTCCGAAGGGCCGAAAGGCATGAAGGTCAGCCTGATCATCTGCGACGACGGCAATTTTCCGGAGATCTGGCGCGACTGCGCCATGAAGGGCGCCGAGCTGATCGTGCGCTGCCAGGGCTACATGTATCCGGCCAAGGAGCAGCAGGTCCTGATCTCCAAGGCCATGGCGTGGGCCAATAACGTCTATGTCGCGGTCGCCAATGCCGCCGGCTTCGACGGCGTCTATTCCTATTTCGGTCACTCCGCGATCATCGGCTTTGACGGCCGTACTCTGGGCGAGTGCGGCGAGGAGGAGTACGGGATCCAGTACGCGCAGCTGTCGAAACACCTGATCCGCGATGCGCGCCGCAACGGCCAATCGCAGAACCATCTCTACAAGCTGGTCCACCGCGGCTACACCGGAATGATCAATTCCGGCGAAAGCCCGCGCGGCGTCGCGGCCTGCCCCTATGATTTCTACAAGAACTGGATCGCCGATCCCGAAGGCACGCGAGACATGGTCGAGGCGATGACCCGCTCGACGCCGGGGACCGACGAGTGTCCGATCGACGGCATCCCGAATGGGGCGGCCCCGAGCAATTACTGAGCCCTTGCTGGCGCCACGAGCTGGATGATCAACCAGGGATGTGAATGGCCGTCCACAAGCGTGGACGTTCTGACGCATCCGCGTATGCGCAGGATGGGAATAGCGCTCGGCAAAAGCGTGGCGCGGTTGCAACATGGGCTGTTGAATCCGCCCGAGTTGCGGTCCGGTTGGCAGATTCTCGAGGCGCCGTAGTTCTACCGCCCATCCTGATCGCCTAAGTTCCCCGGCGGCGCCGCTGGGGAGCGCCGCGGCTGAGGGGACGGGGCCTTGGGGGCTTGGTTGCGATCGAGCGGGCGGGGTTGCCTGCGCCGGGGTGCCGCGGCAATGCGCGCGGCGTTCGGGGCGGGCCTCGTCTTGAGCGCGGTCGCTCTGGCGAGTCCGGTCCGGGCCCAGCAGGTCTTCAACGGATCACAGACCACGCCGAACGGCGCCGTCAACGGCGGAGGTGGCGTTTGGGACAACACCACGACCAACTGGACCGACGTCTTCGGCGCGGTCAGCACGGCCTATGATCCCTCGTCGGTCGGCACGCTGTTCGGCAGTAGCGGTCCTTCGACGCCGGCAACGGGCGGCACGGTGACGGTCACGCCGGGAGGCGTTCAGCTCAACGGTCTCGTGGGGTTCGACCTCACCGCCGATGGTTCAGTCTACACCATCCAGGGCGGCGATCTCAGGCTGGCCTCAGGCGGCACCACATTCGTCACCAACGATGTGACCGGCACCAATGATCCGTCGGCCATCATCGTTTCGCGCATCGTCGGCAACGACGGCATCAATGTTCAGGGCCCAGGTATCCTGGCGCTGCTCGGCGCCAACACCTATGCCGGGGGCACCTTCATCTGCGCCTGCGGATCGTTGCAGCTCGGTGATGCGACCCATACTGCGAGCATTGTCGGTGCCGTCACCAATGAGGGCCTCTTCAGCATCGTCAATGCCGACACGTCGGGGATCACGTCGATCGTGAACGCCTTCTCCGGCACGACGGTGTTTCTCAACGCAAGCTCCGCCAGCTCGATCGTGATCACCAACAACGGCCAGGTGTATTTCGGAGATCCGACCGGGGGCGGGTCCGACACCGCGACGGCCGGTCGGGCGACCATCATCAATGACAGCGGCCTGATCGGCTTCTTCGGACGGACCAACGCAGGCACGGCCAACATCACCAATCAGAATGGCGGCGGCACAATATTCATCGAGCAATCTTCGGCGGGTTCGGCAACGATCGTGAACAAGGATTTTAGTGGAACCGTGTTCGGGACGTTCGCCGGCTCCGATACGGCGACCGCCGGCAATGCAACCATCATCAATGAAGCCGATGGTCTCACCAATTTCGGCGCGTTCACCACGGCCGGCAATGCCACGATCATCACCAAGGACGGCGGCAGGACCGAGTTCTTCGACAATTCCACCGGCGGCAACGCACGCTTCATCACCGCCGGGACCGGCGTCGTCGATTTCGGTGGAGGCACCGGTCCGGCCGGCGATGGTCGCATCACCGCAGGATCGATCGAAGGCAGCGGCTTCTACTACATCGGCGGCGGCAATACCCTCGTCGTCGGCGGCAACAACCTCTCCACCGAGGTCAGCGGCGTCATCGGTGATACCTGCGGTTGCGGCCCGATCGGACCCGGCTCGCTGGAAAAGGTCGGCAGTGGCACGCTGATCCTCTCGGGCACGAACACCTACACCGGCACGACCACGGTGAATGGCGGCATCCTGCGGGTCGATGGCGATATCTCACAATCGAGCCTGACGACCGTCAATGCGGGCGGCGCGTTGTTCGGCGCCGGAATCGTCGGCAATACGGTGATCGCCAGCGGCGGCATTTATGCTCCAGGCGACGGCGGTCCAGGCTCGAGCATGCAGGTTCAGGGCGATCTCACCTTCCAGCCCGGCTCGGTTTATGGCGTTCAGGTCGGTAGCGGGTCCAGCACGAGCCACGCGCTCGTCATGGGCAATGTCACACTGGATGGCACCGTCGGCGTCGCGCTGTATCCGGGCAGCACGGTGAAGAAGCATTATTCGATCATGGAGTTCTTCGGCACCCCTACCGGCAATTTTTCCGGCGTCGCCGCGCCCGGCGGCCTCGTCGGCACGACGACCGTCGGATCCAACGAGGTCTTTCTCGATTTTACGCTCGACTACGGCACGAAGTACGCTCTCAACGTCAATCAGAAGAACGTCGCCACGACGCTTCAGAATTTCTTCAACGCCAATGGTTTCCTGCAAGCCGAATTCGCGGGACTTGGGCCCAACGGCCTGACGCAGGCCTCCGGCGAGCCAGCGACGGGATCGCAGCAGACGACCTTCAATGCGATGAATCTGTTCATGAGCCTGTTGACCGATGTCTTCAGTGCGGGACGCAGCGGCACGCCTGGTGCAACGCCATTTGCCGTCGACACGAACGCGCGGGACAGGAACGCGCGCGACGCCTTTGCCTCGATCTACCGCAAGGCACCGACCGCGACGTTCGAGCAGCGCTGGGATGTGTGGGCGGCCGGCTACGGCGGCTCGCAGACCACCGACGGCAATGCTGGCCTCGGCTCGAACAACACGAGCAGCAGCGTCTATGGCACTGCCGTGGGCCTCGATTACCGCTTCTCGCCGTCGACGGTTGCGGGCTTCGCCCTTGCAGGCGGCGGGACTGGATTCAACGTCAGCGGGCTCGGCTGGGGTCGCTCCGATCTGTTCCAGGCCGGCGCCTTCGTGCGTCATACGGCCGGACCGGCCTATGTCACGGCGGCGCTCGCCTATGGCTGGCAGGATGTCACGACCAACCGCGTCGTGACGGCTGCCGGCTACGACCAGCTGCGCGCGCAGTTCAACGCCAACGCAGTCTCGGGCCGCATCGAGGGCGGTTATCGCTATGCCACGCAGTGGACCGGCGTCACGCCCTATGCAGCGCTCCAGGCCACTCTGTTCAGCCTTCCTGGCTATGCAGAATCGGCCGTGGTAGGCAGCAACATCTTCGCGCTCAACTATGCCGCCAAGGACGTGACCAGTACCCGCACCGAACTCGGCCTGCGCGCGGACAAGTCGTTTGCCGCGGCCGGCGGCCTGGTGACCCTGCGCGGCCGCCTCGCCTGGGCGCATGATTACAATCCGGATCGCACGGCGGCTGCGGTGTTCCAGACGCTGCCGGGATCGGCCTTCGTCGTGAACGGCGCCGCTCAGGCGCGCGATTCTGCTCTGACGACGGCATCAGTACAGATGAACTGGATGAACGGCTGGTCTGCGTCGGCCACCTTCGAGGGCGAGTTCTCGAACGTCACGCGCTCCTACGCCGGCAAGGGCCTCGTGCGCTACGCGTGGTGAGATGTCGTCACTAGACTAGGCGGGACTGCTACCCTCCAGGGGAGGATAAGAAAGCAGAGTTACTGCCTCTTCTTCTCGGGCTTGCGTGGTGGACGCGGGGCGGCGGCGGGTGCTGGCGTCCCACTCATCTTGTTGGCTGCTTCGCTGACGTCGAGCAGCGAGCGACGGATGTCCTCGAGATAGCCCGCCGATTTCTTCTTCATGGTATCGGCAAGTTCGTGCAGTCCCTTGATCTTCTCATACAGCTCGTCGGCCTTGCCGTCGACGAAGCCGGGCACGACGCCCTCGATCTTCGTGACCGCCTTGTCGAAGCCGGCGAAGGCGCTGTCGACCTTGGCCATGACGGAATCGATCTCGCCGCCCTTGCTCCGGAGATCGGCAGTGTAGTTCTCGAACGTGCGCAGGCCGTCCTTGATCGCAGGGGCGTTGCTGACGATCGTGCGGTCGACACTGTGCAGGGTGTCGACGATGGATTCGGCGTCGCTGAGATCGGCGGTCAGCACGGGGACGCCGTCCGAGTCCAGCGGCACCGGTGGCGCCGAGGGAGCGCCCCCGATCAGCGAGATCGCAGCAACCCCGGTGAGGCCCTGGAACTCGATGCCCGCCACGGTGTCCTTGCGGATCGGCGCGGTGTTGTCGAGCATCACCAGCGCCACGATCCTGCGCGGATTGTCCAGCTTGATCGACAGGATCTGGCCCGCCGGGACACCGTCGAAATTGACCGGCCCGCCGCGACGCAGGCCGCTGGCGGACCCGCCCTCGAATACCACGCGCAACTGGCTGCGGCTCTGGATCGTGCGCCATTTCTGCGCGCCGAGCAGGCCGCCGAACGCCACGGCGATCACCGCCAGCGTCGTCGTTCCGATCACCAGATTGCTCGCGCGTGCCATGCGGGGAAGGTTTTACGGCCAAAGCAGGGAAGTTGGAAGGAGTCCGTAATTTAAGTAGGGCGGGTTAGCGAAGCGTAACTCGCCGCTGCTTTCGGGATCCAAGATGGCGGATTACGCTGACGCTAGTCCGCCCTACGCGATCTCAATGTTCGGCAGCGCGTCTTGCCGCAGCGTTGTTCAGGACGATCAGGGCATCGACGGCCACGCCCGTCCTGGTGTTGATCAGGAACGGATTGATGTCGATTGAGGCGATCCGGTCGCCGGCATCCGCGATCAAATTGGACAGGCCGACCAGCGCTTTCACCGCGGAGGCCTCGTGCAAGGCCGGCTTGCCGCGGTAGCCGCGCATCTTGATTCCAGCCTTGGTGCGACCGATCAGGAGCCGCGCCTCGGCCTCGTCCAGCGGCGCGCCGGCGAGCGCGACGTCTTTCATCAGCTCGATGTCGATGCCGCCGGTGCCGAACAGCACGACCGGTCCCATTTCGGCGTCGAGCGAGGCGCCGACCACGAGCTCGAGCTCGGCTTTGACCTGCTGCGCGATCAGAATGCCGTCGAGCTTCGGCTTGCCTTTCAGCTTCGCCACCCGTGCCGTGATGTCGGCGAACGCCTTCTTCACCTCGGCGGCACTGTTGAGATTCAGCACGACGCCGCCGATGTCGGATTTGTGCAGGATCTCCGCGCTGACGAGCTTTGCCACGACCGGAAAGCCGATCTGCTTGGCGATCTTTGCGGCTTCCGCAGCGGTCTGTGCAATCGCCTCCTTGGAGGTCGGAATGCCATACGCCTTCAGGAGCTTCTTCGAGGCGACCTCGTCGAGCGCGGCACCGCTCGCCGATCTCAACGCCTTCTCCAGCACGGCGCGCGCGGCAGGTTTCGAGCTCGAGACGACGTCGGGCACCTCCTTGCGCAGCTTGGCGTAGTCGAGCAGCGACTTGATCGCGGTCACCGCTCGGTCCATGCCCTGCATGACCGCGAGATGCGGCAGCGATTTGCGCAAGGTCTTGGTGAATTCGGTGAAGCCAATGGACATCGCGCTGATGTAGATCACGGGCTTGCCGCCCTGGCGCGCCATCTCGTCGACGATGCGCAAATTGCGCTCGCGCAGCTCATGCGGCGTCTTGGGCAGTTCGGCGTCGACGATGATGATGTCGATGTCGGGATCGTCGATCATCAGCTTGATCGACTTCATGTAGACGGAGGGATCGACCACCGCGGCAAAGCCGGCGTCGAGCGGATTGCCGACGATCGAGCCCGGTCCGAGCATTTTGGCCAGTTCGGAGCCGACGTGCGGGCTGAGCGGCGCGAAGTTCAGGCCTTCCTTGTAGAAGGCGTCAAGCAGCATGCCACGTTTGCCGCCCGACAGCGTGACGGCGGCGAGCCGGTTGCCTTTGGGCACGGCCGCGTGAACGAAGCATTCGGTGGTCTCGATCAGCTCATCGAGCCCGCCGACCCGGATCACCCCTTCGCGCGTTGCAATGGCGTCGAACGTCTCGATCGAGCCCGCGAGGGCGCCGGTATGCGCCATCGCCGCGGCGCGGCCGCCCTCGGAGGCGCCGAGCTTGAGCGCGATCACGGGCTTGCTTGCGGCGCGCGCCGCCTTGCAGGCGTCGCGAAACGCCTTGGTGTTGCGCACGCCTTCGAGATAAACCACGATCACCTTGATGCTCGGGTCCTCGGCGAAATAGCGCATCAGGTCTGGCGTCTCGAGTCCGGCCTCGTTGCCTGTCGTCACCATGTAGCCGACACCGACACCCCGATCTTCCAGCGCCTGACGGATCGCCATGACGATGGCGCCGGACTGCCCGGCGATCGCCACCGCGCCCTGCTCCATGGTGACGATGCGGTCGTCGATGTTGGTGAAGAGCTTTTCGCCGGCGCTTAAGTTGCCGAGGCAATTCGGACCGGTGACGGCAAGCCCCGTCTCGCGTATCGCCGCCTGCAATTCGGCGGCGAGCTTCTGGCTTTCCTCATCCTGCAACTCGCTGAAGCCAGAGGTGACGATGGTGGCCGACCGCGCGCCGGCCGCATGGGCGTCGCGGATCACCTGGACGGCAAAGCGCGCCGGCACCAGCACCAGAACGTGATCGGGCTTCTCCGGGAGGCTCGCAAAGTCCTTGTAGCAGGGGACGCCCCAGATGGCTTCGCGCTTGGCGTTGACCGGATAGAGACCGCCCTCGTAGCCGTACTTGATCAGATTATTCCAGATGCGTTCGGCATAATTGCCGGGCTTGTCGGTCGCGCCCACCAGCACGATGTTGAGCGGGTGCAGCATGGCATGGATGCCCTTGACGATGTCGCTGGCATCGGGAGCCGGAGACCATGGGCGTTGCGAAACCGATGCGGCAGGCACTTGAGCTTCCATGCGCTTCTCTCACTTCTTGTTCTTGTTGCAACGCGCTGTTGCGTCGGCTTCGCCGGCTGATCGTGGCGGGACTCCATGCCGCGAGACGGAATGGGCAAGTCTTGACGACAAGGCCTGACGACAAGGCTAGCATCACGAGACTTTTGGCGAAAGTGCGAACGATCCGGCAAGATGCTAGGAACCGTGACGCACACTCTCTCGAATGGTGATCATGCCGCTTCTGTCCATCGTGGTGCCGACCCTCGATCGTCCCGACACGCTTCGCCACGCGCTCGCGACCATGGCGTGCCAGCCTGCGCATGCGGACTGCGAGTTCGTGGTTCAGAACAACGGCGGCAATCCCGAGATCGCGAAGATGGTCGCAGGCCTCCAGGACCAGCGATTCAAGCATTTTGCCAGCGAAACCGTCCTGACCATGACCGACAATTGGGAGGCAGCGCTCGGCCATGCCTCGGGCGAGTACATCGCCTTCCTCGGCGATGACGACGGGTTGATGCCCTATGCATGTGCCACGGCATCGGATCTGCTCTCCGGCCGAAAGGTCGATCTCCTGAGCTGGCGCGCCTACAGCTACTACTGGCCGGGCTATTACCATCCGACTTTCCGCAATCGGCTGCTCGCCGAGATCGACCTGACCTCGTCGGCAAAGCGCGTCTCGTCGCGGGACGAATTGGCGCGCATCTTCGGCTTCCAGGCGCACTATGCGAACCTGCCGATGATCTACAATTCGTTCGTCCGCCGCAGCGTCATCGATCGGATGCGTGCGGTTGGTGGCCGCTACTTCATCGGCCTATCGCCCGACGTGGCATCCGGTATCGCCAATGCTGCGCTGACCGTCAGTTTCGTCCGACTGTCGCGGCCTTTGAGCATGGCCGGATTCTCGCAGCACAGCACCGGTCACGCGCTGTTCTTCGAGACCACCGATCTGCTCGAAACGCCACGCGGGGCGCGGGATTTCGGCCCCATCGAGGACGATCCCCGGCTCCCCGATCTCAATGCCCTCCACCTTTTCATCGCCAAGGATATGCTCGTCCTGAAACGATTGTTGCTGCCGGATGACGACCACGTGCGGCTCGACTTCAAGGCGCTGGCACAAGCCCTCGCGACCGATATCAACAACCGTCCGCCTTTGTATGACCGGACCGTGCAGACCATCGGCGAGCTCGCCCGCACGCACGGATTCGACCTTGCCGACATCATCATTCCTGCCCGCCTTGCGGATCGGCCGCCGCCCGGCAAGGGTGTTCGCGTCATCGGACAGAGTCGTGTGATTTACGAGCTGGATGGTTCGGCGCTCGGGCTCAATTCGATCGCGGATGCCGTGCGCGTGATCGCGCAGTTCGTGCCGGATCAGGAGCCGTTCGATCCGGCCGCTCCGGAGGCTCCCGTGTCCGCGCCGATCCTCGGCGCAGAGGAGCTCGAATTCAGACGTGGCGGGACAGGCGTCGCCGCGTTGATCGAAGGATGGAGCGAGCCGGAGCAATGGGGTACCTGGTCCGCTGCCAGGAATTGCGTGCTCCGCTTCGAGGTTCAACCCATTCCGTCACGCCCGGTCGAGCTCGTGCTGGCGTGCCGGGCCTTCGTGTCCGACGGAAATCCGCAACTGCGCGCGGTTTGCCGCGTCGGCAACGGAGCCCAGCAGGAATTGACGTTTTCGAGAGGGGCGTTCGCGGGCTTGCGCAGGTTGATGCTCGATCCCGCCGCGATTGCCGCCGACGGGATGTTGACCATCACCCTGTCGTTATCCGATCCACGCTCGCCCGCTGATCTGGGATTGAGCTCCGATGTGCGTCCCCTCGGCATCGGCCTCGAGCGGATATGGCTCGATGACGATGTCCGTGCGTCACGAGACCGCTGATCGCCGCTCCGCTCAGTACCGCAGCAGGCTCAGCTTGTGGGCGTAGTGAAAGACGACCTGCCTCGCGAGATAGGGAGCGATGGCACGGCGGATCTGCATCTGTGTCGGATCGAAGCCGAGAACGCGGCGCCGCAAGATGCCCATCTCCCTGACGCCGATTGCGTAGGTTGATGCCGTCTTCTGCGCGTCATGGATTCGGAAGCAGGCGAGAAATCGCGGCAGGCGCACGAATTTGAACCCCGCGGCCTGCGCTCGCAGGATGAAGTCCCAATCCATCGCGTAATGGAAGCTTTCGTCGATCGGCCCGATCCTGTCCCACACGCGCTTGCGCCAGAACATCGTCTCCTGCGGGATATAGTCGGCATATTGCAGCGCCTGCCCGTCATGGGGCGGCAGCACGGCACGGCCGACCTCGAGCCCTTCGCGATCGACGAAGACGCGATGGCCATAGACGATGTCGACATGCGGATGCGACGTGAAATAGTTGGCGACATAGGCCAGCGTCCCCGGCAGCAGCATGTCGTCGCTGTTGAGATAGGCCATGATCTCGCTGTCGATGCCGGCAAAGCCGAGATTGATGGCGTTCGACTGCCCGCTGTCAGGTTCGCTGTTCCAACTGATGTACTCGCCGCGGCGTTTCAGGAGATCTGTCGTGCCATCGATCGAGGCGCCATCCTGCACGTGATAATGCAGGTTCGGATAGTTCTGACTCATGATGCTCTCGATCGTGGCGCTGAGATATTGCGCCTGGTTGTAGCTCGGCGTGACGATCGCGATCCGCGGTGCATCCTCGTGGATCGAGGGGGCCGGCGGGAAAGTCCTCAAATTGAGCAGTCGCGGCGGATATTGCTCGAAGGTCCACATCGGCGGGCGCCGCCAGAGGCTCCGCAGCGAGGATCGCCGTTGCCCGGCGGCGATGAGATCCTGGTTCCTTTCCAGGAGTGCGACGCGATTTTCGAGCTGCTCCAATCGTTGTTCGAGGCGCTGCCTGAACTCGTCGTCCATCTATCGTTCTTTCACAAATCACAACGTACAAAAACAATGGGCCATTCTATAGGTCTCAGGCCTGCAGCGCCAGCTCACGGTCCCGTCAAACGCGATGGCGCGGCCTATCCGGCGCGGTTTCAGAGGCCTCGATCAATCCGGGATCGGGCCGATTGCGAACCGCTATTCACCTGTTTCGGTCAGGGTGGCATGCAGGACATACCGCTCCGGGCCGGACGTGACGGCGTCGAACGGCCAGCAGGTCGTGAGCACGAGTTCGACATCCCGCGCCGTGGGATCGATGCCCGATGCATCGAAGCGGACCACGGCGGATGAATCCGCGCGATAGCGAAAGTGTTTGCCGTCACGGCGTGTGACATCGATCACGTCACCAATGGCAACATTCCGCAAGAAACGGAAATGTGTGTCGCGATGTCCGGCATATACAGCGATACCGCGCTCGCCGGCATCAACCGTTTGGTGGATATGACCGGGTCCAAAGGCAAGCGCCTGCCCGCTTGCGCCTTCCAGCACGATCGCGCTGGCGCCGATCCGCTTCACCTCGATCCGCGCCACCGGCCAGGTGTCGGCCCATGACCACGGCTTGATCACCTCGCTTGTTGCCAGGCTTCTGTCGAAGGCGCGCTCCAGCAGCACCTGCGCGAGCCACGCCTTGGCATGGATATAGGCGCCGTCGCCGAACAGGATGAGGCCGATCAGTGCCAGAACCAGGGGAGATAAGAGGCGGAGCATTGTCTCTACACGCGTCATTGCGATCGAAGCGAAGCAATCCAGAGTCTTTCCGTTGAGGCAGCCTGGATTGCTCCGCTGCGCTCGCAATGACGGGAGAAAAAGGCGCGCGCGGCCGTTGGTGTGGGACGGGCAGCCGCGCGCGCTAACAGAGGAGTTCGGGGGGCTCCTCTCTCAAGCGACGTCGGTGAGCAAGGGCCGACGTCGGTTGAACACGATCAGGGTCAGGGCGAGCGCGATCAGGATCAGACCTGCGATCATCTTCAGCTCGGCTGAGGTTGCCGTCTTGGGCAGACGGACCGCATCAGGCGCTGCAGGTGCTGGACGCCGCGCGGCCGGCGAGGTGCGCGCATCGGCATGGCGTTCACGCAATTGCGCCGGGATCGGCGACCGTTCGCCAAACACTTTCTCGAAATCCCAGCCCGCGGGCAGGTTGATCGGCAGTTCGCTGAGCTTGAGCGGTGCGCCTTCGGGGCGGCTCGGCGTCTTGTCGACGGCGACAAGGCTGGTCAGGCGCGTGACGATCTGATGGTCGAGCGCCAGCGCCAGGATCGCCTTGTCGGCCTCCTCGGGGGCGAGTTCCCGCATGGCGCGCGCCACCTCGGCGTCACCGATCTTGCGCTTGGCCCAGAGTTTCGACAGGCCGTTGCCTTCGGCGGCATTTTGCAGCGGCAGTGTCACCGACCATGGACGGTCGCCGACGCGCCCCCGGATCTCGAGCGAGCCCGCGAGCTTGTCGAGCTTTGCCGCAAGCACCAGCGGCTCGTCGCGATAGACGTCGGGGATGATCGCCGGGGTGATGTCGGCCTTGGCTTCGGAGAATTTCGCGATGAGGCCGGTTACGGCCGGATTTTCGAGCTTAGCGAACAAGCCCCGCATGCGCTCCTCCACCTGCTCGACGGACCCGATATGGGTGAAGGCCCCACGGCCGAGCTCGGCGGCGCGTGTCATCAGATAGGTGTTGGGCGCCGACCCGATGCCGACCATGAAGACGCGCGAGCGGCCGCGCATTGCCGTGATCGTTTCGAACAATTGCTGTTCGTTGCCGATTGCACCGTCGGTCAGGAAGACGACCTGGCGAACCATGCCGGTGTCGCCGAGCTTGTCGGCCAGGGCGGCGCGCATCGCCGGCACCATCTCGGTGCCCCCGCGCGCCTGCAACGCGCTCACGAACGAACTCGCCTCGCCGACATGCGCAGCGTCTGCCGGCACGGAAGCCGGAAACAGCACGTCCATGGTATCGTCGAAGCGGATGACGTTGAAACGGTCGGTCGGCTGGAGCCGAGAGAGCGCGTAAGTGAGGCTCGCTTTAGCCTGGACAATCGACGTGCCGCCCATCGACCCCGAATTGTCGATCACGAACACGACCTCACGCGGGAGTGGCTTTTGCATTGACTGCTCGACGCTGGGCGGGGTGATGAAGGCGAGCAGGTAATCGGCATCGCCGACATGTTCGCGGAACAGGCCGACCGACGGCGCCTTCTCGGCGGCGGGCTTCCAGGTCAGCTCGAAGTCGCGGTCGGCGGGAACAGCGCCATCGGCGAGCGTGATGATGCGTGCCGTGTTGTCCGGGCTCTCGATCTTGACGTTATGGTGGTGACTCCTGACCTCGCCAAGCGCGAAGCCGGCCTTCAGGCGCACCGTGATGGTGGTCGGATTGACCGGTGGATTCTTGGCGGGATCCAGCACAGGCGGTGCGATACGGTCGCGGTCCGGTACCGGGTCCGACGTCGTCGCGCCCCAGCCCGAGCCGTCGTTGCGGAAGTCGACGCTCTGGACGATGGGCGCCGGATTGTAGCGCGGTCCGACCACCAGTGGCAGGCGGAGCGAATATTCGTTGCCTGATTGATGCACGGGCTCCTGATACTCGATCTGCACCAGCACTGTTTCGCCGGGACCGATATTGGCAACCGAGTTGGTGAAGATGTTCGGGCGTTCCTGCTCGGTGAGCGCTGCCTTCTGACCGGCGCGGCGTGCCTCTTCGTAGATCACGCGGGCCTGCTGCCGCTCCTTGATGTCTCCGACGATGACGCGGTCCCCGACCACGATCTTCAGCGTATCGACTGCGCCGCCGGTTGCCAGCGGATAGACATAGGTTGCCTCGACCCAATCCTGCGTCGGATTGCGAAAGACCTGAGTGACCCGGGCGCGCAGCGTCGGGCCCGATACCGTGATGTCGACGTCGATGCCGAGGCGGATCGCTTCCGTGGTGGCGCCGTAGTCCTTCAGAAGCAGCGTACCGGACCGTGCATCGCCGGGCTGGAGCAGGCTGGCCTGCTCGGTTGCCGACCAACTCGTCCCGAAGCTGACGAGCAGGGCCACGAAGGCCATCAGCATCACCGCGATGCCCTGCGCGAGAAGAAGCAATCCGAGCTTGATCAGCCGGTTCAACATGGGGTGCTCGTCGTTGTCAGCTGTGTCGTAGGTGTCCATTTGGCCTGCTCCCGAAAGGACGTTTGCTGGCTCTGAGCATTTGCTGGGAGGGGCCGATTTCGCGAGCAGAATGATCGGCAATGTTCCGCCGCGGCCGGCCCGGGCACGCCGCCTGTGGGCGGTCATGTGCGGTTTTGTGCTGGTTTGTCCGCCCTGCTAGGATGGCCGTGCTGGAGCAGGGCTAACGATACAGATGCAGGATAAATCCAACGACAAGCAGCTTTCGGACGAGCAGAGCCGCGAGATTGCCGAGACCATTCGCGAGGAGCTCGCCCGACGCCGGATCTCCCGGCAGGCGCTGGCCGAGCAGGCCAAGCTCAGCCTGTCGACGCTGGAGAAGGTGCTCGGCGGCCGCAGGCCGTTCACGTTGGCGACGACGGTCCGGCTGGAGCAGGCGCTGGGCGTCTCCTTGCGCAAAAGCGTCGTCGTCGTGACGCCGCCGGCCGCCAATGATGTCGCGCCCGACAGCCTCGGCTCCTATGCGCACCGCGCGGTGAGCTGGCTCGAGGACGTCTACATCACGCTGCGGCCGTCGTTCGGCGACAAGGATGCGATCTTTGCCTATCGCACCGAGATCGTCTGGGAGCCGAAAATCTCTTCGCTGGTCTTCCGCGAGGGCGATCGGACCGATGCCGCCTACGAGCATACCGGCGAGGTCGCCGTTCCCCATCAGTCCGGCTTCATCTACCTCGTCATCATCAAGCATGGCCAGCATCGCGTGATCACGGTGTCGCGGCCGACGGTCGCCGGCGAGATGTACGGCATCATCTCGACGCTCCGCGCAGGCCCTGGCTCGCAGCTCACGCCGATCGCGGCGCCGATCGCCTACGTGCCGCTGAAAAACGTCCAGAAGCCTTCCTTGGGACGGGTTGCGCCCGACGATGCCAACCATGCCTTGTATCGAAAGCATCTGCGACGCACGGTAGAAGAGTCGTTCGCGCTGTTTTTGACGCTATAGTCCGCAAGAAATAGTCCTGCACCGCCTTGGCATGTGTCTATAAGGGAAGACCATGCAGGACGGGCCCGGGCGACACGGCGGCGGATCTCCGCTGTTCTCCATCATCATCCCGCTCGAATATCACCGCGGGCAATGGGAGCAGTCCTGGCTGGGCTGGACATCGCAGACCGCGGACAAGTCGCTCTACGAAATCATCCTGGTCGTGCCACCCGATTTTAGGGCGCGCGAGGAGTTGAAGGCGCTGGCTGGTGACGAGGCTCGCATCGAGTTCACAGACTCCGAACATGACATCGGGCTGTGCGCTTTCGGCGCGACCAAAGCCCGCGGTAGCCATCTGTTCTTCACGGAGTCGCATTGCTGGCCCGAGCCCGGCGTGATCGAGCTGTGCATCCGCGCCATCGAGGCTCATCCCGACTGGGCCGGCTTTTCCTGCCATTCGGTCCCGATCTGCCACAATCGATTGTCCCTGGCAGAGGCTGCGATGTACCAGGCCGACATCGAGTTCGGGATGAAACAGCATCCTTGGCGTAAAGTACTCGATCAGTGCTTCGTGACGCGGCGTGACGTCTATTGGGAATGCGGAGGCCTGCGGGAGGAGCTCGGCCATTTCGCCGAATGGGTGCTGGCTGCGACATATCACGCAAAAGGCCATGCCATTGGTTATCTGGAAGAGGCGCGCTTCCATCACTATTACGTCGGGGAGCTCAGCGAGCTAAGGAAGTTCACGCTCGATTTCGTTCAGGGTGAGATCCGCTACCTCGCCGAGGCACGCCGCGATCCCGGCAGCGAGCTGCTCGAGATTCCGATCGAGTGGAGCGAGCGGGATGATTACGACGTTTCGCTCGCGCGTCATGCATTGAAGGCGCTGATGCGCTACAGCCTATCGGGTCGAGGCTGGAGGCAGCCTGGCGACAAGCTGCGCGCCTTCTGCCGCTGGGCGGTGCCATCGCTGCTTGGCGGTCTTGGCGCGCGTGTAGCCGCACGCCTGACCGTCGCGCACGCGTATGCGGTCTTGACTGCACTGACGGTGGCCGGTTCGAGCGAAGCGATCGCGCGATGGATGAGGCACTACATCGCCTCGCTGATCCGGCTGCAGAGGCTCGACTGCATTCATCGCGCTGGATGGGATATAAGGCCCGTTGCCGGCCTCCTTGGCGAAGATGTTCTCGCACAAGTCGGATTCCATGCGGTGGAGGCATCGGCCGGGCACACTTTCCGCTGGAGCGAGCCGCAGGCGGCCGTCCGCATCAAGGGAATCCCAGGCCGCAACACGGTCCGTATCCGAAGTCCGGCGCTGCGCGCGCCACTGGAGAAAATCGGCGCGTATTTCTATCTCGAGGGTGTGCGCGTGGACAGCTCTGCGATCGCGATCGGCCCCGACAGCTATACGATGCGCCTCGACCTGCCGTCCTCCGGCATCGCGATCCTCGCATGGTCATGCCCCGTGTTCAGGGGCATTGGCGATCCCCGCCGCCTTGGTCTGTCCGTGGTGTCCATCGAGGTGAGCCAGGAGACCGGAGCTTCAATTCAGCACTGAGCCGTCCCCATCGGGGGGCGGCTCTGCATGATGGGTCTAGGACATGCGCGAAGAACTAGCCTCCGGTTTCCGCGCTGATGATATCGCCAAACAGCTCCCACTGGCCAGCCTTGAACCGGATCATCTTGAGCTGCTCGATCGGCGCGAAGTCGTTGGTGCCGGTGTTGATCTTGATGCCGGGGATCAGCGTATCGGGCGCAAAGTCCTTCAGGCTGGCGGCCTGTTTCATCACGTTCTCCCGCGTCAGGTCGTCGCCACACTGTTTCAAGGTTTGAACCAGGGTCTGCGCGGCGGCGTAGCCGTAGACGAGGTTGGTGTCGGAGACATTGGCGCCCGGCATGTATTTGTCGATGAAAGCCAGAAACTTCTTCATGCCTTCGTCATCCTTCCATTGCGGATCGGACGCGTCCTTCAGATAGGTCGCTGACAGCACGCCTTCCGAAGCATCGAGCCCGGCAGGCTTCATCACCGCGCCGATCGAGATCGAGACGTCGGTCATGACATGCATCGGCTTCCATTCGAGCTCGGCGATTTTCTTGATCGCCTGGGCTGCGAATTTCGGTGTCGAGATGTTGACGAAGACGTTGGCGCCAGTGCCCTTCAGCTTGACGATGTGGGAATCGATCGACGGCTCGGTGGTCTCGTAGCTCTCTTCGGCAACGATCAGCGAGGACGCCTTGTCGCCAAAAATCTCCTTGATGCCGGCGACGTAATCCTTGCCGAAATCGTCATTGGCATAGAAAATCGCGACCTTGGCATCGGGTTTGGCCTGCAAGATGTACTTGGCGAAGATCCGCGCCTCGACCCGGTAGCTCGGCTGGAAGCCCATGGTCCAGGGAAAGCCTTTCGGGTCGTTCCACTTGCTGGCGCCGGTGGCGAGGAAGAGCTGCGGCACCTTCTTGGCGTTGTGATATTTCTGCACGGCGGTCTGGGTCGGCGTGCCCAGCGCGTTGAAGACCAGGAACACCTCGTCGCTCTCGATCAGCTTGCGGACCTGCTCCACGGTCTTGGGCGGCGAGTAGCCGTCGTCATAGGAAATCCAGTTGATCTTGCGGCCGTTGATGCCGCCCTGATCATTGATCATCTTGAAATAGGCTTCCTCGGTCTTACCGATGATGCCGTAGGCGGAAGCGGGACCGGAATAGGCCTCGACATTGCCGATCCTGATCTCGGTATCGCTGGCGCCGGTGTCGTATTTTTTCTGCGCGGAAGCGCCTTGAACCGAGAGCAATGTCAGGGCCGTTGCCGCGGCGAGCAGGACGAGTTTCTTGTTCTTCATGGAAATTCCTTGGGGTTTCTCGTGGGGTGGGGCAGGCACTTCAAAAAGAAAAGCGCCCGCTAGAGGGGCGCTTTGATCAGGCGTTGGCGGCTTTCTTGTCGACTTCGGAGGTCACCGAGAACTCCTTGCGCAAGGTCGGCTTGTGGATCTTGCCCGTGGCGTTGCGCGGTAGTGCTTCGACGAAGCGGATTTGGCGCGGGCATTTGAAGCGCGCGAGATTGGCCGCGCAATGCGCCAAGACATCGGCCTCGGTCAGCTTCCGGCCCGGCTTGGCCGCGACGATGGCAAGGCCCACCTCGCCCCATTGCGGATCGGGAATGCCGATCACTGCAGCTTCGGCGATGGCATCGAGTTGATGCAGGACGTTTTCGACCTCGGCCGGATAGACGTTCTCGCCGCCGGAGATGTACATGTCCTTCCAGCGGTCGACGATGTAGTAGAAGCCTTCCTCGTCGACGCGCGTCGCATCGCCCGTGTGCAGCCAGCCGTCGGTGAAGGAGGTCTTGTTCGCCTCCGGCCTGTTCCAGTAGCCCGGCGTGATGTTGGGGCCCTTGACCCAGAGCTCGCCGAGTTCGCCGATATCGGCATCGCTGCCGTCGGGGCGCACGATGCGGACCTCAGTATGCAGCACCGGCTTGCCGGCGGAGCCGGCTTTCCGCGCCGCATCCTCGCGGTCGAGCACCAGCACGGCCGGCGAGGTCTCGGTCATGCCGTAGCCCTGTTGGAGCGCGACGCCGCGCGCCTCCCACACCTTGAGCAGGGGCACCGGCATCGGCGCGCCGCCGACGCCGCCGATGATCAGCCGGGTAAGATCGGTCGTCGCGAAAGCCGGATGCTGCGCCATGAACTGGTAGATCGCGGGCACGCCGAAGAAGACGTTGATGCCCTGTGCGGGATCGTTGATCAGGCCGAGCGCGGTGCCGGGATCGAAGGTGCGCATGATCATCACGGTGCCGCCGGCATGCAGCACGGGATTGGTGTAGCAGTTGAGCCCGCCGGTGTGGAACAGCGGCAGCACGGTGAGCAGCACGGAGGACGGCCCGATGCAGGCGGGGCCGCCGAGATTGACGCAATTCCAGAAGGTCATGCCATGGGTGATGGTCGCGCCCTTGGGATGTCCCGTCGTGCCTGATGTGTACATGATGGTCGAGAAATCATCGAGCGTGACCTGCTCGATTGTCTCGAGTGGCCTTGCGGCGGCGATGCCGGCCTCATAGGACCCGCCGCGGCCAAGCAGCAGGCTCGTCGCGATGCCGCAGAGCTTTGCAACGTTCAGTGCGGTCTCGGCCAGATCAGTGTCGTGGATCATCACCTTCGGCGCGCAGTCAGCGGTGATGAACTGAAGCTCGGGAACGGTCAGGCGGGTATTCAGCGGCACGAAGATCGCGCCAAGGCGGCCGCAGGCGAACTGAACCTCCAGCGTATCGGTCGTATTCAGCGCCAGCACCGCGACGCGGTCGCCGCGCGAGACGTTCAGCGTGTGGCGCAGGAAGGAGGCGAGGCGCGAGACGCGGGCATCGAGCTGCGCATAGGTGAAGCGGCGCTCGCTCGCGAGGTCGATCACCGCGACCTTATCAGGCGTGCGGCGGCCATGATGAGCGATCCAGTCATAGTAACGAACGGCCAAACAATCCTCCCTCGGCGGTCTTGTGCCGCCCGTGTCCTTGTTATCCGTGCACCAATGCCCGGCGTAGCCTTGGGGCCAGCCGGAGTTTGTGCATCGCGCTTTTTCCCCGGAGTTGGCCTGCGCAAGACGAAAATCGTCTTGCGTTGAGTTGCTGGACCATGTCTGCGCCGGCGCGGCCCGTCCCGGGTCAGCCACTCCGCGCAAGTGAGCCAACAATGTTCCGGTCATGGTGGCTGAGACGAATCCGGCCGCGAGGCGAAAGCGCGATGAAGAGCCCGTTCTATACCGCCGAGCATGATGCCTTCCGCGAAATGATGCGCCGCTTCGTCGAGAAGGAGATCGCGCCGTTCGCTCATGAGTGGGACGAGTCCGGTGAATTTCCGCGCCCGCTTTATCGCAAGGCGGCCGAGATCGGCCTGTTGGGACTGGGATTCCCCGAGGAATATGGCGGTATCGCCGCCGACCAGTTCATGAAGATCGTGGCCAGTCAGGAGCTGGCGCGGGCCGGCGCCGGCGGTATCAGCGCGAGCTTGATGAGCCACACCATCGGCTCGCCGCCCATCGCGCGTGCGGCGCGGCCCGAGGTGAGGGCACGCGTGCTGCCGCAAGTGCTCGCAGGCGACAAAATTTCCGCGCTCGCGATCACCGAGCCGGGCGGCGGCTCCGATGTCGCGAATCTCAGTACAAGGGCGCGGCGCGACGCCGATCACTACGTCGTGAGCGGTGAGAAGACCTTCATTACCTCAGGCATGCGCGCTGACTATCTGACCGTTGCAGTGCGCACGGGCGGCGAAGGTGCCGGCGGCGTCAGCCTCCTCCTGATCGAAGGTGACACGCCCGGCCTGTCGCGCACCAAGCTGAAGAAGATGGGCTGGTGGGCCTCCGACACCGCGACGCTGCATTTCGACGAATGCCGCGTGCCGGCCGGAAACCTGATCGGCGAGGAGGGGCAGGGCTTCAAGATCATCATGCAGAACTTCAACAGCGAGCGCATGGGCATGGCGGCAAGCTGCACCGCCTTCGCCCGCGTCTGCCTCGACGAGGCGGTCGCCTATGCCAGGGAGCGCCAGACCTTCGGCAAGCCGCTCGCGCAGCACCAGGTGATCCGCCACAAGATCGTCGACATGGCGCAGAAGGTCGCAGCGTCCCAGTCGATGCTGGAGATGCTGGCCTGGCGGCTCGAGGAGGGCGAAAGCCCGGTCGCCGAAATCTGCATGATGAAGAACCAGGCGACGCAGACCATGGCCTTCTGCGCCTCCGAGGCAGTGCAGATCTTCGGCGGCGCCGGCTTCATGCGCGGCATCAAGGCCGAGCGCATCTACCGCGAGGTCAAGGTCAACGCCATCGGTGGCGGCACCGAGGAAATCATGAAGGATCTGGCGTCGCGGCAGATGGGGTTGTAGCCGCATTCTCCGTCATGCCCGGGCTCGTCCCGGGCATCCACGTTCTTTCTGCCGGGTGACCAAGCCGTGGATGGCCGGGACAAGCCCGGCCATGACGAGCACATCAGAGATACGAGAGCTGAGCTGACAAAATGCTGTTCACTGCCGACCACGACGATATCCGCCGCAGCTTACAAAAGTTCATAGCGAACGAGATCAACCCCCATGTCGACGAATGGGAGAAAGCCGACATCTTCCCGGCGCACGAGCTGTTCAAGAAGATGGGCAGCCTCGGCTTCCTCGGCCTGAACAAGCCGGTCGAGTTCGGCGGCTCGGGCCTCGACTACTCCTATGCGCTGATGATGGCGGAGGAGCTCGGCGCCATCACCTGTGGCGGCGTGCCGATGGCGATCGGGGTCCAGACCGACATGGCGACACCGGCGCTAGCCCGGTTCGGCTCGGATGAGGTGCGCCGCGAATTTCTGGCGCCATCGATCTCAGGCGATTTCGTCGCCTGCATCGGCGTCTCGGAGCCGGGCGCGGGCTCCGACGTCGCCTCGATCAAGACACAGGCGCGCTCCGACGGCGACGACTACGTCATCAACGGCGGCAAGATGTGGATCACCAACGGGACGCAGGCCGACTGGATCTGCCTGCTCGCCAACACCGGAGAGGGGCCGGTTCACCGCAACAAGTCGTTGATTTGCGTGCCTATGAAGAGCCAGGGCGTGACCGTGGCGCGAAAGCTCGACAAGATGGGCATGCGCTCCTCGGACACAGCGCAGATCTTCTTCGACAATGTCCGCGTACCCAAGCGCAACCGGATCGGCGAGGAGGGCAAGGGCTTCACCTACCAGATGATCCAGTTCCAGGAGGAGCGGCTCTGGGGCGCGGCGGCCTGCCTGAAGGCGCATGAATACATCATCGACCAGACCATCGAATACACCCGCAATCGAAAGGCCTTTGGCCAAAGCATCCTCGACAACCAGGTCGTGCACTTCAAGCTGGCGGAGATGCAGACCGAGGTCGAGCTGCTGCGCGCGCTGATCTATCGTGCCGGCGAGGCGCTGGTCGCCGGCGAGGACGTGACCAGGCTCGCGACCATGGCCAAGCTCAAGGCCGGCCGGCTTGGCCGCGAGCTCACCGACGCCTGCTTGCAATATTGGGGTGGAATGGGCTTTACCAACGAGACGCCGGTCAGCCGCGCCTATCGCGACAGCCGCCTGACCTCGATCGGCGGCGGCGCCGACGAGGTCATGCTGATGGTCCTGTGCAAGATGATGGGCACGCTGCCCGGCAGCAAAGGAAGCTCCTGATGATCACGCTCTATCACTGCGACGCCGCGCGCTCGTTTCGCCCGCTCTGGATGCTGGAGGAGATGGGGCTGTCCTATGAATTGAAGATGCTGCCGTTCCCGCCGCGGGTCTTCGCCAAGGAATACCTAGCCCTCAATCCGCTGGGAACGATCCCCTTCATGGTCGACGGCGAGACCAAGATGACCGAATCCTCCGGCATCTGCTACTATCTCGGCATCAAGCACGGCCCGACACCGCTGATAGTGGGGCCGGAGGATCCCGCTTATGGGGCCTTCCTGAACTGGATGTATTTCAGCGACGCCACGTTAACCTTCCCGCAGACGCTGGTGCTCCGGTATAGCCAGCTCGAGCCGGAGGAGCGGCGCAACCCGCAAGTTGCCGGCGATTACCACAAATGGTTCCTGGGGCGGCTGCGCGCCGTCGAGGCAGCGACGGCCAATGCCGAAACCTTGTGCGCGGGCCGCTTCACCGCCGCTGACATTGTCATCGGTTACGCCCTTCGCTTGGCCGACAATATCGGCCTCGCCAAGGATTTCGGGCCAAATGTCGCAGCTTATTGGGCGCGGCTGCAGCAGCGCGACGGTTTCAAGCGTGCCGTTGCTGCGGAGCAAAAGGCCGGCGTCGAGCAGAATGTTGCGCCAAGGGTGAGGGCGTAGGCCCGCGAAATGGGACTACGGTCTCATTACGGTTCCAGGCAGGCGTCGCATCCTGGAATGCCAACGCTCTGCGCGTCATGACAGCGCTATCCCGTCGTGACAGCGCCTAAATTTCCGCTAAGGTGACCTCCGTCCGCAGCGGCCTCAGAGCCGCGCGAGGAGGATCCCCATGGAAGATAAAGGTCGCGAATCCGACCATCTGATGCTGATCACGCCGGAGCGGGTATTCTATGCCGGCCTGCTCGGCCGCCCTCGCAAGCGGACCCCCGGCTGCTGCCATGTCTATGTCGCGGTGAAGGGCAGCCTGCATCTGACGATCGACGACGTTCACACGTCGGACGAATTGATCGTGACCCTGCCGAACCAGCGGCACACCATCGCCAGTGACTATCGCAGCGTCATCAGCGTGACGCTGGAGCCGGAAAGCATGCCGGATGGCATGATCGAGGTCCTGGCCGAGCGGCTGCGAGGGCCGGACAAGGCCGCCTATGCCCGCAAGATCCTGGCCGCTTACGCGTTGCTGCGCCAGCGTCGCTATGGCGACATCACGACCGCCGAGTTCGACCAGATGTGCTTTGGCGAGGCGCTTCCGCGCCGCGTGCTCGATCCGCGTGTGACCCGCGCCGTCGCCCGCATCGGGCGGTTCTCCGGCGAGCCGGTGACGGCCGACACCTGCGCGGCGGAAGCAGGGCTCTCGGCTTCGCGCTTCCTGCATCTGTTCAAGGAAGAGACCGGCATCTCCTTCCGCTCCTTCCGCGCCTGGAAGCGTGCGCGCCACTTGCTGCACTTCGCTAACCAGGACCTCAACCTCGCCCATCTCGCGCAGGACATCGGTTATCCCGATTCCACGCATTTCAGCCACTCGATCCGCCGCTTCTACGGATTGAAGCCGCGCGCGATCTTCGTCGGCTCACGCGACCTTGCGATCTACCGCAGCACCGAGACGGTGCGGCTCGCGGAGGCGGGTTAGCACCGCTCTCGTAGGGTGGGCAAAGGCGCAAAGCGCCGTGCCCACCATCTTTCCCGAATCGCGATAGAGACGTGGGCACGCTTCGCTTTGCCCAACCTACGAAAGCTTGTCCTTTCTTCAGCTTCTCCGCGCAAGAAGCCGCATGCCAGCCATCACATGATCGCAACCGTTGAATTCTCAACGTGCGAGACATTTTTGGCATGAGCGACAAGGCCGTCATCACCTGCGCGCTGAACGGCGTGCTCACCGACCCGAAGCAGCACAACGTGCCCGTGACGCCCGAAGAGATGGCGCGCGAGGCCAAGGCTGCGTTCGATGCCGGCGCGTCCATCATGCACATCCATCTGCGCCAGCAGGCGCCGAACAAGGGGCATCTGCCGTCCTGGGAGGTCGCTGTCAGCAAGGAGATCCAGCAGGCGATCCGCGAAGCCTGCCCGGGCGTGATCATCAATCATACGTCGGGCGTGTCGGGGCCCAACTACTCAGGCGCGCTGGACTGCATCCGCGAGACCAAGCCCGAGATCGCCGCCTGCAACGCCGGCTCGCTAAATTATTTGAAGGTGAAGGCCGACAATACCTGGGCCTGGCCGCCGATGATGTTCGACAACGCGGTCGAGAAGGTGAAGGACTATCTCGACGTCATGAACGCGGTCGGCACCATCCCCGAGTTCGAGTGTTTCGACGTCGGTATCGTCCGCTGCGTCGGCATGTACCGCCAGGTTGGCATGTACAAGGGCCCGCTCGAATATAATTTTGTGATGGGCGTCGCTTCGGGAATGCCGTCGGATCCGGAGTTGCTCCCGATCCTGATCAAGCTGAAGCGTCCCGAGGCGCATTTCCAGGTCACCGCCATTGGCCGCGAGGAGATCTGGCCGCTGCACCAGCGCTGCGCTGAGCTCGGCGGCCATTTGCGCACCGGTCTCGAAGACGCCTTCTATCTCGCCGACGGCAAAAAGGTGACATCGAACGGCCAGCTGATCGAGGCCATCGCCGCCTGCGCCCGCCGCGCCGGCCGCGAGATCGCGAGCCCCGCCGAGGCAAGGAAGATCTTCGGGACGAATCGCTGAACGTCGTTCCGGGGCACGCGAAGCGTGAACTATGGTGCGCAATTGCGCACCTGGGAACCTCGAGATTCCGGGTTCGATGCTGCGCATCGCCCCGGAATGACGGAGTAAACTGTGTCCATTCTTGAAAACACCATCTCCCCCGGCAGCGCCGCCTACCAGGCCAACCGCGACGGCATGCTCGGCCTGATCGACCGCATGCGCGCTCTGGAAGAGCGCACGCGTGCCGCGTCGGCCGCGGCAAAGGACCGCTTCCACAAGCGCGGGCAGTTGCTGCCGCGCGAGCGCGTCGCGTTGGTGCTCGATCCCGGCGCGCCCTTCATCGAGCTGTCCACGCTCGCCGGCTACATGTTCGACATGCCCGATGCGAACAAGAGCGTGCCCGGCGGCGGCGTCATCGCCGGCATCGGCTTCGTCTCGGGCATCCGCTGCATGGTCAGCGCTAACGACGCCGGCATCGATGCCGGCGCGCTGCAACCTTACGGCCTCGACAAGACGCTGCGTGTGCAGGAGCTCGCGCTGGAGAACAAGCTGCCTTATGTCCAGCTCGTGGAAAGCGCCGGCGCCAATCTGCTGCGCTACCGCGTCGAGGACTTTGTCCGCGGCGGCAACATCTTCCGCAACCTCGCCCGGCTCTCGGCAGCCGGCCTGCCGGTGGTCACGGTCACGCACGGCTCGTCCACCGCCGGCGGCGCTTATCAAACGGGTCTGTCCGACTACATCGTCATGGTACGCGGCCGCACGCGTGCTTTCCTTGCGGGTCCGCCGCTGCTGAAAGCGGCGACCGGCGAGATCGCGACCGAGGAAGAGCTGGGCGGCGCCGAGATGCACACGCAAGTGTCCGGCCTCGGCGACTACCTCGCCGAAGACGATCGCGATGCGCTTCGCATCGCGCGCGAGATCATGGCGGCGCTGGAATGGGGACGGCCGGGCAAGGCGGCTCCGCAATTCAAGCCGCCGCGCTACGACCAGGACGAGCTGCTCGGCATCATGCCGATGGACCACAAGCGCACCGTGGACATGCGCCAAGTGATCGCGCGCATCGTCGACGATTCCGATTTCACCGAGATGGCACCGAATTACGGCCCGGCCACCGTCTGCGGCCATGCCCGCATCGAGGGCCAGGCCATCGGCATCGTCACCAATAACGGCCCGCTCGATCCCGCCGGCGCCAACAAGGCGACGCATTTCATCCAGGCCTGCTGCCAGACCCGCACGCCGCTGCTCTATCTCAACAACACCACAGGCTACATGGTCGGCAAAGCCTACGAAGAAGCCGGGATGATCAAGCACGGCTCGAAGATGATCCAGGCGGTGACGTCGGCCACCGTGCCTCAGATCACCATCTATTGCGGCGCCTCCTTCGGGGCCGGCAATTACGGCATGTGCGGCCGCGGCTTCCATCCACGTTTCTGCTTCTCCTGGCCCAACGCCAAGACCGCGGTGATGGGCGGCGAGCAGGCCGCCGAAACCATGGCGATCGTGACCGAAGCCGCTGCCGCGCGCCGCGGCAAGCCGATCGAGAAGGACAGACTGGACGCCATGAAGGCTGAGATCATCGGCGTGTTCGACGGCCAGATGGACGTGTTCTCCACCAGTGCGCGCGTGCTCGACGACGGCGTGATCGATCCGCGCGATACCCGTGCCGTGCTGTCCGAAGTGCTCGCGATCTGCCGTGAGGGCGATGCGCGCACGCCCCAGCGCATGCAATTCTCGGTGGCCCGCCCATGAGGAACGGATCAGTGCAGCACCGGCCGTTCTTCAAGGTTCTGGTCGCCAATCGCGGCGAGATCGCCTTGCGCGTGATGCGCAGCGCGCGGCAGCTCGGCCTCGGCGTTGTCGCGGTCTATTCGGATGCCGATCGCGACGCGCTCCACATGCAACAGGCCGACCAGGCCGTGCGCATCGGCGAAGCCTTGCCGGCGCAATCCTATCTCAACATTCCCGCGATCATCGCCGCCGCCAAGGCAAGCGGCGCAGATGCCGTCCATCCCGGCTACGGTTTCCTCGCCGAGAACGAAGACTTCGCGCAAGCCTGCAGGGCTGCCGGCCTCGTCTTCATCGGCCCGTCGCCGCAGGCGATCGAGGCGATGGGCAACAAGGCCGGCGCCAAGGAGATCATGAAGAAGGCCGGCGTTCCCGTCGTGCCGGGCTATCAGGGCGCCGATCAGGGTGACGAAGTCATGCTGGCCGAGGCCAAGACGATCGGCTTTCCCGTGATGATCAAGGCGGTCGCCGGTGGCGGCGGCCGCGGCATGCGGCTGGTGACGGACGCGGCATCCTTCCCGGATGCGCTGCGCAGCGCGCGGTCGGAGGCCAAGGCGGCGTTCGGCGATCCCACGGTGATCCTCGAACGCGCCATCCAGAACCCGCGCCACATCGAGATTCAGGTATTCGGCGACAGCCAGGGCAATGCCATCCATCTCGGCGAGCGCGATTGCTCGGTGCAGCGGCGGCACCAGAAGCTGATCGAGGAGGCGCCGTCGCCGGCCGTGACGCCGGAGCTACGTGCGAAGATGGGCGAGGTTGCCGTCGCTGCCGTCAAGACACTGCGCTATGAGGGCGCCGGCACGCTGGAATTCCTGCTCGATGCGAGCGGCGAATTCTACTTCATGGAGATGAACACGCGCCTCCAGGTCGAGCATCCCGTGACCGAGGCGATCACCGGGCTCGATCTGGTCGAGCTGCAGCTGCGTGTCGCGCGCGGCGAGGCGTTGCCGGTGAAGCAGCAGGACATCAAGTTCTCAGGCCATGCCATCGAGGTGCGGCTCTGCTCGGAAGATGCCGAGCACGACTTCATGCCGCAATCGGGCCGCATGGCGCGCTGGCAGGTGCCTGCAAGCATCCGTGTCGAGCACGCGCTGCAATCGGGTTCGGAGATCCCGCCGTTCTACGATTCCATGATCGCCAAGGTGATCAGCCATGGCGCCACGCGCGAGGAGGCGAGGGGGCGGCTGATCGTCGGCCTGGAGCAGCTCACCGCTTTCGGCGTGACCACCAACCAGTCGTTCCTGCTGTCGTGTCTGCGTCATTCCGGCTTTGCCAGGGGCGAGGCGACGACGGCGTTCATCGGCGCGCATCGCGACGAGCTGCTGGCGCCACGGGCGGACGCTGCATTCGATACGGCGCTGGCTGGCTTGCTGCTCTACGTGACAAATCCGCGCGCGCCTTCCTGGCGGAGGGGCCGGAGCCTGTCGGCAACGTTCCCTCTGCCGGCGAAAATCGAGATTGCCGGCCAGACGCTGGAGCTCGAAGTCACCCGCGAGCGCGACGGCAGCTACGCCGTCGCCATCGATGGCAGGCGGGACAGATTTGAGATCGACCAGCTTGATGCCGATGCCATCCGCTTCCGCCACGACGGCGTGATGGACAGCGCAAAATTCCTGCGCGACGGCGATCGGCTCTATCTCCAGCATCGCGGTATCCCGCTCGCGGTCACAGATCTCACCCTCGCCGCGCCGAAGGCCGCCACAGCCAACGGCGGTGACGGCAAGGTCCGCGCCGCCATGAACGGCCGTGTCGTCGCCGTCCTGGTCAAGCCGGGCGATCGCGTCTCCGCCGGCCAGCCGGTGCTGACGCTGGAAGCGATGAAGATGGAGCACGTCCACAAGGCCGGCATCGACGGCGTCATTGCCGCGGTCGACGTCGCCGAGGGCGAGCAGGTCACGACCGGCAGGATCGTGGCGGAGATCGGGGCAGGCTAGGGCGGTATCGTGGGGTGGGCAAAGGCGCATAGCGCCGTGCCCACGAATGCCCAATCGTTTGCGGGATGGTGGGCACGCTTCGCTTTGCCCGCCCTACGGCACCGCACGGACTGCTAAAAAACACAAGTAATTTCAATTGATTAATTGACTATAGAGCGCCGCGCTTATTTCCATTGAACATTGTTCAATTTCCCGCTACAAATATTGAACTATGTTCAATGCCTTGGAGCCCGTTCATGTTGCGCGCAAATGATCCGAGCCAAGCGACCTCTTCCATACTCTCCTCAGAGCCCCGCCAGCTCTCGTTTGGTGCCCCGCAAGCCCGCGAAAAATATCTGATCGGTGCGCTACTCGTCCTGGCGCTCGCAGCGCTTTTGGCGCCTGCGCTGCCTGCCGCCGCCTGGCACATCCCGCACTTTGTCGACAGCCGCGCCTGGCTTGGCATACCCAACGCCGGCGACGTGCTGAGCAATCTTGCCTTCCTCGCGATGGGCGTCTGGGGCTTGGAGCGGCTGCGCGCCCGCCATCATGCACCCGTCGGTGTAACCTGGTTCTTCGTGGGACTGATCCTCACTTGCCTGGGCTCTGGTTTCTATCATCTGGATCCAGACCTGCCGCAGCGGCTCGTGGCCGACCGTCTCGGCATGGCGGTGGCGTTCGCGGGCTTTCTGGGCATCGCGGCCAGCGAGCGCATCAGCGTGCGCGCAGGCGAAGCGGTGCTGGTCCTGACAATGGTTGCGGGCCTGCTCGCGGCCTGGGTGGCACGAGAAAATCTCACGCCATGGGTGGTGGTGCAGTTCGGCGGCATCGCGCTCGCCGTGGCGCTCGCGTTGACGCGGCCTCGGCCTGGTGCGCTCGGCGTGCCGCTCGGCGGCGTAATTGTCTTCTATGTGCTCGCCAAGCTTTTCGAGCTCGGTGACGCGACCATCTTCGAAGCGACCGGACACATCGTCTCGGGCCACACCCTCAAGCATCTGGCTGCCGCGCTGGCCGCCTGGCCGGTGATCTGGACGCTGCGGCCTATTGACTCCGTCCCGTGCCCTCGTTGAGCAAACACGCCACCTCATGCCCGTCGCCCGCATCCAACAGCGCTGGCCGCTCCGTCTTGCACCGCTCCATCGCAAACCGGCAGCGGGTGTGAAACGCGCAGCCCGAGGGCGGGTTGACCGGGCTCGGCACGTCGCCATCGACCAGCGGCACAAGCTTCTTCGCGAGCGGATCAGCGACCGGCACCGAGGCGAGCAGCGCCTGCGTATAGGGATGCCGGGGATTGCGGAACAATTCGTCCTTGCCGGCGATCTCGACGATGCGGCCAAGATACATCACGGCGACGCGGTGGCTGATATGCGCGACCACGGCGAGGTCGTGCGCGATGAAGAGATAGGAGAAGCCGTGCTGCCGTTGCAGGTCGATCAGCAGATTGATCACCTGCGCCTGGATCGAGACGTCGAGCGCGGAGACCGGCTCGTCGCAGACGATCAGGCGCGGCCCGAGCGCCAGCGCACGCGCGATGCAGATACGTTGGCGCTGGCCGCCGGAGAATTGATGCGGGAAATTGCCCATCTGGTCGGGCCGCAAGCCCACCTGCTCGAACAGCTTTGCGACCCGCGCCTCCAGCGCCTTCCCAGTCGCAAGCCCGTGCACGGCGAGCGGCTCGCCGACGATGTCGCCGGCGGTCATGCGTGGATTGAGCGAGGCAAACGGGTCCTGAAACACGATCTGCATCGAGCGGCGGTGAGGGCGCAGTGCCGACTTGGACAGATGGGTGATGTCCTCACCATCCAGGCGAATCTGGCCCGAGGTCGGCTCAACCAGCCGCAGCACGCTGCGCGCCACCGTCGACTTGCCGCAGCCGGACTCGCCCACGAGCCCTAGCGTCTCGCCGGCACCAAGGGAGAACGAGACGCCGTCGACCGAATGCACGGTGCCGACCTGTCGCCGCAGCACGCCGGCGCGCACCGGGTAATGCTTCTTGAGATCGGTGACCTCGAGCAGTGCCTTGGTCATGCCACCTCCGCGACTTCGGCCGCACGCCAGCACGCGGCGAGATGGCCGCCACCCCAATCCGCAAGCGGCGGGTATTCGGCCTCGCAGCGCTTGACTGCGAGCTTGCAGCGCGGCGCGAAGGCGCAACCCTTCGGCAACCGGACCAGCGACGGCACGGTGCCGGGAATCTCGTTCAGTCGTGCCGGTGCGGCGACGCCGGGTGCGGGGACCGCGGGGATCGAGGCCATCAGCCCGCGCGTATAGGGATGCTTTGGCGCGGCGAACAGCGCCTCGACGCTGGCCTCCTCGACCTTCCGCCCCGCATACATCACGATCACGCGCTGCGCCGTTTGCGCGACGACGCCGAGATCATGCGTGATCAGCACGAGCCCGGTGCCGAGCTCCTTCTGCAGGTCGAGGATCAGCGCCAGGATCTGCGCCTGGATGGTGACGTCGAGCGCGGTGGTCGGCTCGTCCGCGATCAGCAGCGCCGGCCGGCAGGCCAGCGCCATGGCGATCATCGCGCGCTGGCGCATGCCGCCGGACAGCTGATGCGGATACTCGCGCGCACGTCGCGCCGGCTCAGGGATACGCACCACGCGCAGCATCTCGACGGCGATATTCTGGGCCTCTTTGGCCGAGATGTTCCGGTGCAGCCGCACGGCCTCGACGATCTGGTCGCCGATCCGCATCACCGGGTTGAGCGATGTCATTGGCTCCTGGAAGATCATGGAGATGCGATTGCCCCTGACAGCGCGCATCTCCGCTTCGTCCAGCGCCAGCAGATCGGTGCCTTCGAGCGTGACGGAGCCGCCGACGATGCGGCCGGGCGGATCCGGCACGAGCCGCATCAGCGAGAGCGCGGTGACGCTCTTGCCGCAACCGGACTCGCCGACAATCGCCAGCGTCTCGCCCCGCTTCACGCTGAACGAGAGGTCGTCGACGGCCTTGAACAGGCCGGAATTGGTGAAGAACACCGTCTTCAGGTTCTTCACCTCGAGCACGAGATCAGAGTTTTGCGTCATCAGCCGCGTTGCCTCGGGTCCAGGATGTCGCGCAGGGCGTCGCCGAACAGATTGGCGCCGAACACGGCGAGGCTGATCGCGATGCCCGGGAAGATCACGAGCCAGGGCGCGGTGCGAACATATTCGGCGGCGGACTCCGAGAGCATGCGGCCCCATGACGGATAAGGCTCGGGAATGCCAAGGCCGAGGAAGGACAGCGAGGCTTCGGTGAGGATGGTCGAGCCGAGCTGGGCAGTTGCGAGCACGATCAGCGGCGCCAGCGTGTTCGGCAGCACATGGCGGAGCGCGATGCGGACCTCGCTCATGCCGATCGACTTGGCGGCTTCAACGAAGGGCTGCTCGCGCAGCGCCAGGGTGTTGGCGCGGGTGACGCGCGACACGGTCGGGATCAACGGAATGGCGATGGCGATGATGACGTTCGGCAAGGACGGACCGAGAGCTGCCGTCATGATCAGGGCGAGGACCAGCAGCGGCAGCGCCTGAAGAACGTCGGAAACGCGCTGGAATAGGAGGTCGACCCAGCCGGACAGATAGCCTGATGTCAGCCCGACGATGACGCCGATGGTGCCGCCGAGCGCGGTCGAGCCGATGCCGACGGCCAGCGAGATTCGCGCGCCGTGGATGATGCGGCTGAACACGTCGCGTCCGAACGAGTCCGTTCCCATCCAGTGCGCCAGGCTCGGCCGTGCCAGCGCGCGGGCGGAATCGACCGTCAGGGGATCATAGCGCGCGATGAAGTCGGCAAAGATCGCGGTGAGCACGAACACCGTCATGATGGCGAGCCCGGCCGCGCCGAGCACGTGCCGCTGCGCCAAAAACAGCACGCGCCGCCAGCCGCCGGTCGCATGCGCGCCGGCCCGCCGTAGTTCGAGATCGTAGTCGATCGCGGCCAAGCTGGTCTCCTAGTCCGTGTACCTGATACGCGGGTCGAACACCGCGTACAGCATGTCGACGATGAAATTCGCGCTCACCACCACGACGGCGATCAGCATCACGAGATTCTGCACGATCGGATAGTCGCGCCAGCGGATCGCCTCGACCAGGAAGCGGGCAACGCCGGGGATGTTGAACACGGTTTCGGTGACGATCAGGCCGCCGATCAGGAACGCCGCCTCGATGCCGATCACGGTGATGACGGGCAGGATCGCGTTCTTCAGCGCGTGGTGATAGTTCACCGCGGTATCGGAGGCACCCTTGGCACGCGCGGTGCGGATGTAGTCCTGCCGCAGCACTTCCAGCATCGAGGATCGGGTGATGCGCATGGTCAGCGCCGCGCTGCGGAAGCCGACGGCTGCGGCCGGCACGGCGTAGGTTGCGAACGCCTCGAGCCAGGTCTGCGGATTCGGATTGAAGATCGGCATCTGGCCGAACATCGCCACCGACGCGGTGAGGATCAAAAGGCCCAGCCAGAACGAAGGCAGCGACAAGCCGCTGAGGCTCACGACGCGGAGCGCGTAGTCCAGCCGCGTACCCTGCTTCACGGCGCTGATGACACCGAGGGGAATGCCGATCGAGGCGGAGAACAACAGCGCCAGGCCGGCAAGCCGCGCCGTGATCGGGATCCGCGGCAATATCTCCTGCAGCGCCGGCTTCTCGGACACGTAGGAGTAACCGAAATCACCGCGCAGGAAGCCGCTGATCCAGTGCCAATATTGCACGATCAGCGGCTGGTCGATGCCGAGCTCCTTCTCCAGGTTGGCCTTGTCGGCGGGATCGACATAGCCGGCGGCGGCGAACAGGATGTCGACGATATTGCCGGGCACGATACGCAGCAGGAGGAAGATGACGATCGAGATCCCGAACAGGGTCACGAGCATCAGGAACAGGCGTCGCACCAGATAGGCAAACATCCTTCGCCCTCCGCGAGCCGCTAGAGCATGATCCGGAAAAGTGCGTAGCGGTTTTCCGAGAAGATCATGCTCAAAACCAAAAGTCTTCAGCCAGGCCGGCTACTTGTCGAGCCACAAATCCTCGTAGCGAAAGCCGTTATACGAGCTGTTCGACATGATCTTGACGCCCTTGACATAGGGCTGCCAGCACGTGCCGGCCCGTGCATGGAAGATGATCGGTCGGGCGACATCCTCCTGCAGCTTCTTGTCGATATCCCAGACCAGCGGCTTGCGCTTGCTGACGTCGGTCTCCTGCGACTGCACGTCGAACAGCTTCTCGATCTCCTTGTTGCAGTAATTGGTGTAGTTCCGTTCCGAGCCGCAAGAATAGTTTTCATAAAAGGACTGGTCGGGATCGTCGACCGAATTGCCGGTCAGATTGAGGCCGAGCATGTAGTCCTTGCGCGCGACCTTCGGGAACCAGTTCGCGGTCTCGACGACGTCGAGCTCGCCGTCGATATAGATGCTCTTGAGCTGGTCGATCAGGATCACGGCGGGATCGCGATATTCCGCGATATTGCGCGTCGAGACCTTCACCGGGAGGTGCTTGTCGGGGCCGTAGCCCGCCTTCTGCATCAGCTTCTTCGCTTCCTCCCGGTTCGCGTTCACGTTCCGGCCGTAGCCCGGAATGGCCTCCAGCCTGTCCTTGGGCATGCCCCAGATGCCCTGAGGCGGCGGCAGCATGGTGCCGCCGATGTCGGCCTGGCCTTCGAACAGGATGTCGACGAAGGCCTTGCGGTCGAGTGCAAGCGCCACCGCCCGGCGAATATCGACATTGTCGAACGGCGCCGAGGTCGAATTGACGATGATGTTGGTCGAAACGTTGGTCGGCTCGACGGCACAGACCGCGTTCGGCGCCTGCGACTTGATGTCCTTCAGGAGCGGGATCGTGATGTGCGTCGGGAAGGTCATGTCGAACTTGCCGGCGACGAAAGCGAGAATCGCGGTCGAGCGGTTCGGGATGATCGTGTACTCGATGCCGTCGAGATGGGGCAGGCCCTTCTTCCAGTAGTCCGGATTTCGCGTCAGCTTGATCGATTCATTGGCCTTGAACTCGACGAATTTGAACGGTCCGGTCCCGATCGGATGGGTGCGCATATCCGCAGGCGAGACGTGGCAGGGATAGACCGGCGTATAGCCGGACGCGAGCATCGCCAGCAGCGAAGGTTGCGGCCGTTTCAGATCGAAGGAGACCTCGAAATCGCCGCTCGTCGTGATCTCGTTAACTTCGCTGTACCAGGCCTTGCGCGGATTCTGCCGCAGCTTCTGCTGCGATTTGCCCATCAGCAGATCGAAGCTGCATTTGACGTCGGCCGATGTGAACGGCTTGCCGTCGTGCCATTTGACGCCCTGGCGCAGCTTGAACGTCAGTTTCTTGTTGTCGCTGCTCCAGGACCAGCTTTCGGCCAGCTCAGGCCTGAGCGTATCAGGACTGTTCTGCGCGATGTGCTGGTCGTAAATGACGAGGTTATTGAAAACCCCCATGAACGGCACGTTGACCGAATAGGTCGCGCCTTCGAGAATGGACGCGTTGGCCGGACTGTCGCGGTGATACATCCGCAAGGTCCCGCCCTGCTTGGGCTCGCCCGCGAGCGTGGTGGTTGAGGTCGTCAGCACAGATAGCGCCGCCATTGCGGCGAGCGCCCACACGCTCCGCATGCTCATCCTCCCTGGACATCGGCCTTTTGCAGGCTGTTTGAGCTGACGATAGCACGCAAGTTGAGGGAGGCAACCCGGTAAGGCCGCATGCCGCCTCGACAATTCGGATGACGCAAGGCCGCAGGGTTTCATGGCCTCGCAATGTGAGAGTGCAGGTGCGAAGAGATGCAGGGACGACACCTTTTGTCTAGTTACGTCTTGCGCCTCTTGCGCGCGAGTGAACAGAATTACACGATCCGTGACGCCTTGTTCCCCCAATACCGATCCCGCAGCAGCCGCTTGTACAGCTTCCCGGTCGGCAGCCGCGGCAATTCCTTCTCGAAATCGACCGAGCGCGGCACCTTCTGCCGCGACAGCGATTTTGCGCAGAATGCGATCAGCTCTTCGGCGAGCGCCTCGCCTGGCACGATGCCCGGCATCGGCTGCACCACCGCCTTGACCTCTTCGCCGAGATCGGGATTGGGCACGCCGAACACGGCGGCATCGGCGACCTTCGGATGGGTGATCAAGAGATTTTCGCATTCCTGCGGGTAGATGTTCACCCCGCCGGAGATGATCATGAAGGTCGCGCGGTCGGTCAGGTACAGGAAGCGGTCGGCGTCGACATAGCCGACATCGCCGACCGTGCTCATGCTCCCGTCGGCCGAACGCGCCTCGCTGGTCTTCTCCGGGTCGTTGAAATATTCGAACGGCGAGGCGGTCTTGAACCAGACCTGGCCCGGCGTGCCGGTCGGGCACGCCCGCATGTTCTCGTCGAGAATGTGGAGGTCGCCGAATAGCACCTTGCCGACGGTGCCGCGATGGGCGAGCCATTCCTCGCTGTTGCAGGCGGTGAAGCCGAGGCCTTCGGTCGCACCGTAATATTCGTGGATGATCGGCCCCCACCATTTGATCATGTCGTCCTTGACCAGGGCCGGGCAGGGCGCGGCGGCATGGATCGCGATCTCCAGTGAGGACAGGTCGTAGCGGCTGCGCACCTCCTCCGGCAGCTTCAGCATGCGCGAGAACATCGTCGGCACCAGCTGGGTGTGGGTGATACCCCACCGCTTGACGAGCTCGAGGTAACGCTCGGGATCGAAGCTCTCCATGATGATCACGGTTCCGCCCATGCGGATCGTGAGGTTCACGGCAGCTTGCGGCGCGGAATGATAGAGCGGGGCCGGCGAGAGGTAGACCATGCCCTCGCGGTAGTGCCAGAGCTTGGTCAAGAAATCGAATAGCGGCAGATTGTGCTTCGGCGGCTCCTCCGGCAGCGGCCGCAGGATGCCCTTCGGTCGTCCGGTGGTGCCCGATGAATAGAGCATGGCGGTGCCGAGCCACTCGTCGTCGATCGGCGTCGCGGGCATATCCGCGGTCACCTCCGCAAGGCCGACGATGCGATCGCTCTCGCCAGGGCCGTCGGCGACGATGCAGAGTCTGACGTCGGGGCAGGCTTGGATCGCCTCACGGGCGATGTCGAGTTTCGCCACCGACGTGATCAGGATCTGGGACTGGCTGTTGACGAGCAGATAGGCCAGCTCACCCGGCGTCAGGAAGGAGTTGATGCAGGTGTAGTACAGCCCGGAGCGTTCGCCGGCGCCGCAGGCCTCAAGATAGCGCGAATTGTTCTCCATGAAGATCGAATAGTGGTCGAGCCGTTTCAAGCCGTGCTTGCGGAACAGGTGCGCCAAGCGGTTGCTGCGCGCATCGAGCTCGCGATAGGTGACGGCCTCGCCCGTGGCCGCCATGATGAAGGCGGGCTGCAGCGGGCGTAGGCGGGCATGCTGACCTGGGTACATCTATCCTCCGGCGTTGGGTCATGCGGCGAGAAGCAGGATTTCGCGCACCTGCGCCGGGCCCTCGATCTTGCGCGGATTGCGCGGCACCCAGGGCGTGCGCATCGCCTGTTCGGCGATGGCGTCGAAATGCTCGGGCGACACGTGCACTTCGGTGAGGCTGCGTGGCATGCCGAGCGAGCGGATGAAGGCATCGAGCACGTCGGCGGCGTTGTGGCCGGGGAAGCCCATGGCGGCCGCGACGATCATCTGCCGCTCGGCATTGTCGCGCGCATTCCAGCGCAGCACCGCCGGCAGCATGATGCAGGAGGTGTAGCCGTGCGGGACGTCAAAGGCCGCGCCCAGCACATAGCCGATGCCGTGGCTCGCGCCCATGGGCACGCCGGCGGCGAGTGCGCCCATCGACAGCCAGGTGCCGATCTGCGCGTCCATCCGCGCGTCGAGATCGGACGGATCGGCTTTCACCCGCGGCAGCGCGTCGGCGAGCATGGCGAGGCCCTTCACCGATTGCGCATCGGCGTAGGGGTGCGTCTCGCGCGAGCAGATCGCCTCGACGCAATGGTCGACAGCGCGGATGCCGGTCGACAGGAACAGCCATTCCGGCGTGTGCACGGTGATTGCAGGGTCGAGGATGGTCGCGCGCGGCACCGTGAGCGGATGCCGCAGCATCTGCTTCACATGCGTCGCCCGGTCGGTCACGCCGGCGATCGAGCTGAACTCGCCGCCGGCGATCGTGGTCGGCACGCTGATCTGCCGCACCGTCGGCGCGGTCATCTCCGGCGCGACCCCCTTGTGGACGCGGATGCGCTCGATGCCGTCGATATCCTCGATGCCGTTGGCGAGGCAAAGCTGCACCGCCTTGGCGCCGTCGGTGATCGAGCCGCCGCCCACGGTGACGATCAGGTCGGCACTGGCTTTCCGTGCCGCATGGGTGGCGGCGATCACCGCCTCGCGCGGCGTATGCGCCGGCATGGCGTCGAACAGGCCGGCGCAGCGGGAGCCCAAAGCCTGCTTGATCTTCTCGATTTCGTCGGTCTGCCGGCTGAGCGTGCCCGAAACCATCAGGAAGGCACGATTTGCTCCCAGCCGGTCCATCTGCGCGACGATGGCGCCGGCCGCAGGATGCCCGAACACGACCTCCTCGATCGCGCCGAAAACGACACGTCCCTGGTGCACGCCTGTCCTCCCGGACAATTCGTCTTTGTTTTTGTGGATGTAGTCTAGCCGTGTGGACGCCCCTCGTCATGTGTGAAGACGCTGGCGTTTTGCCTCCTCCCTCTCCCCGCTTGCGCGGAGAGGCGAAGGAGGACCGTCTCCCTCCTTGTCAACCCGCCATCCGGCCAGGGCCTCTTCCTCAGCATTGCGCGCGCGTTGGTCTTGAAGAGTTCATCTTTGCCGCCCATCTTGTGCCGCCCGCAGGTAGAGGCGTACCCTGCCTTTTCTGCGGCTTTGAGGCGAGGACCTGGGATGAGCGGACCGGACGGAAGCGAGCAGTTTGTCAAAAAGCACGATTTCGTTCTGGCTCGACTGGGCGCAATCGCCGCGCTTGTCGGCGCATTCGCGCTCACCGGTTGCGGCCAGCCGGCCTCGCAAGCAGCCGCCCCGCCGCCGGCCCCTGTGACGGTCGCCCAGCCGGTCAAGCGCACCGTCACCGATTGGGACGAGTTCACCGGCCGCTTCGAAGCGGTGGAGGAGGTGCAGGTGCGCCCGCGCGTCGGCGGCTTCGTCAACTCGGTCGAATTCCAGGACGGCGCCATCGTGCATCAGGGCGATTTGCTTTACGTGATCGACCCGCGTCCGTTCGAGGCGGTGGCCGCGCAGGCGGAGGGACAACTCTCGGATGCCCGCGCCAAGGTGGAGCTTGCCAAGCGCGAGCTCGATCGCGGCCTCAGCCTGGTGCAGACCAGCGCGGTCTCCGAGCAGGTCGTAGATCAGCGCCGTCAGGCCTTGCAGGCCGCGCACGCCGCCGAGGTGCAGGCCGAAGGCGCGCTCAAGGCCGCCAGGCTCAACATTGAATTCACGCATGTGACGGCGCCGTTGACGGGCCGCGTCAGCCGCCATCTCGTCAGCCCCGGCAATCTCGTGCAGGGCAGCGACAATGGCTCTTCGACCCTGCTGACCTCGATCGTCACGCTCGACCCGATCTACGTCTATTTCGACATGGATGAGGCGACCTTCATCAAATACAGCAAGCTGTGGTTCGAGGGCCGGCGCCCGAGCTCGCGCGATACGGCGAACCCGGTGCAGGTAACGCTCGCCGGCGAGACCAAGCCGTCGCATGAAGGCACCATCAACTTCCTCGACAACCGTCTCGACGTCTCCACCGGCACGCTGCGCAGCCGCGCCGTGGTCAAGAACACCGATCTGTCGATCCTGCCCGGCCAGTTCGGCCGCGTCCGCCTGATCGGCAGCGCGCCCTACGAGGCGCTGCTGATTCCGGACGTCGCTGTTGCGACCGACCAGTCCCGCAAGATCGTGTTCGTGGTCAAACCCGACGACACGGTCGAGGCACGTCCCGTCGTGCTCGGTCCGCTGGACGACGGCCTGCGCGTGATCCGCGAAGGATTGAAGGCGGAGGACCGCGTCATCGTCAACGGCATCCAGCGTGCCCGTGTCGGCGCCAAGGTCGCCCCGCAGACCGCGCAAGCCCCGGCCGGTGGCAAGTCATGAATCTCGGCCGTCTCTCCATCAACCAGCCCATCCTGGCGATGGTGCTGTCGATCGTGCTCCTGATCGTCGGTGCGCTCGCCTACACCACGCTGCCGGTCTCCGAATATCCGCAAGTGGTGCCGCCGACCGTGGTCGTCACCACGCAATATCCCGGCGCCTCCGCGCAGACCGTGTCCGACACGGTGGCAGCTCCCATCGAGCAGGAGATCAACGGCGTCGAGGACATGCTGTATCTCTACAGCCAGGCGACTTCGAACGGCCAGCTCACCATCACCGTCACCTTCAAGCTCGGCACCGATCTCGACAAGGCCCAGGTGCTGGTGCAGAACCGCGTCGCGATCGCGCAGCCGCGCCTGCCGGAGGAAGTCCAGCGCAACGGCGTCACCACGCGCAAGAACTCGCCCGACATCCTGATGGTCGTGTTCATGCTGTCGCCCGACGACACGTTCGACCAGCTCTACATCTCGAACTACGCACTGCTCCAGGTCCGCGACCAGCTGCTGCGCCTCGACGGCGTCGGCGACATCCAGATCTTCGGCGCGCGCGACTATTCGATGCGGCTGTGGCTCGATCCTGACCGCATCGCCAATCTCGGCCTGACCTCGGCCGAGGTGCTGGCGGCGATCCGCGCCCAGAACGTGCAGATCGCCGGCGGCCAGATTGCCGAGCCGCCGATCGCCGACCGCGCCTTCCAGCCGAACCTCACCTTCACGGGCCGCCTGAAGGACCAGAAGCAGTTCGAGGATATCCTGATCAAGGCCGGCTCCGACGGCCGAGTGGTTCGGTTGCGCGACGTTGCCCGTATCGAGCTTGGTGCGCTGGCGTACTCCACCAACAGCTTCCTGCTGCGCAAATCCGCGGTCGCGATGCTGGTGACGCAGCGGCCGGGATCGAACGCTCTCGCCACGGCAAAGAACATCACCGACACCATGACGAAGCTGAAGGAAAGCTTCCCGAAGGGCCTCGACTACAATATCGGCTACAATCCGACCGAGTTCATCGCGCAGTCGGTCCACGAGCTGATCAAGACCATCTACGAGGCCATGCTGCTCGTGGTCATCGTGGTGCTGGTGTTCCTGCAGGGATGGCGGCCTGCGATCATTCCGATCATCGCGATCCCGGTGTCGCTGGTCGGCACCTTCGCGGTGATGGCGGCGCTGGGCTTCTCCATCAACAACCTCACTTTGTTCGGCCTCGTCCTCGCCGTCGGCATCGTGGTCGACGACGCCATCGTCGTGGTCGAGAATGTCGAACGGCATCTCGAGCACGGCATGAGCCGGCGCGACGCCGCGCTCAAGACCATGGAGGAGGTCGGCGGCGCGCTGGTCTCGATCGCGCTGGTGCTGTGCGCGGTTTTCGTCCCGACGGCGTTCATCGGCGGCATTTCCGGGCAGTTCTTCCAGCAGTTTGCCGTGACCATTGCGGTCGCGACCGCGATCTCCTGCTTCTGCTCGCTGACGCTGTCGCCGGCGCTGGCCTCGCAGATTCTCACCCCGCACGAAGAGAAACGTCCGCCGGCCGCATGGAATGTCATCGCGCGGGCCTGGGGTGCCTTCACCGGGGTCTTCAACCGCGTGTTCGACCGGCTGGCGCACGGCTATGCCGGCCTCGCCGATTTCGTGATCCGGCATTCGGTGGTGATGATCCTGATCTACGTCGCGCTGATCGGCAGCGCCGGCTGGCTGATCGTGACCACGCCGCAAGGCTTCATCCCGGCGCAGGATCGCGGCTACGTCATCGTCTCCGTGCAATTGCCAGGTGCGGCCTCGCTGGCACGCACCACCGAGGTCGTGCGCGAGATCGAGCGGATCGCGCTGGATACGCCGGGTATCATCCGCGTCGCCGCCTTTGCCGGCTTCTCCGGCGCCACGCGCACGCAGGCCGGCAATGCCGCGGCGCTGTTTCCGGTGTTCGACGAGCCCGAGGCGCGGATGAAGAAGGGATTGTCCGCGAACGCCATCACGGTCGATCTGCGCAAGCGCCTGTCTGCGATCCAGGGCGCCTTCATCATCGTGATTCCGCCGCCGGCCGTGCCCGGCATCGGTACAGGTGGCGGCTTCACCATCCGCATCCAGGACCGCCAGGGCCGCGGGCCTGAGATGCTCGCTGCGGCCACGGACGAGCTTGTCGCCGCGGCACGCAAATCGCCCTTGCTGCTCGGCCCCTCGGTGTTCTCGCCGTTCACCGCCAACACGCCGCAGCTCTTCGTCGACATCGACCGCACCAAGGCGCAGAAGCTCGGTGTGCCCATCGCCAACATCAACGAAACGATCCAGAGCTATTTCGGGTCGACCTATGTCAACGACTTCAACCTGTTCGGCCGCACCTATCACGTCACCGCACAGGCCGACTTCCCGTTCCGGAAAGAACCCAGCGATCTCGCGCGCCTGCGCACGCGCAACGCCACCGGCGACATGGTGATGCTCGGCAGCGTGGTCGAATTCAAGGACGTCTCGGGTCCCGACCGCGTGGCGCGCTACAATCTCTATGCCGCGTCCGAGCTACAGGGTGAGCCGGCACCCGGCACCAGCTCGACCACCGCGCTGGACACCATCAAGAAGCTGGCGGACGATACCTTGCCGAGCGGCTTCACCTTCGAATGGACGGATCTGTCCTATCAGCAGGTCACCGGCGGCAATGCCGGGCTCTACGTATTCCCGATCTGCGTGCTGTTCGTCTACCTCGTGCTCGCCGCGCAATATGGCAGCTGGACCTTGCCGTTCGCGGTGATCCTGATCGTGCCGATGTGCCTGCTTGCCGCCACCATCGGCGTGCGCATCATGGGCCAGGACGTCAACATCCTCACGCAAATCGGTTTCGTCGTGCTGGTGGGGCTGGCGGCCAAGAACGCGATCCTGATCGTCGAATTCGCGCGCGACATCGAGAATGAAGGCAGACCGCGGCTGGAGGCTGTGATCGAGGCCTGCCGCCTGCGGCTGCGGCCAATCCTGATGACCTCCTTCGCCTTCATCCTCGGCGTGCTGCCGCTGGTGATCTCGACCGGCTCCGGCTCGGAGATGCGGCAGGCGGTCGGCGTCGCCGTCTTCTTCGGCATGATCGGCGTCACCCTGTTCGGCCTGTTGTTCACGCCGATCTTCTACGTGGTGGTGCGGAACCTGGCGGAGGGGCGTAACGAGGGGAAGAAGCCGGAGGTGGCTGCCTGAGTGTCGGTGGTTGCCACCGGCGTATCCGCACATTCGGTGTCGTCCCCGCGCACGCGGGGACCCATAACCCCAGAGAGAAGTGCGGGGCAATTCAGGTAACTCCGAGTCTTCGCCAAACCGCTCCCTGTGGTTATGGATCCCGGATCTTCGCTTCGCTCGTCCGGGACGACAGCGGCTATTTGGCGCGCAGAATCCCATACTAACGACCAACGTGAAATGGATGGGCAGGCGCGGGGTTCTTCACTACTATCCGCGCGATTTCAAAACAGAAAACTGCTGGGAGACAACATATGAAATCAGCACTTTTGGCCGCCGTCGCAACCTCTGCTTTGGTGCTGGCGGCGCCGGCGTCCGCGCAAGGCGTCAAGATCGGCATCCTCAACGACCAGTCCGGCGTCTATGCCGATTACGGCGGCAAATGGTCGGTCGAGGCGGCCAGGATGGCGATCGAGGAATTTGGCGGCGAGGTGCTGGGCCAGAAGATCGAGCTCGTCACCGCGGATCACCAGAACAAGGCCGACCTCGCGACCTCGATCGCGCGGCGCTGGTACGACGTCGAGAACGTCGACATGATCACGGAGCTGACGACCTCCTCGGTCGCACTCGCGATCCACGAGCTGTCCAAGGAAAAGAAGAAGATCGACATCGTCGTTGGCGCCGCGACCTCGCGGCTGACAGGCGATGCGTGCCAGCCCTATGGCTTCCACTGGGCCTACGACACCCGCGCGCTCGGCGTCGGCACCGGCGGTGCGCTGACCAAGGCCGGTGGCAACACCTGGTTCTTCCTCACCGCCGACTACGCCTTCGGCTATGCGCTGGAGAAGGACACCAGCGAGATCGTCACCGCCAATGGCGGCAAGGTGGTTGGCTCGGTGCGCGTGCCGCTCAACTCCTCGGACTTCTCCTCCTTCCTGCTGCAGGCTCAGAGCTCCAAGGCCAAGATCGTCGGCCTCGCCAATGCCGGCCTCGACACCACCAACTCGATCAAGCAGGCATCCGAGTTCGGCATCGTCGCCAGTGGCCAGAAGCTCGCCGGCCTCTTGATGACGCTTGCCGAAGTGAACGGCCTCGGCCTCCAGGCCGCGCAAGGCCTGGTGCTGACCGAGGGCTATTACTGGGACGTCAACGACAAGTCGCGCAATCTCGGCGAACGCTTCCTTAAGCGGACCGGCCGGATGCCGAACATGATCCAGGCCGGCACCTATTCGGCGACGCTGAGCTATCTCAAGGCGGTCAAGGCCGCCGGCACCAAGGATCCCGATGCGGTCGCCAAGAAGCTGAAGGAGCTGCCGGTCGACGACGACTTCGCCCAAGGCGGCAAGGTGCTCGAGAACGGCCGCATGATCCACGACATGTATCTGTTCGAGGTCAAGAAGCCGTCGGAATCGAAGAAGCCCTGGGACTATTACAAGCTGCTCGCCACCGTCCCGGGCGACAAGGCCTTCTTCGCCGCAAAGGACAGTGGCTGCCCGCTGACGAAGTAGGGCTCTTGTGTCCCGGACGCGCTGCAGCGTGAAACGCTGCTGCGCAGAGCCGGGACCCACGTTTCTCCATGGATTGAGGCCAGATTGGGTCCCGGTTCAGCGGCGCAGCGTTACACGCTGCACCGCGCCCGGGACACGAGCGCGCGTGATGCCGCCCTCTCACACTATCCGCAACACCACCGCTCCCAGCGCCCCTGCCCACAGCGCGATGGCGGCGATGCCCTGGATCATGAAGCCCGGGCCGCGCTTGGCCGCCGCTTTCGAATAGCCGATGAAGTAGACGATGCGGCCGATGATCCAGACCGCGCCGATTCCTGCCGCGATGCCATCGCTGATATAGATCGCGAACAGCCAGAGTGCCGGCAGAAAGATCGGCATCCATTCCAGCGTGTTCATCTGGATGCGGAAGGCGCGTTCGAAATCCGGATGGCCCGACATCGCGGGCACCTTGACGCCGGTCTTGCTGCGCGAGCGCGAGACGTTGATGCTGGTGAAGAAATAAAATGCAATCGCCAGCATCGTGACGAGGGCGGTGAGGTGATACATCGCGGAATTCCTTTGAGGAGGTCGCGCTTCAATACCCGGTCAGCTCGAGATAGCCAACGCCATCATGCGTGCCGGTAAAGCTGATCGGCCCTTCCCAATAGGAGAAGCCGGTCCCCATCCAGGCCCTGGGATTGAGGGGCTTGCAAGCAATCGCGAACGAACGTGATGGGATCGCAATCTGCCATTCCACCGGCAGCTTGCGTCCCGCAACCTCCGTCGTCGCTTTCGGAATCATCTGGATATCGCCACCCGCAATCATCTGCGTCTCGCCGGTAGCGCTGATCCAATTGCCGAACGGATAATCCCTGCCGTCCTTCTGCCGCAGTCGGTACAGCATCAGCTTGTCGCCGGACGCAAGATGCAGCGACAGCCAATCCCAGCCGGTCTGATCGGCATCGAGCGGCTGGCTGCTCCACTCGCGGTCCATCCAGGCCTGACCCGAGACATCGACCGGCTTGCCGTCGATGGTGAGGGTGCCGCGGGCGCGGTAGAACGGCTGGCTGTAATAATAGGACGCCTGCCCACGCTCCGACTTGCGGCTGTAGCCGCCATCGCCTTGCAGCACCACGGCGCGATCGGCCTCTAACGTCAGTGCGTAGCTGAAATCGGTGCTGGCCGCCTTCAGCGTGAGAGGCGCCAAAGTGCGATCGTCGGTGCGCTCGAGACCCTTCATCTCCCAGTCGTCGATCCAGGCCGCAAACGCCGTCGCGGTGACGCCGGCCTGCCCGATGCCACCGCGTGAAAAGACTTCGTTGAAGCGGTGGGTGTCGGCGCGTGTCACCGCGGCGTGGGCCATCCACACCTGCTGATTGGCCCAGCCTTCGCCCTGCGGGCCCGGCTGCGCCGCCTGTCGGAACAGCGTCCATTGCAGGCCGCAAGCCGCACCGCTGCCGTCGACGAGGTTTGCCGTGAGATACCACCACTCGATACGAAACTCTGGATGCGGCCCGTGATCGGCCGGAAAGACGAACGGCTTTCCCGGCGTGACCTTCGCAAAGCCATCCGCCGTCTCACCGAGCCCGGCATAGCCTTGCGCACCGGCGCGGCGCGCGATCGCCAGCGCAGCGATGCCGCCGGCGAAGGCGCGGCGAGAGATCCCATCAGCGCTCATTGGCAAATACCTTGACGAGATTTGCCGGTTGCATCCGCGCCAGCCTTGCCACTGGCAACAGAGCTGCAAGCAGCGACGCAAACAGCGCCACCGCGACCAACTCGACCAGCTGCAGCGGAAACACGTGGAACGGTAGCCGCCAGCCGAACGCCTTCACATTCACGATCGCGATCAGGCACCACGCCACCAGCAGCCCCAGCGGCACGGCCAGCAGCGCCGTGAACAGCGCCACCGACAGCGTCTTGGTCAATTCGATCGCGGCAAGACGGGGCCGCGTGATGCCGATCGCCCACAGCGGTGCGAGTTGCGGCAGACGGGAATTTGCCAGCGTCAGCAGGCTCGTGAACAGCGCGATTCCGGCGACACCGAGGGTGAACGCGTTCAGCGCGGATGTCACCGCAAAGGTGCGGTTGAAGATGCGGATCGATTCCGCCTTCACGGTCGCCTGATCTGCGACACTGCGGTCGCCGAGCGCAAACCGCTTCTGCAACGCCTCGATCAGGCCGGAGATATTCTCCTTGGCGACGATCAGGCCGATCCGCGTCTGCGGCGTCTGCGGAAACTGCCGCATCAGCGCCGCGACGTTCACGGCGAGCTGGCCCTTGGGATTGCCGTAATCGGCATAGACGCCGACGATGTCGAGCTCCCACGTCCCGCCCGGCGCCGGCACCGCGACGACGTCGCCGATCCCTACGTTGAGACGGCGGCTCAACTGCTCGCTGATGAAGGCGGCATTACCCGGCGCGAGCCGGGTCCAGGCGCGCGGCGCGGCGTCCAGCAACGGCCAGCGCTCGCGATAGAGCGTGTGGTCGGGTAGACCGAGCAGCTCCACCGGCTGCCCTTGAACCTGCGCCTCGGCGCGGCCACCCGACAGGATCGCCTGCACGTCGCTGCGCTCGCGCAGCCAGTTTCGAATGGCGAGGGCCTGCGCATTGTCGGAGGTGCTGATGTAGACATCGGCTGCGAGTCGTCCGTTCAGCCAGCCGATGAAGGTGCGGCTGAACGTCTCCACCATGGTTGACACGCCGACATTGACGGCGAGGGCGAGCAGCAGCGCCATCAGCGCGAGTGACAGCCCGGAGAGCTGCTGCCGGCTGTCCGCCCAGAACCACAGCGCGAGCGGTCTTCGCGCGGTACGTTGGCCTGCGAGCAGGATCAGTTCGAGCAACGCCGGCAGGATCAGCGCCGCACCGAGCATCAGCGCCGCCAGCAGGCCAAAGCCCGCGATCAGCGATTCGCCATAGCGAAGCAGCAGGAGTGCGACCGCGAACACCGCGGAGGCGGCCAGGCTCTGCAGGATCAGCCAGCGGCGCTGCCGCTGCTGCCAGGCGCGTGGCTGCGCCGTCGCCAGCACCGGCATCCTGATCGCCTTGATCAGGCTGGTCGCCGCCGCAACAAGCGCGCCGGCAATGCTGATGCCGATGCCGGCGAGCCACCATTCAGGCCGTAAGGTGAGCTGCCCCGGAATTTGTGCGCCATAGAGTCCGCGCAGTGACGCCGCGACGTCGGGCAGGAGCGCGGCGGCGATGAAATAGCCGCAAGAGAGCCCGATCAGTCCGGCGACGAGGGCCAGTGCCACGAGCTCGACCACCAGAACTGTGTTGACCAGCCGGGCCGAGGCGCCGCAGGCGCGCAGCGTCCGCAGCATCGGCAGCCGCTGCTCGAAGGCGAGGCCGACGGCCGAATTGACGATGAAGAGACCGACGAAGAACGACAACAGACCGAACGCCGTGAGGTTGAGATGGAAGCTGTCGGTGAGGCGCTCCAGCTCCGTCTCCGCAGTCGGCTCGATCAGCTGCAATTGATCGCCGACGACGCTTGCCAGTGGCGCAGGCTTGCTCTTCGGCTTGCCGACCAGAAGTCGCGACAGCTGATCCGGCTTGTTCAGCAGACGCTGCGCCACGCCGATATCGACCACGAGCACGTCGGGCACGAGCTGCGGCAGCACGCGCAGCGGCGGCAATGTTGCGCCGTCGCTGGTCGGAGGCGCCGCGCCCTCCTGCTCCTGCAGATCGCTCAGCGTCTCCCGCGCCACCAATGTCTGGCCCGGCGGCGCAACGAAACTGCTCAAATCCGCAGCACCAAGGCGCGGTGCGTTGCCGACGTCGACCGGCAGCGTCACCGGCTCGATCCCGAGCAGGCGTAGCGAACGCCCGTTGATCTGGACCCGGCCCTCCAGCGCCGGCGACACCGGCCAGCCGGCACGGCGGAGTTTTACGAACAACTCCTGGGGAAAGGTCGCGCTCGCAGGCGCAACCAGCATCGCCGTGCGGGCGCCGCCGAATGTCGCCGCGGCGCGGTCATAGGCGTTGCGGGCCTGCTGGTTGATGGCCTGCACGCCGCTCCACAGCGCGGTCGCCGCGATCAGCCCGACCAGCAGCGTCGCGAACTGCATCTTGTGACGCCGCCAATGGCTGAGCAGCACGGCAAGGACCCACAGCGCGCGCCTCATGCGATTCGCCCTGCATGCAGGGTCACATGGCGGTCGAGCGTCGCGGCCAGATGCAGGCTGTGCGTCACCATCAGGAAACCGCAGCCGGTGCGCGCGACGAGATCGCGCGTCAGCGCCAGCACGTTCTCGGCGGTGGTTTCGTCCAGATTGCCGGTCGGCTCGTCCGCCAGAAGCAGCGACGGCTTCGTCGCCAGGGCACGGCCGATCGCGACGCGTTGCTGCTGCCCTCCCGATAATTGCTCGGGATAGCGCTTCAGAAGAGCGCCGAGCCCGAGCCGCTCGACCAGCTCTTTCGTCCAGGCCGCATCGTGACGGTCGGCGATCCGCGCCTGAAAAGCCAGATTGTCCGCGACCGACAGGCTCGGGATCAGGTTGAATTGCTGAAAAACCAGGCCGATCCGGTCGCGCCGCAGGCTGGCGCGCCCCGCATCGGACAGTTTGGTGATCTCGATATCCGCCAGCCGAATCGTGCCGCTATCGGCGGCATCGAGCCCTGCGATCAGATGCAGCAGCGTGCTCTTGCCGCTGCCGGATTCGCCGGTCAGCGCGATGCGTTCGCCGTCCCTGAGGTCGAGATCGACGCCGCGCAGCACATGGACCGGTTCGCCGGCCGAGGAGAAGGTCTTGGAAAGGTTTCGGATGCTCAGCACGATCAATGGCGCCGGACGCAATTAACGGAATTGCTGCGTAGCACACCTGCCGGGGAAATGCCGGGTTGCGTTGGTCTCGAAGCCGTTGTTAGCTCCCAAGACGGTCAAATCAAAAAAGTGCCAAAAGACATCGACGGGGGAGAATCATGAGCGCCGAGGGAACGTCGGAGGTGGCGGGCAAGACGGTCGGAACGACCAAAGCAACGCCGAAGGGCGCCTGGACCATCACCTTTCTCCTGTTTCTCTTCATGCTGGTGAACTTCGCCGACAAGATCGTCGTGGGTCTTGCTGGCGTGCCGATCATGACCGAGCTGAAGCTCAGCCCGGAGCAATTCGGCCTGCTCGGCTCCTCGTTCTTCTTCCTGTTCTCGATCACGGCCATCGTGGTCGGCTTCATCGTCAACAAGGTGCCGACGCGCTGGGTGCTGCTGGCGCTCGCGGTGGTCTGGGCGCTGGCGCAGTTTCCGATGGTCGGCACCGTCTCCTTCACCACGCTCCTGATCTGCCGCATCGTGCTGGGTGCCGGCGAAGGCCCGGCTTTCTCGGTCGCCGCGCACGCCATCTACAAATGGTTCCCCGACGAGAAGCGCACGCTGCCGACCGCGATCCTGTCACAGGGCTCGGCTTTCGGCGTCATCCTCGCGGTGCCGGCGCTGAACTGGATCATCGTCAATCATTCCTGGCACTACGCCTTCGGCGCGCTTGGCGTCGTCGGCTTGATCTGGGTCTGTGCCTGGCTCGCGCTCGGCAAGGAAGGGCCGCTGGAGGACACGCAGGCCCTCGCCGGAACCGAGCAGAAGATCCCTTACTTGCAGTTGCTCACCTCGCGCACCTTCATCGGCTGCGTCGCCGCGACCTTCGGTGCCTATTGGGCGCTGTCGCTCGGCCTGACCTGGTTCACGCCGTTCATCGTCAAGGGGCTCGGATTCTCGCAGAGCCAGGCCGGCTTCGTCTCCATCCTGCCCTGGGTGTTCGGCGCCACCATCGTCATTCTCACGGGATGGATCTCGCAGGTGATGATGGCGCGCGGCTACAACACTCGTGCGGCTCGCGGGGTTCTCGGCTCGGTGCCGCTGGTGATCGGTGGGCTGATCCTGGCGACGATGCCGCATGCTAACGGCGCGGGCCTGCAGATCGCGCTGCTCGTGGTCGGCTCGGGCCTGTGCGGGGCGATCTACGTCGTCTGCCCGCCCATGCTCGGCGAGTTCACGCCAACCTCGCAGCGCGGCGCCATCCTCGCGATCTACGGTGCGCTCTACACGCTGGCCGGCATCATCGCGCCGGCCGTGATGGGAGCGATGATTCAGCGTGCCGGCAGCATGATCGATGGCTACATGACCGGCTTCACCATCAACGCCGCGATCATGGTCGGCTCCGGCCTGCTCGGCCTGCTGCTGCTGTGGCCGAACACGGAAAAGGCCAGGCTGACACGTGGTGCCGCCGCGCAGGCGGCTGCGCTGAAGGGCGCGGTGTCGCCGACGTAAGGGGGCTTGCCTCACTCCGCTGTCGTCCCTTGCGAACGCAGGGACCCATACCGCGTGATCCGACCGCTCAATTCGCGGAAGCTTCCCGCTTCCTCTCCGTGAACGGCGACAGCACCACGGTGGCGACCATGAAGATCACGGACGCGCCGAACACCCAGTGCGGCGCGTTTTGGTCCATGATCCAGCCGAACAGCAGCGGTGAGACGATGCCGCCGAGATTGAAGCCGGTTGAGACGATGCCGAAGGCGCGGCCGGCTGCCCCTGCGGGCGCGGCGTTGCGCACCAGCATGTCGCGCGAGGGTGCGATCACGCCGGAGAGGAAGCCTGCGAGCGTCATCGCGGCGGTCAGCGCCCAACCCGGCAGCGTCACGAGCGCGATCAGCAGCACGATTCCCGCGTTCGCGGCAAAGCAGGCCGCGGCGACATAGCCGTGGCGTTCGGTGTGATCGGCGAGGAAACCGCCTGCCAGCACGCCGGCGGCGCTGGCGCCAAGGAATGCCGTCAGCATGACGTTGGCGGCCGAGTAGGACGTCCCATAGCCGCTCATCAGCGCGACGACGCCGAAATTGTTGATACCGGCGACCGACAGGCTGAGCAGCATGAACAGCGCCGTCAGCACGATCAGCGCCGGCGTGATGACAGCCTGCTTCGGCGCGTTCTCCGCGCCCGGCTTCTTCTTGCTGGCGCCGGCGTCGGGAATGTTCATGACGAGCAGCAGCAACGCCACCGCAACGCCGATCGCACCTGATGCGATCAGCGCGCCGGCGCCACCGGACAAGGTGACGAGCGCAGCCACGATCGCCGGCGCCACCGCTCCGCCAAGAAAACCGGCAAAGGTGTGGATCGAGAAGGCGCGGCCCATCCGCGCCTCGTCCATGTGCTCGGCCAGGATCGCATAGTCGGCGGGATGATAGACACTGTTGGCGAGGCCCAGCAGCACAGCGCAGGCGATCAGGGAGGCGTAGCTGAGGTGCAGGCCAAGCAGGATCAGCGCAAAGCCGCCGAGCATGAGCCCGGCCAGCAGAATTCGCCGTGCGCCAAAGTGGTCGACGAGATAGCCGGTCGGCGCCTGGGTCAATCCCGACACTACCGCGAACACGGTGAGCGCGAAGCCGAGCTCGATATAGCCGACGCCGAGCTGGCCCTTGAGGAACGGGAATAGCATCGGCAGCACCAGCAGATGGAAATGGCTGACCCAATGCGCGATCGAGATTCCCGTCAGCGTGCGCAGCGCGCTGTCCGCCTTGCCTTGCTGCGGTGCGGCGAGAACGTCGACCATTGCAGTTCCGTTTCACTCCCTGGAGGCGCGGAAACTATCGGGGAGAGCGGTTATTTGTCCATGAACGCAGGCGCATGGCAGGTAGTGCGAGCGGGGCGACAGCGCACCTCCCGTCGTCATTGCGGCGTTCTCGGGGACGACAGGAGAGTTTGAGGCTACGCTCTCACAACGGCTCGTCATCCAGGCCGTAGCGGTCGCGTTTTGGCGTCGCGATATCGCCGTCCTCGTAATCGTCGTCGTCGAGCGGAGGCGGAGGCTTTTTCGCCTTACCTTCCGCTGGCTTGTTGTCCGCAATTCTCGGCGGTTCGCTCGGCTTGCCGGTCTTGGTCATTGGTGTTCCCGGATGGTGATGCTGCATCCGTCCTAGCCGGAATATATGGGCCCTTCCTGATCTATCTCAAGAACGACGACGAGGCCGTCAATGCAGCACCGGCCCGCCCGCCTTCTTCCAGGCGTCGATGCCGCCGGCGATATGGGCGGTGTTGGAGAGGCCGGCCTCCTTGGCGGCGGCCACCGCCATCGCCGAGCGCTCGCCGAAGGCGCAGAAGAACACGACGCGGCGGCCGCTCGCAGCGGCGACCTCGCGCAGCATGCCGCCGGGCTTGAGGCTCTCCTCGACTGAGGGATAGGGCGTATGCAGCGCACCTTCGAGCATGCCGTGCTTGAGGCGCTCGCTGCTCTCGCGCAGATCGACCAGCAGGATGTCGGGCCGGCCGAGGCTGCGGATCGCCTCCGCCGCGCTGAGCGCGCGGCCCTCCTTCTCCAGCTCCTCCTGATGCAGGCCGACATGCATGTTGGCGGGCACCGCCACGTCCATCATCTTCGGATTGGGCAGCTTCAGGTTCGCCATCAGCTCGATATATTCGTCGACCGAGCGCACCTGGAGCCGCGGATTGTAGCGCTTCTCCTCGCCGATGGTGGAGACGGTATCGCCCTTGTAGTCGTGCGCGGGGAATACCATCGTCTCGTCCGGCAACTTCAACAGCCGGTTGAAGATCGACTCATACTGTGCGCGCGATGAACCGTTCTGGAAATCGGTGCGGCCGGTGCCACGGATCAGCAGCGTGTCGCCGGTGAAGACGCGATCGCCCATCAGATAAGAATAGGAATCGTCGGTGTGGCCGGGCGTGTACATCACGTCGAGCGACAGGCCCTCGATCGTCACCTTGTCGCCATCGGCGACCCGCATCGCCACCACGTCGGCCTTGGTCTGGTCGCCCATCACGGTCATGCAATGGGTGCGGTCGCGCAGCTCACCGAGGCCGGTGACATGGTCGGCATGCAGATGGGTGTCGACCGCCTTGACCAGCTTGAGGTCGAGCTCGCGCAGCAATTGGCAGTAGCGGTCGACCTTCTCCAGCACGGGATCGAGGATCAGCGCCTCGCCGCCGGGGCGGCTGGCAAGGACGTAACTGTAGGTGCCTGAAACACTGTCGAAGAGCTGGCGGAAGATCATGGCAAGAAGTCCGGCAGTGGAACTCGTTTCGAGGATTCTACTACGGCAGCGGTCCTAAAGAGAAGCAATTCACTACATTGGCGATAAGGTTTGGAAGATTTTTATTGCGGTGCGGGTGTGGGAGGTGGTTGGCCCCATGCCGTTCCCCCCACACTGTCATCGCCCGCCTAGTGCGCAATTGCGCACAGGAGCGGGCGATCCAGTATTCCGGAGGCGGCGGAGGGATACGGAGGGGCCTCGGCGTACTGGATTCCCCGCTTGCGGCCTACGCTAAAGCTTCGGCGCGCCCAAGACCAAAACCTCGGCGAAGCCTTGGCGTAGCCGGGTCGCGGGGAATGACACCGAGCGTGTCGCGGCGGCGTGTCACGTCGCCCGACCCCTAGGGCCGCACCAGCGTGTACCCGTTCTCCGTCAGGAACAGAATCTGCCCGACCCCGACCTGCACCGGCGTCGCCGCCGGGATGAACTCCGGTCGCTTGCCCGTCTCGCGCTCGATCGTGTCCACCGTGTTGAGGCAGATGTCGAAACGCACGCCTTGCGCGATCAGGCTTTCGACCTGCTTGCGACGCTCGCTGCCTGACAGCAGCAAGTCGATGCCGGGACCGAACGCCACCACTTCGATCGCGATCTTGTCGGGATCATAAGCCTTCAAAAGGTTGTTGGCGACGCTCAGCACCAGCGCCTGCTTCCTGGCATCGCCGTCGGAGAGCTGCAGGACGACCTTGTGCTCGGCAAACGGCTTGTCCTGGAGCGGCACCTGTTGCGCCGAGGCCGGCAGGATCGCGGCGAAGGCGAGCAGCGCCAGCATCATCCCGGATAAGATCTGCGCCCGCGTCATCCTTGCCCCGCAATGCCTGGATTGCCGTCGACGCCCTTCAGCGTGACGCCGGAGCCGAGCCGCTCCTCAAACATCCGGCCCGAGCGCAGATATTTGCCGACGACGTCCCACACCGGCGCGCCTTGCTGGCCGTTGATCGAAGCCCAGCCCGCGACCTTGTAGCGATGGCTGGCGTTGAGCGCCTTGCCGCTGTTGAGCTTCAGCTCCGAAATGCGGCTGCCGATCGCGGCGGTCGGCGTGCAGGTGTAGCTGAGCCCGCCGGCGCGCACCATGTCGCCGCCCTGCTGGTAATAGGGATCCGCGTTGAAGAGGTTGTCGCAGATGTCTTCCAGCACGTCCTTGATCTGGGCTCCCGACATCTCCTGGACATAGGTCTCGGGATAGGTGATCGCGGTCTCCGCGAGCAGATCCTCCATGGTCAGCGCCTGGCCCGACAGCGCGGTGACGCCCCAGCGGAAGCCCGGCGACAGCGCGATCTCGGCATTGAGCTCGGTGCGGAGCGCGGTGCAGATCAGCTCGTCGACGGGCCCGGAGAAATTGCCGCGGCGATAGAGCAGGCGGTCGGGCGTTGCGATCTTCGCCGACCAGTCGGTCACATGCGGCGCGCGCAGCCGGCCGATCAGCTCGGCCATAGCAGGGTCGGGTTTCAGCAGCTCGGAATAAACAGGTAGCAGATGATAATGAACGTCGCTGACCTTGCCCTTGTCGATCGCGAGATCGAGCACGGCAAGGAATTTTCCGTTGGAGCCCGCATTGGTGACCAGCGTGGTCCCGCCGGCGTTCTTCACGGGAATCGGCTGCGGCACGGCGTCATGGGTATGCCCGCCGAGAATGACGTCGATGCCGGTGACGCGGCTTGCGAGCTTGAGGTCGACATCCATGCCGTTGTGCGACAGCAGGATGACCGCATCGACCTTGTCGGTGCCGCGCAAGGCATCGACATGCTTCTGCAATTCCTCCTCGCGGATACCGAAGGTCCAGTTCGGCGTGAACCGCTTGGGATGCGCGATCGGCACGTAAGGGAAGGCCTGGCCGATGATCGCGACCCGATGGCCGCCGATCTCCTTGATCATCGAGGGCTTGAACACGCGTCCCGTGGCCTTGTCGAATGCGAGTGCATCGTTGAACGCGGCTTCCTCGGTCAGGAAAACGTTCTGCGCCAGGAACTCGCCCTTGAAGCGCTCGAGATTGTCGCGCAGCGTCTGCTCGCCATAGGTGAATTCCCAATGCCCGGTCATCGCCTCGATGCCGAGCAGATTGGCGACCTCGACCATGTCGCGGCCCTGCATGACATGGGCAAGCCCGGTGCCCTGCCAGAGATCGCCGCCGTCGAGGAGCAGCGAACGTTTCTCGCCGACATCGCCACGCAAGCGGTCGACTAGCGTCTTCAGATGGGCAAACCCGCCGAGCTTGCCGAAGCGTCCGGCGGACTTCTCGAACTCGACGCAGGTGAAGGCATAGGCATCGGCGCTGTCGGAACGGATCCCGAAGTGTTCGAGGAAGGCGCGGCCGACCAGGTGCGGCGGCCGTCCTGCCATCTCGCCGATGCCGATGTTGATGCTGGGCTCGCGGAAATAAACCGGGTTAAGCTGCGCATGGGTGTCGGTGATGTGCAGGATTCGCGCGTTGCCGAACCGCTCGAGGTCGTAAATGCTCGCGGTGTCAGTGCCCCGCGCAAGCCGCGGCAGGCTCAGCGATGCGGCGGCAAGGCTTGCAGACTTCAGGAAATCGCGGCGGCGGATAGCCATCCTAGATTCTCCGCGCCCTCTCATGATCGCAAAACTGATCCACCCAGAAACAGTCTAGCGGATTTCCATCGCCTTCCAGGCTTCTTTTTCAGACGTTGCCTGGAAGATCGACGCCTTCGCCAACGCCTCGGCCTCCTTGGCTGCGGCGGTGGCGCGGTCGAAATCGCCGCCATCCGCCGCCTTCTTCGCCGTTGCCAGCGTGGAGACGGTGGTGGTCCATTGATGACGCAGGCTGGCCGCCTCCTTGGCCGCGGCTTCCGCGGCAGCGTAGGCCGCCTTGTAGTCCGCTTCATTTGCCGCGCGCGCCGTGGGCGCGAGGCCGAGTGCGAGCAGCATGGCGAGAGGAAGTGTCCGCTTCATGGCCGCGCTCCCGGGCCTGATATCGGCAGGCCGTTGGCAACGTAGGACAGGAAATATTCGACGTCGCGATATTCGTCCGCCTGCGGCTCCAGCGGAACCGCGCGGGTCTGGCTGTTGCAGGTGACGAAGCGGCGGCTGGTCGTGCCCATGCCGCTCCATTCGGAGCGGTAGATCGGCATCGCGTTCAGGATACCGAGCGCCGGCGCCAGGGTTTCGGCGCGGATGCGCTCGCCCGGGCTCTGCACATGACAGCCGGCGCAGGAGAAGTTCATCTGGCCGCGCCGGGTGTAGAAATAGCGCTTGCCGTTTTCGAACGCCGCGAGTGCACGCGGATCATCGGGAATCTTGATGTCCATCGGTTTGCCGCGCGAGGTGAACGCCATGTAGGCGGTGAGCGAGGCCATCTCGTCCTTGACGTAGGAATAGGGCGCCTCGCCATTGGCCTCGCGGCAGCGGTTGAGCGCGAGCTCCAGCGTGACGACCTTGCCTTCCTTCTCGTCGAAATAGGGATAGTTCTGGCGGATCCCGATGCCGCCGTTCGGGAAGCAGTCGGCATAGGTCTTGCCGTTCTTGAACGGGGTCGCAAACATCTCCTTGCCGGCATCGAGCGCGAACTCATAAGGCGGGAATTCTTCCTTCTCCTGCCATTGCCGCTTCATGTCGTCATTCATGGAATAGGGACCGTTGACGAAGTCCTCGTGCTTCACGTTCGGAAACTTCTGGAAGAAGAAGTTCTGGAATGCCTTGGCGTCGGCAACAGGATCGGCCTTGTCGGCCGCGACGACGTGCGGAGAGGTGAGGGCGAACGCGACGAGTGCGGCGCTCACTGCGCCGAGCAGGAGGGAGAAGCGGGCCTTCATCACGCGATCTTCGCCGTGGTGGTATCCGACGCACCCTTGTTGTCGGTCCAGGAGATCTTGAGCTCGTCGCCCTTCTTGGCGCCCTTGAAGCTGAACTTCACGTAGGGATCCTTGGAGACCGCGGTGCCCCAATTGGCGACGAAGACGTCCTTGCCGTTACATTCGAACTTCAGCTCCTGGATGAAATGCGCCGGGATCAGCTCGCCCTTGGAATCCTTGACGAGGCCCGTATCCATGGGGTGCTGGATCAGCGCTTGCACCTCGGTGATGTCGCCGTTGGCGTTGGCGCGGACGCGAATGCTGGATGCCATGTCGATCTTCCTCGCTTAACCGCCGCAGCCGCCGACGGTGACCTTCACTTCCTTGGTCGCGCTGTAGAGCTTGCCGTCGGCTTCGACGATGGCGACCAATTTGGTGGTCTTGGCCATCTTCAGCCGGTTGGCGACGCCCGGAATGGTGCCGTCGGCGAACTTGTAGGACGCCGCGAGCGCGAACGGGTTCTCGGCCACGAGGAACGAGATCGAGGTCACCTTGTCGAGCGTCGTCGTCACCGAAACCGGCACGACGCCGCCGTTCTCGGCAATCTCCGGCGCATCCAGCTTGACCTTGTCGGAGGGCTCGGCGGACTTGCCATAGAGCGCCTTGATCGCGTCGGCCTCGCTCTTCTGCTTGAAGGCATCTTCCGGATATTTGTCGTTGGCCGCCGCACGCGCTGGGCTGGCTGCGAACGGCAAATTGCCAAGGCCGATCAGCGCGACCGAGGCCGCGCCCTGAAGGATCAGGCGCCTTGTCGCAAGGGGGCCGGTGGTCGTGGTCATCTCGAGTCTCCTGGCGTGCCGGCCGTTACAGCGTTTGCAGGAAATCAACGATCGCGCTGATCTCCTGTTCGGTCAAAATCCGGTTCCGGCCGAACGGCGGCATCATGGTCTGCGGATTGCGCTTGGTCTCGTCGAAGATGATCGCGGTGAGCTCATTGCGATCGGGGTATTTGGCCTTGAGATCCTTCAGTTCCGGCCCGATCGTTCCCGGCAGGTCGCCGCCTTTGATGACGTGGCAGGTCAGGCAATTGCCCTTGCCGCGGTCGAAAGCGAGCTTTTGGCCGTCGGCGACGGCAGATTGCGCCCGTGCCGGGCTGGCGAGGCCGGCGGCGATGGCCAGCAGCAGGAACAGGACGGGTATCCGAAACAAGGCGGTCAAGGCGTCATTCCGAGGCGTTGTGGCGATGGTCGCGATCGCGGAAATAGGAGCGTTCCAAAGCACAAAGGGCATCGCCTGACAATCAGGACTATGTACGCGCCAAAATGGAGTTAATATCTTCCGCATTGCAACGCATGAGACTATTTATTCGGCTGATTTGGCCCGATGAGTAAGGGCCGTTTGGCGCGGGCCGGCTGTTTCCAGGGCGTTTGGGCGCTCATCCTGTTTTCATCGTGTTCTCGTTTTTTCAAGGGGACCTCATTTGGCTGAATATGTCGTCGAATTTGGCAGGGACGGCGGACGGGTCGAGCCGGACGGGCGGCTCGATGCACCGGCCTTCCATCGCAATCACGCGCCGCTCTGGGCGGCGCTGGAAAAGCATCTCGCTGGGCTGACCGGCAACGTGGTCGAGCTCGGCAGCGGAACCGGCCAGCACGTGGTCCATTTCGCCCGCCACACGCCCGGCCTGATCTGGTGGCCGAGCGACCTCAATCAACGCCACCTCAGGAGCATCGAGGCCTGGCGCGTGCATGCGGGCCTGCCAAACATCCGCTCCCCATTGCGGATCGACCTCACCGATCCCGACTGGTGTCCGGAGATGAAAAGCGGGCAGGGGCCGACGAGTCTTGCAGCCGTGTTCTGCGCCAATGTCATTCACATCGCGCCGTGGGCCGTGGCCGAGGGTCTGTTCGCCGGCGCCGGCCGATATTTGCGCCCCGACGGCAAGCTGTTCCTCTACGGCCCGTTCAAGCGCGGCGGCAAGCACACCGCGCTCAGCAACGCCGTGTTCGACACCTCCTTGCGCGAAGGCAATCCCGATTGGGGCGTGCGCGATATCGGCGACGTCGAGACACTTGCGAAGGCTGCGGGTCTTCGGTTGGTCGATACGATCGACATGCCCGCGAACAACCTGACGCTGGTGTTTGCGCGCTAAGCCGCGATGGCGGTGCGCTCCCTCCCCCGCCTGCGGGGGAGGGTCGGGGAGAGGGTGTTTCCACAACGGGATACTCCCCTAGGGGAGAGAACCCTCACCCGCCGTGCTTCGCACGTCGACCTCTCCCGCAAGCGGGAGAGGTGCAGGGCTCGCGTTGGATCAAGAGGCCGTCACGCCCCTTCATCCCGCCACCCGATCTTCTCCTTCAAGAACCGGAAGCCGAGCACCTCGAAGCCGGCGCGTTCCTTGTTGTCCTTGCCGTAGCCGTGACCGCCGGCGGCCGGCTCGTAGAACCAGGCCTCATGGCCCATCGCCTGCAGCTTGGCCGCCATCTTGCGTGCGTGGCCGGGATGGACGCGGTCGTCGCGCCGCGTGGTGGCGATCAGGATCGGCGGATAGGTCTGGCCAGCCTTTACGTTGTGATAGGCCGAGTAGGTCTTCAGCCATTCCCATTCATCGGGCTTGTCGGGGTCGCCATATTCGGCAATCCAGCTCGCGCCCGCCAGCAGCTTGGTGTAGCGGCGCATGTCGATCAGCGGGATGGTGCAGAACAGCGCGCCGAAGCGCTCGGGGTAGCGCACCAGCATGTTGGTGATGAGGATGCCGCCGTTCGATCCGCCCTGGGCCGCGATCCGTTTTGCGCTCGTCACGCCGCGGCGCACGAGATCGGCCGCGACCGCGGCGAAGTCGTCATGCGAGAGCTTCTTGCCGGCGAGCCGTCCGGCGTCGTGCCAGCGCGTGCCGAACTCGCCGCCGCCGCGCAAATTCGCCTGCACCGTGGTGCCGCCGCGCTCCAGCCAGAGCTTGCCGAGCGAGGAATTGTAATACGGCTTCATCGCAAGAGCGAAGCCGCCATAGGCGCTCATATAGACCGGCGCGTCGCCGGTCTCGTTCGCGGGGCCGGTCTGGACATAGGGAATGCGTTCGCCGTCGATCGAGACCGCCTCGTGCTGCGTCACCACCAGGCCGTCGGCGGTGAACGTCTTCGGTGCCTGCTTCAGCACGACCGGGCTTGCGACGCCGCGTTCGAGCAGCAGCATCGAGGGCGGCGTGAGCGGGTCCTGCACATTGGCGAGCAGATCGCCATTGCTCTCCGAAGGATGACGATCGAGCGGCCAGACGTCGACGACGCCGATCTCAGGCAGGCCGGGAAGAGTCTCGCGGCTCCAGCCCGCGGCGGATGGCGTGCAGACCTCAAAGCGCGGCCTGAGCTCGTCGAGGATCGACAGCACGAGCTTGCCGGCGGCCCAGAACAGGCCTTGCAGCGCGCGCCGCGGCGCCGGCTCGAACAGGACGGTGAAATCGCGGCCGCCGCCAAGGAACGCCGACAGCGAGATGCCGAGCACGGTGTCGGTGACGTAGGTCCGCCCCTGCACGGGCCAGTCCTTGCGCAGCTTCATCGCGAACCAGTCGCCATGGGCCTGCATCCAGATGCCGGTCGGCAGATCGAGCTTCGTCGTCGTGCCGGCTGCATCGCGCAGCCAGATGGCGTGATTGAAGAAGTCGATCTGGTCGACGATCCAGATCCGCGGCTCCGCGCCGGTGTCGTCGGTGCCGCCATAGATCACCATGTGATCGGCCTTGGTCTCGGCGATGACCTCGGTCTGACCGACAGGTTGGCCGCGCCGCCACAGCCGAACCGTCCGTGCGTAGCCTGACGTGGTCGCCATGCCCTCGCCATGGGCGCTCGACAGCAGCAACGTGTCAGCATCGATCCAGTCCGCGCCGCCCTTGGCCTCCGGCAGCGTAAAACCATCCGCCACAAAACTCTTCGTAGCGAGGTCGAACTCGCGCAAGGTGACGGCGTCGCTGCCGCCGCGCGACAGGCTCAGCATGGCGCGCGAGCTTCCCGGCATCGTGGCAATCCCGCTGAGCAGCCAATCCTCGCCTTCGCTCGCTGCCAGCTTGTCGATATCCAGCAGGGTCTCCCACGCGGGCCTCGCTTTGCGAAACTCCGCCAGTGTGGTCCGCCGCCACAGGCCGCGCGGGTTGGTGGCATCCTTCCAGAGATTATGCAGATCGGTGCCGCGCCGGCTGACATAGGGAATGTTGTCCGGGCGGTCGTAGATCGCAGCTAGGATGTCGCGGTCGTGCACGAAGGCTTTCCCGCCGAACGCTTGCAGCGTCAGTTCATTCTGCCGCTCGACGAAATCGAGCGCTTGCGTGCCCTCGATCTCCTCCAGCCACAGCCAGGGATCGTCGTCGGGAGCGCTCAGCGTGGGCCTGTCGTCGACGGTCATGAACGAAACTCCTTCAAATCGCGGCGGATAGGATTTGATCGAGCGCAAGCCGTCAAGAGCGCGGTCCGCTATCATCCCTCCGATTGCGTCAGGGGCATGGCCCGCGCCCGTTTGCGCCGGTTGCCCGCCCTCCCGCACCTCTCCATAGTGCCGGGAATCAACAAACCCTCGTGGGCCCCTTAAGTCCCTTGGGGACGGAAATGCCGATGCTTGACGTGACTTCAGCCCATGAGATCGCCGACGACGCGCGCGCGCGTGCCAATGTGGTGCGCCTTGCGGCGGCGCAGGCGCTGACCGGCGCCAACTCCGCGGTGATTTTCGCCACCGGCTCGATCGTCGGCGCGACGCTCGCGCCCGACATGTCGCTCGCGACGGTGCCGCTGTCGATGTACGTCGTCGGGCTCGCCGCCGGCACGCTGCCGACCGGCGCGATCTCGCGTCGGTTCGGCCGCCGCTGGGCTTTCGTCATCGGCACCGGCTGCGGTGTCCTCACCGGCGTGCTCGGCTCGTTCGCGATCCTGCACGCCTCGTTCGCGCTGTTCTGCATCGCGACCTTCCTCGGCGGCCTCTACGGCTCCGTGGCGCAGTCCTATCGCTTCGCTGCCGCCGACGGCGCCAGCGCTTCCTACCGGCCCAAGGCGGTGTCCTGGGTGATGGCGGGCGGCGTGTTCGCCGGCGTGCTCGGTCCGCAGCTCGTGCAATGGACCATGGACGTCTGGCAGCCCTATCTGTTCGCCTTCAGCTTCCTGGTCCAGGCCGCAGTGGCGCTGGTCGCCATGGGCATCATTGCCGGCGTCGATATGCCGAAGCCCGCGCCGGCCGATCTCCACGGCGGCCGGCCGTTGCTCACCATCGTGACGCAGCCGCGCTTCATCGCCGCGGCGCTGTGCGGCATCATCTCCTATCCCATGATGAATCTGGTGATGACCTCGGCGCCGCTCGCCATGAAGATGTGCGGTCTCAGCGTGTCCGATTCCAATTTCGGCATTCAATGGCACATCGTCGCGATGTACGGGCCGAGCTTCTTCACGGGCGCGCTGATCGCCCGCTTCGGTGCGCCGAAGATCGTGGCGGCCGGCCTGCTGCTGGAAGCCGGGGCCGCCGGCATCGGCCTCTCCGGCCTCACGGCGATGCATTTCTGGGCCACGCTAGTCGTGCTGGGTATCGGCTGGAATTTCTCCTTCATCGGCGCCTCCGCGCTGGTGCTGGAGACGCACCGGCCGCAGGAGCGCAACAAGGTTCAGGCCTTCAACGATTTCCTGGTGTTCGGCATGATGGCGATCGGCTCGTTCTCCTCGGGCCAGTTGCTCGCCAATTACGGCTGGTCGGCGGTGAACCTGGTGGTGTTCCCGCCGGTGGTGCTGGGCCTTGCCGTGCTCTCGCTGGTCTCCTGGGCCCGCCGCCGCAAGGCGCGGCTGGAGGCGGCGATGGGCGAGTTCCCGGACGCCATCTGACTGGCAGGAGGCTGTCAGCAACGTTGATGCTTCGATCGCTGTCGAAGTGATTTTCTGATGAGGGCTAGTTAGATGTCGTCATGGCCGGGCTTGTCCCGGCCATCCACGTCTTAGGACGCTGAAGAAAGAACGTGGATGCCGGGACAAGCCCGGGCATGACGGAGTAAGCGGCGATGCTCGACAATCCTCAACATGCTCCGATCGACGAATCCTCCCTCCGCTACGAAGGCTGGCGCATCGTCGCGGTCTGCTTCCTGCTTGCGACCTTCGGCTGGGGGCTCGGCTTCTACGGCCAGAGCGTCTATGTCGCCGAGCTCCAGCGCGCGCGGGGCTGGCCGGCCTGGCTGATCTCCGCAGGGACCACGTTCTTCTATCTGTTCGGCGCACTGCTCGTCGTCTTCGTCGGCGAAGCCGTCCGCAAGTATGGTCCGCGGCTCTGCCTGATCGCGGGCACGCTGGCGATGGCAGCCGCGGCGGTCGCGATCGGCGCGGTGCGCGAGCCTTGGCAGCTTTATCTCGCCAATGCCGTGCTGGCCTTCGGCTGGGCCGGCACCAGCCTCGCCATGATCACCAACACGATCAGCCTGTGGTTCGACCACAAGCGCGGCATGGCGATCAGCCTGGCGCTCAACGGCGCCAGCTTTGGCGGCATCGTCGGCGTCCCGCTGCTGGTCACGCTGATCGATCATGTCGGCTTTGCCAGCGCGATGTACGCCGCTGCCGGTGCCATGCTGGTGCTGCTCCTGCCCGTGATCCTGCTTCTCGTCGGCCGGCCGCCGGATCACCACGGCTGGCACGTGGCGACGAAGGCGAAGCCGCAATCATCGGCGGAGATCCGAACAGCTGCGCTGCGCGATGTCGGCTTCCTCACGGTGACGATCGCCTTTGCGCTGGTGCTGTTCGCGCAGGTCGGCTTCATCGTGCATCTGATCTCGTTCCTCGATCCCGTGATCGGCCGCGAGCGCGCCGCGGTTGCGGTCGCGGTGCTGACCGCGATGGCTGTGGTCGGCCGCGTGCTGTTCTCGCTGGTGATCGACCGCCTCAACCAGCGGCTCGCCTCGGCGCTGTCGTTCCTGAGCCAGGCCGCGGCGCTTCTGGTGGTCATCAATCTGCACAACGACCATGTGCTGATCGCGGCCTGCGCAGTGTTCGGCTTCTCTGTCGGCAATCTCATCACGCTGCCCTCGCTGATCGTGCAGCAGGAGTTCGACAGCGCCTCGTTCGGCGTGCTGATCAGCCTCAACACCGCGATCAACCAGGTCACCTACGCCTTCGGTCCCGGCGTCGTCGGGGCCTTGCGCGATTGGTCCGGCGGCTATTCGCTGCCGTTCTATCTCTGCATCGCGCTGGAGGTGATCGCGGCAGCACTGATCATGGTGCGGGGGAAAAAGGTTTCGTAGGTGGGCAAAGGCGCGCAGCGCCGTGCCCACGATTTCTCGATGAGTCAACAGGAGTTCGTGGGCACGCTTCGCTTTGCCCACCCTACGGCACCTGTGCGAAGGCGCGACAACGCCTCCACAAACTCCGTCATTGCGAGGAGCCCTTGCGACGAAGCAATCCAGGCTGCCTCCACGGAAAGAGTCTGGATTGCTTCGCTGTGCTCGCAATGACGAGGGGTAAGAGCGGAGTTCACGCCTCGCGCTGCTTCAACAACGCTTCCACGTCCAGCCGCTTGGTGAACATCGCCAGCTTGCCGTCCGGCCCGAATGGCCATTGCTCCCGCGGCTTGTCCCAATACAGCTCCACGCCATTCTGGTCCGGATCGCGCAAATACAGCGCCTCGCTGACACCGTGATCGCTGGCGCCATCCAGCGTAATGCCGGCCGTGAGCACGCGGTGCAGCGCATCGGCCAGCGCCGCGCGCGTCGGATAGAGGATCGCGGTGTGATAGAGCCCGGTCGCATCAGGCGGCGGCGGTGAGCCGCCCTTGCTTTCCCAGGTGTTGAGCCCGATGTGGTGATGATAGCCGCCGGCCGAGATGAAGGCCGCCCCCGAGCCCATCTTCTGCATCAGCTCGAAGCCGAGCACGCCGCAATAAAAGCCGAGCGCGCGATCGAGATCGGCGACCTTGAGGTGAACGTGGCCGATCCGGGTGCCGGCGGCGACGGCTGGGCTTTGCGACATGTGGCTGCTCCGTTGATGAACTCCACCTAGGGCGGGCCTCGGGACAGTGCTATTGCCCATTCCGAAACCCAGCGTTTCCTGATGCGCAATTGCGCATCAGGATGGGAAACTAAGCCAGCTCCCGCACCTCGCCGTCGGGCAGCTCGAACTCAAACGTGTTCAGCGTCATCGATACCATCGTGTAATAGCCGCAGAGCCCGATCACCTCGACGACGCCGCGCTCGCCGAGCAGCATCACCGCTTCGTCATAGAGGCCCTTCTCGACGCCGTGGCCCTCATGCAGCGACTTGGCGAGATCGTAAATCATCTTGCCCTTGGGATCGTCGAACTCAGGCGTGCGGCGGTCGCGGATCGCGTCGATGATTTTCGGGTCCATGCCGCCGGCAAGCGCGAGGCGCTTATGCGCGTACCATTCGTAATGCGCGGTCCAGTGCCGCGCGGTCACCAGGATCGCGATCTCCGAAAGCTTTGCTGGGAATATCGTGTCGTAGCGCAGCACCTCGCCGAGCCGCGTGGCGTGACGGGCCATGTCGGGGCTATTGAGCCAGGCCATCATCGGCGCCGGCGGCTTGCCGCGCTTGCCGGCAATCGACTCGTCATAGGTCTGGCGCTGGCTCTCGTTCATTTCGCCAGGCGAAAGAAGTTTCAGGCGCATTGTCGTTTCCTCTTTGTTTTCAAGCTCGCCATGGCGCCGACTATAGCCGAATGCGGGCTCGCGGAAGTGGTTGAATTCCACGGGGCAATGGCTCAGAGTCGCGCCCAACAAGTCGATTTTGATTGATGGAAACGACCAATGTCTGAATCCAAAACCAGCGACACTGAAACCGCCGATCTCGAACAATTCCGCAACGAGATGCGCGCCTGGCTGGAAGCCAACTGCCCGCCGGAGATGCGCAAGCCCGCGACGTCGGATGCCGACGTGTTCTGGGGCGGGCGCAACGCCAAATTCTCGTCCGAGCCTCAGCGCACCTGGTTCGAGCGCATGCGCGACAAGGGCTGGACCGTGCCTGATTGGCCGAAGGAATATGGCGGCGGCGGATTGAGCGCGGCCGAGCACAAGGTGCTGCGCGCCGAGATGGGAAGAATCGGCGCGCGTCCGCCGCTGTCGAGCTTCGGCATCTGGATGCTCGGACCGGCGCTGCTGAAATACGGCAACGATGCGCAGAAGAAGGAGCATCTGCCAAAAATCGCCGCGGGCGAGATCCGCTGGTGCCAGGGCTATTCGGAGCCGAATGCCGGCTCCGATCTCGCCTCGCTCCAGACCCGGGCCGAAAGCGATGGCGACGACTTCGTCATCACCGGCCAGAAGATCTGGACGTCCTATGCCAATTACGCCGACTGGATCTTCTGCCTGGTGCGCACCGATCCCGCGGCGAAGAAGCACGACGGCATCAGCTTCATCCTGTTCGACATGACCTCGAAGGGCGTGACGACCAAGCCGATCCTCTTGATCTCCGGCTATTCGCCATTCTGCGAGACCTTCTTCGACGGCGTCCGCGTGCCGAAATCGCACGTGGTCGGCACCGTCAACCGCGGCTGGGACGTCGCGAAATATCTGCTCCAGCACGAGCGGGCAATGATCTCGGGCATGGGCGAGCGCGGCGTCGGCCGTCCGCTCGGCCAGATCGCTGCCGATTCCGTCGGCACCGACGCGCTGGGGCGGCTGGACGATGCGATGCTCCGCGGCAAGATCGCCAGCTTCGACGTCGATGAGGCCGCGCTCGCGGCCTGCGCCGAGCGTGCGGTCGATCTCGCCAAGGCCGGGCAGGCGCATCCGGCGTTTTCGTCCGCGATGAAATATTACGGCACCGAGCTCAACAAGCGTCGCTACGAGATCCTGATGTCCGCGGGCGGCGTCGATGCGCTGGAATGGGAAAGCGAGCGCTCCAGGCAGGGCGCCCGCCCGCGCGCCTGGCTGCGCACCAAGGCCAACTCGATCGAGGGCGGCACCACGGAGGTGATGCTCGGCATCGTCGCCAAGCGCATCCTGAATCTGCCGGGGGCGTGAGCCACGCTCTCACCACCCGTCATTCCGGGGCGTCGCGATAGCGGCGAGCCCGGAATCCATAACCACCAGTCGGGAGTATGGATTCCGGGCCTGCGCCTGCGGCGCATCCCGGAACGACGAACCAAGATAGATTTCGAATCGGAAACACGCACATGGCCCTCGTCCTCACCGAAGAACAATCGATGCTCCGCGATAGCGCGCGCGGGCTGGTCAGCGACAAGGCGCCGGTGTCGCACCTGCGCCATTTGCGCGACAGCAAAGACCCCACCGGCTTCTCCAAGGAGTTTTGGCACTCCTTCGCCGAGATGGGCTTTGCCGGCCTGCTCGTGCCGGAAGAATTCGGCGGCAGCGGGCTCGGCTATGTTGAGGCCGGAATCGTGATGGAGGAGATCGGCCGCACCTTGATGCCGTCGCCGTTCCTCGCCACCAGCGTGGTTGCAGCCTCAGCGCTGAACCGTGGCGGCAATGCCGCGCAGAAGTCGGACTATCTGCCGAAGATCGCGAGCGGCTCGCTGCTCGCGACGCTGGCGATCGACGAGGGCGCGAAACATCGCCCGCTGCAGACAAGCTTGCAGGCTGTGCGCGCCGGCAACGGCTTCAAGCTCTCGGGCGCCAAGGCCCTGGTGGTCGACGGCCACGTCGCCGATCTCCTGATCGTTGCCGCGCGCACCGCAGGCTCCGCGGGAGAGCGTGACGGCCTGACGCTGTTCCTGGTCAACCCCAAGGCCAAGGGCGTCGCGATCGAACGCACCATCATGGTCGACGCGCACAATGCGGCGCGGATCGAGCTCGCCAATGTGGAAGTCAATGCGGACAGCGTGCTCGGAGAAGTCGATCAGGGTGCCGCTCTGCTCGACGGCGTGCTCGACATCGGCCGCGGCGCGGTCGCCGCTGAAATGGTCGGTCTCAGCGAAGAAGTCTTTGGCCGCACCGTCGAGTACCTCAAGAACAGAAAGCAATTCGGCAAGCTGATCGGCGAATTCCAGGCGCTGCAGCACCGCGCCGCCGAGCTCTATGTCGACATCGAGATCACCCGCGCCGCCACCATGAAGGCGCTGCAGGCACTGGATGCCGATGTCGCCAAGGCCGCCTCAGCCGTCGCCGTGGCAAAGGCCCGCGCCGGCACCACCGCGACGCGCGCGGTGCAGGAGGGCGTGCAGATGCATGGCGGCATGGGCATGACCGACCAGTTCGACATCGGCTTCTTCATGAAGCGCGCACGGGTGTGCGAGGAATTGTTCGGCGACGCCAACTACCACACCGAGCAGCTGGCGCGCGCGCGGGGGTATTGAACGGGGACCTGTAGCCCGGATGGAGCGTAGCGTAATCCGGGGTCGCTCCGCGGCGGCACCGTCCCGGATTGCGCTTCGCTCCATCCGGGCTACGGCCGCACAATCAGTTCGTTCGTCATGGCCGGGCTTGTCCCGGCCATCCACGTTCTTAACGCGTCCCTAAAACGTGGATGCCCGGGACAAGCCCGGGCATGACGATTGAGAGCGATGTGCGAGCCTTGAACCAAACTCGCAATGACGGCTGATAGACCGCCATCTACCTCATCGGTGGTGCATACTGCACGCCACCGGCGTTCCACAGCTGGTTCATGCCGCGCGGGATCTTCAGCTTCGACTTCTCACCGATGTTGCGCTCGTACATCTCGCCGTAATTGCCGACGTGGCGGATGATGCGGGCCGCCCAGTCCTTGGTGAGGCCGAGCTGCTCGCCGTAACTGCCTTCGGTGCCGACGAGGCGCATCACTTCGGGCTTCTTCGACTTCAGGGCCTCGTCGATGTTCTCCGAGGTGACGCCGAGCTCTTCGGCGTTGATCATCGCGTACAACGTCCACTTCACGATCATCATCCAGTCGTCGTCGCGCTGGCGCACCACCGGGGCGAGCGGCTCCTTGGAGATCATGTCCGGCAGGATCATGTTGTCGCCGGGCTTCGACAGGTTTATCCGCAGCGCGTAGAGCTGCGAGACGTCGGCGCTTAGCGTGTCGCACTTGCCGGTGTCGTAGGCCTTCACGACGTCGTTGAGGTTTTCGAACTTCACCTCGTCATACTTCATGTTGTTGGCGCGGAAGTAGTCGGCGACGTTGAGCGCCGTGGTGGTGCCGGCCTGCACGCAGACCTTGCTGCCGGTCAGGTCCAGCGAGGTCTCCTTGTTGCGCGAACGCGGCAGCATGAAGCCTGCGCCGTCGTAATAGGCGACCGCGGGGAAATAGAGGTCGTAGTCGAGCTCGCGCGCCATGCTCCAGGTCGAGTTGCGCGAGAGGATGTCCACCTTGCGGCTCTGCAATTCCTTGAAGCGCTCGCTGGCATCGAGCGGGATGAACTTCGCCTTGCCCGGGTCGTTGAAGATCGCCGCGGCCACCGCGCGGCAGAAATCGACGTCGAAGCCGGCCCAGTTCTTGTTGTCTTCGGAGTAGGAGAAGCCCGGCAGGCCCTTGTTGACGCCGCACAGCACCTCGCCGCGGCGCACGGTGCGCTTCAGCGTACGGGTGTCGTAGAATTCGTAGATGATGGCCAGAACGGCGACCAGCACGGCGACCGCGAGCCCGATCAGCAGGCCGCCTCGAAAACTGCGCATCATGTTGCTCTCGAAAAATCGGGAAAAGGAGTGGGGACGAAGAAAGGGGATATTTAGAGTTCAGGCTTCTGCCGGATGACCACCTTGGTGCCAACAGGGACGCGGTCGTAGAGGTCGGCGACGTCATTGTTGACGAGACGGAAGCAGCCCGAAGACACCTTGGTGCCGATCGTGTCGGGACGGTTGGTGCCGTGGATGCGGTAGACCGTGGTGCCGAGATACATGGCCCGGGCGCCGAGCGGATTGCCGGGGCCGCCGGCCATGAAGCGCGGCAGATAGGGCTGGCGCTGGATCATCTCCGACGGCGGCGTCCAGTCCGGCCATTCCTTCTTGTTGGTGATGGTCACCAGCCCCTGCCACTGGAAGCCGTCGCGGCCGACGCCGATGCCGTAGCGGATTGCGCGCCCGCCCGGCTGAACCAGATAGAGGTGCCGCTCGGCGGTCGAGACGATAATCGTGCCCGGCGGTTCGGTGGTGCGGAAATAGACGACCTGCTTCTGCCATTCCGGCTCGAGCTGGTAGGCCTCGTCGGCGACCAGGCCCGGCTCGTCGCCGCGGTCGGGCTGCTGGGCGGATGCTTGCGGAGCGGACAGAATAAGCCCCACGGCAGCCATGAACATCCCGGTCAGGCGACGAAAATCCGTCATCTCAAGTTCTCCCCGCTGCCACAGCGCAAATCATTCCAAAGGCATCAAACCTGAGGGGCATGTTCATGGCAAGTTGATGGCGCGCCGCCCTGGTATGTCACGAGAATGCCTATGGTTTTTTGACGGAGCCGGGCAATGCCACAAACAGGGGATGGCGCGAAAAGCATAGGGCTGTGGCGGCTGGGCTAGGTGCGCTCCCTCCCCCGCCTGCGGGGGAGGGTCGGGGAGAGGGTGTCTCCGCATTGGGATACTCCCCCAGAGGAAAAACCCTCACCCGCGCCTCCGGCGCGACCTCTCCCGCAAGCGGGAGAGGCGCAGATCGAGTTCGTGGTGAGATCAACCTCGACAACGGGCAATAGATGCCAGTCAGATCTTGTTGCTCTCCGCCGCGATCCCCAGCCGCCGGAAGATCTCCGTCCCCACGGCGCGGGCCTCGAGCCTTGAGCCGATGCGCGGGCTGCGAAACCTCCGCCCCGAGTGCAATCGGATCACGACGATGCAGTGCTCGTCCTCGGACCGGCCGCGGCGCTCGACCGTGATCGTCTTCACGTCAGGTCCCGCGATGTGGTCGGCGCGCAGGCTGCCGTCGCCCCACAGGCGTTCGACGCGGATATCGCTCTCGCGGATGATCCAGAAGGCGCCGGTCACGAGGTTGGCGTATCGGTGTACGGCAAACGCGGCGAGCGCGCCGACCGGCAGCAGCATGATGTCGACATGGCTCGGCGACAGCCCACGCCAGAGCTTGTAGGCGTAAGGCACGGCGCACAGCGCGACCGCGATCAGCGACACGATCCGGATGTCGCGAGCGGGAAACGGCTCGAGGGGATCGCCGAGATGCATCTCGGGATTGCTGGCATCGAGCGGATTGGCGGGATCCTCGACATTGGGAACGTCGAACTGCGCGGCGATCCGGGCCACGGTGTCGCGAACATGGGTGACATCGGAGATCGGCGGCGACGTCAGGCGCTCCCCCGAGGCCAGCGTGAAGACAAGCTGAAAGCGCGCCTTCACCCGCTTGCTGCCGGGAACCTGCAACGCCGTGATGTCGTCTCTTACGACGATCCGCGTACGGAGCTTCCCGAATGGACTTTGCCGCCCGATCAGGATCTCGTTCGGTGTGATGATCCATACCACCGCCGGCGCCACCATGATGCCGACGACGAATCCTGCCCCCACGAGCAGCGCCACCACCGAGATGATGATTTCCAGGGTGTCATGCGTGAACAGGCCCGGCGTAAAGCACAGCGCAACCGCGGCCGCGCAGCTGGCCACGATCAGCCGCTGCGCGATCGAGGAGCCTTCACGAAGGCGGATGTCGTTATTGATGGTCGTGTCGTCCATTGCGGGCGGCTGATTGCGTCAGCGCGAAAGTCCACGGACGGGTCCGTGGAGTCAAGCAACAAGGGCGACAACTGAACAAGCCGCGCGATGCCGGTGCGGCGTCAGCTGTTGACGTTCAACAGCTTCGCCACGGTGCGGTCGATCTCGTCGTAGCTGCCTTCGCCGGCGTGCTGGAACACGATCTTGCCGGTCTGGTCGATGATGTACTGCGCCGGCCAATACTGGTTGCGGTAGGCGTTCCAGGTCTTGGACTCATTGTCCTGTGCCACCGGATAGGTGATGCCGTGACGCTTCAGCGCGGCCTGGACGTTGGAGGCCGAGCGCTCGAACGGGAATTCCGGGGTGTGCACGCCGACCACGACGAGGCCCTTGTCTTTGTATTTGGCGTAGAGGTCGGTGACGTGCGGCAGCGTGTTGACGCAGTTGACGCAGCCATAGGTCCAGAAATCGACCAGCACGACCTTGCCGCGGAGGTCGGCGATACCAAGCGGCTTCGAATTGAACCAATTGTTGATGCCGGTGAAATCAGGTGCGGTCTGCTGGCTCGCGGCAGCGGTGACGACGGGCGCCGCGCGGGCGGCCTCGTCGCAGATGCCGGGGATGACGGCGCCGGTGATGGTGAAGCAGATCAGGGCAGCCGAAACGGCGAGCAATTTGAGAGTCATGGAAGCGTCCTCCGGTGAAGATGAGGGATGATCACAGGCCGATCTGGCCGGTGGGGTAGAAGCCGGTGAGCCACGCCACGATCAGCGTGTCGTATTGGAAATACGCGGCGAGCGCGAAGCCGATCACGACGATGCCAAAGCCCTGCTGCAGCCGCGGCGAGATCCGCGAAAGGCTGCGCACCCGCGTGGTCGCGGCCTGGCCGCCATAGGCGATCGCCAGCATCGGGATCGCCGCGCCGATCGCATAAGCGATCAGCAGCGTGCCGGCCCAGGTCAGGTTCTTCGAGGTCGCAACCAGCGTCAGGATCGAGCCGAGCACCGGGCCGGCGCAGGGCGTCCAGACCAGGCCGAGCGTGGTACCGAGGATGAGCCCGCCAAGCGCGCCCTCGCGTTGGGAGGCGCTGGAATTGCCGAGATCGACCCAGCCATTGAGCCGGATCGACAGCCATTCGAACGGCGCCGGCCACAGCATCAACAGGCCGAAGCCGAGCAGCAGGATCGAGGCCGCCTCGCGCAGCACGTTCGGATCGAAATCGAACAGCCGCGCGATCGCTCCGAGCAGCAGCGCGGTCGCCGAGAACGAGATGACGAAGCCGAGCGCGATCATCGCAGGGCGCAGATGCCCCGCGCGCCCGATCGAGGCGCCAAGCAGGATCGGCAGCATCGGCAGCGTGCAGGGCGCGGCGATGGTGAGAATGCCGGCGAGGAGAGCGAAGACAAGTTCGAGCATGGCGCACTCGTGAAGGAGGTCACGAGGGCAGTTCGGAACGGATGCAGGGCGCGTTACACGGCGTCACGCCTTCGTGACGGGTGCGGTAGTTGCGAGCGGCACGGGAGGTACGCTCCCCCCCGCCTGCGGAGGAGGGTTGGGGAGAGGGTATCTCCACAACGGGACACTGCCCCAGAGGAAAGAACCCTCACCCGCCGCGCGCGGGCCGATGCTTCGCATCGCCCTGGGCGCGTCGGCCTCTCCCGCGCGCGGGAGAGGCGGGAGCCCGCGGCAACCACGCAGGCCCAAACACAAAACGACCCGGAGGGGGGCATCCCGTCCGGGTCGCTGGAAGTCTTGGGAGGTTTAACTAAACCGTATGTCCGCTTTATAGGGGGGAAGTTTTTCCGCCTGATGTTGTGCTTTGTTTCAATTGTTTCGTGGGCGGTAACACTTCCGTGTCCCCAGGAAGGGCCCGACATCGGGCCCTATCCCTTTGAAATCGTTAGCTCAGGCGGCGAAACGCTCGACGCCACAGCCCTTAAGCAATTCGGCCAGCTGCTTGCGGGCATAGAACATTCGCGTCTTCACGGTGCTCTGGGGGATGCCGATGATCTGGCCGACCTCCTCCACCGACTTCTCGTGATAGTAGACGAGGTTGATGATCTCGCGATGCGCGGGCGACAGCTTCTGCACGCAGGCGCGCAGGATGGCGCTGGTGTCGCTGCGGTCGAGCGAGGTCTCGGGCGTCTCGGCATCGTCGGGAATCTGGCGCACGTCTTCCTGGTCGATGTCCTCGAAGCGTCGCTGGCGCATCGCGGTCAGGGCCTTGAAGCGGGCGATCGAGAGCAGCCAGGTCGAAACCTGCGAGCGGCCCTGGAACTGGCCGGCGGTCCGCCACACGTCCAAAAACACCTGGCTGACGAGGTCTTCCGCCGTGGTGGCGTCGCGCACGATGCGCAGGATGAAGCGGTACACCCGCACACTATGCCGGCAATAAAGGATATGCATCGACGTCCGGTTGCCGCCGGCAATGCTCTCGAGAAGCATGTCGTCCGAAGTCGCCTGAGCGGCGATGATGCTCTGGCTGGCCTGGGCGTTGATGGCGATGACGTTCCGCATTGACTTGGCTCCCCGTAGCGCCGCAACCGAGCGGCGTTTCCTTGGACCGAAGTGTTAATGAGCCAACGTTTCGGGACGTCTGCACGAAAAGGGGAAAATGGTTTCGTGCGCCCCCAAATTGTTTCGTCCGACGCGGGGCGACGAAACATTCGGAGTAAAAAGTCGTGGAATTTCAATGTACGGAAAATACGGGGCGGCGTTCTCGGCAAGGCAGGAACGAATTTGCGCGCCTTGCGTTTGGTCGCGCCGCACCCATCGTCGCCGAGAGCGCGCGTAGCCAGGACGAACGATCTCGTAGGGTGGGCAAAGGCGCGAAGCGCCGTGCCCACGATCTTTCGCAAATATGGAGAGATTGGTGGGCACGCTTCGCTTTGCCCACCCTACGGCACTTGGCGCGCCGTGCTGCCTACGCCTTCTCGCCCGCCGGCGAGAATAGATAGCCGCCGCCGCGGATGGTGCGGATCACGGCCGGCTTGGCCGGATCGGGCTCGATCTTGCGGCGGATGCGCATGATGCGCAAATCGACGGCGCGGTCGAAGGCTTCGGCGTCGCGTGCATTGGCCAATTCCAACAGGCGCTCGCGCGACAGCACGCGCTTCGGATTGGCCGCGAACACCTTCAGCAACCCGAACTCGGATGCGGTCAGCGGATGCTCGTTGCCCTCATCGTCGCGCAAGGCCTGGGCTTCGAGATCGAGCCATTTGGTGCCGAAGCGCACCAGCTGGTCCTTGTCGGATCTCGCCGCCGCCTTATCAGGCACTGCTGCCTTGGCTGGCGCGCTTCGTCGCAGCACCGAGCGGATGCGCGCCATCAGCTCGCGCAGCTCGCAGGGTTTTGCCACGTAATCGTCGGCGCCGAGCTCGAGCCCCACGACGCGATCGATCGGGCTCGCGGTCGCCGTCAGCATGATGACGGGCACGTTGATGCGGCTCTTGAGGTCGCGGATGATCGAGAGGCCGTCCTCCTCGGGCATGTTGAGGTCGAGCACGACGAGGTCGGGCATGCTGCCGTCGATCGCGGCGCGCAACGACTTGCCGCCGTCGCACAGCGTCACGGTGAAGCCGTGCATCTTGAGATAATCGCCGACCATCTCCCGGGCCGGGGCTTCATCGTCGACGATCATGATGTGCTGGCTTTGGGTCATGGTCTCTGGATCACGGCAATTCGGTCGCGGGGAGGGTGATGGTGAAGGTCGAGCCCTTGCCGGGCCCGTCGCTGTCGGCGGTCACCTCGCCGCCATGCATGTCCACGATACGCTTGACGATGGACAAGCCAAGTCCCGTCGAGCTCTCGCCGGCGGTCGGTTTTGCCGACAGCCGCTGGAACCGGCCGAACAGACGGCCGAGATCTTCCGGGGACAGGCCGGCGCCCTCATCGCTGACGCGGACGACGGTGTCGCCGCCCTCGTGGCTGACGGCGACGTCGATCTTGCCGCCGATCGGCGAGTATTTGATGGCGTTGCTGATGAGATTGTCGATCGCCTCGCGGATGCGGTCGGTGTCGCACATGGTGACGATGTTGGCCGGCGCGGCGACGCTGATCGCCTGCTGCTTGTTGACGGCGAGCGGCTGGTTGGCCTCGGCGACCTCCTTGACCAGGGCCGCGACGTCGACCGGCTCGCGGCGGATGGTGATGTCGAAGGCATCGGCCATCGCGTCCGAGATCAAATGGTCGACCATCGTGGTCAGCCGCTTGGTGGCGTCGCGGATGTGGTCGACCTGGGCGACCACGCCGCTTTCCGATGCGCCGGTCGAGATCAGCTCCTTCAGCATCTCGGTGCGGCCGAGGATCACCCCGAGCGGGTTCTTCAGATCGTGCGCCACGGTGCCCAAAATCTCGTTCTTGAAGCCGTTGGCGCGCTGCAGCCGCAGCCATTGCGCCGAGAGGCGGCGGTTGGCCTGCATCAGGGCGCGGGTGCGCTGGGCGACGCGGTCCTCCAGCTGCGTGTTGGCGTCCTGGAGCTGCTGGTAGAGGATGACGTTGTCGAAGGCGATCGAGAGCCGGGAGGAGAAGATCTCGACCAGCGAGCGGTCGGTCTCGGACAGCTCTCGCTCGGCCTGCAGCAGCACCACCACCTCGCGGCCGCTTCCGGTGCGCAAATAGATCACGCTGCGATGGTCGGCGAATTCGTTCTTGCGGCGCTGGAACGCGGCCTCCACCATCGAGCGCAGATCGGGATCGAGCGCCTTCGACGTGGTGGTGCCGATGAAGCGGCTGTAGCAGCCGCTGCCGGCGAGCACCGAGAGCTCGGGGTCGATGCCGCCATTGTCGCGCAAGACCAGTATACCGGCGCAGTCGACGTTGAGCAGCGAGGCGAGCTGGGTCAGCACGCCCTCGGCGAGCCGCTGCATCGACTTGAAGTCGTACAGCGTCGAGGCCGCGTCGATGATGATCTCGAGCCCGCGCCGCGTCTGCACCATGCGCTCGAGCTGCTGATAGGAGCGCAGCGCCGCGGTCAGCGAGGTGAACAGCTTATCGGCGGTGAGCTCGGTCTTGGCCTTGTAGTCGTTGATGTCGTACTGCACGATCACGCGCCGCTCCGGCGCCTGGCCTGGCTGTCCGGTGCGCAGGATGATGCGCACGGTCTCGTTCCTGATCTCGTTGCGGATGAACTCGACCAGATCGAGGCCGGCGACGTCGGTCTCCATGATGACGTCGAGCAGCACGGCGGCGATGTCGCCGTGCTCGGCCATCAGCTTGCGGCCTTCCGCCGCGGAATAGGCCGAGAGGATTTCGAGGCCTTGGCCGTTGAGGCTGTAGTCGGACAGCGCGAAACGGGTGCCGTCATGCACGGCCGGATCGTCGTCGATGACGGCAATCTTCCATTTCCGGGCGTTGCTATCCTCCGACGCGGTACCGGTATCGTCGATCAGGTGGAGGACATCGTCCTGTTCGGCCATTGAGAAGTCCCGTCACTTTCTGTGCTTTGCGCGCCGCCCTTGGCGACCCGGGGCATGATAATGCGAAAAGTGGTGCCTTGTCCCAGCTTGGATTCCAGCATCATGCGCCCGCCGAGCTGCTGGGTGACGAGGTTATAGACGATATGCAGGCCAAGTCCCGTGCCGCCTTCATTGCGCCGGGTGGTAAAGAAAGGGTCAAAGGCCTGGCGCTGCACGTCCGGGGTCATGCCGGCCCCGTCATCGGTGAAGATGAGCTCGATGTCGTCGGCCCCGCGCGGCCGCGCCGAGATCGTGATCGTGCCGGCGCGCCCGTCGGCGAAGGCGTGGTTGGCGGCGTTGAGGAAGAGGTTGGTCAGGATCTGGCCATAGGAGCCGGGATAGCCGTCGAGCAGCAGCCCCTCGGGCACGTCGACCTGGAGCGTGGTCGGCGAGCGCTTCAGCACCGGCCTGAGGCTTGCAATGATCTGGTCGGTGGCCTCGCTGAGCGAGAATTGCCGCCGCTCGGCATGGGAGCGGTCGACCGCGACCTGCTTGAACGACTGGATCAGCTCGCCGGCGCGCTGGAGATTGGCGACCAGCTGCTGCGAGGCGTCGCGCGAGGACTGCACGAACTCTTCCAGCTGCGAGCGGCGCAGGCCTCCCTCGCCCTTGAGCTGGGCTTCGAAGATTTCGGTGCGCCGGGCGAAGCTGGAGGCGACGGTCAGGCTGATGCCGATCGGGTTGTTGACTTCGTGGGCGACGCCGGCAACGAGGCCGCCGAGCGCCGCCAGCCGTTCGGCGTCGATCAGATTCTGCTGCGCGGTGTTGAGCTCGAGAAGCGCGCTCTCGGCCTTCTCCTTGGACGCGCGCAGCTCGTCCTCGGTCTCGCGCTTGGCGATCGCGTTCTCGCGGAACACCTCCACCGCACGCGCCATCGCTCCGACCTCGTCACGTGCCTTGGTGCCCTGCACCTCGCGGTCGAGGTCGCCGAGCGTGATCGCGCGCATCGCGGCCATGATCTGCTGCAGCGGCAGCCGGATCGACAGCGCGATCATCACGCCCGCGGTGAGGATGATGCCGAGGAAGACCACCGCGATCGACAGCACCCGCCTGGAAATGGCGGCCAGCGTGCGGTCGAACGTCTCCTGCGCCTTCTGCTCGCGCTTGCGCATCTTGGTGGAGAGATCGTCGATGGCGCCGATCGCCTCGGCCTGGCTGGCGTCGATGGTGTTGCGGAGCAGCTCGGTGCGGCTTGCAAGCTGTTCGGAGAGCTTTGCAAAGCCCTCGCGCAGCGCGGTGGTGCGGGCCCCGAGCCGCCGCAGCGCCATGCGCTGCAGGTCGTTGTCGGCGAGATCGATCATCACGGGGATGGTCTTCTCGATCGTCTCGGTGTTGCGGCGCGCGTCGTCGGCCGCGCCCGATGACAGCGACAGATAATAGGAATTGGCCGCCACCAGCATCGCGGTGAAGGCCTCGCGGGATTTTCCCAGCGAGGGCCAGATCAGCGCGTCGCGATGGCCGGTGGCGCCTTCGATGATGGAATAGAGGCCCGCCATGTCCCTGGCCGGGCCCTGCACCTGCTCCTCATAGGTTTTCGCGATGGTGGCCTGCACGCTGCGCAGCTCGCCGAAACCATTGAGGAAGCGGTCGGTGGTGCGCTCCAGCTCCTCGACCGAGCCCGACAGCATCGGGTCCTTGGCCGCGCGGTTGGACAGCGTGCCCAGCACCGCCTCGCGCAGCAGCAGGATCTCGGCGAACAGGTCCGGGCTCGGCTGGTTGATGTAGCGGTGGATCAGATTATGCAGGCGCCCGGTCTCGCTTTCGAGCAGCGCCAGGATGCGGTCGGACTCGCGCACCTGGCGCACGTCGTCCCAGGCCGAGCCCAGCACCTGCGCGCCGTTCCAGATCATCGCCACCAGCACCACCACCACGGCGGAATTCAGCGCCGCGATCGACAGGATGCGCCAGCGGATCGGCACCGCGCGCAGCATGCCGACCAGCCGCGCGCGCAGCCGTCCGATCGGGCCGGACGGCCTGTCCGCGTGCTCGTGATGTCCAAGTGCAGCCAATGCGGCTCACTCCACCTTGCGAATGCGTTCGATCAGCGTGGCCGCGGCGGGATCGCGCCCGGCCTTGGCGTAGATAGCGGCCATGGCGTCCTCGAACGGCTTGCGGTCGATATCCCTGACGATGGTAACGCCTGCTTCCTGCGCCTTGCGCTGCGACTGTTCCTCCAGGTCACGCCATTTCTCGCGCATGAACCGGCTGGAGCGCTGGGCGGCCTCCCGGAAGATGGTCTGGTCATCCGGCGACAGGCTCTGCCAGGCCTTCTGCGAGATCACCAGCACTTCGGGACTCATCGTGTGCTCGGTGAGCGCAAGGTAGCCGGCATGCTTGTAATGGTCTGTCGTCACGAAAGATGGCCAGTTGTTTTCGGCGCCGTCGATCAGATGGTTGGTGAGCCCGGTGAGCACCTGCCCGTAAGGAAGCTCGACCGGCTCGGCGCCGAGCGAACGGATCATCTGGCTCATCAACTCCGACTGCTGCACCCGGATCCGCAATCCCCTAAGGTCCGCGATATTCCTCACCGGCCGGACACCGTTGTAGATCGACCGCGCGCCGGAATCGTAAAAAGCCAGCCCGACGAAGCCGTAGGGCTCGAAACTGCCGAGGATCTCGCTGCCGATCGGGCCATCCAGCACCTTCTGCATGTGCTCGATGGACCGGAACAGGAACGGCATGGCGAGCACGTTCATCGCCGGAACGAAATTGCCGATCAGCGCTACGTTGGTCCGGTTGAGGTCGATCGCGCCGGCCCGGGTCTGCTCGATGGTCTCCTTTTCCTCGCCGAGCTGACGGGAGTGGAACACCTTGATCTCATGGCGGCCGCCGCTGCGCTCGGCAATCAGGGCGCCCATGTAGCGCAGCGCCTGGACCGTCGGATAATCCTCGGTCTGGGTGTCGGCGGCGCGAAACTCGCGCGCAACGGCACCCGTCGCGCGCATGCCTATCGAGGCTGCGGCGAGCAGAAGCGCGACGAAGATCACCCCGGTCCGCGAGAGTTCGGCACGGCTCAGCACTGGCACACTCAACCCCTTAGTGGTGGAGTCTATGGCGGAAGGAAAAGGTTCAATGCAATCTAGCAGATGGTCGGGGGAAGGCCATCCGCCCGGTGCCGTGGTGCGATTGTGCGGCGCGGCCGGCGCGCATTCCCGGTTGAAACCGCAAATGCTGCGCCTTAAGCAGGGCAGGCCGCCTTTGTCGCGCGGTACGGGAAGAGCCATCGTGACTTCAGCATCGCGCATTTTGCAGGTCGTCGCCGCCCTTGCGGCTCTCTCACTGGCTGCTCCCGTGCGCGCCGCCACCGACATCGCGTGGTGGCACGCCATGTCCGGCGAGCTCGGGCGGCAGCTCGAGAAGCTGGCCTCGGACTTCAACGCCTCGCAATCCGATTACCGCATCGTGCCTGCTTACAAGGGCAATTACACCGAGACGGTGACCGCCGCGATCTTCGCCTTCCGCTCGCGCAGCCAGCCCGCGATCGTCCAGGTCAACGAGGTCGCCACCGCGACCATGACCGCGGCCAAGGGCGCGATCTATCCGGTGTTCAGCCTGATGCGGGATCAGGGCGAGCCGTTCTCGCTGGCCGATTACTTGCCCGCCGTCTCCGGCTATTACACCGATGCGGCCGGCAATCTGTTGTCGTTCCCGTTCAATTCCTCGACGCCGATCCTGTACTACAACAAGACCATGTTCCGCGACGCGGGCCTCGATCCGGAGACGCCGCCGAAGACCTGGCCGGAACTGGGGCTGGCTGCAAAGCGGCTGCGCGACCGCGGCGCTCCATGCGGCTTCACCACGTCCTGGCCGTCCTGGATCCATGTCGAGAATTTCTCCGCCTTCCACAATCTGCCGCTGGCGAGCCGGGCCAACGGCTTTGCCGGGCTGGATGCGGAGCTGACCATCAACAATCCGTCGCTGGTGCATCACATCGCAGCGCTCAGCGAATGGCAGAAGACCAAGCTGTTCGACTATAGCGGCCGCGGCCAATCGGCCGAGCCACGGTTCCAGAAGGGCGAATGCGGCATCTTCATCGGCTCCTCGGCCACGCGCGCCGACATCAGAGCGAATTCGAAGTTCGATATCGGCTACGGCATGATGCCGTACTGGCCGGACATGAAGGGCGCGCCGCAGAATTCGATCATCGGCGGCGCCACGCTGTGGGTGCTGCGCGACCGGCCGCGCGAGGAATACAAGGGCGTGGCGCGGTTCTTTTCTTATCTGTCGCAGCCCGGCGTGCAAGCCGCCTGGCATCAGAACACCGGGTACTTGCCTGTGACCCGTGCCGCCTTCGAGCTGACGCGGTCGCATGGCTTCTACGAGCGCAACCCGGGCTCGGCGATCTCGTTCGAGGAGATCACGCTCAATCCGCCGACGGAGAATTCGAAGGGCATCCGGCTCGGCTCCTTCGTCCTGATCCGCGGCGCGATCGAGGACGAGCTGGAGCAGGCCTTTGCCGGCCACAAGAGCGCGCAGGCAGCGCTGGATTCCGCCGTCGAGCGCGGCAACAAGCTGCTCCGCCAGTTCGAGCGCGCAAGTCCCGAGCGGTAGCGTATTGCAAATGAGCCTAGCTGTGGCCGCCAGCGAGATGTGCTCCCTCCCCCGCTTGCGGGGGAGGGTTGGGGAGAGGGTGTCTCCACAACGGGACAATCCCCCAGAGGAGAAAACCCTCACCCGCGCCTTCGGCGCGACCTCTCCCGGAAGCGGGAGAGGTGCACCATTTCCTGGGCTGGCACTGAATCAAACTAAGCCGCCTCGCATGAGCGAGTGCGAATGAGCATCGCGCCATCGCAACAATTGCCGGTCTTCACCGACGCGAAAAGCTTTCGGGCCTTTCGCTCCGACCCGGCGCAATGGCTGCCGATCGCGCTCGACATCGCGCGCCGCAACGGTCTCGATACCAGCTCGCCGCATGTGTTTGCGACCGGCACCAATCTCGTCATCGGGCTCAGCGACAAGCTGATCCTGAAAATCTTCCCGCCGATGCTCGCAGCGCAGTTCGTCTCCGAGCGCGGCTCGCTGGCGCAACTGAAAGGCCATCTCGATCTGCCGATTCCGGAGATCGTTGCCGAAGGAACGCGCGACGGCTGGCCCTATCTCGTCATCACGCGCCTTGCCGGCACGCTCGGCTCGGAGGTATGGCCGCAACTGCCGGAAGCTCAGAAGGAGCGCTTGCTGCGCCAGATCGGCGAGACCATCGCCGCCGTGCAGCGCGCGCCGCTCGGAGAGCTGGCGCATATCGAGCCGCGCTGGAACGACTTCATGCGCCAGCAGATGCGGGGCTGCCGTGCCAGGCACGAGCGTCTTGGCCTTGCACCGAAATTCCTTAGAGGCCTCGACGATCTGCTGCATGACGCAGGAAAACTCATTCCGATGGATGCGCGGCCGGTGATCCTGATCGGCGAATACATTCCGGAGAACTTTCTGCTCGCCTGCGATGACGGCCAATGGTCGCTCGCCGGCCTGTTCGATTTCGGCGACGTGCTGGCGGGATGGCGCGATTACGACCTGCTCGGGCCCAGCGCGTTCATGGCGGCGGGCCGGCCGGGGAGGGTGCGCAGCCTGCTCGAAGGCTTTGGCTACGCGAAGCCCGATTTCGCCCTCAAGCGCCGCCTGATGGCCCTGATGCTGCTGCACCGCGCCAGCGACCTCAACGCGCACATCTGCATCGAGGGCTGGCAGGAGAGGGCGAATGATCTGGTCGAGCTGCAGGAGCTGATCTGGGCCGGCTGATGGCCGACCCCAGCTCTCCCCGTCATTCCGGGGCGCCGCGCAGCGGCGAGCTATGGTGCGCAATTGCGCACCTGATAATCCATTATCCCGCGCGTTCCGCCGCCCGATGCCGCGCATCGCCCCGGAATGACGGCCTGGGCGTGCCGCTCCATCGCAGTTAAGGGGGCGCCTTCTGGATGGGCTGCGATCCTTGACAGGCTAATTATTAAGCAATTGCGACTCTTTGTATGCAATGATGCTATCTGAGTTCCTTACGAATCCCCGTTGAAGAAGGCGAATGCCCGCTAATTTCAGAGGCTTAGTGCAAGAATAACGCTCCGTTAAGCCTTGGCACGAACCTTGCGAATCCGGTTCCAACCAGAAACTTTTGTGTTGGAGCCATTTCATGAAGCGCCGCGATTTCCTCAAGTCCGTTTCCGGTTTGGCCGCAGGCGCGGCGCTTCCGGCCATGCCGCAGGTCATCTCCTCGGCCTATGCTGACGCACGCTCGGAGACGCTGCTGATCGTCTCGGAGGGCGGTCCGAACAATCTCGACATCCATGGCGTCGGCACCAACGTGCCCGGCTATGAGGTGTCGTGGAATTGCTACGACCGCCTGATCAGCCACGAGATGAAGGTCGGCCCCGGCGGCGTGCCCTATTACGACCGCGACAAGTTCAAGGGCGAACTCGCCGAGGACTTCAAGATCGACGATATGTCGGTCACCTTCAAGCTGCGCAAGAACGCCAAATTCCACGACGGCACGCCTGTTACCGCCAAGGACGTGAAGTGGTCACTCGACCGCGCTGTCAGCGTCGGCGGCTTTCCGACCTTCCAGATGAGCGCGGGCTCTCTCACAAAACCCGAGCAGTTCGTCGTGATCGACGATTACACCGTGCGCGTCGACTTCCTGAAGAAGGACAGGCTGACCATTCCCGATCTCGCCGTCATCGTGCCCTGCATCGTCAACTCCGAGCTGGTGAAGAAGAACGCCAGCGAGAAGGACCCCTGGGGTCTCGAGTTCTCGAAACAGCAGACCGCGGGCTCCGGCGCCTACAAGGTGACGAAATGGACCGCCGGCACCGAAGTCATCATGGAGCGCAACGACGACTGGGTCTGCGGTCCGCTGCCGAAGATCAAGCGCGTGATCTGGCGCATGGTGCCGCAAGCCGGCAACCGCCGCGCGCTGTTGGAGCGCGGCGATGCCGACATCTCCTACGAGCTGCCGAACAAGGACTTTCAGGAGATGAAGGCGAACGGCAAGCTCAACGTTGTGTCGCTGCCGTTCTCCAATGGCATCCAATATATCGGCATGAACGTCACCAAGCCGCCCTTCGACAATCCCAAGGTCCGTCAGGCGGTGGCCTACGCGCTGCCCTATCAGAAGATCATGGACGCGGTGATGTTTGGCCTGGCGAACCCGATGTTCGGTGCGCCGAAGGATAAGCCGACCGAGATCGCCTGGCCGCAGCCGCACAAATACAACACCGACATGGAGAAGGCGAAGGCGCTGCTGGTTGAGGCCGGCTACGCCAACGGCTTCGAGACCACGATCTCGTTCGATCTGAATTTCGCCGGCGTCAACGAGCCGCTCTGCGTGCTGGTGCAGGAGAGCCTGGCCCAGATCGGCATCAAGACCACCATCAACAAGGTGCCCGGCGCCAACTGGCGCACCGAGTTGAACAAGAAGGAGATGCCGCTCTTCACCAACGTGTTCTCGGGCTGGCTCGATTACCCCGAATACTTCTTCTACTGGTGCTATCACGGCAATAATTCCGTCTTCAACACCATGAGCTACAAGTCGGCGGAGATGGACAAGCTCATCGACGGCGCGCGCACCGCGGCCGCGAGCGGCGACAAGGCGACTTACGATGCCGACGTGAAGGGCTTCGTCGATCTCGCCTTCACCGACATCCCGCGCATCCCGCTGTACCAGCCCTTCGTCAACGTCGCGATGCAGAAGAACATCAGCGGCTATCAATACTGGTTCCACCGCAGGCTGGATTATCGCGCGCTGGCGAAGGGGTGAGGGGACATGGCGCGCGACGTGGCCGCGACTTTCGGTGTCTCGTGCTCGAGCGAGGTGAGCGCAGCTCTCTCATTCCCTCTCCCCTTGTGGGAGAGGGTGGCTCGCCGCGTAGCGGCGAGACGGGTGAGGGGTAGCCACGAACTCCGACCTCGCTTGGGGCTACCCCTCACCCCAACCCTCTCCAACAAGGGGAGAGGGAGCGCAGCGGAGCTTGTGGCGCGATCTCATTTCCACACCAGGAGCACCCCATGCTGACCATGATCGGCAAGCGCCTGATGTTCGCTGTCCCCTCGCTGATCGGGGTCGTCATCGTCACCTTCCTGCTGACGCGCGCGCTGCCCGGTGATCCCGCCGCATACTTTGCCGGTCCCGCCGCCACGAAGGAAGCCGTCGAGCAGATCCGCAAAAAACTCGGCCTCGACAAGCCGCTGATCGAGCAGTTCTTTCGCTACACCAATGACCTCGCCCATGGCGATTTCGGCAATTCGCTGACGACCGGTCAACCGGTGGCGGCCGAGATCCGCAACCGCCTGCCGGCCTCGGCCGAGCTGACGCTGCTCGGCCTCATCGTCTCCGTCGTCATCGCGATTCCGCTCGGCGTGCTCGCGGCGACGCGGCCGGGATCATGGGTCGACCATCTCTGCCGCATCACGACGACGGCCGGCGTGTCGCTGCCGGTGTTCTTCACCGGCCTCGTGCTGGTCTATGTGTTCTATTTCCGCCTCGGCTGGTCGCCGGCGCCGCTCGGCCGTCTCGACGTGTTCTACAGCGCGCCGCCGACGGTGACGGGCTTCTATCTGATCGACACGCTGATCGCGCGCGACCTCGAGGCGTTCCGCTCGGCGCTGAGCCAATTGATCCTCCCCGCAACGACGCTCGCGATCTTCTCGCTGGCGCCGATCGCGCGCATGACGCGCGCCTCGATGCTCGCGGTGCTGGCGTCAGAATTCGTCCGCACCGCGCGCGCCAGCGGCCTGTCGCCGGCAACCGTCATCGTCACCTACGCCTTCCGCAACGCCATGTTGCCCGTCATCACCACCCTCAGCATGGTGTTCTCGTTCCTGCTGGGCGCCAACGTGCTGGTCGAAAAAGTGTTCGCCTGGCCCGGTATCGGCTCCTACGCCGTGGAAGCGCTGATCTCGTCGGATTTCGCGCCGGTGCAGGGTTTCGTGCTGACCATGGCGGTCATGTACGTGCTGCTCAATCTCGTGATCGACATCTTGTACGGCGTGATCGATCCGCGCGTCAGGCTGGAAGGGTAGGGTGAGAGATGAGCTCCGTTGCGCCTGCTGTTGAACCCGTCGGCCCCGCGCGAACCTCGGGGATATCAGCGATCCTCGAACAGACCCGCTACGTGCTCGGCGAGAACAAGGTCACGGGCTTCGCCTTCGTGCTGCTGATCCTGATCCTCGTTGCCGCGATCTTCGGCCCTTATGTGGTGCCCTACGATCCGCTGGCGTCCGACACCGCCGCATCGCTGAAGCCGCCCTCGGCCGCGCACTGGTTCGGCACCGACCAGCTTGGGCGCGACATCTTCAGCCGCGTCGTCGTGGCGACCCGGCTCGATACGTTCATCGCGGTCGCCTCCGTCGCGCTGGTGTTCCTGATGGGCGGCCTCGCCGGCCTCGCGGCGGGCTATTTCGGCGGCTGGACCGATCGCATCGTCGGCCGCGTCGCCGACACCATCATGGCGTTCCCGCTGTTCGTGCTGGCGATGGGCATCGTCGCCGCCCTCGGCAACACCGTGCAGAACATCATCCTGGCCACCGCCATCGTGAACTTCCCGCTCTATGCCCGTGTCGCGCGTGCCGAAGCCAATGTCCGCCGCAACGCGGGCTTCGTGCAGGCCGCGCGTCTGTCGGGCAACGGCGAGTTCCGCATTCTGCTGGTGCATATCCTGCCCAACATCATGCCGATCATGATCGTGCAGATGTCGCTGACCATGGGCTACGCCATTTTGAATGCCGCCGGCCTGTCCTTCATCGGCCTCGGCGTCCGCCCGCCGACCGCCGAATGGGGCATCATGGTCGCCGAAGGCGCCGGCTTCATGGTGTCAGGCGAATGGTGGATCGCGCTCTTCCCCGGCCTGGCCCTGATGATCGCGGTGTTCTGCTTCAACCTCCTCGGCGACGGCCTGCGTGACATCGTCGACCCCCAGCGGAGGACGTGATGGGAAATTTCCGCTCGAAATTCCCCAACGATTTCAATCCCATTGTACTGTGCATGGGGTTGTTTTCGACCTTTTTGATGGGGAGGCTCGCTTGACCGCCCAGCCCCTGCTCGACGTTCAGGACCTAACCGTCGAATTCACCACCCGCCGCGGCATCGTCAAGGCGGTGCAGCACGTCAACATCTCCGTCGCCAAGGGCGAGACGCTGGCCATCGTCGGCGAGTCCGGCTCGGGCAAGTCGGTGACCTCCTACGCGGTGATGCGTATCCTCGACCGCGCGGGGCGGATCGCCGAGGGCTCGGTGATGTTCTCCGGCATCGACGTCAAGGCCGCGACCGAAGACCAGATGCGCGACCTGCGCGGCCGCGAGGTCTCGATGATCTTCCAGAACCCGCGCGCGGCGCTGAACCCGATCCGCAAAGTCGGCGACCAGATCGAGGACGTGCTGCGCACCCATGTGCAGCAGGCCCAGGTCAGAGATCACGGCGAGAAGGCGATCGAGGCGCTGGAGCAGGTCAAGATCGCCCGCCCGCGCGAGCGCTATCACGCCTATCCGTTCGAGCTCTCAGGCGGCATGTGCCAGCGCGTCGTCATCGCGCTGGCGCTCGCCTGCAATCCGCAGCTGCTGATCGCCGACGAGCCGACGACAGGTCTCGACGTCACCACCCAGAAGGCGGTGATGGACCTGATCGTCGAGCTGACCAAACGCAAGGCGATGTCGACCATCCTGATCACCCACGACCTCGGCCTTGCGGCGGCCTATTGCGATCGCGTCGTCGTGATGGAGAAGGGCCGCGTGGTCGAGACCGCGAAAGCCGCCGACATCTTCGCCAATCCGCAGCACCCCTACACCAAGAAGCTGATGCGCGCGACGCCGCGGCTCGGTGTGAGCCTGCGGGATTTGTTGCCGGAGGAAGAGGGAGCCGCGCCCGCCGCCACCAGCACCGCGCCGAAGGGATCCGCTCAGGCGACCGCAGTCGGCGGCCAACCCCTCCTCCTCGTCGACAAGCTTGTGAAAGAGTATCCCCGTCAGGGCGCGACCGCCGTGCTGGGAAAACTGTTCGGCCGCAAGCCGCCGGTGGAGCCGGACGTGTTCCGCGCCGTCGACGGCATCAGCTTCGCGGTCGGTCATGGCGAGAGCGTCGGCCTTGTCGGCGAGTCCGGCTGCGGCAAATCGACGACGTCGATGATGGTGATGCGCCTCTTGGACCAGACCTCGGGCCTGATCCAGTTCGAGGGCGAGGCCATCTCCGGCATCCAGCCTGCCGCCTTCGCCCGCCTGCCGCAGCGCAGCCGCATCCAGATGGTGTTCCAGGATCCAACCGACAGCCTCAACCCGCGCTTCACCGCCGCGCGCGCCATCGTGGACCCCATCATGCAGCTCGGCCATATCAGGGGACGCGACGCGCTCCGGGCCCGCTGCGAGGAGCTCGCCACCATGGTCGGCCTGCCGCACAACCTGCTCGACCGCTTCCCGCATCAATTGTCGGGCGGCCAGAAGGCCCGCGTCGGCATCGCCCGCGCCATCGCGCTCCATCCAAAGCTCGTCATACTGGACGAGCCAACGGCGGCGCTGGACGTCTCGGTGCAGGCCGTGGTGCTCAATCTGCTTCAGGACCTGAAGCAGCGGCTAGGCATGAGCTATCTGTTCGTCTCGCATGATTTGAATGTGGTGCGCTTGTTGTGCGATCGTGTCATTGTGATGCGGGCGGGACGGATCGTCGAGGAGGGCTCTTCCGAGCAGGTGCTCGGCGATCCCCAGGACGACTACACCAAGGAACTGCTGACGGCGATCCCGCATCCGCCGTTGCAGATCCACTGAGAGTGCACTGATTGTTGGGAAGCGTGATGGCCGAACCCCTGGACGACTATATCGACGCTGTATCGAAAGCGCTGGCGCTGCCGGTCGAGGAGGCCTGGAGGCCCGCGGTGCGTGCGAACCTCGAAGTGTCGCTGCGCCTCTCCCGCCTTGTCGACGAATTCGCGCTGCCGGACGAGACCGAGCCGGCGCCGATCTTCACGGTCTGATGCTGCCATGACCACCAAGCCAGAGATGACGGCGGCCGAGATCGCAAGCGCGGTCGCAGGCGGCAAAATGTCCGCGCTCGATGCCACCGAAGCCGCACTCGCGCGCATCAAGCAGCACGACACCATCCTCAATTCCTTCACCGACGTCACCGCCGATCGCGCCCGTGCGAAAGCGCGCGCGACCGATGCCGAGATCGCCGCCGGCAAGACCGTCGGCCCGCTCGCCGGCGTGCCCTTCGCGGTGAAGAATCTGTTCGATGTCGCGGGGCTTCCCACGCGCGCGGGCTCAAAGATCAACCGCGACCTTGCACCGGCCAAGCGTGACGCCACGCTGATCGAACGCATGGAAGCCGCCGGCGCCGTGCTGGTCGGCGCGCTCAACATGGGCGAATACGCCTACGACTTCACGGGCGAGAACGTCCATGACGGTCCGTCGCGCAATCCGCACGATACGACGCGCATGACCGGCGGCTCCTCCGGCGGCTCAGGCAGCGCCGTCGGCGGCGCGCTGGTGCCGATCGCGCTGGGCTCGGACACCAACGGCTCGATCCGCGTGCCGTCCTCGTTCTGCGGCATCTTCGGTTTGAAGCCGACCTATGGCCGGCTCTCGCGAGCGCGCTCGTTCCCGTTCGTGGCGAGCCTCGATCATCTCGGCCCGTTCGCACGGTCCGTCACTGATCTCGCGCTCGCCTATGACGTGATGCAGGGACCTGATGCGGACGACAGCGCCTGCACGACGCGCGGGTTGGAGCCGACGCTGCCGCTGCTGGCCAATCCGGTCTCGGACCTCCGGATCGCGATCGCCGGCGGGTATTTCCAGAACAACGTGTTCCCGGAAGCCGTCGAGGCCGTCGGCCGCGTTGCCAAGGCGCTTGGTGCAACGCAAGTCGTGGACGTCCCCGAAGCCGCGCGCGCCCGCGCGGCCGCCTATGTCATTACCACCACCGAAGGCGCTTCGCTCCACCTCGATCGCCTGCGCAAGCGCCCGAACGATTTCGATCCCGCGGTGCGCGACCGGCTGATCGCAGGCGCGATGGTGCCCGCGCCCATGGTCGACCGCGCGCAAAAATTCCGCCGCTGGTACCGCGCGCAGCTTGCCGAGATCTTCAAATCGGTCGACGTGCTGCTCGCGCCGGCGACGCCCTGCACCGCGCCAAAACTCGGCCAGGTGAATTTCAATCTCGACGGCGTCGAGCTGCCGGTACGCGCCAATATCGGCGTCCACACCCAGCCGATCTCGTTCATCGGCCTGCCGGTGGTCGCCGTGCCAGTGCCGCTCGAGCCGCTTCCGGTCGGCGTGCAGATCATCACCGCGCCCTGGCGCGAGGACATCGCGCTTCGTGTCGCCTACGCCTTGGAAAAGATGGGCGTGGCGTCGGCGCCCACCCCAAGGGGACTTTAAGAGGAATTTGAGATGGAGATCGATCTCCCCGACGTCATCGCGGAAGTCAAAGCCGCATTCGATCGTTATGAGCAGGCCCTCGTCAGCAACGACGTCGCCGTGCTCGGTGAGCTCTTCCGCAACGATCCCCGTACGCTGCGCTATGGCATCGGCGAGAACCTCTATGGCTACGAGGCGATAAGCGGCTTCCGCGCCGGCCGCTCGCCGGTCGGCCTGAACCGCCGCACTGCAAAGACGGTTATCACCAGCTATGGCCGCGACACGGCCGTGGCTTCCACCCTGTTCTATCGCGACACGGTGCCCGGCAAGGTCGGCCGGCAGATGCAGACCTGGATTCGCTTCCCCGAGGGCTGGCGCGTCGTCGCTGCCCATGTCAGCATCATCGACGAGCCGAAAGAGACCGCATGACGCTCGACGAGTTTCCGCGAGGGACACTGCCGACTGAGCCGGTGGTGCCGCGCGTCGACCGTCCCTCGTCATCGGTGCAGAAGGTCACGCGCGCCGAAGAGCTGCGCCTCCAGCTTGCGGATGAGATCGTGCGCGGCGCCCTGGCTCCCGGCGCGCCGCTGGACGAGACCGACATCGCGCGCCGCTTCAGCGTCTCGCGGACGCCGGTGCGTGAGGCGCTGCGCCAGCTGGTGGCGAGCGGCCTCGTCGAAGCGCGCGCCCATCGTGGCGCGGTGGTGGCGCAGCCCTCGATCGAGCGGCTGACCGGTATGTTCGAGGCGATGGCCGAGCTCGAGGCACTGTGCGCCGGCCTCGCCGCCGAGCGTATGTCCGCGGCCGAGCGCCACGGCCTGGAGGCCATCCACGAGGAGCTGCGGGTCTTGAGCTATACCGGCAATCCCGATCGCTTTCACGAGGTCAACGAGCGCTTCCACAATGCGATCTATGCCGGCTCGCAAAACGGCTACATTGCCGAGATCACGCTGGCGACGCGGGTGCGCGTGCAGCCATTCCGCCGCGCCCAGTTCCGCAACCTCGGACGTCTCGCCAAGTCGCAGGCCGAGCACGACCGCGTCGTCATCGCCATCATGCGCGGCGACAAACAGGGCGCCGCGGCCGCAATGCGCGCGCATATCGAGCTGGTGCGCGGAGAGTACGAGATCTACGCGGTCTCGGTGTAGGGCCGCACGCGCGGTGCCGTAGGGTGGGCAAAGGCGCAAAGCGCCGTGCCCACGATCTTCTCATGAAGGACGAGATCGTGGGCACGCTTCGCTTTGCCCGCCCTACGAGACCTATTTTGTTGCAGCTTCCGCCATATACTTCCGCCAGCCGCCATACGCGGTGATATCCCGCGCGTCGCCCAGCACTTCCGGCTCGACCAGAAACCCCTTCACACTGCGGCCGTCCGCAAGCCGCACCGTGCCGATCGCCATCGGCGCGGGGATCGCATTGACGAACCTGCCGAAGGCGGACGACGACAGCGACCAGATCTCCAGCTCGATCGCGGCGCCCTTGCCTGCCTCGACGCGAAGCAGGCCGGGCTTTGGCGGCGTGGTCTTGAGCGCGTAGAGCTTGTAGTCCGGCGCCGTCCTGGTCGCCTCGATCAGGCGTCCGTTCAGTGCTTTCAGCTCTCCGTTCAGCACCATGCCGGATAGATGGGCGCCGACCACGGCGATCGGGATCTCGTCGTCGCTGCTTGCCGGCAACGGTGCGAGCGGTGCTTGCGCCACGCTCTTTGCGCCGAGACTTAACTTCGTATCCGCATGGAACACGCGGCCGATGCTCGCGAGCAGGGCGTCATGTCCGGCAGGCGCGAGCAGCGTGATGCCGAACGGAATGCCGTCGGCGCGCATCGACGCCGGCACGGCAAGGCCACAGAGGTCGAGCAGATTGACGAAATTGGTGTAGGTGCCGAGGCGGCTGTTGAGCTCGATCGGATTGGCGACCACCTGCGCGGTCGTATAGGCGGTCGGCGCCGTTGGCAGCACCAGCGCGTCGATATCGGCAAAGGTGCGCTCGGCGATCTTGCGCAGGCCCTGCAGGCGATAGAGCGCCGAGAACGTGTCTGCCGCCGTCAGCCGCGCGCCCGCCGCGGTGATCTCGCGCGTCACGGGATGGATCGCATCAGGCGCGGACGCGAGCAGATCCTTGATCACGAGATAGCGCTCGGCGACCCACGGGCCCTCATAGAGCAGCCGCGCCGTCTCGTAGAACGGCTCGAGGTCGAACTCGACGAGCGTTGCGCCGAGCGCGGTCCAGCGCTCCAGCGCATCGGCGTAGGCGGCTTCCGATGTCTTGTCGCCGAAGAAGATCAGCTGCCCGTTGCGTGGCACGCCGAGGCGCAAGCCTGCCGGGAACGGCGTGAGCGCATCCAGCGGCCGGTCGCGCGAGAACGGATCGGCCGGGTCTGGCCCTGCCATCACGGACAAAGCGAGCGCGGCATCGTCCACTGTCAGCGCGAATACCGAGATGCAATCGAGCGTGCGGCAGGCCGGCACGAGTCCCGCATTCGAGATCATGCCGAGGCTCGGCTTCAATCCGACGATGTTGTTGAGCATCGCCGGCACGCGGCCTGAGCCGGCGGTGTCGGTGCCGAGTGACAGAGGAACGAGGCCGGCGCCGACGGCGACGGCGGAGCCCGAACTCGATCCGCCGGGAATGAGATCGTCACGGACCGAATTTCTGGGAATGCCGTAGGGCGAGCGCACGCCGACAAGGCCGGTTGCGAACTGGTCGAGATTGGTCTTGCCGATGATGATGGCGCCAGCGGTACGCAGGCGCGCCACCGCGGTCGAGTCGTGTGCCGGAGTGGTGGAGAAGGCCGGGCAGGCCGCGGTGGTCGTAAAGCCCCGCGCGTCGATATTGTCCTTCACCGCAACCGGCACGCCATAAAGCGGCAAGTCGGCGGCGTCCTTCCGCGCAGCAAGCTTTTCGGCCTCCGCGATCGCGTCCGTCTCCTCGCGCAGGCTGATGAAGATGGCGGGATCATTGCGGTCGCGGATGCGCTGATAGGTCCGCGCGACCGTCTGCGCCGGCGTCAGCGTGCCCGCGCGATGTGCGGCCACAATCGCGGCGATCGTTTCAGGCTGCTCAGCCCCCATGGCGACAAAACTCCGGCAATTCGTCTTCGCCCGGAGCGAAGCAAGCGATGTGCCATTGTGTACAATATCCCGGCAGCCCGATTGCTCCGGATATTATCGTGTGATCAGTGGCTTGGGAGATATTTCGACGGGCGGGTCGGCGGTCGCATCGGCGCCCTGTGGCGGGCAACTGCTCAATTCATGGGCAGTCGAGATCAGGTGAAGCCGGCAAGGATCCGGAGCAGGTGGGCCCGGTTTTCCTTGCCGATCTTCGCCTCGACGTTCCGCTCGTGCTCGGCCGCGAGCCGCTTGAACTTCGCCAGCGCCGTCTCGCCCGGCGCGGTGAGATGCAGCGCATGCGAGCGCCGGTCCGCCTTCGACTTGATCCGCTTGACCAGCTTGCGCTGTTCGAGGCTGTCGAGCAGATGCACCAGCCGGGCGCGCTCGATGCCGAGGCGCTTGGCCACGGCCATCTGCGACAGGCCCGGATTGGCGCCGATCACCGTCAGCACCGAATATTGCGTCGGCCGGATGTCGACATCGCCGAGCGTCCTGATGAAGTCCTGGAAGATCCAGATCTGGAAGCGCCGCACCGCATAGCCGGCGTGCCCGACCAGCGCGTCGAGGCCGACATCGCCGGCGATATCGCGAGGCGCCGCGCCGTTGCCGGCGCGCTTGCGTGGGGAAGGGCGGGTGTCGGGCCGGGCTGCACTGGCTGTCACGTCAGGTCTCCTGCCGCGCAACCTTAGCTCCTTGGCGGGCCAAGCGAAAGATTGTTGTTGACGACAACAATTGTCATGCCCAACATTATGGCCAAAGCAGCGCGGAACGAGGCTGCGGCCGATCCCGTATCCGGGCGGAGGGAGGAAACACATGACAGTCGCCCCACGCGGTGACGTTGCAGGCCTGTTCGCAACGCCGAGAACCGTCGCAGAGCATCGCGCCGACGGCAGCATCGTGCTGCGCTCGCCTGATCCGTTGCGCGATGGCGCGCGTTGCGTCGGCGACTGGCTGGAGCAATGGGCGCGGCAAACCCCGGACGCGATCTTCCTTGCCGAGCGCGGCAAGGTCGATGCGCCCTGGACCATTGTCACCTATGCGCAGGCGCTGCGCCAGGTGCACGCGGCGGCGTCCTGGATTTTGGCGCAGGGCCTCAGCGCAGAGCGCCCGCTCGCGATCCTCTCCGACAACAGCGTCGATAACGCGCTGCTGGCGCTTGCCGCCCAGCATGTCGGCGTGCCCTCGGCCGCGATTTCGCCGGCCTATTCGCTGATGTCCAGGGATTTCGAGAAGCTCAAGAGCATGATCACGCTGCTGGAGCCGGGCGCGATCTACGTCGCCGCGATAAAACCCTTCGCGGCGGCGCTGGAGGCCATCGCGCCGCTGCACCGGGCGCGCATCATCAGCGGCCATGAGGACGACGCCGGTGCGCTCGCCTTCCGCGCAGTCGTTGCAACGCCGGAGAATCCCGACGTTGCAACGGCGTTCGCCGCGGTAACGCCGGACACGATCGCGAAATTCCTGTTCACGTCAGGTTCGACCGGCACGCCCAAGGCCGTCATCAACACCCAGCGCATGCTGACCTCGAGCCAGCAGGCCAAGGCGCAGACCTGGATCTTTCTCGAGCAGAAGCGCGACGATCTCGTCATCCTCGACTGGCTGCCCTGGAGCCACACCTTCGGTGCCAATCACAATTTCAATCTCGTGCTGCGCAACGGCGGCTCGCTCTATATCGACGGCGGCAAGTCTGCGCCCGGTCTCTTTGCGACCTCGCTGGCCAATCTGAAAAGCGTGATGCCGACGGTGTATTTCAACGTGCCGCGCGGCTTCGACATGCTGATCGCGGCGCTGCGCGGTGACGAGGAACTGTGCCGCCGCTTCTTCAGCGAGGTGAAATTCGCTTTCTATGCCGGCGCGGCGCTGCCGCAAAATCTATGGGATGCGCTTGAGGAGCTCTCGATCAAAACCGTCGGTCGCGCGCTGCCGATGGTCTCGGCCTGGGGCTCGACGGAAACTTCGCCGCTTGCGACCGACTGCCATTTCCTTGCCGAGCGCTCCGGCAATATCGGCGTGCCCATTCCCGGCACCGAGCTGAAGCTCGTCACCTCCGGCGACAAGCTGGAGGTGCGGGTGCGCGGCCCTAACGTCACGCCGGGCTATTGGAAGGCGCCGGACCTGACCAAGCAGGCGTTCGACGAGGAGGGCTTTTATCTCATCGGCGACGCGGTCAAGCTGGCCGACCCCAAGCGGCCGGAGCGCGGCCTGTTCTTCGACGGCCGCGTCGCGGAAGACTTCAAGCTCAATTCCGGCACCTGGGTCAGCGTCGGCACGCTGCGGGTCGCTGGCATCGCTGCGCTGGCGCCGCTGGCGCAGGATATCGTCGTGTCAGGTCATGGCGGCGACGAGGCGCGCTTTCTGGTGTTTCCCAATGTTGTCGCCTGCCGCACCCATGCCGGTTTGCCCGAGACGGCTGATGTGAACGAGGTGCTGGCGCATGACAAGGTCAGGACCGCAATCGCGCAGGGCCTGGCGAAACTCAGACAGCAAGGCCCCAACTCCTCCGGCCACGCCACCCGCGCGCTGCTTCTCGCCGAGCCGCCATCGGTCGACGGCGGCGAGATCACCGACAAGGGCTACATCAACCAGCGCGCCGTGCTGACGCGGCGAGCCGATGCGGTGGCGCGGCTGAACGATGATGAATCGGGCGAGTGGATTGGCTGTAGCGCTTAAGAGCCGCCGCCAGTTGCTCTCGTGCCCCGGACGCAGCGCAGCACTCCCGGCGATGCGAAGCATCGTCCGGTGTGATGCGCTGCAGAGCCGGGGTCCATCTATCCCAGTACAGCGGCATGGGTCTCGGCTCTGCGCAGCAACGTTTCACGCTGCAGCGCGTCCGAGACACGAGAGCTGAGCACGCAACCTAGGCCAACAACCCTGCCGCATTATCTTGCCGATTCTTTTGTTGCTTAAGCAACTAATTTGTGCGAACCGTTCCAGACAAGGAATGACGGCGGGCAAACCGCTGCGTCTTTTCTGGAGGAAACAAATGCGCGGCAGAACTGGTGCCGTCAGCAAATGCTGGCGCGTGCCCGGACGTGACGGAAGGTGGCGCCCGAGGCGCGACCCGTCAGGCCTCAGTGTTGCCGGTGACCGCGCCGAGATTTTCGTGCAGCCGGCGGAGCAGATCGATCAGCACCTCGCGCTCGTCCTTGTTGAGGCAAGACAACAGTCGCCGCTCGCGCTCGAGCGCTGCAACGATCACCTTGTCATGGGTGGCGCGGCCCTTCGCCGTCAACGAGATCGAATGGGTGCGGCCGTCGTTGGGATCGGTGCGGATCGAGACCAGCCCTCGCTTCTCGAGGCCCGCCAACGTCCGGCTCACCGGCCCCTTGTCGAAGCCGATGACGTGGCAGATGCGCGAGGCCGGAATGCCGGGCTCGATCGCCAGCAGCGACATGATCCGCCATTCCGTGACGTTGACGCCGAATTGCCGCTGATAGAACGCGGTCGCGCTGTTCGAGAGCTTGTTGGCGATGAAGGTGACGAACGCCGGCACGTAACGGTCGAGGTCGAGCGTTGGTCCCGCCTCGTTAAGCGCAGGCTTTTGGCGGGATCTGGTCAAGGGCGCAGGCATATCGGGATTCTATCTCGCGGAGGGCCCGCTGACCTAAGGCCATGCGCCGCCCTTTCACAAGATCAAAATGAGGGAGGTCTTCCATGACCGTATCCGGCTCTCCTGCGGACTCCGCTTCCGTCCCGCATCTCGACGTCGATCCCTTCGACATGAAGTTTTTTGCCGACCCTTATCCCACGCATCAGCGGCTGCGGGAGGCCGGTCCGGTCGTCTATCTCGACAAATGGAACGTCTATGGCGTGGCGCGCTATGCCGAGGTCCATGCGGTGCTGAACGATCCCGCGACCTTCTGCTCCAGCCGCGGCGTCGGCCTCTCCGACTTCAAGAAGGAGACGCCGTGGCGGCCGCCAAGCATCATCCTCGAAGCCGATCCCCCCGCGCACACCCGCACCCGTGCCGTGCTGTCGAAAGTGCTGTCGCCGACCGTGATGAAGCAGGTGCGCGACCGCTTTGCAGCCGCCGCCGAGGAGCGGGTGGATGCGCTGCTTGACAAGCGCAGCTTCGACGCGATCACCGATCTCGCCGAAGCCTATCCGCTCTCGATCTTTCCGGATGCGCTCGGGTTGAAGGCGGAAGGGCGCGAGCATCTGATTCCCTACGCGAGCGTGGTGTTCAACGCGTTCGGTCCGCCGAACGAGCTGCGCCAGGAGGCGATCGCGCGCTCGGCGCCGCACCAGGCCTATGTCGCCGAGCAGTGCCAGCGCGACAATCTCGCGCCTGGCGGTTTCGGTGCCTGCATTCACGCCCGGGTTGACGAGGGCGAGATCACCGCGACCGAGGCGCCGCTGCTGGTGCGCTCCCTGCTGTCGGCCGGCCTCGACACCACGGTCAACGGCATCGGTGCCGCAGTCTATTGCCTCGCGCGCTTCCCCGACCAGTGGCAGCGCCTGCGCGACGATCCCACGCTGGCGCGTAACGCTTTCGAGGAGGCGGTGCGGTTCGAAAGCCCGGTGCAGACCTTCTTCCGCACCACCACCCGCGAAGTCGAACTCGCAGGCGTCGGGATCGGCGAGGGCGAGAAAGTGCTGATGTTCCTCGCTGCCGCCAATCGTGATCCGCGGCGCTGGGACAAGCCGGACAGCTACGACATCACGCGCCGCACCTCCGGCCATGTCGGCTTCGGCTCGGGCATCCACATGTGCGTCGGTCAACTCGTCGCCCGCCTCGAAGGCGAGGTGATGCTGACCGCGCTGGCCCGGCGGATCGCGAAGATCGAGATCACCGGCGAGCCGAAGCGCCGCTTCAACAACACGCTGCGCGGGCTCGACAGTCTGCCTGTCACCATCACCCCGGCCTGACGAGGAGTTTTATGCCCGCCATCATCTTCATCCATTCTGACGGCAAGTCCGACCGCGTCGAGACCGGCGAGGGCGAGAGCGCCATGCAGGCGGCGACCCGTCACGGCCTCGACGGCATCCTGGCCGAATGCGGCGGTAACGCCATGTGCGCGACCTGTCACGTCTATGTCGACGCGAGTTGGCTCGCGCGGCTGCCTGACATGGCGGACGACGAGGATGCGCTGCTCGACGGCACCGCGAGCGAGCGGCGGCCGACGAGCCGGCTATCCTGCCAGATCAAGTTCACGCCCGAGCTCGATGGGCTCGTCGTAAAGCTGCCGGAACGGCAGGTCTGAGTCTCGACGTGCCGGTAACGACCGGTGCACAAAACATCAAACATGGGAGGGAATGATGAAACATCTGAGGTGGACGCTTGCGCTGGCCGCAAGCCTGGTGTCCGGCGCGGCAAGCGCCGAGATCTCGGACAATGTCGTGCGCGTCGGCGTGCTCAACGACATCTCCGGCATTTTCCAGGACACCAACGGCATGGGCTCGGTGGAAGCCGCGCGCATGGCGGCGGAGGATTTCAATGGCGGCGGCAAAGGCATCAAAGTCGAGATCGTCTATGCCGATCACCAGAACAAGGCCGATGTCGGCAACGCCATTGCGCGCAAATGGCTGGATGTCGAAGGCGTCGATGCCATCGTCGACGTGCCGAATTCGGCGGTCGGTCTGTCCATCAACACGCTGCTGCGCGACAGCCGCATGACCTTCCTGGCCTCCTCGACCGCAAGCTCCGATCTCACCGGCAAGGCCTGTTCGCCCAACACCATCCAGTGGGTCAACGACGCCTGGGCGACCGGCAACACCACGGCAGCCGCGATGATGTCACGCGGCGGCAAGGACTGGTATTTCCTCACGGTCGATTACGCGCTGGGCAAGGGCATCGAGGCGGAGGCGCAGAAATACATCGAAGGACACGGCGGCAAGGTGCTGGGCTCCTCGAAACATCCGCTCGGCACCTCCGACTTCGCCTCCTTCCTGTTGCAGGCGCAGGGTTCGAAGGCACAGGTGATCGGCCTTGCCAACGCCGGCGGTGACACCATCAACGCCGTGAAGCAGGCCGCCGAGTTCGGCATCCAGCAGAACGGACAGAGGCTCGTCGCCTTCCTGCTCTTCATCAACGACATCCACGGCATGGGCATCAAGGTCGCGCAGGGCCTCCAGCTCATGGAAGCCTTCTACTGGGACATGAACGACGACACCCGCGCCTTTGCCAAGCGGTTCGCCGCGCGTCCGGGCATGAACGGCAAGATGCCGAGCGGCAACCAGGCCGGCGTCTATGCCTCGACGCTCGCTTATCTCAACGCGGTTGCCGCCACCGGCAGCGACAATGCCAAGGGCGCCGTGCCCGAGATGAAGAAGTTCAGGGGCAAGGACAAGCTGTTCGGCGACACCACCATCCGCCAGGACGGCCGCGTCGTGCATCCGATGTACCTGTTCGAGGTGAAGAAGCCGGACGAGTCGAAATATCCCTACGACTATTACAAGCTGGTCTCGACCATCCCCGCGGAGCAGGCGTTCCGCCCGCTGGCGGAAGGTGGGTGTGAGCTGGTGAAGTAGCTGTAGCTGTTGCGGCGAGCACTGCTGCACCCCTCCCCTTGCGGGAGAGGGTGGCTTCGCGAAAGCGAAGCCGGGTGAGGGGTTCTCTCCTCACGGACGATCTCGCGAGTTGAGAGAACCCCTCATCCGGCGCTTCGCGCCACCTTCTCCCGCAAGGGGAGAAGGAAGAAAAGGCTACACCACCTTGCTTGACCCCTGCGTGATCAGCCGCGCCGCCCGCTGATCTCGGGCGTAGATCCAGAGCCAGCTGAGCGCAACGCTGAGACGGTGGCGAAGGCCGATCAGGAAGTAGATGTGGGCGATGCCCCAGATCCACCACGCGATCGTTCCGCGCAGCTTGAAGCGGCCGAAGTCGATGACGGCTAGCCGCTTGCCGATCTGGGCGAGGCTGCCGGCGTGCTTGTAGCGGAATGGGCCGGTCGCAGCACCGCGCAGGCGGGCCTTGATGGTCTCGGCGACGTGACGGCCCTGCTGCTTCGCGGCCGGCGCGATGCCCGGCACCGGCTTGCCCTCCCAGGCGTCGATGCTGATGGTGTCGCCGATCGCGAAGATCTCGGGATGGCCAGGGATGGTCAGGTCGGCCTCGACCTGCACGCGTCCGGCGCGATCGCTGGGTGCGCCCAGCCACTCGGCGGCAGGCGAGGCGCGGACGCCGGCGGCCCAGATCCGTGTTTTTGCCTCGAGCAGTCTGCCGCCGAACACCACACCCTCCCGATTGATCTCGGTCACGGCCTGTCCGAGCACGACCTCGACGCCGATCTTCTCTAGCGACTCCTGCGCATAGGCCGAGAGATCGTCGGCAAAGCCCGCGAGCACGCGCGGCCCCGCCTCGATCAGCACCACGCGCGCCTTGGTCGTGTCGATGTTGCGGAAATCGCCGGGCAAGGTGTGGTGCGCCATCTCCGCGATGGTGCCGGCGAGCTCGACGCCCGTCGGGCCGGCACCGACGATGACGAAGGTCAGCCGCGCCGCGCGCTTTCCCGGGTCGGTCTCGCGCTCGGCGCGCTCGAATGCCACCAGGATGTGCCGGCGCAGCGTGGTGCCGTCCTCCAGCGTCTTCAGGCCGGGCGCCCATTGCTCCCATTCGTCGTGGCCGAAATAGGCGTGACGCGCGCCGGTCGCCAGCACCAGCGTGTCGTAAGGCACCTCGCTTCCGTCGTCGATCAGCACGCAGCGCCTTGCCGCATCGACGCCGCTGACAGTCGCGAACAGCGTCGTCACCTCCGGTCTGTCGCGCATGAGATGGCGGATCGGCCAGGCGATCTCGCTGGTCGCGAGCGAGGCGGTCGCGACCTGATACAGCAGCGGCTGAAACAGATGATGGTTGCGGCGGTCGATCAGCGTGATCTCGACCGGGATGCCTGCCAACCGGTAGGTCGCCTCCAGTCCACCAAAGCCGGCCCCGACGATGACGACGCGATGCGGTGTCGTGGTCATGATGTACCCTCGAATCTCGCTGCTCCACATTCCCATTTAAGTGCCGATTGGACGCTGCGGTCCAATAGCTGTCATCAATCGCCGCATAGGCCGAATGTATCGATCAGGCGCGAAAAAGCGCCGCAGCCTTGCCGGAGCCTTGGCCGAAGTATGTAGAATTATATTTCTTGCCATCGCCAAGGGGGGCGAAATATGGTGCAGGGGCAGGCGCTGAGCCATTGGCGGCTCGATGGATTTTGCGTTCAATAGAGACGACCCGGGGCGGCGATCACCCCGCTTGCGGGCTCAATAATAAAGGAGGGGAGTGGTTATGAGGACGGCATTCTGGCTGGCGGGCGCAGCGGCGCTGGTGCTGGCAAATCAGGCATTCGCCGGCGACACCATCAAGATCGGTTTCGTCTCGACCTTCAGCGGCCCGACCGCCGTGATCGGCAACGACATGCGCAACTCCTTCGAGCTCGCGCTGGACCACATGGGCCGCAAGATGGACGGCAAGCCGGTCGAGGTCATCTACGAGGATGACGGGCAGAAGCCCGATGTCGGCAAGCAGAAGACCGAGAAGCTGGTGCAGTCGGACAAGGTCGACTTCATCGTCGGCTACATCTGGTCGAACGTGCTTTTGGCGTCGCTGAAGACGGCCGTCGACTCGCAGACCTTCCTGATCTCGGCCAATGCCGGTCCGTCGCAGCTCGCCGGCGAGCTCTGCTCGCCTTACGTGTTTTCGACCTCCTGGCAGAACGACCAGACGCCGCAGGCAATGGGCCTCTACATGAACCAGAAGGGCGTCAAGAGCGTGTTCCTGATCGGACCGAACTACGCGGCCGGCAAGGACATGCTCGCGGGCGTGAAGAACACCTTCAAGGGCGAGGTCAAGGGCGAGGAATATACGGTCTGGCCGAGCCAGCTCGACTTCTCGGCCGAGCTCTCCAAGGCGCGCGCCTCGGGCGCCGAGTCGATCTTCGTGTTCTATCCCGGCGCTGCCGGCGTGCAGTTCCTCAACCAATATGTGCAGGCGGGCCTGAAGAGCACGATGCCGCTCTATACGGCGTTCACGGTCGACGAGCTGTCGCTGCCGCTGCAGAAGGAGAACGCGCTCGGCGTTCCCGGCGCGCAGGAATGGGTCAACGACCTCCCCAACGAGCAGAACAAGCGCTTCGTCGCCGACTACCGCAAGAAGTACACCGGCCTGCGTCCGACCTATTACGGCGCGCAATCCTACGACGCCGCCCAGCTTATCAACAGCGCGGTGGTCGCGGTGAAGGGCGACACCAGCAAGAAGGACGCGATGAAGGCCGAGATGGAGAAGGCCAACTTCAAGTCGCTGCGCGGCGCGTTCAAATACGGCAACAACCACATCCCGGTGCAGAGCTTCTATCTGCAGGACGTCGTGAAGGACGCCGAAGGCCAGCTCGCGCTGAAGACGGTCGCGACCATCGTCGAGAACGACCAGGATCGCTTCCACGACAAGTGCAAGATGAAGTAGCCACAAGCGACGTTGCCCCTTCTCCCCTTGTGGGAGAAGGTGGCGCGAAGCGCCGGATGAGGGGTATCTCTCCGCGGAAAAATTCTATCGCGTGCGCGGAGAGAGACCCCTCACCCGTCTCGCCGCTTTGCGGCGAGCCACCCTCTCCCACAAGGGGAGAGGGAAATATCGTAGGGTGGGCAAAGCGAAGCGTGCCCACCATTCGCACCGCATAATTGGGGAGGTGGTGGGCACGGCGCAAGCGCGCCTTTGCCCACCCTACGATTCCGGACTCGCGGAGAGAAACCCTTTCCACATGGGGAGAGGATCGTTACACCCTTGGCATGCTCGCAGGCCGCACCTCTCGAGCCTGCGCCGCCAGCCTGATCCCGGCATTGGCGGCACCGAACCCCTGATAGTTTCGCCGCTCGACGATCTCGAAAAAGAAGCGCTCGTCGAAGATGTGGGTGTAGACCTGGAAGAACTCGCCGTCGCCCTCGCGGTCGTAGAGGATGTGATTGGCGCGCAGCTGCGCCATCAGCTCCGGCGCGAGGTCATATTTGGCTTCGATGTCGTCGTAGTAGTTATCGGGGATGTCCAGGAAATCCGCGCCGCGCTGGCGCATTGCCGCAACGGTCGCGAAGATGTCTTTGCACGCGAACGCGACGTGCTGCACGCCTGAGCCAAAAAACTCCGAGATGAAGCGCGCCGGCAGGGTGCGGTTGGCGGAGGAGCCGTTGAGCACGAAACGCAGGCTCTGGTCTGCGTTGACGATGGCTTGGCTCTGCACGAGACCTCTGGGGTCGGCGATCTCCATCTGCGGCAGCCGCGTCAGGTCGAGAATGCCGGTGTAGAACAGCAGCCAGGACAGCATCTCGTCATAGGGCATCGACTGCGCGATGTGATCGACCGCGAGCAGAGCGTCCGCGCCCGCATCGCTCGCAACAGGCTCGAAGTCGGTGTCCCAGTTCTTGCCGGCCTGGTCGAGAAAATAGAGCAGGCTGCCGCCGACGCCATGGATCGCGGGTATCTCCAATTCGCCCGGCCCGACCGGCTGGTAAAAGGTACGCGCCTTCAGCGTCTCGGCACGCTGCATGGCAAGGCCCGCATTGTCGACATCGAGCGCAATCGCGCAAACGCCGGGGCCGTGCGTGACATAGTGGGAATGGGCAAAGCCGTCGGTCTCGCTATTGATGACGAGCTCGACCTTGCCCTGCGACCAGCGCTCCACTGCCTTGCTGCGATGCGCGCCGGTCTTGCGGAAGCCAAGTTGCGAAAACAAGTGGGCGAGCTCGCCGGCTTTGGTCTCGTTGACGGCAAACTCGACGAACCCGGTGCCGCGACTCTTCGCCTTCGGCGCCAGCGGCTCGCGGATGAGCTTCGGCCAGTCCGGCGCAAGCTGGTCCTCCAGCAGGATCAGCGAGCGCAGGCCGTCGATGGCGGTCTGCGCGGTCGAGCCGGCGCGGAACTGGTCGTTGAAGATCTCCAGCGACAGCGGCCCGGCATAGCCGGTTGCCGCGATCGCCGCCATGAACTCGTCGACCGGCAGATCGCCCTGGCCGGGAAACGAACGGAAGTGCCGGCTCCAGGACAGGATGTCGAGCGCGAGCTTCGGCGCGTCCGCAAGCTGCACCAGAAAGATCTTGTCGCCGGGGATCGAGGCCATCGCACCCGTCGGAAAGCCCGGTGCCAAGGCGTGAAAGCTGTCGAGGATGATTCCGATCGCGGGGTGATCGGCGCGGCGCACGATCTCCCAGGCATCGCGATAGTCGTTGACATGGCGTCCCCAGGCCAATGCCTCGTAGCCGACGCGCAAGGAGCGCTTGGCCGCGCGTTCGCCCAGCTCGCGAAAATCGTCGGCGGCTCGGTCGATGCCGCCGAGCGAGGCGGGCGAGACGTTGGAGCAGATCAGCAAGAGATCAGTGCCGAGCTCCTGCATCAAATCGAACTTGCGTTCCGCGCGAGCAAAATTGCGCGCGCGCTGCGGCTCGGGCATGCCTTCGAAATCGCGGAACGGCTGGAACGCGCAGATCTCGAGATTGAGGTCCTTGCACAGCTGTGCCACCTCGCGCGGGCCTGAGCCGAACGACAGCAGATCGTTCTCGAAGATCTCGACCGCGTCGAAGCCTGCGGCCGCGATGGCGCGGAGCTTTTCGTCGAGAGCGCCTGAGAGAGAGACGGTGGCGATCGAACGCTTGTTCATGCAGCTTGCTCCATGATCCGGCCCGGCGATACTTTTTGGCCCGTGCGCGCAGCCTCGCTGACGGCCTCGACGACAGCGAGCGTGCCCATCGCGTCTTCGACGGAGATCAGCGGCTGCTCGCGGCCCGCGATCACCGCGAGAAAATGCCGGAGCTGTTCGACGAGCGGATCGTAAGCCGAGAATGCGACGGGCTCGCGAACCAGCGGCTCATGCCAGCCGGGATCTTGTCGATACGACCACAGCTCCATGGTCGGCACCGACAGCGAACCATTGGTGCCGGCGAAGACGTAGCAGGGCTGGTCCTGCCTGGGATAGACCGCGTTCTCGCCGGCGGTCAGCTCCCAGCTCCACGGCGCCGGCGTCGCATCCGACACCGTCACGGTTCCGAGTGCGCCATTGGCAAAGCGCAACAGGAGGGCGGCCGTGTCCTCAACCGCGAAGCCGCGCACCTTGTTCGAGGTCAGCGCTTGAACTTCGACGATCTCGCCGCAAACGAAGCGAAGATTGTCGATGTCGTGGATGAGATTGATCAGCAGCGGCCCGCCGCCTTGCTCCCGCCGCCATGCGACTTCGAAATAGTCGTCGGGCTTCTTCAGCAGCCAGAGTCCCACCACTGCGGTGAGTTGGCCAAGCTTGCCGCCCGCCACGGTCTCGCGTGCGGCCTTGATGATGGGATTGTGTCGCCGGTGGTGGCCGACCAGCATCGGCACGCCGGTACGTTTCACGGCTGCGCACAGGCGCTGTGCGGTGGCAACCGTCTCGGTCACCGGCTTCTCGATCAAGGCCGGCACGCCCGCCTCAGTGCAGTCGAGTGCCATCGGCAAATGCAGCGTGTTGGGCGAGGCGATGATCAGACCGTCCGGCCTCTCCTGCGCCAGCAATGCGCGATGGTCCGCGTAGCAGGGCGCGTTGCGCGCCAGCGCATACTCCTTCGCGGCGGGCGATGGATCGGCGATGCCGGCGAGCACGCAATCCTTGGAGGACTCGATCAATTCAATGTGGCGGCGGCCGATCAGGCCGGCCCCGGCAACGGCGATGCGCATTTTCGCGTTCATGCCGCGCTCTCCTCCATGGCGCCGCCGAGGAAGAGCTGGCCGATGCGGGGATCGTTCAGGATGCGCTTGGCGTCGTCGACCATGCGGGTCTGGCCGAGCTCGAGCACGATACCGATGTCGGAGATTTCCAGCGCCGAGCGCGCGTTCTGCTCGATCATCAGGATCGTGACGCCGCGGTCGCGCAAACTCTTGAGGATGTCGAAGGTCTGCTGCACCATCAGCGGCGACAGGCCGATCGAGGGCTCGTCGATCAGCACCAGCTTCGGCTCGAGCAGCAGCGAGCGGGCGATCTCGAGCTGCTTCTGCTCGCCGCCGGACAGTGTGGAAGCCTGCTGCGTCGATTTCCGCCGCAGCGCCGGGAATAGGTCCAGCGCGGCTTCGATCCGCCCGGGGAGGTCGAGACCCTTCCCGGCAGCGACGCCGCCAAGCTCGATATTGTGGCGCACGGACAGTTCGGGAAAGATGTTGCGGCCCTGCGGAACGTAGCAGATGCCGGCATTGAGCAGCGCGCGCTGGCTCAAATTGGTGACGTCGCGGCCGGCGAAGCTGATCTTGCCCTCGCGCGGCTTCAACAGGCCGAAGATCGCCTTGAACACGGTGGATTTGCCGGCGCCGTTCGGGCCGATGATGGTGGTGATGGTCGCCTGCGGCACGGCGAAGGTCGTGCCGTTCAGGATTGTCATCTTGCCGTAGCCGCCGACGAGATTGTGAACCGAGAGGATCGGATCGCTCATGTTGGCTTCCTAATGTCCGAGATAGGCTTCGATCACGGCGGGGTTCTTGCGCACCTCGTCCGGCCGTCCCATCGCCAGCACCTTGCCTTCCGCCATGACCATCACGCGCGAGCACAGCGACATCACGAATTCCATGTTGTGCTCGATCACGACGAAGGTGGCGTTCTTCTCACGGTTGATCGCGACGAGGCGCTCCTTCAAATCCGCCAGCATGGACGGGTTGACGCCGCCCGCGGGCTCGTCGAGCAGCACCAGGCGCGGGCCGCCCATGAAGGCCATGGCGGCGTCGAGCAGCTTCTGCTGGCCATAGGAGAGGCCGCCGGCCGGTTCGTCGGCGAGATGATCGAGCTTGAAGAAGCCGATCATCTGGTTGGCGGCGTCGGTGAGCCCGGCATCGGAGCGGCCGACGAGGCGAGAGGCCATGTTGCCCTGGTGCTCCTGTCCGGCGAGGATCAGGTTCTCGCGCACCGAGAGTTTTGGGAAGACCTGAAGGAGCTGGAAGGTGCGGCTGACGCCGAGCTTGTTGAGTTCGGCGGGGCGCAGGCCCGTGACGAGCTTGCCGTCGAGCTTGACCTCGCCGCCCGATGGCGTGAGCTGGCCGAGGATGCAGTTGAACAGGGTCGACTTGCCGCAGCCGTTCGGCCCGATCAGGCCGAGGATCTCGCCTTCGCGCACGTCGAAGGAAACTCCGTCGACGGCGCTGATGCCGCCAAAGTTCTTCTTGATGTCGGTGACTTCGAGGACTGCACTCATTGCGCCGTCTCCAGGCGGGATTTTGCGACGGCGCGCAGTGCGGACGCTGCCTTGGTGCGGCGCTCGGCGAGATAGCGGTCGAGGATCCCCAGAATGCCGGTCGGCGACCAGATCAGCAGCAGCATCACCGCCACGGCATAGAGCATCAGATAATAGCCCTCGGTGAAGCGCAGCCATTCCGGCAGTAGCACCGCGATCATCGCCCCTAAGAACGGACCGAAATAGAAGCCGGCGCCGCCGACGATCACCATCATCAGCAGGTCGAGCGAGAGCGACAGGTTGAACGGCACCGGATCGATATATTGCGTCAGCGGCGCGTAGAGCGCGCCGGCGACGCCGCCGAGCGCCGAGCCGATCGCGAACGCCATCAGCGTGTAGCGGCGCGTATCGATGCCGAGCGATTGTGCGCGCAGCGGATTCTCGCGCAGCGCCATGAAGGCGCGCCCCCAGGGCGAGCGGATCAGCCACCACACCGCCACCGACACGATCGCGAGCGAGCCGAGGCAGACATAATAGAACGGCAGCGGCTTGTTGGTCGCGAGGCCAAAAACGTGCGGGCGCGGAATGTTGGAGATGCCGTAGATGCCGCCGGTCAGCCAGCTCTCGTTGCGAAACACCAGGAAGGCGAGGGTGGAGAAAGCCAGCGTGACGAAGGCGAGGTAGTGATGCTGCACGCGGAGCGCGGGATAGCCGAGCACCCAGCCGACCGCGAAGCTCAAGGCGATTGCGACTACGATCGCGGCCGGCAGCGGCCAGCCATGCGTGGTCATGATGGCGGACGCATAGGCGCCGATGCCGACGAACGCGCCTTGGGCCAGCGAGACCTGGCCGGCGTAGCCGAGCGTGAGGTTGAGGCCCATCGCGGCGATGCTCATCACCGCCCATTGGCTCAGGATGAACAGGCCGTAGCGGTTGAAGTTCATGGGGACGATGATCAGCGCGGCGATGACGGCGAGGCCGAGCGCGATTTTCAACGGTCTGGCAAAGCCACTCATACGGTGCGCTCCTCGGCGCGGCCGAGCAAGCCCTGCGGCCGGAACAGGATCACCGCGATCAGGAATATCATCGGCACGGCGGCGCGGTACTGCGTCGAGACATAGGCGGCCGCGAGATTGTCGAGCACGCCGATCAGGAGGCCGCCGGCGATCGCGCCGCGCACCTGGTTGAAGCCGCCGACGATCGCGGCGATGAAAGCGGCCTGGCCCAGCACCTCGCCGGAGGAGAACTTTGCAAGGTAAATCGGCGTGATCAGAAGCGAGGCCAGCGCAACCAGGAAGGCGTTGATCAGGAAGGTCAGGAGGATCATGCGCTCGACGGGCACGCCGATGATGCGCGCCACTGTCGGGTTCTGCGCCGCCGCCTGCATCTGGTGGCCGAGCGAGGTGCGGTTGAGCAGTGTGGTCAGGCCGATTACGGCGAAGATGGCGACGACGAGCACGCCGATGCTTTGCAGCGCCACCGCGTGGCCGAGGATGGAGACGTCACCGGTCGGCAGGATCGAGGGGAACGGCGAGGCTTCGGCGCTGAAGAACTGCTTCACCGCTTCCTTGAGGCCGATCGCCAGCGCCATGGTCGCAATCGCGAGCGGCAGCACGCCGTGGCGCATCATCGGGTCCACCAGCAGCAGCTTGAAGGCGAGCCCGAGCAGGATCATCGAGAGCAGGATGCCGAGGATGATCGCGAGCCAGAACGGCGCGCCGGCATGCATCGCCGCCAGCATCAGGAACGCCGGCAGCATCACGAACTCGCCTTGCGCGAAATTGATGGTCTGCGAGGTCTGCCACAGCAGCGTGAAGCCGACCGCGACCAGCGCATAGATCGCGCCAGTGGCAAGTCCCGCGACCAGAAGATCGAACAGATTGGACATTTTCCCTCTCGTGTCCCTCGCCCCGCTCTATCGTCTCCCTCGCCCCGCACTTGCGGGGAGAGGGCGGGGTGAGGGGCGCTCTCCGCGAATTCAACTCCGCCATTGCGGAAGCAGCCCCTCACCCCAACCCTCTCAGCGCGTGCGAAGCTCGTCGCGGCCCCGTAAGAACGGGGAGAGGGAGAAGAGGTGAAAGACCGCGTCCCTCACTTCACTTTCGGCAGCACCTGCTTCACGACCTGCTTGCCTTCGACCACTTCGACCAGAAAGCTCTGGCGGTCGATGTCGCCGGTGTCGCTGAAGGTGACGTCCATCAGGATGCCCGGCTCGTCGGCGGCCTTGATGGTGAGGCCGTGCAGCGTGTCGGCAAACTTCTTCGGGTCGACCTTGCCCATCTTCTCGGTGGTGGCCTTCACCATGTAGACGGCGAGATAGCCCTTCAGGCCGTTATGGTCGGGGACGTAATTGTACTTCTTCGAGAACTTCTCGCGGAATTGCTTGATCAGGTCGACTGGCGCGTCGGTGGTGAGGCCGACATGGCCGCGGGCGCCGTTGGCGGCATCGCCCGCCAGCTCGATCACCTTCTGGCCGATCAGCGTGGTCTCGCCCATCAGCGGTGCGGTGACGCCCTGGCGCTTCAGCTCTTTCAGGATGCGCGCGCTCTCTTCCTCGTTGAGATAGACGAACACAGCATCGGGATTTGCAGCCTTGATCTTGCCGACGTCTGCGGCGAAATCGGCCTGGCCCGCTTCGGTGGAGAGGTCGGCGACCACCTTGGAGCCGAGCCGGTCCAGCTCCTTGACCACGACATCGCGCCCGCCGCGGCCAAAGTCGTTGTTGACCCAGACCACCGCAACCGTCTTCGCCTTCATCTCGTCATGGATGTACTTTGCGACTTTCGGCATCGAGGATTGCTGACCGAACGAGGTCCGGAACAGGAACTTGTTGCCGGCCTGCGTCAGCTCAGCGGCTTCGCCGCCCATGATCTGGGCGATGCCGGCTTCGGCCGCCAGTGGGGCTGTGACCTTCACCGAGCCGGAATAGCCGGGCCCGAGCAGCACATAGGGCTCGGCATCGAGCGCCTTCTGCACCTGGGCACGCGCCACGCCCGGGTTGGACTGCGAGTCGGCGTGGGTGACCTCCAGCTTGCGCCCGAGCACGCCGCCCTTGGCGTTGATATCCTCGATCGCCAGGTCGATGCCGTTCTTCCAATTGGTGCCGACGGTGGCGCCGCCGCCCGAGAGTTCGGCGACGTCGGCGAGCTTGATCGCCTGGGCAAAGGCGCTCGTTGCGGTCATGGCGGTGAGCAGCGCGCCCACCAGTAGCGTTGATTTCATCGTCGTCTCCTCACGTTTCAAATTTTGCAAGCGGCCTTGTATCCGGCCGCTTCGTCTCAAGCTGCCTGATAGGCGGCGCTGCGCGCCGCCATCACGGCATCAAAAGCCTCTCCCATGACCTCGGTCGATGGGGCAAGGCCGGTGAACAGTTCGAAGGCGTCGGCAGCCTGGTAGATCGCGAGTTCGCGGCCGGTCATGATCCGAGCGCCTTTGTCTCGGGCTGCGGCAAGCAGCGGCGTGATCAGCGGCGAATAGACGGCGTCGGCGACCCATAGGTCGGACCTGAGCAGCACCGCCGGCACTGGCGTGTCTCGGTTCGGCAGCATGCCGACCGGCGTGCCGTTGACGAGGCCGGTTGCGCCATCGAGTGCCTCCTCGACGCTGGCGGCAACGCGGGCACCGCCGCGTGGGGCGAGCAGGGCAACCAGCGTTTCGGCGCGCGCCGGCTCGCTGTCGAGGATGCGGATGTCGGTCACGCCGAGGCTCGCCAGCGCAAACGCGATGGCCTTGCCGACGCCGCCGGCGCCGATCACGGCGACGGCGTTGTCCGCGGGCGCCAGCAGCGGCGCCACGGCGCGCGCAAAGCCCGTGGTGTCGGTGTTGTGGCCGGTCAGCCGGCCGTCCCTGACGACGACGGTGTTGACCGCACCCATGGCGGCCGCGCCCGGCGCCAGCGCGTCGAGCAGCGGGACCACCGCTTCCTTGTAGGGGTAGGTGATGTTGACGCCGGCAAAGCCGAGCCGCCGCACGCCTTCGAGCATCATGCGCAACCCGGCCGCGTCGGCGCCGGCGACCTCGATGAGCTGGTAATGGCCGCGCAGGCCAAGCGCCTCGGCGGCGCACTCATGCATGGCAGGGGACGCGGAATGCGCGATCGGCGCGCCGATCAGGCCGGTGAGGAGCTTCTTGCTGGCGGCGTATCCGCGCTTCGACATAATTCGCTATCGTCTCGTTGGGAGCGTTCGGTCCCGGTCATTAGCGGGGAAATCCGCACAAATCCAAGGGGGCTTCCAGCTGCGACGATAGTCTTTCCGCTGCCTAACACAATTACCCTTTTATCGGACAAACCTAACATCATGTTATTTCTTTCGCCCGCGCGCCGGCACGGCCTTGCCGTTGCCGCCCGGCACGGCCTTGCCGTTGCCGCGGGACGGCTCGACCGCGCGCATCTCGGTGCGCAGCGACTCGATGAAATACTCGGCATGAAGCGACAGCGGCGCGCCGCGCTTGACCGCGATGTAGGTGTCGAACCGCGTCGGCTCGGCGATCTTCAAGAGCTCGATCCCGGGATAGCCGCCATGGGCCACGGTGAACTGGTCGATGATGGCGATACCGAGTCCGGCCTTCACCAGCGCGCAGACCGTGGTGCCGAAGCGCGCGCGGATGGTGATGTTGTAGTCGAGCCGGTGGCGCGCGAAGATCTCGGCCATGATCCGGCCATAGGGATCGTTGGGATCGATGCCGATCAGCGGATAGCGGGTGATCTCGGCGGCCGAGACCTGCTTGCGGCCGGCGAGCTCGTGGCCCGGCGGCACGATGCAGTACAGCTCGCCCGAGGCGAGCGGCATGAAGTCGAGCGCGGAATGCTCCAGCCGGTAGCTCATCGCCACGCACTCGCCGCGGCCGAGCATGAGATAGTCGATGGCCTCCTCGAGCTTGAGGATGTTGATGTCGATGCCGAGATCGGGATAGCGGCGACGGACGCGCTCGATCGCGCGCGGCACCATCACCTGCGAGATGCTGGGTACCGAGCCGATCCGCAGTTCGGACAACCCACCGCGGCCGATCTTGGAGATGATCTCTGAGAGATCGTCGACCTTCTTGTAGACGCCGTTGATCTGCTCGAAGATATTCTCGGCTTCCGGCGTCGGGAAGTAACGCCCGTTCTGGCGCTGGAAGAAGCGGATGCCGAGCGAGCGCTCGGTGTATTTGACGAGGCGGCTGATCCCCGGCGCCGAGACGTTGAGCAGCTTCGCCGCACCGCCGATGGTCCCCGTCACCATCACGGCACGGATCACTTCAACCTGGCGCAGCGTCATCATGTTCTTTGCGTCCGAAAGACGATCATGGCGGCGATGCCTTTCCCTCTCCCCTGGTGGGAGAGGGTGGCTCGCCGCGTAGCGGCGAGCCGGGTGAGGGGTTCTCTCCGCGAATGATCCTGCCGCAGTGAGTGCGCGGAGAGAACCCCTCATCCGGCGCTTCGCGCCACCTTCTCCCACAAGGGGAGAAGGAAAGGCAACTTCTCGGTCAGATTGTTTCGACTAAAATCAGCGCGTTCAAATGGAAGAGCGTCGGAGAGCGCGTAACGCCGCACCCGCGCTTTAGCTCGCCGGGCCTTCGGGCGAAACGCGGTCGGCCAGCGCCTCACGCTCGCTTTGCAGCACCTCGCGCGCGAACTCGATGATCTTCTGCTTGTTTGCCGTTTCGTGGACGGCGAAAAACACGCGGTTCAATTCCAGACCGAGCACGCTGTTGAGGGCAATGTCCTCGTCTTCCATTTGGTTTTCCCGCTGCGGACGCTTCAGGTGTATCGTGACGTCAATTCTGCCACAAGTAGTTTAAATCTTCAGGCCAGATGAGCACCGGGAAACTACGGCTGCAGCGCATTTGAGGCAGCTCCCGAATACGTGCTATATGGAGGGCGAAAGTCAGGAAACGCACCGATGTCCGCCGCAGATGCCGTAGATTATGGCCGGGAGGCGCTCGACTTCATCGAAGGGCTTGGAGCCTACACCAAGGTTCCGGACGCCATGGACGCGCTTGCAACCGCGTTCGGCCGGTACGGTTTCGAACATATCATCGTGACGGGCCTGCCCAATCCCGAGCAGCGCTTTTCCCAAATGGTGCTCGCCAAGAAGTGGCCGGCGGAGTGGTTCAGCCTCTACACCCAGAAGAGCTACGACCGTGTCGATCCCGTGATCCGCAAATGCCGGCAGTCGGTGAACCCGTTCGAATGGTCCGAAGCGCCGTACGATCCGGAGCTGGAGCCGGGTGCGGTGGAGGTCATGCGGCGCGCCGCCGATTTCCGCATGTCGCGCGGCTTCGTCGTGCCGATCCACGGCTTGACCGGCTACGAGGCCGGCGTCTCGCTCGGCGGCGTCCATCTCGACCTCAATGCGCGCAGCAAGCCGGCGCTGCATCTGATCGGGATGTACGGCTTCGACCACATTCGCCGTCTGCTCGATCCGGCGCCGCATCCGTCGACGCGCCTCACCCCCCGCGAGCGGGAGGTGATCGCCTGGGCCTCGCAGGGCAAGTCGGCGTGGGAGATCGGCGAGATCCTGCACATCACGCAACGCACGGCGGAAGAGCATCTTGCAACCGCCGCGCGCAAGCTCGGCGCCGTCAACCGGACGCACGCGGTCGCGATCGCGATCCGCCACAGAATCATCAATCCCTGAAATCCTCGCCTACTGGGAAATTTCCCAATAGTCGGTTTTGTCTTTTTCGCTGAGGCTCCCCTCATTTCAAGCCATGGGGGAGTTCATGATTCATGTGATTTCTGCCGTCAATCGGCACCTGTACGAGGACGTCCTCGAACAGCATTTTCGGGTTCGTCACGAGATTTTCGTCGAGGAGCGGAAATGGGAGGCGCTGCGCAAGCCCGATGGCCGCGAGATCGATACCTACGACAATGAGGACGCAGTCTACCTGCTGGCTCTCGAGAACCGCCGGGTGCTTGGCGGCTCGCGCCTGTATCCCACCACCAGGCCGACGATGATGAGCGAGGTGTTCCCGCAGCTCGCCGCGGTACGCGGTTGCCCCTCGGACCCGCTGGTCTGGGAGTGGTCGCGCTTCTTCGTCTCGCGCGAGCGCCGCGACGGCGCGTTCAATCTGCAATTGATGGCGGCTGCGCAGGAATTCTGTCTCGACCAGGGCATCGAGCGGCTTTGTCTCGTGATGGAGACTTGGTGGCTGCCGCGCTTCCACGACATCGGATTCGTCGTGACGCCGCTGGGATTGCCCGCGCTGGTGGAGAATTCCTTGACCATGGCGGCAACGATCGAGATCCGTCAGGAGTCGCTCGATGTCGTGCGTGACCGTATCGGGATGACCAGCGTCGTCCAGCAGGACGGTCCGCGGATCGACTGCATTGCCCGTGCCAACCTCTGCGGCGCTGCTGCCGCGCAACGAAAGAGCGCCTGAGATGTCGAACATGATGCGGGACAGCCAGATCATGGCGCAGATCGAGGACGAGAATCTCGGCTACATGTCCGACATGGCGCTCGAGCTGGCGCAGATGGCGGAAGACACCGGACTGGCGACGCTCGCCTATCTGTTCCGGATGGCGGCGCTGGAGGCCTCGACGGCCAACAGCGTGCTCGCCGAACAGGATGACGTTCCCCAGCAGATGACGTCGCACTAGACGTCATCCTTGCTTACATTCCCACGAATTCGCACCCTCTTGCCGGGCCAACCGGCGAGAGGGTGATCGGTTTGGGTGCGGCAGGTTGCCCCAGCCTGCGCGGCGGCCGTGTTGCGTTGCGTTCGGCAATGCCGTTTTGAGCGGCGGGCCGGGATGCAACAAAGTGCATGTTTGATGTCGAATCGCTCTTGCCTCGGAACGATACTGCCATTACCCATTTTTCCGCCTTGAACAGGCAGGGGGAGCTCTTTCACTGATGGCGACCGTGTTCGAACATCGGCGCGACACCGCGTGCGCCTGAAAGAGTCTTGATGCTGCTCGTCGTCGAACAGTTCTTGAACGGATTGCAGTTCGGCCTGCTGCTATTCCTGCTCGCCGCCGGCCTGACGCTGGTGTTCGGGATCATGGATCTCGTCAACCTCGCGCACGGCTCGCTCTACATGATGGGCGCCTATTTCGCCGCGACCTTCGCGGCGTGGACCGGCAGCTTCCTGCTCGGTGCGCTGCTGGCACTGGGCGCCACGCTGGTGCTCGGCATCGTGCTCGAGATGAGCGCGCTGCGGCATCTCTATGGCCGCGACCATCTCGACCACGTGCTCGCGACGTTCGGCCTGATCCTGTTCTTCAACGAAGCCGTCCGGCTGATCTGGGGCCCGGCGGGCCTGGCGCTGCCGCTGCCGGCCTGGCTCACCGTGCCGGTGCCGATCCTGCCCGGCATTCACTATCCCGCCTATCGGCTCGCCATCATCGCTGTGGCGCTGCTGGTCGCGCTGCTGCTCTATCTTGGTGTGATGCGCACCCGCATCGGCATGCTGATCCGGGCCGGCGCCTCCAACCGCGAGATGATCGGCGCGCTCGGCATCAACATCAAGCTGCTCTACACGCTGGTGTTCGGTCTAGGCGCCGCGCTCGCCGGCCTTGCCGGGCTGATGCAGGCGCCGATCCTCACCGTGCAGATCGGCATGGGCGAGAACATCCTGATTCTCGCCTTCGTCATCATCGTGATCGGCGGCATCGGCTCGATCCGCGGCGCGTTCCTGGCCGCGATCTTCGTCGGCATGATCGACACGCTCGGCCGCGCCTTCCTGCCCAATCTGCTGCGACAGGTGCTGAGCGGCGCCGCTGCCTCCACCGCCGCACCCGCGCTGTCATCCATGCTGATCTATCTGCTGATGGCGATCGTGCTGGTGGTGCGGCCGGAGGGGCTGTTTCCGGCCAATCGTCGATGAAGGCTCTCACAGTGAGCAAGGCCGTCACGGCCCTGATGCTGGCGGGCCTCGTGCTGCTGCCGCTCTATTCGCAAATGTCGGGCAACATCTTCATCCTGACGCTGTTCACCCGCATCATCATCCTGGCCCTGGCGGCCGCGAGCCTCAACCTCATCATGGGGTTCGGCGGCATGATGAGCTTTGGCCACGCCGCCTATCTGGGCATCGGCGGCTACGCGGTCGGCATGCTCGCGCAGGAAGGCGTCGGAAGCGGCTTCATCCAGTTCCCGGTCGCGCTCGCCGCTTCCGCGCTCTATGCGCTGGTGATCGGCGCGCTCAGCTTACGCACCCGCGGCGTCTATTTCATCATGATCACGCTGGCCTTCGCCCAGATGGCCTATTACGTCGCCTCGGGCCTGGCGCGCTACGGCGGCGACGACGGCCTCACCGTCTACAAGCGCAGCGACTTCTCCGGGCTGATCGATCTCTCCAACCGCACGCAGTTCTATTATCTCTGCCTCGCCTGCTTGTTCGGCGTCATCTTCCTGATCTGGCGCATCGTCAATTCGCGCTTCGGCCTCGTCGTGCAGGGCCTGCGCTCCAACGAGCAGCGCATGCAGGCGATCGGCTTCCCCGCCAAGCGCTACCAGCTGGTCTGCTTCGTCATCTCTGGCACCATGTGCGGGCTTGCCGGCGCGCTGCTCGCCAACAACACCGATTTCGTCAGCCCGGCCGTGATGTACTGGACGCGTTCCGGCGACCTCATGGTGATGGTGATCCTGGGCGGCATGGGCACGCTGTTCGGCCCGATCATGGGCGCGGTGGTGTTCCTGCTGCTGGAAGAGTTCTTGTCGCAGATCACCGAATATTGGGCGCTGATCATGGGCCCGCTGCTGCTGCTGATCGTGCTGTTCGGCCGTGGCGGCATCATGGGCATGCTCGGGAGGGCTGGCCGTGGCTGAACCCCTGCTCCGCGTCGAAAAGCTGGTGCGCCGCTTTGGCGGCATCGTCGCGACCGACAACGTCTCGCTCGACGTCGCGGCCGGCGAGCTGCATGCCATCATCGGCCCGAACGGTGCCGGCAAGACCACGCTGATCAGCCAGCTCACCGGGCATCTCGAGCCGCATTCCGGCAGCGTCTCGCTGGCCGGGCGCGACATCACTTATCTGCCGGCCTATCGCCGCTGTGCGCTGGGGCTTGCGCGTTCGTTCCAGATCACCTCGCTGCTGCTCGATTTCACCGCCGCCGACAACGTCGCGCTGGCAGCCCAAGCCCATGCCGGCACCTCGTTCCGCTTCTTCGCCGATGCGCGCAAGGAGCGATCCTTGCGTGATGCCGCGCATGCCGCGCTCGATCGCGTCGGGCTGGCTCATCGCGCCGATGTTCTGGTGTCGAAGCTCAGCCATGGCGAGCGGCGCCAGATCGAGCTTGCGGTCGCGCTCGCGAGCAAGCCGAAATTGCTGCTGCTCGACGAGCCCATGGCCGGTCTCGGTGTCACCGAATCCCAGGGTATGGTGAAACTGCTCCAGGAACTGCGTAAGGAAGTCTCGATCGTGCTGGTCGAGCACGACATGCCGGCGGTGTTCGCGCTTGCCGACCGCATCTCGGTGCTGGTCTATGGCCGCGTCATCGCCTCCGGCGATCCGGCCGCGATCCGGGCCAACGAAGACGTCAAGCGCGCCTATCTCGGCGATCAGCACGTGGTGACGCATCATGGCTGAGACGCTGCTCGACGTCGACGGCATCGAGACCTGCTACGGCCTGTCCCAGGTGCTGTTCGGCCTGTCGCTGTCGATCAAGCCGGGCGAGATGGTCTCGCTGATGGGCCGCAACGGCATGGGCAAGACCACGACCATCCGCTCCATCATGGGCCTGACGCCGGCGCGCGCCGGCAGCATTCGTTTCGCGGGTGCCGAGGTCAGGCAACTTCCCTCGTACAGGATCGCAAAGCTCGGCGTCGGCCTGGTGCCTGAGGGACGTCAGATCTTCCCGAACCTCACCGTCCGCGAAAATCTGGTCGCGGCCGCGGCCGATCGTTTCGGCAGCCCCAACCCCTGGACGTTGGCCGCGATCTACGTGCTGTTCCCGCGGCTCGCCGAGCGCGCCGCCAACATGGGCAACCAGCTCTCCGGCGGCGAGCAGCAGATGCTTGCGATCGGCCGCGCGCTGATGACCAACCCGAAGCTGCTCATTTTGGATGAAGCGACCGAGGGCCTCGCGCCGCTGATCCGCGAAGAGATCTGGAACTGCCTGTCGCTGCTCAAGAGCCGGGGGCAGTCGATCCTGGTCGTCGACAAGAACGTCGATCACCTCGCCCGCATCTGCGATCGTCACACCATCATCGAGCGCGGCAGGACGGTGTGGAGCGGCACATCGCACCAGCTGATGGCCGAGCCGGATCTCCAGCACAAATATCTGGGCATCTGACGCGTTCGTCGCCATTCGCCGCAACGCAAAGCCTCTTCGAGCAAATCCAGTTTCGAAATCCTCCAAACTGCGCGCTCTGCTCTTGAGTGCGCTGCCGACAGCCGTCAAAGAAGCCGCTGCGCAAGCGGAATTCGATGCGGGACTTTTACGATCAAATTGTCGGACGACCTCAAGACGACATCGGTTCCGCACAGCCCGACGCTTCAACAGCGGGCCAATGGCTGGATTTTCCGGGCTGCGTGTTTGTCAGGGGCGAGTTTCGGGCCGACGCCGACGGCCCCGCGATCGCAGCTTCGGGCCTGTTCATCTCCGTGGCATTCGATGACAGTGCTGGCCGCGGCCTTCTGACGCGCGCGGCCAGCGGTGAAAGGCAGATGACGGCAATTGCCGTGCGCCAAGACAGCGCTGTGGGACGCGCGGCACGCTCTGGCGATCGTCCTGCCGTCGGCCTTGCTGTTCCCCGGGCCTCCATCGATGAGCTTGGACTTGGCGACGAGTTTGAGGCGCTGTTTAGGAGCGACGGGGCAGGCACGGCCGTCGTCTCTTTGACGGCATCTCCACGCATCGAGGCCGTCGCGGCAGAAATGTTCTCGCCGCCGGTCGCGGGAAACGCAGGCCAATTATTGCTGTCGGCGCACGCCGCCGAGATCATCGTCCACGCCTTGTTCAGTGAGCGCGGCCGGATTGCGGTCGACCCGGCCGCCGACCTCCAGAGGATGCGGTTGCAATCGGTCAAGGACCGGATGGATGCCGATCTCGCCTACCCCTGGAGCATCGACGAACTGGCGCGGAGCGCAGGATTGAGCCGCAGGTCCTTCAACCAGAAATTCCAGATGGCGTATGGCGAAAGCGCAATCGACTATTTGAGAGCGCAGCGGCTCGATGCCGCACGTGCGCTTTTGATCCATCAGCGCTTGTCCGTCACCGAAGCGGCCTATCGGGTCGGCTATGCCCATCCGGCCAATTTCGCAACGGCGTTCCGCAGGCGTTTCGGCCATTCGCCGAAGAGCTGTCAGTAAACTCGAAAGCCTCCACGCGCGATCAAAGGTGATTTGCGCGCGCGCAAAGGCGGCGAGCGCCTCGATCTGATTACTCCCGGGTTGTCTGAATACGGAACTCGGGGAAGACGATGAGGCGCAACGACGGGCAGATGCCCGGCTGGGAACGAATGAAGGGCGGCCTGCGCATGGCTGGCTTGGGAGTAGCCGGCTTGGGGACGGTGCTGCACGCGACGCCGTCGCTCGCACAGGTCTCCGGGACCAGTTCGGCATCGACGGCGGGGACATTGCCGCCCGTCACGGTCGAGGCACCGAGCCAGGCGCGTCCGCGCACCCAATCTGCCCAGCGCGCCTCGCAATCGCAGCGTGGCCGCGCCACGCCGCCGCGCAATGCCGCAGCCGGCCCAGCCAGAAACCCGGATACGCGCGAGGCAGGCGGCGGCCGTACCAATGCGTCGAGCGAGAACAGCTATGTTGCAAGCAGCAGCTCAGCGGGCACGAAGACGAGCACGCCTCTGCTCGAGACGCCGCAATCGATTTCGGTGGTGACGCGCAAGGAGCTCAACGATCGCGCCGTCCAGACGCTGACGGAGGCGGTCGGCTATCAACCGGGCGTCCGCATCGATGCCTCCGGTTACGATCCGCGCTTCGACGCCATTTCGATCCGCGGCTTCGACATCACCTACAACGGCGTCTATCTCGATGGCTTACGCCTCGTCGGCGCCGGTCTCGGCGTATTCAAGACCGAGCCCTATGGCGTCGACAGCATCACCGTGGTCCGCGGCCCGAGCTCGGCGCTTTACGGCCTCGGCTCGCCCGGCGGACTGGTTGACCTCCAGAGCAAGCTGCCGACCAGCCAGCCATTCCATGAGGTGCAGACGCTGTTTGGCGACCGCGATCGTGTGCAGGGCAATTTCGATCTGTCCGGGCCGGTCGATCCCAGCGGTCAATTTTCGTATCGGCTGACCGGCGTGGTGCGCGACGCCGACGTGTTTGTGCCCGGCGGCAAGGACAATCGCGTCTACGTCGCTCCGGCTGTCACCTGGAAACCGGATCAGTCGACGACCCTTACGATTCTCGGCGCCTATCAGAAATCGAAGACGCCCGGGTCGATGTTCACCTACTCTTCGGGGACCGGCACGACCACGGACATCTTCACCGGCAGCCCGTCCTACAATTCGCTCGATCAGGAACAGGGCCGCGTCGGCTATTTGTTCGAGCATGCGTTCAACAACGCCGTGACCGTTCGCCAGAAGTTCCGCTACGTCGACGTCGATGCGGTCACCCGCTATGTCGGCTTTCTCGGTGCTCCCGTAGGCGATGTCGTCTCGCGCTATACCGGCTACGTCCACGACACGCTGCAATCGGCCATCATCGACAACCAGGTCGAGGCCAAGCTGGCAACCGGGCCCGTACAGCACACGCTCCTGGTCGGCACCGACTACACTTCGTCGAAGTTCAACGACAAGCAGGGATTTGGCTTCGGCGTCTCCGATCTCAATCTGGCCGCGCCGGCCTACGTGCCGGAATCGATTCCCGATCCCGCGATCTCGTCCTCGACGCGGCAGCGGCAGACCCAGTCCGGAGTTTACATCCAGGACCAGGCCAAGCTCGACCACTGGATCCTGACGCTGAGCGGCCGCAGCGACTGGGTCCGCACCACCGGTGAGGATCTGTTCGCGTTGACCCGGCAGCAGCAGTCCGAACAGGCCTATAGCGGTCGAGCCGGGCTGACCTACGTGTTCGATTCCGGAATTGCGCCCTACGTCGCCTATTCGACGTCGTTCTTTCCCAATCTCGGCGTCGATCCCTCGGGCGCGTTCTTCAAGCCGACCACCGGCAAGCAGACCGAGGTAGGCGTCAAGTATCAGCCGCTGGGGACGAGGAGTTTCATCACGGCCGCGGTGTTCGACCTGACCCAGGATGGCGGCCTGGTGACGACGGGAACGGGCGTGACGGTCCAGCGCGGCGAGATCCAAAGCCGCGGCTTCGAATTGCAGGGGCTCGCGAGCCTCGGCGGCGGTTTCGACATCACCTCGTCGTACACCTATCTCGACATGGTCACCAAGCAGGCCGGCGACAGCTCGCTGGTCGGCAAGTTTCCGTCGGGCAATCCGCCCCACACTGCGACGCTGTGGGCGAACTATACCCTGCCGCTGGCAGGCCCGTTTGCGGGACTGAGCGTCGGTGGTGGCGCGCGTTATATGTCATGGAGCTATGGCGACGACCTCAACACATTCAAGAACAGCTCGGTGACCTTGGTCGATGCGGCGCTGAAATATGATTTCGGCCAGGCTGCGAAGGAGCTGAAGGGGCTTCAGTTTCAGCTCAACGCCAAGAACCTGTTCAATCTGCACTACACGACGTGCCAGGTCGGATATTGCTACCGCGGCGCACCACTGACCGTCATCGCAACACTCGGCTATCGCTGGTGAATGGCGCTTACGAGCTTGTCAGCAACGTCATGCTGCCGATCAGGATCAGTTTGCGCATGGAGACCCCGTTATCCGGTCAATTCGCCTGACCTAAATCGCGCCCGCTTGGCCGCTAACGCGCCAGCCGATGGGTGCCGATTTCGATCAAGGTCGTCCGGCAGGACAGGCGATAGATCAGGCTGAACAATTGATCCCACATGACCGAACTCCACTGTTGATCATGGAGCGATAGTCTAGACCCCATCTCTTTCCGGCGGTTTTCGCGACGCTGGGAAAATGGCTTCGTCAGGCCGGCCAACGTTTCGTCGGAACGGGAGACGCGAAGTCGTCTCACGGACGTGTGAGATATTGGTTGCTGCGGCACCCGGACCGTCTCGCGCAAGCCGAACGATGCTCGTTGCGGTCAGCCTGTATCAGAGGTAGTAAGGGCAGGGGTCTTCGCGGAAGATCATTTGGGGAATGTCGCCCGCGCCAGCATGACATCGCAACCTGACGGGAATTCTCATCGTCGGCGCTGGAGAGCGATCCTGTTGCTGTTCGTTGTCCTCCCCTTTGTGCCGGAACTGGCGATCCTGCTCACCTCTCTCTTCGCGGCCATCTCAGGATGCCAGCCCGGCACTGATACCGGCTGTCCCATCGGATCTTCTGCCGCGGAAATCATCCGTCATGCGCTGGAGGCGAGCTTGCTGGTCGGCTCTCGCTTTGGCGACGGACTCGCGGCACTGTGGCTGGCCGCGTGCTGCTGGCTGATCACGCTGGGATGGCCCCGGCTATGGATCCGACTGCTGCTGGCGTTCGCGGTCAGTCTCATCTGCGCATTCGTCCCCTATTTCGGCCCGATGCTTTCGATCGGCCATCTCGTCAACCCCAAATGCTCGCCAAACGAGGGAGGCGTGGGCGATTGCATCGTCTACGGCGGCGACGTCGGCAGTGTGGCCCACAAGGTGGTCAGCTTGGGCTGGAGAATCATCGAGGGCGCTCCGATCGCGATCGGAATATTCGTTGTCTATGCGATCGTTGCGGGGATCATCGAGCTGCGCTCGAGGAGGCAGGCTCTCCGTCCTCTGGGCTGATTCCCGTTCCGGGGGGCTCGCCGCCGACCCGACTCTCGATATTGTCAAGAAGCGGCAATTATGGTCTCATGCAGCCATAGATTGTTTTTCATATTTGGAGATGTTGCCATGCGGTTTCGTTTTGCAGCATTCCGGATCATTCTCGCCAGCGCGGCGGCCGTTGTCTGGCTTTCAGCCGTTCAGCCTGCCGCGGCTCAGTCCAACAATGATCCCGATATCCTGGCGGCCTATGTCTACAGATATGCCGACTATTACCTGCCTTATGCCATCCAGTCGTCCACGGCATATAAGCCGGTCGGCACGCTGAATACGATGCGCGATGCCGGCCTCGGCGAGGAAGTCGATTTCGCGGTGCAGAGTACGATCCCGGCCTCGCAGGACGACCTCAGAGGTCACGCGCGGAGGATCTTCAAGCCCTGGCGCTATCAGTTCGGCAGCGACGCATATCTCGATTGCCTCGATTGGGCGGATGAGGCCTGCAAGGCGGCTTACGCCAAGCGCGGCTGGAACTTCGGCAGCGGCCCGACATACCAGGTGTGGGCGCGGACACGCGCCGCGGCGCGTGGAGCCTGCAGCGAAGTGAGCATTGCGTTTCGCGGCACCGTAGGGTTTTCCGGAGGCGATTGGTACTCGAACTTCAGCCGGTTCGGTTCGCCCTACGACGACTATTATCAGCAGCTGCAACGCAACGTCGATACGATCATGAGGCAGATCCAGAACCTGGACTGCTACAAGCGGGCCGCCCGGAAGCCGCAGATCGTTTCGACGGGACATTCCCTCGGCGCCGGCTTGGCGCAATTCGTCGCGCTTGCGACCAAGTCGGGTGGTCCGCGGATCGCCAAGGTGGTTGCGTTCGATCCGTCTCCGGTGACCGGTGCGCACCTCGTCAACAAGACTCTTCTGGCCGAAAACGTCCAGCGCCTCGTCATTGATCGCGTGTATGAGAGCGGGGAGGTGCTGTCATATGCCCGCGCGGCCGTTCAGGAATATCCTCAGGCGAAGTCGCGCTGCAATCCGCAGGTGCGAACCGTCGAGGTCAAGGCTGCACGAGGCTCGATCATTGGGCTGCATGGCGTTGAACTACTTGCGACCAACCTTGCGGATATCACATACAATGAGGGCAATCCATTGGGTTACCGCGCTCCGGCCACGCTGGTCGGCAATTGCGATGTCATCTATCGGCCGGATTCCGACGAGCAGCTGATCGCGCGCAACGGAAGCCAGCGGTTCGCCGCGCTTCGGCGCGTTTACGCGCGAAGTGCCGGCCGGCGCGTCGTTTCGAGCCCTGCCAGTTCGGCGCTACGCTCGGGCGTGACACGGGTCGGCTCGCCCACCTCGAGCAACGGGCCGGATCCCCGCATGGCGACCGGCCCGGCCTCGAACGCGTTTGCTCTAGTGACCGGAGGCGGATTCGGCTTCACGCCGCTACCGCGTGCGGAATGATCGGGGCTGGTTACCGCTCAGAAGATTTCGAAATATTCGCGGTGCTCCCAGTCCGTCACCTCGGATAGGAAGCGGTCGATCTCGGCGTTCTTGATGTGAGTGTAATAATCGACGAACTCGGCCCCGAGCTTCTCGCGGAAGAACGGATCGTCCTTCAGCGCGGCGACTGCATCGCGCAAGCTCTTCGGCAGCAGCGGCGCCTTGGTTTCGTAGGGCGTGTCGGCCGAGGGGCCGGGATCGAGCTTGCGGTCGACGCCGTCGAGGCCTGAGAGGATCTGCGAGGCCATGTAGAGATAGGGATTGGCGGCGGGCTCGCCGATGCGGTTCTCCAGGCGCGTTGCGGCATCATTGGCGCCACCGAGCACGCGGATCATCACGCCGCGATTATCGCGGCCCCAGATCGCGCGATCCGGCGCCAGCGAATAGGAGCGGTAGCGCTTGTAGCCGTTGATGGTCGGGGTGGTGAACACTGTGGAGGCGCGGGCGTGGTCGAGCAGGCCGGCGAGGTATGCTTTGCCGAACGCGCTGAGTGGCTCGCCGCCGTCCTTCGCCATGAACTGGTTCTCGCCGCTCGCACGCGAGACGATCGACTGATGCAGGTGCCAGCCGCTCGCGAACAGGTTCGGCAGTTTCGGGCGGCACATGAAGGTGGCGTGATAGCCGTGGCGGCGCGCGATCTGCTTCACGGCGCTCCGAAACAGCACCATGTTGTCGGCGGGCTCGAGCCCCTTGCTCGGCGCGAAGGTGAATTCGCACTGGCTCGGTCCGAACTCGACCTCGACCGAGCGCAAGGGCAGGCCGAGCGCGACGATGTCGCGGCGGAGAATCTCCAGCACCGGCTCCATCTGATCGAAGCGCTGCTCGGTGAGGTATTGATAGCCGTGGCTGAGCAGGCTCACTGACGGCGGCGTGCCGGGCTGGCCGGCATCCTCGGGCCGCATATGCGCGTCGTCGAGCTTGAAAATGTGGAATTCGACTTCGAGCCCGGCGACGAAGTCGTGGCCGCGGCCGGCAAGCTCGTCGAGCACCTTGCGATAGAGCCCGCGCGTCGCGAACGGCACCGGGCGGCCGTCATTGAAGTAGAGGTCGCACAGCACCCAGCCTGTGGTCGGCGCCCAGGGCAAAACGCGAAACGTGGTGGGATCGGCGACCATCAGCACATCGGCCGCGCCCTCCATCTCCTTCATGCCGAAGCCGCCGCCTGACGTGAACACCGGAAACACCGTGCGGTGCGAGGTGTCCTTGGCGAGCATGGTGGTGGTGATGGAGCAGCCGCTCTCCAGCGAGGCAATCGCCTCGGAGGCGATGATGGTCTTGCCGCGCAAGATACCGTGCTGGTCGGGGAAGGCGAGGCGGATGACCTCGAGGTTCTTCTCCTCGACGATGCGTCGCATACGCGCCGCCGCCTCGCTCTGCTCATCCGACCACAGCGCATGACGCGCGACGAAAGTCACTTCATGACCCCCTCAACTGCCGTAGGGTGGGCAAAGCGAAGCGTGCCCACCACCTCTATCGTCCGAGCGGAAGCATGGTGGGCACGGCGCTTTGCGCCTTTGCCCACCCTACGGGTTCGGTGCACGCGCGTCACTCCGCCGCCGTCAGCTTGTGCACGTTGTCGGCAATCTCCTTCGGCACCGGCGCGGTCCATGGCGCACCGCGGCGGCGCTTGACGTCGACCTCCATCCAGTAGGTCTCCCAGCCCCGCGTCGGGCCGATGCCGTCCATGGTCGCCGGTCCCTGGATGCTCCGCGCATTGGCTTCGTCCAGGAACAGCATCGGCTTCTCGCCGCCCGAGACCTTCTCGATTTCCTGCCGCAACAGGCGGCGGTACTGCACGATCGCCTTGTCGCTCGAACCGAGATGCTCCTTGGTGCGGTCCTGGATCGCGCCCATCGATTCCACCGCCCATTGGTCGTGGACGTTAATGTCGGTGCCCATGCCGGTATAGGTCGCGGTCTGCTGCTCGTGCGGATCGAAGCCGTAATCGTTGCCGCTGTTCTTGCGCGACTTGTAGTCGGGCAGCTCATAGAGCTCGAGCCGCTGGTCGCGCATCTTCTTTTTGTCGACCGGGTTCGAGTAGCTGGTGAAGATCGCGTACCAGTAGCAGCTCTCGTCGTCGACCGGCACGTGCCACTGCGTGATCGTCATCTCCGTGCTCATGGGGATGACGAAGCCGTGCGGGAAGAGCTGGTTGGTGACGCGCACATGGGTGCGCTCCTCGTCGATCTCGCGCAGCGCGATCAGCCGCAGGCCATATTCGGTGTGCTCGACATTGATGATCGGGCGGTCATATTCGCGCAGGATTTTCGTCATCGGCAGGTCGGAGCCGGCCGAGGCGCCGCGAAACTGCTTGCCGTAGGCCGTGGAGGTATCCTCGTCCTCGAAGAAGCGGTGCAGATAGGAGGCGTGCGCGGGGTCGATGCCGACTTCGAGGGCCTGCAGCCAGTTGCAGGCCATGTGCCCCTTGAACGCAAATGTGTGCGTGCCGGGCGCGACGAAACAGTCGATCTCCGGGAATGCGGGCGGGGTGCCCTCGCCAAGATAAGCCCAGAGGATGCCGCTCTTCTCGATCACGGGATAGGAGCGCTGCCGGATGTTCTGGCAAAGCTTCGAATCCTTCGGCTCGGCCGGCGTCTCGATGCACTGGCCGGTGGCATCGAACAGCCAGCCGTGGAAGGCGCAGCGCAGGCCGCCATGCTCGAGCCGCCCGAAGGCGAGGTCGGCGCCGCGATGGGCGCAGTGGCGGTCGATCAGGCCGTAGCGTCCGTTCTCGTCGCGGAACAGCACCAGGTTCTCGCCGAGCAGTTTGACGAGACAGATCGGCCGCGCCCCCTCCAGCTCATCCACCAGCGCCGCCGGCTGCCAGTAGCTCCGCATCAGCTTGCCGCAAGGGTCTTTCGGCCCCGTGCGGGTGATCAGGTCGTTCTGCTCCTGGCTCATCATGGCAGTAGCATCCTTGTGGAATGGCGTTTGTTCGCCTATTGAACGAATGGGCGAATTATGACATGCCTTGGTCCCGCAGCAAGCATTATTTTGCAGGATTGTCCCGTCACCATGCCCAAGCCGAAGCGGAACGAGAGCGACGAGCGCGCGACGGATTTCGTCGAGGCCCTCGATCGCGGCCTGCGTCTCCTGCAATGCTTCGGCGCGACCGCAGGGCCGATGACGCTGAGCGATCTCGCCCGCGCCGCGGATCTGCCGCGCGCGACGGCCCGGCGCATGCTGTTCACGCTGCAGCGCGGCGGCTACGTCTCCGGTGATGGAAAGCTGTTCTCGCTGACGCCGCATGTGCTGACGCTGGCGGCGTCATACTTGCGTTCGAGCCAGCTCGTCGCGGTGCTTCAGCCCGTGCTCGATCGCGTCGCGACCGCGGCAAACGAGATCGCATCGCTCGCCGTGCTTGATGGCGACGACGTCGTGTTCATCGCACGCAGCAGCCCGGCGCGGATGTTCTCGGGCGGCCTCGAAATCGGCTACCGCTTGCCGGCCTTCTGCACCTCGGTCGGCCGCGCCATGCTCGGCCAGCTTGACGATGCCGATCTTGCCGGGCGCATCGAAGCGATGAAGCGCGAGGCCCTGACGCCGCAGACGGTGACGGACGCGAAAGCACTGCTCGCGCGCATCACAGCCGACCGGGCGCAGGGCTATTCGCTGGTCGACCGCGAGGCCGAGCCGCATTTCCGCTCGATCTCGGTTCCGGTGCGCCGTTATGACGGCGTGATCGTCGCCGCCATCAACATGGGCGCCCATGTCGATCGCGTGCCGGTGCAGGAACTGATCGATCGTTTCCTGCCGTTGCTGCGGGAAGGCGCAGAGGCGGTGCGTTCACAGCTGCTGTAGCTTTAGGTGCAACGCAAGAGCGGACTGCGCTGACGCAAACGTCCTACACTCCGACGTGTGTGCTATAATGCCGTCTACACAAGATCAGGGAGCACGCCATGCAACACACCATGGTTCCCAGTGATCGCATCGAGCACGTTGCCGTTTATGGGTGCGACGGTACGAAGCTCGGCACGATCGAACGATTGATGCTCGACAAGGTAAGTGGGACTGTCGCTTACGCCGTGATCAAGACCGGCCGGCTGCTCGGCACCCATCACCATTATCCCGTGCAGTGGAGCGCGCTGAAATATGATCCGGGACGTCAGGCCTTTCAGGTCGAACTGACGCCGGAGCAATTGAGCAGCGGTCCCTGCGAAGTCGACGGCGATGAATTCGACTGGGGCGACCGCTCGCGGCCGTACCAGCATCCGAACTACTGGTCGATCTAGAAGATCGACTTCGTCACTGCCGGTTACGCATCCAGTCCGCGAGGCCGAACAGCGCCTTGTCGAGATCCTGCCGCGCGGCGGCATCGGTGATCGTCTCCTTCAGCGCGCCGCGCATGCAGAGCATCCACGCGTCGCGTTCGGCATCGCCGATGGCAAAGCCGATGTGCCGCTGCCGCAGCCGCGGATGGCCCTTCTCGACGGAGTAGAGGCGCGGGCCGCCGGTCCATTCGGTGAGATAGCGCTTCAGCACGTCCCTGATCAGACCGAGGTCGTCCGCATGCATGGCGCGGATGATCTGTGCCTCGGGCAGCGTGTCCATGCGCTCGTAGAAGCGATCGACCAGAACGTCGATCGTGGCACTGCCGCCGATCCGCTCGAACATGGTGATTGCGACGTCGCTATCGGTCATCCCTACAGCGCCACGCTCCGCAGCCCGAAGCTGCGCGCCTCGTTCTGCAGCACCGGCCGCACCGCGTCGATCAGCCGGGCGGCCGCCGCATCGACGCTGAGGCCGGCGGTATCCACCACCGCCGTTGCGCGCGAGTACAGCGGCTCGCGGCTCAGCAAGATGTTGCGCAGCTCCGCCATTGCGGAGCGATCGTCCGCCATCGGGCGCAAATCGCCCTGGCGGCGGACGCGGGCCATGTGCTCTTCCGGCTCAGCCTTCAGCCAGATCGTGTAGAACGAGCTCAGGATCTGGTCGAAGGTCAGCGGCTCGGAGACGATGCCGCCGCCGGTCGCCAGCACCATCAGCTCGTTGCGCGCGAGCAGCTGCTGCAGCGCCGCCTGCTCCATGCGGCGAAAGCCTTCCTGGCCGTAGAGCGCAATGATCTCGGCGACCGAGAGCCCGTTCTGCTGCTCGACCTCCTTGTTGAGCTCGACAAAACTCCAGCCGATCTTCTTCGCCAGCGTCCGCCCAAGCGTCGATTTGCCGGCGCCGCGCAGGCCGATCAGCGCGATGCCGCAGAATGGCGCGCGCCGCGGCGCGGTTGAGCTGCCGCCGGTGAGCAGATCCTTTGCTTGCGCAATCTGCGCAGGCGTCGCCTTGCGCAAGAGATCGCGAAACATCTGCCAGTCTGGCGTCGGATCGGCTGAGGGGAGCAGATCCTCGAGATGCGCGCCCATCGCGTCGGAGACGCGGCGGAGCAGCACGATCGAAACATTGCCCTTGCCGCTCTCGAGCTGCGCGATGTAGCGCTCCGAGATTCCTGATACCTTGGCGAGCACTTTGCGCGACATGCCGCGCAGCGCGCGCATCGTGCGCACGCGCTGGCCGAGCTGTTCGAGGAACTGGGATTCGGCGTCGGGACTGTCGGTCATGAGCCTTCTTTAAGGGATGTCTTCTTGAAGGGTGTCCTGCGGCGCAATTTAATGAAACATAATGCCTGCTGGCATTGACAGCAAGCCGCCGCGGTGTCTTTCTATGAATTATAATTCTAAATTCGGGAGAGAACTCCGTGAGCGAGGGATCCTATAACGCGGTGACCTGGCTGCTCGACCGGAACGTCGAGGAGGGCCGCGGCAACAAGCTGGCTTTCGACGACACCGTCTCGCGGCTCACCTATGGCGAACTGCAGCGCGACAGCCGCCGCGCCGCCAACATGCTGCGCCGGCTCGGCGTCCGCCGCGAGGAGCGCGTGGCGATGATCATGCTGGACACCGTCGATTTCCCGATCGTGTTCCTTGGTGCGATCCGCGCCGGCATCGTGCCGGTGCCGCTCAACACGCTGCTGACCGCCGACCAGTACGCCTACATTCTCGCCGACTGCCGCGCGCGCGTGCTGTTCGTCTCCGAGGCGCTCTATCCTGTCATCAAGGACGTCGTCGGCCGCATGCCCGATCTTGAGCATGTCGTGGTGTCCGGTGCCAAGCAGAACGGCCACAAGCAGCTCACTGAGGAGATCTCCGGCGAGAGCGACCAATTCACCACCGCCGTGACGCACCCGGATGAGCCCGCGTTCTGGCTCTATTCGTCGGGTTCGACCGGCATGCCCAAGGGCGTGCGCCATATCCATTCCAATTTGCAGGCGACCGCCGACACCTACGCCAAGCAGGTGCTCGGCATCCGCGAGAGCGATGTCTGCTTGTCGGCGGCAAAGCTGTTCTTCGCCTATGGCCTCGGCAACGCGCTGACCTTCCCGATGTCGGTCGGCGCCACTGTGGTCCTGAACAGCGAGCGGCCGACGCCGGCACGCATGTTCGACCTGATGAACCGCTACAACCCGTCGATCTTCTATGGCGTGCCGACGCTGTTCGCGGCGATGCTCAACGACGAGACCAGGAAGAGCGAGCGCGGTGGCAAGGCCTTGCGCATCTGCACCTCGGCCGGCGAGGCCCTGCCGGAATCCGTCGGCAACAGCTGGAAGGCGCGGTTCGGCGTCGACATTCTCGACGGCGTCGGCTCGACCGAGCTGTTGCATATCTTCCTGTCGAACGCGCCCGGCGACATCAAATACGGCTCCTCGGGCAAGCCCGTGCCCGGCTATGCAGTGCGGCTCGTCAACGAGGCCGGGCAGGACGTCGCCGACGGCGAGGTCGGCGAGCTCCTGGTCGATGCGCCCTCGGCCGGCGAAGGCTATTGGAACCAGCGCCACAAGAGCCGCCGCACCTTCGAGGGACCGTGGACCCGCACCGGCGACAAATATGTTCGCGACGCCGAGGGCCGCTACACCTTCTGCGGCCGCGCCGACGACATGTTCAAGGTCTCCGGCATCTGGGTCTCGCCGTTCGAGGTCGAGAGCGCGCTGATCACGCATCCTGCCGTGCTGGAGGCCGCCGTCGTGCCTGAGGCCGATCCGGAAGGATTGCTGAAGCCCAAGGCCTTCGTCGTGCTGCGTCCCGGCGCGACAACGACGGAGTTGCAGGAGATGCTCAAGGAGCACGTCAAGCAGAAGATCGGCCCGTGGAAATATCCGCGCTGGATCGACGTGGTGGAGTCGCTGCCGAAAACGGCGACGGGCAAGATCCAGCGGTTCAAATTGCGGGAAGGGGCGAATTAGCTACAGCCGTCATGGCCGGGCTTGTCCCGGCCATCCACGCGCTGCCGCAATTGAGGAAAGACGTGGATGCCCGGGTCAAGCCCGGGCATGACGACGGAGAGAGAAGAGCGCAATCATGATAACCCTCACCCCCACCGGCTTCCTCAGCATCGGCAACGCCAGCCTCGAATACAAATGGCTCGCGCCTGAGGTCGCAGACGCACCCACCATCGTCATGCTGCACGAAGGCCTCGGCTCGGTCGGGCTGTGGGGCGACTTTCCGGAGAAGATCCAGGCTGCGACCGGCGCCGGCATCTTCCTCTATTCGCGTGCGGGTTACGGCCAGTCCAGCCCGGTGACGTTACCGCGCCCGCTGGACTACATGCAGCGCGAGGCGCTGGATGTGCTGCCGAAGCTGCTCGACGCGATCGGCTTCAAGCGCGGTCTGCTGCTCGGCCATTCCGACGGCGCCTCGATTGCGACGATCTATGCCGGCGCGCATCAGGATCATCGCCTGAGCGGACTCGTGCTGATTGCGCCGCATTTCATCGTCGAGGACATCTCGGTGAAATCCATCGCCGCGATCAAGACCAGCTTCGAGACCACGGACCTCAAGGCAAAACTGGCGCGCTGGCACAAGGACGTCGACAACGCCTTCTACGGCTGGAACGGCGCTTGGCTCGATCCCGAATTCCGCGATTGGGACATCTCCGAATACCTCGCCTATATCCGCGTACCCATCATGGTCCTGCAGGGTGCCAACGACCAATATGGGACATTGCGCCAGGTCGAAATTGCGCAGGACGAGTGTTATTGTCCGATAGATTTTAAAGTCATTTCAGACGCGGGCCATTCCCCGCATCGTGAAGCGCCGGGGGCGACGCTTGACGCAATTGAGCAATTTGCAAAAGCGGCCCTGCGCGACGATCAGGGACTCGAGGTACGCGCCGCATGACCATGCGGAGGCACATCTATGAATGTGCCTTCACATGCGACCGGCCCGTTGCCGTGGCCGCAATGGGCCTATGTCCCGGGCAAGCCCGGTGCGGTGGATGCCGATTCCGAGACGCTTGGTTTGGCCAAGGCGATGGTGCCCTCGGCCTTCCGCGGCTACGTGCCGGCGCGCCATCCGGCGCTGCGCTATGGGCTTGCGCTCAACGACCGCGGCTATTTCTGGGAAGCACAGGAAGTGCTGGAGGCCGTGTGGGCCGCCGCTCCGCAAGGCGGCCGCGAACGTATTCTGCTGCGCGCCTGCATCCACATCGCAAATGCCAATTTGCGGCTGCGGATGCAGCGGGCGCGCTCCGCCGCGCGGCTGTTCGGGGATGCGCGGAGCTGCGCACGCTGAATTCCCGCAAGGCGGCTGCGGCCGGCGACGGCTTCGTCGAGACCTTCCCCGTCCCAGCCCTGGTCGCGCTGCTCCAGGCCAAGCTTGGCCGTCCCCAGCTCTCCAAGGCGGACTGGATCGCACTCGGGGCGACCGCGCGGTCCTAGTCGCCGCATGAAACAAAGTGCATGCGATGGCAGTTAAGGGCTAGACGCGCCCGAAAAGATGCACTATTGTGCATCTAACGCTACAGGCAAAACGCATAATCAATCTCAAGGGTGGCCCATGGCCGGGGAAGATCGGCGCCTCGCAGGCGGCGCGACATTCATCGATTTCCAGACCGAACCGTCCCGCTACCGGCACTGGAAGCTCGCGGTCGACGGCGACGTCGCGACCCTGACCATGGACGTCGACGAGAACGGCGGCCTGTTCGAGGGCTATCTGCTCAAGCTCAATTCCTATGATCTCGGCGTCGACATCGAGCTTGCGGATGCGGTCCAGCGGCTGCGCTTCGAGCACCCGGAGGTCAAGGTCGTGGTGATGCGCTCGGCCAAGAACCGCGTGTTCTGCGCTGGCGCCAACATCCGCATGCTCGCGGGCTCCACGCACGCCCACAAGGTCAATTTCTGCAAATTCACCAACGAGACCCGCAACGGCATGGAGGATTCGTCCGAGAATTCGGGCCAGCGCTTCATCACCGTGGTGAACGGCTCCGCCGCCGGCGGCGGCTATGAGCTGGCGCTCGCGACCGATCACATCATCCTCGCCGATGACGGCGCGTCCGCCGTGGCGCTGCCCGAAGTGCCGCTGCTCGCGGTGCTGCCCGGCACCGGCGGCCTGACGCGCGTCGTCGACAAGCGCAAGGTGCGCCGCGACCACGCCGATTTCTTCTGCACCATCGAGGAGGGCGTGAAGGGCAAGCGCGCCGTGCAATGGCGCCTGGTCGACGAGATCGCGCCGAACTCGAAGCTCGAGGCCAAGATCGCCGAGCGCGCCAAGGAGTTTGCAGGCCAATCGAAGCGCAAGGGCAGCGGCAAGGGCATCGCGCTGACGCCGCTCAAGCGCCTGATCGACCAGACCAGCATCCGTTATGGCTTCGTCACGGTCGACATCGATCGGACCGCCCGCATCGCCACCATCTCGATCAAGGCGCCAGAGACCGCGCCGCCCGCTGACGTCGACAGCATGATGGCGCTAGGAGCATCGTTCTGGCCGTTGCAAGTGGCGCGCGAGATCGACGACGCCATCCTGCATCTGCGCATCAACGAGCTCGAGATCGCCATGCTGGTGTTCAAGAGCCATGGCGACCGCGCCCAAGTGCTGGCCTGCGACGCCTTCCTCGAAGCCAACAAGGCGCACTGGCTGGTCAACGAGATCCGCCATTACTGGAAGCGCGTGCTCAAGCGCATCGACGTCACCTCGCGCACGCTGGTGACGCTGGTCGAGCCCGGCTCCTGCTTTGCCGGCACGCTGGCCGAACTCGTGTTCGCCGCCGACCGCTCCTACATGCTGATCGGCACGCGCCAGGGCGACAACCGTCCGCCGCCGTCGATCGAGCTGTCCGCGATGAATTTCGGCCCCTATCCGATGAGCCATGGCCTGACGCGGCTTCAATCGCGCTTCCAGGCCGATCCGGCCGATGTGGAGCGGGCGGAAGCGACGCTCGGCACCTCGCTCGACGCCGAGCAGGCGGAGGAGCTTGGCCTCGTCACCTTCGCGCTCGACGACATCGACTGGGACGACGAGGTCCGCGTGTTCCTAGAGGAGCGCGCCAGCTTCTCGCCCGACAGCCTCACCGGCATGGAAGCGAGCCTGCGCTTCGTTGGCCCCGAGACGATGGAATCAAAGATCTTTTCGCGCCTCACCGCGTGGCAGAACTGGATCTTCCAGCGCCCGAACGCGGTCGGCGAGGAAGGCGCGCTGCGCCGCTACGGCAGCGGCCAGAAGCCGAAATTCGATATGACGCGGGTTTGATGACTTTCGTGTCCCGGGCGCGCTGCGGCACCAAAAGCGCAACGCGCGTCTTCAACGCGCTATGGTGACGCTGCGCAGAACCGGGACCCATAGTGGACCGAACAATAGGTCCCGGCTCAGCAGTGCAGCACTTCGCGCCGCACTGCGTCCGGGACACGAGACGGAGCAAGGAGCACGGCCATGAATATGAACATCATGAACGTCGACTACTCGACCAAGATTCCCAATAACGTGAATCTCGCCGAGGACCGCCAGGTGCTCAAGGCGCTGGAAGGCTGGCATCCCGGCTATATGGACTGGTGGAGCGACATGGGGCCGGAAGGTTTCCAGGAATCGCTGGTCTATTTGCGTACCGCCTATTCGGTCGATCCGCGCGGCTGGGCCAAGTTCGACTATGTCCGCATGCCCGACTATCGCTGGGGCATTCTCCTGGCGCCCCAGGAAGAGAACCGCGTCGTGCCGTTCGGCGAGCATTATGGCGAGCCGGCCTGGCAGGAAGTCCCCGGCGAATATCGCGCCATGCTGCGCCGCCTGATCGTGATCCAGGGCGACACCGAGCCGGCCTCGGTCGAGCAGCAGCGCCATCTCGGCAAGACCGCGCCTTCACTCTACGACATGCGCAATCTGTTCCAGGTCAATGTCGAGGAAGGCCGTCACCTCTGGGCGATGGTCTACCTGCTGCAAAAGTATTTTGGCCGCGATGGACGTGAAGAGGCCGACGATTTGCTGCGCCGCCGCTCCGGCGATGCCGATTCGCCGCGCATGCTGGGCGCCTTCAACGAAGCGACGCCGGACTGGCTGTCCTTCTTCATGTTCACCTACTTCACCGATCGCGACGGCAAGATGCAGCTGCACTCGCTCGCGCAGTCCGGCTTCGATCCCTTGTCGCGCACCTGCCGCTTCATGCTGACGGAAGAAGCGCACCACATGTTCGTCGGCGAGACCGGCATCACCCGCGTCGTGCAGCGCACCTGTGATGCGATGAAGGAAGCCGGCATAACCGATCCCACCGACATCGCAAAAGTTCGCGCGCTCGGCGTGATCGATCTTCCGACCATCCAGAAGAAGCTGAACCTGCATTACACGCTGTCGCTTGATCTGTTTGGCTCGGAGGTCTCGACCAACGCGGCCAACGCCTTCAACACCGGCATCAAGGGCCGCTATCACGAGACCCAGATCGACGACGATCACCAGCTCAAGAACGCCACCTATCCGGTGCTCAAGTTCATCGACGGCGAGATCAAGCTGGTCGACGAACCGGCACTGACCGCGCTCAACATGCGCCTGCGCGACGACTACAGCCAGGATTGCGTCAAGGGCATGCTGCGCTGGAATAAGGTGATCTCGACCGCGGGCTACCAGTTCCAGCTCAAGCTGCCCAACGTCGCCTTCCATCGCCACATCGGCGAGTTCAAGGACGTGCACGCGACGCCGGACGGCCTGTTGATCGACGATGCGACCTGGGCGAAGCGCAAGGACGAATGGCTGCCCTCGACTGCCGACGGCGACTTCATCACCTCCCTGATGCAGCCCGTCACCGAGAGCGGCAAGTTCGCCTCCTGGATCTCGCCACCGAAAGTCGGCATCGACAATAAGCCCGGCGATTTCGAGTACGTGAAGATCGAGTCGTAAGGAAGTTAGCGAATGGTGAGTGGCGAGTAGCGAATAGAGAACGAGCGTCTATTCGCCATTCGCTACACACCATTCGCGCTTCTTACCCCGCGATCTCCAGCCCCGCATTCGCGTAGACCACGCCGCCATCGACGGCGATGGTGTTGCCGACGACGTAATCGCCCGCACGCGAGGCGAGGTAGATCGCCAGCCCAGCCATGTCCTCGTCGGTCCCGATCCGCCGCGCCGGAATGCGCTTTGCGACCTCGTCCGAATGGTCGCGCGCGGCCCGGTTCATGTCGGACTTGAACGCGCCCGGCGCGATCGCGGTGACGTTGATGTTGTCCTTGATCAATTTCGTCGCCATGCGCCGCGTCAGATGGATCACGGCGGCCTTGCTGGCGGCGTAAGAATAGGTCTCGCCAGGATTGACGAAGATGCCATCGACCGAGGCGATGTTGATCACCTTCGCCGGACGTTCCGCGCTTGCCGCCGAGCGCAGCGGTTTCGCCAGAGCCTTGGTCAGGAAGAACAGCGACTTGACGTTGAGGTCCATCACCTTGTCCCAGCCGCTTTCGGGGAATTCGTCGAACTCGGCGCCCCAGGCAGCTCCGGCATTGTTGACGAGGATGTCCAGCTTCGGCTCCAGCTTGATGATTTCGCCGGCGAGCCTGTCGCAACCTTCGACGGTGGAGATGTCGATCGGCAGCGCGATGCATTCGCCGCCATATTGCGCGGTGAGCTCCTTGGCGGTCGCCTCGCACGGTCCGGCCTTGCGCGCGGTGATGTAGACCTTTGCGGCGCCGGCGCTGAGAAATCCCGCCGCAATCATCTTGCCGATGCCGCGCGAGCCGCCGGTCACCAGCGCGACGCGGCCTTTGAGCGAGAACAGGTCGTTGAACATGAGGCCTCCCTTGGTTGGCGCTGTTTTGGGCGGGGAGGGGAGGGGAGTCAAGGAAGGCGCTGCCAACTCCGCCCTCATCCTTCGAGACGCGCTGCGCGCTCCTCAGGTGAGGTCCGAGTGTGCGGATGGATTAAGCCGCCGCGATCCGGCGGAAACCGTTCCACATTGCGGTCGCCGCGCCCGAGGTCAACACCGGCAGGATTCGCGCGTCCTGGTAGTTGCCGTTGAGCGAGACGCGCGGCAGCGCCGTCATCTGGGCGGCATTGTCCGGGAATAGCATGCCGGGCCGTGTCGTCACCGCGGTCTTGAACCCCGCCGTTGCAGCGAGGCCGAATTCGCGCATCCCCGCGGCCTCGCGGTCGCCATAGGGATAGGCGAGATGCAACACGGGGCGCTCCAGCGCCTGCTCGATCCGCGCGCGGCTCGTGGCCAACTCTTGCGCGGCGATGTCTTCGGCCAGCTTGGCGAGATTGCAATGGCTGACGCTGTGCGCGCCGATCGTGACCAGCGGATCGGCGGCGAATGTCTTCACCTCGGCCCAGGACAGGCAGAGGCTGCGGCACAGCGCGGCCATGTCGACGCCGTGCGTCGTGCAGAGCGCCTCGATCTCGCGCGCCAGATCGTGCTCGCCAGGCAGCGCGCGCAGCCAGTCGTGCAGGCGGTCGAACGCTGCCTGCTTGGCCGCGGGCGTGGTCGCATCGAGCCGCAGCGCAGAATGGCCGATTTTAATGTCGATCTGCTCGGCCTTGGCGATCACGGCCTCCAGCGCCACCCACCACAGCCGTCCGGTGCCCTCGGCAAAGTCGCTCGCAACGTAGACCGCCAGAGGGGCGTCGAATTCGCGCAGCACGGGCAGGGCATGGTCCAGATTGTCGCGATAGCCGTCGTCGAGGGTGAAGGCAGCGAAGCGGCGGTCGAACCGGCCCTGCACCAGCCGCTCATGCAGCTCGTCCATGCTGACGATGTCGATGTCGCGGGAGCGCAGATGACATAGCGTCGCGCGCAGGAATTCGGGGGTGACCTCGAGATGCCGGTTCGGCTGGAACGCGGCCTCACGGGCCGGCCGGACGTGGTGCAGCATGAAAATGGCACCGACACCCGACAAAAGCGGGCGCAGCAGGTGGTGCGCCCCGCTGAAGTAAAGTGCTCCCAGCCCGGCGCGGATGACGTTGTTACGCAGTTGTTTCATGACCGGCTGGGGGACTCTGGCATTCCGATTTCAACTTACGGAAGAACCCTTGAAGAAAAAGTTATTCCGATTGTCCAGGCGGCGCCTTCGGAAGGGCACCATTTCCGGTTTGACAGCCTGCCAAGGGTTTGTTTTGTCTCCGGTTCCAGAGTTCGGGACGTCGAATGCAGAAGCTTTTCAGGTGGGCCAGCAAATGGTGGCCGGGGCTGATTCCCCTGGCCGTCATGTGGGGATTTGCGGCCTGGAATAATACCTTACCGGTCGAAGCCGACCTGTCGGCCCGCAGCACGGCCGCTCTCAAGGGGACCGTTCTGGACAAGACCCGGATCGCGGTCGACGGCCGCGACGTCAGCCTGGCCGCGGACGCCTTCTCCGAGGAGGGGCGCCGTGACGCCGTGACGGCGGTCGAGACCGTCCCCGGCGTGCGCCTGGTCGACGACCGGACCCGCCTTGTTCCCGAGGCCAAACCCTTCGTCTGGAACGCCGAGCGCGACGTGGTGCGGGTGACGCTGTCAGGCTCCGCGCCCTTGCCCTCGATGAAGGGCCGTCTGACCGAGGCGGCCCGCAAGGAGGTCGGCGGCGCCGAGGTGGCCGACCAGATGGGTCTGGCGCGCGGCGCGCCGCCGCGGTTCGAAGCCGCCGCCATGCTGTTGCTGGACCAGATCGGCAAGCTGAAGGACGGCAAGATCACGATCACGGACACCCAGGTCAATCTGTCGGGCATGGCGCGCGAGCTCGGCGGTCGCGAAGCGATCGCAGCTGCGCTGAAGAACCTGCCCGAGGGCTTTTCGGTCGCCGCCAACGACGTCAAGGCGCCGCCCTATATCTTCCAGGCGTACAAGGATCCGGTTGCCGCGACGGTGACACTGACGGGTTACGTCCCGGACAACAATGTGCATGCGGCGATCGCGACCAGCGCCTCGCGAAAATTCTTCACCGAAAAGGTCGTCGACAATCTCAAGGCCAGCATCGGCGCGCCCGGCTCCTTCAACACGGCCGTGGTCGCAGCGCTTGGCGCGCTGTCGCGACTGTCGACCGGCACGCTCGTTGTCTCCGACCGCGAAGTGAAGCTGTCGGGCGATGCCCTCTACGAGGGGGCCGCCAACGACATCCGCGCAGGCCTCGGCAAGGACTTCCCGAAGAACTGGCAGTACAAGCCGGAGATCACCGTGAAGCCTGCGGCAGGGCCGGTCGACGGCACCGTGTGCCAGCAATTGTTCACGGACCTCCTTGCGAAGGGAAAGATCCGCTTCGCCGCCAAGCGCGCCGACATCGATCCGGACTCCGCCGCCATCCTCGATCATCTGATCGAGACGGCGCTGCGCTGCCCCACGACAAATGTCGAGGTCGCCGGGCATACCGATGCGGACGGCGAGGACGGCTTCAACCGAGCTCTCTCGGAAAAGCGCGCGCAGGCGGTGATCGACTATCTGGTCAAGGCCGGCCTGCCGGCCAGCCGCTTCACCGCGGTCGGCCATGGCAGCACGCAGCCCGTCGCCGGCAACGACACCGACGACGGCAAGGCGAAGAACCGCCGCATCGAATTTTTGGTGAGGTGACGATGCCCTATCTCGTCTCGTTCCATCTGGGTTGGCTGATCGGCTCGGTGCTGCTGGGCTTTTGCATGGGCTGGATCTCGGTGGTCCAGCGCGGCAACGGCACCTCGAAGGTGACGGCGCGCTGGCTCGCCGCGCTTGCCGCCGCCCTGGTCGCGGCCTCGTTCGCGCGCGTCGTCCCCGGCCGCTTCGGCTACTGGCTCGACCTCGGCCTGATCATGTTCGCCTGCTACCTCGTCGGCTGCATCATCGGCGCCTGGCTGCGGGACCGGGTGGTATCGCGCAGCCAGCCTGCGGCCTGAGCTTCGGCCCCGAGGATCGGGCTGCAGCGGTCTGGCCGCTCCCGGGCCTGCCTTTCGGCGCCCGCGACCTTCGGGCGCATCGGAAAATCCGCCCCCTTTCAACAGGCAGGCGTGCCCCATAGATTGACGTCAGCTTAAGGCGTGACGGAACATTGTACGGCCGAAATCATCAAACCTTCACGGCGCCTGCGCAGGATCGCCATGGAGATTCGCCTCAAGTCTGCCGCCGAAGGCGCCAAACCGTGCATCAGGAGCCCCAACCCTGCCTAAAATATTGAACGCACGTGTTTTTGTTCGAATTGGCGAATTCCACTCGGCCCGAAAACGCGCTAGTGGAGGGGCAGGGGGCATGCGCGATGCCGGAGCCGGCGGCGAGGGTTCGTTGAGTGCCTGTGCGTCGTCCGCCCGTTCGCCGGCCACCCTGGCCGCTGAAGCGTTGTTCGAGGTCTAGATGCTGGAAGCCATACGCAGGGCGACGACGTTTCTGCGCCAGAAGCAAATCCTGCATAAACTTGGAGTTGCGATCAGCGTCGCTGTCATCGGCATCGCTTGCTATGTGCTGTACCACATGCTGCGAGGCATCGATTTCAACGAGGTCCTCGAAGCGATCAAGAGCACCGAGCCGACCCAGATTGCGATGGCGGCGCTGTTCGTCGCCGCGGGCTATTTCACCCTGACCTTCTACGACCTGTTCGCCGTGCGCGCGATCGGCCACGCCCACGTGCCCTACCGCATCAATGCGCTCGCGGCCTTCACCAGCTATTCGATCGGCCACAATGTCGGTGCATCCGTCTTCACCGGCGGCGCGGTGCGCTACCGGATCTATTCGGCCTACGGGCTGAACGCAATCGACGTCGCAAAGATCTGCTTCCTCGCCGGCTTGACCTTCTGGCTCGGCAATGCCGCCGTGCTCGGCCTCGGCATCGCCTATCATCCGGAGGCCGCCGCCTCGATCGACCAGCTTCCGCCGTGGCTGAACCGGACGCTGGCGCTGATGATCATCGTGGGGCTGGTCGGCTACGTGGTCTGGGTGTCGACCCAGCCGCGCGTGGTCGGCCGCGGGCCCTGGACCGTGGTGCTGCCGGGCGGCGCGCTGACGCTGCTCCAGATCGCGATCGGCATCATCGATCTCGGCTTCTGCGCGCTCGCGATGTACGTGCTGGTCCCGGACGAGCCCAATCTCGGCTTCGTGGTGGTCGCGGTGATCTTCGTCTCGGCGACGCTGCTCGGGTTCGCCAGCCACTCGCCTGGCGGGCTGGGGGTGTTCGACGCCGCCATGCTGGTCGGCCTCTGGCAGATGGACCGCGAGGAACTTCTGGGCGGCATGTTGCTGTTCCGCGTCCTCTATTATCTGTCCCCCTTCGTCATATCTGTAATCTTGCTGACGTTTCGCGAAGTTATGATCGGCGCACGATCCAAGCGCTTGCAGCAAGCGGCGCTCAAGCTCGACCCCGGTCCGGCGCGTGAAGCCGCCTATGTGAGAGAGCGTAGCGACAGCGGTGCCTGACGCTGCCAAGCTCTAGGACAAGCCCCCAGGAGAAGTCCGCCCCGATGGCGATCGACGCCCCATCTTCTCCCTCCGCGCAGCCCTGGTCCGACCGGCTGCGGCACTCGACCATCATACTGATCGCCGCGGCGCTGGCGCTGTCCGTCGTCGTCTCGCTCGGCGAATTGTCGGCGCTGCACGCCGCGATCGTGTTCCTCTGCATCGCGGCCGCGGCACTGATCCCGTGGCGTCTGCATGATCCCGCAGCTTCGCGCGACGATGTCAGGCGTATCAACCCGGTCGAGAGCGCGGCGGTGGCTGCGGTCGTCGCCGGCATGCCGGATCCGGCCGTGCTGCTCGACCGCGCCGGCCGCGTCATCCATCTCAATGCCGCCGCCGCCCAGCTCGCGCCGGCACTGCGCAGGAACGAGCTCGCTCAGTTCGCGCTGCGCTCGCCGGAGATCATCACGGCACTGCGCGAAGCGATCGCGACCACCGAGCCGCGGCGCGCGACCTATCTCGATCATGTCCCGGTGGATCGCTGGATGGAGCTCATGATCACGCCGGTGCCGGTGCCGACCAGCTTCGGCGGCGCCGACAAATGCATGCTGATGACCTTTCACGACCAGACGCCGCTGCGGCGGGTCGAGGAGATGCGCGCCGACTTCGTCGCCAATGCCAGCCACGAGCTGCGCACGCCGCTCGCCGCGCTGTCGGGCTTCATCGACACGCTCCAGGGCCAGGCCAAGGACGATCCCAAGGCGCGCGAGCGCTTCCTCGGCATCATGCACAACCAGGCCACCCGCATGGCGCGCCTGATCGACGATCTCTTGTCGCTGTCGCGGGTCGAGCTGTCGGCCCATGTCCGGCCCGATACCCTGGTCGACCTGCTGCCGATCATCCGCCAGGTCGCCGACGGGCTCGAGCCGCTGGCGCGCGAGCGGCAGGTCGAGGTCGAGATCCATTTGCCGGAGGGGCCGGTGATGATCGCGGGCGACCGCGAGGAGCTGCTCCGCCTGTTCGAGAATTTGATCGAGAACGCGCTCAAATACGGCGCCTCCGGCGGACGCGTCATCGTGTCGCTGACCCCCTGCGCGGCCACTGACGGAACTCAGGAAATCCGGATCATGGTTCGCGATTTCGGCCCCGGGATCGCGCCCGAGCACCTGCCACGGCTGACGGAGCGGTTCTACCGGGTCGATGTCGGCGACAGTCGCTCGCAGGGCGGGACCGGGCTCGGATTATCGCTGGTGAAACATATTCTTAATCGCCATCGCGGCCGGCTTTTGATCGAAAGCGTGCCCAGACAGGGTGCCACTTTCACGGCCTGTTTTCCCCAGGCTAAGACTTTAGTTTAGACTGAAAACCCAAGCGATTTCAATCGCTTGATGGTGTCATCCGACTGTCACGAAACCTTCGTAAAAGCACAGCCGACCGCTCCTAAAGGGGCGGCGTGGGGAGCGCGATCGGGCGCGGTTGGCGCTTCGCTCCCCTGTATGGAGACCAGCATGAATTTCCTCAAAACGATCGTCGCTGCCGGCTTGGTCGCCGCATCGGCGACGGCGGCCTTTGCCGCCGACATCACCGGTGCAGGTGCGACATTCCCGTTCCCGATCTATTCGAAGTGGGCTGACGCCTACAAGAAGGAGACCGGCAACGGTCTGAACTATCAGTCGATCGGCTCCGGCGGCGGCATCAAGCAGATCCAGGCCAAGACCGTGACCTTCGGCGCCAGCGACGCCCCGCTCAAGGTCGAGCAGCTCGAGAAGGACGGCCTCGTCCAGTGGCCGATGGTGATGGGCGCCATCGTTCCCGTCGTCAACCTCGAGGGCGTGAAGCCCGGCGAGCTGGTGTTCGACGGCGAGACCCTGGCCAGCATCTATCTCGGCAAGATCACCAAGTGGGATGACGCGGCGATCAAGAAGCTCAATCCGAATGTGAAGCTGCCGTCGGAGGCGATCACCGTCGTCCGCCGCTCGGACGGTTCGGGCACCACCTTCAACTTCACGAACTACCTCGCCAAGGCCAGCGCGGACTGGAAGAGCAAGGTCGGTGAGGGCACTGCGGTCGAGTGGCCGGTCGGCGTCGGCGCCAAGGGCAACGAAGGCGTGTCGGGCAACATCAGCCAGACCAAGAACTCGATCGGTTACGTCGAGTACGCCTATGCCAAGCAGAACAAGCTGACCTACACCGGTCTCGTCAACAAGGCCGGCAAGACCGTGCAGCCGACCGTCGAAGCGTTCCAGGCGGCTGCCTCCAACGCCGACTGGGCCAAGGCTCCCGGCTACTACGTCATCCTGACCGACCAGCCCGGCGACAAGTCCTGGCCGATCACCGCGGCGACCTTCATCCTGATGCACAAGTCCGCGACCGACAAAGCGGCCTCGCAGGAAGCCATCAAGTTCTTCCGCTGGGCCTTCAAGAGCGGCAGCAAGGCGGCCGAGGAGCTCGACTACATCCCGATGCCGGACAGCGTCGTCCAGCAGATCGAGAAGACCTGGGCTGCCGAGATCAAGAGCTAACGGCACGAATGTCCCGGACGCGGCAGCGTGAAACGTTGCTGCGCTGAGCCGGGACCCACAAGAACCAGGCCCCGGATCGGCGCTGCGTCGCATCCGGGGCACGGGATCAAGAACAAGCGTATATAAAATGGGCACAGGGGATCGGCGTGGCAGAAATGGCCGTTCAGAGCGATATCATCGACGGCGCCGGACCGTATGACCGCGCCAAGGCCTTGAGCGCGTTCAAGCTCGGCGATGTCACCTTCTACTGGATCACGCGGCTGTCCGCGATCTCGGTGCTGTTGATCCTCGGCGGGATCATCATCTCGCTGATCGTCGGTGCGTTCCCGGCGATGAGGGAATACGGCCTCTCCTTCCTGTGGACGCAGCGCTGGGCGCCGTCGGCAGATCCGCCGGTGCTCGGCGCGCTCGGGCCGATGTACGGCACGCTCGTCACCTCCTTCATCGCGATGCTGATCGCCATTCCGGTCGGTCTCGGCATTGCGATCTTCCTCACCGAGCTCTGCCCGCAATGGCTGCGCCGCCCGATCGGCATGGCGATCGAGCTGCTCGCCGGCATTCCCTCGATCATCTACGGCATGTGGGGCTTCTTCGTGCTGGGCCCGTTCCTGGCCAACACCTTCCAGCCCTTCATGATCAAGGTGTTCGACGGCGTCCCCGTGCTGGGTGCGATCTTCGCAGGTCCCCCGTCCTATCTCAGCACGTTCAACGCCGCGCTGATCCTCGCCATCATGGTGCTGCCCTTCATCACCTCGATCTCGGTCGACGTGTTCAAGACGGTGCCGCCGGTGCTGAAGGAAGCCGCCTACGGCGTCGGCTGCACCACCTGGGAAGTCGTCCGCAGCGTGGTGATCCCCTACACCCGGGTCGGCATCATCGGCGGCGTCATGCTGGCGCTGGGCCGCGCGCTCGGCGAGACCATGGCGGTGACCTTCATCATCGGCAACTCGTTCCGCATCTCCTCGTCGATCTTCGCGCCGGGCACCACGATCTCGGCGGCGATCGCCTCCGAATTCGCCGAGAGCGACGGCCTGCACCAGTCCGGCCTGATCCTGCTCGGCCTGTTGCTGTTCGTGCTGACGTTCTTCGTGCTGGCCGCCGCGCGGCTGATGCTGATGCGGCTGGACAAGAAGGCGGGGAACTAACGTCATGGCTCTCAATCCGATCTATTCGCGCCGCCGCCGCAAGGACATCGTCATCCGCGGGCTCTGCTTCGCCGCGGCCGCCTTCGGCGTCACCTGGCTCGCGCTGATCCTGGCCACGCTGCTCTACAACGGCCTCGCTGGTCTGAATCTCCAGGTCTTCACCGCCGACACGCCGCCCCCCGGCTCCACCGAGGGCGGCCTGCGCAACGCCATCGTGGGCTCGATCATCATGACCGTGCTCGGCGTCGGCATCGGCGCACCGCTCGGCCTGTTCGCCGGCACCTATCTCGCCGAGTACGGCCGCAACGACAAGCTGACCTCGGTGATCCGTTTCATCAACGACATCCTCTTGTCGGCGCCCTCGATCATCATCGGCCTGTTCATCTACGGCGCGGTGGTGGTGCCGATGCGCGGCTTCTCGGCGATCGCAGGCGCGCTGGCACTCGCGGTCATCGTCATCCCGGTGGTGGTACGCACCACGGAGGACATGCTGCTGCTGGTGCCGAATCCGCTGCGGGAAGCCGCCAGCGCATTGGGCCTCCCGCGTTCGCTGGTCATCAAGCGCATCGCTTATCGCGCGGCACGCTCGGGCCTCATCACCGGCGTGCTGCTCGCCACCGCCCGCGTCGCCGGCGAGACCGCGCCGCTGCTGTTCACAGCGCTGTCGAACCAGTTCTTCAGCCTCGGCCTGGACAAGACGATGGCCAACCTGCCGGTCACCATCAACAATTTCGTCCAGAGCCCCTACGCCTATTGGAAGCAGCTCGCCTGGAGCGGTGCGCTGCTGATCACCCTGACCGTGCTTGCCCTGAACATTGGCGCGCGCATCATCGGCGCCGAGAGGACTGCAAAATGAGTGAAATGTCTGTTTCCGTGAGCGCGCCGACCGTTCATCCCGGCTCGCAGCCGCTGCCCGAGGCGCCGCCGAAGGTCACGGCGCGCAACCTCAACTTCTATTACGGCGAGCACCATGCGCTGAAGAATATCAACCTGACGCTCGGTACTAACCGCGTCACCGCGTTCATCGGCCCGTCGGGCTGCGGCAAGTCGACCTTGCTGCGCATCTTCAACCGGATGTACGACCTCTATCCGGGCCAGCGCGCCAGCGGTCAGCTGATGCTCGACCAGACCAACATCCTCGACCCCAGGCTCGACCTCAATCTGCTGCGCGCCCGGGTCGGCATGGTGTTCCAGAAGCCGACGCCGTTCCCGATGACGATCTACGAGAACATCGCCTTCGGCATCCGCCTCTACGAGAAGATCTCGAAGTCCGAGATGGACGACCGCGTCGAGAAAGCGCTGCGTGGCGGCGCGCTGTGGAACGAGGTCAAGGACAAGCTCAACGCCTCCGGCCTGTCGCTCTCCGGCGGTCAGCAGCAGCGCCTCTGCATCGCGCGCACCGTCGCGGTGCGGCCCGAGGTGATCCTGTTCGACGAGCCCTGCTCGGCACTCGATCCGATCTCGACCGCCAAGGTCGAGGAGCTGATCCAGGAACTGTCCGAGAACTACACGATCGCGATCGTCACCCACAACATGCAGCAGGCGGCGCGCGTCTCCGACAAGACCGCCTTCATGTATCTTGGCGAGCTGATCGAGTTCGACGACACCAGCAAGATCTTCACGTCGCCGACCGACCGGCGCACGCAGGATTACATCACCGGCCGGTTCGGCTGAGGAGACGGAACATGGGTACTGAACATACCGCCAAGGCTTTCGACACCGACCTCCAGGAGCTCACCCGCCTGGTCGCCGAGATGGGCGGAATCGCCGAGCGCATGATCGTCGAATCCGTCGATGCGCTGATCCGCCGCGACGTCGCACTCGGCCAGCGCGTCGTCACCATCGACGCCGAGCTCGACGCGCTGCAGAAGCGCATCGAGGAACGCGCCGTGCTCACCATCGCCCGCCGCCAGCCGATGGCGGTCGATCTGCGCGAGATCGTCGGCGCCATGCGCGTTGCGACCGACCTCGAGCGGATCGGCGACCTCGCCAAGAACATGGGCAAGCGCGTCGCCGCGCTGGAGACCGACTTCCATCCGCTGAAGCTGTTCCGCGGCCTGGAGCACATGACCGACCTCGTGCAGCAGCAGGTCAAGTCGGTGCTGGACGCCTATGCCGCGCACGATCTGCCGGCGGCGATGGCGGTGTGGAAGGGCGACGAGGAAGTCGACGCGATCTGCACCTCGCTGTTCCGCGAGCTCCTCACCTACATGATGGAGGATCCGCGCAACATCTCGTTCTGCATCCATCTGATGTTCTGCGCCAAGAACATCGAGCGGATCGGCGACCACGCCACCAACATCGCCGAGACCGTGTTCTACATGATCGAGGGCCAGGCGATCACCGACAAGCGGCCGAAGGGCGACATGACCACCTTCGCCACGACGATCCCGAATAGCTGAAGACCTTAAGGAGCGACGACACCATGGGCGCACGCATTATGGTGGTTGAGGACGAGGAAGCTCTCACCGAGCTTCTTCGCTACAACCTCGAAGGCGACGGCTATGACGTCGAGACGGTCATGCGCGGCGACGACGCCGACACCCGCCTCAAGGAGCACATCCCCGACCTGATCGTGCTCGACTGGATGCTGCCGGGCCTGTCGGGCATTGAGCTGTGCCGCCGCCTGCGCACCCGCCCCGAGACCAAGCAGCTGCCGATCATCATGCTCACCGCGCGCGGCGAGGAGAGCGAGCGGGTGCGGGGCCTTGCGACCGGCGCCGACGACTACATCGTCAAGCCGTTCTCGGTGCCCGAGCTCTTGGCGCGCGTGAAGGGTCTGCTCAGGCGGGCAAGCCCCGAGCGGCTCGCCACCGTGCTCGCCTATGGCGACATCGAGCTCGATCGCGACAAGCGCCGCGTGGCGCGCTCGGGCCGGCCGATCGATCTCGGCCCGACCGAATATCGCCTGCTGGAGTTCTTCCTGGAGCATCCCGGCCGCGTGTTCTCGCGCGAGCAGCTGCTCGACAGCGTCTGGGGCCGTGACATCTACATCGACGAGCGCACCGTCGACGTCCATATCGGCCGCCTCCGCAAGCTGCTCAATCTCGGTCGCGAGCAGGACCCGATCCGCACCGTCCGCGGCGCGGGTTATGCGCTGGATGATCGCTTTGCAAAGGCCGAGCAGACGTAGGATTTGCGAGCAGTCGCCACGACGTCGATGTCGTCCCGGACAAGCGAAGCGCCGATCCGGGCCCCATAACCACAGAAAGTGGTTTGGCGAAGACTCGGAGTGACCGTCTGGCGCAACAATTGCGTCCGTGGTTATGGATCCCCGCGTTCGCGGGGATGACACCGAGTTGGTTGAGCCGTCATCGTGTGACGGCTGCAGTCTTAGTGAACAGAGAATCCCGATAACTTACCGCGGGCCCGGCTTCGGTGCTGCACGACGGCGGTCCGCTGCGGGCTGATACGCCACGCGCGAGTGCTGGGCGCAGTAGGGCAGGCCGGAGAGCGCCTTGCCGCCGCAGAAGAAGAAATCCGGGCTCGAGGGATCGCCGACCGGCCAGTGGCAGGTCGCCTCGTTCAGCTCCAGCAGCGACAGCCGCTGGCTCATCGGCACCACGTTGTCGTAGGTGACCGGTTCGGCCTCCACCTCGACCTCGAAGGCCTGCGCCAGCGCGGTGTTGCCGCGCGCAATGGGGCGGGTCACCCGCATCATGTGCGGCGCGGGACGCGCCTTGCGCGGCCGTGGCGCTGCCGATGAAGGGCTCTTGGCGCGGCCGGACAGACCGAGCCTGTGCACTTTGCCGATCACGGCATTGCGGGTCACATTGCCGAGCTCTGCTGCGATCTGGCTGGCCGAAAGTCCGGCCTCCCAGAGCTTTTTCAGCTGCTCGACGCGATCATCCGACCAGGTCAAAACCGTCATTGCACCCTTTCCCTCGCTGCCGGCCAGCCATCCTGGGGCCTTGCAGCGAATGCCTAAGCCTTCAAAAACCCGTGCCGTCAGAATCCCTTAAGGCTCGCCGGGCGCGTGACTGACGCCCGAACGTTTACGCCGGTACATGAGGACTCTTGGGATCAGAACCGCTGCACGAGATGTCGTATCTGACAATCCAAACGCTACAATATGGCGTGACTCCCGCGCAAGAGTCCGCCGACTCGCTTCCACATGTTCCGTGGTGAAAACCCGCAAAATCGGCACCGCAAGACTACGGATTCAGCGTTTCCTGAGGCTTTCCGGGCGGCATTGACACCCGTCTTGCCAAGCATAAGATAGTCCCGCGTGCCGCCCTTAAAAGGCGGCACGTTTCGTTTTCCGGGCCGGTCGATGGTGCGTTGCCCAATGCACGCGTCACACCGTCCGCAACATTCAAGTGGCCGTCATGACTAACAGCGCAGCGCCGCATTTGCTCCCCGTTTTCGCCAGGGCCGACCTCGGTTTCGAACGCGGCGAAGGCTGCTGGCTGATCGCGACCAATGGCGATCGCTATCTCGATTTCACCTCGGGCGTCGCCGTGAATGCGCTCGGCCATTGCCACCCACATCTGATCAAGGCGCTGCAGGAGCAGGCGACCAGGCTCTGGCACATGTCGAACCTGTTCCAGAGCCCGGACGGCGAGAAGCTCGCCCTGCGCCTGTGCAATGAGAGCTTCGCGGACTTCGTGTTCTTCTGCAATTCCGGCGCCGAAGCGCTGGAGGGCGTGATCAAGCTGGTCCGCCATCATCACTTCTCCAAGGGCCATCCCGAGCGCTACCGCATCCTCACCTTCGAAGGCGCCTTCCATGGCCGCACCCTGGCGACGCTCGCCGCGACCGGCTCTGCAAAATATCTCGAAGGTTTCGGCCCGCCGATGGATGGTTTCGACCAGGTCCCGCATGGCGACCTCGACGCCGTCAAGAAGGCGATCGGCCCCGATACCGCCGGCATCCTGATCGAGCCGATCCAGGGCGAGGGCGGCGTGCGCTCGGCAACACCTGCCTTCCTCAAGGCGCTTCGCCAGCTCTGCGACGACAAGGGCCTGCTGCTCGCCTTCGACGAGGTGCAGACCGGCATGGGCCGCACTGGCGATCTCTTTGCCTACAGGCGCACCGGCGTCACCCCTGACGTGATGTCGCTGGCGAAGGCGCTCGGCGGCGGCTTCCCGATCGGCGCGGTGCTGGCGACCGCGGATGCGGCTTCCGGCATGGGACCCGGCTCGCACGGCTCGACCTTCGGCGGCAATCCGCTTGCGATCTCCGCGGCGAACGCGGTGCTCGACGTCATGCTCAAGCCCGGCTTCTTCGACCACGTGCAGAAGATGTCGCTGCTGCTCAAGCAGAAGCTCGCCTCCGTGATCGACCGTCACCCCGATGTCGTCAGCGAAGTCCGCGGCGAGGGCCTCCTGATCGGCATCAAGGCCGTGGTGCCGTCGGGCGATCTGGTGGCCGCCTTGCGCGGCGAAAAGCTGCTCACCGTCGGCGCGGGCGACAATGTCGTGCGCTTCCTGCCGCCTCTGATCGTCACCGAAGCCGAGATCGAGGACAGCGTCGGGCGGCTCGAGCGCGCCTGCGCTGCGATCTCCTCCAGTCAGACCAAGCGGGCGGCAAGCTGATGAGCAAGTCGCCGAAACATTTCCTCGACATCAACGAGCTCCCGCTGTCGGAGCTCAAGCGCATGCTCGCCGCATCCTCCGCCATGAAGGCGAAGCAGAAGGCGCAGCAGCCGGTCAGGCCGCTCGAAGGCAAGACGCTGGCGATGATTTTCGAGCGCCCCTCGACGCGGACGCGCGTGTCGTTCGACGTCGCCATGCGCCAGCTCGGCGGCGAGCCCATCATGCTCACCGGCGCCGAGATGCAGCTCGGTCGCGGCGAGACCATCGCCGACACCGCGCGCGTGCTGTCGCGCTATGTCGACGCCATCATGATCCGCATCCTCAATCACGAGGCGCTGCTGGAGCTTGCCGCCAACGCCACCGTGCCGGTCATCAACGGCCTGACGCGGCGTTCGCACCCCTGCCAGGTGATGGCCGACCTCATGACCTATGAGGAACATCGCGGTTCGATCGAGGGCAAGACGGTGGCCTGGACCGGCGACGACAACAACGTGCTGGCGTCCTGGGCGCACGCCGCCGAGCGCTTCAAGTTCCAGCTCAATGTCGCAACGCCGCCCGAGCTCGCGCCGAAAAAGGCGATGCGCGACTTCATCAAGTCGACCGGCGCGCCGATCGTGCTCGGTACCGATCCGGAAGCCGCCGTGCGCGGCGCCGATTGCGTCGTCACCGACACCTGGGTGTCGATGGGCGACAAGGAGGGCGAGCATCGCCACAATGTGCTCAAGCCCTACCAGGTCAACGGCAAGCTGATGTCGCTGGCCAAGCCCGATGCGCTGTTCATGCACTGTCTGCCCGCCCATCGCGGCGAGGAGGTCACGGATGAAGTGATCGACGGTCCGCAATCGGTCGTGTTCGACGAGGCCGAAAACCGCCTGCACGCGCAGAAGGGTATTTTGGCCTGGTGCTTTGACGCGGTGAAGTAGCCTTCTCTGTAGCCCGGATGGAGCGCAGCGCAATCCGGGTTTGTGTCAGCGATGAATCGGTCCCGGATTACGCTGCGCTCCATCCGGGCTTCTGTAACGGGCCTTGGTTAGTCAATCCCTTTTTGCGTCATCCACTCGCTGGGCACTTGCTTCTGTACGGGATCGGCGCGGTGG
>NZ_JADPKR010000084.1 GCF_023074055.1 Bradyrhizobium sp. 141
CTGAGAGCTTGTGACCCTATGAGTTGCGGGCGCGCTATTTGGCTCGGTGGGACGATAGCAATCGGGCGGTAGGCCTCAAGGTTGGTGGGATTTGCTCACGCGGCTTGGGCCAGGAGCCTGTGTCCGGCGAGAACGTTGTTGGCGAGGGCAAACCAGCGCAGCACTGTGAGCACCTTTTCGCGACCTCGAACCGTGAACTGACGCAGGCCCCAATTGCGGAATCGGGCGTTGATGCATTCACCTGGCGCCCGGCGTTTGTAGACGGCCTTGCCGTGAGGGCTCTTCATTCGTCTGCGCCAGGCGGCCATGCCCGGGCCGTCATCTGGGCGCGGCGCATAGGGATCGGTCCCATGCTTGCTGTTGGCCGGCGGGCCATAGACCTTGATCCCTTGGCTGGCAGCCCATTCGATGTCCTCGTTCTTGTTGAAGCCGCCGTCGACGAGATAGCGCTTGGTGCGACCATAAGAGCCCGCAAGCCGCTCCTGCATCGGTCGCATCAGGCCTCGGTCCGAGCCAACATTGGTCACGTCCACGGCAATGGCGATCTGGCCGTCGGCAACGCTCGCGATCTGGCAGTTATAGGCTGGACGGAAGCCGCCATCGGCCATCTTCATGACCCGGGCCTGCGGATCCGTCGTGGAGGCGCGTGGTTCGGGGCGCTTGCTTCCCTTCTTCCTGTTGTTCCTGTTCTCGCGGCCGCGGCGTGCCCGATGCGCTTTGATCTCGGCAAGCTGCTCGAGTGCGACCGTAACACGCGCTTCGCGTTCATGGGCCGCACGGTCCTCCGCGGCCCGGATACGCCTGTTGCTGGCGTCGGGATCGTCGTCATTCTCTTGCCGCAGGTACTCGACCAGACGCTTGGCCTTCTTCAACTCCTTGTGCAGCTTCTTGCTGCGCCGGAAAGAACTTGCTCCGGCCGAGGCACGCACACGCACGCCATCCTGCACCACCTCATCGAGGTTGATCACGCCTGCGACCGAAAGCGAGGCAACGTGCTCCACCAGCAACTGCTCCAAAAGCTCCGGATGCGCCGTGTGGAACTCCGACAGGCTGTGATAGTTCACGCTCACCCCGCCGCACAGCCAGCGATAGGCATCATGGCTCTCGCATAGCCGCGCCAGCGCCCGGGCACTGCCGACACCCTGGCTTGTGGCAAACAGCCACAACGCCAATTGCAGGCGCGGGCTGACCGGTGCTTGCCCCGGACCATGCGCGCGAGCCCGGATGGTCCCTTCAAGCGCGCTCAGATCGAGCCTCTGGACATAGGCCCAGATCACACGCGCCGGATGCTCCGCCGGAAGCAGCGCCTCAAGATCAACCGCACGCAGCTCGACTTGATCGCGGACAGGCTCGCGAAGCCGCGGCTGCCCCGGCCACTCCCGCCCCGCCGGTTCAGCCTCAGGCAGATCATCAAACAGCGTCTCGCGCGACATCCCTGCCTCCATCGACCTTTGAAAGCAGAGAATCATTCGGCTCACCGTTCGGCAAACGGAAACGCGCCAAATCACATAGATTCACAGCCTCTGAG
>NZ_JADPKR010000079.1 GCF_023074055.1 Bradyrhizobium sp. 141
CAGCTGGTGAAGTTCGAGCAGGAGCCGAACAACGCCAAGATCCTGGATAACATCTTCCGCCTGGTCCACACCATCAAGGGCACCTGCGGCTTCCTCGGCCTGCCGCGGCTTGAAGCGCTGGCGCATGCCGGCGAGACGCTGATGGGCAAATTCCGCGACGGCATGCCGGTGACGGGGCAGGCGGTGACGGTGATCCTGTCTTCGATCGACCGCATCAAGGAAATCCTCGCCGGCCTGGAAGCGACCGAAGCCGAGCCCGAGGGTAACGACCGCGACCTCATCGACAAGCTGGAGGCGATGGTCGAGCAGGGCATGGCGGCTATGGTTGCGGGTAGTGCTGCTGCTCCCGTCGCCGAGTCCCCGCCGCTGGTGCCGGAAGCACCTGTAGCTGCCGCGCCTGCGCCGGCAAAAGACATGACCACGGGTTCGCTGATCGACCAGACCCTGGAGCGCCCGTTGCGTCCGGGCGAAGTCTCGCTCGACGAGCTCGAGCGCGCCTTCCGCGAGACCGCGATCGAAGCGCCCGCCGCCAAGGTTGAGCCCGCTGCTGAAGCCCCGGCGCCTGTTGCCAAGGTAGCTGCCAAGGAAACTGCCAAGGAAACTGCCAAGGAAGCCGCAAAGCCCGCCAAGGACAAGCCCGCGGTCAAGAAGTCGATGGCCGACGAGGCTGTCGGCGAAGGCGACCGCATCGCCAACCAGTCGATCCGCGTCAACGTGGATACGCTGGAGCATTTGATGACCATGGTCTCCGAGCTGGTGCTGACCCGCAACCAGCTCTTGGAGATCTCCCGCCGCAACGAGGACACCGAGTTCAAGGTGCCGTTGCAGCGCCTGTCCAACGTCACCGCCGAGCTGCAGGAGGGCGTCATGAAGACGCGCATGCAGCCGATCGGCAATGCCTGGCAGAAGCTGCCCCGCATCGTCCGCGACCTCTCAAGCGAACTCGGCAAGCAGATCGAGCTGGAGATGCACGGCGCCGACACCGAGCTCGACCGCCAGGTGCTCGATTTGATCAAGGACCCGCTCACCCACATGGTGCGCAACTCCGCCGATCATGGCCTGGAGACCCCCGCCGAGCGCCTTGCCAGCGGCAAGGGCGAGCAGGGCACCATTCGCCTCTCCGCCTATCACGAGGGCGGCCACATCATCATCTGCATCGCCGACAACGGCCGTGGCCTCAACACCGAGAGGATCAAGGCCAAGGCGATCTCGTCGGGTCTCGTCACCGAGGCCGAGCTCGAGAAGATGAGCGAAGCCCAGATCCACAAGTTCATCTTCGCGCCCGGCTTCTCGACCGCGGCCGCCATCACCTCGGTCTCCGGCCGCGGCGTCGGCATGGACGTGGTCCGCACCAATATCGACCAGATCGGCGGCACCATCGACATCAAGTCGGTCGCCGGCGAAGGATCTTCGGTCACCATCAAGATCCCGCTGACCTTGGCGATCGTCTCGGCCCTGATCGTCGAAGCCGCCGGCGACCGCTTCGCCATTCCGCAGCTCTCGGTGGTCGAGCTGGTGCG
>NZ_JADPKR010000040.1 GCF_023074055.1 Bradyrhizobium sp. 141
GAACCGTCATGGGAAGCTCCTTTGCGATATGAAAGCGCTGCAAGCAGCGCCTCCAGCGTCTCGCAATCGAACTTCGTCGGGAATGCAGGAAGATCAGATTGTGGCACCGAAGCTTGCCACGAATCGCCTACCGCGAAGCGGTGATGCGCCGGAGAGGGGCGGACGGCCTTGTATTAGCGAGGAAGCGGGGTAATGCCCGTGAGGTTATCGCCATTGGATCGGGTCAACCAGCAATGGGAGGAAGGCGGGTTGTGCGACGGATAGCGAATATGGCTCTGTTGAGCCATATTCGCTATCATCGCCGATCGTCGGCTCTCTGATTCGCCCGTTAAAGATGGACGACGCCATGCTCGACAATCCGGAGAAGACCACCCGGTTGCTCGCCGCACTCAAGGCAGCTGCGCCATTTGACGTTGAACTGGCACCATCGTTGATCGAATATCTGCAAGCCCAGAATGTTGCCGATGCTGATCGGATGCACCACGTCGTCTGGGATTTGTCATACGCCGGTGACGAGGGCGGCATCATCTGCCATTTGTCTCGCTCGGAAG
>NZ_JADPKR010000043.1 GCF_023074055.1 Bradyrhizobium sp. 141
CTAGTACTTCTGCACAGTGATTATGACTCTTTGGAGGAGTTTGGGTAGGCGCGTCCCATTTTGGCGCGGGCCTTTTCTGTTGTGAACATCCAGTTGATGCGGGAGCGCGCGGCATTTCTCTGCCGCTCCCAGGCGGAGATTTCGCGGCGTAGTCGCTTGCAGCCGTCGATCCTGCGGGCGAGGCACTGTCCCCGCAAGACGCCGATCTCGATCTCAACCATGTTGAGCCAGCTTGCGTGCTTGGGGGTGTAGTGGAACTCGATCCGCCGCAGGATGCGCCGTGCTTCAGCGGGCGGGAACGTCTGATACAGGGCGCCGGCTGAGTGGGTCGATAAATTATCCTGCACAACGCGGATGATCTCGGCACTAGGATAATGAATGTCGACGAGATCGCGCATGCATTGGGCATAGTCTTTTGCCGTTCGCCGCTCGGTGAGCTTGACCTTCCGCCAGGGGCGATGCACGTCGAGGAGAACGAAGAGATTGACCGTCCCATTGCGACGATATTCGTAGTCGTAACGTTCGAGCCGGCCTGGCCTTGGCGGAATTGGCTGACGGACCTCGCCGATGAGCTGCACCGGGCTTTCGTCGAAGCACACCACCGGCCTGCTCGGATCGGGTGCCTCGGCATAGAGATCGAGCACGTCTTCCATTCGGGCGACGTATTCGCCATCGACCTGCGGAATGCACCACATGTCGCGGCGCCAGGGTTTAAGGTTATTCTCCGCCAGACGTCGCCGGACCGTCTCGCGCGACAGGCTTTTGTGTTCGGTGAGCTTGACGAGCGCACCCGCCAGCAGATCGAGCGTCCAGCGGGCACGGCCCTTTGGAGGGGCCGCACAGGCGGTCGCCACCAGCAAGGCTTCTTCCTTGCCCGTGAGCTTGCGTTCCGCCCCGGGCCGCGGCTCCTCGCTCAGCGCCCGTTCCAGATTGCCTTCCACGAAGCGGCGCTTGGTCCGGTACACGGTCGAGCCGCTCACGCCGACACTCCTGGCGATCTCCTCGTCGCCGGCCCCGGCATCGGCAGCCAGCAAAATCTGCGCGCGCTTGAGCTTGCGGGACGCATGCTTGCCGCCGCTGAGCAGCGCCCTGAGTTCGCTGCGCTCGACTTGGCTGAGTTCGACCCGATAGCGTACATTCATGCCTGCCTCCCTGAGAGGCACGCACGAACAACTGAATCGGATGGCCGGCGTGAGTCCTTCGGCAAAAACCTTCACGCCCAAGCAGGGGCAATACCTCGCCTTCATCCACCTCTATACGAGGCTTCACCGAAGGCCTCCGGCGGAAGCCGACATGCAGGAATATTTCCGCGTCACCCCGCCTTCGGTTCACCAAATGGTGCGATCGCTCGAGAGAGCCGGCCTTATCAAAAGGGTGCCAAGGACAGCTCGCAGTATCGAACTCCTCGTTGATCCCAAAGCTCTACCGGAGTTAATCTGACCGCCTCAACCCAACCGGTCAAAATCACTGTGAAAAGCAACTAGT
>NZ_JADPKR010000064.1 GCF_023074055.1 Bradyrhizobium sp. 141
CCACCGCGCCGATCCCGTACAGAAGCAAGTGCCCAGCGAGTGGATGACGCAAAAAGGGATTGACTAACCAAGGCCCGTTACAGAAGCCCGGATGGAGCGCAGCGCAATCCCGGGATCGTGCCACAAGCACGGCGGCCCCGGATTACGCTTTCGCTCCATCCGGGCTACGGCCACTACGGCGGTATGCCTACCGCCCCAGCGCCAGCGCGATCAGGCCGAGCGTGCCGACGATGACGCGCCACCAGGCGAACACCACGAAGCCATGCCGGGTGACGTATTCCAGGAACGTCTTGACCACGATGATCGCGGTGATGAACGACACCACGAAGCCGATCGCGACGATGCCCATATGGTCCATCGTCATCTCGGAGCGGTTCTTGTAGAAATCGTAGGCGAACGCCCCGATCATGGTGGGGATGGCGAGGAAGAACGAGAACTCCGCCGCCGCGCGCTTGTCGGCGCCCAGGAACATCGCGGCAACGATGCTGGCGCCGGAACGCGACACGCCCGGGATCATCGCCACGCACTGCGCGATGCCGATATAGAGATACATCAGCAGCGGAAACCGGGTGGCGTCATGCTCGCGCGGCTTGAGGTCGAGCTTGTCGACCCAGAGCAGGATGGCGCCGCCGACGATCAGCGTGAAGCACACCACCCAGGGATTGAACAACACGCTCTTGATGTATTTACCGGCGACGAGGCCGACGATCACGGCGGGCAGAAACGCGACCAGCACGCCAATCACGAAGCGGCGCGCATAAGCATCGCCCGTGAAGAAGCCGATCACGACATCCCACAGCTTCTTGAAGTAAAGTCCGACGATCGCGAGGATCGCACCTAACTGGATCAGAACCGTAAACGAATCCCAGAAGGCGCCTTCACCAAGATGGAAGAAGCGTTCCGCAAGCAAGAGGTGGCCGGTCGAGGACACGGGAAGGAACTCGGTCACACCCTCGATGATGCCGAGGATCACTGCCCGTATTGCATCTGACATATTTACGGTCCATTTCGGCTGGAAAAGCGGGGCCCTTCTCGCCTATTCGCCCCCATGCCGCAATCGCAAAATGCGAAATCACGCCCTTGCTTCGCGGTTTTGAAGGACTAGTGTGGCGCCGCACAAACATTGATGGATTCTTAAGCACCATCAAATAGTCAAAGGCTTCATGTTTACGCTGTTTCATCATCCGTTCTGTCCGCATTCGCGCTTCATCCGCCTGATCGCGGGCGAATACGGGCTCGACCTGAAGCTGGTCGAGGAGCGCAGCTGGGAACGGCGCGAGGCGTTTCTGTTGCTCAACGCGGCAGGCACGACGCCCGTGATGGTGGACGACGAGCAGCCGCCGATCCCGGGCGCGGCGATCATCGCCGAATATGTCGACGAGGCCTATGGCGCCGAGATGGGACCCAAGCGCCTGATGCCGGAAACGATCTCCGAGCGCGTCGAGGTGCGCCGGCTGATGGCCTGGTTCAACGAAAAGTTCTTCGAGGAGGTCTCGCACCCTCTCGTCACCGAGCGCATTTACAAGCGCTTCATGAGCGAGGAAAACGGCGGCGGCGCGCCTTCCGCCGACGTGATGCGCGCGGCCAAGGCCAATGTGCGCTATCATCTGGCCTATATCGGCTGGCTGGCGCAGACGCGTAATTTCCTCGCCGGCGACCGGCTCACTTACGCGGATCTCGCCGCCGCGGCGCATCTCTCGGCGATCGACTATCTGGGCGACGTGCCATGGAGCGAGGACGACGCAGCAAAGGCGTGGTACGCGCGGGTGAAGTCCCGCCCGTCGTTCCGTCCGCTCCTCAGCGAATGGCTGGCCGGCGTGCCGGCATCGCGGACTTATGTGGACCTGGATTTCTGACGAAGGTCGTCATGCCCGGGCTTGTCCCGGGCATCCACGTACTTTCTGTTCTCGTGAATGCTCAGCAAGAACGTGGATGGCCGGGACAAGCCCGGCCATGACGAGTGTGGATGCATTGGTGATCAAATTCGACGCAGGCAATGTTGAGCTGCGTGCGGCGCTTGCGCGCGAAGCGCGTGCGCTCGGCTTCGACTGCGTCGGCGTCACCGCACCCGGCATGATCGAAAACGCCGGAAAATACTTCCTCGAATTCATCGCCTCGGGCGGTCACGGCGACATGGACTGGCTCGCCGCACAGCCGGAGCGCCGCGTCGATCCACGCGGGCTGTGGCGCGACGTGCGCAGCGTGATCATGCTCGGCGTCAATTACGGTCCCGACCAGGATCCGCTCGCGATCCTCGAACAGCGCACGCGCGCGGCGATCTCGGTCTATGCGCAAGGCGACGACTATCACGACCTCATCAAGAAGCGGCTGAAGGCGCTGGCGCGTTGGCTGGTCGCGACCGCGCCATCGGACGTGAAGGTGTTCGTCGACACCGCGGCGGTGATGGAGAAGCCGTTGGCGCAAACCGCGCGTCTCGGCTGGCAGGGCAAGCACACCAACCTCGTCTCACGCGAATTCGGCTCGTGGCTGTTTCTCGGCGCGATCTACACCACGCTGGAGTTGCCGCGCGACGACGCCGAGATCGATCATTGCGGCTCGTGCCAGGCCTGCCTCGACATCTGCCCGACCGCGGCGTTCCCCGCGCCCTACAAGCTCGATGCGCGGCGCTGCATCTCGTACCTGACCATCGAGAACAAGGGGCCGATCCCGCGCGAGTTTCGCAAAGCCATCGGCAATCGCATCTACGGCTGCGACGACTGCCTCGCGGCGTGTCCCTGGAACAAGTTCGCGCAGGAAGGACGCGAGGCCAAGCTCGCCGCGCGCGACGAATTGCGTGCACCTGAACTTGCGGAGCTGGCACGGCTCGACGACGCCGCGTTTCGCGCGCTGTTCACGAAATCGCCGGTCAAGCGCATCGGCCGCGACCGCTTTTTGCGGAACGTGCTGATTGCGATCGGCAACTCCGGCGATGCGACGCTGGCGGAGGAAGCGCGGCAATTGCTCGACGATGCGAGCCCGCTGGTGCGCGGGGCTGCGGTGTGGGCGCTGGGGCAGTTGGTGGCGCGGGAGCAGTTTGAGGCGCTCGGCGCAAACGCGCTTGCCAACGAGCACGACGACAGCGTGCGCGAGGAGTGGCAGGCCGCTTCCTAGTCCACTGCTGTCATTCCCCGCGAAAGCGGGGAATCCAGTACGCCGCGGCCTCTCGACTCAATTACTGCCGTCTCTGTAATACTGGATCGCCCGATCAAGTCGGGCGATGACAGCGGTTGTTGTGGCAACACTTGATTTCCCCACTCATTCCAGCAATCTCGCGCGTCATGACAAACATGCCTTTCTTCACCCGTGACGGCGACACATTCCATCCGACGGAAGTCGCCAACGGCCCGTGGGATCCGAAATCACTGCACGGGCGCGTCATCATCGGCCTGCTCGGCTTCGCCATCGAGGAGCGCCATTCCGGGCCTGAATTCGTGCCGGCGCGGCTCACGGTCGACATGTTTCGGCTGCCGACCATCGACAAGCCGATCGAGGTGACGACGCGCCTGGTGCGCGACGGTCTGCGCATCCGCGTGGTGGAAGCGGAGTTCGTCTCTGGCGGCGTCAGCATGGCGCGCGCCTCGTGCCAGCTGCTGCGCAAGACGCAAAACCCTGAAGGCAATGTCTGGTCGCCGCCAAATTGGGACGTGCCGAAGCCGGCCGACATTCCGAAGCCCACCGATCCCAGGCTCGGCATGAACGGCAAATGGACGACGCGCCCCATTGTCGGCCATATGGGCTCGCTCGGCCCGCGCCGGCTCTGGATGAGCGAGGTGCGCGAGCTCGTTGCAGGCGTGCCGATGACGCCGTTCGTCCATGTCGCCACCGGCGCCGATTTCGCCAGCCCGTTTGCGAACGCCGGCGACAAGGGTCTCGGCTACATCAACAGCGACGTGACGATCTATCTACACCGTCTGCCGGTGACGAACTGGATCGGCTTCGAGGTGGTGAACCATCACGCCACCGACGGCGTCGCGATCGGCGAATGCTGGCTCTACGACGAACAGGGCCCGATCGGCACCGCGACGGTGGCGGCGCTGGCGCAGCGCAAGCCGATCGTGAATCCGTCGAAGCGGTAGCGGCGCGCCCTTCGCTACTGTCGTCATTCCGGGGCGCGCCACTTGGCGCCAACCCGGAATCCATTCCTCCACCATTGCTGCCGTCTGATGGATTCCGGGCTCGCGCTACGCGCGCCCCGGAATGACGGCTAGGTGAGGTGCCGCCGCATCGCCGGCCGCGCCTTCAGCTCGGCGCCCTGCTTGGCGACGATCTTCGCAATCCGTTCCGGCGCAAACTTCAGGTCGACAAAAGCCGGCGCGGTGTTGGCGACCTCGTGATAGCAAACGATCTGGCCGTCACGCAGCGTCATGATCGCGACGCCCTCGAACATCGCCCGCGCGCCGTTCGCTTCCGGCAGGGTTGATTTGTAGCTGAAGGTGTAGCGCGCATAGAGCGTGGTGCCGTCGGTGACGGGGTCATGCATGTCCCAGCGGAAATCGGTCGCCGTGCGATAGAACCAGTCGTCGATCATCTCGGCGATCTTCACGCGGCCGGCGAAGGCGCCGTAGAACACGTCGTGATAGATGCCGTCCTCGGTGAACAGCTCGGCAAATGCGCGGCCGTTGCGCTGCTCGACCGCGTCGCAGAAGGCGCGCAGCATGGCGGTGGTGGTCATTGTTGCTTCTCCCTCCCGATCTCTGTCATGCCCCGGCTTGACCGGGGCATCCAGTACGCCGCGGCTTCTCGACCCAGCCCCGACGGTCTCTGGAATACTGGATCGCCCGATCAAGTCGGGCGATGACACCGAGTGCTGAGGCAGCACTTCACCCGATCTCCGCCACCGCGGCAAGAATGCGCGCGATGTCCTGCGGGCGGGAGAGACGGTGATCGCCGTCCTGGATCATGGTCAGCACGACGTCGTCGGCCGGCAGGCGGTGCGTCAGCGCGAAGGCGTGCTGCCAGGGCACATCGGGATCCTGCGCGCCTTGCAGGATGCGGACCGGGCAGCCGAGATCGATGGCGCTGCCGAGCACGAGATGATTGCGCCCCTCCTCGATCAGGTTCCGCGTGATCGGATAGGGCGAGCCGTCGCCATAGTCCGACGGCCTCATCCAAACGCCCTTGGTCTCGATCTCCTGCTTCACCGCTGACGAAAAATTCTTCCACATCAGCTCTTCGGTGAAATCCGGCGCCGGCGCGATCAGGACGAGACCGGCCAGCGACGCCTTGGCTTGTTTCTCCTGCCGCTTCTTGATCTCGCGCGCGAGCAGCAGCGCCATCCAGCCGCCCATGGAGGAACCGATCAGGACCTGCGGGCCCGCGCAGAAGCGCTCGAACACGGCCACGCTCTCCTGCAGCCAGCGCCCGATGGTTCCATCGGCGAAATCGCCGCCGGATTCGCCGTGGCCGGAATAGTCGAACCGGACCATTGCGCGGCCGTGATCCCGGGCCCAGCCGTCCAGCGCCAAGGCCTTGCTGCCCTGCATGTCCGACTTGAATCCGCCGAGCCAGAGCAGCCCGGGCCCTTGCCCGGGCCGGCTGCGTACCGCGATCCTGCGTGCTGACCTGCCCTCGCCCACGTCGATGGAGCCGGGCACGGCCTCGGGAATTGCATGGGTCATGGAACGTTTCCCCTGGCTGCGCGGTTTGAGCTGTCCGGTCGTATTCCGCAGCGCCGGATACCGGCATTGCCCCTTTGGGACGCTTGCGGAACGGAAGCAAGGTGTCTATGTCGGTCAGCGTGCCCAGGCGTGGCCGAAATACCTCGCATTTGAGGGTTTTTCGATCGCGGTCCGAGCGAATTGCTTGCCGGCAAACGCATCTTCCTGCAAAATAGCAGCCTCTTTCACAACTTTGGAGAACCACCCATTCGCCGTCCCAATAAAGCCCCGCCCGTCGCCAGCAAAGATGGGCCGCGCATCAATGATGATATTCGCAATGCGCAGATCCAGCTGATCGATCAGGCCGGTGACAACAAAGGCACGGTCGAGACTGTTGCGGCCATCCGCATGGCCCAGGAGGCCGGCATGGATCTGGTCGAGATCTCGCCGAACGTCAGCCCTCCCGTCTGCAAGATCATGGACTACGGGAAGTATAAATATTCCGCCCAGAAAAAAGCCGCCGAAGCCCGCAAGCGGCAGAAGATCGTCGAGATCAAGGAGATCAAGCTCCGCCCGATGATCGACGACCACGATTACGACGTGAAGATGCGCGCGATGCAGCGCTTCTTCGAAGAGGGCGACAAGGTCAAGATCACGCTGCGCTATCGCGGCCGCGAAATGGCGCACCAGGAGATCGGCACCAAGCTGCTCGACAAGATCAAGACCGACGTCGCCGAGCTCGCCAAGGTCGAGCAGGACGCGCGGTTCGAGGGCCGTCAGGTCGTCATGGTGCTGGCGCCGCGCTGACGCCGGTTTGTCAGGACTGATAATTCAACGGCCCGTCCGGATTTCCGGCGGGCCGTTTTGTTTTGTGCGGGGGTGCACGCCGCGAGCGTTGCTGCACCCTCGCCCGCTTGCGGGAGAGGGTGGCGCGAAGCGCCGGGTGAGGGCTCTCTCCTCTGGAAAACTATCCCGTTGCGGAGGCACCCTCTCCCCAACCCTCCCCCGCAAGCGGGGGAGGGAGCGCACCGCCTTCCCAGCGACGGCTACGTCCTCGTCGCCTGCCAGGTGCCGCTGCATTGGTCGCCGGAGATGATGCCTTTCCACGACCCGGCACCGACCACACCGGCGAGCCGGCCGCCGCCGCTGGCATGGGACGCGCCGACCGAGACCTGGACCGCGACGGCGCCGCCGCGCTTCACCCTGCCGGAGACCCGGCCGCCGCCGGCGGACGAGACGCGGTTGCCTGTTACGGTGAAGGGGACGCTGTAGCCGGAGCTGCAATTGCCCCGGGTGGTGGCGAAGGTGACGTTCCAAACACCGTCATAGCCGCCGATGCGGGCATCGGCAGTCGAGGGCAGCGCAGCCGTGGCGAGCAAGGTGAGCAGCGCCAGGCGGCGCGGACGAGCGAAATCAGTCAGAGACGAAAGCGATTGGGAAAAATAGGCCATTTTGGTCCTGCTCCAGGCGACACGGCTGGGACATGAAGGTAGCAATTCCGGATAGTCGCCGGCTAGGTTCCACCGGTTCATCGTTGCCAATTCGCCCGTTCTCTGTCATAAGCCCGGCCTTCATCGCCCGGCTGATTAAGGGCTGCCGTGGCGGTGTTTCGTGCGGGTTTCGCGCTTGTTCGTAGAAACCTGAGCACAATCAACGCTCTAACGAGCATTTTTGACGGCCAGCCGCCTTCGCGGGCGGATCTCTGTGCCATTAGGAGAGCCAAATGCCCAAGCTGAAGACCAAATCGGGCGCTAAAAAGCGCTTCAAGGTGACTGCCACCGGCAAAGTGATGCACGCCCAGCGTGGCAAGCGTCACGGCATGATCAAGCGGACGAAGAAGCAGATCCGTCAGCTCCGCGGCACCCGCGTGCTGTTCAAGACCGACGGCGACAACGTCAAGAAGTACTTCTTGCCGAACGCCTGATCGCGTCCACGATCACTGCCACCTCGCGCCGCATTCGCGCGGCGATCCGAAAACCAAGTCATCTCTGAAGGATATTTGTCATGTCTCGCGTCAAACGCGGTGTGACCGCCCACGCCAAGCACAAGAAAGTCTACAAGGCCGCCAAGGGCTTCTATGGCCGCCGCAAGAACACCATCCGCGCCGCCAAGCCGGCCGTGGAGAAGGCCCAGCAATACGCCTTCCGCGACCGCAAGCGTAAGAAGCGGACGTTCCGCGCGCTCTGGATCCAGCGCATCAACGCTGCCGTCCGTCCGTTCGGCCTGACCTACAGCCGATTTATCGATGGCATGGCCAAGTCCGGGATCACCGTGGACCGCAAGGTGCTGTCGGATCTCGCGATCAGCGAGCCTGCGGCCTTCCAGGCGATCGCCGAGAAGGCCAAAGCCGCTCTCGCTGCCTGAGCCGTGCGGCGCTAGCGGCCGGCTCCGCCGGCCTTCAGCGCGCGCTGCGAGTAGCGCTGGGCGACCTCCGCCCGGCAGAACGCCGCGAACGACAGATACATAGTGCCGGATTTATTCCGGTACTTGAGGTCGCAAACGCGCATCTCGCGTTGGTAGGCCTGTTTCCGCGCGGCATTGATGCCAGGCATGAAGTCCGCCTCGCATTTCTTTTCGACGGCGGCACCGAGCTGGACATCGCCGCTCGCGGTCAATTGGCAATCCTGAAACACCTTCATCGCGCTTTCGCAGCTCTTCTGGGTGCCGATGGTGTCGACGACCTCGTCCAGCGTCATGGACTTGTCCATGCAAACCATGGCGCGCGCAGGCGTCCCGGCAACCGACAGCACGACGGCGAAAGCGACCAGGCAGGGTTTCGAAAGCATCGCAAGAGTCTCCTCGTATCCCCCTTGGTGCCAAGCCCCCGCGTGAGGTTCAACCCAGCCGGTCGCAGGCCTGAAATGACCGGCTTTTCGCTTGACGTTACGGCCTTTGGGCGGCGACAACCCAGCCGAATTTGGCAGCAGGGATTTGACCGTGTCCGACCTCGCAACGCTCGAAACATCCATCCTCGACCAGATCGCCGCCGCCGGCGATGAGGCCGCCCTCGAAGCGGTGCGCGTCGCAGCGCTCGGCAAGAAGGGGTCGATCTCGGCACTCCTCGCCACGCTCGGCAAGATGGCGCCGGACGAGCGCAAGACCCAAGGCGCTGCGATCAACCAGGCCAAGGACAAGGTCACCGAGGCCCTCACGACCCGGCGCGACGTCTTGAAATCCGCGGCGCTCGATGCGCGGCTGGCGTCGGAAACCATCGACGTCACCCTGCCGCTGCGCGACGCGCCGACTGAAGCCGGCCGCATCCATCCGCTGAGCCAGGTCTGGGATGAGCTGACCACGATCTTCGCCGACATGGGCTTCTCGGTCGCCGAAGGCCCCGACATTGAGACCGACGATTACAACTTCACCAAGCTGAACTTCCCCGAAGGCCATCCCGCGCGCGAGATGCACGACACGTTCTTCTTCCATCCGAGGGAGGACGGCTCGCGCATGCTGTTGCGCACCCACACCTCGCCGGTGCAGGTGCGCACCATGCTGAGCCAGAAGCCGCCGATCCGCGTGATCTGTCCGGGCCGCACCTACCGCATCGATTCGGATGCGACCCACACGCCGCAATTCCACCAGGTCGAAGGCCTCGTCATCGACAAGACCTCGCATCTCGGCCACCTCAAATGGATCCTGCATGAGTTCTGCAAGGCGTTCTTCGAGGTCGACCACATCAACATGCGCTTCCGCCCCTCGTTCTTCCCGTTCACCGAGCCGTCGCTGGAAGTCGACATCCAGTGCCGCCGCGACAAGGGCGAGATCCGCTTCGGCGAGGGCGAGGACTGGCTCGAGATTCTCGGCTGCGGCATGGTGCATCCGAACGTGCTGCGCGCCTGCGGCATCGATCCCGACGAGTACCAGGGCTTTGCCTGGGGCATGGGCATCGATCGTATCGCCATGCTGAAATACGGCATCGCCGACCTGCGCCAGCTGTTCGACAGCGACGTCCGCTGGCTGTCCCACTACGGCTTCAAGCCGCTCGAAGTGCCAACGCTTGCCGGAGGGCTGAGCTCGTGATGGCTGTGATCGGACCTACAAAGACTCTCTCCGTTCCCTCCCCCCTTGTGGGGGAGGGTCAGGGAGGGGGGTAGCCGCGGATGCCGCATGCAGTTGTGAGCGAGCGTCAGCGCAGCCGAGCGAAACAGCTTCGCCGAGCGATGACGCGCGCCGAAACGCTGCTGTGGCGATACCTCAAGGCTAATCGGATGGATGGCGTCGGTATCCGTCGCCAAACGCCAATCGGAAATTACATCGCCGACTTCGTGTGCTTCTCCTCGAAGCTCATTATTGAGCTCGATGGAGAATCCCACGATTTCGAGGAACGTCGGAAGAAGGATGAGCGTCGCGACGCGTTCTTCGCAGCCGAGGGCTTTCAGGTTCTGCGCTTCACCAACGATCAGGTGATGACGAACCTCGAGGGAGTTGTTGAGGCAATTCGCCAGGCAAGTTCAGCCGGAGCCCGCGGCTCACCCCCCTCCCTGACCCTCCCCCACAAGGGGGGAGGGAACACTACCACCGACCAAAGTAACTCCACCGACAAGAGCCGAGGCACACAGCCATGAAATTCACCCTCTCCTGGCTGAAGGATCATCTCGAGACCGATGAGCCCTTGGACAAGCTCGCCGAGAAGCTCACCATGATCGGGCTCGAGGTCGAGAATATCGAGGACAAGGCGAAGGCGCTGAAGCCCTTCACCATTGCGAAGGTGATCTCGGCCGAGCAGCATCCGAATGCCGATCGTCTGCGCGTCTGCATGGTCGACACCGGTGACGGTGGCGCGCCGGTGCAGGTGGTGTGCGGCGCGCCGAATGCGCGTGCGGGTCTCGTCAGCGTGTTCTCGCCGCCCGGCACTTACATTCCCGGCAAGGACATCACGCTGGGTGTCGGCACCATCCGCGGCGTCGAAAGCCGCGGCATGCTGTGCTCGGCGGCGGAGCTGCAGATCTCCAACGACCATGACGGCATCATGGAATTGCCGGCGGACGCGCCGCTCGGCGCCGGCTATGCCGAATGGGCCGCGCTCGGCGATCCCGTGGTCGAGATCAATTTGACGCCGAACCGGCAGGACTGCACCGGCGTGCACGGCATCGCGCGCGACCTTGCCGCGGCCGACATGGGCAAATTCAAAGACCCCACCATCAAGCCGATCAGGGGCGAATTCCCGTGCCCGGTGAAGGTCACGGTCGAGGATTCCACGCTCTGTCCGGGCTTCGCGCTTCGCCTCGTGCGCGGCGTCAAGAACGGCCCATCGCCGGAATGGCTGCAGAAGCGGCTGACCGCGATCGGGCTGCGTCCGATCAACGCGCTGGTCGACATCACCAACTTCATGACCTACGACCGCGCACGCCCGCTGCACGTGTTCGACGCGAAGAAGGTGAGGGGCAATCTCGTCGTGCGCCGCGCGCGCGACGGTGAGACGCTGCTCGCGCTCGACGGCCGCACCTACAATCTCGATCCCGCCATTTGCGTCATCGCGGACGAGCACGGCGTCGAATCGCTCGCCGGCATCATGGGCGGCGAGGCCTCGGGCTGCGACGATGATACCACCGACGTGCTGATCGAATCGGCGCTGTGGAACGAGATCAACATCGCCCAGACCGGCCGCAAGCTCGGCATCAATTCGGACGCACGCTATCGCTTCGAGCGCGGCGTCGATCCGGCCTTCATGGTGCCCGGCCTCGAGCTTGCGACCAAGCTGGTGATGGAAATGTGCGGCGGCGCGCCGTCCGAGACCATCGTGGTCGGCAAATCCTTCGGCGACGACCGTGTGATCGATTTCCCCGTCACCGAGGTCAAGCGTCTCTCCGGCATCGAGGTGCCGCAAGCGGAGATGAAGCGTATCCTGACCCATCTCGGCTTCATGATGGCGGGCCCGGGCCCCGTCGTGAAGGTCGCTGTGCCCTCGTGGCGCTCGGACGTGCACGGCAAGGCCGACATCGTCGAGGAGATCGTCCGCATCTTCGGCGTCGACAAGGTGCCGATGACGCCGTTCGAACGCGGCGAGGACGCGCGCAAACCGGTGCTGACGCCGCTTCAGCTGCGCACCCGCCGCGCCAGGCGCGCGCTCGCGAGCCGCGGCATCATCGAAGCGGTGACCTGGTCCTTCATCACGAAGTCCGCGGCGCAATTGTTCGGTGGCGGCCAGCGCGAGCTCGAAGTCGCCAACCCGATCGCGTCGGATCTCTCCGACATGCGTCCGACCCTGCTCGCGGGCCTGGTCGCGGCGGCGCAGGCCAATGCCGATCGCGGCTTTGGCGATGTCGCGCTGTTCGAGGTCGGCCAGGTCTTCAAAGGTGATCGTCCGCAGGATCAGTTCATGGCGGCGAGCGGCGTTCGCCGCGGCTTTGCCTCGTCGGAAGGTCTGGGGCGGCACTGGTCGGGCTCAGCCCAGGCCGATCTGTTCGACGCCAAGGCGGATGCGCTGGCGGTGCTGGCTGCCGCCGGCGCGCCGATGCAGGCGCTGCAGATCGTCGCGGGCGGTCCGGCATGGCTCCATCCGGGTCGCTCCGGCACGATCCAGATCGGGCCGCAGAACGTGCTCGGCACTTTCGGCGAGATGCATCCCCGCGCGCTCGAGGCGCTCGGCGCCGATGGCCCGCTGATGGTGTTCGAGGTGATCCTCGACCGTATCCCCGAGGCCAAGAAAAAGCCGACCCGCGCCAAGCCCGTGATCGAGCTGTCGGCGTTCCAGCCGGTGTCACGCGACTTCGCCTTCATCGTCGATCGCACCGTGAAGGCCGGCGACATCGTGCGTGCCGCGCAAGGCGTCGACAAGAAGCTGATCACCGGCGTGAGCGTCTTCGACGTCTATGAGGGTAAGGGCATCGACGACGGCAAGAAGTCGATCGCGGTCGCGGTCACGCTCCAGCCGCGCGAGAAGACGCTGACCGACCAGGAGATCGAAGCTGTCGGCGCCAAGATCGTGACGGAGGTCACGAAGAAGACCGGCGGCACGCTCCGAGCATGATGCCGAAAAGTGTGAAGCGGTTTTCGGACAACATCATGCTCCAGAATCATAGAGCATGACCCTCGCTGATTTCCTTCCGAAGGACGTCAGCCTCACCATTGCGATGGCGCTCTGCGCCGTCGCTTTCGTTTCGGGCACCGCGCGCGGCTTCTCCGGCTTCGGCTCGGCGCTGATCTTCATGCCGCTGGCGAGCAGCATCGCTGCGCCGCGGCTCGTTGCCGCCTTGCTGCTCGTGATCGATTTTGTCTCGGCCGCGCCACTGCTGCCGGACGCATGGCGCAAGGCCGACCGCAAGGCCACCGCCGTGATCGTGCTGGGTGCGCTGGTGGGCGTACCCGTCGGCACCTATTTTCTCAGCGTGCTCGAACCCGTCACCACGCGCTGGATCATCTCCTGCTTCGTCGCGGCGCTGTTGCTACTGCTGCTGTCGGGCTGGCGCTATCGCGGCAAGGACCACGCCTGGCTCGCGGTCGGCATTGGCGGCCTCTCGGGTTTCTGCAGTGGCCTCGCGCAGACTGGCGGGCCGCCGATCGTCGGCTACTGGCTCGGTCGCCCCATCGCCCCGATCGTCGCGCGCGCCAATATCGTGCTGTTCTTCGGCGCGTCCGATTTCTTCTCGATGATCAGCTATGCGACGACCGGCCTGATCTCGCGCGAGTCGCTGCTGCTATCGCTCATCGTCGGCCCGGTCTATGCGGCGGGTGTCGCGTTCGGAGCCTCGCTGTTCGGCCGCGCGAGCGAGCGGGTGTTTCGCGGCATCTGCTACGCGCTGATCGCCATGGCAGTAATTGCCGGGCTGCCGGTGCTGGATGGATTGTTGCGGTAAACCACCGCTGTCGTCCCTGCCCTACTGCCGCGGTACCCGGCGCTTTTTCGTCGACTGCGTCGGTACGTCGGCTGGCTCGTCCTTCAATGCACCGATCTTGCGCAAGGCTGCGTCCGCGGCGCGCTCGCCGCTTTCCCAGGCGCCGTCGACGGTGCCCCACAGCGTCTCATGGGTGGCCTCGCCCGCGAGAAACACATTGCCTATCGGCTCGGCCAAGACCTTTCGCGAGAGCTGACCGCCGGGGGAGGCTGCCGACATGGCGCCCATCACGAAAGGCGACGCGTTCCAGCGCGTGGCGCTGGTCTTCTGCACGACGGCCGCGGCCTCGCTGCCGAACAATTTCGTGATCCATTCCCTGGCGAAGGCCGCCATCGCCTTCTCCCCCTGCTCGGAGAGATCGCGGCCGAACGCGCCGCCGACATCGATGGAGCAGAGCGAGGAGCCGCCGATATTGGCGAACATGAGCGCCGTGCGCGTCGAATTGCTCTGCTCGATGAGGATATCGTCGCGCGACAGGCCGAGCGGATTGCCCGGCAATTGCAGCATGATGCGATCGTAGCTGCCGAGGCCGAGCTTTGATGCCGCGTCTAACGTGCGCTTGGGAATATCGGGCGTGAACTTGATCGCGCCTGATGTCAGCACATTGGTCGAGACCGTGACGATGACCGCGCGCGCGACGATCTTGCCGGCTTGCGTCTCCACGCTGACGTCGCGGTTGCTCCAGGCGATTCGGCTCGCCGGCGTCGACAGCGCCACCGGCGCCTGCTCGCCGAGTTTCGTGATCAGCGTGCCGAGGCCCTGACGGCAGGCGATCGCCGCGTTGCGGTCTTGCGCGCGTCCCTTGTCGATCGCGGACAGCTCCTTGAGGTCCTTGCCGGCAAAGCTCGCGCCCAGCATGAACTCGGCCGCGCCCGCCCAGTCGCCGAGATCCTTCGGCAGCACGGACGCGCAAGAGGTATCCAGCTTGCCGCGCGCGGCCTCGTCGATCGCGCGGTTGGCACGCACCAGCGCCGCCAGGAACTGCTCGGTCTCGCCGGCGCGCGCGTTGCGGCGGCCGATGCGCATCTTCTGGCCCGACGGCGCCGGCAGCACGTCGAGCCCCGCGCTGCGCGCCAGCCGGATCATCGGATTGGTGTCGGGATTGTGCATCCAGCGCGCGCCGCGGTCGAACGGCGTGTCGAAGGTCGTGCTATCCGTGATACAGCGGCCGCCGATCTGGGACGCCGCTTCCACCACGATGACCTTGCGGCCCGTCGCCATGATGCGCCGCGCGGCGGCGATTCCGGCGGCCCCCGCACCGATCACGACGATGTCGGCCTCGCGCGGCAGCGGCGCGGCGGTTGCGCGCAGGGCCGGCATTGCGGCAAGAACCGCCGACGCCGAAAGGAAACCGCGGCGCGTGATTGTCATGTCATGGTTTCCGGGGACTTGCGGCAAACGGGAACAGTCAGCGAACCTTGACGCATCTGATGTTGCACGGCAACCATCATGGTGAATCAATCGTGCTTGATGTCACGGAGTGATGAACCGAATTGCAACACGTTTCGACCATGATAGAAAAGGGAAAAAGGCAGCCGGAAAAGGCCGTGGGGGGAGTTTGAGATGGGGACGGTCCTAGATTCAGTCGGCAAGCTGATTGCCGCGTACCTCTCCAAGGAGGTGCCCGGCTACGAGCCGTTCACGCCGAGCGACCCGGAGCACCTGCGCGGCGTCATCGAGCCCGGCGACGTGCTGCTGGTCGAGGGCAACAACCGCATCTCCGGCATCATCAAATATCTGACGCAGTCGACCTGGTCGCATGCGGCACTCTATGTCGGTCCGATCGAGGGCGCGGTAGAGGCGGACGGCGAGCCACATGTGCTGATCGAAGCCAATATCGGCGAAGGCGTCACCTCGGCGCCGCTGTCGAAATATTTCCCCTATCACACCCGCCTCTGCCGCCCGGTCGGGCTGTCCTATGAGGACCGCACCACGGTCTGCCGCTATGCGATCAACCGCATCGGCTTCGGCTACGACACCAAGAACATCGTCGACCTCATGCGCTTCCTGTTCCCGCTGCCAATACCGCAGCGCTGGCGGCGGCGCATGATCGCGCTGGGATCGGGCGATCCGACCAAGATCATCTGCTCGGCGCTGATCGCGCAGGCATTTGATGCCGTGCGTTACCCGATCCTGCCCAAGATCACCAAGGCCGGCAGCCGCGCTGCCCGCCGCGAGATCCTGCACATCCGGGACTCCTCGCTCTACATGCCGCGCGACTTCGATATTTCGCCCTATTTCGAAGTCGTCAAACCCACCATCGTGCACGGGTTCGACTACACCGCGTTGCACTGGGCCGACAAGCAGAAGCCGCTCGAGGAGGTAGCGGGCACATTCAGTGTGTTTCCAGAAACGCTCCGTGCGCCGCCGCTCGTTCCTGAGGCGATTGACGAAGAGGCGCCGGTTGAGATTCCGGCTGAAGAAGTGAGGGCGCAGCCTTCGGAGATGACCAGTAATTTCTCCGAGCATTTTGTGCGGCTGAACGAACTCGCGATGTACCGCGCGCGGCGCCGCGGAGATACGTGCGAGATCGCGGCGTAGCCCCGGTGCTACCTCTAGCACTGTCATTGCGAGCGAAGCGAAGCAATCCAGAATCCGTCCGCGGAGGGATTCTGGATTGCTTCGTCGCTACGCTCCTCGCAATGACGAAATAAAAACCTACCGCTCCGCCCGTCCGATCACCGCCATCAGCTCCGCGATCTTCTCGCGCTGATCGGCCTTGTCGCCGCTCGCGATCGCGTGCTCGACGCAATGGGCGACGTGATCCTTCAGGACCTCCTCCTCGACCCGGCGCAGCGCGGCACGCACCGCCGAGATCTGCGTCACGATGTCGATGCAGTAGCGGTCCTCCTCTACCATTTTCGAGAGGCCGCGAACCTGGCCCTCGATCCGGCCGAGGCGTTTTCCGACAGATGCCTTGATGTCCTTGCGCATGGGGTCTATATACCCCCCTAGGGTATATATTGCAAGGCCGGAGCTTCGCCATGGAAGACGCCGAACACGGGGACCATCACGAGCCGGAAACAGGATGCGGCTGTTCCAGCAAAGCTGCGCCGGCGGCCACACCTGCGGCGTCATCCTGCTGCGGCGATCACGCCGGCCACGCGCATCATCACGCGCAGGACCATGGTGATGGTGCGACCAAGGTCCTCGATCCCGTCTGCGGCATGACCGTCGACCCCGCGACCTCGAAGCACAACCTCACACATCACGGCGAGACCTTCCATTTCTGCTCCGCCGGCTGCCGCAGCAAGTTCGCCGCCGATCCCGCCAAATATCTTGCCAAGGACAAGGCGCCCGCGCCGGAGATGCCCGCCGGCACGATCTACACCTGTCCGATGCATCCGGAGATCCGCCAGGTCGGCCCCGGCAGCTGCCCGATCTGCGGCATGGCGCTGGAGCCGGAAATGGCGAGCCTGGAAACCGGCCCCAATCCGGAGCTTGCCGACATGACACGGCGATTCTGGATCGGCGGCGCGCTGGCGCTGCCGGCCGTGGTGCTGGAGATGGGCGGCCATCTCGCAGGTCCGCACAACTGGATCGATCAGACGCTCTCGAACTGGATCCAGCTCGTCTTCGCCACACCCGTGGTGCTGTGGGCCGGCTGGCCGTTCTTCGTCCGCGGCTGGCAATCGCTAATGACGCGCAACCTCAACATGTTCACGCTGATCGCGATGGGCACCGGTGTCGCCTATGTCTACAGCATCATCGGCACCGTCGCGCCGCAGATTTTTCCTGCGACCTTCCGCGGCCATGAAGGCGCGGTCGCCGTCTATTTCGAGGCGGCTGCGGTCATCACCGTGTTGGTGCTGCTCGGTCAGGTGCTGGAGCTGCGGGCGCGTGACGCGACCTCGGGCGCGATCAAGGCGCTGTTGCAGCTGGCACCGAAGACCGCGCGTCGCGTCGGGCCCGATGGCAGCGAGCATGAGGTCGAGATCGATACGCTTCATGCCGGCGAACGGTTGCGCGTTCGTCCCGGCGAGAAGGTGCCGGTCGACGGAACCATCCTGGAGGGGCGCTCCTCGCTCGACGAATCCCTGGTCACCGGCGAATCCATGCCCGTGACGAAAGAGAGCGGCGCGAAGGTGATCGCCGGCACGCTGAACCAGTCGGGCAGCTTCATCATGCGCGCCGACAAGGTCGGACGCGAGACGCTGCTATCGCAGATCGTGCAGATGGTCGCGGACGCGCAGCGCTCGCGCGCGCCGATCCAGCGGCTGGCCGATCAGGTCGCGGGCTGGTTCGTGCCGACCGTCATTGCCGTTGCCATCGCCGCCTTTGCGGCCTGGTCGTGGTTCGGGCCGGAGCCGCGGCTCGCCTTCGGTCTCGTCGCCGCCGTCAGCGTGCTGATCATCGCCTGCCCCTGCGCGCTCGGCCTCGCGACCCCGATGTCGATCATGGTCGGCGTCGGCCGCGGTGCGCAAGGAGGCGTGCTGATCAAGAACGCCGAGGCGCTGGAGCGGATGGAGAAGATCGACACGCTGGTGGTCGACAAGACCGGAACGCTGACCGAGGGCAAGCCCAAGGTGGTCGCGATCGTGCCGGCTGCTGGTTTCGCGGAAGACGACATCCTCCGGCTTGCAGCCAGCGTCGAGCGCGCCAGCGAACATCCTTTGGCTGACGCGATCGTGCGCGCGGCCAAGCAGAAGCAGCTTGCCGTCGGCCAGGTCGAGCAGTTCGACTCGCCGACCGGCAAGGGCGCCACCGGCAAGGTCGACGGCAAAACCATCGCGCTCGGCAACGCCAGATATCTCGCCTCGATCGGGATCGACACGACGGCGCTCGACACTGAAGCCGAACGGCTGCGCCAGGACGGTGCCACGGTGATCAACATGGCCGTCGATGGCCGGCTCGCCGGCCTGTTCGCGATCGCCGATCCGGTCAAGGCCTCGACGGCGGAGGCGCTGAAGGCGTTAGCTGCCGAAGGCATCAAGGTGATCATGCTGACCGGCGACAACCGCACCACGGCGGAAGCGGTGGCACGCCGGCTCGGCATCGCCGAGGTCGAGGCCGAGGTGCTGCCGGATCAGAAGAGCGCGGTGGTAACCAACCTGCAAAAGGCCGGCCGCATCGTCGCGATGGCCGGCGACGGCGTCAACGACGCGCCGGCGCTGGCCGCCGCCGAAGTCGGCATCGCCATGGGCACCGGCACGGACGTCGCGATGGAGAGCGCGGGCGTGACGCTGCTCAAGGGCGATCTCGTCGGCATCGTCCGGGCGCGAAAACTGTCGCAGGCGACCATGAGCAACATCCGTCAGAACCTGTTCTTCGCCTTCATCTACAACGCCGCCGGCATTCCGATCGCCGCCGGCATCCTCTATCCGGCCTTCGGCGTGCTGCTGTCGCCGATCATCGCGGCAGCGGCGATGGCGCTTTCCTCGGTGAGTGTGGTCGGCAATGCGCTGCGGCTGCGTGCGACGCAGCTGTGAGGACGACTGCGTAGCCCGGATGGAGCGCAAGCGGAATCCGGGTTCTGCTAACAAATCGAGACTGTCCTGGATTGCGCTTCGCTCCATCCGGGCTACGATTCTACGGTTCACGGGACACAGGCGGGACGCGGGGGAAGATCCGATGCAACGAATTACGATCACGATCGAGGACGATCTGCTGGCGGAGATTGACGCGGCGGCGGAAGCACGCGGCTATCAAAACCGCTCCGAGATCATCCGCGATCTCGCCCGCGCCGGCCTGCAGCAGAGCACCGAGGACACGGCGCAGACCGGCCCCTGCGTCGCCGGCCTCGTCTACGTCTACGACCACGCCGCCCGCGATCTGTCGAAACGACTGGTGCAGGAATTCCACGGCCATCACGACCTCGCGCTGGCGACCCTGCATGTCCATCTCGACGACAACAATTGCATGGAGATGACGGCGCTTCGGGGCGACGCCTCCGAAGTCCGGCATTTCGCCGACCACATCATCGCCGAACGCGGCGTGCGCTACGGCCGCGTGGTGATGATCCCGACAGGGGAAGGCAAGCAGGCAAAGGGGCGCAAGCATGGGCATCGGCACGGGTAGGTCGGCCGCGCAGACGGTGCGTAACCCTTGTGGGTGAGCGGCTCCATCCGCTAGCTCAATCTCGTAGGGTGGGCAAAGGCGCACTTGCGCCGTGCCCACCATCAATCGAAACCGCGACAGAAGCCGTGGGCACGCTTCGCTTTGCCCACCCTACGATACTGTGGTCGGGACAAAGGGAGCAGGCCGTAGCTGCCCTCCCTTGCCGAAACCGCCGTGCATCTCTACCTCTCGCGGGTAATTTCGTGAAAGGGCCCCCTATGCTGGATGCCGCCGTGAAGGCGCTGTCGCAAATGATCTCGCCGCCGATGCGCTCGATCCTGTGGCGATCGATCGGGCTTGCGCTCGTGCTGATCACCGTGCTGGCGATCGGTTTGCAGCGGCTCTTGAGCTGGTTTGCGACCTCTGGTGAGGTCTGGCTGGAGGGCCTGCTTGGGCCTGGCTGGCACACCTCGCTCGAGATCCTGTCCTGGATCGTTTCGATCGCCGCCGGCCTCGGCGTCGTGTTCGGCGGCGTCTTCCTGATGCCCGCGATCACTTCGGTGGTGGCCAGCCTGTTCGTCGACGATGTCGCCGACATCGTCGAGCGCGAGCATTACCCTGCCGAGCGTCCGGGCGTCGCGCTGCCGTTCAATCGGGCGATCTTCGAGGGTATCAAGACCGCGCTGCTGACGATCCTGGTCTATCTGATCGCGCTGCCGCTGGTGTTGTTCGCCGGCGCCGGCTTCCTGGTCTTCTTCCTCGCCGCCGCCTGGCTGCTCGGCCGTGAATATTTCGAGCTGGCCGCGATGCGCTTCCGCTCGCCGGAAGAGGCCAAGGCGATGCGGCGCGACAACGCCGCCACCATCTTCACCGCCGGCCTGTTCATCGCCGCCTTCGTCTCGATCCCGATCGTCAATCTGGCGACGCCGATCTTCGGCATGGCCTTCATGGTCCACATGCACAAGCGGCTATCAGGCCCGCGGCCGGAGCTGATCGAGCCGGCGCGGCAGATGCGGTGACGCGCCCGACGCAGCACTGTCTCAGACCGTCTTCTCCGGCCACCGGCAGAGATCGTTGATCAGGCAGACCTCGCAGCGCGGCGTGCGTGCGAGGCAAGTATAGCGGCCGTGCAGGATCAGCCAATGATGGGCGTGCAGCATGAACTCCGCCGGGATCACCTTTTCGAGGCCGAGCTCGACCTCAAGCGGCGTCTTGCCGGGTGCAAGCCCGGTGCGGTTGCCGACACGGAACACATGCGTGTCGACCGCCATGGTGTGCTCGCCGAAGGCCATGTTGAGCACGACGTTGGCGGTCTTGCGGCCAGCGCCGGGCAACGACTCGATCTCGGCGCGCGTGCGCGGCACCTCGCCGCCAAACTCGCTCAGCACCTTTGCCGACAGCGCGATGACGTTTCTGGCCTTGGTGCGGTAGAGGCCGATGGTCTTGATGTACTCGCGCAAGCGCTCCTCGCCGAGATCGAGCATCTTCTGCGGCGTGTCGGCGACTTCGAACAAGGCGCGTGTCGCCTTGTTGACGCCGGCATCGGTGGCCTGCGCCGACAGCACCACGGCCACCAGCAGGGTGAACGGGTTGACGTGCTCGAGCTCACCTTTCGGCTCCGGGTTGGCTTTGCGGAAACGGCTGAAGGCGTCGTGGACCTCGGCGGGGGTCCAACGCCTTGTCGCCTTGAGTGATTTCTTGGCGGGGGCTTTCGGCTTCGCGATGGCCGGCTTTGCCTTCTTCTTCGGCACCGGCGCTTTGCGCGGAGCCGGCTTGTAGGTGATTTTCGCCATGATCGGGATATACTGATGGACGATGAGCACAGGCAACGAAATTGAGCGCGAGCGATCTGAAAGCGAGGACGAGCCTCAGATCTTCTCGGCGCTGCTGACGCCCCACCGCTCGTTGAACCGCACGGGCTTCCTCGCCGTGATGCTGTTCCTGAGCGTGGTGAGCTTTGCCACTGGTCTTGCTTTCCTGTTGAAGGGCGCCTGGCCGGTGCTCGGTTTCTTCGGCCTCGACGTGCTCGTGATCTGGTGGGCCTTCCGGGCTAATTTCCGCACCGCGCGGGCACGCGAGGAGATCACGGTCACGACCTCAGAATTGCGCGTGCGGCGGATCAGCCATCGCGGCCAGGTCGCCGAATGGACGTTCAATCCGCTCTGGGTCCGCCTCGACATGGAGATCGACGAGGACTTTGGCATCGAGCATCTCTATCTGATCTCGCGCGGCCACCAGATCCAGATCGCCCGCTTCCTGGGGCCAGAGGAAAAAGCAAGCTTTCACAAAGGCTTGGTTGAGGCACTCAACGCCGCCAAGCGCGGCCCGACCTACAACCCGATCAGCTGATGTCAGGTCGGAAATCGGGTGGTTTCCCAGCCGTCCCTCCCCTACATTTCCGGTCATGATGACACTCGCCATACATGACCAGCGCCTGGCCAAGCCGGGCCCCCAGAACGCCGCGCTGCGCGACTATGATTCGGTGCGCCGGGCGATCGCCTTCATCTCGGAGAACTGGCGCACGCAGCCGGCCATCGAGGCAATGGCGGATGCGGCCGGCGTCACGCCGGATGAGTTGCACCATCTGTTCCGCCGCTGGGCCTCGATCACGCCAAAGGCCTTCATGCAGGCGCTGACGCTCGACCACGCCAAGGGCTTGCTGCGGGACTCCGCGAGCATTCTCGACGCCGCGCTCGACTCCGGCCTGTCGGGCCCGGGGCGGCTGCACGATCTCTTCGTGACCCATGAAGCGATGTCGCCGGGCGAATGGAAGAACGGTGGCGCCGGCCTGACCTTGCGCTACGGCTTTCACCCCTCGCCGTTCGGCACCGCGATCGTGATCGCCACCGATCGCGGCCTGTCAGGCCTTGCCTTCGCCGACCACGGCGAGGAGAAGGTTGCGCTCGCTGACATGACGCGGCGCTGGCCGAGCGCCACTTACGTCGAGGATCACGAGGGCACGGCGCCGCTCGCTGCGCGCATCTTCGACACCAGGCTCTGGCGGCCGGATCAGCCGCTGCGCGTGGTGATGATCGGCACCGACTTCGAGGTGCGGGTGTGGGAGACGCTGCTGAAGGTCCCCATGGGGCGCGCGGTGTCCTATTCCGACATCGCCTGCAACATCAACAGCCCGAAGGCCTCACGCGCCGTCGGCGCCGCGGTCGGCAAGAACCCGGTCTCGTTCGTCGTGCCCTGCCACCGCGCGCTCGGCAAGAGCGGCACGCTCACCGGCTATCACTGGGGCATCACGCGGAAACAGGCGATGCTGGGCTGGGAAGCCGGGCAGTTGGGGATGCAATAGGAGCTGCAAGCACACTGCCGTAGGGTGGGCAAAGGCGCAACGCGCCGTGCCCACGATCTCTCTGAAACCGCCGACAGAACGTGGGCACGCTTCCGCCTTCGCTCTTCGAGCTACGGCGGACAAGTCGCTTTGCCCACCCTACGAGACCGTCGCTAACCCGCCAGATCCAGCTTCGACGCCACCGTCGAATCCGCATTCAGCCGGTAGATGATCGGCACACCGGTCGCGAGCTCGCGCTTCAGAATGCCTTCAGGCGAGAGCTTTTCCAGTACCATGATCAGCGCGCGCAGCGAGTTGCCGTGGGCGGCGACCAGCGTGCGCTTGCCGTTGAGGACGCCGGGCAGGATTTCCTGCACGTAATAGGGCAGTGCCCGCGCGAGCGTGTCCTTCAGGCTTTCGCCGCCGGGCGGAGGCACGTCGTAGGAACGGCGCCAGATCAGCACCTGGTCCTCACCCCATTTCTTGCGGGCATCGTCCTTGTTGAGGCCGGAGAGGTCGCCATAGTCGCGCTCGTTCAGCGCGAGGTTCTTCGTCGTCGGCAGGCCTTTCTGGTCGAGCTCGCCGAGAATGAGGTCGAGCGTGTGCTGCGCGCGTGTGAGCACCGACGTATAGGCGACGTCGAACACGAGCTCCTGCGCCTTCAGCTTGCGGCCGGCTTCCGTAGCTTCCTTCACGCCGAGCTCGGTGAGGTCAGGGTCCTTCCAACCCGTGAACAGGTTCTTCAGATTCCATTCGCTCTGGCCGTGGCGCACGAGCACGAGAAGACGTTCGCTCATTGACTGCTTTCCGTTACGGTTGTTGTTTGAGCATGATCTTATCGGAAAACCGCTTCACACTTTTCCGGAACATGCTCTGGCTCAGATGTCGGATAGGCCGAGCACGTCGGCCATGGAGTAGTGGCCCGGCTTCTTGCCATGCGCCCACAGCGCCGCCTTCAGCGCACCATGGGCGAACAGCATGCGGTCCTCGGCCTGATGCGACAGCGTCAGGCGTTCGAACGGGCCGAGGAAGGTCACGCTGTGATCGCCGGCGACGGTGCCGCCACGCAAGGAGGCGAAACCGATATTGCCCGGCCTGCGCGCTCCGGTGATGCCGTCACGGCCGCGCTCGGAATGGTCATCGAGGGTGACTCCGCGGCCGCTGGCGGCGGCCTGGCCCAGCATCAGCGCGGTGCCCGAGGGCGCGTCGACCTTCATACGATGATGGGTTTCAACGATCTCGATATCGAAAGTTTCATCGAGCGCCTTGGCGACGCGCTTGACCACCGCGGCAAGCAGATTGACGCCCAGGCTCATATTGCCCGATTGCACCACGACGGCGCGATTGGTGACGCTCTTGATCACGGCGTTGTCGGAGCCCGACAGCCCCGTGGTGCCGACGACATGCACGATACCGCGCTGGGCCGCGATCGCGACATTGGCGATGGTCGCCGCCGGCACGGTGAAATCAAGGATGCCGTCGGCCTCCTTCGACATCGCCCAGAGATCGGCCGACAGCTTGATGCCGTTGGCGGGCAGGCCTGCAAACACGCCCGCATCCTTGCCGAGCAGCTCGGAGCCCGGCGCCTCCAGCGCGCCGGCAAGCACCGCACCTTTGCTTTCGGCAATCGCCCGCACCAGCGCGCGGCCCATCCGGCCGCCGGCCCCAGCAACAATCAAGCGCATGTCGGACATGGTGTGATCCTCTTCGGTGCCGTTGTAGCGGGGGGAGGCAGTTCCGGCAACCGAGCGGGATGAGGCGGTATGGGCGCTCTTACCCTCCCCTGGAGGGAGGGCAATCGCATTGAGACACTCACCAAAGGTCGTCATGCCCGGGCTTGTCCCGGGCATCCACGTTCTCCGCGCTGCGTGGCAAGACGTGGATGGCCGGGACAAGCCCGGCCATGACGATGTGGAGGCTATTGCGCCCCGAATGCACACCTAAATATGCGATAGCCCGACCCTCCGGGCAGGAGAGATCGCGCCTCAGCCGTCCGACGGCTGCGGGCCGTCGTAGCCTTCGATGATGATGAGGTCGGCGACCGAGTGCGGCTGGCGCACCTTGATGTTGGCTTGGTATTCCGGTGAGTTGTAGCAGGCGATCGCGGTTTCGTAGTCCGGGAATTCGATCACGACGTTGCGGGTGCGGCTGGCGCCTTCGACGGTGGTGAACTTGCCGGCGCGGACGACGAAGCGGCCGCCCCATTTCCTGAAGATCGGACCGTTGGCGACGGCATAGGGCTTGTAGCCCTCGTCACTGCTCACATCGACGCGCCCGATCCAGTAGCCTTTTGCCATTGTTCTTCTCCCTGTGTTGTTGGTGGTGATCTCTATTTGAGCAGGATCTGATCGGAAAACCGCTTCACACTTTGCGCTAACGCGGCCCTTCGGGTCCGGATCATGCTCCCAGCGCCTGCGCGATCTCGGCCTGGATGGATTCAGCGATCGCCCTTGGGTCCGCCGCTTCCACCACCGGCCGACCGACGACGAGATAGTCGGCGCCAGCACTGATTGCGCGACCGGGCGTCATGATGCGCTTCTGGTCGCCGCTTGCCGCGCCGGCCGGCCGGATGCCCGGTGTGACGAGATGCATCTGGTGGCCGACGATCTTGCGCAAGGCACCGACCTCCTCGGGCGAGGACACGAGGCCATCGACGCCGAGCACCTGCGCCTGCTGCGCGCGCGCCTCGACCAATTCCGAGACGCTGAGCCGGTACCCGGCCGCGTGCAGGTCGTCGTCGTTGTAGGAGGTCAGGACCGTGACCGCGAGAATCTTCAGGCTGGCGCTGCCGCGGCCCTCGACGGCGCCCTTCATGGTCTGCGGATAGGCGTGCACGGTGACGAAGGTTGCGCCCAGCTTCGCCACACTCTCCACACCACGCGTGACCGTGTTGCCGATGTCGTGCATCTTGAGATCGGCGAAAACCTTCTTGCCCCTGTCGGCGAGCTTGCCGATCAGCGGCAGGCCGCCGGCATAGGCGAGCTGGTAGCCGATCTTGTAGAACGTGACGCTGTCGCCGAGCCTGTCGATCATCGCTTCCGCGGCATCGACGCTGGGCAGATCGAGCGCGACGATCAGGCGGTCCTTGGGGGCGATCTCGGCTGGCGTCATGTCACCTCACATCATGCGTTGGGAAATGTCGATCAACTGGGTTACCAGCTCCTTCAACGCGGCGATGTCGCCCTCGTTCTTGAGCCTGTCCATATCGTCATAGGCCTGGTCGGCAAAGGCGAGCGTGAGCTGGCTGGCAATCACATTGGCGTGGCACGAGGTCAGGATCAGCCGCAACGCCTGGAGCGCGCGGGCGGCACCTAACCGGCTCTGCGAGGCGCCGGCGAGCGCGAAGGCGCGGCTGCGAAAGACTTCGCCGCGCGCCTCGTGCAGCTCGTGCACGCGGCTGACCCAGTCGATCGCGTTCTTCAGCAGCGGCGGCACCGAGGCGTTGTATTCGGGCGAGACGATCAGCACGCCATGATGGGCCCCGATCATGCGCTTGAGATTGATCGCGTGCTTGGGTACGCCGGACTTGGCCTGAAGATCGCCGTCGTAGATCGGCAGCGGGAAATCGGCGAGCGAGATCCGGGTGACGTCGACGCCTGCCCGGGCGAATTCATAGGCGGCGAGCGCCGCCAGCTTCGCATTGTGCGAGCCGGTGCGCAGCGAGCCGGGAATGACCAGGATTTTGGGTGCGGACATCCGCTTCCATGCGTTCGGCGAAACGAGCCCGCCGCGCAAAGAGGGACGCCGGCGGAATTAATGCTTGCGATACACCCAGACGCGAGCCGGCGGAAGGTTCATCCAGATCCGTTCCGAGGCCTCTGTGGACACGCCGGGCAGCGATTTCGGGATCGGCGGCACCACCGCATAGGTGAACTGGACGAACGGCGCGCCGGGCGCCAGCGCCGTGAAGGCATCGCGGATCAGCCGCAGCCGGGTCAACATCGGTTTTGTGACCAGCGGCAGGCCGGAGACGACGGCGGAGGCGGGCGCGCTCAGGACGTTCCAGAGCGTGTCGCGCAGGCGATAGGCATCGCCCTGCACCACCTTGGCCTGCGGATAGCGGTCGCGCAGCAGGGCGCAGAAGCCGGGATTGTATTCGACGAGGACGAGGCGCTTCTGGTCGACGCCGCGCTCGATCAGGGCCGAGGTGATGGCGCCGGTGCCGGGCCCGAGTTCAACCACCGGTGCGTCCGAATCGATATCGACGTAATGGGCCATGGTCCGGGCCAGCAGCTTGCCCGACGGCATCACCGCGCCCATGTGCAGGGGCTTTTCGATCCATGATCGGAGAAAACGCACCTCGTCATCGAGACGGGGCTTCTTCAACGCACGCGCGGACGATGGCAATGGCATGTCAGGACCGGACGGGACCGCGGGACCGCGTGTCAGAAAATGGTCATAAAGACGTATAGGCCGAAGGCGGTACGGTCAAGCCGAGTCAATTCGCCCGATTACCGAAGAAATCCTTGACCTTGGCGAAGAAGCCCTCGGATTCCGGCTGGGTGTTGCCGGAGGACAGCTTTTCGAACTCGGCCAGCAGCTCCTGCTGCTTCTTGGTGAGATTCTGCGGGGTCTCGACCACGACCTGAACATACATGTCGCCCATCTGGCGCGACCGCAGCACCGGCATGCCTTTTGATGCAATGCGAAATCGGCGGTTGGACTGGGTCCCGGCCGGCACCTTCACCTTGGCCTTGCTCTTCTCGATGGTCGGCACCTCGAATTCGCCGCCGAGGGCGGCCGTCACCATCGAGATCGGCACACGGCAATGCAGATCGGCGCCGTCGCGCTGGAAGAACTGGTGCTGGGCCAGCGACAGGAAGATGTAGAGGTCGCCGGGCGGACCGCCGCGGACCCCCGCCTCACCCTCACCGGCGAGCCTGATCCTTGTGCCTTCCTCGACACCGGGGGGAATGTTGACCGAAAGATTCCGCTCGCGGGTGACGCGGCCCTGGCCCGAGCAGGACGGGCAGGCATCCTCGATCATCTGGCCGCGGCCCTGGCAGCCCGGACAAGTCCGCTCCAGCGTGAAGAAGCCCTGCGACTGCCGCACGCGGCCGGCGCCGCCGCAGGTCGAGCAGGTCTTGGGCTTGGTTCCGGCCTTGGCGCCGATCCCCGAGCAGGCCTCGCAGGTGACCGAGACCGGAATCTCGATCTGCGCGGTCTTGCCGCCAAAGGCTTCCTCGAGCGTGATTTCCATGTTGTAGCGCAGGTCGGCGCCGCGCTCGCGACCGCCGCGGCCGCGCTGCCCGGCCATGCCGAACAAATCTTCGAAAATGTCGGAGAAAGAGGAGGCGAAGCCCGCGCCGAAGCCGGCACCACCACCACCGCCCTGCTCGAAAGCGGCATGACCGTAGCGGTCATAGGCGGCGCGCTTGTCCTTGTCCTTGAGGACCTCGTAGGCCTCGTTGAGTTCCTTGAATTTGACTTCGCTGGTCTCATCCCCCGGATTGCGGTCGGGATGAAATTTCATGGCGAGCTTGCGGAACGACGACTTCAGCTTGCCTTCGTCGGCATCGCGTTCGACCTCGAGGGTCTCGTAGTAGCAGCGCTTGGTGGACGTGGACATGTCGGACTCGGTCTATCCAATCGCGATTCAAGTCGGAGCGAAACAACGTCGCCACGCGACAATATAGGCGGCCTTCCGCCTGGCGGCAGAGGGCTGCATGGCAACGTTCAGCATAACGGCTGGGAATTGATTGATCGTAACGGGCACCCGTCCCGTCGAGCCCGACACGACGGCCTCCCCCGTAAGGGAGGAGGCCGGTAGCGCGTGTGGGGTCCAAGCCGTCCGCATCGTCACCCTCTCGGGGTTCAGGCGGACTTCTTGTTGTTCTTGTCGTCGTCGACCTCGGTGAATTCCGCGTCGACGACGTCGTCCTTGGCCGCGTCCTTCTTGGCGTCGGCCTCGGCCTGCTGCTTGTACATGGCTTCGCCAAGCTTCATCGACGCCTGGGCCAGCGTTTGGGTCTTGGCCTTGATCGCCTCGGCATCGTCGCCCTTCAGCGCTTCCTTGAGGTCGCCGACGGCATCCTCGATGGCGCGGCGCTCGGTCTCGCCGACCTTCGAGCCGTGCTCGGCCAAAGCCTTCTCGGTCGAATGCACCAGACCATCCGCCTCGTTCTTGGCGGTCACGGCCTCGCGGCGCTTCTTGTCCGCCTCGGCATTGGCCTCGGCGTCCTTGACCATCTTCTCGATGTCGGCTTCCGACAGGCCGCCGGAGGCCTGAATGCGGATCTGCTGCTCCTTGCCGGTGGCCTTGTCCTTGGCCGAGACGTTGACGATGCCGTTGGCGTCGATGTCGAACGTCACCTCGATCTGCGGCATGCCGCGCGGGGCCGGCGGAATGCCCATCAGGTCGAACTGGCCGAGCATCTTGTTGTCGGCCGCCATTTCACGCTCGCCCTGGAAGACGCGGATGGTGACCGCGTTCTGGCTGTCCTCGGCGGTCGAGAACACCTGGCTCTTTTTGGTCGGGATCGTGGTGTTGCGGTCGATGATGCGCGTGAACACGCCGCCCAGCGTCTCGATGCCCAGCGACAGCGGGGTGACGTCGAGCAGCAGCACGTCCTTGACGTCGCCCTGGAGCACGCCGGCCTGGATCGCGGCGCCGATCGCCACGACTTCGTCCGGGTTGACGCCCTTGTGCGGCTCCTTGCCGAACAGCTGCTTCACGACTTCCTGGACCTTCGGCATGCGCGACATGCCGCCGACCAGAACCACTTCGCCGATCTCACCGGCGGTGACGCCGGCGTCCTTCAGCGCCTTGCGGCAGGGCTCGACGGTCTTCTGGACGAGGTCGTCGACCAGCGCCTCGAACTTGGCGCGGGTGAGCTTCATCGTCAGATGCTTCGGGCCGGTCTGGTCCGCGGTGATGAAGGGCAGGTTGATCTCGGTCTGCGTCGTCGACGACAGTTCGATCTTGGCCTTTTCAGCGGCTTCCTTCAGGCGCTGCAACGCGAGCTTGTCGTTGCGCAGGTTGATGCCCTGCTCCTTCTGGAATTCGTCGGCGAGATAGCCGACCAGGCGCATGTCGAAGTCTTCGCCGCCGAGGAAGGTGTCGCCGTTGGTCGACTTCACCTCGAACACGCCGTCGCCGATCTCGAGGATCGAGATATCGAACGTGCCGCCGCCGAGATCGTACACCGCGATCGTGCCGGTCTTGGTCTTGTCGAGGCCATAAGCAAGCGCAGCCGCGGTCGGCTCGTTGATGATGCGCAGCACTTCGAGGCCCGCGATCTTGCCGGCGTCCTTGGTCGCCTGGCGCTGGGCGTCGTTGAAGTAGGCGGGAACGGTGATGACGGCCTGGTCGACCTTCTGGCCGAGATGGGCTTCCGCGGTCTCCTTCATCTTCTGCAAGATGAACGCCGAGACCTGCGAGGGCGAGTAGGTCTGGCCGTCGGCCTCGACCCAGGCGTCGCCGTTGGAAGCCTTCACGATCTTGTAGGGGACGAGCTTCTTGTCCTTCTCGACCATCGGGTCGTCGTAGCGGCGGCCAATGAGGCGCTTCACTGCGAAGAAGGTGCGCTCGGGATTGGTAACGGCCTGGCGCTTGGCCGGCTGGCCGACGAGGCGCTCACCGTCGTCCGTAACGGCGACGATCGAGGGCGTCGTGCGCATGCCTTCGGAATTCTCGATGACTTTGGCGTTCTTGCCATCCATCACGGCGACGCACGAATTCGTGGTGCCGAGGTCGATCCCAATGACCTTTCCCATGGTCCTGATATCCTTGTTTTTGCGGCAGGTTGGCTGGGCCCAGAAGGCACCCAAACCGAAACCCCCTAAGATCAAACATCCGCGATATTGCGATGATTGAGGCTCATATAGGAGGGGGGGAGGGGCCCGCAAGGACCGAAGCCAGGTTTCTGCCGCGAAAACATTGGGTTTTGGAAGAACATATCCGGGCTTCACCGCCTTGCGGGTGAGGAATTATTAACAGGTTCAGGTCTCGGCAAGCCCCACTACCCGCAGCCGGTCCTCGCCCTGTTGCCGCAAGCCCAAACCCGGTAAAAGGCGGACCGGCCGGGCAGCCGCCACGGCTGCTCCGCGCGACAAAGCGGCCCGGTGGCCGACCATCGAACGGCCTCAATGTGAACCAATCAGAGTGCCCATGAAGCTGATCCGCCCCCTCGCCGCGCTCGCCCTCTTCATTGCCTCCGCGTTGCCGGCCCTTGCCGCCGACGCCGTGTTTCCGCCCGGCTTGCGCCTCGGCATGGTGCCGCTGGTCGGCCTCAACACCGCAAAAACCTTTCCGGGCTTCGAGAGCGAGGACGGCAGCGTCAAGGTGCTGATCACCGAGCTGCCGCCGGCGGCCTATGGCGAGGTCGTGAGCGCCTTCAATTCCAATCCGGCCGGCGCGAATGGCGTCAAGCAGGACAAGGTCGAGACTCCCGCGGGCCTTGCCTATTTCACCACCGAAAGCGGCAAGGCCGGCGACACCCCGGTGAAGCGCTATTCGATGATCGTGCCGGGCGCCGGCTTCTCCGGTTATGTCGCGGTGCAGATCCCGGAGAATGCGACCAAGATCTACACGGATGAAGCGGTGCGGCAGATGTTTGCGACCGCCGCCACCCGCAAGCAGGTCTCGGCCGAGGAGCAGATCGCGCTGATGCCGTTCAAGATCACCGATCTCGCCGACTTCAAGGACATCCGCACGCTGGCGCCCGGCTCGAGCATCATCCTGGCCGACGGCGACGAGAGCACCGGCTATGAGTCGAAGCCGTTCATGATCCTCGGCGTGATCGGCGCCACCCCGCAAGCCGCCGACGACCGCGCCCGCTTCGCCCAGGAGGCGGCGCTTCAGATCCCGGGCGTGCGCGAATCGCGCGTCACCATGTCCGAGCCGATCCGCATCAATGGCCAGCAAGGCTTCGAGACCCGGATCGACGGCGTCAGTGGCAAGGACAAGACCCCGGTCACCGTGGTGCAGTGGATCCGCTTCTCGAGCGGCGGCGCCTCGCTCCGTATCATCGCCAGCGCCCCGCGCGAGCAATGGCTAGCCGCCTTCACCCGCTTCCGCGCCGTGCGCGACGGCATCCAGCCGAAGGGGTAGTTGCATCTCCGAACGAGATGCGCGCTCCCTCCCCGCCTGCGGGGGAGGGCTGGGGAGAGGGTGTCTCCTCATGGGGACAATCCCCCAGAGGATAGAACCCTCACCCGCCGCGCGGGACGATGCTTCGCATCGCCCGGGGCGCGCCGACCTCTCCCGCAAGCGGGAGAGGTGCACTGAGAGCGCGGCAGCAGCCCAACCCCTCACCAAAGCCGGCTGCATTTTCGGGCTTCTGTTCGTACACGAACGGAACTAGGCTTCGCTTCCGTTGGATCATCCCAAGGGAGGCGAACGATGCTGGACCGACGACAAGTCTTGGCAATGCTCGGAACGACGGCGCTGGCGAGCCTCGCGCCAACCGCGCTGTTTGCAGCGGCATCGATCAAGCCTGACGAGACCTCCGCCCTGCTCGTGATCGACGTGCAGAACTGCTTCCTGCCCGGCGGCAGCCTCGCGGTGAAAGAGGGCGAGCAGGTGGTGCCCGTCATCAACAAGATCTCGAAAGCGTTTGCGAATGTGGTGATGACGCAGGACTGGCACACGCCAGGCCACGTCTCGTTCGCGTCAGTGCATTCCGGCAAGAAGCCGTTCGAGACCGTCGATCTCCCCTACGGCAAGCAGGTGCTGTGGCCGGACCATTGCGTGCAGGGCACCGACGGAGCCGCGCTGTCGAAGGACCTTGCGATCCCGCACGCCGAGCTCATCATCCGCAAGGGTTTCCACAAGGACGTCGACAGTTATTCGGCCTTTCTCGAGGCCGACGGCAAGACCTCGACCGGACTTGCCGGATACCTGAAGGGGCGCAAGATCAAGCGCGTCTTCGTTGCAGGGCTGGCGACAGACTTCTGCGTCGCCTGGACCGCGCTCGACGCGCGCAAGGCAGGCTTCGAGGTCTATGTGGTGGAAGACGCCTGCCGCGGCATCGACACGCAGGGTTCGCTGGCAAAAGCCTGGGCCGATATGGCCAAGGCCGGCGTGAAGCGGATTCAGTCTGCGGACATCGCGGCGAGCGCGTAAGGGTTTCACAGAGTCGTTCCGGGTTCGGCTCTGCGAGCCGCCCCGGAATGACACCGAACTTAGTTCGGTGCGTCGCTCGCCTCGTTGTTGTTCGCCGCCGGAGCGGCCTTAGCGCCGCCCTTGGCGACGCCGACCAAAGCCGGGCGCAGCACGCGCTCGCCGATAGTATAGCCGGCCTGCATGATCTGGACCACGGTGCCCGAGGGCACCGACGGATCGGGCACTTCGTACATCGCCTGGTGGAAGTTCGGATCGAACTTCTGGCCCTGCGGATCGAGCTTCTTCACGCCATGCTTTTCCAGCGCGTTGAGCAGCGACCGCTCGGTGAGCTCGACGCCCTCGATCAGCGAGATCAGGCCGGGATCGGCGGTGGCACGGGCCTCAGCCGGAACGGCATCGAGCGCGCGCTGGAGATTGTCGGCGATGTCGAGCACGTCGCGGGCGAAGCCGGTGATGCCATAGAGGCGGGCGTCGGCGACTTCCTTGGCGGTTCGCTTGCGCAAATTCTCCATCTCGGCCAGCGTCCGCAGCATGCGGTCGCGCGCTTCGGTGGCTTCCTTCTGCAAGGTTTCGACCGAGCCGGGCTCGGGATCGTCGGGCATGATGTAGGGCTTCGACACCACGGGCTCGGGGGTCGGCGCGGTCGTGTCTTCGGGTTGCCGGTCTCGATCGGTCATCGGCTCTAATCTCGAACTCGTTTCCAGGGATTGTTGGCCCGGATATCGTGCCTAAGCGTGCGAAAATCAAGCGCCCGTGATCGGCGGAAACGCCGTCAGCCCCCCAAAAGGCGGCTGACGATGCGGGCGGCGTAGTCCACAGTCGGGATCACGCGGGCATAATTCAGCCGCGTCGGGCCGATCACGCCCAGGACGCCGACGATGTGGCCGCCGGCATCCCGATAGGGCGAGATGATGGTGGAGGAGCCTGACAAGGAAAACAGCTTGTTCTCGCTGCCGATGAAGATGCGCACGCCTTCCGCGGTCTCGGCCCGGCCCAGGAGGTCGATGACGCCGCGCTTGGTCTCGAGATCGTCGAACAAAAGGCGCACCCGCTCCAAATCCTCCAGCGCGTGCAGATCCTCCAGCAGATTGGCGTGGCCGCGGACGATGAGCTGCCGGTCCTCGTTCTCGCCGCCGGACCAGCTTGCGATTCCGGCCGAGATCACCTTCTGCGTCAGCTGATCGAGCTCGGCGCGGGCTTCCCCAAGTGCAGTCTCGAGCTCGAGCCGCGCCTCGGCCAGGGTGCGGCCGCGAATCCGCGCATTGAGGAAATTGCCGGCTTCGGTGAGCGCCGAGGATGGAACTCCGGGCGGCAGCGTCAGCACGCGGTTTTCGACCTGACCGTCCTCGCCGACCAGGATGACCAAGGCTTTCTCGGGTTCCAGCCGGACGAACTCGATATGCTTCAGCCGCGCATTGGATTTTGGCGTCAGCACCACCGCGGCGGCACGGGTCAGTCCCGACAGCCGCATCAAGGCCTGGTCCAGCGCCGCCTCGACCGATTGCGCCTGACCTACGGTGGCAAGCTGGCTCTGGATCGCCGCACGCTCAGTTTCAGTGAGGTCGCCGACCTGCATCAGGGCATCGACGAAAAAGCGTAAGCCCAGTTCCGTCGGCAGCCGGCCGGCGGAGGTATGGGGCGCGTAGATCAGGCCGAGCTGTTCCAGATCGGCCATGACGTTGCGGACCGAGGCCGGCGACAGCGGCATCGCGATCAGGCGCGAGATATTGCGCGATCCCACGGGCTCGCCGGTCGCGAGATAGCTTTCGACAATTTGACGAAAGATGTCGCGGGAACGCTCGTTGAGCTGGGCAAGGCCTGCGCGCGGCGCGATCAGGTGGATCGGATCGTGATGGGCCACCGACGGTAACTCCTCTCAGATGCTCATTATTTGTCCATCCCGGGGGCTTCTGACAAGCGTGGCGTTTGCGGGCACGAAATCGGGGGTGAAAAAACCTTGCCGCCCACCCTCACCCCCCCTACAAGCACCGCGAACAGCCCTACACCTGCGAGTTTTGGAGGATTTCCCATGCGGCCAAGCCGCCGTGCGCCCGACGAATTGCGCCCCGTGACGCTGGAGCGCGGCGTGGTCAAATATGCGGAAGGCTCCTGCCTCGTGAAATTCGGCGACACCCATGTGCTGGTGACCGCCACGCTGGAGGAGCGCCTGCCGCCGTGGCTGAAGGGCCAGGGCCGCGGCTGGGTCACCGCCGAATACGGCATGCTGCCGCGCGCAACCTCCGAACGCACCCGCCGCGAGGCCTCCGCCGGCAAGCAAAGCGGCCGTACCGTCGAGATCCAGCGCCTGATCGGCCGCTCGCTTCGCACCATCGTCGATCTCGAAGCGCTCGGTGAGCGCCAGATCACGGTCGATTGCGACGTGCTCCAGGCCGACGGCGGCACGCGCACGGCCTCGATCACCGGTGCCTGGGTCGCGCTGGCCGATTGCATCAACTGGATGAAGGCGCGCAACATGATCAAGACCAACGTCATGCGCGACAACGTCGCCGCGATCTCCTGCGGCATCTACAACGGCACGCCGGTGCTCGATCTCGACTACGCCGAGGATTCGGAAGCCCAGACCGACGCCAATTTCGTCATGACCGGCGATGGCCGCATCATCGAGGTGCAGGGCACGGCGGAACGCGAGCCGTTCACACAGGATGAGTTCCTGGCGCTGATGGCGCTGGCCCAGAAGGGCGTTGCCCGTCTGGTAGACTTGCAGAAACTGGCTGTGGCGTAGTCAATAGGCCCATGCACCGCCGAATCACGGACAAGCTGGTCATCGCGACCCACAATCCCGGCAAGCTCGCCGAGATGCGGGAGCTGCTTGCGCCGTACGGCATCGCGGCGGTGTCGGCCGGCGAGCTCGGCCTCGCCGAGCCGGACGAGACCGGCAGCGATTTCCGCAGCAACGCGGCGATCAAGGCGATCGCGGCGGCAAAGGCGACCAAGCTTCCCTCCTTCGCCGATGATTCCGGCATCGTCGTCGACGCGCTCGACGGTGCGCCCGGCATCTACAGCGCGCGCTGGGCCGGTCCGACCAAGGATTTCAACGCGGCAATGGCGCAGATCGAGCGGCTGTTGCAGGAGCGCGGCGCCACCACGCCGGACCGCCGAAGAGCGCATTTCGTCTCCGCGCTCTGCGTCGCCTGGCCCGACGATCATCTCGAAGAGGTCGAGGCGCGCGTCGACGGCACGCTGGTGTGGCCGCCGCGCGGGAATGCCGGCTTCGGCTACGATCCGATGTTCTTGCCCGATGGCCACAACCGCACTTTCGGCGAGATGGAAAGCATCGAGAAGCATGGCCTGCCGCCGCTTGGGCTCGGCCTGTCGCACCGCGCCCGCGCCTTCGTGAAACTGGCGGAGATCTGCCTTGAGCCGCGCTAAGGAAGCCTTCGGCGTCTACGTGCACTGGCCGTTCTGCCTGTCGAAATGTCCCTATTGCGACTTCAACAGCCACGTCCGCCACGCCGCGATCGACGAGGCGCGCTTCGCCTCCGCCTTCGCACGTGAGATCGAAACGACCTCGCAACGCGCGCCGGGCCGCGAGGTCACCTCGATCTTCCTCGGCGGCGGTACGCCGTCTTTGATGCAGCCTGCAACCGTCGGCGCCGTGCTCGATGCGATCGGCAAGCACTGGACCGTCGCAGGCGACGTCGAAGTCACGCTGGAGGCGAACCCGACCAGCGTCGAGGCCACGCGCTTCGCCGGTTATCGCACCGCCGGCGTCAACCGCGTCTCGCTCGGCGTGCAGGCGCTCGACGATGCCTCGCTGAAGGCGCTGGGCCGCATGCACAGCGCGCGCGAGGCGCTCGATGCCGTCGCCATCGCACGCCGCTCGTTCGACCGTTATTCATTCGACCTGATCTACGCCCGCCCCGACCAGACGCCGGCGATGTGGGCCGATGAGCTGCGTCTCGCCATCGATGAGGCGGCCGAGCACCTGTCGCTCTATCAATTGACGATCGAAGAGGGCACGCCGTTCTTCGGCCTGCACCAGGCCGGCAAATTGAAGACGCCGGACGAGGCGGTGGCGCGCGCCCTCTACGACGTCACGCAGGAGACCTGCGACAAGCTCGGACTGCCCGCCTACGAGATTTCCAATCACGCACGGCGCGGCGCCGAATGCCGGCACAATCTGGTCTATTGGCGCGGCGAGGAATATGCCGGCATCGGTCCGGGCGCGCATGGCCGGCTCGACATCGATGGCGTGCGACACGCCACAGCCACCGAGAAGCGACCCGAGGCCTGGCTGCTGCGGGTCGAGACCAACGGCCATGGCGTCGTCACCGACGACCTCCTCAACAGCGAGGAGCGCGCCGACGAATTCTTGCTGATGGGGTTGCGTCTCGCCGAGGGCATCGACCCCGAGCGCTACACCGCGCTGTCAGGCCGTTCGCTCGATCCCAAACGCATCACCCTGCTGCGCGAAGAAGGCGCGATCACAGTGGATGCGACGGGACGCTTGCGCGTGACCAGCAGCGGATTCCCGGTGCTGGATGCGGTGGTCGCAGATCTCGCGGCGTAGCGACGAAGAAAGATACGAACCACTAATAGTGGGGAACTAAGCGTCTATCGCTAGACTCAAGAACTCGAAGGCAGCACCATAGCCTTGCGAGTCGTTCCACTGATTCGCAACGTGGAGGGGAGCCGGTCCACCTGCAAGTTGATCCGGCTCCTCCCACTGGCGATCCCTAACCTAGGGGACCATCTGAGCAAAGGCCGCACGGGTCCACACCGGGCGGCTTTTGTGTTTAGGACATTCAGTCCTACTGAAATTCACCTTGCGCCTGATTTGGGCGTCTCGCCAAGAGAGAATGCAACGACGGCGCCCAATATTTTTGTGGAACTCCGTGTGGACGCAGCGTCGCAATAACACGGTGCCGTGTTGTGGCTACGCCCCGAAACTCTTCGGCGAGCCCGCGACCGCAACGCCGCCGCCCTGCGTCACCTTCATCACCGCGAGGCCACGCTCATTCGTGCCATCAGCGCGGAAGCGGAACAGGCCGTCGATGCCTGCGAAGCCGGAGGAGTTGGTCAGCACATCAGGCGAGAAGCGCGTCGTGCCCTGCGTGCGCGCCAGCGCGGCGACGAGGGCGACCGCGTCATAGGCCAGCGTCGCGGTGCGTATCGGCTCCGCACCGTATTTGGTGCGGTAGCGGCCGGAGAATGCACGGAAGCCGGCCGGGTCCGGCGCGGCATAGAGACCGCCTTGCAGGGCGGCGCTGGCATAGACGCGCGGACTGTCCCACAGGCCGGTGCCGAGCAGCTGGATGTTGCGCAAATTCGCGCCCGCCGCGCTCATCGCGTCCGCCACCGCCACGACGGCATCGCCGTCATCGGCAATGAACAACGCATCCGCACCGCCGAGCTGCTGCGCGACAGTGCGCGCCGGCGTTGCGCGATCGGCGCCGTATTTCTCGAAGGCGACGATGCGCTCGCCACGCCGCGGAACCGCCGCCTTCACAGCGGCTTCGACGACATTGCCATAGGCGTTGTCGGGCACCAGCACGGCGACCGAGCGCTTTCCGATGCTGGCGGAATATTCGACGATGCGATTGACGTCGGACTCCGGCAGGAACGAAAGCAGATAGACGCCGCGGCCGGCGATGCTGGAATCGGTCGAGAAGGCGATCACCGAGATGCCACGCGTGCGCGCGACCTGCGCCACCGCCGGCACCGACTGCGCGAACAGCGGCCCCAGGATGATCTCGGCGCCTTCGTCGACGGCCTGCTGCGCGCTGGCCTGCGCGCCTTGCGGGCTGCCATTGTCGTCCTTGATCAGGAGCTGGATGTTCGGGTTCTGGAACTCGGCCAGCGCCATCTCGGCGGCGTTGCGCATAGATTGCGCGGCAAGGCCGGCATTGCCGGCGGCCGAGAGCGGCAGGATCACGGCGACCTTGACCCCGCCGGTGCCGGCGGTCGTCGCCTGCTGCGGCGGGCCGGCCGGCTGGGCCGGCGGTGCGGAGGAACTGCTGAACGGGTTTGAGAACTGGCTGAGACTCTGCTGCACGCCGGCGCAGGCCGACAACAGGGGCGCGCCGAGCAAGAGGCCGAGCGCGCTCCTTCGGGTCGCTCCCGACATCAGGGACCCCGGAACGGGAGACTTTGGATAACGCGGGCCCACCATGGCAGCTTCTCTTCTGACCCGCCTTCTCGCCGACCGGTCACGACATTCCTTCCACGACACAAGCCGCGGATTCAGGCATATTGTCGGCAAATAGTTAACCGAAACAAAAGGATAATAGCCGCTTAACGCGGCCGTCTTTCCGTCCCGGCAACTGTTCGCCATCGCTTACGCAGCATCAAGGCGGCGTTTCGGTCGCGAATATGGCGCGAGGGCCCTCACTCCCTCTCGACGTGATCCTGATTGATCACATTCCCGTCCGTTCCTCACCCCTCACCTCGGCACGATCTTTTTCGGCGAGCCGGTTCCCAGCCCTGCGGATCGTGCCTAAGTTGGCTTCATTATGCGCGCAAAGCCGACCCCGATAAATACGCCTGAAGCTCAAGACGCCGCCTCGCGCGGTTTCTCCATCGATGCCCACCGGCTTCCCGCGCCGAAGGCGGCACCCGGCCTCCATCTGGTCGCAACCCCGATCGGCAATCTCGGCGACATCACGCTGCGTGCGCTCCAGACCCTCGCCGGCGTCGATGTCATCGCCTGCGAGGACACCCGCATCACCCGGCGTCTGACCGAGCGCTACGCCATCGCGGCGCAGCTCAAGCAATATCACGAACACAACGCGGAAGCCGCCCGCCCAAAAATCCTGGAGGCGCTGGGGCAGGGCGGCTCGATCGCGCTGGTATCCGACGCCGGCACGCCGCTGATCTCCGATCCCGGCTTCAAGCTGGTGCGCGAGGTCTGCGCCGCCGGCCATGCGGTGTATGCGCTGCCGGGCCCGTCCTCGGTGCTCGCCGCTTTGTCGGTCGCCGCGCTGCCGACCGACCGCTTCTTCTTCGAGGGTTTTTTGCCGGCCAAATCCGCCGCGCGCCGCGCGCGCCTTGTCGAACTCGCCCGCATCGATGCGACGCTGGTGATGTTCGAATCCGGCAACCGTGTGCAGGATACGCTCACTGAACTCGCCGAGATCATGGGCACGCGCGAGGCCGCGATCTGCCGCGAACTGACGAAGCTGCATGAGGAAATTTCGCGCGCGACGCTAGCCGAGCTCGCGCGCGATGCCGATGCGCTGGAAACGCGCGGCGAATTCGTGCTGGTGATCGCTCCGCCGGCGGCCGACGCCGAGGTGCTGACGTCGGATGCGCTGGACGGTCTCTTGCGCGAGCAGCTTGTTAGGCACAGCGTCAAGGATGCCGTTGCGCATGCGGTCGCGCTCTCGGGACGGCCGCGCCGCGAGATCTATGCCCGCGCACTCGAGCTCGCAAAAGATTCGCGGGGCGGCGATGGCGAAGACTGAGATCCCGAGGGAACCAAAGATCGCCTCGCCCGAGCGCGTTGCCGCATTCCACACCGGCATCTCGGCCGAGAGCCGTGCCGCCGCCTATCTCATGGCGAAGGGGTACCGCATCCTCGCCAAGCGCTATCGCACGGCGCATGGCGAGATCGACATCGTGGCGCGCCGCCGCAATCTGATCGCGTTCGTCGAGGTCAAGGCGCGGGCGACGCTGGACGACGCCGCTTTCGCCGTGACGCCGCGCCAGCAGCAGCGCATCATCGACGCCGCGCAAGGCTGGCTCGTAGCGCATCCCGAGCATGCCGAATTCGAATTGCGATTCGACGCCATGCTGATTGCACCGCGCTCACTTCCGCGCCATGTGTTGGCGGCATTCGACGCCTCGACCTGAAAGGCAGACCATGAAACTGAACGTCGCCGTCCAGATGGACCCCATCGCCCGCATCAACATCAAGGGCGATTCCACCTTTGCGCTGCTTCTGGAGGCGCAGAAGCGCGGACATGGCCTGTCCTATTACACGCCCGACAAGCTCTCGATGGTCGGGAAGGAGATCGTCGCCCCGGTTCAGCTCCTGACCGTGCGCGACGAGCCGGGCAATCACTTCACGCTGGGTGAGCCCAGGCGCGAAGCGCTCAACGGCTTTGACGTGGTGCTGCTGCGCCAGGACCCGCCGTTCGACCTTGCCTACATCACCTCGACGCACTTTCTGGAGCGCATCCATCCGAAGACGCTGGTGGTCAACGACCCGGCCTCGGTGCGCAACGCGCCGGAAAAGCTGTTCGTGATGAATTTTCCGCAGCTGATGCCGCCGACCCTGATCTCGCGCGACCTCGACGAGATCAACGCCTTCCGCGACAAGCACGGCGCCGTGGTGATGAAGCCGTTGCACGGCCATGGCGGCGCGGCGGTGTTCCGCGTGATGCCGCAGGACATGAACTTCGGCTCACTGTTCGACATGTTCTCGGTCACCTTCAGGGAGCCCTGGGTGATCCAGCAGTTCATCCCCGAGGTGAAGCATGGCGACAAGCGCATCATCCTCGTCAACGGCGAGTTCGCCGGCGCGGTCAACCGCGTGCCGGCCGCCGACGACCTCCGCTCCAACATGGTGCGCGGCGGCGCCGCGCAGGAAACCGAGCTAACCCCGCGCGAGCGCGAGATTTGCGCCACCGTCGGCCCGGCACTGCGTGAGCGCGGCCTGTTGTTCGTCGGCATCGACGTCATCAACGGCAACCTCACCGAGATCAACGTCACCTCGCCCACCGGCATCCGCGCCATTGCAAAGCTCGGCGGCCCCGACGTTGCGGCGAAGATCTGGGACGTGATCGAGCAGAAGCGGGCGAAATAGCCTCAGCTTGTAGCCCGGATGGAGCGCAGCGAAATCCGGGGTCTCACAACGTGTTACGCGGCCCCCGATTGCGCTTCGCTCCATCCGGGCTACGGACGATGCGCGCGGCGACTTGGCGCGCACTAACCACCCGTTCACCATGACGCGGAGCGTCCACACGCGCGCCACGCACTGCGTGAAACTACGGAGCCGCTGGCCGACCGAATAACGCCGCGTTCACCATCTGCCGAGAACCGGCATCGTGGCTGGTCATCGCGTTCGGCCTCGCAACACCCCTTATACTTTTACTCCCTACTCATCGACACGGGGGAACACGCCAGGTGCGGTTCGAGTGCCCCGCGTATGAGTAAAGCGTATGAACACCGCACGCATTGTCGTTCTCGTCATCGCGCTGGCCGCCGGCGGCGTCGCTGCGTATCTGGCGAGCGGCTATCAGAATGCGCCCGCACCCGCTGTGCCCGTCTCCGAGAAGCTGCCGACGGTCGAAGTCCTCATCGCCAAGAACGACATCCAGCTCGGTCAGGCCCTCAAGCCTGAGGATCTGCAGTGGCAGACCTGGCCGGCAGCGACTGCGAGCAGCGCCTTCATCCGCCGTGACAACAGGCCCGAAGCCCAAACGCAGATCGCCGGCTCGATCGCGCGCGTCCCCCTGATGCAGGGCGAGCCGATCCGCGAGCAGAAGCTGGTCAAGGCCGAAGGCTCCGGATTCATGGCCGCGATCCTGCCGTCGGGCATGCGCGCCGTCTCCACCGAGATTTCAGCCGAGACCGGCGCCGGCGGCTTCATTCTGCCGAACGACCACGTCGACATCGTCCTGACCCGTCGCCTGAAGAATCCCGATGGCGCGAACGGCGGCAACGACCTCATCCTGTCCGAGGTCATCCTGAGCAACATCCGCGTGCTCGCGATCGACCAGGCCCCGAAGGAAAAGGACGGCCAGAACGCCGTGATCGGCAAGACCGTCACGCTCGAGCTCAAGCCGGATCAAGTCGCCACGCTGTCGGCCGCGCGCCAGGGCGGCGCGCTCCAGCTCGCGCTGCGGAGCATCGTCGATGCCAAGGCCGTGGAGAGTCCGGTCGAAGAACAGACGGCCAAGCGTTCCGACGGCGTCAACGTGATCCGCTACGGGGTGCAGGCGCGGCAATTGACGTCACAGAAGTGATGATGGGGATAGCATGAAGGACGGGGATGATCGGACGGGCCTGCGCATTCGGGGGAAGCGCGCGTGCTCGTTCTTGCCGGTGATGATGCTGATGCTGGGGCTGCTCGCAGCCCCCGACTGCGTCAGCGCCGCGGATGCGCCGGTCGGTGACCAGGCGCCGATGCAGGCGCCGGATCTCGACCTGTCGCCGGTCGCGTCGATCGCGCCGGCGCGATCGCGTTTTCTCTCGCTTGGCGTGGGCAAATCCGTCGTCATCGACCTGCCCCGCGAGGTCAAGGACGTGCTGGTGGCCGATCCCAAGATCGCCAATGCAGTCATTCGCTCGGCCCAGCGCGCCTATATCATCGGCGGCCAGGTCGGCCAGACCAACGTCGTGTTCTTCACCGCCGACGGCCAGCAGGTCGCCGCCTATGACATCGCGGTGAAGCGCGATCTCAACGGCATGCGCGCGGCCCTGCGCCAGTCCCTGCCCGGCGTGCAGATCGAAGGCGTCGGCGACAGCGTGATGCTGACCGGATCGGTGTCGAGCCCGGTCGAGGCACAGCAGGCCGGGGACGTCGCCGCCAAGCTCGTCGGCGGCTCGGACAAGGTCGTCAACAACATCGTCGTGCGCGGCCGCGATCAGGTGATGCTCAAGGTCGTCGTCGGCGAAGTGCGCCGCGACATCGTCAAGCAGCTCGGCGTCGATCTCAGCGCCAGCCTGAATGCCGGCACGGCGGTGGTGAATTTCAACAATTCCAATCCGTTCTCGGTCTCGGGCGGGCCAATCGTCGGCAGCAACGGGCTCGGCGTCGCCGGCCTCGCCAAGGGCTTCGCCACCGTCAGCGCCACCATGCGCGCGATGGAGAGCGCCGGCGTCATGCGCACGCTCGCCGAGCCGAGCCTGACCGCGATCTCGGGCGAATCCGCCACCTTCATCGCCGGCGGCGAATTCCCGATTCCCGCAGGCTATTCCTGCGATCCCGTCACCCACGTCTGCACCACCCAGGTCACCTACAAGAAGTTCGGCATCTCCCTTAACTTCACCCCGGTCGTGCTCGCCGAAGGCCGCATCAGCCTGCGCGTGATGACCGAAGTCTCGGAGCTGTCGAATACGAACGCGATCACGCTGACGCAGGCGGTGTCCTCGAACTCGAGCAACTCGATCACCATCCCCTCGATTCAGACCCGCCGCGCGGAGACCACGCTGGAAATTCCCTCAGGCGGCTCGATGGCGATGGCCGGCCTGATCCAGCAGAAGACCAAGCAGGCGATCAACGGCCTGCCCGGCGTCGACCAGGTGCCGATCATCGGCGCGCTGTTCCGCAGCCAGGACTTCGTCAACAACGAGACCGAGCTGATGGTGATCGTGACGCCCTATGTGGTGCGCGCGGTCGCCCAGAAAGAACTGGCACGGCCCGACGACGGCTTCGCGCCGGCCTCGGACGCGCAGTCGGCGCTGCTCGGCCGCATGAACCGTCTCTACGGCGTCGCGCGCCGTGTCGATCCGATCGCCGGCACGCCGGGTGATTTCGGCTTCATCATCGACTGAGACGGACGGTTTGGGGACCGGCAAGAAAACGGGGCAAGAGGGGACCAGGCGATGACGACAACATCAGCCGATCGACGTCGCAACCTGCGGGTCGCGCTGGCACTGACGGGCCTCTCCGTCATGCTGGGCGCCTGCAACACCACCGGCGAGATCGTCACCCAGACGGTGCCGACCGACTATCGTCAGCGTCACCCGATCGCGGTCCAGGAAGGCAAGAAGTCGATCGTGATCTTCGTCGGCAAGGCGAGGGGCGGCCTCTCGGCCGCGCAGCATTCGGACGTCGCGGGCATCGCCCGGGACTGGGTGCGCGAAGGCACCGGCTCCGTCGTCGTCGATGTTCCCGTCGACAGCGCGAATTCGCGCGCCGCGGCCGCGACCTATCGGGAGATCCGATCCGTGCTCGCATCCGGCGGCGTGCCGTCGCGGGCCATCGTTCAGCATCCCTATCGCCCTGAAGATCCCGGGCTGCTGCCCACCATCCGCCTGAGCTATTCCAGGATCGCCGCGGTCGCTGGCCCCTGCGGGCTGTGGCCGGAAGACGTCGGACCCAACATCCTCGATCCCGGCTACAACGAGAACCGGCCCTATTTCAACCTGGGCTGCGCCAGCCAGCGCAATCTCGCGGCGATGATCGACAACCCTGCCGATCTCGAGCAGCCGCGCGCCGAGACACCCGCTTATACCGCGCGACGCGACATCGCTTTCGAACGTTACCGCAAGGGCACGCCGATCGCGACCCCCTCACCCGATTCCGACAAGGCCAAACTCAGCGATACCGGCAAATGACACGCCTCCACGACGAAGACGCGGACGATCCGCAGCACCCCGAGGAACACATTGCGCCGGTTCCTCGCATCTCGGTGCAGGCCTTTTGCGAGACCGAGAAGACGCTCGCCGCCGTGACCGCGGCGGGGCAGGACCGCCGGCTCGCCAAGGCGCATCTCACCGCCAAGGATGGCGGCCTTGCCGCGGCGATCGAAGTCTATGAAACGATGCCGACGCCGAACGTGATCGTGATCGAATCCGACGGCACGCGCGACATCCTCGAGGGGCTCGACGACCTCGCCGGCGTCTGCGACCCCGGCACGCGCGTGGTCGTGATCGGCAATCCCAACGACACTGCGCCCTATCGCGAGCTGGTGCGCCGCGGCGTCAACGATTACGTGGTCGGACCGGTCGAAACCCTCGACGTCGTCCGCTCGATCTGCAGCCTGTTCTCAGCCTCCGAGGCCATCATCACCGGCCGCGTCATCGCGGTGGTCGGCGCCAAGGGCGGCGTCGGCGCCTCCACCGTCGCGCACAACGTGGCCTGGACCATCGCCCGTGACCTCGCGCTCGATTCCGTCGTGATCGACCTCGACCTCGCCTTCGGCACCGCGGGCCTCGACTACAACCAGGACCCGGTGCAGGGCATCGCCAACGCGGTGCTGTCGCAGGACCGGCCGGACACGGCGCTGATGGAGCGCCTGCTCTCCAAATGCACCGAGCGCCTCAGCCTTCTCGCGGCGCCTGCCACGCTCGACCGCGTCTACGATTTCGGCGCCGAAGCCTTCGACGCCATATTCGACACGCTGCGCATGACCACGCCCTGCATCGTGCTCGACGTCCCGCACCAATGGTCCGGGTGGACGCGGCGCGCGCTGGTGAATGCCGACGACATCGTGATCGTCGCCGAGCCCGATCTCGCCAATCTGCGCAACACCAAGAACATGCTAAGCGTGTTGAAAGCAGCGCGACCGAACGACCGGCCGCCGCTGTACTGCCTCAACCAGGTCGGTATGCACAAGCGGGCGGAGATCGAGGTCAAGGCGTTCGCCAAGACCATGGAAAGCCAGCCGATCGCGGTGATCCCGTTCGATTCGAAGCTGTTTTCAACCGCGGCCAATAACGGCCAGATGATCGCGGAAGTCTCCAAGAATCACCGCACCACCGAGCTGTTTCAGAACATGGCGAACCGCCTCGCCGGCCGCGGCGAGGTGAAGAAGCCGAAGCGCTCGTTGCTCGCGCCGCTGCTGAAGAAGCTGAAGGGCAGGCCCGGGCGCGGATCAGCCCCGCATCGCAAGGCGTCGTAGCCGCTCGGGCAGGATGGACTATTTGTCCGCCCGTTGCTGCTTCTTCGCCAGCAGCTGCCGCAGCGCCGTGACCTTTGCCGCGGCCTGATCGGGCGGCAGATCTGCCTTCACGAGGATTTCGGCCTCGGCCTCGCGGCCTTGCAATCCCAGCACGAGCGCCAGATTGGCGCGGACCCGCGCGTCGTTCTGATTGCGCTGATAAGCGCGGCCGAGCACCTGTTCGGCCTTCGGCAGATTGCTTTGCAGCATATAGGACAGGCCGAGATTGGACAGCACGGTCGGCTCGTTCGGCACGATCTTCAACGCCGCGGCGTAATATTGCTGTGCTTCCTCGTTGCGGCCGAGCTGATCGAGCGCCGCGCCCTGCGCCGACAGGATGCGCCAATCGGGATCCTCAGGCGAATGCGCGCGGCCGAGGACGTCGAAGGCCTGCTGGAAATTGCCATTGTCGGCGAGCGCTCGGCCATAGCCGGCGAGCAGCGCCTTGTTGCTGGAATGACCGAGCACGGCCTGCTCCATCACCGCAACCGCCTGCGCGCGCTGGCCGCTCTCGCGCAGCGCCTTGCCGTAGGCGAGCGCAATGTCGGGATCACCAGGCTTGGCGCGATAACGCTCGCGCAAAGCGTCCATGTCCGGCGTTGCGTCGGCCTTGACAGCGGTTTCCGATCTGACGCCGAGCGCGCCGGTCACGTCCTCGATGCCAGCGGTCTGGCAACCGCCGAGAGTGAGCACCAGGAGTGCGGGAAGCAGCAATCTCGCCGCAGGAAAGGCGAGGGACGAACGCTTGGACATACTCTGATCACTCGGCAACTGATCAGAGATGCTTACCGATTAACGCTAAAGTCCCGTTAAGGACGCGCCCCCCAAAGACCCTAGTCGGTGAATTCGGCGCCGAACTCGCAGCCGATGCGCCAGCGCAGGCGGCATTGACGGGAATAGTCGGGCGCGAAGATGATGGTGAATTGCGGCGGCACTTCCAAAAATTCCGCCACCACTTTCACGCCACCATCCGAGATATCCGTGATCGTGCAGTCCCGCGGCAGCGAGCCCGCGCCAAAATGGATCTTGGCGAGCCGGCTGCACATCCGACGTTCGCTTCTCCGGCGATTTGCAAGCATTTGGATTGTTCACCCGTTGACCACGGCCCATCCCGCAGCCCTAGGAGTAGCGGACATTCGTTGGAATGTGTTGAGGACAGAAGCTGGCATTCGAAGCGTAGTGTCGGCTTGGCGTTTACGCCTGATTAAGGTTTGCCCGCCCTCCAGGATCGTTCCCGTATTGTTCTTGCGGAGAAGGCCGGGCTCTGCTACCCCTAATTGTGCGAGAGGGGCAGGCTGGTTTGAGCATGGTTCAGCGGGTTTCTACCGTCGCCTTTGAGGGGATCGAGGCCCGCGCGGTCGACGTGCAGGTCCAGGTCGCGCCCGGCCTGCCGGCCTTCGCCATCGTTGGCCTTCCGGACAAGGCGGTGTCGGAGGCGCGCGAGCGGGTCCGCTCGGCGCTGATCGCCTCCGGCCTGGCGCTGCCGGCGCGCCGGATCATCGTCAATCTGGCGCCGGCCGACCTGCCCAAGGAGGGCAGCCATTACGACCTGCCGATCGCGCTCGGCCTGATGGCGGCGATCGGCGCGATCCCGCCGGATGCGCTGACCGGCTTCACCGTGCTCGGCGAGCTTGGCCTCGACGGCTCGATCGCGCCCGTGGCCGGCGTGCTTCCCGCCGCCATCGGCGCCAATATGCGCGAGGAAGGGCTGATCTGCCCGGCGTCCTGCGGCTCCGAAGCGGCCTGGGCGAGCCCGGACATCCAGATCATCGCGGCAAGCTCGCTGATCCAGATCGCCAACCATTTCAAAGGCACGCAGGTGCTGTCGCGGCCCTCGCCGAAGGTGCATGAGGCCGCCGCCTCCACGCTCGACCTGCGCGACATCAAGGGTCAGGAAAGCGCCAAGCGGGCGCTGGAGATCGCGGCTGCCGGCGGGCATCATTTGCTCATGATCGGCGCGCCCGGCGCCGGCAAATCGATGCTGGCGGCGCGGCTGCCCTCGATCCTGCCGCCGCTCTCGCCGGGCGAGCTGCTCGAGGTCTCGATGATCGCGTCCGTCGCCGGCGAGATCGAAGGCGGCGCGCTGACGGCGCGGCGGCCGTTCCGCTCGCCGCATCATTCCGCGAGCATGGCCGCGCTCACCGGCGGCGGCATGCGCGCCAAGCCCGGCGAGATCTCGCTGGCGCATCAGGGCGTGCTGTTCCTCGACGAGCTGCCCGAATTCGATCCGCGCGTGCTGGATTCGCTGCGGCAGCCGCTGGAGAACGGCGAGGTCGCCGTGTCGCGCGCCAATCACCGCGTCACCTACCCTGCCCGCTTCATGCTGGTCGCAGCGATGAATCCGTGCCGCTGCGGCAACGCGTTCGAGCCCGGCTATGCCTGCAAGCGTGGCCGCATCGATCGCTGCACCGGCGATTATCAGGCGCGCATCTCTGGCCCGCTGATGGACCGCATCGATCTGCGCATCGAGGTGCCGGCCGTGACCGCGGCCGATCTGATCCTGCCGCCGCCGGCGGAGGGATCGGCCGAGGTCGCCGCGCGCGTGGCGGCGGCGCGCGACATCCAGCTCGTGCGTTATGCAGATGCCGGTCTGCCCAATGTCCGCACCAATGCCGAGGCCCCCGCCTCCGTGCTGGAGGAGATCGCCAAGCCGGACGCGCAAGGCCAGAAATTGCTGCGCGACGCCGCCGAGACCATGCGGCTGTCGGCGCGCGGCTATCACCGCGTGCTGCGGGTGGCGCGCACGCTGGCCGATCTCGATCATTCCGACAAGATCGGCCGGCTGCATCTGGCCGAGGCGCTGTCCTATCGCGCACTCGCGGAGGATGTGCGGCAGCTGGCTTGATCACTCCGCGCATCAACTCGGCGGTAACGAGTTTCCTTTACGCTCTGCAAACCATAGGGACCGATGAGTTCCCGAGCGGCCTGTGCGAGTAGAGTGTCATGTTGCGTTTCAAGATCCTGGCCTCGGTTGTTCCCCTCCTGGCGGCTGTTGCATTCGCCCGCGGCGAGATCGGATCGGTCTCACATCCCTGCATCGCGCTCGGCGACACCTCGGTCGAGCTGACCTCGCTGTTCTGGACCGCCGGCGTGCACGTCGCCTTCACCGAGGATCCGGAGCGCGCCACTGTGCGGGTTCAGATCACCGATGATGCTGACGCTGCGGACTTCGCCGTGGTGGATGACGGCCTCGGTTCCGAACCGGACTCCTGCCAGGCCAATCCGTCGACACGACTGATCTCGATCGCGGCGCAGCCGGTCGATGGCGGACCGGTGGTCTACCTCTCCACCGAAGGGCCGGCCGATTACCGCATCTATGTGCGCTCGAAGTCGTTCTCGCAGCGCGAGGCGGCGGCGCTGATCGTCGGCGCCCATGGCGGCCATCGCCCGCTCCCGCTCCAGGCCGCTTCGCTGTAAATCATTTGAGCATGATCTTTCGGAAAACCGCCGAACACTTTGCGCTAACGCGGCCCTTCGGGTCCGGATCATGCTCTGAGGCGTTAACACCTCGTTAGTCCTGTTTGGAGGCGGCGCCAAAGCCTCAAGCTGTTCGCAAGGTCGGCGCGACATCGTCACAGCCGGCGGGTGGCAGGATTTCGAAAAGAGTCGGGGTCGGTGACGATGGGTCGGACGTTCCGGATCAAGGTGCGCATGCGCCGCTTCAGGCGACAGCACCCCCGAATTGCCTTTGCGATCCGCTCCTTCATGATCTTCTCGGCGACCTTCGGCGGCGCCTATGGTTTCGTGACCGGCAGCCGGTCCGAGAATTCCGGTTACGATCCCCACGCCTTCGCGATCGGCGCCAGCTTCCTGTTCGCGCTGGCCTGCCTCGGCCTTGCGACGCTGAGCATGCGCCTGCGTTTCGTCAACAAGCGGCTGCGGACGCTCGCCGCCCACAACGAGACGCTGATCGACCGCAATTGGGAGCTGAAGGAAGCGGAAGAACGCGCCCGCAGCCTGTTCGAACAGCAGGGCGATCTCATCGTGCTGCGCGACACAAGCGGCCGCATCACCTTTGCCAACGAGGCCTATTGCGCACTCGCCGGACAGGCGCGCAGCGCGCTGGTCGGCACGCGTTTCGACTTCGACGTGCTGGAGCAGGGCGACAGCGCGCGCGAGAGCAACGGCACGCGCATCCACGACCAGAAGATCGCAACCCCGCTCGGCGCGCGCTGGATCGCTTGGCGCGAGGGCTACGTCCGCCTCGACGCCGGGCAACCCGCCGAATTGCAGAGCGTGGGACGCGACGTCACCGATCGCACCGAGACCGAACGCGCGCTGTCCGACGCGCGCGACCAGGCCGATGCCGCCAACCGCGCCAAATCGCGCTTTCTGGCGATGGCCTCGCACGAGATCCGCACGCCGCTGAACGGCATCATCGGCATGGGCGGCCTGTTGCTCGACACCAATCTGACGCCGGAGCAGACCACCTACGCCAGAGCGGTGAAGACGTCAGGCGAAGCCCTGATGGCGCTGATCGAGGAGCTGCTCGACTATTCCAAGATCGAGGCGGGCAAGCTCGATCTCGAGCAACGCCCGTTCGCGCTCTCGACCCTGGTCGAGGAGATCACCGAGCTTCTCGCGCCGCGCGCGCAGGCAAAGCAGCTCGAAATCGCGGCCTATGTCGACGAGCGCCTGCCGCTTGAAGTCGTCGGCGACGCCGCGCGGCTGCGCCAGGTACTGCTCAATCTCGCCGGCAACGCCATCAAGTTCACAAGCAACGGCGGCGTCGCGCTAATCGTCGAACCCGGCATCTGGCCGAACGAGATCAGCTTCCTGGTCCGCGACACCGGCATCGGCATCGCACCGGAAGCACAGCAACGCATCTTCCGCGAGTTCGAGCAGGCCGACGAGCGCATCGCCCGCACCTATGGCGGCACCGGGCTTGGCCTTTCCATCAGCGAGCGCATCGCAAGGCGCATGGGCGGCCGGATCACGCTCACGAGCGAGCCGGGCAAAGGCTCTACGTTCGAGATCGCGGTGCCGCTTCCGCGGTCGCAAGCCAGCGCGGGACAGACGGCCTTTCCCAGTCCCGACCTCGCCGGCAAGTCGATGCTCCTGGTCGCCGACGGCATCGAGGCCTCGCTGATCGCGCGGCGCCTGGAGCGTTGGGGCGGCCAGACCTGCATGGTGGCGGATGCGGCGGTCGCCGAAGCGCTGCTGCCCGAACGCTCATGGCACGCCGTGCTGATCGATCGTGCGATCGGCCCTGCCATAGCCGACCGCCTGGGCGAAATCGCCCGAGTGCATGCGCCACAGCGCCTCGTGTTGCTGACGTCGGGCTCGCGCCATGAAAAGCTGTCGCCGGCCTTCACCGGCTTTCTGGTGAAGCCGGTGCGGGCAGCCTCGCTCGCCGCGCGCTTCGCGCTGACGCCGGAGGTCGCTTCACCTGATATTGCGCCGGAACCACCGGCTGAAGCCGCCGGTGCGAAACCCACAAAGGGCCTGTCGATCCTCGTCGCCGAGGACAACGAGATCAACGCGCTGTTGATGCGCTCGTTGCTGACGAAACTCGGCCATCGCGTCGTCATCGCCGTCCATGGCGAGGCCGCGCTGGAATCCTGGCTCGCCGCGTCATCGGCCGGCACGCCTTATGATCTCGTGCTGATGGATATTCAGATGCCACAGCTCGACGGCATCGAAGCGACGAAGCGTATCCGCGCGCATGAGGCCGCCACCGGCAGCCACCACACACCGATCCTCGCGCTCACCGCCAATACGCTGGTGGAGGATCGCTATGCCTGCTTCGAGGCAGGCATGAACGGATTTCTGATCAAGCCGCTCGACCGGGAGAAGCTTGAAGAGGCGCTGGCTGGCCTGGCGGCGTCACGGCGGCTGGCCGTCTGATCCGGAATTCGCGGGAACCTTCATCGCGGCGGGCAATCGATAATTGAAATCGACCGCGTTGCGCGTCACCATAGCTGGGGGGCGTTTTTGCAACGAAGGACTTTGCGCATGAACGTGCTTTGCCGCCTCGCACTCATTGTTTTTCTCGCTGGAATGCCCCGCCACGCCGCAGCCGATACGCCGGAGCTCATCGCCTCGCTTAAGCAAGGCGGCTTTGTCCTGATCTTTCGGCACACCGCCACCGACGACAGCCAAAAGGACGTTTACCCCTTCAAGTTCGACGACATGAGCGCGCAGCGTCAGCTCAGCGAAAAGGGCAGGGACATGGCGCGCCACATCGGGGCGGCCGTCAAGGAACTCACGATCCCGATCGGCGACGTCTACACCAGCCGGCTGAACCGCGCGATCGAGGCCGGCAAGCTGGTCTCCGGCCGCGAGGTCAAGCCGGTTGACGCGTTGACGGACAGCAGCAACGCCAGCGCATCGGGAATGGCAAACCCGACCGGCGCCAATGCAAAGGCCGGCCAAGCCGTCCGTCAGCTCGTCGACGCGCCGCCGAAAGCAGGCACCAACACGTTCCTGGTGACCCACAAGACCAACATCGCCGATGCCTTCGGCAAGGAGGCCGGCGACGTGCAGGAAGGCGAAGCCTTTGTCTACAAGGCCGGCGGCTCCGGTCCCGCCACCTTTGCGGGACGCATCAAGATTGCCGATTGGGCTGCGAACACCGGCAAGTGACCGATCCAATTCGGCCCGCCGTCGGGACGCAGGCGGGGCGTGACTTGCCGCTCCGCCACAGTCCTGTGATACCAACGTCCCGAGAGGTGCGACTGGAGGATCGGCGACACGTGAGAACATCGGAAGACCGCTCATTCCTCGTCTGGCTTGGCGTGATCTCCGTCGCGTTTGGCTGGCTGCTTTGGCCATTCTCTGGTGCATTGTTGTGGGCCACGCTGCTGGCGATCATTTTCGCGCCGCTCTATCGACGTTGCGTAGAAATGTTCCCGAAATGGCGCAACGTTGCCGCACTTTCCACCGTTGTCGTCGTGGTCGTCATGGTCCTGATCCCCGTCGGGGTCATCATCGCTTCGCTCGTCGACCAGGGCGGCGAGCTGTATCAGCGCGTTCAGACGGGGGAGATCAATCTGGCTCATCCCCTGCAGCAGCTGAAATCCGCGCTGCCCGACTGGGCCGCTTCCCTCTCGGATCGCCTGGCCGGCATCGATTTCTCGGCCCTGAAGGAGCGCCTGTCGAGCCTGGTTGTCCCGGCCGGCCAGCAGCTGGCCGGCCATGCGATCAACTTCGGTCAGTTGACACTGGAGTTCGTCGCAAGCTTGCTCGTGATGCTGTATCTGCTGTTCTTTTTCCTGCGCGATGGTGACGAGCTGAACATACGCATCCGCGATGCGCTGCCGCTGCGGCCGAGCCAGACCGCCGAGATCCTGGATGCCTTCACCCTGGCGGTTCGCGGGACGATCAAAGGGATCATATTGGTTGCCCTGATCCAGGGAGCGCTTGGCGGGGTGATCTTCTGGCTGCTCGGCCTGACTGCACCATTGCTCGCGGGCGCCGTCATGGCGCTGCTTTCGCTTCTGCCCGTGCTCGGCTCCGCCCTGGTCTGGGTTCCGGTCGCCATCTACTTGCTCGTGGCCGGCTCGATCACGAAGGGCATCATCCTGCTCGCTTTCGGGACCTTCGTGATCGGTCTTGCCGACAACTTTCTCCGCCCGATCCTGGTCGGCCAGTCGATCCAAATGCCGAGTTATGTCGTGCTGCTTGCCACCCTGGGCGGCCTTGCGGTTTTAGGAGCGAACGGCTTCGTCATCGGTCCACTCGTCGCCGCAATGTTCCTGACGGCGTGGCGCATCTTCGTGGCCTCGAAGGCGCGGCGGGACATCCGGGAATAACCTTCATTCCTTGCGCGGCCGGTCCAGCACCTCGCGCACGCGCAGCGCCAGCTTTGCCTGGGAAATCGGCTTTTCGAGCAGGTCAACGCCTTCATCGAGCCGTCCCTGATGGACCACGGCATTCCTGGAATAGCCGGTCATGTAGAGGACCTTCAATCCCGGCCGGATCTGCTGCGCCCGTCTCCCGAGTTCACGCCCATTGATTCCGGGCATGACGACATCGGTGAGCAGCAGGTTCACCTTGGGCTCCTCCTGCAACAGGATCGTCAGCGCTCCCTGGGCACTCGGGGCAGAAACGACGCGGTAGTTCAGATCACGCAGCACATCGGACACGTAGGCCCTGAGGTCGGCGTCATCTTCGACAATGAGAATGGTCTCGACCTTTTCTCCTTCAGGCAAGACATCGTCCGGCTCGCTCACGGCCGTCTGGACCGCGCCGTGGTAGCGCGGGAAATACATCTTGATGCTCGTGCCGTGGCCGATCTCGCTGTAGATCTTCACATGCCCGCCCGACTGCTTGACGAAACCGTAGACCTGACTGAGCCCGAGCCCGGTCCCGTGGCCCGGCTCCTTGGTCGTGAAGAAGGGCTCGAAGGCGTGATCGACGACGTCCGCGGCCATTCCGCTTCCGGTGTCGGTCACGCAGATGGCGACGTACTGGCCGGGAGACAGCTCGGGATTGAGCCGGCTGTAGTCATCGTCGGCCGCGACGTTCACGGCCTCGACCGTGAGCTTGCCGCCTTCCGGCATGGCGTCGCGGGCGTTGATCGCGAGATTGATGATGGCCGATTCGAGATGATTGGCATCGGCCTCGATTTGCCAGAGACCGGCGCTCCCGACCGCCTCGACCTCAATACGCTCGCCCAGTGTGCGCTGGAGAAATTCCTGTACGCCATTGAGGAAGTTGTTGACGTTGATCGGTTTCGGATCGAGCGCCTGCCGGCGGGAAAAGGCAAGGAGACGGCTGGTGAGCGCCGCAGCTCTCTGGGCGCCACGCTTGGCATGCGCTAGAGAGCGCTGCAGATTGCCGCTGCCGGCCAATTGGCGGGCATTGCGCTCGGCGGTTTCGATATTCCCAAGCACGATCATGAGCAGATTGTTGAAGTCGTGCGCGATGCCGCCACTGAGCTGCCCGACGGCTTCGAGCTTCTGAGACGCCAGCAGCTGCTCCTGGACCTGCTTGAGCTCGTCCTGGGCACGCTTGCGCTCGGTGAGATCGCGGGTGACTTTTGCAAAGCCGATGATGTGGCCTTCCTCATCGACGATCCGATCGATGATGACCGACGCCCAGAAGCGCGATCCATCCTTGCGCATGCGCCAGCCTTCAGCCTCGAAGCGGCCGTGCTCGGCAGCTTCCGCCAACGCGCGTTTCGGGACTCCGATTTCGAGATCTTCGGGCGTATAGAACTGGCTGAAATGGCGCCCGATGATCTCATTCGGTGCGTAGCCCTTGATGCGCTCGGCGCCGGGATTCCAGCTCGCCACGTTACCCTCGGGGTCGAGCTGGAAGATGGCATAGTCAATGACGGCCTCGATCAATCGGCGGTAGCGTCGCTCGCTCTCCAACAGGTCGAGATGGGCCTGCTGACGTTCGGTGATGTCACGCGTCACCTTGGCGAAGCCGATCAACCGACCCTGCTCGTCCTTGATGGCATCGAGCACGACCAGCGCCCAGAACCGGCTGCCATCCTTGCGGACGCGCCATCCTTCGGAATTGAACCGTCCGGTCTCACGCGCCGTCGCCAGCGCCTTCCCGGGTAAACCCGCGGCGCGGTCCTCGGGCGTGTAGAACACTGAAAACGGTTTGCCGACGATCTCGCTGGCGGAATATCTCTTGAGACGCTCGGCCCCCGCGTTCCAGCTTCTCACGGTGCCGTCGATGTCGAGCATGAAGATGGCGTAATCGACGATCGCGTTGACGAGCAATTCAAGGCGGCGGCCGTCCCCGATCTCGTCGAGTGGCGTTTGGCTCATTTTTGTCCTGAAGGTACTCGTGGGATGGCCTGACTAGCTCAACGGTCCTCCAGCAGAGATTGTTCCCGGCCAACCTACGATTATACCATCGCCTAGATCAGCGAAGGATAATGGCTTTGCAGGAGCGACCGCCCGCTCATGGGGCATAAGCGAGAAAGCGCGGCGCAGAGAGTTTGTCAGGCGGTACTTGGGCGCCCTTGAATATGGTGTCTGCCTGGGCCGCGCGTTTGCAATGCGGGCAGACGAAGAGATGCGCGATGATCGGGACCGGCTCGTCCGCGAGCAGTTCGGATCGGTACCACCTCATCTCGATATGGCAATCCGGGCAGGTCGGTGCTTCGAGATGCTCGGCGGCGCTTCTGAGACGATCAACCATGGGGCCACCAGCGTTTTCGAATTCCATAACGGAATACCCTTTGTCGGTCTGCAACAAAAGACACTCAGTCTGAAATTTAGGAACGCCGTCCACCGACCGCCGCGGCTACAGCCTTCGCAGCGCCACGCTCTCCACCGTGTGGTCGGCGCCCTTCTTCAGGATCAGCGTCGCGCGGGGGCGGGTCGGCAAAATGTTGTCCTCGAGATTGGCGAGGTTGGTGCGCTCCCAGATCGCGATCGCCGTGGCGGTGGCTTCCTCGTCCGACAGCAGCGCGTAGCGGTTGAAATAGGATTTCGGGTTGGTGAACGCGGTGTCACGCAGCGCCAGGAAGCGCTTGATGTACCATTGCCGCAGCGCCGCTTCGTCGGCGTCGATATAGACCGAGAAGTCGAAGAAGTCGGAGACGACGGGCACCGCCTTGCCATCGCGCGGCAGCTTGCCGGTCTGCAGCACGTTGACGCCTTCGACGATCAGGATGTCGGGCTGATCGACCTCGGCCCACTGGCTCGGCACGATGTCGTAGGTCAGATGCGAATAGACCGGGGCGCGCACGTGGCGGCGGCCGGATTTGATGTCGGACAGGAAGCTGAGCAGCAGCGGCAGGTCGTAGCTCTCCGGAAAGCCCTTCTTCTGCATGATGCCCTGCCGCTCGAGCACCGCGTTGGGATAGAGAAATCCGTCGGTCGTGATCAGTTCGACCTTCGGCCGGGGCGACCAGCGCGCCAGCAGCGCCTGAAGCACGCGGGCCGTGGTGGATTTCCCGACCGCGACCGAGCCGGCGACTCCGATGATATAGGGCACCTTGCGGTCGCGGATGTCGAGAAATTGGCGCTCGGCGTAATACAGGCGCTGCATCGCGTCGACATAGATCGACAACAAGCGCGACAGCGGCAAGTAGATGTCCTCGACCTCCTGCAAGTCCAAGCGGTCGTGCAGCGAACGCAGCCGGTCGAACTCGCCCGGCTCCAGCGTCATCGGCGTATCGTCGCGCAGCCGCGACCACGCTTCGCGCGTATAGACGCGGTACGGATTATACTGCTGCTCGGGTGCGCGGATATCCATGACGCGACCTCTCCACTCGGCTAGTTGCCGCCCTTGCGCGACGCCTTCTCTTCCAGGCCCGACATCGTCGTTCGCTTTTCGAGCGTCGCCTCGACCTCTTCCAGCTTTACGCCGCGTGCCTTGAGCAACACAAGGAAATGGTAGAGCAGGTCGGCGCTTTCAGCGATCAGATGCGCGCGATCGTTTTCGACTGCTGCGATTACGGTTTCGACTGCTTCCTCACCGAACTTCTTGGCGCAATGCTCGGCGCCCTTGTCGAGGAGCTTGCGGGTATAGGACGCTTCGCCGCCAGCCGCCGCGCGGGCGTCGATGGTCTCGGCCAGATCGTGGATCGTGAAACGCGGCATCGGAATTACTCGGAAACACGCTTGGCAACAGACTCGGCAGCAGACCTGGCCACGGAAGCCATTCCCCGCCGCCTCATGTAGCACTTTTGCGAACGGGAGTCGTCAGGCATCGAGGCGCATGGCTAGTCCGCGCCGGGCCATGTGCTCCTTGGCTTCACGGATGGTGAATTCCCCGAAATGGAAGATCGAGGCGGCCAGCACCGCCGTCGCGTGCCCGTCGCGGATACCGTCGACGAGATGGTCGAGATTGCCGACGCCGCCCGAGGCGATCACCGGAACGGAAACGCTGTCGGCGATCGCCCGGGTCAACGGGATGTCGAATCCCTGCCTCGTGCCATCGCGATCCATCGAGGTCAGCAGGATCTCACCGGCGCCGAGCGCGACGACTTCCTGGGCGTATTCGATGGCGTCGATACCGGTCGAATTGCGGCCGCCATGGGTGAAGATTTCCCAGCGGTCGCCGCCAGGGCGCTTCACCCGTTTGGCATCGATCGCAACCACAACGCACTGCTCGCCGAATTTCTCGGCTGCTTCCTTGACGAACTCGCGCCGCGACACCGCCGCGCTGTTGATCGAGACCTTGTCGGCGCCGGCGCGCAGCAGCGTCTTGATGTCGTTGACCTCGCGCACTCCGCCACCGACGGTGACAGGCATGAAGCAGGCCTCCGCGGTGCGGCGGACGACATCCAGCATGATGCCGCGATTCTCGTGGGTCGCGGTGATGTCGAGGAAAGTGAGCTCGTCGGCGCCGGCCGCGTCATAGGCGATCGCGGCTTCGACGGGGTCGCCGGCATCGCGCAGATCGACGAAGTTGACGCCCTTGACGACTCGGCCGTCCTTGACGTCGAGGCAGGGGATCACGCGCACCTTGAACATGTATCAGCTCCCGGGCGCGCGTGCGTTGCGGATCAAAGTGAGGGCCGCGGCGGGATCGAGCCGACCATCGTAAAGCGCGCGGCCTGCGATCGCGCCGGCGAGCCGCGACGCCCGCGGCGTCAGCATCGCCTTGACGTCCTCGATCGAGGCGAGACCGCCGGAGGCGATCACGGGGATGGAGATGCTGTCCGCCAGCGCAATGGTCGCATCCAGGTTCAAGCCCTTGAGCAGGCCGTCACGCGCGATGTCGGTGAAGATGATCGCGGCAACGCCGGCGTCCTCGAAGCGCTGCGCGATCTCGAGCACCGTCACCTGCGAGGTCTCGGCCCAGCCTTCGACCGCGACCTTGCCGTCACGCGCATCAAGCCCGACCGCGACACGGCCCGGAAACTTTTTCGCGGCCGCCTTCACCAATTCAGGGTCGCGCACCGCGGCGGTGCCGATGATGACGCGGGTAATGCCCTTGGCGAGCCAGGCTTCGACGGTCTTGAGATCGCGAATGCCGCCACCGAGCTGCACCGGGATCTTGATCGTCTTCAGCATCGCCTCGACAGCCCCGGCATTCACCGGCTTGCCGGCAAAGGCACCGTCGAGGTCGACGACGTGAAGATACTCAAAACCCTGCTCGGCAAAGCTCTGCGCCTGCGCGGCGGGATTGAGGTTGAACACGGTCGCACGCGCCATGTCGCCTTGCTCGAGGCGCACGCACTGGCCGTTCTTGAGGTCAATCGCCGGAAAGAGGATCACGGTTTCCATCGCAGAAAGTTCGAGATCAGAGCGAGGCCAAAGCGCTGGCTCTTCTCGGGGTGGAATTGGGTGCCGATGGCGGTGTCCTTGCCGACGATCGCGGTGACAGGCCCGCCGTAATCGGCGCGCGCGAGCACGTCCACCTCGCTGGTGGGGTTGAGGTGGTAGGAGTGCACGAAATAGGCGTGCTGGCCCTTGGGGCCGAGCGGCAGCTTGTTCAGCACCGGATGCTCCTGCAGCACCTCGAGCGTATTCCAGCCCATGTGCGGGATCTTCAGGCTCTCATCGCGCGGCGTGATCTTCTCGACGTCGCCGCCGATCCAGTTCAGGCCTTCGGTGATGACATGTTCCTTGCCGCGGCTCGCCATCAATTGCATGCCGACGCAGATGCCGAAAAATGGCCGCGCCTTGACGCGCACCGCTTCGGTGATCGCCTCGACCATGCCGTTGACGGCATCCAGCCCGCGCCGGCAATCGGCGAAGGCGCCGACGCCCGGCAGCACCAGACGGTCGGCGCCATAGGCCTGGTCCGGATCGCTGGTGACGAAGACCTTCTGCGGAATCTCCAGGCTGCGCGCCGCGCGCTCGAAGGCTTTCGCGGCGGAATGCAGGTTGCCGGAACCGTAATCGATGATGGCGACGCTCATCTTGACCCTCCCGGTTCTGGAAACAATCCAATGATGCCGCCGGCCGGAATGGGCGGCGGGTTCGAGAATTGCTGACCCGGCACAGTGCGGGTCGGCGGCGGGCCGCCGCGATCGACGGCCCATTGATCGTTGACGATGCCGTGCTGCTTCTGGCTCCAGCGCTCGAAGAAGCGGCGCTCGGCAGTGTCCTCGTTGTCGCCAAGCACCACGTCGAGCTGCCGCCATTTGCCGCGCGACAGTGTCCAGCGACGCAGGCTCGAGGCCTCGAACCCCATCAGCAGCGCAACGATGAGATCGGCGAAGAAGATCGGGCCTCGTCCAACACCGAGGCTGGACAGCCCCGCGTTGAACGCCGCCACGAAGATCAGATAGCCGATCAGAACCAGCCACAGCCGATGCCACAGCAGCCAGAACGGACCGAAGATCATCGCTTTGACATGGAAACCGTCACGCACGAACACGAACCTGTCGGTCGCGCGCAGATCGGCTCCGGCAGGGGAGGGAGCATGAACTGTGTAGACAGACATGGTGATGCCCCGTTCCTAGGACTCAGTAATACCGCAAGCGGCGCGTGCCGCGGGCCGAAAGACGTCAGCCGCCGAGCGAGCCCTTGGTGGACGGGATTTCTCCCGCCGCTTTCGGATCGATCGCGACCGCGGTGCGCAGCGCCCGCGCCAGACCCTTGAAGCAGGACTCGGCGATATGGTGGCTGTTATCGCCATATAGGGTCTCGACGTGCAGAGTCACGCCGGCGTTCATGGCGAAGGCCTGGAACCACTCGCGCACCAGCTCGGTGTCGAACTCACCGATCTTGTCGCGGGGGAAGTCGGCCTTGAACACCAGGAACGGACGGCCCGAGATGTCGATCACCACGCGCGACAGCGTCTCGTCCATGGGCATGTGCACGCCGGCATAGCGGGTGATGCCCGCCATGCTGCCGAGCGCCTGCCTGACCGCCTGGCCGAGCGCGATGCCGGTGTCTTCGGTGGTATGGTGATAATCAATGTGCAGATCGCCCACCGCCTTGACCGTGAGGTCGATGCGGGAATGGCGGGCGAGGAGATCGAGCATATGGTCGAAAAAGCCGATGCCGGTCGCGATATTGGCCACGCCGGTGCCATCGAGGTTCACGGTGACCTCGATGTCGGTTTCCTTGGTCTTCCGCTTGATCGTCGCGGTGCGCATTGAAGGCTTTCGCTTCTATTTGAGCATGATCCTTCCCGGAAAACCGGTATCCACTTTTCCGGGATCATGCTCGGGGCCGAAAACGCCAGTCTATTAACAGTCAAATGACCCCTTCGCTACTGCGGGAACGGCTGGCGGGACCTCTACTTCTACCTATGGTGAGTGAATTCGGCCCGGAACGGCCCGTTGTGCGCCTGCTCCTGACCGCCTAAATCAGGCCGGACAACGAGGTATTTCATGCAGGATTCCCAGAACAGCTCGCCGGGCTGGCACGGCACCACGATTTTGACGGTCCGCAAGGGCGGCAAGGTGGTGGTCGGCGGCGACGGCCAGGTCTCGATCGGCCAGACCGTGATCAAATCCAACGCCAAGAAGGTCCGGAAACTCGGCAAGGGCGACGTGATCGGCGGCTTTGCCGGCGCAACCGCCGATGCCTTCACCCTGTTTGAGCGGCTCGAGGCCAAACTCGAGCAATATCCGGGGCAGCTGACCCGGGCCGCGGTGGAGCTGGCCAAGGACTGGCGCACCGACCGCTATTTGCGGCGGCTGGAGGCCATGATGATCGTGGCCGACAAGGACGTCTCCCTGGTGCTGACAGGCACCGGCGACGTGCTGGAGCCCGAGGCCGGCGTGATGGCGATCGGCTCCGGCGGCAATTACGCGCTGGCGGCGGCACGGGCCCTGCTCGACACCGACAAGGACGCCGAGACCATCGTCCGCCGCTCCATGGACATCGCCGCCGACATCTGCGTCTACACCAACCGCAACCTGACCATCGAAAGCCTGACGACCGGCTAGGCGGAGCGTCATTGCCCGAACTCCTATCCGCGCGCTCGGCGCAACCTCTCCCGCTTGCGGGGGAGGTCGGCGCGAAGCGCCGGGTGGGGGCTCTCTCCTCTTGGAGGCTGTCCCATTGCGGAGACACCCTCTCCCCAGCCCTCTCCCGCAAGCGGGAGAGGGAGAACAGCACTGCCGGTGCCGCTACATGGCCGTAACCTACACCTTCCGCCCGATGACAACGGCCGATTTGCCGCTGATCCGGCGGTGGCTGGGCGGGGCGGATGTACGGGAATGGTGGGGCGACCCGGACGAGCAGTTTGCGCTCGTCAGCGGCGACCTCGATGAGCCGGCCATGGACCAGTTCATCGTGTTGGCTGGCCAGCAGCCCCTGGGCTATCTTCAATGCTATCGCCTGACCGCCTGGAATACGGGCTTTGGGCCGCAACCGGAGGGCACGCGTGGGATCGACCAGTTCATCGGCGAAAGCGACATGATCGGACGCGGTCACGGTTCGGCGTTCATCCGCCAATTCGTCGATGAGAAGCTCCGGGAGGGCCTGCCACGCATGGTTACCGATCCGGACCCGCTGAACCCCCGCGCCATACGTGCCTATGAGAAGGCAGGCTTTGTCCGCGATCGCATGGTCGAGACGCCGGACGGTGTCGCGCTGTTGATGGTGCGCGACCAATGACGCTGACGAGCACGCATCAGAGCAAAGTCGCGGTACCTCCGCTCGGCTGGGTCGGAATCGCGCTGCTGCTGATGGCGCTGCAAGCCTCGATCCTGCTTGCGATGGGGCGCGTGCCGATCTGCACCTGCGGCTATGTCAAGCTGTGGCATGGCGTGGTGAACAGCTCGGAAAATTCCCAGCACATCACCGACTGGTACACATTCTCGCACGTCCTGCACGGTTTCCTGTTCTACGGCCTGACCTGGCTGCTGTTCGCGCGGTTGCCGTTCCTGCCTCTGTCCTGGCCGGCACGGCTGATCATCGCGATGCTGATCGAAGGTGCCTGGGAGATCGTCGAGAACTCGCCCTTCATCATCGAGCGCTATCGCGCCGGCACGATCTCGCTGGATTATTTCGGCGACAGCATCGTCAATTCGGTCTCCGACAATCTGGCCATGGTGCTGGGGTTCCTCGCCGCGCGCGTGCTGCCTGTATCCGCGACCGTCCTGCTCGGGCTCGCCTTCGAGATCATGCTGGCGCTCCACATTCGCGACAATCTGACGCTCAATATCCTGATGCTGATCCATCCGGTCGAGGCCGTGAAGCAATGGCAATCCGGCCCGCCGATCATCTGACGGTCGAAAAAACCGGCTTGTCCCGGCCCGCAACTGACCCTAGCTAAGGTCCCATGACAGACTTCTCCCCCCGTGAAATCGTTTCCGAACTCGACCGTTTCATCGTCGGCCAGGCCGATGCCAAGCGCGCCGTCTCGATCGCGCTGCGCAACCGCTGGCGGCGGCAGCAGCTCGAAGGCTCCTTGCGCGAAGAGGTGCTGCCGAAGAACATTCTGATGATCGGCCCCACCGGCGTCGGCAAAACCGAGATCGCGCGGCGGCTGGCGAAACTTGCGAATGCGCCGTTCCTGAAGGTGGAAGCGACAAAGTTCACCGAGGTCGGCTATGTCGGCCGCGACGTCGAGCAGATCGTGCGCGATCTCGTCGAGGTCGCGATCGCCCAGGTCCGCGAGAAGAAGCGCAAAGACGTGCAGGCCCGCGCGCAGCTCGCCGCCGAGGAACGCGTGCTCGACGCGCTGGTCGGCGCCAATGCCAGCCCGGCGACGCGCGAATCCTTCCGCAAGAAGCTGCGCGCCGGCGAGCTCAACGACAAGGAAATCGAGGTCGAGACGCAGTCGTCCGGTAGCGGCATGCCGATGTTCGAGATCCCGGGCATGCCGGGCGCGCAGATGGGCGCGATCTCGATCGGCGACATCTTCGGCAAGCTCGGGGGCCGCAGCAAGACGCGGCGGCTGACCGTGGAAGGCTCGCACGAGATCCTCGTCAACGAGGAATCCGACAAGCTGCTGGATACCGATCAGCTGACGCTGGAGGCGATCAGCGCGGTCGAGAACAACGGCATCGTGTTCCTGGACGAGATCGACAAGATCTGCGCACGCGACGGCCGCGTCGGCGGCGACGTCTCGCGCGAGGGCGTGCAGCGCGATCTGCTGCCCTTGATCGAAGGCACCACGGTCTCCACCAAGCATGGCGCGGTGAAAACCGACCACATCCTGTTCATCGCCTCGGGCGCCTTCCACGTCGCAAAGCCGTCCGACCTGTTGCCGGAATTGCAGGGCCGCCTGCCGATCCGCGTCGAATTGCAGGCTCTGACCCGCGACGACATGCGCCGCATCCTGACCGAGCCCGAGGCCTCGCTGATCAAGCAATATGTCGCCTTGATGCAGACCGAGGGCGTGACGCTCGACATCGCCGACAGCGCCATCGACGCGCTCGCCGATGTCGCGGTCGCCGTCAACTCGACCGTCGAGAACATCGGCGCGCGGCGGCTGCAGACCGTGATGGAGCGGGTGCTCGACGAGATCTCCTTCACCGCCCCCGACCGCAACGGCGAGACCGTCCGGGTCGATGCGGATTTCGTGCAGAAGCACGTCGGCGACCTCGCCAAGAACGCGGATCTGAGCCGGTTTATTTTGTAATTCTGGGCGGTCACGCTATTGATGCGGCGTGACCGTACGCATCCTGCATAATCCCTGGCGCATCCTGCTCGCGGTCAACGCGGCGGTCATCGTTGGCGTGTTCGTCCACAAGATCCAGCTGCCGCCTTACGTCCCCTACATCCATCTCCTGGTCGACTACCATTTCGGCTTCATCAAGCGCGCACTGATCGGCGCCATCGTCGCGCTGTTCACGGACAAGGTGCCGGTATGGGCCGTGTTCGCGATCGGCGGGGTGACGTGGCTGGTGACATCAGCCCTTTACGCAAGGCTGTTTCAGAAGACCTTCGGCTTCACCGCGAAAACGCTGCCGCTGTTCGTCTTCATGGCGGGCTCGCCATTCTTTCTGAAGAACTTCATCCACACGCTCGGCCATTTCGACATCTATGGCTGTGCGCTGTCGCTCGTCCTGCTGCTGATGCCGGCGGGGTCGTTGCTGTTCGTCGCCACGGCCGCGTTGTTCTCGATCGTTCTCGTGCTGATTCACCACATTCATCTGCTGATGTATGTGCCGACGATCATCACCATTGTCGTGGCCAGGCACTATCTCGCTTACGGGCCCAATCGCAGCAACGTCGTCTTCGGCATCCTCGCCTTGCTCATTGTCTCCGCGCTGTTCTTCGCCGCGCAATTCCTGGGAACGATGCCGATCCCGGAAGCGGATTTCGTCGCGTATCTGAAGACCCGGATGGCAGATCCCTCGCGAACCGACCTGCTGCAATTCGCCTACATCTGGTACCAGCCGCTGGCGAAGGAGGTCTCGGACACCTGGGGCCGCCTGCCGCACAACATCCTCGGCATACCCGTGTTCGCGCTGCTGATCTGGCTGCACATTCCGCTGTGGCGCTATTTTGCGAAGCTGATCGGCGCGCTGGCACGCGACACGCACCGCCGCCTCGTGATCGCGGCGCTGATCGGCGTCAGTCTCGCCTATGTCGTGATGTTCGCGATGGTGTTCGACTATTCGCGCTGGATCTCGAACTGGGCGGTCTGCATGTTCCTGATCCTGCATGCGGTGAAGATGCTGCCGGCTGCGCGCGAGACTGCGCCGATTCCGGCGGAGGATCGGAACACCAACATCTTCGGCCTGATCCTCACGCTGATCCCGCGCGTCGGAATCATCCGGCCGTTCTAGAGTCTCGCCCGCCGGATCCGCACATACAGCGCGCCCTCGCCGCCATGGCCGATATGGGCCGTCTCGAAGCCGACGACGAAGGCGCGGAATTCCGGCAGGCTCAGCCATTCCGGCACCTGACGGCGCAGCACGCCGCTTTCGCCGCCGCTGCGGCCCTTGCCGGTGATGACCAGCACGAAGGTCAGGCCGTCGTGATGGGCCCGGTGCAGGAAGCCGGTGAGGGCGCGATGGGCGCGCGTCTGGGTCATGCCGTGCAGATCGAGCCGTGCCTCGATCTCGCTGCGGCCGCGCGACAGTTTTGTGCGCTCGCGCTTGCCGAGCGGCGCCAAAGGCGGGACGGCTGGTTTTGCGGCGCGCGGTGCCGGCGCTGCGGCAATCGGGCGGGCCGATGACGTGGGCCGCGCGATTGGTGCGACGGATGAGGGCTCGGCACGCGGCGGAGCATGCGCCTTCGCCGTGCGCTGCTTCCTCAGCGGCTTGACCTGTTTGGCAACGACCTCCCACAGCTCGCGCTCCTCCTCGCTCAGCGCGCGGCGGCGCGGCGAGGGGCGAGGCTCCAGCACGGGCGGACGGGACGATCGCTTCATTGCTGCCGATGGGGACGTTTCTTCACCGGCCGCTGCGGTTCGGAAGCGGGCTCGATCACGGGACGCGGCGCGGGCAGCGGGACCGGACCGGCGATGGCGACCGTGTCGGTCTTGGTGTCCGTAGGACCAGTGGCGGCAGCAGGCTTGGCCGTCCCCTTCCCGGGATCGGTTTGCGGAAACAGCTTGGCGATCTTCTCCGAGGGGCGCGGATCAGGCACCGGCAGCCGGGCGCCGCGCGCCGTGGGATCGAGGCCCTTCGGCACCAGCATCACGAAATGCATGGGATGGCGCAGCCGCCCGGAGATACGGCCGGCCTCCTGGCCAGCGCCGAAAAATAGATCGGCGCGCGCGGGTCCGATGATGGCCGAGCCGGTATCCTGCGCGATCATCAGCCGATGGAACGGCGTCTTGGAGCGCTCCGAATCGATCGGCAGCTCGCCCTCGATGAAAAACGGCGTGCCGTAGACATGCAGCGATTTGTCCACGGCAATGGAGCGTCCCGCGGTCAGCGGAATGCCTTGCGCACCCACCGCCTCGTCCTTGTCGGACAGGTTGACCTCGCGAAAGAAGATGTAGGCGCGGTTCGCGCGGCGAAGCTCCTTGGCGCCCTCAGGGTTTTGCGTCATCCATTCCCTGATCTTCTGCATCGACATCTCCTCTTTCGGGATGATGCCGCGCTCGATCAGGATGCGACCGACGGCCGTATAGGGATAGCCGTTATAGGCGTCGTAATTGAGCCGCACTGTGCCGCCGTCGTCAAACTTGATCCGCGCCGAACCCTGGATCTGTGCGAACAGCAGATCGGTCGGATCCTTCAGCCAGGCGATCTCCAGCCCGCGGCCGGCGATCTTGCCGTCCTCGATCTCGCCGCGATCGTAATAGGGTACCAGCTTGCGGCGGCCGATCTTGCGATAGACCGGGCCCTTGTTGGGCAGGCTCACAGAATCCTGCTTGTATCCGCGCACGAACAGATTCGAGGGACGGCGGTAGACCGGCACATTGTAGACATCGGTCTGCGTGCGCGATCCCTCCAGCACCGGCTCATAATAGCCGGTGACGAAACCGTCGGGCTCGCCGAGACGCGAGATCCGCAGCGGCGAAAAGTTCTCCTCGAAGAAGGTCTTTGCCTTGGCGTCGTCGGCGAGCTCGAGCGATTTTGCCGCCCGGCAAGGTTCGTTCAGCGAGCCGCCAATTGCTTTTGATTCGGCCTTCGACTCGGCCGCGCCGGTCTGCGCATTGATCGTCCGACAGCTGGCGCGGAACGTTTTGTACGCCGCGAGATGATTGTCATCGCCCCAGCCCTTCACGTCCGCCCAGGCCAGCGGCAGATATTGCGCGCCGGATATTTCGAACGGCAGCGGGAGCTGCGGATAGGGCAAGGCCCGCGGCGGAGCGGCAGGCAATGCCGGGAGATGATGGTGATGGCTGCGATAGTGGCGCCGCGCCGCCTCGGCGCCGAGCGAAAACGACGACAGCACGACGACGCCTGCGCAAAGCGCGGTCGCGCTGGTCTTCAGAAGGACCTTAATTCGCGCTTCCGGTGCCAACCAGCTTCCAGTTCGGATCGCGAGAGGTGATGTCGCGGGCGAAAGTCCAGATGTCGGTGATGTCGGCGACCGTGTCGGCGCTGCCATCGACGATGTTGCCGGCCTTGTCTCGGGTCGCCGAGATCATCTGCGAGACGAAACGGATCGTGAGCTGGGCGGTACGATCGCGCAGCTCGGCGCCGACGAGCTCGGCCTTGTCGATCGAGACGAAGCGGGTCTCGGTCTTCTGCTCGTTCTTCTCGCGCTCCTTGATGGCGGCGTCGAAGCTGTCATAGACATCCGACGACAACAGGTCGCGCAGCGCGCGGCGGTCGCCATTGGCAAAGGCCAGCACGATCATCTCGTAGGCGCCGCGGGCGCCCGAGATGAAATGACGCGGGTCGAACGCGGAATCCTTGTCGACGATGGCATCCAGGCCCTGCGCCAGTGCGGTGCCCGGCTCGGTCAGGCCCTTCCAGCGGTCGGAGGGCGGGGTCGGCTCGGCCGCCGGCGCCAGCGGGGCCTGGTCGATCACCTTGCCCGGCATGGTCACGACGTTGTTGTCTTGGGCACCCCCCAACGCATTGCGGGCGGCGGTCCGATCGAACGGCGGCCGCTCGTTGCCGGTCCGCTGCCCGAGCACGCTGCGCAGCCGCAGAAAGATGAAGACCGCCAGCGCCAGGAAGATAATGGTGTAGATGTCCACGTCGTATTCGCTTTCTGGTCTTTGCTCTGGGTCTTCGCTTTGGGGTCGTCGCCGGGAAAATCAATCCGGCCAGTAGACCGTTCCATACGGGAACGGCAAGTCTACATCACCATTTTAGGTCCACGTCAGGTCCGTGGGATGTAGGCACGAAATCTTGCCTGGCCAATGGCGCCTTTTGGCACAGCGCCGAGTGTAGCGCGTTTTATGCTTAAGGGGAAACCCGAACCTGCCCGGAAATCGCGCATCTTCAATCGTTTAAGGCGCGAATTTGCGGAAAAGGCATGGTGAGCGTCACAGCGGCGGGCGCGGCCCGAATTCCCCTCCGGGACCGTTCGTCCTTGTGGAATGAGGCGGCCCTATGTTAGCCAACCGCCGCGAAATTCAGCCCCAATCGGGTAAGGAGAGACTCTCATGACCAACGGTAACGGCACCCCTCCCGAGGCGGCCCAGGCTCCCCAGCTCAACGTGCTGGCGCAATATACCAAGGACCTTTCGTTCGAAAATCCGAACGCGCCGAGTTCGCTCCAGCAGCAGAGCCAGCCGCCCCAGATCAACATCCAGATCAATGTCAGCGCCAACAATCTCAGCGAACAGGAGTTCGAGGTGACGCTGTCGGTCGAGGGCAAGGCCGAAACTGCGGGCAAGATGATGTTCTCGTTCGAGCTCGCCTACGCCGGCGTGTTCCGCATCGCCAACGTGCCGAAGGAGAATCTGCATCCGCTGGTCATGATCGAGTGCCCGCGCCTGCTGTTCCCGTTCGCCCGCGAGATCATCGCGACCGCGGTGCGCGACGGCGGGTTCCCGCCCCTGATGCTGGATCCGGTCGACTTCGTCGGTCTCTATCGCCAGAACATGGAGCGGCAAATGGCCGCTCAGGGTGGTGGCCAGACCGGCCAGGCCTAAATCAGGCCTAAATCACGGCTATCCAGCCGGAGGGGTGACTGGAGCGGCGAGATACTCGTTCCAGATCGCCTTGTCGCCGAGCGTTGCGATGAAGGCCCGGTGGGCCTCGCGCTCGGCGTCGGAAGTCCGCAGCGCCAGCGGCACCAGGCGCTGCCGCCGCGGTGCATCGCCCGCCGCATTGACGCGAATCTCCTGAGCGTCCGACGCCAGGAGCAGCTGCGACTGCCGCGCCCCGACCAGATCGACATAGACCTCGGCCAGCAGCTCGGCGTCCAGCAACGCACCGTGCTTGGTGCGGTGTGAATTATCGATCGCATAGCGCGAGCAGAGATCGTCGAGCCGGTTGGACACGCCCGGATGCTTGCGACGCGCCAGCAGCAGCGTATCGACCAGCCGTTCGCGCGGGATCGCCGCACGTTTGATGCGATCGAGCTCGGCATTGATGAAGCCGACGTCGAACGAAGCGTTGTGGATCACCAGCGGCGCATCGCCGATGAATTCCAGGAACTCGTCGACGACCTCGTGGAACAGCGGCTTGGTCGCCAGAAATTCGGCCGATAGTCCATGCACCGCAAACGCTTCCGCCGGCATGTCCCGTTCGGGATTGATGTAGACGTGGAAGCTCTGCCCCGTCGGCATGCGGTTGAAGATCTCGACGCAGCCGATTTCGACCAGACGATCGCCGCGAAGCGGATCGAGGCCGGTGGTTTCGGTGTCGAGAACGATTTCGCGCATGTCTTGGGATTGGTGTCTTGAGATCAGGATCGTGAGGGCCGTGTGAGGCGGCGAATCAGGTTCGCCGTTGCGGCATCTTAACGACCTCGGTCAGGATGTGCTTGATTTGCGCGCGCACCGGCTCGAGTCCGTGTGACGTATCCACCACGAAATCGGCGCGCCGGCGCTTTTCGGCGTCGGGCGTCTGCTTGGCGATGATCGCGTCGAGCTTGGCTTCGTCCATGGTGCCGCGCGCCAGCACCCGCTCACGCTGGAGTTCCGGCGAGGTCGAGACCACGACCACGGCGTCGACCCGCTTCTCGCCACCAGTCTCGAACAGCAGCGGGATATCGAGAACCACGACCGGCGCCTTGACCGCTTCCGCCTCGGCGAAGAACTTTTGCCGGGAGGCGCCGAGCATCGGATGGACGATCTGCTCGAGCTGCTTGATGGCGGCAGGATCGTGCACGACGCGCGCCGACAGTTTTGGCCGATCGACCTTGCCATTCGCGGTGGTGCCGGGAAAGGCGGCCTCGATCGCGGGGGCGGCTTCACCCTCATAGAGCTGATGCACGGCGGCATCGGCGTCGTAGACGGGCACACCAGCCTCCGCGAACAGTTTCGCGGTGGTGGATTTTCCCATCCCGATCGAGCCGGTCAGTCCCAGGATCCGCATCAGCCTACAGCCATGTCAGTCATTTACACGGCAACTAGCCGTTCGCGTCGCAGAAACGCAAGCAGCGGCAGCAAAGGCAGGCCGAGAATGGTGAAATGGTCGCCTTCGATGCGCTCGAACAGATGGATGCCCAGCCCTTCGAGCTGATAGGCGCCGACGCTGGTCGTCACCGCGTCGCCGGCGGCATCCAGATAGGCTGCAAGCTCGTCCTCCGTCATCTCCCGCATGGTCATGCGGGCGATCGAGACGTCTTCGAAAACAATCTTGCCGTCATGCGCCACCGCCACCGCGGAATTCAGCTCATGGCTGTTGCCGGCGAGATCGCGCAATTGCGCCAAGGCCTGCGGACGGCCGGCGGGCTTGTTGAAGAGACGGTCGCCAAGAGCCAGGGTCTGATCGGCGCCGATCACGTAGCTCCCAGGATGATGCGCCGAGACGGCTTTGGCTTTTTCGCGCGCCAGCAGCAGGCCGATCTCACGCGGGTTCGAAAGCTTCGACGCAGCCTGAATGCTGCGTTCATCAATATCGGCCGTGATCGCTTTGAATTCGAGACCGGCATTCGCCAGCAGCAACTTCCGCGCGCTGCTCTGCGAGGCCAGGATCAACGGAGATTTGCCGAGCCACAGACCCATCGCGAAAATTATCCGGAAGGCCGGTTGCGCTGGCGGTCACTGTACAGCTTCATGATCGCCGCCGCGGTTTCCTCGATGGAACGACGCGTGACGTCCAGCAGCGGCCAATCATGCTTGGCGATGAGCTTGCGCGCAAACGCGACCTCCTCGGTGACCGACTGCCTGTCGGTATAGGTGTCGTTGCCGGAGTCGGAGCCCATCGAGAGCAGGCGATTCTGGCGGATCTGGATCAGTCGTTCCGGCGTCGCGTGCAGACTGACGACCAGCGGCCGCGTCAGCGTCTCCAATTGCGAGGGCACCGGGATGCCCGGAACCAATGGCACATTGGCGGTGCGGATGCCGCGATTGGCGAGATAAATCGATGTCGGCGTCTTCGAGGTGCGGGACACGCCGACCAGGACGACGTCGGCATCGTCAAGGCCTTCGACGTGCTGGCCGTCGTCGTGGATCATCGTGTAGTTAAGCGCGTCGATGCGCTTGAAATATTCCGCGTTGAGGACGTGCTGAGCGCCGACGCGGCCCGTGGTCGCAGCCCCGAGATAGGCTTCGAACAGCTGCATCACCGGGCCGATGATCGACAGGCTCGGAACGTTGATCTCCTTGCACTTGTCCTCGAGCCTGGAGACCAGATCCTTCTCGAGCAGCGTGAACAGCACGATCCCCGGCGCTTCCTCGATCTCGTCGAGCACCCGATCGAGCTGCTTTTGGCTGCGCACCAGCGGATAGACATGCTCGACCGGCGTCACATTGGCGTATTGGGCCGCGACCGCCCGTGCCACGGTGATCAGCGTTTCGCCGGTGGAGTCGGAGACGAGGTGCAGATGGAAATAATTGTTCGAGGTTGGCACAAAATCTCTTTGTATGAAGGCGGTGTGGTTTGTGGATTTCTGTGGAGCTTAACCGCTCGGAAAGGGTTGCGCGACACCAGGGGCGGGACAAGTGCCAATTTTCTTCACACCGCTGCCCGTCTGAACAAGTTCGCCGGCCTGCGCGGACGGAAACGGGATTGCGCGGACAACCCCCTTGATAAGCTGCCGACAGAAAGGCGCAAGCCTTTGAAGCTGGCCGACTTATCGGAAGGCACCAGGAGCTTCGGGGATATGTTGATGGGTGTGAACAAGCGCGCGTGAACCCGCGGACGGAATTGCATGAGTCCAATCCACGGTCACATAGACTCAAACCTTAAGAATCTAAGATTCTAGATTTGAGGAAGGCGCTACGGACGGATATGTGTGCAGGTGAGACCTTAACGAGTTCTTACTATCCCCAGTTCCTTTCGCTGGGCAGAAAAGCCGGACCGCGAAAATGTTCGAAGACGTCTATCTCTGGATCAAGGCGCTGCATGTGATCGCCGTCATCTCCTGGATGGCGGGCATGCTCTATCTGCCGCGGCTGTTCGTCTATCATTCCGAGGCCGAGATCGGCTCTAAGCAGTCGGAAACGTTCAAGGTGATGGAACGCCGGCTGCTCAAGGCCATCATCAACCCCGCCATGATCGTCACATGGCTGGCCGGGCTCTTTCTCGCCTGGTCCGGCCATTGGTTCTCGTTCGGCTGGCTGCACGTAAAACTGGCACTGGTCCTGGCGCTGTCGGCGGTCCACGGCTTTTTTTCCCGCTGGCTGAAGGATTTCGCTGCCGACCGGCGCCCGCGGAGCCAGAAATTCTATCGGATTATCAACGAGGTGCCGACCGTCCTGATGATTTTCATCGTCATCCTGGTGATCGTGAAGCCGTTCTAGGCAGGGTGCGTGACGATTAGCTCAGCGCTTCGGCTTGCGGAGCAGGGAGCGATTTTCTATATTAGCGATATCCCACCCAACGCAGGCGGATGTGGTTTTGTCTGAGCTTTCCAGAGGCCGGACACCGCATCAGGTTTGAAGCCTCACCGGCACTTAACCTTGCCAGACCTGCGGACCTTATCTTCTCACGTCCGCATTTCAGAGCCTCCTCGCACCCCCCTCCCAGGTTACCCCACAGGACCACCCCAATGCGGGAAATTAAACTCGAAGACCTCAAGTCCAAAACGCCGGCCGAGCTCGTCTCGTTTGCGGAGGAGAATGGGGTCGAGAACGCCAGCACCATGCGCAAGCAGGAGCTGCTGTTTGCCATCCTCAAGCAGCTCGCACTCGCCGAGACCGACATTGTCGGCCAGGGCGTCGTCGAAGTGCTCTCCGACGGCTTTGGCTTCCTCCGCTCGCCCGATGCGAATTATCTGCCGGGCCCCGACGACATCTACGTTTCGCCGTCGCAGATTCGCCGTTTCGGCCTGCGCACCGGCGACACCATCGAAGGCCATATCCGCAGCCCGAAAGAGGGCGAGCGCTATTTTGCGCTGCTGAAGGTCAACACGCTCAATTTCGAGGACCCGGAAAAGGCCAAGCACAAGGTCAATTTCGACAACCTCACGCCGCTGTTTCCGAATCAGCGTTTCCGCATGGAAATCGACGATCCGACGCGGAAAGACCTTTCTGCACGCGTGATCGACATCGTCGCGCCCATCGGCAAGGGCCAGCGCGCGCTGATCGTCGCGCCGCCGCGCACCGGCAAGACCGTGCTGATGCAGAACATCGCGCACTCGATCACGCATAACCATCCCGAGTGCTATCTGATCGTGCTTCTGATCGACGAGCGTCCGGAAGAAGTCACGGACATGCAGCGTTCGGTGAAGGGCGAGGTCGTGTCGTCGACCTTCGACGAGCCGGCGGTGCGTCACGTCCAGGTCGCCGAGATGGTGATCGAAAAAGCAAAGCGCCTGGTCGAACATGGCCGCGACGTCGTGATCCTGCTCGATTCGATCACGCGCCTTGGCCGCGCCTACAACACGGTCGTGCCGTCATCCGGCAAGGTGCTGACCGGCGGTGTCGACGCCAACGCGCTGCAGCGCCCCAAGCGCTTCTTCGGTGCCGCCCGCAACATCGAGGAGGGCGGCTCGCTGACCATCATCGCGACCGCGCTGGTCGATACCGGCAGCCGCATGGACGAAGTCATCTTCGAAGAGTTCAAGGGCACCGGTAACTCGGAACTGATCCTGGACCGCAAGGTCTCGGACAAGCGCACCTTCCCGGCGATCGACATCTCGCGTTCCGGCACCCGCAAGGAAGAGCTCATCACCGATCCGCAGGTGCTCAAGAAGATGTACGTGCTCCGCCGCATCCTCAATCCGATGGGGACGATGGACGCGATCGACTTCCTGCTCGACAAGCTGCGCTCGACCAAGAGCAATTCCGAGTTCTTCGACTCCATGAACACCTGAGTGCACTGCAGTATAGGCTACATAAGCTTAGAGGGCGCCTTCGGGCGCCCTTTTTGTTGTGCGGGTTTGTTGCAGAGAATGTGCAGCATGGAAGCCGGCGTGATGTTGGAGGGACCGCTTACCTAAGCTGTTGATTTATAAAAATAATCATAGATGGCTCAATGCCCCTGTGGGTCGAGGCTGGGAAAAACGCAGCAAAATGCTCAGGTTATATTGCATTGCAATATGAGTATTTGCTGCAGCAGTCAGCGCAGCAAGCCGTGCCTCTCTTGTCGTCCGGACGGACATTTGCCTTTTCGCCGGCAGCCGGACAAATAGGCCATGCATCCGCGAGACCAGACCATCTTTGCATTGTCCTCCGGCCGTGCGCCGAGCGCGATCGCCGTGGTCCGTGTGTCGGGATCGCAGGCGGGCCATGTGCTGACGACCCTTGCGGGCAAGTTGCCTGCGCCGCGGCAGGCGGGTCGCCGGCTGCTCCGCGACGAAGCGGGCCGGCCGATCGACGATGCGGTCGTGCTCTGGTTTCCCGGGCCGGCCAGCGCGACCGGCGAAGACATCGCCGAATTCCACGTTCATGGCGGCCGCGCGGTGCTGGCGGCGCTCCTTGCCTCAATTTCGGGTATTCGGAATACGCGGGCGGCCGAACCGGGTGAGTTCACGCGGCGTGCCTTCGAGAACGGCAAGCTCGATCTCACCGAGGCCGAGGGTCTCGACGATCTCATTCACGCCGACACCGACCGGCAGCGGCGCCAGGCGCTGCGGCAGCTGCAGGGTCTGCTCGGGGATCGCGCGCGCGACTGGCGCGAGCGGATCATCGAGGCGTCCGCGCTGATCGAGGCCGGCATCGATTTCTCCGATGAGGGTGACGTGCCGGCGGAACTGATGGCGCCGGCGGTGAAAGCGATCAAAGCCCTTCACGACGAAATCGCAGAAGTGCTTGCGGCACAGGGACAAGCTGAACGCTTGCGCGACGGTCTCGTGGTCGCCATCGCCGGCGAGCCAAACGTCGGCAAGTCGACGTTGATCAATCAACTGGCGCGTCGCGAGGTTGCGATCGTCTCGCCGCATGCCGGCACCACGCGCGACGTGATCGAGGTGCAGCTCGACCTCGACGGCTACCCCGTCACGGTCATCGACACCGCCGGCATTCGCGAGACCGACGATCCCGTCGAGCAGGAGGGTGTGCGCCGGGCGCGGGCGCGAGCTGGAAGCGCTGACCTCGTGTTGTGGCTGGCGGAGGGTGGTCAGGTCGTCGATCTGAACTCGATCCGCTCGCCATCGACGTCCGGCGCCGCGAGCGATCTGTCCAGTGGCTCGGTCTGGATCGTCCGCAACAAGATCGATCTCGGTGGGGTCGGGGCAGCGGGACCGCAGGGCGAGTTCGGGATCTCGGCGAGCCGGGGTGACGGCATTCCCGACCTGGTCGATGCGCTGGTGAAATTTGCGGCGGAGTTCTTCGGCACCAGTGAGGGTGCATTGGTAACCCGGACACGCCAGCGCGATCTCCTGCGCCAAGCGTCTGACAGCTTGCGCCGGAGTCTGGGGCTTGTAGAAGAGGGCGAGGAGCTGGCGGCCGAGGAGCTGCGTGCTGCCGCTTATGCCCTGGGTCGGCTGCTAGGCCGGGTGGACATCGAGGACGTCCTGGGGGCCATTTTCCAGAAATTTTGCATCGGAAAGTAGGGCTAGTTCTTCATTGTAGAATTAGACCTTGTTCCATTGCTTGCGTTTCACGTGAAACAGGTGGAACCGACCTGTTTCACGTGAAACAGACTACAGCCTCGGGAAACAGCCGCTTCGTAGCCCGGGTGGCGCGAACGGTAATCCAGGCACGACAGACAACTTCGCTCGACCACGACTGCCTACTTGTTTCACGTGAAACAGGGGTGCCGGGGGGACTGGTCTCGGCCGTCGAGCTGTCAGTCGGTTCGAGCGCAGCCAACCGCCGAGACTTGAAGATTCGGCTCTCAATCCCGTCATCGCGAGGAGCCCTTGCGACGAAGCAATCCAGACCGCCTCCGCGGGGGATTCTGGATTGCTTCGCTACGCTCGCAATGACGGAGTGCGGCCGACCATGCGCTCCATGATCCAATACCGTTGGCTAGGTCCCCAATCCTTCAGCTTCATCTCGCGGGCCGTCGGACCCTGTTTCACGTGAAACCTGATCAAGCCACTCGTCCTGCCCCTTCGAAACTGCAGTCGGAACAACGCTCTTTCTACTGTGCATGGGGTTGTTTTCGCGAAATGACATTTCGAGCTACGCGCCCCAGCCCCGTTTCACGTGAAACACCGGCCCCAGTTTCCGCTTCCGGCTTTCATGCCTCTGCGTTAGAAGTCCGCTCATGCGAACAGAGCGAGAGAGCTTCGACGTCATTGTGATTGGCGGCGGCCACGCCGGCTGTGAAGCCGCGGCTGCCTCTGCCCGGATGGGCGCAACGACCGCTCTGGTGACGCACCGTTTCTCCACCGTCGGCGCGATGTCCTGCAATCCCGCCATTGGCGGTCTCGGCAAGGGTCATCTGGTTCGCGAAGTCGATGCGCTCGATGGTCTGATGGGTCGCGTAGGGGATGCCGGCGGCATCCAGTTTCGCGTGCTCAATCGCCGCAAAGGTCCCGCCGTCCGGGGTCCTCGAGCCCAGGCCGACCGCAAGCTCTACGCCGCGGCAATGCAGGCCGCGATTCGGGAGACCCAGGATCTTTCCGTCATTGAAGGCGAGGCCGACGAGCTGATCGTGGCCGAGGGCCGGGTGGCGGGTCTTCGCCTGGCGGACGGCCGCGAGCTTCGAACAGGGGCTGTGGTCGTCACCACCGGCACCTTCCTGCGTGGTCTCATTCATCTCGGCGAGAAGAATTGGCCCGCCGGCCGTGTCGGTGAGGCCCCCGCGATGGGTCTGTCCGCTTCCTTCGAGCGTGCCGGCTTCACCCTTGGGCGGCTCAAGACCGGCACTCCGCCACGCCTGGACGGCACCACAATCGACTGGTCCGCGGTCGAGATGCAGCCCGGAGACGAGCCGCCGGAGCCGTTCTCGGTGATGACCGAGCGGATCACGACCCCGCAGATCCAGTGCGGCATCACCCGGACCACGGCCGCCACCCATGAGGTGATTCGCGCCAATGTGCATCGCTCTCCGATGTACTCGGGCCAGATCAAAAGCTCAGGCCCGCGCTATTGCCCGTCCATCGAGGACAAGATCGTCCGCTTCGGCGACCGCGACGGTCACCAGATCTTCCTGGAGCCGGAAGGGCTCGACGACAGCACGGTCTATCCCAACGGCATTTCGACTTCGCTCCCCGAGGAGGTCCAGCTCGCGATCCTCGCCAGCATTCCTGGCCTGGAGCAGGTCAAGATGGTCCGTCCGGGCTATGCCATCGAGTACGACCACATCGATCCCCGCGAGCTTGATCCGACCCTGCAGACCAAGCGTTTGCGCGGCCTGTTCCTGGCCGGACAGATCAACGGCACCACCGGATACGAAGAGGCCGCCGGGCAGGGCATCGTGGCCGGGTTGAACGCCGCGCTCTCCGCCAGCGGCGCCGCGCTGACGGTGTTCGACCGTGCCGATGGCTATCTCGGCGTGATGATCGACGACCTCGTCACCCGCGGGATCAGCGAGCCCTATCGGATGTTCACGTCGCGGGCCGAATACCGGCTGACGCTGCGGGCCGACAATGCCGATCAGCGTCTGACCGAGAAGGGGATCGCGCTCGGCTGCGTCGGCAATGCCCGAACCCAGCATCATCGCACCAAGATGGACGCCCTGAATGCGGCCAGGGCGCTGTCGAAGTCGCTCACGATCACCCCGAACGAGGCAATTAAGCAGGGGCTGTCGCTGAATCGGGACGGTCAGCGCCGGTCGGCCTTCGAGCTGATGGCCTATCCGGAGATCGGCTGGAGCCAGGTCCGCGCGATCTGGCCGGAGCTGTCCGGGATTGACCCCGTCATTGCGACCCACCTCGAGATCGATGCCAAGTACGATGTCTATCTCGAGCGCCAGAGCGCCGACGTCGAAGCCTTCCGGCGCGACGAGGGGATGGTGCTGTCGGAGGTCGATTACAGCCTCGTCCCCGGTCTCTCCAACGAGGTGCGAGCCAAGCTGGAGAAGGCGCGGCCATTCACGGTCGGCCAGGCCGGCCGGATCGACGGCATGACGCCGGCTGCGCTCGGCATCCTCGCGGCCTATCTCCGGCGCGAGGCACGGAAGACCTCCAAAGCAATCGCATAGGCGTTTCACGTGAAACAGCGCGGACCAGGCGGCGACAGGCCGCTATCGCGGCGACCCGGAACAGGTGAGGGCGCAGGTCAATCTGAACCGGCGCCAGCCAAACCGAGGATCGACAAGGCCAGTGCCAACGATCAGGCGTTTGATTCCATCATCGCCACGGACAAGCGCGAAGCCCTGAAGCTCGCGCCCGTTTCACATGAAACGGAAGCCCGGCTTGACCGCTACATTGCACTGCTCCGGGAGTGGCAGGCCAAGACCAATCTGGTCGCGCCCTCGACGCTGCCGCAGCTCTGGACCCGGCACATCGCCGACTCGCTCCAGCTCGTCGATCTCGCGCCCGCTGCCAAACGTTGGGCCGACCTCGGCAGCGGGGGCGGCTTTCCCGGTGTCGTGCTGGCCTGCGCCATGGCCGGGACGCCGGATGCGAGCGTCCATCTCGTCGAGCGGATCGCCAAAAAAGCGGCGTTCCTGCGCGAGGCGATTCGCGTCACCACATCTCCAGGAGTCGTACATCTCGCTGAGATCGGGGATAATGTGGATAGAATCACCGGCCCCGTCGATTGCGTCACCGCGCGTGCGTTGGCTCCGCTACATCAACTCATCGGCTTTGCGGAGCCGCTGATGCGCCAGGGCGCAAAAGCGCTCTTTCTCAAGGGTCAAGATGTAGAGGCTGAATTGACCGAAGCCGCTAAATATTGGAATATCGTGCCTCAGCTCCACCAGAGCCGCACGGGCGACGGCTGGATCGTGGAGCTCGATGCCGCCGAACGGCGCAGCTGAGGCGCCAGGGGTTGAGTGGGGAAATTCGATGACCGTGATTGACGAGCCGCAGCAAGAGCAGACCCAAGAGCCTGCCCAAGAACCTGCCCAAGAATCGGCCAGCGAGGTCCCGCACGGCCACCCGCGCATCCTGGCGCTGGCGAATCAGAAAGGCGGTGTGGGAAAAACAACCACAGCGATCAACTTGGGAACGGCGCTCGCGGCGATTGGCGAACGCGTCCTGATCGTCGATCTCGATCCGCAGGGCAACGCCTCGACCGGCCTCGGCATCGATCGCCGCAACCGCTCCTGCTCGACCTATGACGTGCTGATCGGTGAAGCCCCGCTGCGTGAGGCCGTGGTCTCAACCGCGGTGCCGCGGCTGCACATCGCGCCCTCGACCATGGACCTCTCCGGCCTCGAGCTCGAGCTCGGCACCACGCCGGGCCGCGCCTTCAAGCTGCGCGACGCCATCGGCGCGCTCAACAACAATGTCTCGCCGGACGCCGACTACACCTATGTTCTGATCGACTGCCCGCCCTCGCTGAACCTGCTCACGGTGAACGCGATGGCGGCGTCCGATGCGATCCTGGTGCCGCTGCAGTGCGAGTTCTTCGCGCTCGAAGGTCTGTCGCAATTGCTGCAGACGGTGGAGCAGGTGCGCTCGACGCTCAATCCGAACCTGTCGATCCACGGCATCGTGCTGACCATGTTCGACTCGCGCAACAACCTGTCGAACCAGGTCGTCGCCGACGTCCGTCAGTTCATGGGCGAGAAGGTCTACAAGACCATGATCCCGCGCAACGTGCGCATCTCGGAAGCGCCGTCCTACGGCAAGCCGGTGCTGGTCTACGATCTCAAATGCGTCGGCAGCGAAGCGTATTTGCGGCTCGCCACCGAAGTGATCCAGCGCGAGCGCGAGCTGCGGACGACGCATTGAGGATGTGTAGGGTGGGCAGAGGCGTCTTCGACGTGCCCACCGTCTTCCGCACACAACTGGTGGGCACGCTTCGCTTTGCCCACCCTACGAGAATTCAGTTCTGGAGTGCTGCACCGTGAATCCAAGGGAGCTGGCGATGGCCGATGAAGCGCGTTCGCGACTGGGCCGGGGTCTTGCAAGTCTGATCGGCGATGTCGGCGGCGAAGCCCAGCATGTCGATCGCCCGCGCGCGCAGCGCAAAGTGCCGATCGAGTTCATCAAGGCCAATCCGCGCAACCCGCGCCGGACCTTTTCGGAGGCCGAGCTGAAAGAGCTCAGCGAGTCCATCAAGCAGCACGGCGTGATCCAGCCGATCGTGGTGCGTCCGGTCAAGGGCGCACAGGACCGCTTCGAGATCATCGCCGGCGAGCGGCGCTGGCGCGCCTCGCAAATGGCCGGCCTGCACGAAGTGCCGATCGTCCCGGTCGACATCAGCGACAGCGACGCGCTGGAGTTCGCGATTGTCGAGAACGTGCAACGCGAAGATCTCAACCCGATGGAAGAGGCGCAAGGCTATCACGCGCTCGCCAACGAATTCAAACGCAGCCAGGACGACATTGCCAAGGTCGTTGGCAAGAGCCGCAGCCACGTCGCCAACATGATGCGGCTGACGAAACTGCCGGCCGAAGTGCAGGCCTTCATCGCGACGGGCGAGCTGACGGCCGGCCACGCCCGGGCACTGATCGGCGTGCCCGATCCGCTCGCAGCCGCCAAGCGCATTGTCGAGGAGGGCCTCAACGTCCGCCAGACTGAAGCGCTCGCGCATGAAGAGGGCGTGCCGGAACGCAAGCCGCAAAAGGCGCGCAGCACAGGGGGCAAGGAAAAGGACCCCGACACGATCGATCTCGAAAAGCGCGTCAGCGACGCGCTCGGCCTCAAGGTCACCGTCAATCACCGCGATCCCGGCGGCTCGGTCCAGATCAACTATCGCAACCTCGATCAGCTCGACGAGGTGATGAAGCGGCTGGCCAAGGGCGCGCTGTAGGCCACACTTTCGGTGTCGTCCCGGCGAACGCGGGGATGACAGCGGGTGTGTGGAGCGCATCTGCTTCCACATCGTCATTGCGAGCGCAGCGTTCTCCATTCTCGTGTCCCGGACGCGCTGCGACGCGCAGCGTTGCTGCGCTGAGCCGGGACCCAGAAGGCCAAGAACGAAATCGCAGAGGCATGGGCCCCGGCTCTGCAGCGCACCGCTAAGAAGCGCTGCGCTGCGTCCGGGGCACGAGAGAGTTGGGCCTATCCCCGCCGCTTCGCATTCGCGGCGATCGCCATCAGCGTGCGTTGGGCGATGGCGGCGGCGAGGGTGGATTGCTTGCGGGTGTCGAGCGCCGCGGTCGCCAGCTGCTCGATGATGGCGGCGAGCCGCGCCACGCTGAAATTGCGCAGCGCGGTTTCGACGGCGGGCTTTCGTGAGAAGTGCAGGCGCGGATAGCCGCTGTCGAGCACCGTGGAGGCCGGCGTGCCGTCGGCGATCGCGAGCGCCGATTTGTGCAGCCACGCGGCCTGGCGCTGCGCCGCCGAGATGATCACGCCGGGATAGGTGCCGGCGATCATGGCCTTGGCGAATTCGGTCTCGACGATGTCGGGCCGGCCGGCGAAGGCCCCGTCGACGATTGGATCGAGCTTCAGCTCGGAGGCATCGGCGACCACGGACATCACGTCGTCCAGCGTAATCTCGCCTTTGCCATGCGCGTAGAGCGTGAGCTTGCGCAGCTCGTTGCGCGAGGCCTGGCGATCGCCGCCGAGGAACGACATCAGCGCCGCGCGGGCCTCCTGCGCGATGCGTAAATTGGCGATCCGGAGCTCGTCTTCCATCAGCTTGGCGAGATCGCGCTCGGTGTCGGGATAGCAGCCGATCGCGACGGCGGCCTTGGCCTTCTCGCAGGCTTTGCGCAGCGGCGATTCCGGGCGCAGCTCGCCGGCCTCGATCACGATGCGGCAATCCTTCACGCTCATCTCTGCGAGCGTGTCGACGCCGCTGGCAAAGCTGCGCGAGCCGGCCCGGATGCGGATCGCGCGGCGGCCGCCGAACAGCGGCACGGTCATGGCTTCGTCGACGAGGCGGGACGGCTCGGCGGAGAGCTCGTCGCCATCAAGCTTGACCAGTGAGAAGGGATCGTTGGGATCGTCGACGGCAGAGGCGATCAGCGCATCCGCGCGCTCGCGCACGAGGCCGGCGTCGGGGCCGTAGAGCAGGATGATCGGACGGCCCGCATCGGGACGGGCAAGGAAGGCGTCGATCTCTTTTCCGCGCAGTGCGACCATGACCTAGATCGTCATTCCGGAGCGCGCGTAGAGCGACCCGGAATCCAGGGGTTGGGGATCGAGATTCTCAGGTGCGCAATTGCGCACCGTAATTCGCGCTTCGCACGCCCCGGAATGACGGGAATGAATCAAGTGCCGGCGGTGAAGAACGAGGCGAGCCGGGTCGTGATGTTCTCGGCGATCTCGGCGGCGGCGCGATCCTCGGCATCGCGCACGGCGCGGGTGCGCGAGAAGCGTTGATAGGACCCCGGCATGTCGTAGGACACACGTGAGAAGGTCGCGCCGGTCATGACAGACCTGCCGGTCGCGACCTCGATCAGATTGTACTGGGCGTCGACACCGAGATTTTCGCTGGTCGGCAGTCCCGTCGTGGAGCTGACGATCAGCGAGGAACGGCTGGTGGTGAAGCGGATGTCCAGCTTGTGGGTCGGCGGCATGCCCGTCGCGCTGCCGTAGAGCTTGAAAGCCAGCGCGTTGCGGATTTCGACGCCGACGCGGGCCTCGCGGGAGGCATTGGGCTTGCTGATCGGGGGCAGCTCGATGCCCATCAGCTTCTCGCGCAGGCCGGGGGTGCCGTCGCTCCGCTCGGCATACATCGGCTGGAAGCAGCCGGCCGTCAGCGCGGCCAAGGCGGCGACCGCCAGCAAGCGGGCTGCGATGCGGATCCTAGCCGACAACATTTACGATCCTCTTGGGGACGATGATCACCTTGCGGACGGGCTTGCCGTCCAGGGCCAGCTTTACCGCATCGAGGGCCAAAACGGCAGCCTCGATTTCCGGATTCTGGGCCGCTGTTGCAACTGTGACCTCACCCCGCTTCTTGCCGTTGACCTGGACCACCAGGGTCACGCTGTCTTCAACCAGCAAATCGCGTTCGATTTGGGGCCAATTGGCCTCGGAAACCAGCCCGCTCTGGCCCAGAACCTGCCAGCACTCCTCGGCGAGGTGCGGCATCATCGGGGAGAACAGCTGGACCAGGATCTGGCCGGCTTCCTGGATCGCCCAGGCGAGATCGGCTGCAGGCTGGCCGGGGCGCTGCAAGATTTCCGAGAAGGTATTGGCGAACTCGCGGATATGGGCGAGGCAGACGTTGAAGTGCAGCCGCTCGATCCCGGTGGTGACCTTGTCCAGCGCACCATGGGCGGCCTTGCGCAAGGCGGTGGCGTCGGGGCCGAAGCTGGCCGGTCGGGCCGCCGGTGCGCCCTTGCCGAACTCGACGGAATCGTTCACCAGCCGCCACAGCCGCTGCACGAAGCGCGAGGCGCCCTGGACGCGCTCATCGCTCCAGATCACGTCGCGGTCGGGCGGGGAATCCGACAGCATGAACCAGCGGGCGACGTCGGCGCCGTAGGTCTCGATGATGTCGTCGGGGTCGACCGTGTTCTTCTTCGACTTCGACATCTTCTCGATCGGGCCGATCTGGATGTCTTCGCCTGATGTGAGCAGCGTGGCGCGGCGTCCGTTGCCGCCGAGCTCGACCTTGACCTCGGCCGGCTGCACATAGGTGCCGTCGCCCTTCTGGTAGGTCTCGTGCACCACCATGCCCTGCGTGAACATGCCGGCGAACGGCTCGTCCAGCGCGATGTGCCCGGTCGCCTTCATCGCGCGGGTGAAGAAGCGGCTGTACAGCAGATGCAGGATCGCGTGCTCGACGCCGCCGATATACTGGTCGACCGGCAGCATCCGGTTGGCCACAGCGGGCGTCGTCGGCGCGTTCTCGTTCCAGGGATCGGTGAAGCGCGCAAAATACCAGGACGAATCCACGAAGGTGTCCATGGTGTCGGTTTCGCGCTGGGCCTTAGCCCCGCATTTCGGGCAGGTGACGTGCTTCCACGTCGGATGATGATCCAGCGCGTTGCCCGGCTTGTCGAAGCTCACATCCTCCGGCAGCACCACCGGCAGGTCGGCGTCCGGCACCGGGACCACGTCGCACTTCGGGCAATGGATGACCGGAATCGGGCAGCCCCAATAGCGCTGGCGCGAAATGCCCCAGTCGCGCAGGCGGAAGTTCACCTGCCGCTCGCCGACCGGCGCGTTGCCGCGCATCTCGTTTTCCAGGCGTTTTGCAACTTCATCCTTGGCCTGCTCGATGGTCATGCCGTCGAGGAAGCGCGAATTGATCATGCGGCCGTCACCGTCATAGGCTGTGTCGGTGATGACGAAGGTCTTCGGGTCCTGTCCTTCCGGGCAGACCACGGGCGTGTTGCCGAGATTGTACTTGTTGACGAAGTCGAGGTCGCGCTGGTCGTGCGCCGGACAGCCGAAGATCGCGCCGGTGCCGTACTCCATCAGCACGAAATTCGCGACATAGACCGGCAGCTTCCAATTCGGGTCGAACGGGTGCACCGCGCGGATGCCGGTGTCGAAACCCTGCTTCTCCGCGGTGTCGATGATCGACTGCGCGGTGCCGATCTTCTTGATGTCCGCGATGAATTCCGCGAGTTTCGGGTTCTTTGCGGCGGCGGCCTGCGCCAGTGGATGATCCGCCGAGATGGCCATGAACTTCGCGCCGAACAGCGTGTCCGGGCGCGTCGTGAAGATCTTCAGCTCGCTCTCGCCGGCCGGCGTCGTTGCCTGATCGAGCGCGAAGCGGACCAGCAGGCCTTCCGAGCGGCCGATCCAGTTGCGCTGCATCAGCCGCACCTTGTCGGGCCAGCGATCGAGCCCATCAAGCGCGGACAGCAGCTCCTGCGAGTACTTCGTGATCTTGAAGACCCACTGGCTCATCTCGCGCTGCTCAACGATCGCACCGGAGCGCCAGCCGCGGCCATCGATCACCTGCTCGTTGGCGAGCACGGTCATGTCGACCGGATCCCAGTTGAGCTTGCGCTTCTCGCGCTCGGCAAGGCCGGCGGCGAGCATGTCCAGGAACATCTTCTGCTGATGCTTGTAGTAGCTGGGGTCGCAGGTCGCGAATTCGCGCGACCAGTCCAGCGACAGCCCGATCGAGCGGAGCTGTTTCTTCATCGCGGCGATGTTGTCGTAGGTCCAGGCTTTCGGTGCGACCTTGCGCTCGATCGCGGCATTCTCGGCCGGCAGGCCGAAGGCGTCCCAGCCCATCGGGTGCAGCACGTTGAACCCTTTGGCGCGCATGAAGCGGGCCAGCACGTCGCCGAGCGTATAATTCCGGACATGGCCGATATGGATGCGCCCGGACGGGTAGGGGAACATCTCGAGCACATAATATTTCGGCCGCGAATCGTCGTTTCGAGAGACGAAGATCGCCTGTTCGTCCCAGAGGCGTTGCCAGCGCGGTTCGGCGTCGCGGGCGTTATAGCGTTCGGAGGTCATGGAATCGTTGGGGTTTTCGTGGGTTCGGCCGGCTCAAGACGGCGGACTAGGCCATAGAAGTCCTCAAGGGGTCAATGGGTTGCCGCGATCTGGAACTTTGCCCGCGCCTCCGCAGAACTACCAGGACCCGTGTTGGGAGGCGATTAAGGGCTCGATGCCAATTTGCGGCCTGACAGGACCGCATGACCGCGATGGATTCGAGCTTCGACGATCCCGATTACGACTATGCCGTCTCCATCGCCGGACGGGCGATGCGCAGCATGGCTGAACAGCGGATTGCGCCGACCCCGGCTAATTTTGCTGTCTGGTTCCAGTATTTCGCCGGCAGCCATGACGATCTGCGCAACGCGATCGATCTGTTGATCGACCACAATCGTGCCTTCGACGCCCGAACCAATCAGGACCTGTTCGAGACCTACGTCGCGCCCCAGGTGAGTGCCGCCGTGATCGACACGTCCGAGCGGCTGCAGGCTCTCATGGGGACGGCGAGGGAATTTCTGGCGACCGCGATCGCTGACAACCATTCACAGATGCAGGCCATCAGCCAGGTCGCGGACCAAGACAAGGCCGGTGTCGATCCGAAGGCGCTGGTCGCCCAGCTCATGAACGAGCTGGCGCGAGCCGCCACAAGGGCCATGCGGCTGGAAGCGGGCTTTGCGGAAAAGACCCGCGAACTCGACGTCATCCGCGATTCGCTATCGAGGTCCGAGGAACGGGCCCGGACCGACACGCTGACGGGCCTCGCAAACCGGCGGGCGCTCGACGAATTCCTGCGCAAGGCGCAGGTGACCGCGGCATTGGGCGAGCCGCTCAGCGTGCTGATGCTCGACATCGATCACTTCAAGGTCTTCAACGACAATTTTGGCCACGGCGTCGGCGACCAGGTGCTGCGTCTAATGGCGAAGGTGCTGCGCGAAAAGGTTCGCGAGCAGGATCTGCCGGCCCGATACGGCGGCGAGGAGCTGATCGCGGTGCTGCCGGATGCCGACCTTGCCGCTTCCGCCGAGACCGCCGAGCGAATCAGGCGCGCAATCGCCGACGCAAGGATCACCCGCCGCTCGACCGGTGAGATACTGCCCAATATCAGCGTGTCGATTGGCGTGGCGCAGTACCGGGTGGGCGAAGCGATCACCGATCTGATCGAGCGCTGCGACCGCGCACTCTATCTCGCCAAGGGTGGCGGCCGAAACCGCGTGGTGACGGAGATCGAGCTCGATCGCGCGGGAGCTGCAGGTTAGCCGTGAATCTCGGAGCGCTGCCTCTCTCACCGCAAGCGGGGCGAGGCGAAGGTAACGCCACTCGGCCGAGCTCAGCCCGCTGCCAGCATCATCTCGGCTGTGCCGGTGTCGATCACCTGCACGCCGTGCTCGACGACGTTGTTACGGCCGCGGTGTTTTGCGGCGTAGAGCGCGGCGTCGGCGGCTTCAATCAAGTCGCCCGGACGCAAGCTCTCGTTGGGCTTCGTCGCGGCAACGCCGATCGAGACCGTGACGATCATATGGGCTGACGTGATGTGCGGCAGGCAGAGCTTCAGCACGGCCGCGCGCACCTGCTCGCCGATTTCAACGGCGCGCGTCACGTCGGTGTTGGGCAGCAACAGGCAGAATTCCTCGCCACCGTAGCGCGCCGCGAAGCCCATGTTGTCTGCGGCAATGCCGGACAGGGATTCGCCGAGCCTGGTCAGGCAGGAATCGCCTTCGAGATGGCCATAGGTGTCGTTGAACAGCTTGAAATGATCGACGTCGATCATCAGCAGCGCGAGATCGCTGCCATATTGCTGCGCGCGCATCCATTCGAAGTCGAGCCGGCTCTGGAAGCCGCGCCGGTTGGCGAGCCCCGAGAGCATGTCGATCGAGGCCATCACCGTCAGCCTGTCGTTGCTCGCGATCAGCTCGCGCTCGCGCTGGCTCAGCTGCGCGGCCATCGCGTTGAACGCGCGGGCCAGCGGCACGAACTCGGCCGGCAGGCGATTGCGCGCCGCGCGGGCCGAAAGATCGCCCTCGCCGAGACGTTTGGCCATGTCGACGAGCATCTCGATCGGCTTGATGACGAGTTTTTCGGCGGCGATCAGCGCGCCGAGCAGGACGAAGACGACGACGAAAGCGAGCTGGAGATAGGCGGTGCGAATGTCGCGGCTCACCGCCTCGGACACCTTGTCTTCGTCGATGCTGGCGATCAGGCGGGCATTGGTGCCCGCGATGCGGATGTAGCTGACCGCGCGGCGGGAGCCGTCGGCGGCGAGGAAAGAGAGTGAGCCTTCATCCTGGTCGGACCGCAGCGCGCGATCGGCGATCGCGGACATCAGCGGCAAATTGTCGAGGGGCCGGCCGACCGCGCTGTGCTGATCGGCGGGGGCGGCCAGCACGGTGCCCGCGCTGTCGACCAGCACGGCGGTGATGCCGGAGCGGCCACCGAGATTGCTCATCACCTTCGACATCCAGTCGAGATTGACCGTGGCGAGCACGACAGCATCGGATACGCCACTGAAAGCGGACACCGGATAGACCGCCATCACGGTCGGCGTCGGCACCGGCCGCGACAGGATGAAATCACTCAGCACGAAGCGGCCGGTTTCCTGTGCCTGCTGGAAGTACGGCCGGTCACTGAGGTCGAGGCCAACATACATGTTGTTGGTGGCGCATTGAATGCGTCCGTCCTGACCGGCGATCAAAAGCGTGCGGATCCAGGGCAGGTTCGACGGCAGACTCGCGCGCAGCACGTCACAGCTCTTGCTGACGCCGCCGGCGGAGGCGCGGATGAAGGCTTCCGATTTCAGGATGGTCTCGACCGACGAGATCACCTCGCGCTGCGCATCGGCGCTGTGCCTTGCGACGGTGGTGAATTCAACCGTGGCCTGCGCGATCTGCCGGGCGCGGGTGTCTTCGAGCGAACGGATGCGCTCGAGCATCAAGGGCGCCACCAGAATCACCGCAAGCAACGCGAGCCGCGCCCGGATTCCGAGAACCTGCTTGAGTTTCGCTCGTTTGCGGTTGAGACTGATGCTTGCCATCTTCGCTACCCACCCCGTGGGCCAAGGTAAAGCGAAGGGTTCAAAAACTGTTGCTTGAACTCGGTAAAATTGGACTTACCTCCGGTTACGGGCACAACCAAACGACGCCATGACAGAAGCCAATGCCGCGCCGGTAACCGGCCATTCACCAAACGCGCTCGCCACGGTCGAAGCCGAAATCGCCCGTGCCTGCAAGGATGCGCGACGCGATCGCGCCTCCGTGACGCTGATCGCGGTGTCCAAGACTTTCGCCGCGGATGCCATTACCCCGATCATCGCCGCCGGACAGCGCGTATTCGGCGAGAATCGGGTGCAGGAGGCCAAAAGCAAGTGGCCCGCGTTAACGTCTGTTTACTCCGACATCGCGCTGCATCTGATCGGCCCGCTGCAATCCAACAAGGCGAAAGAGGCGGTCGCGCTGTTCGATGCCATCCATTCGGTCGACCGTCCGAGCATTTGCCAAGCGTTAGCCAAGGAAATCGAATCCCAGAACAAGCACCCGCAGCTCTTCGTCCAGATCAACACCGGCGAGGAGCCGCAGAAGGCCGGCGTCGCGCCCGGCGAGGCCGACGCCTTCCTCGCCAGCTGCCGCGACACCTATGGGCTGACGATCTCCGGGTTGATGTGCATCCCGCCGGTCGATGAGCCGCCTACGGCGCATTTCGCGCTGACCGCCAAGATCGCCGCGCGCAATGGATTGACGAATCTCTCGATGGGCATGAGCGCGGATTTCGCCAACGCGATCATGTTAGGTGCCACCCATGTGCGTGTCGGGAGCGCGATCTTCGGGCACAGGTAATTGCATGAGGCCGTTTACACGAACCCCACCGACACCTTCCCCAGCACACCAAAATCCACCGCAAAATGATCGCCGGCCTGAATCGGCAGCGGCGGATGGCACGTGCCTGTCGTCACGACCTCCCCTGCCCGCAAGGTGATGCCGAGCCCGCGCAGCTCGTTGGCAAGCCAGGCGAGCGCGGCACGGGGATCGCCGAGCACGTTCTTGCCGTGGCCGATATAGCGTTGGCCGCGCAGCGTGATCGCTGGTCGCTCCTCGACGAGATCCATCGCCCGCCAGTTCGCCGTCGTCGCCGTCCCCAACACGAACAGATGCGCGCAGGCATTGTCGGCGATGAGCTGCGCCTCGCCGGCGCTGGCGAAATCGCCAAAGCGCGAATCGGGAATCTCGATCGCGGGATGGAAGCTCTCGACGGCGGCCAGAACCTCGTCGACCGTGTACGGCGCCGCGCGCGGCGGCAGATCGCGTCCCATCCGGAAGGCGAATTCCGGCTCGCCGACGCGCATCTCGTTGCCCTTCATCGACGCAGTGCCGCCATCGGCGATCACGGTGTCGCTCATGATGCGGCCGGCCAGCGGCCCGGTGACGTTGATGTGCGTCTGTCCTGATACGCTGGTGGCCGCGATCTTCCAGCCGAACAATTTTCCACGCGACAGCGTTTCGAGTCCGGCCTGAACGGCATAGCCCTCCGTGCGGCTCTGTGGCCGCAAGCGCGCCTCCAGTGCATCAAGCTTGGTGCCGTCGCGCCAATGCTGAAAGAGAATGCGTGATGCGTTGGCGGCCTTATCCTTGTCGAGCATATGGCCTCACCCGATGATGATTTTTGTTCTTGGTCCCAATCGCCGCAGCAATTGCAGCATCGCCGATTTCGTCATGGAGACGCAGCCCGCGGTCGGACCGAAATTGTCGCGGGCCAGGTGCAAAAATACCGCGCTGCCACGGCCGGCGATCCGCGGCCTGGTATTGTGGTCGATTTCGATGATGAAGTCATAGAGATGGTCGGTGCGCTTGAGCCGGTCACCGCCCTGCCCCTCGCCGAGCCGGATTCCCTGATTGTAATGGCGGTCGCTGGGATCCTCGCACCAGGCGTCCGCGCCAGCGATGATCCGGGCCGGCAAGAAACTCTGCGGCCGGCTGTGCCGGTCGCCCCGCCACCACAACCGCCTGGGACGGAAGCTGCCCCTGGGGGTGCCGCCGTCGCCCTCGCGCTTGTTGGCCAGGATGCCGCCACGCCCCAGCGCGACCGGTATGGTCAGCGATCCCGCCGTCAGCCAGCCTCTGCGCGGATTCCCGGCTGCAGGCTTAACGCGGATCACGGAGAGCGGTCCGGCGCTTCGATTCATGGTGTAACCAACTGAAGCTGCTTTGTTTTTCATGTGTAAATGCGATGTCGAATTCATTACAGGACATTCATCAAAGCGCCCTGCTATTCTGGGTTAGAGTGGTTCTGGCTTGTGAATCGGTAACAGCCCACTACTTCAACACGAACAACAATAATAACGGCGACCCCTAAACTTCCCTCACGGCTGGTGCAGCATGCATGCGCGCCGAGTCGGACCCCAAAAGGATGACCCCCTATGGCCAATGCCCGCAAGATCCTGATCGTGGATGACGATACCGATCTGCGCGACACGTTGGTGGAGCAATTATCGCTACACGAAGAGTTCGAAGCCTCCGCCGTCGATACCGGCGCCAAAGGCGCGAGCGCCGCCAAGGCCAATGCCCCCGATCTCGTCTTGATGGATGTCGGCCTGCCCGACACCGACGGCCGCGAAGTGGTCCGCTCGTTGCGCAAGGGCGGCTTCAAGGCCCCGATCATCATGCTGACCGGGCACGACACTGATTCCGACACGATTTTGGGGCTGGAATCCGGCGCCAACGACTATGTGGCAAAGCCCTTCCGCTTCGCCGTCCTGCTGGCCCGCATCCGCGCCCAACTCCGCCAGCACGAGGCCAGCGAGGACGCGGTGTTCTCGGTCGGCCCCTACTCCTTCCGGCCCGGCTCCAAGATGCTCACCGCCGCCAATGCGCGCAAGGTGCGGCTGACGGAGAAGGAAACCGCCATCCTCCGCTTCCTCTACCGCGCCGGCCAGATGCCGGTCTCGCGCGAGACCCTGCTCCAGGAGGTCTGGGGTTATAATTCCGGCGTCACCACCCATACGCTGGAAACCCACATTTACCGCCTGCGCCAGAAGATCGAGAAGGACGCCGCCAACCCGGAAATCCTGGTCACGGAAGCCGGTGGCTACAAGCTGGTGCCGTGATACGCTTGAAGGGCGTGCGAATCGTTTTAGATCGCATGCCCTTGAGCCTCGGATCTGAATGTCAATCGACGACGACGTAGCGCTTCTCGAGCGTGTCCCGACACTGCGCCTGTTGGGAGATGCCTCGTTGCGCATGCTGGCGATCGGCTCCGAGCAGCGTGACTTCGTCCGCGGCGACACCCTGTTCAATCTCGGCGACGATGCCGATGCCGGCTTCGTGGTCCAACGCGGCGCCTTCCGGGTCGACGACGGCGCCGGCGCCGAAATGATCGCCGGTCCCGGCGCGTTGATCGGCGAGCTCGCGCTGGTAGTGCCGATGAAGCGACCGTCGAGCGCGATCGCGCTGGAGCACTCCTCCGTCATCCGCGTCGCCCGCAGCCTGTTCCAGCGCGTGCTGGAAAGCGACCCCGCCGCTGCGGTTCGCCTGCGCGACGAATTCGCGGTGCGCTCCAGCCAGATCGCCAGCGACATCCTGATGGCGGGTGCGAAGCTGACGTCGTGAGATGGTAACGCTTCGTAGCCCGGATGGAGCGGAGCGCAATCCGGGATCTACGCTTCGGAAAGACTGCCCCGGATTTCGCTGCGCTTCATCCGGCTACGGGACTGGCGGCGTCAAACCTCCAGCGTCACCGTCACCGGCACATGGTCCGACGGCCGTTCCCAGCTCCGCGCGTCGCGAAGAACGTTGAAATCACTGACCGCGTCCTTCAGCGCGCGCGAGACCCAGATGTGGTCGAGCCTGCGGCCGCGATCGCCGACGGTCCAGTCGGGGGAGCGGTAACTCCACCACGTGTAAACCTTCTCCGACATCGGAATGCGGTCACGTGCGACGTCGACCCATTCGCCGGCTGCGAGCGCGGCCTGCAGCTTTTCGGTTTCGACAGGCGTATGCGAAACCACTTTCAGAAGCTGCTTGTGCGACCACACGTCGTTCTCGTGCGGGGCGACATTGAGATCACCGACCAGGATGTGGCGATCCTCCCCGCGCGGATGCAGCGGCTCGCATGCCTTCATCTCGTCGAGGAAGCGCAGCTTGTGGTCGAACTTCTCGTTCAGCGCGGGATCGGGAATGTCGCCGCCGGCGGGGACGTAGAAATTATGCACCACCAGCGGCTTTGCGATGGCTGCCTTCTCGCCGAACGACACCGAGATGTGCCGCGAATCCACCTTGTCGCAGAAGGTGCGGATGTCTTTCGACTCGAATGGAATCTTCGAGACGATGGCGACGCCGTGATAACCCTTCTGCCCGTTCAGCGCGACGTGCTCGTAGCCGAGCCGCTTGAAGCGCTTCAGCGGAAAGGCATCGTCGATGCACTTGGTCTCCTGCAGGCACAGCACGTCCGGCCGCGCACTCTTGAGGAATTTCGCGACCAGATCGATGCGCAGCCGCACCGAATTGATGTTCCAGGTTGTCAGGGAAAGACGCATGAGGGATGCGTCTTAGCAAGCTCTCGTAGGGTGGGCAAAGGCGCAAAGCGCCGTGCCCACCGTCTTTTCGGGTGCGAGATGTGAGGGTCTGGTCGTGCTCTCGTAGGGTGGGCAAAGCGAAGCGTGCCCACGTGCCGATCGCGAGGAGGAAAGATGGTGGGCACGGCGCTCTGCGCCTTTGCCCACCCTACGGCAGCGGAGCGCTCAACCCGGCGCGGGGCCGTAATTGGTAAAATCGATCTTGAACATGCCGGGATCGAGCTTCTTGCTCGAATCCAGATTGTAGACAGCGATCGTGGTGTCGTAGCCCTGCGGGTCGGTGACGGTCCACTGCTTCAGCTGGCCGTCCTTGGCGCCGAACATCAACAGGAGGCGGCTGGTGCCGACGAGCGCCTGCTTCTCCTCGATGGTGACGCTGACGAAGACGTCGTCGGCGGAGACGTTGACGACGTTGGTGTCCTTCATCAGGTCGATGCGGTCGGACAGCAGGAAGCGCAGCGGCGTCTGCGACAGCGGATAGACGTCCTGGGTCGCGAGCTTGCGGTCGCGCACCACCAGTGACGATCCGTCCGCGACGATGTCGATCGGGCTCGGCGCGTCATATTCGAAGCGCACCTTGCCCGGCTTCTGAATGTAGAAATCGCCTTGGGTCTTGCTGCCGTCGGGGCCGACCTGGACGAAATTTCCGACCAGCGTCGACAGCGAGGACAGATAGGCGCTGACCTTGGCGGCCTGCGCCTTCTGGTTGGCATCGAAGGTCTGGAAGATGCTGCTCGGCACGTTGCGGCGCGGATCCGGGATCACCGGATTCGGCGGCGCTTGCGTCGCGCCGGTGACAGCGGGCCCACCGCCTCCGGATTGAGCACCATCGCGGCCCTTCGGCGCGGGCTTCGGCACCGGCACGGTCTGCGCAAGCGACGTCGCAGTCACCATCGCGGCAGTGACGAGCAGCACGCCGGCCACGCGCGCGCTTCGCGCGGCGATGGTGGCAGCGAATCGAATGTCCGGATGTCTGATCAACGCGTCGTCCTAATGTGGCTGGGCGTCTTTTAGCGTGATTTCGGGCAAAAGCAGATAACGATTTCGCGTGAAATGATGTGTTGAGGCTCCTTGCCTCACATATGGCTGTCTTCTTCCTCGACCAGAATCTCGCGCTTGCCGGCGTGGTTGGCGGGCCCGACGATGCCTTCCAGTTCCATGCGCTCCATCAGCGATGCGGCGCGGTTGTAGCCGATCTGCAGACGGCGCTGGATATAGCTGGTCGATGCCTTGCGGTCGCGTTTGACGATCGCAACGGCTTGCTGGAACAGATCGCCGCCGCCATCCCCGCCCATGCCGGTCGCGTCGAACACCGCGCCGTCCTCGTCCTCGGTCGGCTCCTCGGCGGTAACCGCTTCGAGATATTCCGGTTGTCCCTGCGTCTTGAGGTGACGCACCACCTTCTCGACTTCCTCGTCGGACGCAAAAGGTCCGTGCACGCGGCTGATGCGGCCGCCGCCGGCCATGTAGAGCATGTCGCCCTGGCCGAGCAGCTGCTCGGCGCCCATCTCGCCCAAAATGGTGCGGCTGTCGATCTTCGAGGTGACCTGGAAGGCGATGCGGGTCGGGAAGTTCGCCTTGATGGTGCCGGTGATGACGTCGACCGACGGACGCTGCGTCGCCAGGATCACGTGCAAGCCGGCGGCGCGCGCCATCTGCGCGAGGCGCTGCACCGCGCCTTCGATGTCCTTGCCGGCGACCATCATCAGGTCGGCCATTTCGTCGACGATGATGACGATATAGGGCAGCGGATCGAGCGAGAGCTTCTCTTCCTCGTAGATCGCCTTGCCGGTCTCCTTGTCGAAGCCGGTATGCACCGTGCGCGTCGGCTCTTCGCCCTTGGCCTTCAATTCGAGCAGGCGCGTGTTGTAGCCGTCGATGTTGCGCACACCGAGCTTGGCCATGTTCTTGTAGCGCTCTTCCATCTCGCGCACGGCCCATTTCAGCGCGACCACCGCCTTCTTCGGGTCGGTCACGACGGGCGTGAGCAGATGGGGAATGCCGTCATAGACGGAGAGCTCGAGCATCTTCGGATCGACCATGATCAGGCGGCACTGGTCCGGACGCAGCCGGTAGACCAGGCTGAGGATCATGGTGTTGATCGCGACCGATTTGCCGGAGCCGGTGGTGCCGGCGATCAGCATGTGCGGCGTGCGCGCGAGGTCGATGATCACAGGATCGCCGCCGATGGTCTTGCCGAGGCAAAGCGGCAGTTTAGCAACCGTATCGGTCGCCTCTTTCGCAATCAGCAGTTCGCGCAGATAGACCTTTTCGCGATGCGCGTTCGGCAATTCGATGCCGATGGCGTTGCGGCCGGGCACGACGGCGACGCGCGCGGACAGCGCGCTCATCGAGCGGGCGATGTCGTCGGCAAGTCCGATCACGCGCGACGACTTGATGCCGGGCGCCGGCTCCAGCTCGTACAGCGTGACGACGGGACCGGGGTTGGCCTTCACGATCTCGCCGCGCACGCCGAAATCCTGCAGCACGCCTTCGAGCGAGCGCGAATTGGTTTCCAGCTCGGCCTTGCTGAGCGGCTGGCGGTCGCCGGCCTTCGGCGCGGCCAGCATGGAGACCGAGGGAAGGTCGAACTTGTCGGAGGATTTCTTGGCAGGGGTCTTCGGGGCAGCCTTCTTGCGCGGGGCGCGCGCAGCGGGCTCCTCTTCCTCCTCCTCCTCGTCTTCCTCTTCTTCGTGCTGGTCCTCGTCATCCTCCTCTTCGGGCTGCGGCGAGATCGAGGGCGCAGCGCGGCCGCCGCCGAGATTCGGCTCCTGGCGGCTGAACGCAACGGCTTTTGTCTTCGGTCCGCTCGAGACCAGCGAGCGATAAGCGGCACTGAACAGCCAGATCAGCCGCGCCTTCGTGCTCATCAGCGCATGGAACAGCCAGCCCAGCGACACCGAACCGCGATCGCTCCCCTCGTCTTCGTCGAGCGGCTTGTCGTCATCCTCGATCTCCGCGAGCTCGTCGTCATGCTCACGGGCGCCAAGACCGCAGGCGATCAGGAAGGTCGCGGCCAGCGCGGCGAACAGGATCGTGCCCAGCACGATGCGATAGATCGTGCCGGCCGGTCCGAAAATCACCGCGGGCGCGCGCACCAGGGCGTCACCGACCACGCCGCCGAGGCCGGTCGGCAGCGGCCATGCGCCGCCATGCGGCCAGCAGCTGACGAAGCCCGCCGCGATCACCGTGCAGAGAATCCAGGAGCCGAGACGCAGCGCCTCGCGGTCGAACGGGCGATGCGTCATCATGCGCCAGCCCCAGACCGCGACGGTCAGGACCAGCATGATCGCGCCGAGCCCGAGAATCTGCATCGCAAGATCGGCGCCGATCGCACCGGCATAGCCGAGGATGTTGCGGATCGGCCGCGAGGTAGCATGGCTGAGGCTGGGGTCCTGCACCGACCAGGTCATCAGCGCGGCTGAGGCGACGCCGGACAGTGCGATCAGGCCGAGGCCGGTGAGCTCGCGCATGCGCCGCGCCAGGCCCTCACGGATCGATGGCGGCAGATGGCCGACCAGTGGAATGACACGTTCGATTGCCGACATGCTCATGGGCCCCGCCTAACCCAGAGTCTCGACCAGGCGGTGCAGCGCCTGCGCCGTGGTCTCGCCATCCTGCACCAGCGCGAGGCGAATGTAGCCCGCGCCGGGATTGAATCCGTCAGGCTGCTGCCGCGCCAAAAAGCTGCCGGGCACCACACGCACGCCTGCTTCCCTGAAGAGTTTCAGGCACACCGACACGTCGTCGCCGATCGCGGACGTGTTGAGCCAGACGCAGAAGCCGGCATCGGGCCGGCGATAGCCATAGCGATTGCCGATGATCTGGTCGGCGAGATCGAACTTGATCCGGTAGAGCCGGCGGTTCTCCTCGACATGCGCTTCGTCGCCATAGGCAAAGGTCGCAACGTGCTGGAGCGGCACCGGCACCTGCGGCGCTGCGATGTTGCGCAGCTCCAGGAACATCCCGATGAATCTCTTGTCGCCGGCGGCGAAACCGACGCGCAGGCCCGGCAGGTTCGAGCGCTTCGACAGCGACTGGAACGCGGCCACGCGGGTGAAGTCGGGGCCGGCGCATTCGAGCGCGCTGCCTGGCGCTTCCCGGGTGTAGATCTCCGAATAGCACTCGTCACTGAGGATCATGAAGCCGTAGCGATCGGCGAGGCCCTTGAGGCGCGCGAAATAATCGCGCGAGGCGACCGAGCCCTGCGGATTGGCGGGCGAGGCCAGATAGAACGCTACGGTGCGCGCCAGCGTCGCCTCGTCGATGGCGTCGAGATCGGGCAGGAAGCCGTTTTCCACCGTGGTCGGCAGATGGACCGGCTCGCAGGCCGCAGCCAAGGCGCCAGCGCCATAGACCGGATAGAACGGGTTCGGCATCAGGATCGCGGGTTTGCCGGGACGCGGGCCGACGTAGCGCTTTGCTGCGATCGCGGCGAGGAACAGCCCCTCGCGGCTGCCATTGAGGACGAGAATCTCGCCTTTGGGGTCGAGCGGCCGCGGCAGCTTGAATCGTGACGACAGCCAGGTGCTTGCTGCCTGACGGAACGGGTCGGTTCCCTGGTTCATCGGGTAGCGGCCGAAATCGGCGATGTGCTTGGCCAGCACCGGGCCGACGAAATCAGGCACGGGATGCTGCGGTTCGCCGACCGCGAGCGAAATCAAGGGCTTGCCGGGCTGATGCGGCGCCAGCAGCTCGTTCAGCCGGACGAAGGGCGAGCGTTCGGTGTCTAGGCTTCCACCGGCCTGCGGCGCGCGGGATGAAGCGGTCATGACCATTCTGGGCGCCAGCACTCTTGGAACAGCCGGTCGCGCGAAGGCCCCGGCGGGAAGCGGTTCAGTTCACCATAGATAGGGCGAGGTTAAGACGCGATTAACCATCGGCCGGCGCCTCCGTCCAGAGCAGGAATATTGAGGCCGGATAACAACGGGATGGCGGGCTACACGGCCGGGCTGGTTCCTCCACCTCTCCCGCTTGCGGGAGAGGTCGGCGCGCCCCGGGCGATGCGATGCATCGTCCCGGCGCCGGGTGAGGGTTCTCTCCACACAGGGACTGTCCCGATGTTGAAGCACCCTCTCCCCTGCCCTCCCCGTAAGCGGAGGAGGAGCGCACCGTCCGGCCTCAGCGCCCCGGCAGCTTCTCGAACGTCTTCATGCCCGCCGGGATCGTGTGAAATTCCTGGATATCGCAGGTGTAGATCGCCATCTGCGGATGGAACTGTTTTGGCTCGTCCAGCGTGCCGACTTTCAGGATCGCCGCCGGCAGGCCCGGAGCTTTGGTCAGGAGATGGGTGCCGCACTCGGCGCAGAATTCGCGCGTGACGGCGCGTTCGAGGTCCTTGCGGGTGAACTGCTTGGGCTGACCCTTGGTGTAGCTGAAGCCGGCCGCCGGCATCGCGATGAAGGTGTTGGGCGCGCCGCCCGTGATGTACTGGCACTCGCGGCAATGACACTGGGCCTGCATCATCGGATCGCCTTCGGCTTTGTAGCGCACTTCGCCGCAATAGCATCCGCCTTCCAAACGCATGACGACCTCCCGATTCTTGTTTCTTGTGGTCGATAGTTCTGCGCCGGTGGCGCGGAATGGCAATCCCTTTCTTCGGTACCAAATCAGAAAAGCGCCCTGCCAAAAGAAAGGGGCTCCAGCGTGCGCTGGAGCCCCTCAACGGTCAGGGCATTGCCGGGTATGTGCCCGAACCGTAGTTCTGGGCGCGATCTCCGGGGAGACCGCGCCCGGGAGGAGACTTACATGTTGTAGGCGCGCTCGGTGTGCTCGGTGATATCGAGGCCTTCACGCTCGCTCTCGACATTGGTGCGCAGACCAACGATCACGTCGACGACCTTGTAGAGGATCGCCGAACCGATGCCCGACCACACCAGCGTGGTGCCAACGCCCCAGATCTGGGACAGCATCTGCGCTGCAAAGTCGTAGTCGGCGGCCTTCGGCGGGATCGCGGTGTAGTCCATGACGCCGGCGCCGCCGAGGGCGGGGTTGACGAGAATGCCGGTGCCGATGGCGCCGACGATGCCGCCAATGCAATGCACGCCGAACACGTCGAGGGAGTCGTCATAGCCGAGCGCGTTCTTCACGACTGTGCAGAAGAACAGGCAGACCACGCCGACGACGAGTCCGAGGACGATCGCGCCCATCACGCCGGAATAGCCGGCCGCAGGGGTGACCGCCACGAGGCCCGCGACAGCGCCGGAGATGACGCCGAGCACCGATGGATGGCCCTTGATGATCCACTCCGCGAACATCCACGACAGCGCGGCGGCTGCGGTGGCGACGAAGGAGTTGGTCATGGCGAGCGCTGCGCCGCCGTTGGCTTCGAGGTTGGAGCCGGCGTTGAAGCCGAACCAGCCGACCCAGAGCAGCGAGGCGCCGATCATCGACATGGTCAGCGAGTGCGGGGCCATCAGCTCCTTGCCGTAACCGACGCGCTTGCCGATCAGGAGAGCGCCGACGAGGCCTGCGATGCCGGCGTTGATGTGCACCACCGTGCCGCCGGCGAAGTCGATCGCGCCCTTCTTGAAGATCCAGCCGGCGTCGGCGTTGATCTCGTCGAGCTTGGCCTGCGCCGCGGTCTTCGCCGCCGCGTCAGTGGCAGCAGCGAGCGCCTTGGCTGCGTCCTGGATCAGGTCCGGACCCTGCCAGTACCAGACCATGTGCGCGATCGGGAAATAGATCAGCGTGACCCAGAGCGGGACGAACAGCGCGATCGCCGCGAATTTCATGCGCTCGGCAAAAGCGCCGACGATGAGCGCGGGCGTGATCGCCGCGAAGGTCATCTGGAAGCAGACATAGATGAGCTCCGAGATGTTGGCGTCGACCGAGAAGGTCGCGGCCTTCGTATCGGTGGTGACGCCCATCATGAAGGCCTTGGAGAAGCCGCCGATGAAGTCGGAGCCGCCGGTGAAGGTGAGGCTGTAGCCGTACACGGCCCAGATCACGGTGACGACGCAGACGGTGTAGAACACCTGCATCAGGACGGAGAGCATGTTCTTGGAACGGACGAGACCGCCATAGAACAGCGCGAGGCCGGGGATCGTCATCAACAGCACCAGCACTGTCGATGTCAGCATCCAGGCGTTGTCTCCCTTGTTGACCGTTGGCTCGGCGTAGGCTGCGGTCGCAGCGAACAGGCCGACTGCGAGAGCCGCCAATCCCGCGCCATAGGGACGCTTGAACGTCATATTATTCACTCCTGATTGGATAAGGTTGAGCGCGAAATCAAAGGGCCGCGGCATCGGCCTCGCCGGTGCGGATGCGCACCGCGTGGTCGAGGTTGATGACGAAGATCTTGCCGTCGCCGATCTGCCCGGTTTTCGCGGCGGACGTGATGGCGTCGATGGTCTTGTCGACCTGGTCGGAGGCGACAGCGACCTCGATCTTGATCTTGGGCAGGAAGCTCACGGCATATTCGGCGCCGCGATAGATTTCCGTATGGCCCTTCTGGCGGCCATATCCCTTGACTTCCGTCACCGTGAGACCGTGAACGCCGATGGCGGTCAGGGCGTCACGGACTTCTTCCAGCTTGAATGGCTTGATAATCGCCATAACAATTTTCATGGGTCCTATCCCCGCTTGGGCCCGGTCCGGACATGGCCGGGCGTTCTCGACTGGTTCGCCACGAGGGAGAAAGTTCACTACGCGGGCACAGCCGAGACCCTTAGAATCAAATGCCGTGCCAGATCAGGCGCGTTGCCTAACGGACTATGAAGACGGGGCTTTTCGCGTTTCACGGACATGGCCGTGCGGTGCGCTATTCCGTCGCGCCCAAAACGTGGTCAGGCCTGCTTAAAACGCGAGCACGACAGGCTGCCGACACAATGTTGCTCATGCGTCGGGCAGCGGAGAGGTAATTACGTAGCGCCGGCGCTTTATTGCAAGGCTTCGCCGTGCTGCGAAATATCGAGCCCCTCGAGCTCGTGCTCACGGGATACGCGCAGGGGCACGAACAGGCCGACCAGCTTGAGCAGGACGAAGCTCACGCCTGCCGACCAGACGAAGGTGACGGCGACGCCATAGAACTGGATCAGCAGCTGCTGCGGATGGTTCTCGAACAGGCCGGCGGTGCCGCCGATGGCGCTGGTTGCGAACGCGCCGGCGAGCAGGGTCCCGGTCAGGCCGCCGATGCCGTGGACGCCGAACACGTCGAGCGAATCGTCGTAGTTGAAGCGGTGCTTCAGCCAGGTGCAGGCCCAATAGCAAACTGCACCTGCGATGATGCCGATGACGATGCCGTGCCAGGGCGCCACGAATCCGGAGGCCGGCGTGATGGTACCGAGACCGGCCACCGCGCCGGAGATCATGCCGAGCACCGAGGGCTTGCGCCGGGTCGACCATTCGATCGCGCCCCAGGTCAATGCGCCGGCGCAAGCGGCAAGATGGGTGGCGATGATCGCCATCACCGCGCGTGAATTGGCCGCGCCCGCCGAGCCGCCGTTGAAGCCGAACCAGCCGACCCACAACAGGCCAGTGCCCATCACCGCGAGGGACAGATCGAACGGCGAGAGATTTTCGGTGCCGTAGCCGTGGCGGCGTCCCATCACCTTCGCCGCAATGAGGCCGCTGGTGCCGGCTGACAGGTGCACCACGAGGCCGCCGGCGAAATCCAGCACGCCCATGCTGTTGAGGAAGCCGCCGCCCCACACCCAATGCGCCAGCGGAATGTAGACGAAGATGAACCAGGCGACGGAGAACAGGAGATAGGCGGAGAACCGCATCCGGTCGGCGACTGAGCCCGCGACCAGCGCCACCGTGATGATGGCGAACGTCATCTGGTACAGCATGAACAGCGCTTCCGGGATGGTCTTCGCCGCCGGATTGACGCTGTCCATGGTCATGCCGGCGAGAAACCAGCGGTCGAGCGTGCCGATCCACGGGCCGTCGCCGACGAAGCAGAGCGAATAGCCGAACGCGACCCAGAGAATGGAGATCAGCGTCACCGCAGCAAGGCTCTGCGCCATTGTGGCGAGCACGTTCTTCTTGCGCACCATGCCGGAATAGAACAGCGCGAGCCCCGGGATCGTCATCATCAGCACCAGCGCGGTGGCGACGATCATCCAGGCGGTGTCGGCGGGGTTGATCTCGGAGCCTGCGGCGTGCGCCGACGATGTCGTGATCGACGCAAACCCGATCGGCGCAGCGATACACGCCGCGCGGCGCAACAATCCCGCCATCTCGTTTCCCCCAGCATAGAAATTACGTCGCACGCTGTGGCGTCGTTGCCCGGTGCGATCGAAGGTTTGTTAGAGTTAGAGCGCGTCGCTGTCGGTTTCGCCGGTGCGGATGCGCAGCGCGTGGTCGATCGGCGTGACGAAGATCTTGCCGTCGCCAATCTGCCCGGTGCGCGCGGAGGCGGTGATCACATCCACGGCCTTGTCGGCGATGTCGGAGGCGACCGCGATCTCGATGCGCAGCTTGGGCAGGAAGTTCACGACATATTCGGCGCCGCGATAGATCTCGGTGTGGCCCTTCTGGCGGCCATAGCCCTTCACCTCGGTCACGGTCATGCCGTGGACGCCGATCGCCGTCAGGGCCTGGCGGACCTCGTCAAGCTTGAAGGGTTTGATGATCGCGACGACGAGTTTCATGGTCAGGCCTATTCCCCAGGATGCGCCGCGCCGTATGTCCCCGGCGCTGCGTCAATCTGGCATCTTTCCGGGCAAATGGCATAAAAAACTTGCAGGTTGAAGCGGAAAAACGTTTGGCCATGTGAACGGGCGCCTCTGTACAGGGCAGCCGTTCATCCTTCACAATGCATTTTTGGCATGGATGCGGTGAACCCAAGCATCCGGGCCGGTACATAAGTATGTTCGAGGGGGACGGTACATGGCGAGTTGGTTCTACGCATCCGAGGGCAAGCAGCAGGGGCCGTTTCCGGAGGGGCAGTTTCGCGACCTCGTCGCCCAAGGCGTCGTGCGCCCGGACACCCTGGTCTGGACCGAGGGCATGGCCGGCTGGCAGAAGGCGGCCGAAATCCCCGGCCTGGTCGGGGGTGGCGGCGCGCCGCCGATGATGCCGGCGGGCGGCCCGCCGATGATGGGCGGAAGCGGCTACGGCGGCGCCGGCGGCTACGCTGCGGCCGGCAGCGGAGGATCGCTGGCGGTCGATTTCGGCGTCCTCGAGTTCACCTGGCGCAGCATCGTCCTGATGATCGGAATGATCTTCGTCATCCCGGCGCCGTGGGCGTTCGTTTGGTACACGAAATGGATCGTGTCCTGCGTGAAGGTCCCGGGCCGGCCGAACCTCAGCTTCAGCGGCAACGCGATGACGCTGGTGCCCTGGTATTTCGGCTTCATCGTTCTGGCGATCGCGATCGCCTTCATCGGCAGCCAGATCCTGAGCAATTTGCTGTTCATCGTGCAGATCGTTCTCTACTGGCTCCTGATCAAATGGTTGGTCGCGAACCTCGCCTCCAACGGGCAGCCGCTGGGCTTGAGCTTCACGGGCTCGATCTGGGCCTATATCGGCTGGAGCCTGCTGTTTGCGATCTCGATCATCACCATCATCGGTTGGGCCTGGGTCGCCGCGGCCCAGATGCGCTGGTTCTGCCGCAGCATCGAAGGCACGCGGCGCGAGATCGTCTTCAAGGGCAGTGGTCTTGGAATCCTGTGGCGCGGCATCGTCGCCGCGATCCTGTGCAGCCTGATCATCCCGATTCCGTGGGTGTATCGCTGGATCATGAACTGGTTCGCATCGGAGACCGTGCTGGCTCCGCGCGGATCCCTTGGTGCATGATCCGGAAAGCCTCGAACGCGACACTTCGCGTTTGAGGTGATTATCCCTTCCGCTCGCGCACGGAGCCTTCCTGCGCGACGGAAGCGACCAGCGTGCCGTCCGGCTTGAAGATCGAGCCGCGGGTGAGGCCGCGGCCGCCTCGCGCGCTCGGCGAGTCCTGCGCGTAGAGCAGCCATTCGTCGGCGCGGAAGGGGCGGTGAAACCACATCGCGTGGTCGAGGCTCGCGGGCATCATGCGCTTGTCGAACAGCGTGCGGCCATAGCGCGCCATGATCGCGTCCAGCAGCGAGAAGTCGGAGGCGTAGGCGAGCGCGCACATGTGCAGCGCCGGGTCGTCCGGCAGCGTCGCCGCGGTCTTGATCCAGACATGGATGCGGCCGTCGTCGATCTTCTGGCCGAAGTAACGGCCGAGCTCGACCGGGCGCAGCTCGATCGGGCGATCGGATTCATAGTAGCGGCGGATGAAGTCCGGCATCTCCCGGAACATCGGCTGCTTCGCCACCTCCTCCGCCGTGAGTTTTTCCGGCGGCGGCACGTCAGGCATCCTGTCCTGATGGTCGAATGCGCTCTCCTCGTCAGCATGGAACGACACCATGATCGAGAAGATCGCGTTGCCGTGCTGGATCGCCGTGACGCGACGCGTCGAGTAGCTCTTGCCGTCGCGCAGGCGCTCGACCTGGTAGATGATCGGGATCTGCGGATCGCCCGGCAGGACGAAATAGCAATGCAGCGAATGCGGCAGCCGGCCCTCGACCGTGCGGCAGGCCGCAACCATCGCCTGCCCGATCACCTGACCGCCGAACACCCGCTGCCAGCTCGTCTTCGGGCTGTTGCCGCGGAACAGATTCACCTCCAGCTGTTCGAGGTCGAGGATCGAAATGAGGTCGATCAGGCTTTTGGACATGATGGTGCTTTCGCATTGTCGTCATTCCGGGGCGATGCGGAGCATCGAACCCGGAATCTAGAGCCGGTAACCTCTGGATTCCGGGTTCGCGCTTTGCGCGCCCCGGAATGACAGGAAGGAGCGCCCTTGTTTCACCGCACTGTTTCGCCCACCTCAAGTCTGCTAGCAAGACCAGGATTTGACCGGGAATTTGAGTATGTCGGTACAGGGTAGCATTGTCATTGGTGGCGGCGCATTTGCAGGGCTGGGGCTGGCGCTGGCACTGCGACAGGGGCTCGGGCCCGAGATTCCCGTCATCGTCGCCGATCCCGCGCTCGGCACGCGCCCGAGCCGCGACCCCCGAGCGACCGCGATTGTGGCCGCCTGCCGCCGCCTGTTCGAGGCGATCGGCGCCTGGGATGACGTCAGGGGCGAGGCGCAGCCGATCCTCGACATGGTCGTCACCGATTCCAAGCTGGAGGACGCCACCCGTCCGGTGTTCCTCAATTTTGCCGGCGATGTCGCGCCGGGCGAGCCCTTTGCACATATGGTCGAGAACCGCCGCCTGATCGATGCGCTGGTGGTGCGTGCCGAAGCCGAGGGCATCGACCTCCGCGCCACCGCGGTGACCTCCTACGACGCGCGTTCCGAAGGCATCGATGTGACGCTCGGTGACGGCAGCGTCGTCGCGGCAAGTCTCCTGGTCGCCGCCGACGGTGCAAGGTCGAAGCTGCGTGAGCGCGCCGGCATCGCGACCCATGGCTGGGAGTATGACCAATCCGGCATCGTCGTCACCGTCGGCCATGAGCGCGATCACGAGGGCCGCGCCGAAGAACATTTCCTGCCGGCGGGCCCATTCGCGATCCTGCCGCTCTCGGGAAGACGCTCGTCACTGGTGTGGACCGAGCGCCGAGCCGAGGCCGCGCGCATCGTTGCGCTCAGCGACGAGGAATTTCACGCCGAGCTCGAGCAGCGTTTTGGCCTGCATCTCGGCGAGGTCAAGGCGCTCGACAAGCCGCGCGCGTTTCCGCTGTCCTATTTCGTCGCGCGCTCCTTCATCGCCACCCGACTCGCGCTGGTCGGCGATGCCGCCCATGTCATCCACCCCATTGCGGGCCAGGGCCTCAACATGGGCCTGAAGGATGTCGCGGCGCTGGCCGAAGTCGTCGTCGATGCTGCGCGGCTCGGCATGGATATCGGCGGGGCCGACGTGCTCGAACGCTACCAGCGCTGGCGCCGCTTCGACACCATGGCGATGGGCGTTGCCACCAACTCGCTGAACTTCCTGTTCTCGAACCAGTCGACGCTGCTGCGTACCGTCCGCGACATTGGACTGGGTCTCGTCGACCGCGCCCCGCCGTTGAAGAACCTCTTCATCCGCCAGGCGGCTGGATTGACGGGCGAAGTGCCGCGGCTGTTGAAGGGCGAGGCGTTGTAGCGCGCGGCATCTTCGTAGCCCGGATGATGCGAAGCGCAATCCGGGGCGGCTGTATCGTCACCGCAAGGATTCCCGGATTTCGCTGCGCTCCATCCGGGCTACAAGGTTCTCAATCGATCTTGCGCGCCTCTTCCGGCAGCATGATCGGGATGCCGTCCCGGATCGGATAAGCCAGCTTGGCGCTGCGCGAGATCAGTTCCTGCTTTGCAGCATCGAACTCCAGCGGGCCCTTGGTCAGCGGGCAGACCAAAATCTCGAGCAATTTCGGATCGACGCTGGCTTCGGGACGGTCGGTGGGCGCGTTCATGGGGGTCTCCGGCAATCGGTTGCCTCTAGCACAGAAATTCGCGCCCGCCCATCACGGGGGCAAAGCGTTTTCCTGCGAAGTGGGAACCGGTTCGCGTCAAGAAAACGCGTCAGAACAAGAATCTACGCGGAGACCATCGTTAAGACCTCGTCGAGCAGGGCCTGGAGCCGTGCGGCCGGCACCGGCGCGCCTGACAGGGCGAAGCCGAGAAATGTCCAGTACAGGATCTGTGCGCGGGCCTGCGCGGTTGCCGGGGCGAGCGCGCGTTTTTCCAGCAGCCCCTCGATATAGTCGAGCCTGCGGCGATCGATTGCGCGCACTGCCCCTTGCGCCGCCGCATCGAAGGCCGCCCAATTGCGGACCGCGCGTTCGAGATCGAGCCGCGCGCCGAACGACCTGCGCAGCAGCGCCTTCAGTGGCTCACCGCTGGCGGCCTCGACGTCGGCGATGATCTGCTCGGCCGCGATCTCGCGCCAGCGCTTCAGCACGGCGGCGTGGAACGCGCCGAGATCGGTGAAATGCCAATAGAAGCTGCCGCGCGACACGCCCATGGCCTTTGCCAGCGGATCGGCCTTGAGCGCGGTGAAGCCATTTTTGGCGAGCGCCTTCAGACCTTCCCTGATCCAGTCGTCGGCGGAGAGCTGTTCGGTCATGTCAGGTTCCCAGGGCCTGACCATACACTAGTGTATTGACAGGTGGCCGGCCAGCGCCTATCTATCCATACAGCACTGTATGGACGAGAGAAGCGAGGGTCTGCTGATGCGTGATCTGCTGCTGCAATGTGCCGGCGTCGCCGGAATCGTGGTCGCCCTGATCCATGGCGTGCTGGGCGAAACCAAGGTGTTCGCCAAAGCGACCATCACCCCGGAACGCCTGCGCATGCTGATCCGGTTGGTCTGGCAGGCCGGTACGGTCGCCTGGATCGGCGGCGGCGTGCTCCTGCTTGCGGCACCCATGTTGGGATCGGACAGCGCGCGGCACTGGATCGTGGCGACCATCGTCGCCGTCTACGGCTTTGCCGCCATCGCCAACGCCTGGTGGTCGCGCGGACGCGGCTTTGGCTGGAAGGCTCTCACCGCCGTGGTCGCGCTGGCGGTCGCCGGATACTGAACCTGCCGATGCAATCCAAAGGACGTGCGTCAACAGGCGAGGTCAGCAGTCCATCCGGTCCGTGAGGCGTAAGGCCGCAGCGATCCCGCGAACGCCTGCTGCATACGGAGAGCCTTAATCTTTTCGGCGATCGTTAGAACAACTCTAAATCCAAATGGCCTCGTACCGGATTGACTTCACCATCACCTTTGCTTCCTTCAGTTCCGCTTCGCGGCTCGCGTAGCGCGCACGACAGAGGAGGAGACGTTCGTGAAGGTCATTCGTGTTGTTGCCATTGCACTGACGGTCGGGATGGGCATGGGGTCGGCGGCCATGGCCGACGGTTTCAAGGACTGCACCAAGCTCGACAAGGCGTCCTGGAAGCCGGCCAGCGAGGCTGAAGCCAAGGCCAAGGCGCTCGGTTATGAAGTGCGGCGCTCCAAGATCGAAGGCTCGTGCTACGAGGTCTACGGCGTCAAGGAAGGCAAGCTCTACGAGCTGTTCTACAGCCCCGAAGATCTCAGCCTGAAGCACACGATCGCCAAGTAATTCGGCAAGTGAATCGCCAAGTAGGTCGCCAAGTCGGTCGTGAAGTAGACTGCGCGACTTGATCTGCGCAAAGCAGGACTTGAGGATGGTCTTTGCTTGATTGAAGAAGCGATGCCAGAAGCGCGCGGGGTGTCCCACAGGACCCCCGCGGATCGATCCGCTTCGCGGACGGTCGCAGTCTGGGATCTCCCGCTGCGCCTCTGGCACTGGGCGCTCGCGGTCTGCGTTCTGGCCGCGTGGTTCACGCCGACCGTCTATGATCGGCTTCACCGCATCGTCGGCTATACGGTGCTCGGACTCCTGGCCTTCCGCCTCGTCTGGGGCTTTTGGGGAAGCCGCTATTCGCGCTTCCGCATGATCAGGGTCAGGCTCCGGGCCGCGCCAGGCTATCTCTGGAATTTGCGCCGCGGCATCACCGGCCGCTATATCGGACTCAATCCCGCCGGCACGTTGATGCTGGTGGCGCTGCTGGTCTCGCTCGCGGTCTCGACGATCACGGGTGCGATGTCGGTCACCGTCACCTTCTTCGGCGTCTGGTGGGTCGAGGACACCCACCATTATTCGTCGGACGCGGTCATCGTCCTGGTCGTGCTGCACGTGCTTGGCGTGCTGCTGATGGGGATTCTCCAGCGCGAGAATCTGATCCGCGCAATGCTCACCGGCCGCAAGCGCATTCGCAATCGCCCCTGAGCAGGATCAAGTTTGGTCCGAACCGATGTAGCGGCGGGCTCGCTCATCCGCGTAGTTTCACGGGAAGAGAACCCTTCGCCCGCACAGGGCTACCGCCAAATTCCGCATTTGAGACGTGATATTTACCTCCCGCTAGGCATGCAACCGAGAATTGCAGAAAATTAACGCGAAGAAAGCCGATAGAATCAATCGTCGAAGTTATTGACGAGGGAGGCGATTTCGATGTTCCGCGTTTTTACCTGCCTCACGGCAGAGCATGATTGGCGGCTTGTCATACTCGCTGGTCTGGTTTGCTTCGCTGCAAGCATTGTAGCCGTCAGCATCTTTCATCGGGCGATCGCCTCGCGCGCCTGGGCGCGACTGATCTGGATTGCAATCGCCGGCGCCGCCATCGGTTATGGAATCTGGGCCACGCATTTTGTCGCAATGCTCGCCTACGAGCCCGGCGTCTCAACCGGTTATGGCATCGCTCTGACGGCTCTGTCGCTCGCCGTGGCGATGATCCTGACGTCAGGCGGTTTTGGCGTTGCCGTCGGCAGCTCCGGCCGCTGGCGGGCGGCTGCCGGGGGCGGCATCATCGGGGCCGGTATTGCGAGCATGCACTATCTAGGCATGTGGGCCCTCGAAGTGCCCGGTCGCGTGATTTGGTCGCCGAAGCTGGTGTTCGTCTCGATCATCCTCGGCATGGTCCTGGGCTACGCCGCACTTGCGGTCGCCCTGGGCCGCAAGGACCGGTGGGGGACCTTCGTCGCGGCGCTGCTGCTGACGCTCGCCATCGTGTCGCATCATTTTACGGCTATGGGGGCTGTGCAGATTGTTCCAGACCCGACGCTGACAAGCGATGCCCTGTCGCTTTCTCCCGCCTTCCTCGCCGTGGCAATTGCAGGCGTGGCTCTGTCAGTGCTCGGAATGAGTTTTGTCGGCGCGCTGGCGGATCGCCGGCTCGCGACCAGGACCAGCCGTTTCGAGGAAATCATCAGCGAGCTTTCGCTCGCCAGGCAACAGGTGGAGGATTCGCAAAAGGAAATCGAGGACCAGAAGATCAGGCTCGACACGGCCATCAACAACATGGTCGAGGGCCTTTGCATGTTTGACGCCGAGAAGCGGCTCGTCGTCTGCAACGAGCGCTATGCCCTGCTCTATCGGCTGCCGCCGGAATTGCTGAAGACGGGGACACCGCACGCCGACATCATCAAGCATCGCGTCGTGAACGGCATCCTCAAGGGCGACACCAGCGAGGGCGCTGCCGGGCAATTCATCTCGAAACTGGCCGCTTTGCCGTACGATGCAGTCTCGAGCAGGATCGACGAGTTTTCGGATGGTCGGTTGATCGGCGTGACGCGACAGCCGATGCCCGGCGGTGGATGGGTCGCCACGCATCTCGATGTGACCGAGCAACGCCGGTCCGAGGCCAAGATCACTCATATGGCGCAGCACGATGCCTTGACCGATTTGCCAAATCGCGTGCTGCTCAGAGAGCGCATGGAGCATGCTATTGCAGTTACGCGCAACGGCGGCGTGGATCTGGCCGTGCTCATGCTCGACCTCGATCGGTTCAAGGAAGTCAACGACACGCTTGGACATCCGGCGGGCGACTCCCTGCTGCGCGCCGTTGCTGCGCGTCTGCGCGAATGCACCACGGAAACCGCGTTGATCGCTCGCCTGGGCGGCGATGAGTTCGCCGTGATCGATTACGTGACCAACCCGGCCGTGGAGGCCGCCGCCCTTGCCGAGAACATCAGGAAGGCGCTTTGCGAACCATTCGATCTCGGCGATCACCGGGTCACGGTGGGCACCAGCATCGGCATTGCCATCGCGCCGCGCGACGGCAATGATTCCGACGTGATCATGAAGAGCGCGGATCTCGCCCTCTACTCGGCCAAGAGTGGTGGACGCGGTGCATTCCGTTTCTTCGAGCCGGAGCTCGACGAGCTCATGCATGCGCGCCGCAACCTGGAGCGCGACATGCGGGATGCGCTTGCCGGCGGCCAATTCGAGCTCCACTACCAGCCGTTCGTCAGCGCCGCGACCGGCAAGACCAGTGGCTTCGAGGCCTTGCTCCGCTGGCATCATCCGCAGCGAGGCCTTGTCATGCCGGGCGAATTCATCCCGCTTGCGGAGGAGACCGGCTTGATCGTTCCGCTCGGAGAATGGGTCTTGAGGGCCGCCTGTGCGGAAGCCGCCAAATGGCCTGCGCATGTCAGGATCGCGATCAACCTGTCTCCCGCTCAGTTCAAGAGCAAGGAGCTTGTTGCGGTGATTGTCGACGCCTTGGCGAGTTCGGGAGTTGCGCCGCACAGGCTCGAGCTCGAGGTCACCGAGACGGTGATCATGCATGACAGCGAAGCTGTTTTCACCGTCCTCGGTCAATTGCGCGAGCTCGGTGTGCGAATCGCCCTGGACGATTTCGGCACGGGCTATTCATCGCTGAGCTTTCTGCAGAGGTTCTCGTTCGACAAGATCAAAATCGACCGCAGTTTCGTCAACGAACTCTCCAGCGCGAGGGCAGAGGCACACCATCTCGCGCGGGCAGTGGTTCGTTTCGCGGTCAGCCTCGGCAAGACCACGACCGCCGAAGGCGTCGAAACGAAGGAGCAGCTCGACATTCTTCGCGAAGAGGGGTGCGTCGAAACGCAAGGCTACTACTTCAGCCGGCCGATGCCTGCTTCCGACGTCGCCAGAATGCTGCGGCGAGGCGCCGGAGCAGTGGTCTGCGCGGCCTGAGAGTTCGGACCCTCACTGCAGCGGCGGATCGCCGCTGGTGCGCTTCTTGGCGAGGTCCATCTCCGTGACGGCGATCAGAATCTCGGCGCGGGTCTTCAGGTCAGGCGCCTCCAGCATGGCCTGCTTCTCCGCGGGGCCATAGGGCGACATCATCGCCAGCGCATTGACGAGTGCTTCGTTGGGCGCGCTTTCGACGCCTTCCCAGTCGACCTTGAGATTATTGGCCTTCAGAAAGTCTGCCAGTACGGCCAGCAGCGCCTCGCGGTCGACCTGGTCCTCGCCCGTGCGGGCGGTGAAGTCGTCGACGAAGGCGAAGAAATCCACCTTGCACTGCCGGTAGGCGGTGAGCACTTCGAGCTCCTCGACCACCTTGAAGCGCGAGACGCCGGTGAGCTCGAGGATGTAGCGGCCGTCGCCGGATTCGGCGAGCTGGGTGATGCGGCCGACGCAGCCGACGCGGAACAGCGTCGGCTTGTCGGAATTTTTCGGCGAGTGCGCGATGTCAGGCTGGATCATGCCGATCAGGCGATGGCCGTCGCGGAAGGAATCGTCGACCATCGCAAGGTAGCGCGGCTCGAAGATGTTGAGCGGCATCTGGCCGCGGGGCAGCAGCAGCGCGCCCGGCAGCGGAAACACCGGAATGATCTCCGGGAGGTCGGCGGGCCCGCGATATTCGATGTTGATCGGCATCTGCCCGGTCCCCCTGGCGTTGCCAGCACGCCGTTACGAAAACAGGATCGTCGACAAACGCTTGCGTCCCTCGACGGTTGCATCATCCGTGCCGCCCCAGGCCTCGAAGAACTGCACCAGCTGCTTGCGGGCGCCGTCCTCGTTCCATTTGCGGTCGCGCTTGACGATCTCGAGCAGCTGCGCGGTGGCCGCGGCGCGGTCGCCCTGCGCATTGAGCGCGGTCGCCAGGTCGAATCGGGCCTGATGATCGAGCGGGTTTGCGGCGACTTTCTGTTCCAGCTCCGCGACCGGCCCGAGCGATTGGGCCTGCTCGGCGAGATCGATCGCGGTCTGCACGGCCTTCACCGCGGGATCGTTGCGCTTGGATTCCGGCACCATGGCCAGCGTCTGCTTGGCCTGCTCCATCGCGCCGGAGACGGCGTAGCATTTTGCGAGCCCGGCAAGCGCCGAGATGTTGGTCGAATCGTGCTGAAGCACCTCCGCATAGATCTGCGCGGCGGCTGCGGCGTCACCCTCGGCGAGCACGGCCTCGGCCTCTTGCAGGATTTCAGCGATATTTGGCTCACCCGGCGCGGTCATGCCCTTGGTCAGCTTTTCGATGAAGGCATTGAGCTGGCTCTCGGGCACCGCGCCCATGAAACCGTCGGCAGGCTGGCCGTTGACGAAGGCGATCACGGCCGGGATCGACTGGATGCCCATCTGGCCGGGGATCGCGGGGTGCTGGTCGATGTTCATCTTGACCAGCTTGACCTTGCCCTTGGCCGCCTTGACCGCCTTTTCCAGCAAGGGAGTGAGCTGCTTGCACGGGCCGCACCACTCCGCCCAGAAATCGATCAGCACCGGCTGGCGCTTCGATTCCTCGATGACGTCCTTCACGAAGGTCTGGGTGGTGGTGTCCTTGATCAGGTCGGCCGCAGCCGGGCCCGCCGCTCCGTTACCCTGGTCGATGATCGTCACGGGATCCCCTCGTCTGATGTCCGGAATGGCGGGTCTTTAGCATGCCGCCGCTTCCTATGCTTCGCTGTCGGCTCCTAAATTGGGCCGATTGGGCCGAATTTCAATCCACCGCGACCGATTCGGCAGTTCCGGCGCCTTTTTGGGTGATTTGGTCGCATTAGGGGCCCATATGGGGCCTCCAAATGCGAATTGATGCCGCCGGTAGCTGTTGCATTCCCCTCCCGCTTTTGGCATACGACAGCCGTTGCCGGCGCGTCACGCGACCGACACAGGATGCGGGTGTAGCTCAGTGGTAGAGCACGACCTTGCCAAGGTCGGGGTCGAGGGTTCGAGCCCCTTCGCCCGCTCCAATTTTTTCCAGAGCATCCAGAACGAGTTGGCTAACCCCGCCGGGGCGAGTCGCTGCACCGATTTGGGTGCGGGTCGTGCAGGGCTGTTTGAAGCCCCAGGACTGGAATGGCGCCAATCCGGAGTTCAGGACGATTGTCCCGACTATACAGCGCGAAGAAGGTCTTTGGTCTTTTCCAGCGCCACGTTCGCGATCCGCGTATATGGGTCTTTGATTGAGAGCTGATTGATCACTGCGCTCACGAAGTCAGGATTTAGTTTGCTGATTGCAGACAGCGTGCTTGCGACTCTATCGCGATAGCTGGCGAGTTCCTTGATGATAGTTTCCGAGTGTTTTTCGCTGCCGGCTGCAATGTCAAATATGTCGCGCGGCGCGATGCTCTCGCCCCGGTAATAGACTTTCTTCGCAATGATCTCCGGGATTGTCTCTAGGAGCACCACTTCGCCTTCGACTGTAGCTTGTGTCGTCGGCGAGGAAGTTAGTGAGGGTGCGACGATAAAATCGATCTCGCCAAACTGGAACCCGAGCTTTAGGAGCCGTACGCCATCTCCCCTGTAATCAGCAGGCCCAACCTCGAAATCGAAGTCACGCTTTTGGGGATCGAGGAACGGAAGAACTTGAGGATCCGGGAGAAATATATCGATATCGTGGCTTATCCGATGATCGATTTGCAGCATCATCGCTGTGCCGCCGCCGAACGTCCAACGATCGATGATTTGCTGTTCGGCGTTGACTTGCCGGATCATTGCACAGGCAATGCGGAAAAGTTGCGCCCAATCTGATTGAGCGCTCATTTGTTACGCCGCGAGCGGAAAGGATTGTCCCGAAAATTCGGCAAACGCCTTTGCTGCGGCAACCAGTTGATCGTGGCTGATGCCGTATGTTTCAGCGAACGCGATTTGCAGTTCGGGTTCGACATCCCCAAAAAACGACGACATGGGACCGCAGGCCGCCTGCGCCGAAGAAGGGTCCAGCAGACAACGGACAAGCTCCTGTGCGTCTAGCTTTTTGCTATACGGCGCATTCACAGTCGATAGAACTAGGAGGGGACTCTTCATCTGGGTCACTGTCTGGATACCCGGTCAATATAGGATCGACTTGGGAGGGATCCACATTCCTCCCAACGGTTCTCGTAGTCAATTTGTTCTTTTTCCGTTCGGTCTAATGGGCAGATTCAATGCTGACTCTGGTCACCGGCAGTGCCGGCCATCTCGGTGAAGCCATTCTCCGCACCCTGCGCGGGCGCTGCTCTCCCGCGCGCGGGGTCGATCTGAAGCCATCGCCCTTCACCGACGCGGTCGGCTCGATCGTCGATCCCGGCTTCGTGCGGCGCCAGATGGATGGCGTCAGTGCCGTGATCCACACCGCGACGCTGCACAAGCCGCATGTGGCGACCCACTCCAAGCAAGATTTCGTCGATACCAACGTCACCGGCACGCTCAATCTGCTCGAGGCGGCAGTGGCCGCCGGCGTGACGAGCGTCGTCTTCACCAGCACCACCAGCGCGTTCGGCTCGCAGCTTCGCCCCGAGGCGGGACAGGCGGCCGTGTGGGTCACCGAGGATTTGTCGCCGGTGCCGAAGAACGTCTACGGCACGACCAAGCTGATGGCTGAGACCCTGTGCGAGTTGTTCTATCGCGAGCGCGCCCTGCCGGTCGTCGTCTTGCGGACCTCGCGTTTCTTTCCTGAAGACGACGACGATCAGGCGATGCGCTCGGCCCACACGCTAGAGAATGCACAGGCCAACGAGCTGCTCTATCGCCGGCTGGATATCGCGGACGCGGTGAGCGCCCACCTGCTTGCCGTCGAACGCGCCCCGAAGATCGGGTTTGGCCGCTACATCGTCTCCGCCACAAGCCCGTTCGAGCCGCGTCATCTCGCGGCGCTGGCGCGCGATGCGGCCGGTGTCGTGCGCGAGCTCTATCCGGATTGCGCGCGGCTCTATGCGGCGCGCGGCTGGCGGCTCTTCTCCGAGATCGACCGGGTCTATGTCAACGAGCGCGCGCGGCGTGAGCTCGGCTGGCGGCCTGAATTCGACTTCGGGCATGTGCTGAGCTGCGTTCGCGATGGCCGCGATTTCCGCAGCCCGCTGGCCCGCGAGGTCGGCTCGAAAGGCTATCATGACGCGGTGTTTGACGACGGACCTTACCCCGTCGCCGGTTGAGCGCCGCGTTTGCTAATTTGCTCGACAGGTCAAATGCCTGTCCGGCGTCACCGCAAGCAGCGCGGCTTGTGCCGTTCTACTTTGCATGGGGTTGTTTTCGCGTTTTGTGGTGCCCGCTCCTCGTGCCTGCCCGCAAATGAGGCGCCCGCCGTTTTGATTCCGCGTTGCAGCGAGAGCGCCGCCGCGTTTGCCCTCGTTGACATTCCGTCTCAATTTTTGCGCAGCGCAACCGCTGCGCACGCGATGCCCTTCTCAGCGCTCGCAGATGTGCTAGCCTTTTTGCGTCTGCTTCTCGGCAGACCCCAAACTTCGCCTCTCGACTAGCAAAATAGAATAAATCGCAGCCCTGACGGCTGCCTTAGGGGAGTGACGCGATGACATCGATGTTCCATCGATCCGTGTTGGCGCTTGCAGCCGTGGCCCTTCTTGCGGGGACCAGCGCGGGCTATGCGCAAGACAAAAGCAAGCCGCTGAAGAAATACGAATCCGGTACCAAGGAGTTCTGGACCCATCCGCCGGATGACTGGTTCCTCGGCGACGAGACCGAGGCGCAGAAGGGTCTCGCGCCGCCTTCGGGCCCGCCGACCGGCGCGTCCGATGCTGAGCTCGCCAACATCGTCAAGAAGATCAAGCTGCCGGCGGGGTTCAAGATCGAGGTCTATGCCTCGGGCGTGCTGGCCGCGCGGCAGATGGCCTGGGGTGACAAGGGCACGCTGTTCGTCGGCTCGTTCGGCCTCGGCAACGTCTATGCCATCAAGGACAACAACGGAAAGAAGGAGGTCAAGACGGTCCTCAAGGGCCTGAACATGCCCACCGGTCTCGCCTTTAGGGACGGCGCGCTCTACGTCATCGCCGTCGACAAGCTGATCCGCTACGACAATGCCGAGGCCAATCTCGACAAGCTCGGCGACGGCAAGGTCGTCTATGACGACATGCCATCCTATGCCGCGCATGGCTGGAAATACATCGCGGTCGACAAGGAAGGCTGGTTCTTCCTCCCGTTCGGACCTCCCTTCAACATCGGCGTTCCGCCGACCAGCGTGTCGCAGATCCGGCGCGTCGATCCCAAGACCGGCAACGCCGAAATCTGGGCGCTCGGCGTTCGCAACTCCGTCGGCGGCGACGTCGATCCGCGCACCGGCAAGCTCTGGTTCACCGAGAATGCCCGCGACTGGATCAGCGATGATCTGCCCTCAGACAAGCTGAACATGATCAACAGGATCGGCGAGCATTTCGGCTATCCCTACTGCCACCAGGGCAACCTGCCGGACGACAAGTTCGCCATGGGCCACAAGTGCTCCGAGTTCACGCCGCCGGTGCTGAATCTCGGCGCGCATGTCGCTCCGCTCGGCATGAAGTTCTACACCGGCAACCAATTCCCGGCCGAGTACAAGAATAACATCCTGATCGCCGAGCACGGCTCCTGGAATCGTCACAAGTACCAGGGCGCGCGCATCATGCGGGTGATCGCCGGGCCCGACGGCAAGAACGCCAAGCAGGAGGTGTTCGCCTCCGGCTGGCTCGAGGGTGACCAAGGCTATCTCGGCCGTCCCAACGACATCCTGCTCGACAAGGACGGCTCGATCCTCGTCGCCGACGACTGGGCCGGCGCGATCTACCGCATCAGCTACAGCAAGAAGTAGCGCCACTTAACGAAGAGGCTGCGAGCGGGCGACCGACGCAGCCTCTTTCATTTCAAAGCCAACGCGTCGTTCCGGATTGCGCGCCAGCGCAAGTCCGGAACCCATAACCCTGGATCGTGGTTATGGATTCTCAGATGCGCAATTGCGCATCGTAGCTCGTGCTCGGCACGCCCCGGAATGACGGGCTGGATAGATCGGAATCCCAATCATGCGTCGGCAGTTCATCTCGTACGCAATCAGCACGATTGCGCTCCTGGGGCTCGGAGCCCTTCCGGCAGGCGCTGCCGACAATTCCGCGATCAAGGAGAAGGCTTCGGTCTGTTCCGGGTGTCACGGCGAGAACGGCATTTCGCAGACGGAGAACGTCCCCTCGCTCGCCGGTCAGCCCGATCAGTTCACCCAGTGGCAGCTCGTGTTCTTCCGCGCAGGCTCGCGCAAGAACGACCAGATGCAGCCGATCGTCGAGGAGATCACCAACGAGGACATCCGCAATTTCGGCGCCTATTTCTCGCAAATGACGCCGCCGAAGGGACCGGAAGACGGGGATCCGGACCTGTCGAAGAAGGGTGCGCAAGTTGCCGCCGGGCGCCGCTGCGCCTCATGCCATACCGATAGCTTCGCCGGCACCAAGGGAGTTGCGCGACTGGCCGGCCAGCGCGAGGAATATCTGGTCAAGGCGCTGCACGACTACAAGGCGGGCCAGCGCGTCGGCGGTGGCGTCGCCGCGATGGCCGATGTCGCCTATCATATGAGCGACGAGGAAATCACGGCCGTCTCGCACTATCTCGCGCATCTGAAATAGGGCTGAGCTGTTACGGCGGTGTGTGAGGCGCCTACCCCACCCGCTGCTTCTCATACGCCTTCAAATGCGTGTAGGCGATGCGTAGCTTCGGCACCGGCACCTTGGCAGCGTCAGCGCGCGCGATGAGATCACCGATGACGTGATCGGCCTCGACCGGCAGGCCCGCCTTGATGTCGCGGAACATCGAGGCAGTCATCGGTGACCCCTCGGTGGTGAGCAGACCCTTGACGCGCTCGAAGAACGGCCCGCCCGGCGTATAGCCCGACGCGGCGGCGATCGCGCTGGTCTCATCCAGCATGCCGAGCAGGAAATCCCTGCCACCGGGGGCGGCAAGAATGTTGCCGACGGAGGTGCGCATCAGGCTTGTTGACGCCGCGAGCGAAGAAAGGAACACCCACTTCTCCCACATGTCCTGCATGATGTTCTGGCTGGCGGTGGCGCCATTGATGCCGCTCTTGAAGGCCTCGTCGATCGCCTTGATGCGATCCGACAGCTTGCCGTCGCGCTCGCCGTAATTGATCGACTGCATCGGCTGCAGCTGCACCACCTCGCGCTTGTCGTTCAAGGTCGCGGCGATGGCGCAGAGGCCGCCGAGCACGCGCTCCTTGCCGAATTTCTGGTCGAGCGTGTCGAGATGCTTCATGCCGTTGAGCATCGGGATGATCGCCGTATCAGGCCCGACCGCCGCGGCAAACGATTTGATGGCGTCGTCGAGGTCGAACGCCTTGCAGCTGAGCAGCACGACGTCGAATTTGTCCTTGAGCGTGTCGGCCTGAACGGTCGGCGGATTTTGCAAAGTCACATCGCCATTCGGACTCTTGATGACGAGGCCGGCGCTCGCGAGTTCGCTGGCGCGGCGTGGCCGGACCAGGAAGGTGACGTCGCGGCCGGCTTGCAACAGCCTGCCACCAAAATAGCCGCCGATGGCGCCGGCGCCGACCACGAGGATACGCATGCGATATTCCTTTTCGTTGCTTTGGCGGTCCATCTATAGTCGTCATTACGAGCGAAGCGAAGCAATCCAGAATGCCGCCGCGATCACATTCTGTCGCGAACGAAGGGACTACTTTCCCAGCACCATTTCCTCGACCTCACGCAGCTGCTCCTTGCCGAAGAACATCTCGGTGCCGACGAAGAAGGTCGGCGAGCCGAACGCGCCGCGGGCCACAGCGTCCTCGGTGTTCTTGATCAGCTTGCCCTTCACTTCGGGTTCCCCGGCGCGGGCGAACAGCTTTTGCGCATCAAGGCCGGAGGACGCCAGCGCCTTCGCCGCGACTTCAGGATCGTCCATCTTCTTCGGCTCGCGCCACATGTGGTGGAAGGCGGCCTCGACATAGGGCTCGAACACACCCTCGAGCTGCGCGGCGATTGCCGTGCGCATCAGGTTCAGCGTGTTGACCGGGAAAAACGGATTCATGACGTAAGGCTGGACCTTGAAGCGCTTGATGAAGCGCTCGGTCTCGACCGCGTGAAATTCGCGCTTGTTCTTGATGCCGGCGAGGGTCTCGGCCGGCGATTTGTTGTTGGTCGATTTGAAGATGCCGCCGAGCAGGATCGGGACGTATTCGAACTTGACGCCGACACGCTGCTCGATCGCCGGAATCGCCAAATGGCTGAGATAGGCGTTCGGGCTGCCGAAATCGAACAGGAATTGCGGGGCGGTGCGGGTCAAATTCGGTCTCCCTGACTTCTCTTTCGCGCATTGTGGCGTAGCATACGCCACAGGTCCACCGTTTAATGACGATCGTAATACATAGACGGTCAGACCTGACGCCGGATCGCTCGCTTGCGCCACACCAGGAAGTAATAGCCCATCTGCAAAACGAACATGGCGCAGAACACGATGGGATAAGCGGCCCATACGCCCGCAAGGCCGATCGTGCGGCTCAGGATCACCGCGGCAGGCAGCTCGATCGCGACAATCGCGACGATCGAGAGCAGCATCGGCGTCAACGCGACGCCGGCCGCGCGCATGGCTCCGGAGAACACCGTGGCCAGGCCGAACGGCACGGAGCTCCACAGGGCGATGTCGAGCAGGCCTTTCGCCAGATCGAGCACGGCGACGTCGGTGATGAAGATGCCGAGGATGGCGCGCGGCGCGAGATAGATCAGCGCCACGAGCCCGCCGGTCAGGACGAAGTTGAGAGCGAGCCCGATCCGCACGATGCCGTCGAGCCGGGCTCTGTCGCCGCTGCCGACCGCCTGCGCGCCGAGGATCGAGACCGCGATCGAAATCGAGATGGCCGTGAACTGCGTGTAGCCCATCACCTGGTTGACGGCGCCATAGGCCGCAGTGGCGTCCGACCCAAAGCCGTTGACGAGGCCGAGCAGGACCAGCTCCGCGATCGCCATCACCACCATGCCGATTGCGCTCGGCAAGCCGATGCCGAGAATCTTTCTGAGCATGGTGCCGTTGAGACGCAGGTGACGCAGCAGCGCCGCGTCCGGTGCGAGCGCGTGCTTCTTCCGCAGCAGATAGAGCGCCAGCGCGATCAACGTGACCGCGTTCGAGATCGCAGCCGCCCATGCCGGACTGGTGATGCCGGCCGCCGGCAATCCGAACGAGCCGCGGATCAACATCGGCGTCAGGGTCAGGCCGATCGCGGTCGACAATGCCAGCGCCAGCAGCGGCGTCAGCGCATCGCCGACGCCGCGGACCATCGCCGTCATCAGCAGGAAGACGAAGCCGAGCGGCATGGTGAGCAGCATGATCCGCGCATAGGCGCTGGCAGGCGCGAGAATGTCTGCGGGCGTCGCGAGCGCCATCATCAGTTGACGGCTGAAGAGCCCGCCGATCAGCGCAACCGAAATGGAGAGCAGAAGGCCGATCGCAAGCGTCGTACCCGCGACGCTTCTGATCTTGTCGTGCTCGCGCGCGCCAAAGGCCTGACCGATCAGCACGGTCGCGCCGGTGCTGAGGCCCATGACGAAGGCGAACAGAAAGAACATCACCGGAAAGAACACCGAGACGGCCGCCAGCGCGTCGACGCCGAGCATCTGGCCAAGATAGACGTTGCTGACGGTGCCGAACAGCGATTGCAGCGCGTTGCTCAGCATCAGGGGGGCGAGGAAGCGCAGAAAACCGGTCCAGAGCGGCTTGGTGGCGGGCATGGATGTGTCTTTCATCAGGGCGTGCGAAGCCGTTGCCGCGCAAGGTGCGCGGCTCGGCCGTCGATGGAGTTGAGCGAAAGTGCCGCGCGGTTTAAGCGCGGTCGCTGTAGGCGAGCTTGACGATGTGGTCGCGGATATCGGTCGGCCAGTCGGCGATCAGTCCGGTGAAGCGCCGCCGGTCATCCACGAACAGCGCCCGCGAAGCTTCCTCGAACTGCGGCAGGTTGCCCGCCATGGTCGACATGAAGTGATAGGCCGCCTCGCGCGCCTGCCGCTCGCGGTCCTTGTCGCCACTCGCGCGTCTCGCCTCGTCGACGAGCTTGCGCAGCGCGACCGAGGCGCCGCCTGGCTGCGCACCGAGCCATTCCCAATGCCGCGGCAGCAACGTCACCTCGCGTGCGACCACGCCGAGCTTCGGCCGGCCGCGTCCGCGCGGCTCGCTCGGTGGCGTGCTCTCCTCAACCGGGGGCGGGACGAGCTTCGTCAACCGCGCCAGCACCTCGCGATCTCCGCCGCGCAGATCGAAGTCGATCGATCGGCCCGTGCCGTCCTCGAAGATGATGATGGGCTCGTCCGGCCGTGGCGCCATCCGCTTGACGATTAGCGCGACCTCTCCTGCCGGCCCGGACACCAGGCGATGCTGGCCCTGGAAAGCGGTGAAAATCTTCTGCATTGGAATCATTGCCAAATTGACGATGCTGGGTGGTTTAATACCCGGGTATATTTAGAACGTCAATATACCCGGGTGAAAATAGCTGACCGGATGGCTCGACATTGCGTTCCCAGGCTGGCAGGTACGCGGCCGACGACCACGCCTAGCCACCACGCCTAGCCTTGGGGACCTCGCCGATGCTGACCGTTCACCACCTCAACAATTCCCGCTCGCAGCGCGTGCTGTGGCTGCTCGAAGAGTTGGGCGTGCCCTACGAGATCGTGCGCTATCAGCGCCAGGCGGATATGCGCGCGCCGAAGGAACTGCGCGCTATTCATCCGCTCGGCAAATCGCCCGTCATCACCGACAACGGCAATACCATCGCCGAGTCAGGCGCGATCATCGAATATCTCATCGCAACCTACGGCAACGGCAGGCTGATTCCGCCGCCGAACACGCCGGAGCGGCTGCGCTTCACCTATTGGCTGCATTATGCGGAAGGGTCCGCGATGCAGCCGTTGCTGCTGAAGCTCCTGTTCACGCTGATGCCGAAGCGCGCTCCCGCGTTGCTGCGTCCGCTGGTGCGCAAGGTCTCGAACACGGCGCTGACCACGCTGGTCAACCCGCAGCTCAAGCAGCACATGGACTATTGGGAAGGCGAGCTTGCGAAGAGCGAGTGGTTCGCCGGCAACGAGTTTACCGCAGCCGACATCCAGATGAGCTTTCCGCTGGAAGCGGCGCAAGCGCGCGGCGGGCTCGAGCAGGGCCATCCCAAAGCGATGGCATTCCTGGAGCGCATCCACGCGCGGCCGGCTTACGCCAGAGCGCTGGAAAAGGGCGGGCCGTATCAAGTGGGGCGGTAAGCCTCTCTCCCCTCATTCCGGGCGGTGCACAGCACCGAACCTCCGATACGCAATTGCGCACCATAGTTCGCGCTTCGCGTGCCCCGGCATGACGGCGCGTTCGATACGCTGGTTCGGATCGGTCGTCACGTGCGTTTCCCCGGCAGTTTCTTGAAAGCTGCGCTTTGGCAGCACGCGTGGTGCTGGAGCTGGTGCGCCCACGCTCCCGTGCCATGCAAATGACCTGCCTACTGCCCCGCGGCCTCCGCGCCGCGCGTGCGCAGATCGGGCGCGCCGAGCGGCCCGTTCGGAGTCACGAGGATCGAATTGGCCGACGTCTGCCCCATCGGCTCGACGACGAGATGGCCCATTGCCTTCAGCTCGCCCAGAACGTCATTGGGAAAGCCGCTCTCGACACGCACTTCGTCCGGCAACCATTGATGATGCAGCCGCGGCGTCGCAACGGCGGCAGCGACGTCCATCTTGTAGTCGAGGACGTTCACGATCACCTGCAGCACCGTCGAGATGATGCGGCTGCCGCCGGGCGAGCCCGTCACCAGCACCGGCTTGCCGTCCCTCAGCACGATGGTCGGTGACATCGACGACAGCGGCCGCTTGCCCGGTCCGGGCAGATTGGCCTCGAAGCCGACCAGGCCATAGGCATTGGAAGCGCCGATCGCTGCGGTGAAGTCGTCGAGTTCGTTGTTGAGCAGCACGCCCGTGCCGTCGGCGACGAGGCCGACGCCATAACTGAAGTTCAGCGTATAGGTGTTGCTGACGGCGTTGCCGCGGCCGTCGACGACGGAGAAATGCGTGGTGTTGCTGCCCTCGCGCCGTGAGGGGACCGCCGAAGCCAGCTCCTTCGACGGCGTGGCACGATCGGCGGAGATACCCGCGCGCAGCTTGGCGGCGTAGTCCTTGGCCGTCAGCGTCTCGATCGGTGCGTTGACGAAGGCGGGATCGCCGAGATAGCGCGCGCGGTCCGCATAGGCGCGCTTCATGGCTTCGATCAAAAAATGCAGCGACGCCGGCGAACCCTGCTTCAAATCGGCGAGCTGAAAGCCTTCGAGAATGTTGAGGGTCTCCACCAGCACCACGCCACCGGACGAGGGCAGCGGCATCGACACGATGTCGTAGCCGCGATAGGTGCCGCGCACCGGCGCGCGGATCACCGCCTGATAGGATTTCAGGTCGGCCGGCGTCATGATGCCGCCGGCGTCAGCCACGGCCTTGGTGAGCTTTTCCGCGACCGGCCCCTCATAGAAGCCGCTTGGCCCCCGTGCAGCGACGGCTGACAGCGTTTCAGCGAGATCGCCCTGCACCAGCCTGTCGCCTTCACTGATCGGTGTGCCATCCGGCCGCGAGAAGATTTTGGCCGAGGATGGCCAGCGTGCCAGCCGACGGTGCCAGCCCGGCAGCGTGTCGGCCATGTCGTCGCTGACGATGAAGCCATCGCGGGCGAGCACAATCGCAGGCTCGAGCAATTGCGCCAGCGTGAACTGGCCCGAGCCGTATTTTTCCAATGCGAGAGCGAGACCTGCGACGGTGCCGGGCACGCCAATGCCAAGCGCGGAATCCCGTGATTTCGCTACGTCCGGCTTGCCATCGGGTCCGAGGAATATTTGTGGCGTGGTCGCCGCTGGCGCCGTCTCGCGGTAATCAATCGTGATGTCTTCGTTGCGGTCGGCGGAATGGATCACCATAAAACCGCCGCCGCCGATATTGCCGGCCCGCGGATAGGTGACGGCCATCGCAAAGCCGGTCGCGACCGCGGCATCGACCGCATTGCCACCGCGCCGCAGGATGTCGGCACCGATTTGCGCAGATATCTTCTCCTGCGCGACCACCATGCCGTGTTCGGCGGCGACAGCGCGCACGGTGTCGCGGGCGGGTGGGACATAGCCCCGCCGTGCATCCTGGGCCGTCGCGGGCACAAGGCCCAGCGCCAGCGTGGCAATGACGGTCAAAAATGTCCGCCGTGTCGAATATGAGGACATCATCAAAATTTCCGTCGTGCCGTCGGGCCAGTTCACACCCGTCACTGCAATGCTATACGGTTTGCCCCAAGAGAGGCAAAACTGTTCGTGATGAGGACCGCGTGATGACGACGATCGCCCCGGATGCGCGCTTGGCCGGCGTGCCGCGGACCTATCCGCCGCGCGCCGCCGTTGTCAGCTGGATCTTCTTCGATTGGGCCGCGCAGCCCTATTTCACGCTGATCACGACCTTCGTGTTCGCGCCCTATTTCGCCACCAACATCGCGCCGAATCCCGCGACCGGCCAATCACTGTGGGGATTTGCGATGGCGGCCGCGGGTCTCGCCATCGCGCTGTTGTCGCCGGTGCTCGGGGCCATCGCGGATGCGTCCGGCCGCAGGAAGCCCTGGATCGCAGGGTTCGGCACCTTGCTGGTGCTGGCATCCTGCACGCTGTGGATCGGCAAGCCCGGCGATCCCTCGGTCATTCCACCGCTGCTCACCGCGGTGGCGCTCGCCAGCGTCGGCGCGGAATTCGCCACGCTCTTCAACAATGCGATGATGCCGACGCTGGTGCCGCCGGAGCGGATCGGACGGCTTTCCGGCACCGGCTGGGCGACCGGCTACGTCGGGGGCATCGTCAGCCTGATCATCGTGCTCGGCCTCCTCGCCGCCAATCCCGAGACCGGCCGCACATTGCTGGGTCTTTCGCCGCTATTCGGGCTCGATCCGGTCACCCATCAGGGCGATCGCATCGTCGGGCCGCTGACCGGGCTGTGGTTCGTGATCTTCGTGACGCCACTGTTCCTGTTCACGCCCGACTATCCGGCGAAGCGCCCGCTGCGCGAGGCGTTGCACGAAGGACTGTGGGAGCTGAAGCAATCGATCAAAAGTCTGCCGAAGCAGCAGTCGCTCGCGGCCTTCCTGCTCGCCAACATGATCTACACCGACGGTCTGGTGTCGCTGTTCGCCTTCGGCGGCATCTATGCCGCGGGCACCTTCGGCTGGCACACGATCCAGATCGGCACCTTTGGCATCATGCTCGCCATTGCCGGCGCATTCGGCGCCTGGCTTGGCGGCAAATTCGATGATCGTCTCGGACCGCGGCGCGTGATCGCCGGCAGCCTGCTGATCCTGTTGCTGTCGGTGGCGGCGATCCTGCTGGTCGACAAGGACAGCGTGTTGTTCGTCAAGGTCGCGCCGCCGCAAGCCGGCGCTCCCTTGTTCTCGAGCGCGGCCGAGCGCGCCTATCTGGTGCTGGGCTGCCTCATCGGCGCGGCCGGTGGTCCACTCCAGGCGGCCTCACGCACGCTGCTGATCCGCCTCGCACCGAAAGACCGCATCGCCCAGTATTTCGGCCTGTTCGCACTGACCGGGAAGGTGACGTCCTTCATCGGACCGCTTCTGATCGGCATGATCACCGCGGTGACCGCGAGCCAGAAAGCCGGCATGGCGGTGCTGGTGGTGTTCTTCGTCACGGGGCTGGGGCTGTTGATGCGGGTGCGGGAGTAGCATCCCCACCGTCATTCCGGGGCGCGCCACTTGGCGCGAGCCCGGAATCCATTTCTCCGCATGGCACGCTGCACGATAGATTCTCAGGTGCGCAATTGCGCACCATAGCTCGCGCTTCGCGCGCCCGGAATGACGGCAAGGCTCAGTGCCTGAAGTGCCGCGTGCCCGTGAACACCATGGCGATGCCGTGCTCGTCGGCGGCCTTGATCACCTCGTCGTCGCGCATGGAGCCGCCCGGCTGCACTACAGCGGTGGCGCCGGCCTCGATGCAGGCGAGCATGCCGTCGGCGAACGGGAAGAATGCATCCGAAGCCACCACTGAGCCTTTGGTGAGCGGCTCGGCGAGCTTCAGCTCGCTCGCCGCATCCTGGGCCTTGCGCGCCGCGATCCGCGCTGAATCCACCCGGCTCATCTGGCCCGCGCCGATGCCGACGGTGGCGAGATCCTTGGCGTAGATGATGGTGTTGGACTTGACGTGCTTCGCCACGCGGAACGCAAATTTCAGGTCGCGCATCTCGGCTTCGGTCGGCGCACGCTTGGTCACGACCTTGAAGGTCATATCGTCGACCACGGCATTGTCGCGGCTCTGTACCAGCAGGCCGCCGGCGACCGTCTTGGCGGTGAGGCCCGGCGCGCGTGGATCGGGCAGGCTGCCGGCGAGCAGCAGGCGCAGGTTCTTCTTGCCGCCGATGATGGCAATCGCCTCCTCGCTGGCATCGGGCGCGATGATCACCTCGGTGAAGATTTTTGTGATCTCGCGCGCGGTATCGGCGTCGAGCGCGCGGTTCATCGCGATGATTCCGCCGAACGCCGAGGTGGAATCGCAGGCGAGCGCCTTGCGATAGGCGCTGACGAGGTCGGAGCCTTCCGCCACGCCGCAGGGATTGGCGTGCTTGACGATGACGCAGGCCGCGGTGCGCTTGGCGTCGAACTCGCCGATGCACTCATAGGCCGCGTCGGTGTCGTTGATGTTGTTGTAGGAGAGCTCCTTGCCCTGGAGCTGGCGCGCGGTCGAGACGCCCGGGCGCTTGTCCGGCGTCGCGTAAAACGCCGCGGTCTGGTGCGGGTTCTCGCCATAGCGCAGCGACTGGATCAGACGGCCGCCGAAGGCGCGGAAGTCGGGCGCGTCGATCTCGAGCTGGCGGTTGAACCAGTTCGAGATCGCGGCATCGTAAGCGCCGGTGCGCGCATAGGCCTTCGCGGCAAGCCGCCGGCGCAGTTTCAGCGTGGTCGCGCCCTTGTTGGCGGCGAGCTCGTCGAGCACAGCCTTGTAGTCCTCGGCCTCGACCACGACAGCGACGTCGTCATGGTTCTTGGCGGCGGCGCGGATCATCGCGGGGCCGCCGATGTCGATGTTCTCGATGCAATCCTCGAAGCCGGCGCCTTTGTCGACGGTCGCCTCGAACGGATAGAGATTGACGACGAGGAGGTCGATCGGCGCGATGCCGTGTGCCTTCATCGCGTCCGTGTGCTCCTTATTGTCGCGGATCGCGAGCAGGCCGCCATGCACCTTCGGATGCAGCGTCTTGACACGGCCGTCCATCATCTCGGGGAAGCCGGTGAGGTCGGAAACGTCTTTCACCTTGAGACCGGCCGCGGCGATCGCTTTCGCGGTGCCGCCGGTCGAGACCAGCTCGACATCATGCGCAGCAAGCGCCTTGGCGAACTCGATCAGGCCGGTCTTGTCGGAAACGGAAAGCAGGGCGCGGGTGACGCGGCGGGGATGGTCAGTCATGAGCAAGATCCTCTGCTAAGGGAGTGTCTATGCCCAGGCGCGCGGCGTCTATGTCCCGCGCTTCCCGATGGTGCTCCATCCAAGGTCGCCAGTCGCGCGAGCGAGGGCTCGATAGCAGTTTTCAGCCGGCTTCACAACGATCGGATTGAGCTGAAATACGCGCGTCTACAGCGGTAGTTCCGGCTCCCGCCGCGCATTTCTTCGGGCATTGGTGACGGCCGGGGAGGCGGTGGAACGCACAAAGCTCCAGCGGATCGAGGGCGCCTGCCGCGCGTCCTGCCGGATCACGATCTGAGCGGTGCGGCGCGGGCCGTCATTGCCGGCCAGGAACACGCTGTCCTCGAGGTCGACCTTGTCGTCGAGCGCCTCGAAGGTCCAGACGTCGCGGTTCGGCAGCACCAGCATGACGCCGCGCGCATCCGACAGCCGGCTCGCCTTCACCGCCGGATGCAGATGGAAGCGCAGCGCGAAATCGGCATCCGCACCCTTGAAGCGACCGCCCTGCGGCGGCGACAGCGTGTCCTCGCCGTCGATGCGCGCGCCGTCATTGGCGATCATCAGCACGCGGCGGTGGATCGCGCCGAATTTGCCGAGATAGCCGTCATGCGAGGTCGTGAGCAGCGTGCCGTTCTGCACGATCTCGCGGTAGCTCTCGACTTCGACGGGCCCGCTGGTGACCGGCGAGCCGTGCAGGAGCCGCTTCATCGCCGACATCTCAACGAACTGGCATGACGAGGCGTCGTGATAGGTCAGTGTCGAATGCGCCGCCGTGCCGCGTGCGAACGGCCGCCAATTGTCGCGGCCCGTGGTCGGCATGCCGCAATTGGTGACGATGCGGCTGATGCCGGAGGACAGTTCGAACGACAGACAGCCGGCATGGGCGTCGTGACTGACGCCGGCAGGTGGCGGCGGGCCGGTGTCGATGATCACAGTGGTCTGGCCGGCATCGAGGCGCTGAAAGCCGGTATGCGGCATGTTCGCCATCGGCACGCCGTGGGTGTCGTCATAGGCGAGCAGCGTGGCGAGCAGGTCCGAAGATGTCGCGCTCATGCCGTTGAACAGCGCGAAATTTCCGTCGCCATGCCGAAAGAAACGCAGCATCGGCATCATGCGGTCGATCGCGTTGAGCAGTGCCGGCGGTGGCGCGATGTTGCGCGCGGCAAAGGTCTGCCGCAGCGGCAGCAGGTCGATCAAGAGTTCGATCAGCGCGCCGGGGTTGCGGGAGATGTGTCCGCCGTCGGGCAGGATCTGCCTCTGCAATTCGTCGGAGAGTTTTTTCGAGGCGTTGCGGATGTGGCTCGCCTGGTTGGCGAGGCACAAGGCCGCATAGCACAGCGCGATCAGCACCTGGAGTTTCGGCACCCCGTCCGGAATGTTGACCATGGTGTAGCGCAGGAAGCGGATCTCGCGGGCCAAGGCGCGCAGATAGCGGCGGTAGAATTTGTTGTCGGTCTCGTTGAGCACCAGCGGCGCCTGCGACAGCAGCGAGATCACGCGCCGCGCCAGCACGTCGGCGCGGCGCGCGACCGGGCGACGCTTGTTGGCGGGGTTTGCGATCCAGTCTTCGATCAGCGCGCGCGCATTCGCCCTTGTCAGTGCAGTGTCGGCGGCGCGCAAATGGCGCAGCCAACCGAAGCCGAGCAGCGCAACCTCCCAGTCCTCCGACGGCGGCTCGAGATCGAAGATCGAGCGGCCGTGGCAATTGACGATCTTGCCGGCAAAGACGAAACGGCCGGCATAGATTTCGGCGGCGCGAGTCGCATCCGCCGTGCGCAGGTCGTGCGGCGCGATGATCAGTCGGTCGGTGCGGCCGGGCCAGACCCGCGACAGCGCAACGGAACCGCCGCTCGCGCGCGCGAGCATGTTCCGCGCGAAGCGGTTCATGACCAGCGTCGAGATACGTCTGCGTTGAGCGACCGACACGCCTTGCCTTGAAGGGGGAGAGGATTCCGACGAATCCCTATTAATCCCAAAATCGGCCGTCTGACACCACCTTGAACGTGTGAGAATCAGCGTCGGGGTCGCAAAATCCAGTGCAAAATCAGGATTTAACGAGCCGGGCTGCGAAAAATCCGTCGAGCCCGCCGAGCTTGGGATCGGCGTTCGGCAGATGGCTGGGCAAAGTGCGCAGATCGCCTTCGGCGGTGATGATCTCGTCGAGGCCCGCGACCTCCGACGCCTCGATCGGGACGCGGCGAAGCGCAGGCTCTGCGGCCAGCAGCGTCGCCACGGCCTGCTCGCCTTCTTCGGGTTCCAGCGAGCAGGTGCAGTAGACCAGCGTCCCGCCCGGCTTGAGCAACGACACCGATTTTCGCAGCAGCCGCTGCTGAAGCGCGGTCATGGCGGTGACATCGGTTTCCTGCCGCAGCCAGGCCACATCGGGATGACGGCGGATCGTGCCGGTCGAGGTGCAGGGCGCATCGATCAAAATACCGTCGAAGCCCTCGGTGGGGCCGGCCCATTCCACGGCGTCAGCGACGACAGTTTCGGCCTGGAGCGACAGCCGCGCCAGGTTTTCGCGCAGCCGCGCCACCCGGGCCGGCGAGCGGTCGATCGCCGTGACATGCGCGCCTGATAGCGCCAGCTGCGCGGTCTTGCCGCCCGGGGCGGCGCAGAGATCGGCGATGGATTTGCCCTTGATGTCGCCGAACAGCCGGGCGGGCAGCGCGGCGGCGGCATCCTGCACCCACCATTGTCCCTCGGCGAAGCCGGGCAGCATGGTCACCGAGCCGTGCAGCAGCATCCGCACCGTCCCGGTCGGCAGCGTCTCGCCATGCAGGCGGCTCGCCCATTGCGCGGCATCCGACTTCACGGTGAGATCGAGCGAGGGCTCGTGGCCGAGCGCCAGCGCCATGTCTCGTGCGGTCGCCTCGCCATAATGCGCGCTCCAGCGCGCGAGCAGCCATGGCGGCAGGTCCAACGATTGGGTGGTGACCTCCTCGACCAGCGCCGTGCCCTCGCGCGCGCAGCGGCGCAGCACGGCATTGACGAGGCCGGCATAGCGCGCAGCGCGCCGGTCGGATTGCACCAGGCGAACGGAGAGGTCGACGGCGGCGTGATCCGGCACGTCCATCCAGAGAATCTGCGCCGCGCCGATCAGCAGCGCGCTCTGCGCGCGTGGCGCCTCGGAGGGAATGCCCTTGTCGAGCAGGCGGGACAGCACGTGGCCAAGCGTGCCCAGCCGGCGCAGCACGGTGGCGACCAGGCGTCGCATCAGCGCGCGGTCGCGGTCGGCCAGCGTCTTCAGTCCGGGATGGGCGCCGCTGCCGTCGAGTTGATCGTCAAGCGTGCGGTGCTTGTGCAGCACGCCGTCGACGATGTCGGCGGCAATCCGTCGCGCCGCAAGACCAGGCACTTCGGACGGAGGGGCGAAACGTTGAGATGGCATGCGAAAGCAAGGTTCTGAGCGAGCGGCAGTTCCGCCGCAGTGGGCGCATGCCTTGAGAACCCAATCTCTGGCACGCGAATATGCCAAATGTAAGAATCGCTTTCGGCTTTTTCAGCCCTTCCGGGGCTGATTTCAGAAATGCGTTATTGGACGTCGCGTTGCGGCTCGTCCTGCGCTAGAAAGCCCAGCGATGAGTGACCAGCCTCCCGTTCCCGACCGCAAGCAGCTCACGCCGGCCGCCCAGCGCGCGCTCGCCGAAGCCGAGGCGCGCCGGCAGGCTGCGTCGGCCGCGCTTGCTGAGGCTGCGCCCAAGGAATTGCAGGGACCAAAGGGACCTGAGCCCACCCGTTACGGCGACTGGGAGCGCAAGGGCATTGCTTCCGACTTCTGAGTCGCTCTTGCGGGCTCGGCCGACTCAGCCATAGCGTTGCGCGATGTCGCGCGACCCCAGCCATCCCTATCGGACGTCATACAGCGGCTCGCCGTTCGGTCGGCACTTCTCCGGATTGTTGCCGTGGATGTTCGTGGTCGGCGTCGTGCTGGCTGTCGTCTTCACCTTCCGTCATGGAATGGACTGGCTTGTTCCGCACACCGATGGCGACCGCACGCGGGATGCCGAGATCGTTCTCCAGCAGGCGGGTCATCCCGATGTTCGCGAGCCGGTCGATGTCATTCGCACCATCGACGGCGACACTTTCCTTGCGCGTGCTCGTCAGCGCGACGGCCGCGATCTCGTCGTGCGCGTTCGGCTGCGCGGCATCGATGCGCCGGAATTGAAAGCATCCTGCCAGGAGGAGTCGGACAAAGCGGAAGCGGCGGCCCGCGCATTGCGCGATCTGCTCGGCCAGGGCGGCGTGACCATCACCAATCTCGGCCCCGACAAATACGGCCGCGTTCTCGCCGACGTCGCGACCCGGCGGACCGCGAACGTTTCGGCGGCGTTGCTCGCGGGCGGTTTTGCGCGGAGCTACAATGGCGGCCATCGCGGCGGCTGGTGCACACGCAGCTGGCGCTTCTGGTAACAAAAAGGCCGCGTCCCAAGACGCGGCCCCTTCTTGTCTTGCTCGATCCCGGCGATCAGCGCGTCACGACCACCGTCGTGCCGACGGAGACGCGGCTATAGAGATCGGTGATGTCGTCGTTGAGCATGCGGATGCAGCCATAGGAGACGAAGCCGCCGATCGAACCCGGCACGTTGGTGCCGTGGATGGCGTATTCGCCGCCGGCCAGCGTCATCGCCGCGACGCCCATCGGGTTGCGCGGCGAGCCGCCGGGAATGACGTCCGGAATGCTCGGCTTGTCGCGCTTCACCTCTGCCGGCGGCGACCAGGCCGGATTTCGATACTTCCCGTCGATGCGCGTGGTGCCGGCCCACTGCTTGCCGGACTTGCCGACGCCGACCGGATAGCGCACGGCGTGGCCGTTATCGAGGATGAGATAGAGCCGCCGCTCGCCGGTTTTGACCACGATGGTGCCCGGCGAATAGTCGGCCAAGTGCGCCCCCACCATCTCCGGCCGCGCCTCTGCCGCCGTCGACATCAAGACCCCCGCCCCGATGGTGGCAGCCATCGCCACCGCAATCCTCATCGACATCGATTTTCCCTTTACCTCAAACGCATCGTCCAAAATTACGCAGAACCCGGCAATTGCCGCCGCGCGCCAAGTCCTTCTGAGGGACATTCTTAACCGCGCCCGTTAACCGGATGGTTTCCAAACGCGGCCACGGAGGGCCGGCCAGCAGGGGGAACAAAGGAAATGTTCGAAATAAAGTAAATGACCTGAAAACAACACTCGACGGGAAAGATGCGGGCGCGCCGCCGCGTGCTCTGACAAGAGCGTGAGGATGTGAACGGCTGTTGTTTCGATGGCGTTGGCGCGGACGCGTTGCTGCGCAGAGCCGGGACCCAGGAGCCACACGTTCCGTCGCTGCGTGGACCCCGGCTCTGCAGCGCACCGCGCAAGTGCGCGCTGCGCTGCGTCCGGGGCACGAGAGTTCTCTTACGCCGACTTCTTGTTCTGCCGGTTCTTGACGAGATCATCGACCACTGCGGGATCGGCCAGGGTCGAGGTGTCGCCGAGGCTGCCCGGCTCATCCTCGGCGATCTTGCGCAGGATGCGGCGCATGATCTTGCCGGAGCGGGTCTTGGGCAGGCCCGGCGCGAACTGGATCTGGTCGGGCGAGGCGATCGGGCCGATCTCCTTGCGCACCCAGGTGACGAGCTCCTTGCGCAGGTCCTCGGTCGGTTCGACGCCGGCCATCAGGGTGACATAGGCGTAGATGCCCTGGCCCTTGATGTCGTGCGGGAAGCCGACCACTGCAGCCTCCGAGACTTTCTCATGCGCCACCAGCGCGCTCTCGACTTCCGCGGTGCCCATGCGATGGCCGGAGACGTTGATGACGTCGTCGACGCGGCCGGTGATCCAGTAATAGCCGTCGGCGTCGCGCCGGCAGCCGTCGCCGGTGAAGTACTTGCCCTTGTAGGTCGAGAAATAGGTCTGCTCGAAGCGGGCATGGTCGCCATAGACCGTGCGCATCTGGCCCGGCCATGAGCGGGTGAGGCAGAGATTGCCTGATGTCTCGCCTTCCAGCACCTTGCCGTCGGCATCGACGATTTCGGGGACCACGCCGAAGAACGGCTGCGTCGCCGAGCCGGGCTTCAGCTTGGTCGCGCCCGGCAGCGGCGTGATCAGGATGCCGCCGGTCTCGGTCTGCCACCACGTATCGACGATCGGGCAGCGGTCGTCGCCGACGACGCGGTGATACCATTCCCAGGCTTCCGGATTGATGGGTTCGCCAACCGAGCCGAGCAGGCGGAGGCTCGCGCGCGAGGTCTTCTTCACCGGCTCGTCGCCGGACTGCATCAGCGCGCGGATCGCGGTCGGCGCGGTGTAGAAGATGTTGACCTTGTGCTTGTCGATGACGTTCCAGAACCTGGAATTGTCCGGGTAATTCGGCACGCCTTCGAACATCAACGTGGTCGCGCCGTTCGCCAGCGGCCCGTAAAGGATGTAGCTGTGACCGGTGACCCAGCCGACGTCGGCGGTGCACCAATAGATGTCGCCGTCGTGATAGTCGAAGACGTATTGATGCGTCATCGAGGCGAACACGAGATAGCCGGCGGAGGTGTGCAGCACGCCCTTGGGCTGGCCTGTCGAGCCCGAGGTGTAGAGGATGAACAGCGGGTCCTCGGCGTGCATGTGCTCGACCGGGCATTCCGTCGTCACCATGGCCGCCGCCTCGTGATACCAGAGGTCGCGCGTCGGGTTCATGTCGACCTTGCCGCCGGTGCGCTTGACCACGACGACCCAGTCGACGCCGTCGGCCTTGGCGAGCGCCGCGTCGACATTGGCCTTCAGCGGCACCTTCTTGCCGCCGCGCAGGCCTTCGTCCGCGGTGATGATGACCTTGGATTGGCAGTCATTGATGCGCTGGGCGAGGCTGTCCGGCGAGAAGCCCGCGAACACCACGGAATGAACAGCGCCGATGCGTGCGCAGGCGAGCATCGCATAGGCCGCTTCCGGAATCATTGGCAGGTAGATGGTGACGCGGTCGCCCTTTTTGACGTTGCGAGTGCGCAGGATGTTGGCCATCCGGCAGACTTCGTCGTGCAGCTCCTGATAGGTGATGTGCTTTGACTGCGAGGGATCGTCGCCTTCCCAGATGATCGCGGTCTGGTTGCCGCGCGTGTGCAGATGCCGGTCGATGCAGTTCTGGGCAACGTTGAGGACGCCGTCCTCGAACCATTTGATCGAGATGTTGCCCGGCGCGAAGGAGACGTTCTCGATTTTCGTCGGCGCCTTCATCCAGGCGATGCGCTTGGCCTGCTCCGCCCAGAAACCATGGGGATCCGAGATCGAGCGAGCGTACATCTCCTTGTACTTGGCCTGGTCGACCCAGGCTCGCTGCGCCCACTCCGCGGGGACGTCGTAGATCTTCTCGGACATGCTTTCCCTCCACATACGGCAGGCCGACCGCTAGCGATTGGCGAGCCGACTTGATCCTTGACTGATTATGCGTCGGGCTAACCGCGCCCGACAAGGAGCACAAGCTGGACCTTCGGCGGGCCGTCGGCCATGCGGAGGATCAAGGCCACCTGGCGCGATTGTCGCAGATCTGAAACAGGCCAGGGCGCGGCTTTCGGGTCTTTACTCAGATCCACGGAACAGGCCTGCGCAGAGGCCTCATGCATCACTAGAGGTATTTAGGAACCATCTCTCACTGATTCGGGACTCGCAATACGGTTCGGAACACCCTAAATGGCCAACCCGGGTCCAAAGAGACCCCTCGGAACAAAAATCAGAACACCGGCATTGACCGATAACAGACAGGGCTAAGGCATAAGACTATGATGGATCAGCAGAATCTCGGGACGATACGGCCCGCTTCAGCCGATCCTGCCGCTATTGCATTGGCCGAAGCCCTTGGACAATGGCCGAAACCGGCCGGTTTCAGGCGTCCCAGCCCCAAAAAGACCTTCGATTCCGCGCTGGCGACGGTCGAAGCGCTCGCCAAGGAGCTCGGCCTGCGGCTCGGCGACCAGAACGAGCTGACCATCCGCCGCATCAAGCGCGGCAAGGGCTATTCCTTCGTCCGTCGGAACGGCGCACATATCCGCGACGCACGCACCATTCGCCGGCTGCACGCCATGGCGGTGCCACCGGCCTATCGCGAGGTGCGCTACTCGGCCGATCCGAGCTCGCATCTCCAGGCGGTGGGGCGCGATGCCGCGGGCCGGCTGCAATATCGCTATCACGCCGATTGGGAGAAAGTTCGCGAGCACCGCAAGGCGCATCGCCTGGAAAAGCTCGTCGGCGCGCTGCCAAAGATCCGGCGCAAGGTCTCGGCGTTCCTCTCGGGCGATGAGCCGACCCGTGAATTTGCGCTCTCGGCCGTGATCGAGCTGATCGCCCGCACCGCGATCCGACCCGGCAACGAATCCTATGCCCGCCTCAACGGCACCCGCGGCGCGACCACGCTGCTGAAGTCCAACGTGACGCTGGAAGACGATTGCTTCGTGCTGACCTTCAAGGCGAAGGGCGGCAAGGCGGTGCGCAAGGAGTGCGACGCGGCCAAGCTGGTGCGCGCCATCGGCATTTTGCAGGCCGTCCCGGGCAAGCGCATGTTCCAGTATCGCGATGCCTACGGCATCGTACGCGCGGTCAGCACCACGCAGGTGAACGCGTTCTTGCGGGAAATCGCCGGCATCAAGATCTCGTTGAAGGACTTTCGTACGCTGATGGCGTCTGCCGTCGTCGTGGAATCCTTGTCGCGGATCACGCCGGCGACCAGCCAGCGCGGCCGCAAGAAGCAGGTGCTGGAGGCGATCCGCGCCGCTGCGGACAAGCTCTCGAACACGCCGGCGATCTGCCGCAAGAGCTACGTTCACGACACCATCGTCACCGCGTTCGAGGACGGCATCCTCGAACGCTTTGCCGCGACCATGAAGGGCCAGCGCTCGCAGGCGCGGCGCGAGCAGCTTCTGGCGCAGGTGGTCGCGACCGCCGCGGTGTAACGACACTGCCGTAGGGTGGGCAAAGGCGCCCTTGCGCCGTGCCCACCATTTCTCTCGATCACGAAAAATGCGTGGGCACGCTGCGCTTTGCCCACCCTACGAAACCTACGACTTGGTCGAGACACCCTTGTCCGGACCAGGATCGTTGCCAGCCGCTGCGATCGTAAGCCGTCCGAGATAATGCGCCCACCCCGTTGCGTGCGCGGCGGCCTGTTCTGCGGTCGGCAGGCCGCTATGGGTCATGCGCAGCAGCGTGCCGCCGTCGCGTTCGATCAGATCGATCTCGATCAGGCTCGAGCCTGGCGGCACTTCCTGGCCGCCGTCCCAGCCGAACGTGTAGGCAAGGCGGTGCACCGGCACGACCTCACGAAATGCACCGCGCGCGACGCCGCCGCGCGGGCCGACGCCCTTGAGCAGATAGAGCCCGCCGGGATGCGGCTCGGTGGTCGCGTCCGAGCCCATCCAGCTCAGGATCTTCTCGGGGTCAGTCAGGTAAGCGAAAACGGTGGCGCGTGGAGCTGCGATCTGGGTCTCGCGTCGCACCATGAACGGTTCGGTCATCGGGAATCATCCCTTCGCTGACACTGGCAGATGGCGGCGCCAAAGCGGCTCGTCAAGGATTGCCCGTGACAAACCCGGCCCGCCTTCGTCATGATCGAACCATGCAGCTCTCCCCGACCCTCGCCTGGCTTGTCGATGCCGCCTCGGATAGTGCCGGAGCTGATCGCCTGCTCGCCGAACTCGGTGCCCGTCTGGTCGCCGACGGCGTGCCGCTCGCGGCGGGCGCCCTGACGCTGGAGGTGCCGCATCCGCTGATCGCGAAGCGGACTTGGCTGTGGCGTGCTGACAGCGGCCAGGTGATCGAAGCACTCGGCTTCGCGCCTGGCGGCCTCGCACCGGATCCGCCGAACGATGCCGGTCGCCGCTGGTTGCGCGACATCGCGCGCGGCGAAGTGCACGAAGACATCGTCGGACGGCCAGATGGGCCGCTGCTCGGCTGGATCGCGCCGCGCCCGTTCACTGCAAACGAGATCGGGCAATTGCGCCAGGCCGCCCGTTTTGCTGCGACGCCACTCGCCGTGCTCGCCGCGCGCGCCACGTTGCGGGCAACGCTGGATGCGTATCTCGGCAAGCGCAGCGCCGAACGGGTGCTGGCGGCACCGTTGCGGCGCGATCTCGGCGAGACCATTCAGGCCGCGTTGCTCTATGCGGATTTGCGCAATTTCACGAGCCTCTCGGAAGCCTCACCGCCTGGCGAGGTCATCGCCGCGCTCGACGCCTGGTTCGATCGCATCGCAGGCGCCGTCCACGCCTTCGGCGGCGAGGTGCTGAAATTCATCGGCGACGGCGTGCTCGCGATCTTTCCGGTGGTCGAGGCATCGCCGCGCCGCGCCTGCGAGGCCGCTCTGCGTGCCGCAGGCGCAGCCGAAGCTGGCATGGCCTATCTCAACGCGGAGCGCGGCGGCAAGGGCCTGCCGCCGCTGGCGTTCGGTGCCGCGCTTCATCTTGGTGAGATGCTCTGGGGCAATATCGGCGCGGCCAACCGGCTCGATTTCACGGCGATCGGTCCCGCCGTCAACCTCGCCAGCCGCCTCGAAGGATTGTGCAAGCCGTTGGGGCGGACCGTGCTGGTGTCGGGCGCGCTGGCGGCGGAAACGGACATGCCGCTGGTCGCGTTCGGGTCGCATTCGCTGCGCGGTATTGCCGCGCCATGCGAGGTGTTTGCACTGCCGGAGGCATAGCCTGGGCATCGTAGCCCGGATGGAGCGAAGCGTAATCCGGGATCGTGCGACATGGAGACTTTCCCGGATTGCGCTTCGCTCCATCCGGGCTACGGCAGCTGCTACATTCCACCCATCTTGCAGACGAACTTCCACTCCTCCGCGGTCACCGGCTGCACCGAGAGGCGTGAATATTTCACCAGCGCCATGTCGGCGAGTTTCTTCTCGGCCTTGATTGCCGCCATCGTCACCGGATTCTTCAGCGGCTTGTCGGCCTTGATGTCGACGCAGACGAATTTCTCGGTCTTGTCGGTCGGGTCCGGATAGGCCTCCTTGACGACCTCCGCGATGCCGACGATCTCCTTGCCCTCGTTGGAATGATAGAAGAATGCCTTGTCGCCCTTCTTCATGGCGACGAGGTTCTGGCGCGCGGTGTAATTGCGCACGCCGGTCCAGGCCTCGCCCTTGGCGCCCTTTGCCACCTGCTGATCCCAGGACCACACCGATGGTTCGGATTTCACCAGCCAGTAATTCATTGCGCGCCCTATCCATTCGTCATGGCCGGGCTTGTCCCGGCCATCCACGTCTCTGCCATCAATCCAATATCAAGACGTGGATGCCCGCGACAAGCGCGGGCATGACGAGAAGACGTCATTCCTCTGCCTTGAAGGGGCGCGTCAACAACCCGGAGATCGCGGCGTCGATCGTGCTCCGGCCGCTCAAGATCGACGCGACCGCTTCTGATACCGGCATCTCGATGTTTTGCGAAGCTGCGAGTTCGATCAGCACCGGCGCAGTGAATTCGCCCTCGGCAAGCTTGCCGGCGGGCGGCTGCTCGCCGCGGCCGAGTGCGAGGCCAAGGGCGAAGTTGCGTGATTGCGGGCTCGAGCAGGTCAGAATGAGATCACCGAGGCCGGACAGGCCCGTGAGCGTTTCGCCGCGCGCCCCCATGGCGCGGCCGAGACGCGTGAGCTCAGCAAAGCCGCGCGTGGTGAGCGCAGCCTGGGCGGAAGCGCCGAGCTTGCGCCCGACCGCGATCCCGACCGCAATCGCCAGCACGTTCTTGGCCGCGCCGCCGATCTCGACGCCGCGAATGTCGGTGGAGTGATAGGGACGGAACGTCGGCGAGCCCAGTGCCCGGACGAGCGCGCTCGCCAAGGTCTCATCGCCTGCCGCCAGCGTCACCGCGGTCGGCAGGCTCCGCGCGACATCGTCGGCAAAGCTCGGGCCCGACAGAATGGCCGGTTGGGCGTGGGGCGCGGCTTCCGCAATCACGTCAGTCATGAATTTGTGGGTGCCGTGCTCGATGCCCTTGGCGCAGGCGATGATCGGTGCCGACCTCGGCAGATGCGACGCCAGCATGTTGACCGCGCTGCGGACATGCTGCGCCGGCGCTGCGATCAGCAGCACGTCCGCGCGCGCGGCGAGCGCCAGATCGTTTGTGACGACGATCTCCGGAGCGATCTGCACACCGGGGAGCCGCGGGTTGTCGCGGGTCGAGGCGATCCGCGCGGCATGCTCGGCATTGCGTGCCCAGAGCGTGACGCTCCGCCCTGCCCGTGCTGCGACAGTCGCCAGCGCCGTGCCCCAGGCGCCCGCGCCGATCACCGCGACGGATTGGAACGGGGCCATGGTTAGAACCCCGCCCGCGTCTTGCCGTAGCCTGCCGGCGCTGTTGCGTTCGCATCGAGCAGCCACCGCGCGCGGGGCTGGGCTTCCATCGTGTCGGTCATGCCGAGCGCGAGGCGCTCGGCGCCGGCCCAGGCGATCATCGCGCCGTTGTCAGTGCAGAGGGCGGGCGGCGGCATGATCAATTGCGTTCCGGCTCGCCTTGCAACCTCATCGAGGGCGCCGCGGATCGCCTGATTGGCGGCGACGCCGCCGGCTGCGACCAGGGCGCGCGGCGCGCCGAAGTGCTCGCGGAAAAGCTTGAGACCGACGCTCAGCCGATCGGCGGTCGAATCGAGCACGGCGGCCTGAAAGCTCGCGCAGAGATCGCTGATGTCCTGCGGCGTGATCTCAGCGAGCCGGCTCGCTTCGCTGCGCACCGCCGTCTTTAATCCCGACAGCGAGAAATTGGCATCAGGGCGTCCCTGCATCGGCCGCGGAAACGCAAAGCGCGTAGGATCGCCGCTTGCCGCCTCGCGCTCGACCTGCGGGCCGCCGGGATAGGGCAGGCCCAGCATCTTCGCGACCTTGTCGAAGGCCTCGCCAATCGCGTCGTCGACGGTGGTGCCGAGCCGCACATATTCTCCGACGCCGGTGACCGCGACGATCTGGGTATGGCCGCCGGAGGCGAGGAACAGGCAATAGGGAAACTCGATTCCATCGGTGAGGCGTGGCGTCAGCGCATGCGCCTCCAGATGGTTCACCGCGACCAGCGGCGTGTCGTGCACCATCGCGATCGCTTTCGCGGTGGTGAGCCCGACGATGACGCCGCCGATCAGGCCCGGCCCCGCGGCGGCCGCGACGCCATTGAGCTGGGCAAATCCGATGCCGGCCTCGCGCATGGCGCGATCGACGATGCCGTCGAGCAGGTCGACATGGGCGCGAGCGGCAATCTCCGGCACCACGCCGCCGAAGCGGGCGTGCTCCTCGATCTGCGACCGCACGATGTTGGACAGGATCTTGCCGCCGCCGTCGCCCGCGCGCTCGATCACGGCCGCGGCAGTCTCGTCGCAGGTTGTCTCGATGCCCAGTACCAGCATTGGCGAATTGTTATCCAATTTGCGCCCTTGCGCTCATCCGGAAAGCAGAGTTCTGGTACGTCCGGTAGCATTCCGGGGCCAGATTGCGCAATCGTCACGAAGCAAGCCGCCCTCGTCATGCCTCACCGCCAAGTGGTTCGGGAACACCAGCGATGTCCATTCTTGTCACACGGCCGCATCCCGACAATGCGGCGACGGCGGAAAGTCTGCGCGCGCGGGGGCATGCGGTGCTGCTTGCGCCGGCGCTCAAGTTCGAGCCGGTCGCCTTTCATGACGAAAGTGAAGCACCCTACGGCGCCATCCTCGTCACATCGGCCAACGCGATCCGTGCCGTCGCACCACAATTGCGGGACCTTGGTCTGCTGGAGCTGCCGCTGTTTGCGGTCGGCGAACATACGGCTGCTGCGGCGCGCGACGCCGGCTTTGCCGAGGTGATCGTCGCCGGCGGCGATGGCGCGTCGTTGCGGGACAGGGTGATGCAGGCTGCGCGCGACAAGGTGCTGAAGAAAAAGAGCACGCTGCTGTATCTCGCGGGCGCGGATTTGTCGCGCGACCTCGGCGGCGAGCTCGCCGCGGAGGGCTTCTCCGTGGTCACGCGAACGACCTACCGCATGACGCCGGTCAAGCATCTGCCGCGCGAGGTCTGCGAGGGCTTTGCCGCCCACGGGGTCGAAGCGGTGCTGCACTACTCCCAGCGCAGCGCCCGGGCGTTCCTGGATGCGGCGAGGGATGAAGGTGTCGAAATCTCGGCGCTGGCGATACCGCAATGCTGCCTGTCCGAGACGGTTGCGAGTGCGCTGCGCGATGCCGGCGCGTCGCAGGTTCTGGTCGCCGCGACACCGGACGAAAATGCCTTATTTGCCACCTTGGAGCGTGCGTTGCGCACCCGTTTGGCGTAAGAGATCGGGCCGAATCCGACGCAATTGAGTCCGTCCTGGTATGGAAGTGTGAGGAACCGTCACGATGGCCGACGACAAGCCTGAAGACGCAGGATTGGCGCCCGACGCTGGTCGTGCCAAGCGCACGCCGCCCACCATCGACCTCGAAGCCACCGAAGTCTCGACCCAGCCGCAGGAGGCGGCGGTCGAGCCCGAGGCCGCGCCGGCGCCGGAACACGCCGAGCCTGAGCAGGCAAAATCCGACCAGGTTGACGCAGAGCCGGAGCGCATCGAAGCGCAGGCTCCCGCGTCGTCGATTTCGCCCTGGGTCATCGCGCCGTTCTCCGGCGTCGTTGCGGCGGCGGTCGTGATCGCGGTCGGCTGGATGCTGGGCTGGCCGGCGGTGCAGGCGCCGCCGGCCACCCCGCAAGTCACCAGCGCCTCTGTCGATGCGCTGAACGGCCGCGTTGCGGCGGTCGAAGCCAGGGCCGGCAAGCCCACCGCCGATCCGGCCATGGCGGCGCGGATCGACGCACTGGAGAAGTCCGCAACCAGCTTGCGCAGCGACGTCGCCAATCTGCGTACGCAGTCAGACAAGACCGCGAGCGCATTGAACGATGCGAAATCGACGCCCGCCACGGCCGCGTCTGACCTCGCCGCCCTCAACGATCGCATCGCGCAGCTCGAGCGAGCCAGCAAGTCCGAACGTGCCGAGCTCGCGCAGCAGGGCGAGAAGATCGCCGACGCAAAAGCGATGGATGACAAGCCGCTGCGCTTTGTGGTGGCGGCGGCCCTGCTCGACGTCGCCGTTCGCCATGGCGACCCCTATCAGTCGCAGCTGTCCGCGGCGCGTTCGCTCGCCGCCAAGCCTGACATGCTGAAGCCGCTCGATACGTTTGCATCGTCGGGCATCCCGACGCCGGTCGCGCTGAGCCGCGAGCTCCTCAACATCGTGCCGAAACTGTCGCCGCCGGCTGAAGCTCAGCCCAGCGGCACGGGCATTGTCGAGCGTCTCCAGGCAGGAGCATCGAAACTCGTGCGCATCGAGCGCACCGATGGCGTCGGTAACGATCGCGGCGCCATCGTCACGCGGGTGACGGCCGCGGCACTTCGCAATGATTTCGTGGAAGCGCGGCGCGAGCTCAAGACGCTGCCGGAGGCCGATCGCGCGCCTGCACAGGCCTGGCTCGACAAGGCCGATGCCCGCGACGCTGCGCTCGCCGCCTCCCGCAAATTCGCCGACGATGCCATGGCGGATCTCGCCAAATCTGCTCAATAAGATTCGCGCAACAATCGGCGCGTAATAGGGATCGCCATGCTTCGCATCGTCCTCTTCCTCGTCCTGATTGCGCTGGCGGCGGCCGGCGCCGCCTGGGTTGCCGATCAGCCCGGCGAAGTCGTCATGACCTGGGGCGGCTGGCGCGCCTCGCCGACCATTCCGGTGTTCGTGCTCCTTCTCGGCGTCTTCGCCGTTGCGATCGTCCTGCTCTGGAGCATCCTGACCGCGACATGGCGATTGCCGGGCCGCATGCGCCGTCGCCGCCACGACAAGCGCCACGCCCGCGGCCGTCACGCCATCACCCACGGCCTGCTCGCGATCGGTCATGGCGACACTGCGCTCGCCCGCCGTCACGCCGTGGCGGCGCGGCGGCATGCCCCGAATGATCCGCTCGCGCTGCTGCTGCATGCGCAGTCGGCGCAGCTCGAAGGCAATCGCGACGAGGCGCAGCGCGTCTTCCGCGCCATGGCCGAGCGCGAGGATACGCGCCTGCTCGGCCTGCGCGGCCTGTTCATCGAGGCGCAGCGCGCCGACGATGCGGTCGGCGCCGTGATGATCGCGGAGGAGGCGATCAAGCTGTCGCCGTCCTCGACCTGGGCCTCGCATGCGGTGCTCGGCTTTCGCTGCGCGCGCGGCGACTGGAGCGGCGCGCTCGCGATCCTCGATTCGAATCTGTCCGCGGGCCTGATCGACAAGTCGGCCTATCGCCGCCAGCGCGGTGTGCTGCTCACCGCACGAGCGCTGGAACTGCAAACCATGGACCGCGACGTCGCGCGCGAGAGCGCGATGGAAGCGATCAAGCTTGCGCCGACCCTGGTGCCCGCCGCGGTGCTTGCCGCAAAATTCGAGAGCGAGGCGCATCAGGTGCGCCGCGCCATGAAGCTGGTCGAGGCCGCCTGGCTCGCCAACCCGCATCCCGATCTCGCCGACGCCTATGCACATGTGAAGCTCGGCGATACCGCCTGGCACCGCTTGCAGCGCGTCGAGACGCTTGCGGCCAAGACGCCTGCCGACAAGGCCGGCCATATCGAGGGTCAGATCGCAATCGCGCGTGCCGCGATCGACGCCTCCGAGTTCGCCCGCGCGCGCGAGGTGCTGGCGCCCTATGTCAGCGATCCGACCCAGCGCGTCGCGCTGCTGATGGCCGAGATCGAGCGCACCGAGCACGGCGACGGCGGCCGCGCCCGCGCCTGGACCCTGCGCGCGGTGCGCGCCCGTCACGATCCGGCCTGGACTGCGGACGGTTATGTCAGCGACCGCTGGCGCCCGGTCTCCCCGGTCACCGGCCGCCTCGATGCGTTCCAGTGGCAGACGCCGGTTGCGAGCCTGCCTTCGGACAGGGGCGCCACGATCGAATCCTCGGCCTTCGAGGAGGCCATGCTGGCGGCCCCGCCGCCGAAGCGGGTGACGGCGGCCCCAAGCGAAAGCCAAGTGGAACCGACGGTGACAGCTCCAGCTCCAGCCCCAGCGCCGGCCGCTCAGGACAATTCACCCCTGATTGCCAAAGAAGAGCCGGCAGTCGCGCCTGCCGAACCGGTCCAACCGACGCCCGAGCCCGCCGAATCAACGTCCCCAGCGGCAACACCGGTGTTCAGGGCCCGTGCTGACCTCGGCAAACCCGCGGTAGCACCGATTCCCGCAGTCATCCCGATCGTCCGGGCTCCAGACGATCCCGGGATTGATGACGAGGGTCCGAGCGATGAATTTACGGAACAAATCGGCACGCCCAAGGCCCAGGCCGGGGGCTGGCGTGGATTCTGGTCCCGCTGGGGCGCGTGAGCCGCATTTCGAACCCGCCTTGTCCTTGCCAATTCGGGCCATGCCCGATATCAGGAGCGCGCGTATCGGGGCCGGCTTCGTCCGGACTCCGGCAGGGTTCGCCGCAATAGCTCAGTTGGTAGAGCACGTCATTCGTAATGACGGGGTCGGGGGTTCGAATCCCTCTTGCGGCACCAGCGCCTCGATTGATCCAATCCTCACAAGCCTGCGCTCTGCTCACCGAGGCCGGCTCGCGCGCGTTGCGCTCCGCCCTTGTGTCACTACGATGCGCTGCCGATAAAATGCGTGCAGCGGGGCAAGTGGTGGGTACGGAGACGAGGGCCAGGACGGATTGGAACGCATGGCTGCGGATCTCCGGCCTGGTCATTCTCGCCGCCGGCATCACCGCCGTTGTCGCCGCGAGATCGCTCGAAGCCTCACAGCTGCACGGGCGGTTGTCCGTTCCTCCGCTTTATGACGACGTCTCCTATTTTCTGGACGCCATCAGGTGGATGAATGCGGTCGAAGACCAGAGCATCGTCGCCAGTGTCTGGAATCTGCTTCACGACCACGCGCCGTTTTCGACGATGGTGGCGCTCACAGGGCTTGTGCTGTTTCCCGGCAGCTTCATCGGGCCTTATCTCATCCACGCCGTGGTGGTCTTTGCATTTCTGCTCGGGATCGTCTGGCTGACGTGGCGGCGGCCTGTGCTCGAGATCGCGGTGTGCCTGATTGCGGTCTCTTGCGTACCGGTGCTGTGGCACACGGTGACCGAGGCGCGACCAGATCTGCCCTCAGGTCTTTTCATCGGCCTTGCTGCCGGGGCGATCGTATCCCGCGGCGTGCTCGATCGCGGCGCACGCGCCCTGGCCGGTCTCGGCGTTGCCTGCGCACTGGCTGTCAGCATCAAGCCGACCGCGTTCTTTGCCACGCTCGCTCTGCTCGGCAGTTCATTTGCGATCCGGCTGTTCGTCGATTGCCTGGAGGCGGGCGGATTGCGGACCTCGATCCGCAAGGCGCTCGGTGCGCTGCTGTGGTTCGTGCTGCCGCTGATTGCGACAACGGCCCTCTTGATCGGGCCTGCTCTGGTCGAGACCGTCACCTACATCCTTCACGTTTTCGTCGGTCAGCGCGACCTCTGGACGACAGGCGAAAGTTTCTCGGCCGGTTTACTGCGCTTCTCGATCGGCGGCGAAGGTCAGTTCGGCCTGCATTATTGGCTCGCCATCGGGGCGGGCCTGATGCTGCTGCGCCTGGTGCTCGCGGCCATTCACGGAAGCGCCGCGCTGCGCGACGCGGTCGTTCTGCTCGCGGCCGTGCTGATCGCCTATGCAATTCCCTCCGTCGCGGCGATCAAGACCTACTATTTCGGCGCGATGTTCTATGGCCTGTTCATCGTCGCGATGGTTCTCAATGGGTGCGCCAGTCTGGCGCTCATCGAAGAGCTGCTCGTCCGCTTCGGTCTCCGCAACGACATCCGCCGCTACCTGCTAACGGCCGGCCGGGTGCTGGCGCTCGCATTTGTTCTCCAGCTCTTTCTCAGGCACGTCGTCATGGGTCAAATCAGCACTGCGACGCCGCTGAGCGCGCAGCAGCAGGAGAGCATCCGCCTTGCGACCGGGCGGCTCTGGTCATTGCTGCGCGAGATCAAGCCGAAAACGCCCGGCCCGCTCTATGTCGGCTTCTCGAGCCCTTATCCGGTGACGTCGGCGACGATCCAGCTATACGCTGCGCAAGCGAAGATGAATCTCGTCATACGCAACGAGCTTTATTATCGGAGCGCGCAGGAAACGGGCGACGCGTTGTTGCGGTCGGAGATCCTCGTCGTCTCGAGCTCGATCCAGCATACGCTGGTCGGCCCGCGCGTCGGCGATGAGCTCATCGCCCGCATGGACGCGGAGAAGAACGTCTGCCTGCTCGACAGCATGAGCTTTCCGGACGTGAGCTTGCGGGTCTATCGGCGCGGGTGTTGATCGCAGCCGGCCGGTTCGAAATCGCGCGGCGGCTGTGTGAGGCCGGTCACTTAACGTCAGGCACGTCGCCCGTAATGTCCCGGTCACGCCAACACGGGGAGATTTCATATGCGCAAGATCATTCTGGTTGCCGCCATGGTCCTGGCTTCCGCATCTGCCCAGGCAGACGGCTCGCGCAGCCTGTCGCTGTCGGCGGCGGGCGCTCAGACCGCCGCTCCACTGTCCACGCCGACGTCGGCGACCACCACCACGGCGCAGGTAAGCGAAACTGCGCCAGCCACCGAGGCGCCGAAATATTCCGATCGTCCGCCGGCGGTGTCGCTCTCTGCGCCGGCGGCGACCACTTCGACCGTAACCACGCCTACGACGAGCGTCGCGCCGGTCACGACGACCAAGCCCGCCACCAAGTCCACGGCGAGGGCAGACAAGCCGAAGCCCAAGCGTAGTTGGACCGAGCGCCGCATCATCAGCGAGCTGCACCGTCACGGCATCTATTGGTGAGCCGCGGACCTGTACCCCAATCTCGCCGTCATGCCCGGGCTTGACCCGGGCATCCACGTCTTCGCCCCTGCTCCAAAAACGTGGATGGCCGGGACAAGCCCGGCCATGACGCAAAAGTTTGACGGATCACTAGAGCTTACTGCGAAACCGTCTGCACCACGCTTGCGATCGGACGCGCGCTGGAGGTCGGCACCTTCAAGTCCTTCAGCAGAGCCTCGTCATATTCCGGCAGCGTCTGGAAGGTCGTCTTGGCCTTCATCTGCACGACCTTGTAGCCGCCGGCCTTGAGCCGCGCGAGCAGCGTCGGCATGGCCAGGCCGGTATTCTTCTGGAAATCGTGCATCAGGATGATGCCCTTGCCGAGCTTGTCGAGCCTGGTCATCACGGTCTCGACGATCTTCTCCGGCGTCGCACCCTTCCTGAAATCGAAGGAGTCGATTTCGGTCGAGAACATCGCGACGTTACGGGTGGCGAAATAGGCCACCATCGCGGGATTGTGCTGAAGCTGCGGGAAGCGAAAGAACGGCGCCGGGTTGGTGCCGAGCGCAAATCTCACCGCGCTAAAACCCTTCTCGACCTCGTCCTTGACCTGCTGCTCCGTCAGCTTCTTGCTGTTCAAGTTGACATGCGACCAGGTGTGCGTGCCGACCGTGTGGCCCTGGGCCAGCACCTGTTTCAGGATTTCCGGATGATAGGTCGCGTGCTTGCCGACCGAGAAGAACAGGCCTTTTGTGCATTCGTCCGCGAGTGCCTTCAGAACCGTGGGCGTATTGACCGGCCACGGACCGTCGTCGAAGGTCAGCACGACCTCCTTCTCAGTGAGAAAGTCGAACTGCTTGAAGTGCTCGAAGCCGAAGCCCGGCCCGCCGGTGGTGTCGATCTCCACGACGCGGGAGACGCCCAGCGCGTTCGGATTGGCGCAGGCTTGTCTCGGCTGGACGGGCATAGCGGGGGCGGGAGCCGGTGCCGCCGCCGGCTTGGCCGCGATCGTCGCGGTGGTCTCGACGTCATCCCTGGCGGCGAGCTTCGCCGGTGCCGGCAATTGGTCGGCGGCACGGGCGGCAATTGTCTTGGGAGCGGCCTGATCGGCGCGCGAGGAATAATAAAACCAACCGCCGGCGGCAATCACGACCGCCGCAACTACACTGGCCAGCATCAGGCCCAACGCATTACGCATCGCTAATCTTTCCAATTACGCAACCAAAGGGGGCGGAATTTCCCGCGCGACGAGCCATTAATGCGAAGTAACAGTTAACGTGACACCAACACGACGGCGGTTGTGGAGGAATTTCAGGGAGGTGCACCAAAAGTGACCGAGGTCACAGTCGGGCGCCGCCCGTGACCATCATCACAGTGGAAACTGTTTTGCTGGAGCATCGTGGTTCCCATCAACAACCGGGGCCGTTGCGACGGCGCCAATGGGAGCTTCAAATGACCAAGTCTCTAAACACCAAGTCGGTTACCAGCAGGATCCGCGACACCAGCCTGGCTCTGGGCTTTGCCGCCATCGTTTCGATCGCTTCGACGAGCGCAAGCTTCGCCTTCTCTTCCGAGGCGCAGCAGATGTGCACCGGCGACGCCTTCCGCCTGTGCTCGTCGGAAATCCCCAACATCCCGAAGATCACGGCGTGCATGAAGAAGCACCGCTCGGATCTGAGCGCCGGCTGCCGCGCGGTGATGGACAAGGATCTGGCCAAGGGCGCGTCGCGCAAGGTCGCTGACGCCCAGAACAGTCAATAAGAGCGCGCGCAACAACGATCGTTGTGCCGCTCAGCTCCCCTCGCGATGTGCCCCGGCGTCAAGCCGGGGCCACGCGGCGGCACTCTCCCGCTCGGCAATAAAGCCGTTGCAGCCCCGGGATCGTGGCACTAGCTTCCCCGCACATCTTTCCGGGTAAGAGGCATTACGCGATGACCAGATTCCTTTTCATCATTCCTTTGCTCCTGTGCGCCTCAGTCGCAACAGCGCAGCAGCCCGGCCACGATGCCTGCGCGCGCGATGTCAGTCGCTTCTGCCGCGCCGTGATGAACAATGGCGACGGCGCCGTGCTCGCCTGCCTGAAGCAGAACCGCACGCGGCTGAGCAAGGGCTGCGACAAGGTGCTGACCGAGCACGGGCAGTGATCGTCATTCCGGGGCGCGCGAAGCGCGAACCCGGAATCCATCCAGCGACAATTTCCTGAGAGAAATGGATTCTCTGATGCGCAATTGCGCATCATAGCTCGCGCCTGACGGCGCGCCCCGGAATGACGAGAAGGCCTACGTGCTGCTTCCCGCCGCGGTCGCGACCACCGGCAGCACCTCTTCGCTGGCACGATCCGGCGTCTCTTCCTTCCAGCGCACCGAGCCGAACGGACGCTCCAGCATGCGGCGGATCCGCACCGGCTCAGGGCCGATGTGGAAGGCGATCGCCTCCTGGTGCAGCGCGCGTTCGGACTGGGTCGAGCGGTTGCGCTGGCGTAAGTAATCGAACCAGGTCGGGCAGTGATAGCGCTCGGTCCACAATTCAGGATCGGCGATGTCGCGGGCGATCGACCAGCCATAGGCGCCGTTGCGCTGCCGGGAGAGCTGCACGTCCTGCATCACATTGTGGAACGCGCGCGCGTTCTCCTGGGCGACGCGATATTCGATCTCGACCACCAGAGGGCCGCTGCGTCCTGTCAGCGACAGCTTCACCTCGGGATCGGCCAAAACGTCGGCATCCTCGTTGCGGGCACCGACGCGCGGCATCGTCAGCCAGATCCCGAGCAGCGGCGAGATCAGCATCAGGCCAGCCGCAGTCAGCAATGCGACCTCGACACCGGCATAGTCGGTGAGATGGCCCCAACCCCAGGCGCCGATGGCGATGCCGCCGGAAATCGAGGCCTGGAATGCGGCGAGCGAGCGGCCGGCGACCCAGCGCGGCGCCGAGAGCTGCACGCCGATATTGAACAGCGCGATGGCGGCCATCCACACCGCGCCGGCCAGCACCAGCGCGGTTGCGGTCAGCACCGGCTCCGTACTCAGGGCAAGCGCGGCCATCGCAAATGCCATCGAGATGGTGCAGGCGCGGATCGCGGCCTCGCCGCTCATGCGCTTGCGCAATTCGTGGATATTGAGCGCGCCGATCACGGCGCCCATGCCAAAGGCGCCCAGCATGATGCCGTAGGTTTGCGCGCCGCCATGCAACAGGTCGCGCGCGACCAGCGGCATCAACGCCATGATGGCGCCGCCGATCAGGCCCATTACCAGCGTGCGCAACAGCACGATCTTGATCGGCGGCGAATTGGTGATGTAACGGAAGCCGGAGACCATGGCGCGGTTGAGTTTTTCCCGCGGCAGGCGAGAGGGCTCGGTGCTGCGACGCCACAACAGCAGCACCACCAGCAGCGGCAGATAGAGGATCGCGTTGCAGGCGAAAGCCGCGACCGCACCGAGCGCGGCGACGATGACGCCGCCGACCGCGGGGCCGAAGCTGCGCGCGATGTTGTAGCTGATGCCGTTCAGCGCGACGGCTGAAGGCAGCGCATCGGGTGGCACCTGTTCGTTGACCGAGGACTGCCAGGCCGGGCCGAACAGCGCGTTGCCGCTGCCCACCACGAAGCAGAAGGCGAGCAGGGTCTCAGGGGTGATGAGATTGAACCCGGCCAGCACCGTCAGCATAGTCGCGCCCGTGAGAGCAATCATCAGCGAGATCAGGGTGACGATGCGGCGGTCATACATGTCGGCGATGGCGCCGGCCGGCATCGAGATCAGCATAATCGGCAGCATCAGGGCGGTCTGCACCAGCGCGACCTTGTCCGCCGAGGCCGCCATCTGTGTCATCGCCCAGGCCGCGCCGACGCCCTGGATCAGGAGGCCGAGGTTGGAGAGCAGGCTGGCGAGCCAGATGCGCCGGAACACGGTGTACCGCAGCGGCGCGGTGATGCCGTCGGCGGCCATTCTCTGGCGGTTCGGCTGCTCGGTCATATCCCCTTCCATATGGGCTGGCAGAGTGGTCTTGGTGTGGTCGTTGGGCGCTTCCGGCAAATTCAGTGATGCCCGCGAAAGTCCTTCGCTGTCCAGAGGTTAGGCCGCTATAAGCGGTGCAAAGAGGCGGTTTGCCGGGGAGGAACAGATGAAGCTGTCGCGACGGACGATCCTGCAGGGGGCGGGCAGCCTGGCTTTCGCGGTTGCGAGCGTGCGGACGGGCGCGATGGCCCAGACCCCCTCCGCGGGGACCGCGCCGGGCGCGGAGGTGCCGCCGATCCTGTTCGTCCACGGCAATGGCGATTACGACGCGCTCTGGATGACCACGATGTGGCGGATGGAATCCAACGGCATTACGCGCGATCGCATGGCGGCAATCAATTTCACCGATCCGCTGGCCCGCAGCGACGACAAGGTCGAGCAGGCGAATCGCTCCTCGAGCGAGGATCAGCGCCGCGAGCTCGCCGCTGCCATTGCTGATCTGAAGCGCCGTACCGGGGCGCCTCGCGTGGCGCTGGTCGGCAGCTCGCGCGGCGGCAATGCGATCCGCAACGTCATCAAGAATGGCGGTGCTGCGGATGTCAGCCATGCCGTCTTGTGCGGCACGCCCAATCACGGCGTGTTCGCAACCGACGACCAGCCTAACAACGAGTTCAACGGCCGCGGCCCGTTCCTGCGCGGCCTGAACGAGGGCGAGAGCGAGGTGACACCGGATGTTGCCTTCCTCACATTGCGCAGCGATGGCATGGACAAATACGCCCAATCCGACGGCCGCTTCATCGGCAAGCCCGGCACGCCGACCGGCGTCACCAATGAAGGGCCGGAGCTGAATGGCGCGACCAATCTTGTGCTTGGCGCACTCGACCATCGTGAAGTGGCGTTCCACCCGCGCGCCTTCCGCGAGATCTACAAATTCATCGCGGGCCGCGAGCCCACACGCATTGCGATTTTGCCGGAGCCAAGCGTCCGCCTGAGCGGCCTCGTCACCGGCACGCCCGGCGGCGTGTCGACCAACCGTCCTGTGGCGGGCGCAACCGTCGATATTTTCCGCGTCGACCCTGATACCGGTGAGCGCAAGGGCAATGCGCTGCACAGCGCAACGACCGGCGCCGACGGTCGCTGGGGTCCCGCACAGGTCGATGCCTCCTGGTCGCTGGAATTCGTCCTGACCTCGCCGGGTGCGCCGATCACACACATCTATCGCTCGCCGTTCCCGCGCTCGTCCGACGTCGTCCATTTGCGCGCCGCACGGCCGCTCGGGCCAGCCGACAAGGACGCCGGCGCGGTCGTGATCATGTCGCGGCCGAGGGGTTATTTCGGACTGCCGCGGGACGTCGTGTTGCTGGACGGCAAGGAGCCGGCTGACGTCAAGCCGGGCGTGCCGACAGATTCGGCGGCCACATTGCGGCTTGCGGCCGGCGAGGTTGGACGTAACATCGTGGCTCAATTCGGCGAAGAACGAATTGTGGCACGCACCTGGCCCGCCCTAGAGAACAGGATTGCGATTGCCGAGCTGACTTACTAGCTGTTTGCCTGGGTCCCATCTCTCGGGAGAGAGCCATGAACATCGCCAGCGTACGTCGGCCCATCATCCCTCCGGCTCCCCCGCGTGCGCCCGACGACATGTCATTTTTCGGTCGTCTCGCGGTGATCCGCCAGAACATGATCGCAACCTGGGGGCAGCGCGCCTACGAGGAAGACGTTGTCGAGGGGCGCTTCTTCTTCCGCAACAGCTTCATCCTGAACCGGCCGGATGCGATCCGGCACGTCCTGCTCAACAATTACGAGAATTATACGCGCACGCCGGCAGGAATCCGCATGCTGCGCCCCGTGCTCGGCGACGGCCTCCTGATCGCCGAAGGCCATTCCTGGACGTTTCAGCGCCGCACGCTCGCGCCGGCCTTCACGCCGCGCGCGACCGCAAATCTGGTCCCGCACATGACGGGGGTGCTCGACGAGACCATCGCAAAACTGGATTCCCGCTCGGGTGAAGACGTCGACCTGCGCGAGGTCATGCAGCGCATGACCCTCGAAATCGCCGGGCGCACGATGTTCTCGTTCGGCATGGACCGGCATGGCGCGACCCTGCGCAATTTCATCATGGAATATGCCGCGCGGCTGGGACGCCCGTATCTCCTCGACATGGTGCTGCCGGTGTCCTGGCCGAGCCCGATGGATTTTGCACGGGCGCGTTTCCGCAAGCGCTGGACCGAGTTCGTTGCCATGCTGATCGCCGAACGGCGTGCGGCCGGCAAGAAGGACGGCGCACCGCCGCGTGACCTGTTCGATCTCATGGACGAGGCGCGCGATCCTGAAACGGGTAAGGGCTTCTCCGACGAACAGCTCGTCGACGAGGTCGCGACCATGATCCTCGCTGGTCACGAGACCACGGCGACGGCGCTGTTCTGGGCGCTCTATCTGCTCGCGCTCGATCCTGATACGCAGGAAGAGGTGGCGTCCGAAACGCGCGGCGAGCATCTCGACAGCATGGTCGACATCGATCGCCAGAAGTTCACCCGCGCGGTGATCGAGGAGACGATGCGGCTCTATCCGCCGGCCTTCCTCGTGGCACGCGCCGCACGCGAGAAGGACAATGCGGCCGGCGTCGAGATCGGCAAGGGCGACATCATCATGATCGCGCCTTGGCTGCTGCACCGGCACGAGAAACTGTGGGATCAGCCGAATGCGTTCATTCCCAAGCGCTTCATGTCGACGGAGGCGCCCGATCGTTTCGCCTATTTGCCGTTCGGCGCGGGTCCACGCGTCTGCATCGGTGCGCCGTTCGCGCAAGCTGAATCCGTGCTGGCGCTGGCCCGGTTGATCGGCGCATTCCGCGTCGAGCTCGCCGATACGACGAATCCCGTGATCCCGCTCGGCGTCGTCACGACTCAACCGGACCACTCACCCATGTTCCGCATCACGCGTCGGTGACAGGCAATTTGCCTGGCCGATGGCGTGATTCAACTCACAGAGCCCCGCCATGAGCGATATCCAGGCCCAGTTTTCCGTTCTGAAGCAGACCGCCGACGCTAAAGTGGTCGACGCGATCGCGCGCCTCATCGAGGACGGCGAGGATCACGAGCTTAACCGCGTCAATGTTATCGACTTCGCCACGCAGTACGGCGTCGACGAAGAGCACGCGATCTCTGCCTTCCTGCATGCGGCGCGGCTCGGCCTGTTCGATCTCGGCTGGAACGTGTTATGCCCGGGCTGCGGCGGCGTGCTGGGGGCGCATTCGACCCTAAAGGCGCTCAAGCCGGATGACTATCACTGTGCGCTCTGCGCCTGCGGCTACAAGACCTCGGTCGACGATCAGGTCGAGGTCTCCTTCACCGTCAATTCACGTGTCCGGCGCATCGCGGCGCACGATCCTGATACGCTTCCGGTGTGGGAATATTTCAAGCAAATGTTCTGGAGTTCCGGCGTCGACTTCAACAAGGAATCGTTCGCGGCGCTCGCCAACGAGGTAACGCTGGACACGATGGAGCTGCCGGCCGGCGAGAAGGCGACCATGTCGCTGCAGCTGCCGAGTGACTTCGTCATCATCTTCGAGCCGGTGACGCACGCCGCCCATTTCATCGACGTTCAGGGCGAGCCGACCAAGGATCGCCAGCAGCTCGCCATCATGTACAACAAGGTGCAGGCTCCGACGGGCACCACGACCATGCGGCCGGGTCCGCTGCGGCTGTCGCTGGAGAACCAGGCCGGCGTGCGCGTGCTGCCTTCGGTGTTCATCGCGGCCGAGGCGCTTCATCATCTCATCGGCAAGCGCAAGCCGTTCCTTACGGCCAAGCGGATGCTGTCGAACCAGACCTTTCGCGATGTGTTCAAGGCGGACAATCTCAGTCTCGACCAGCGGCTCCAGATCACCTCGCTCACCTTCCTGTTCACCGACCTGAAGGGATCGACCGCACTCTACGAGCGTGTCGGCGATCTCGCCGCCTTCGATCTGGTGCGCGCGCATTTCCACGCGCTGCTCGAGATCATCTCCTCCGAGAAGGGCGCCGTGGTGAAAACGATCGGCGATGCCGTGATGGCGACCTTTGTTCGTCCCGAGCATGCCATCGTCGCAGGCCTGCGGATGCGCGCGGCGATGGACGCGCTCAACAAGCAGCGTGGCACCGACGATCTCATCGTCAAGATCGGCATCCATGAAGGCCCCTGCCTCGCGGTCATGCTCAACGAGCGGCAGGATTATTTCGGCCAGACGGTCAACATCGCCGCCCGCGTGCAGAGCCTGTCGACCGCGCAGGAAATTCACATCACCGGCCCGGTGCTCGATGCGCCCGCAGTCGCCGAGGTGCTGGAGCGGCGTGCGATCAAGCCGATCCAGAAACAGGCGGCGCTGCGCGGCATCGCCGACAAGATGGTGGTGTACGAGATCCCGTGAGGGGGTTTCCGCTGTCGTCCCCGCGAACGCGCTAGTGCATGCACTAATGCGTTCGCAGGGACGACATCTGCGGATTCAGCGCCCTACTCGCACCCGAATCACAGCGTACAGATTGCCGAAACGTAATGCGGCGCGCGGAACTGACGCACATTGCGCCGGTTGAGTTTCCTCCTCATATAATGGTGTAACAGCCGCGCTCCGCGCGGCGCATTGATTTCGGTAGGACCTTATGCTCGACGGCCTGCGCCAATTCATCACCGACATTGTCGCCCCCCATGACCAGAATCGCACGTTCGGTGACAGCGATTATCGGTTGGCTGCGACCGCGTTGCTGGTCCACGTGGTCTCGCTGGACGGCCAGCCGACAGCGGCCGAGCAGCGCAAGCTGCACGGCCTGATTGAAAGCCATTTTGGGCTCGACCGAGGTGCCGCGGACCGGCTGATCGCCGACGCCACCCAGGTCGAGGGCGAGGCGGTGGATCTGTATCACTTCACCAGCGTCATCATGCGCTCGCTCGACGAAGAGGGTCGCAAGCGCATCGTGCAGATGATGTGGGAGCTGGTCTATGCCGACGGCCAGGTCACCGAATTCGAGGACAACGTCGTCTGGCGCGCCTCCGACCTGCTCGGGATTGCCCAGCGCGACCGGATCGAGCTGAAGCACGCTGTTGCGGACCGTGCCGGCGGTCAGCTGAAGGACAGCGCCGTCGGTGGCTGACCGGTGCCACCGCGCGGATGGCCGGTTTTGCGGATCGCATGACGAAACTTTAATGTAGCTGCCGGCCGCTTTGCGTCCGGATTCATCCGCAAATCAGCGGTTTTCGTGCTCTCTCTGACCTCCGCTCAAGCGGCCATGCTGCCAGGGCCGCTTGCCTGTCGCGCACGGCCTATGCTCTGGTTCCATCATTGCGGGGCCAAAATCTTCACTTCATGAGACTTGGATCAAGAGACTTGGATCGTGACTGAGCGGATAACGTTGATCACCGGTGCCTCGGCGGGCATAGGCACGGAGCTGGCGCGCGTATTTGCCGCCAACGGACATCGCCTGGCGTTGACGGCGCGGCGGGCGGATAGACTTGAGGCGCTCGCGAACGAGCTCGTCGCCAAGGGCGGCAAGAAGCCGATCGTGATCGCCTGCGATCTCCAGCATACGGACGCCGGCGAAACAATCGCAGCAGCGCTCGCCGCCGAAGGCGTCGAGCTCGATCACCTTGTCAACAATGCCGGCTTCGGCGTGTTCGGCGACGCCATCGAGCGCGATCGCGACGAGCAGGTCGGGATTGTCGATGTCAACGTGAGGGCTCTGACGGATCTGTCGCTGCGCTTTGCCGATCAGCTCATCAAGAACAAGGGCGGTCTTCTCAATGTCGGCTCGGTCGCGGGATTCCTGCCCGGTCCCGGCATGGCCGTCTATTATGCGTCCAAGGCCTACGTGATTTCCTTCACCGAAGCGCTGCGGGCGGAGCTCGCGCCGCGCGGTGTTCGCGTCACCGTACTTTGCCCGGGTCCCGTGCCCACCGAATTCCAGGCGCGCGCCGGGGTCGGCTCCGGACATGATACGGCTCTTCTCAATGTTTCTGCTGCCGATGTCGCCCGGGAGGCCTATCGCGGGCTGATGGCCAATAAAAGAGCAGTGCTGCCGGGTCTGGGCATCAAGATTGTGCCATTTGCGCTGCGCTTTTTTCCGCGGGGCTTCATCCTGGCCGCCACCAGTCGGTTCCAGAGGCAGAGGCGCTAAGTAGAGCCTTAGGCGTCCGTATTGGCCCGGAGCTTGCTTCGGTTTCGATGTGTGCGCGAACTCACACGAAATTAACGATCACTTAGTTATGCTGGCGGTCTGAACCAATAGCTTTCGCAAGGACAATGTCGTTCCGGACGGACAGGTTTGGTAGCGCAGAAGTGGTGCCCTTCCCGCGAAGGACGCCCGGCGCGACTGCCTCTGATTCGACAAGCGGCCGGCCGGTTCTCATTGTCCTGCATCAGGAATCCTCGACCCCCGGCCGCGTCGGCAATGCGCTGCGCGCGCTCGGCCATCGCCTCGATATCCGCCGTCCCCGCTTCGGCGATCCCCTGCCCGAGACGCTCGATCAGCATGCCGGCGCCGTGGTCTTTGGCGGTCCGATGAGCGCCAATGATTCCGACGACTATATTCGCCGCGAGATCGACTGGATCGAAATTCCGCTGCGCGAGCAGCGGCCGTTCCTCGGCATCTGCCTTGGGGCGCAGATGCTCGCGATGCAGCTCGGTGCGCGCGTCGCGCCGCATGCAGATGGGCTGACCCAGATCGGCTATTACCCGATCCGTCCGACCGCCGCGGGCCACGCGCTCTGCCCGGCCTGGCCAGCTCAGGTCTACCACTGGCATCGCGAGGGATTCGAGCTGCCTGTCGGCGCAGAGCTGCTCGCAGAAGGTGACGATTTTCCGGTGCAGGCATTTCGCGCCGGCAATGCTCTCGGCGTGCAGTTTCATCCTGATGTGACCTACGCGATGATGCATCGCTGGACCACGCGCGGCTATGACGGCTTCGGCGCGCCCGGTGCGCGGCAGCGACACCATCATTTCGCAGATCGTGCCGTGTACGATGCCGCGGAGCGCGCCTGGCTCGATCACTTCATCGACGGCTGGCTGGCGCGCCGGCCCGTGCTGGCGCAAGCCGCCGAGTGATCGCGGCTTCGAGCAGGTCCTTGGCGCAGATCCTTCGCGCAGATCCTTGGCGCAAGTCCTTGCCTCTGCCCCTGATATGCTAGGCTCTCTGCCAACGAGCGCGCACCAATGCGTGCCGGCAAACATGGGAGAGCGCCGTGGCCTACGAACACATTCTCTACGAGGTGAGCGACAAGATCGCGACCATCACGCTCAATCGCCCTGACCGCATGAATGCGTGGACGCCGGCCATGGAGCGCGATGTGCGTCATGCGATGGAAGCATCAAGCGCCGACGACAATGTCCGCGGCATCATCCTCACCGGCGCGGGCCGCGCTTTCTGCGCCGGCGCAGACATGGATGCGCTCAAGGGGCTCGACCCCGATGACGTCAGGCGTGCCTCGAACCTGCCGCCGTTCGACATGAATCGCCGGCCGGACTGGCAGACTCGCTATGGCTTCTACCCGTCGATCGGAAAGCCTGTGATCGCCATGCTCAATGGCGCCACCGCCGGCATCGGACTCGTGCACGCACTCTATTGCGACCTTCGCTTTGCCTCCGACAATACCGTGTTCACGACGGCCTTCGCGCGGCGCGGTCTGATTGCTGAGCACGGCATCAGCTGGATGCTGCCGCGCATCGTCGGCCACGCCAATGCGATGGACCTTCGGCGCGCCGCGTTTCGAGCGACGAGGCGCTGCGGATCGGACTGGTCAATCGGCTCTGCTCGCCCGAGAAGCTGCGCGAGGAGACCTACGCCTATGCGCGCGACCTCGCCGATTTCGTCTCGCCGAGCGCAATGGCCGTGATCAAGCGCCAGCTCTACGAGGTGCCGTTCCAGACGTTGGCGGAGGCGACGATCGAGGCTAACAGGGAGATGATGGTGGCGCTGGGTGGCAGCGATTTTCGGGAAGGCGTGGCGAGCTTTATGGAGAAGCGGCCGCCGAGGTTTACGGGGAGGTAGGGGGAATTCGGAGAGAGCCCGCCGTCGCCCTTCGGGCTATGGCGCGGCAGCCTTCGCTACGAAACGGCTCGCCGAGCCGAAGCAGGCGCAGCCTGCGAAGGCTGGTGGAGCCAGGCGGGATCGAACCGCCGACCTCGTCATTGCGAACGACGCGCTCTCCCAGCTGAGCTATGGCCCCTTTGCTGGCCGCTCTGGTAAACGCGGCCGACAACCGGGCGCCATTTAAGTCCCCGCCAAGGTCAAGTCAAGGACGGCTGTAACCCGCTTTTAGCCATTCGGAACGCGACTTCCCTTGTTTGGGCGGGGGGGAACCGATATCTAGCGAAAGGCGTCACTTCCGACCGCAGCCAGTCTTCAAAAGCCAGAGTCTTCAAAAGCCAGAGCCCTGAAAAATCATGCGTGCCGTTCTCGACATCGTCATCATCGTGCTCGACCTCTACGTCTGGCTGCTGATCGCCTCCGCGATCCTGTCCTGGCTGATCGCCTTCAACGTTGTGAATACCCGCAACCAGTTCGTGTCGGCAGTGGCAGAGTTCCTGTACCGGATCACCGAGCCGGTGCTGGCGCCGATTCGCAATTTCCTGCCCAGTCTCGGCGGCCTCGACATCTCGCCGATCATCCTGATCCTGCTCATCATGTTCATCGAGCGGGTGATCCTGTACTACATCTACCCGAACGTGGTCTGAGCGGGCTGGAGCGCCTTGGTCGCGAAAGAGGCCTCTAGGGAACCCTGGCGCTACTCGGCCGCAGGAATCAGCATTGCGCTGCGGGTGACGCCGCGCGGCGGCCGCGATGACATCGACGGGATCGAGCAGCTGGCCGATGGCCGCAGCGTGCTCAAGGTGCGGGTGCGAGCGATCGCCGATGGCGGCGAGGCCAACAAGGCCGTTTTGGTGCTGCTGGCGAAATCGCTTGGTGTCCCCAAGGCCAGCGTGAGGCTCCTGTCCGGAGCCACCTCGCGGCTGAAGCAGATCGCAGTCGACGGCGATCCGGCACGGCTCGGCGAAGCCCTGCGCCAGCTCGTCCAAGCCAAATCTGCGGCCGTCAAATCGACAGACTGAGGGAACTGACATGACCGCCAAAATCATCGATGGAAAAGTCATCGCCGCGGAGCTTCGGGCCCGCGTCGCTGAGGAGGTTGCCCGGGTCAAGCGCGAGCACAATCTGGTGCCTGGGCTGGCGGTCGTACTGGTCGGCAGCGACCCCGCCAGCGAGGTTTATGTCCGTTCCAAGCACACCCAGACCCAGGCCGCCGGCATGGCCTCGTTCGAGCACAAGCTACCGGCCGACGTCGCGCAGGCAGACCTCCTGGCGCTCGTCGCAAAGCTCAACCGCGATCCGGCCGTGCATGGCATTCTGGTGCAGCTGCCGCTGCCGAAGGGGTTGAACACGGAAGCCGTCATCAACGCCATCGACCCCGCCAAGGACGTCGACGGGCTGCATCCGAACAATGCCGGCCGGCTCGCCGGCGGCTTCGAGGCGCTGTCGCCCTGCACGCCGCTCGGCTGCATCATTCTGACCAAGAGCGTGCACGCCTCGCTGGAGGGCATGAACGCCATCGTCATCGGCCGCTCCAACCTGGTCGGTCGCCCGCTGGTGCAATTGCTGCTGAACGAGAACGCCACGGTGACGATCGCGCATTCGCGCTCGCGCGACTTGCCTGGGCTCGTGAAGAAGGCCGATCTCGTTTATGCCGCGGTCGGAAAGCCCGAGATGGTGCGCGGCGACTGGCTGAAGCCGGGCGCGACCGTGATCGACGTCGGCATCAACCGGATTCCGAAGGATGATGGCAAGACGCGCCTCGTCGGCGACGTCGCCTATCAGGAAGCGCTGGAGGTTGCAGGCGCCATCACGCCGGTGCCGGGCGGCGTCGGTCAGATGACGGTGGCGTGCCTGCTGGTGAACACGCTGCGCGCGGCCTGTGCGATCGCGGGGCTGCCGAAGCCGGCGGTGTAGCTGAACTCTCGTGCCCCGGACGCAGCGCAGCGCTTCTTCAGCGGTGCGCTGCTGAGCCGGGGCCCCAGTGGCACCATGGGTCCCGGCTCAGCGACGCGTCACACCGGACGATGCTTCGCATCGCCGGGACGTGCCGCATCGCGTCCGGGACACCGGAACTTCAGCCCTTCTTTTTCTTCTCGCGATCCATGCCTTCGAGGATCAGCTTGTGCGCATCCTCCGGGCCGCCCCAGCGCAGGATCTTCACCCATTTGCCCTTCTCGAGATCCTTGTAGTGCTCGAAGAAGTGCTGGATCTGCTGCAGCGTGATGTCGGGCAGGTCGGAGTACGACTTCACCTTGTCATAGCGCTGCGTGAGCTTCGACGACGGCACCGCCAGAATCTTCTCGTCGCCGCCGGCTTCGTCCTCCATGAACAGCACGCCGACCGGGCGCACGCTCATGACGGCGCCGGGAATGATGGCGCGGGTGTTGACGATCAGGACGTCGCAGGGGTCGCCGTCACCAGACAGTGTGTGCGGGATGAAGCCGTAATTACCGGGGTAACGCATCGGCGTGTAGAGGAAGCGGTCGACCACCAGCGTGCCGGCCTCCTTGTCCATCTCGTATTTGATCGGTTCGCCGCCCACGGGGACTTCGATAAGGACGTTGACTTCGTGGGGTACGTTCTTCCCGATCGAGATCGCATCGATACGCATTCAAGGCTCCGTTGTTGCCGAGGTGAAATCGCGCCCGGCAGCGATTTTGGGCTGTCATACGCGGGCTTGGCCCGCTGATCCATCGCGTTTTTGTGAAATAATGAATCCGGAAATCACCGGCTCAAAGGCAACGGTATCGACGGAAGGGAAACGCTGCCGATTCAGCTTTCAGCAGCTCAATTGGTCCAAGCGAAGGCAACCTTGTCGAGCGCCTTCGGCCCGAACCGCTCTGACGAGCGTGCCACCATACGGCCCCCCAGCGCCCGGTAGAACTCGGTCGCCGGGTCGTTGTCCGAGAGCGCCCACACCACCATGCTCTTCAATCCGCTCTGCATCAGGTCGCGGCGGGCGGCGGCGAACAGGCGACGGCCGAAGCCGAGGCCCTGGAATTCCGGACGCAGATAAAGCTCGTAGACCTCGCCGTCGAAATGCAGACTGCGGGCACGGTTGCGACCGTAATTGGCGTAGCCCGCGATCTTGTCGCCGAACACGAGCACGCTGACGCGGCTGCCCTTGCGGATCGCGCTGTCCCACCATTGCGGGCCCCGGCGGTTGATGAGCTTTTCCAGCTCGGCACCGGGAATGATGCCCTGATAGGCGGAGCGCCAGGCTTCGTCATGAGTGGACGCCACCGCAGTTGCATCTGCAGCTTTGGCCGGCCGGACCTCGATCAGGGTTGTGCTCATGGACGCAATCAAACCAAGTCGCCGCGTCGGCGGCAAGACCTATCGTTAATTATCGGTTAACGTGTGGACTTTGTGCATCAGTATCCTAGCCATGTTGTACCGAAAAAAGACAAGACGCCAATCAAATGGCACCGGCGTGCCCTGCATCGGTGCAAAACTCCTGTTGCGGCAACGAATGAATGACAATGGCAACGCAGAAAATCCGCCCATGGTGATTCGTTCCTACTAGTGTGGCTGTCGCTGTTCGTGTTCGCCCTCGGCCATTCATGCGGCTCATCAACACCATCGCGCTCCTGTCTCTGCTGGCCTTGCTGACTGCGCCGCCTCTGTGCGCTCAGGTCACGTTTGGCCCATCGGGAGAGGAGGGCGAGCCGCTTCGCCGACAACAATGGCTTGTGCCGTCGCCGGATACCGGCATTGCTGCGCATGCCCTGCTGTTTCGCCCCGCCGGCGCAGGTCCGTTTCGGCTTGCGGTGATCGCACACGCCTCCACGCAGAACGGCTTGCGTCGTGCGCAGATGCCTCAGCCGGAATACCGTCCGCTCGCCGCCTATCTCGTCGCGCGCGGTTTTGCCGTGCTGGTGCCGGAGCGGCTCGGCCATGGTGCGACCGGCGGCAATTATGTCGAGGACCAGGGTGGATGTGACGAGGCCGACTATGCGCATTCGGGCCGTGCTACGGCCGAGGAAATCTGGCTCGCGCTCGATTATTTGCGAAAGCAGGATTTCATTCGCAAGGAGGCCGCCATCGTGATCGGCCATTCCGCCGGGGGTTGGGGTGCGCTGGCGCTCGCCAATGCCGATCCGAAAGCGATCTCCGCGATCACAGTGCTTGCGCCGGGGCGCGGCGGCCATGCCAATGACGAGCCGAACCGGATCTGCGCGCCACGCTCGCTTCGTGCGGCCGCCGCGGAGTTCGGCAGGGGCGCACGCATTCCCGTCACATGGCTCGTCGCGGATAACGACAGCTACTTCTCGCCGGCATTTTCCAGAGCGTTGGTCGATGCGTTTCGCAGCAGCGGCGGCAAAGCCGATTTTCGCGCCTTGCCGGCCGTCGGCAGCGAGGGGCATTGGTTGATCGAGAGCGAAGCCGGGGTCGACGCTGCGAGCCGCGAGCTCGCGCGTGCATTGAGTCAGCCCAGGCCAATGGCGACCAGGAAGCCGTAGGACGATCGCCAATGAGCAAATGGCCCGACGACGACGTGATCCTGTTCGACGGCGTCTGCATCTTCTGTTCGCGCTGGGTCCGCTTCGTTGCGAAGCGCGACACGGCGAACCTGTTTCGCTTCACGCCGATCCAGTCGGACTATGGGACCCGGCTCGCGCGGACATTTGGTATCGATCCGGAGGATCCCGACACCAATGCGGTGGTCCACGGCGGCGCGATATTCATGAAGTCGGATGCTGCGCTGACTGTGCTGTCGCAGCTGCCCGGCTGGAGCTGGGTGCGCGCGCTATTCGCGGCGCCGAAGCCGCTGCGCGATTTCGTCTACAGCCTTGTTGCACGCAATCGCTATCGCATCTTCGGCAAGTACGATTCGTGCTTCGTGCCCGATGCTGATTTACGGGCGCGGGTGATCGAGTAGCCCGTCATTGCGAGCGAAGCGACTTGTCCGCCGAAGCCTTGGCGAAGGCGGAAGCAATCCAGACTGCCACCGCGCAGGGATACTGGATTGTTTCGTCGCAAGAGCTCCTCGCAATGACGGAGATTGCGGCTACGGTTTGCCTCGAGCCGCCAGCACTGCCTGCGCCGCCCGCTCTCCACTGTCCCGCGCGCCGTGCGCCGTCGTGAAGAAAGTCGGCGACGTCGCCTCGCCCGCGAAGAACAGCCGTCCATCCACCGGTGCCGCCAGCACGGCGCGATCGTCGGCGTGGCCGGGCAGCGCGTGCGAATATGAGCCGCGCGCGAAGGGATCGTGGGCCCAGCGCGACTCATACAGCGGCTTCAGCTTGCGGCGGATGTCGTTGCCGAGGAAGCCGGCGATCTCGTCGATGCTGTGCGCGGCAATTGCGCCTTCGCCGGCGTCTTCCAGCGCGCGCGCAAAGCTGCCGCCGAAGAAGCCTTCGATGCAGGGCTGGCCGAACGGGCGGATGTGATAGGTGCCCATCTCGGTACGCATGGTGGCACCGCGCAGATTGCCTTCCTTCGGGAAGGCTTCGGCGCCGTCGAGCGCCAGCGTCACCTTGTCGTCGACGCCGAGCGGCAGGCCGGCTGCCGCATCGACCTTGGCTGGTAACGGTGGTGAAAAGCGGATCGCCTCATCGGCAATCAGGTTGGTCGGGACGGTGACGATCACCTTGTCGGTGGTCAGCGTGCCCTGCGACGTCTCGATGCGGATGCGCTTGCCGGAATGATCGATCAGCGCGACGTTGCAGTCCAACGCCACCGGGCAGGGCGCGCCATAGGCGGCAATCAGCGCGCCATAGCCGCGCCGGACGCGCCAGTTGAGGTCCGTGTCCTCATAGGCATCCCAGTCCAGCGTCGACATGTCTTTCAATTCGCAGCCGTTGATGTAGGTCGAGACCGCGTCGATCATCGGGTTCCAGCGATTGCCGGGCTCCAGGCTCAGGCTCGCGGGTTCATCCTTGCCCTCCAGCGCGGTCTGCCAGAGACGCTCGTAGAACGTATCCATCGCGCGCAGGAAATCGTCGCGCTCGCTTTGCGGAAACGCGTTGCCATAGGCGCGCTCGCGCCAGGGCGGCAGGTCCCTGTTGAGCTCGAAACCCAGCTGTTGCGCGATTGCGACGAAGGAGTTCTTGTCCGCCGAGTGCAGCCAGCCGCAGCCGACGTCGAAGGTCACTTCGGGCGAGGCCTGCACGGTCCAGGCCCGGCCACCGAGCCGGTTACGCGCCTCCAGCACGATCACGGCGAGGCCGCGGCCCGCCAGCGCGTGTGCCGCGCCGAGGCCGGCGGCACCGGCGCCGATGATCGCGACGTCGACGGAGGCGGGGAGGGACATGAGTGGGCTCTAGCACGTTCGCTGGGTGTGCTGAAGCCGCTACGCGAATAGCCGCCATCACCCGCTCATGTGCGCAACAGCGCTTCGGAGCGGGTGATTCAATATTCCAGAGACGGTCTCGTAGGGTGGGCAAAGGCGCTCTTGCGCCGTGCCCACCATTCTCAAGTGGTGGGCACGCTTGCGCTTTGCCCACCCTACGGCACTGCGGAGTGCGGCGGCTTACGCCACCGCTTCCTTGGCCTTCTCCGCGCGCTTGCGCTCGTTCGGGTCGAGGTGCTTTTTGCGCAGGCGGATCGACTTCGGCGTGACCTCGACGAGCTCGTCGTCCTCGATATAGGCGAGCGCCTTTTCCAGCGTCATGCGGATCGGCGGGGTCAGGCGCACGGCTTCGTCCTTGGAGGTCGTGCGGATGTTGGTGAGCTGCTTGCCCTTGAGCACGTTGATCTCGAGGTCGTTGTCGCGGGTGTGCTCGCCGACGATCATGCCTTTGTAGACCTTCCAGCCCGGCTCGATCATCATCGGGCCGCGGTCCTCCAGCTTGAACATGGCGTAGGCCACCGCTTCGCCCTGGTCATTGGAGATCAGGACGCCGTTGCGACGACCCTGAATCTCGCCCTTGTACGCCGCATAGCCGTGGAACAGGCGGTTCATGATCGCGGTGCCGCGGGTATCGGTGAGCAGTTCGCCCTGGTAGCCGATCAGGCCGCGGGTCGGCGCGTAGAACACCAGGCGCTGGCGGTTGCCGCCCGAGGGCTTCATCTCGATCAGCTCGGACTTGCGCTCGCTCATCTTCTGCACGACGACGCCGGAATGCTCCTCGTCGACGTCGATGACGACTTCCTCGATCGGCTCCATGGTCGCGCCGGTGGCTTCGTCCTTCTGGTAGACGACGCGCGGACGCGACACCGAGAGCTCAAAGCCTTCGCGGCGCATGGTCTCGATCAGGATGGCGAGCTGCAATTCGCCGCGGCCCGAGACTTCCATCGCGTCCTTGTCGGCGGCCTCGACGACGCGCAGCGCGACATTGCCTTCGGCTTCGCGCAACAGACGGTCGCGGATCATGCGGCTCGTCACCTTGTCGCCTTCGGTGCCGGCGAGCGGGGAGTTGTTGACGATAAACGACATCGACACGGTCGGCGGATCGATCGGCTGTGCCGGCAGCGGCACTTCGACAGTGGGATCGCAGAAGGTGTCGGCGACGGTGCCCTTGGTCAGGCCCGCGATGGCAACGATGTCGCCGGCTTCGGCCTCATCGAGCGGGGTGCGCTCGAGACCGCGGAAAGCCAGGATCTTGGTGATGCGACCGGATTCGACCAGCTTGCCGTCGGCATGTAGCACCTTGACCTGCTGGTTCGGCTTGAGCACGCCGGAGGAGATGCGGCCGGTGATGATACGGCCGAGATAGGGGTTGGCCTCCAGGATGGTGCCGATCATCTTGAACGGACCTTCCTCGACCTTCGGCGGCGCGACGTGGCGCAGGATCAGGTCGAACAGCGGCTCCATGCCCTTGTCCTGCGGACCCTCGGGGCTCTCCGCCATCCAGCCCTGCTTCGCCGACCCGTAGAGGATCGGGAAGTCGAGCTGCTCCTCGCTGGCATCGAGCGCCGCGAACAGGTCGAACACCTCGTTGATGACTTCGGTCGGGCGCGCGTCGGGGCGGTCGACCTTGTTGATGACGACGATCGGCTTGAGGCCGACCTTGAGCGCCTTGGAGACCACGAACTTGGTCTGCGGCAGCGGGCCTTCGGCGGCGTCGACCAGCACCAGCGCGCCGTCCACCATGTTCAGGATGCGCTCGACCTCACCGCCGAAATCGGCGTGGCCCGGGGTGTCGACGATGTTGACGCGGGTGTCCTTCCACTGCACCGAGGCCGCCTTGGCCAGAATGGTGATGCCGCGCTCACGCTCCAGGTCGTTGGAGTCCATGGCGCGATCGGTCACCTTCTGGTTTTCGCGGAACGTGCCGGACTGCTGGAGGAGCTTGTCGACCAGGGTCGTCTTGCCGTGGTCGACGTGGGCGATGATGGCAACGTTACGGAGGTTCATGAGTGAGCTTCTTTGCGTTCGAACAATGGGTTAAGCGCGATCTCGCCGGTCGGACCGGGACCTCTTCTCGAAACAACGCTGGAAGACTGGAAACGGGCGCTCGCCGCCCAAAAAGGAAGCCCGGCCATCTTGACCGGGCACCCTACGCGTTGCGGCGCAATATATGCAAAAACCGCCAAAAAACAATGTGTTCTTTGGCCATTGGTTGACTGAATTTTGTCCGGGAATCTCCGGGGGTTAGGCTTGCGTTCCGGGATGGGCGGGGGCCTTCCGCCCCTTGATGGCCGCCCAGATCAGGGCGACCCCGCCTATTCCCACGACCAGGCCCAAAAAGACCAGTGGTGCGATGTCGGAGGCGATCCGGCCATCCTCGACCACCGACATTCCACCGAAGAGCAGTGCACAGGCACCCGGCAGCAGCATCAGGATCCCGAAGATCGCCATGAGCGCGGTCAGGCAGCCGCTGCGCTTTTGCATCGGGGCAGGAGGCGGACCCGGGGGCGCCGGTGGCGGTGTGTCGCTGATGCTCATGCCTGCAAGACCCCTTCCCTCGCCTGCGCGGCAAGCGCCGTGCGGATGCCGTCGATCTTGCCGTTCCGGTAGAACAGATTGTAGGTGTCGAATGGAATGATCGCGCCTTGCTCCGTCACGAAATGGATGCAGCTGCGCTTGACGTTGCCGACGCAGAAATTGAAGCGATCGAGGAATTGCACGATGGTGACGCGGAAGACGTTCTCGTAGGAGAGTCCTTCCGGCACTTCGAAGCTTGGCAGGCAACACAGCAATTCGCAGACCCGCTCGCTCGTGTTGAGCGGCCCCGACGACAGCGAAAACAGGTCGACGAATTTCTCCCGCAGCATCGGATATTTCTCCGGGCTGATCGTATTGGGCATCACCGCGACCAACTGCTCCTGCGGAATCAGCGAGGTCAGCGGCAGCACCTTCTCGCCGTTGCGCAGGCCGTAGCCGATCGAGATGCTCTCCGGGTTGCAGGGCAGCGGGATCATGTCCTTGTCGCCGAACACGCCGGTCTCGATCACGCGCTTGCGGATTTCCGACAGCATGATGCGGTCGGTATTCTTGTCGAAGTTCTCGTTGCGGCCGGCGTCCTGCACCGGCTGCAGCGTGACCCCGCGCACGCATTTCCAGGTGAGCGCGTGGCGGACGATATCGCCGATCTCGGCCTCGTTGACGCCGCGCTTGATGGTCGCGACCAGCGTGGTCGACACGCCGTAATGCTCGAGATTCTCCAGGGCCTGCTGGCGAATCTTGCGCAAATCCGCGCCGCGCAGGTTGATCAGCGCATCGCGCTGCAGCGAATCGAACTGGAGATAGACCTCCAGCCCGCGCTTGTTCTCGGCGAGCCGCGCCACGAAATCCTTTTCGCGGGCGATGCGCAGGCCGTTGGTGTTGATCATGACGTGGCGGATCGGGCGGGCCCGCACCGCGTCCAGGATTTCGAAGAAATCCGGATGCAGCGTCGGCTCACCGCCGGAAATCTGCACCAGATCAGGCTCGCCCTCGCTTGCGACCAGCGCGTCCAGCATCCTCTCGACCGTTGCGAGCGGGGTGAATTTCGTTCGTGTTGGCGAGGATTCCGCGAAACAGACCGGGCAGGTGAGATTGCAGTGCTCGGTGATCTCGATCAGAGCCAGGCAGGAATGCTGCTCGTGGTCGGAGCAGAGGCCGCAATCATAGGGACAGCCGAATTCCGTGCGCTGCTGGAATTGCAGCGGCCGGTCGCCGGGCTTGATGAAATCCTTGCACAGACGCCAATAGGCGGCATCCGTCGACACCAGCGTCGACTGGACGCCATGCTCCCTGCAGCGCTTTTCGTACCAGACCTCGTTGTCTTGGATCTGGATCTTGGTCGGCACCAGCTTCAGGCAGGTTTCGCAAAGGGATTGGGTCTGGCCCCAGAAGATGTAGGGACGCGACTTACGCAACGGCGCGTTCATGCACAGGTCTCGCTTTGGGGGCCGTCGCCAGCATGAATGCGGCGTAGAGCAGGATGGACAGCGACAGCAGGTGAAACAGGGTGAGGGGGCCGATCAGCGGGCCGTAGGGTTTGAGGAATTCCCACAGAAAGCGTTGCGCTCCGTAATAGGCGAGCACCAGGTAGAAACCATTGGTGATCACAAAAGCATTCCGGTTCAAGACCGCCAGCACATAGACAAGCGCGAATACGGCCATGGCCGCGCTCTCATAGAGCTGCACGGGATGGCGCAGAACGCCGTCACCGAAATCATGGCCGAACGGCAGCGCGGTCGGCGTACCATAGGTGAAATCGTCAAGGCCGGCGAAGTAGCAGCCGAGCCGGCCGATCGCGATGCCGAGCGCCAGCGGCAGCGCGAACCGCGCGCCGGTTCGGACCGTGATCCCTGCGGACCATTTGTAGAGCTCGATCGCCACGATGCCGCCAGCCAGGGCGCCCTCGACCGAGCGCGCAATGCCGCTCTGACCCGACAGCCACAGATTGGCCGAGCCGAACAGATAGGCTCCGAGACCCGCACCGAACACCAGCGCGGCGATATAAGGCAGCTCGAAGGATTGCGCCGGAAACTGCAGGCGCTGTCGCGACAGCCAGTACACAGCGGCCGCCGCCGCCAGCCAGGCTGCAATGTCGAAGAGAGTGTGAAGGAAAGCCCCGCTCATGCGGGGAGAGCATAGCACGGTACGACTGGAAAAGCGCCGCGCATGACTGTGCCCTCTCCCCTTGTGGGAGAGGGCAGCTCCGCAATTTGCCACAAGCTCATTGGGGTGAGGGGTCTCTCGCGTCTAGGCGAGTTCGCGGATAGAACCCCTCATCCGACGCGCGCAGTGCGCGCGCCACCTTCTCCCACAGGGGGAGAAGGAAGAACGGCTCGTTACCCGGCCTCCCGCTCCTCGGTCGGATAGACGCCGCGCAGCACCTCCTCGAAATGCATTTTCACCGCGTCGTTGCACAGGCAGGCGCGAAGCCTCAGGCCGTCGCGGCTGCGAACCAGAATCGATCCACGCCTCGTGTCGAGAATTCGTTCTGCCTTGAACGACTGAAGCACGCGGCTGGCATAGCTGCGGCCAACGCCGAGCAGTGTCGCAAGCTGCTCATGTGTCAGCGGCACGCTGCTCTCGTCGCCGGTCCGCTCCATCGCCGCCAGGATCCATTTGGCGGTCCGCTGCTCGATCGAATGGATCGCGTTGCAGGCGGTCGACTGGAAGATCTGCGCCAGCATGCAATCGGCATAGCGGGCAAAGATGTTGCGCAGCGACACCGAGCGCAGCTTGGCCGCTTCCAGCTTGGCGACATGAATATGCGCAAACGGCCCGCCGAATTTCACGCAGATCCGGGTATAGGCCGGCAGGAATCCCTCGCTGACAATGCCGCCCACGGCGCCTTCGCGGCCGACCAGGATGGTCTCGACGTCGCGGCCGTCCTCGTTGGGGACGAGAAAGGTCGCGAGCGCCGGTCCGCACGGGAAGTGGACGACCTGAACGTCGTCACCGGGATTGTAGAGCAGCTGGCTTGCCGCACGGTCCTCGACGGCGACGTGAGGCGCGAGCAGAGCGTAGTCCGCCGGGCTCAAACGCCTCAGCAGATTGTTGGCCGGCCGGCTCTCGACCTCAATTGTCTTGCTGATGCGCGCATCCATGATGAACCCCTATCTTCCCTCGACAGTAGCGAGTTCCGGCCGGATCCTGTGTGCACAAGTGGACAGACTGGAGAACTGTGATGTGGTGGTTTCGTTCCGGGAACCCTCCGGTGCGCTGGGCGCAGGCATCGTGGCGCGGCTGTCCTGATCCGAAAACCTCCTGCTCCAAGTTGCGATCATGTCACCCGTACCTCCCGATGGCTCTCCCTGTCCTGCCGACGTTCTGGTCGTCGAAGACGATCCGATCATTGCGATCGATTTCGAGGACCGCCTGTTCGGGTTTGGGGTGACAAGCGTGAGGACCGTCGGGTCGGTGCGGCAGGCGCTGGGCGCCATCGCAAACCGTCCGCCCGACTTCGCGCTGCTCGATGTCGAGCTGACCCGGGAGACGAGCTTTGCGGTCGCCGAGCGGCTGGTCGCGCTGAAGATCCCGTTCGTCTTCGTCACCGGCTATGGCGCCGAAGCGCGCATTCCGCCCGAATTCGCCGGCCGGCCACGGTTGCAGAAGCCGTGTTCGAGTGACGCGCTGGAGGCGGCGTTACGCACGCGCGGCGCCTGAGGGCTAACTGCCGGAGCGGATGCAGAGCTCGGCGAGGTCGTTCTCAACGCCCTTGAAGTAGGTGTGCGGAAGCGGCGGCAGTGGTGATGCGAGCTTCTTGATCTCCGCGACTTGCGCAGCTCCCGCCTCCTCCGACAATTGCAGGAAACGTCTCAGCGCCTTCGACCGGCTCTTGCCGGCGAATTCGTCCAGCTTCTCCTCCGTGGTGTCGATTGGATTGAGACGGAGCACAGCCTCGTTGCCGGTGGCAGGCGGAGACACCGCTCCGAGCTTCACGCGGCTGATTAAATTGTAGCGGTCGAAATGCTCGAAGATCAGATCCAGGATCTTGGCCTGGCGCAGCGGCTCTTCCATCGCCAGATAGCGCTTCACATCCGCATTGCCCTTCAGGCTTTCCAGCTCGGCCGCGCCGGCGAACGGGTTGTCCGCGATTTGCCGCTCGCTGCGCGCGAATGCGCTTTCCAGCATGCGCGTGCCCCATGTCATGACGATATCGCGGCCGCGCGGCTCGAGCTGGTCGGCAGCTAGCCCCTTGTCCGTCAGGCATACGGGATCGGCGCTTGCGCGGAGCGATTTGCCGAGCTCGGCTGTCAGGGCCTTGCCGTAGGGCGATGCGAACGCCTCGCGCACCCGCGTGGCCTTGTCCTTGGTTTGCTCTTGGATCTGCTTTTGGGCCTGCTTTTGGGGCTGCGCCCATGTGGGCGAGGCCGCGCTTAGCAGGAGGACGATGACGATGGTTCGGCGACGGAACAGCACGGCTTCAACCCGAAAATGGTCCGGACGGCATCAGGCCCGTGAAAATGTATGGGCCTGCAATGGTCGTTCGGGCCGGCCGGATGGTTCACCGCCGTCCGGCTGCGAGCTGGGTCACGCAAGCTTGGGATCGAGCGTCGTCGACCACAGGGCGACGTCGGTACGGTCGCGCAATGTCACAATCATCTGGCCGGACGCGCCGTCGATCTTGACGTGACCGAAGAATTGCATGCCGGCGGACGGCGGCAGGTTCTGGCTGTCCTGGCCCGGCGCCTTGACGAAGCGCACCTCAAGTCCAAAGGTGTTGTCGAGCGCGTTCGGACCGAAAGTGCCGGCATGCAGCGGGCCCGAGACGAATTCCCAGAATGGCTCGAACTCCTGGAATTGCGCCTTGTTCGGATCGTAATAATGCGCGGCGGCGTAGTGCACGTCGGCGGTTAGCCACACCGTGTTGCTGATCGGCGCCATCTTGATGAAGCGCAGGATGTCGGCGATCTCGAACTCGCGGCCGCGCACCGGGCCGTCGCCTTGCGCGAATGCTTCCGAGCCGCCCTTGGACGTGTCTGACACGACGAGACTGAGCGGCATGTCGGAAGCGATCACTTTCCAGGTCGCGCGCGAATTGAGCAGGCCGCGCTTGAGCCAGGCGATCTGGTCCGGGCCGAGGAAATAGCTGGCGGGGCCGTAAGCGGTTTCGACATTGGGGCCGTTCGGGCCGCGATAGCTGCGCTCGTCGAGCATGAACACGTCGAGATGCGGGCCGTAGGAGATCTGGCGATAGACCCGGCCGGGCTCATTGATGCTCTCGCGCAGCGGATACATCTCGTGGAAGGCACGCGCGCCGCGCGCGGCGAGCAGCGCGATGTCGCGCTCCTTGTAGGCGGCCGGCAACTCCTTCGACAGCGACCAGTTGTTGGTCACTTCGTGGTCGTCCCACTGCACGAAGATCGGCACCTCGGCATTGAAGGCGCGGAGATTGTCGTCGGTGAGATTGTATTTGTGCGCGGCGCGGTACTCGTCCAGCGTCTCGGCGACCTTGGCCTTCTCGGGGGTGGTGACGTTCTTCCAGATCTTGCCGTCGGCGAGTTTCACTTCGGATGCAATCGGGCCGTCGGCATAGATGGTGTCGCCGGAATGCAGGAAGAAGTCCGGCCGGTGCTTGCGCATCGCGGAGAAGGTGAACATGCCGCCGTCATCGGGATTGATGCCCCAGCCCTGGCCGGCGACGTCACCGCCCCAGACGAAGCTGACATCGCGGCGATCGGCCGGCGCGGTGCGGAAACGGCCGACAACCGCCTCGCCCTCGACCGCGCTATGCGAGAGATCGCGGAAGCGGACGCGGTAAAAGATGTCCTGGCCGCCCGGCAGGTTCTCCAGCAACATCTTTGCGGTGAAGTCGCTCTCGGGGAGCGCGGCGATCGGCGGCAGCGCACGGGCATCCCTGAACGTGTCAGTCGTCGCCACCTCGACCAGCATCTGCGCGGGTCGGTCTGTGCGCGCCCACACCACGCCGCCACTGGCCGTGACGTCGCCCGACTGTACGCCATGCGTGACCGCCGGCCGATCGGCCGCGCGCGAGAGATAAGGCATCGCGATCGTGCCGAGCGCTCCGGCGCCGGTGGCGAGAAAGCGGCGGCGGGAGAATTTCAAGTTCATGAAGATTTGGCTCCGAACCCGAGCTCGCAGGAAAGTCCGTCATTCCGGGGCGCGCCGTCAGGCGCGAGCCGGAATCCATTTCTCCTCGCGTATGCGGCGCGATGGATTCCGGGCTCGATGCTTCGCATCGCCCCGGAATGACGGAAGCTATAGTGAGACAATGTGACGCAGTGATTACGTGGGCAAGCCTTTAAGCGTTGCCGGCGGCCCTGAACTGCGCGCCCGCGCGCTGCAAATTCTGCGGCAGGCTGAACAGCACCGCCTTGCGGTCGGCGACGGCGGCGTGGAATTGATCCAGCGCGATGTTGAAGGCAGTGAGTGCGGCTTCCTCGATCGCGCCGTGATCGAAGCAGCGCAGTGTGTCGCGCAGGATGTCGTCGGCCTCGGCCTGCATCTGGTCGAGCTCGTCGGTCGTCTCGCACTTGCGGGCCGCCGCGATCATGTCCAGCAGCCGTTCGCGCAGATGGCTGTTGTTGTCGCGCTCGTCTTTCTTCAGATAGCCCGCGAACCAGGCGCCGATCGAGCCCATGGCGGAGAGCGCCATCAGGCTCCACCAGATGTAATCGCTGTATTTGTCGAGGAAGGTCTTCTCCTCGCCGTCGACGAAGGCGGCCGCGCCGGGATGCACCGGGATGACCGCGTCCTTGTCGGTGTCGGGCGTTTCGATTTTCGCTGCGAGCGGGAATTCCGTCACCAGTTGCTGGCGCACGGCGAACAGCTGGCGCGTGAACGCCGCGATGGTGGTTTCGGACACGCCTTTGCGCGCCACGATGTGGTGCGAAAAGCTGATGGTCTTGACCTCGTCCTCCGGGCGGGCGGGCGAGCCGCCGTAGGTGCCGGCGGGAATCTCGGAGGCTTCGTAGACCGGATGGTTCTGCGCGATCGCATCCGCCGAATCGATCGCGAGGAAGTTGGGCGCACCGAAATCCTTGATGGAGGCGGCGATCGCATCCGCCGTGATCTTGCTGTTGACCGGGCCGGCGGCGAGATAGATGTCGGCCTTCTGGGCCTTGATCGCCTCGGCGACTTCGTTGGCCGGGAATTGCACGATCTCGACCTTGGCGGGATCGACGCCGTATTGCTGGAGGATCACCTTGAGCAGATTGACATTGGCCTGGGTGCGGCCGACCACGCCGATGCGATGGCCGGCGAGCTGCGAGATCTTGGTGATCTTCGGGCCCCGCTTCTTGCCTTTGCCCGGTACCGACCACAGCACCACGACGTTCTTGCGCAGGGTCGCGACCGCTTGCGCGTTCTTGGGCACGTCGAGATCGCCGCGCACGATGGCGAGATCGACCTTGCCTTCCGCAAGTGCATTGGCACTGGCCGTGGCGCCGTCGGTCTGGATCGGCCGCAGCCGCACCTGGCTCTTGGTCTGCGTGAAGGCCTGCGTCAATGCCTGCACGACCTTGACGTCATCGCTGTTGGCGGGCCCGACCGCGAGCTTCAGCGTCACCGGCCGCATCGCGAAGTAATAGCCACCGGCGAGCGCGCCGACGATCGCAAGCACGAGTGCAAGGGTCACGAGCGCCGTCTTCCGCGCCGCGGATCGCGGCGAAGGCGGAGGGGGCGCTTCAGCCAGGTCCAATCCCCCGGTCATCGATCTCCCAAACAGGCGCTTCAGGCTCAGTTTCATCTTGGCCGGCGATTTACGCCCGCAATTGTAGCAAATTTCTTGTCCGGCGGGGTTACATCTCCGTCATGGTTAGCGGATGGCGGGAAATCCCCGTATGAACCCGGGGCGTCAGCACGGTGTTAGGGTAAAGTTCCCCTGAAGGACGGAGATGACCATGGCAGAACGGCTCTCGGCGGAGGCGCGCAAGCAGGCGCTCAGCGGACTACCCGGCTGGAGCGAGGTTCAGGGCCGGGATGCCGCCATCGGGAAGACCTTTATCTTCAAGGATTTCAACGAGGCTTTCGGCTTCATGACCCGCGCCGCGCTGGCCGCCGAGAAGATGGATCACCACCCCGAATGGCGCAACGTCTACAAGACGGTTGAGGTGGTGCTGTCGACCCACGACGCCGGCGGCGTCACGGCGCTCGACATCGCGCTGGCCAAGACGATGAACGCGATCGCAGGCTGAGATCGGCCGACGTCTTGCAGGGGTCGGCTACATCCCCATCTTGTGATCAGCCGGGATGTGGCGATCCGCCCCTCCGGGCTGAACGGGGAGTTTATCGAACATGGCTGCCGAACACAGCGTCGGTTTCGAGCCGGCCGATCGGCTCGCAGAGGATCGCGAGAGCGTGCGCCGCCGCTTCTGGCGCAAGCTGAAGCGTGTCGCCGCGCATCTGCCGTTCGCGGAAGACCTGCTTGCTGCCTATTACTGTGCGTTCGATCGGCAGACGCCGCGTCACGTCCAGGCCTCGCTGCTCGGGGCGATCGCTTACTTCATCCTGCCGTTCGACTTCGTCGCGGACGTGATGCCGATCCTGGGCTTCGCCGATGACGCCGCCGTCCTCGCCACCGCCATCCGCATGGTTGCCGGTCACATCACGACCGAGCATCGCGAGGCCGCCCGTGCGGCACTGAAGCGGGGGGTGGATGAGGCGGAAGCGGCGCAGGAGGCAGTCTAACCGCACACATGGCCTTCATGTCATGTCCGGGCCTTGCCGGACGACAGTCAGTGTGTGGGTGCCGCTCGCCTCAAGCGCGTCATTGCGAGCGAAGCGAAGCAGTCTAGAGTTGTTTCCGCGGTGGCAGTCTGGATTGCTTCGTCGCTTTGCTCCTCGCAATGACGGCCTTCATTTCTTCTCGACCCCCGCCTGTGCCCGCGCCTTCTCGGCGTCCCATGCCTGGAATTGCTTGAACAACGTTTCCTTGTCCGTGTCGGACACCTGCGTCGCCGCCGGGCTCTGCTTCAAAAACGCCTCGAAGCGCTGCCGTGTCACCGGCTCGACGCCGTGTTTGTCGAGCCATTGCTGCGCCACCGGCAATCTGTTCCAGCCTGACAGAGGGGCTGCGAGCGAGACCTCCTTCCACTTGGGATGGAAGGGCGGGTTTTGCAGCGCGGGGAATTTCGTGAAGAACGCGTCCACGAACAGCGCGAGCTTGCGATAGCGCTCGGTGTTGGGCGCCCAATTATAAGCCGCGAGCACCGCAGGCACCGCGATCGTGTCCACATTCTCGCCGTCCTTGATCAGGTTCGGATAGTCCTTGGCGGTCAGTGTCGCCGGCAGGTAGTCGCTCTGAAGCGGCTTCGCATAATCAACCTTCGCAAGATGGAAGCGGCCGTCATTGCCGAAGGTCGAGACCGATTTATACGGCTTGCCGCCGACCACGACAACGGCGTCGATCTCGCCGGCCTTCAGCTTCTCCATCGCGATGCGCTGCTCGACATAGACGAACTTCGCCTTGATCCCGAGCCGTTCGAACACGGTGAGCGCGGTGACGAAGGTGCCGCCATTGGGCAGGTCCACGCTTACAGTCTTGCCTTCGAGATCCTTCAGGGTCGCGACCGATTTCGGCGCGATCACCTGCATCTCTTCGTTGTAGAGCTTGGTCACATAGGTGAACTGCTTCTTGATGTCCTTGGCAAAACCCTTGCGTTCGAGATAGTCGAGCGTGTCGGCGCGCACGATTCCGAAATCGACGCCTTGCAGGAACAGGATATCGGCGACGCTCTGCACCGAACCGCGACCGACGATCGGCAGCACGCGGATCTTGTTGCCGTCGTCGAGCACCGAGGCGAGGTCGGCGCCGAATTGCACATAAGTGCCGCCGATCGTGCCGGTGATCAGCGTGACGGTGTTGGCGTTCAGCGCCTGCTTGGTCGAGGTCGAGCCGAACTGGAAGATGGCCTTCAGGCCGTCAGAGACCTTGGCCGGATCGTATTCGGTCTGTTCGGCGCGTGCCGCGAAGGCACAGATGGTCATGATGGCGGCAAGCGCCATTCCCAAAACGTGACGCATGATGTCTCCTGAAGCGTACTAGTTCTGAAGCTGGGCGAGGCGTTGCCGCGCCTCCGCCGATCCGAGTGTCGCGGCTTTCCCGTACCAATCGCGCGCGGCGGTCGCGTCGGCGGCGATGCGCCGCGCGTCGCTGGTGCCCAGCACGGCCGGGTCATAGGTCTGCGCCAGCAGGAACGCCGCCGTCGCATCCTGTGCATTCGCCGCGCGCTCGAGCAGCAGGCGTGCCGCAACGATATCGCCGACCGTCAACAGGCTCTTCGCCCGCGCCATCAGCCCGGCCAGCGTGTCGGCGTCGAGCGTCCTGGCAGGTGGAGGGGGCGCCGGCGGTGTCGGCGCTGGCAGCGGTGCAGGCGTCTGGGCTTGCATCGCGGTCTGATAAGCGGTCGCAATCGCTTCGCGGCTCGGCGTTGACAGTGCAGGGAGATCCTGCGCGTCAGCGCTCGCCAGCCTTGCGTCGGTCACGCGCGCCGGATCCTTGCGCGCGGTCTGCGGTACGGCCGGCGCGTTGGCCGACGCCATCGCCTGGTCCAGCGCGATGCCCACCCAGCTACCGGCATTGGCGGTGAAGAAGCCGCGAAAGTCGGACTGAAACAGCACGGCCAGAATTGCCAGGGTGGATGCCGCCAGGACGGCCGCGAGAACGCGCGGCACAATTCTGGAACGCAACTCCACTGGCGTATATTCGCTTGGGTCCGGCGCACCGAGCGGATCGGACAGGAAGAGCGGAATCGGATCGTCTTGCGAAAGATCGGCCCGTGCGGCGCGCGCACGGATAAATGACGCGGTCGGCGGATGTGATGCGGCTCGATTGGAGTCGAGCGCCCTCGACTCCCTGGACGGACGGAATGCCGTCGTCTCCATGGTGATGCTCCCCCTGGACTGAACAACGCGGGGCATACCGGTTTCAGTGTTTTTGTTATTGTCCAGGAGCGCCCTGCAAACTGGAGCCAGTAAATCGCAATTTGAATCAGTCCAAAAAGCGACGACGATTGGAGCGAATCAGGAAATTTTTGGGTTTGATTCGGGCGAGGTTGTGGAATGCACCGCGTTCTTGCCCGTGGTGGTTGAGGAGATCTTACCAAGCGGCGGCGTGCGGAACCAGGTGCGATGAACTCAGCTGTCATGCCCAGGCTTGACCGCGGCATCCAGTACGCCGCGGCGTCTTGGTCCAAACACGATGGTCTCTGAAATACTGGATCGCCCGATCGAGCGGGCGATGACAGTTGGGTATGGCGGCATCGTCGCGCCGCTGACGCCTTAGATCACGGATGCAAAATCACCTTGCCCATGGCCTGGCGTCCCGCGAGCACCTTCAGCGCGTCCGCGGTCTGTGCCAGCGGGAAGGTGCGATCGACATGCGATGAAATCTTTCCTTCCGCCGTCCACTTCACGAGCTTCTCGAGATTGGCGCGATTCTTCTCCGGATTCTGCCGCGTCCATGCGCCCCAGAACACGCCGCGGATGTCGCAGCCCTTCAGCAGCGCGAGATTCAGCGGCATCTTCGGAATGTCGCCCGCGGCAAAGCCGATGACGAGGAAGCGGCCTTCCCACGCGATCGAGCGCAGTGCCTGCTCGGCATAGGCACCACCCACCGGATCGAAGATGATGTCGACGCCCTTGCCGCCCGTGAGCTTGCGCAGGCCTTCCTTCAGATCCTCCTTGGCGTAGTTCAACGTCAGCTCGGCACCATGCGCTTTCGCGAATTCGAGCTTCTCATCCGACGAGGCGCAGGCGATCACCTTCAACCCCATCAGCTTGCCGAGCTCGCAGGCGGCAAGGCCGGTGCCGCCGGCTGCGCCGAGCACCGCGAGCGTCTCGCCCGGCTTCGGGCTGGCGCGATCTTCCAGCGCGTGCAGCGCCGTGCCGTAGATGATGATGATGCCGGCGGCGCGGTCGTAGTCGAGATTGTCGGGAATCTTCACGATCGAAGCCGCCGGCAGCGCGATCTTCTCGCGCGCGCCGTTGTGGCCGCAGGACGCGACGACGCGATCGCCGACTTTCAGATCGCTCACGCCAGGGCCGATGCTCTCGATCACGCCCGCGACTTCCGCGGCCGGCGAGAACGGGAACGGCGGCTTGATCTGGTACTTGCCCTGAATCATCAGGAGGTCGAAGAAGTTCAGCGCCGCCGCCTTGATCGCGATCACCGCTTCGCCGGGACCGGCCACCGGATCCGGCACATCAGTCAGCACGAGATCGTCGGGCTGGCAATATTGCGAGCAGAGGATGGCTTTCATGGCGGCACCTTGGGGCGTTTCGAGTGGAATTATAGTTGGCCCGGTTTTGCCGGATTTAGGGACGGGCGACAATCCGGATTCTTTGTCCGAAGCCATGCACTGGCCTATCCTCGTCATTGCGAGCGAAGCGAAGCAATCCAGTCTATTTCCGCAGGACGAACTCTGGATTGCTTCGCTGCGCTCGCAATGACGAAATCCGCGGAGAAAAGGATTCAAACGATGTTTGAAACAAGCCTGCTTAGGAACAAGCGCATTCTCGTCACCGGCGGCGGTTCGGGACTTGGCGCGGCGATGGGGCATCGCTTCCTCACGCTCGGCGCCGAGCTCGTCATCTGCGGCCGCAAGCGCGATCGGCTCGAAGCGACCGCGGGCGAGATGCGCGAGGAGACCGGCGGCAAGGTCATGACCATCGCCTGCGATCTTCGCGACGGCGCGGCCGTCGAGGCGATGATGGACGCGATCTGGCGTGAGGCACCGATCGATATCCTCGTCAACAACGCCGCCGCGACCTTCATCGCACAGAGCGAGCAGCTGTCGTTCCGAGCGGCCGATGCGATCCTGGCGCCGACGCTGCATGGCGCGATGTATTGCACGCTCGCTGCCGGCAGGCGCTGGATCGAGGACAAGCATGGCGGCGTCGTGCTCTCGATCCTCTCGACCTCGACCATCACCGGCCGAGCCTTCACCGTGCCGTCGGCGATGGCGAAATCGGCGCTGCTGGCGATGACCAAAAGTCTTGCGGTGGAATGGGGGCCGAAAGGCATCCGCACCGTCGCCATCGCGCCGGGTCCGTTCCCGACCGCGGGCGCGTCGGGGCAGCTCCGCCCCGAAGGCCGTGACGAAGCCTGGACCGCGCGCAATCCGCTTGGACGTACGGGCGAGCACAGCGAGCTTGCCGATCTCGCCAGCTTCCTGGTCTCGGATCGCGCCGGTTACGTCAATGGCGAGATGGTCGTCATCGACGGTGGCGCCCATTTGCGCAGTTCCGGCGCCGAGGATTTGTTGCGTTGGACCGATGCGCAATGGGCCGAGCAGCGTGCGGCGCGATCCAAAGGCTGATACTGCTAACTGCCTTCCCAAATTGGACTTTCCCGGCTATCCCTGCCCGGGGACAAAGCGCGGCCGGGCCATCTTCCAGTCACAATATTGAGGGAACCACTCCAGCATGTGGCGGGTGCTGATTTTAGCTTTGATGACTGGCGTGGCGGCCGGGGGGTTCGCCGATTCCGCGCGGGCGCAGACGGCGCAACCGGCGCCCAAAGCTGCTCCAAAAGAGGCTGCACCGAAATCGGCTGCGCCGGCGGCCCATACGACTGCGAAGTCGGCTGCAAAGCCCGAGAGCAAGCCGGCAGCCCCGCCCGCAGCGGTTGCGGGCGGTGCGGAGCCGACCCTGATCGGTCAGTTCGGCACCTGGGGCGCGTATTCGGCGATGCCCAATGGCAAGAAGGTCTGCTTCGCCTTGGCAAAACCCTCGTCGTCGAAGACCAACCCGCCGAATCGGCCGCGCGATCCCGCCTATGCCTTCGTCTCGACCCGTCCGGCCGAAAAGGTGAACAACGAAGTTTCGGTCATGATCGGCTATGCGCTGAAGCCGGGTTCGGAATCCTCGGTCGAGGTCGGCGGCGGCGCCTTCGCCATGTACTCGCAGGGCGACGGCCTCTGGATCAAGAACGCGGCCGAGGAGGAGCGGATGGTCGAGGCCATGCGCAAATCCGCCGAGCTCGTGGTCAAGGGCGTCTCGGCCAAGGGCACCGAGACGACCGATACGTTCTCGCTGAAGGGCCTCGCCCAGGCGCTGGACAAGATCGCCCAGGATTGCCGGCGTTAAGGCTGCAAGCGGTATCACGGTCGCAATCGGCGGTTCCGGTTGCTATATAGGGCGTGTTCCATAATTTCGGTCGTCATGGCCGGGCTTGACCCGGCCATCCACGCGTAGCCGCGATGCACGAAAGACGTGGATGCCCGGGACAAGCCCGGGCATGACGAATTGAGACAGCACTGATCCTAGGTCCATTCAATGCAAACCTCGACCGAGCCGCACAACGCAACATTGGTGGAGAAGACTCCACTCGAAATCTATGTGCCGCCGGCGAAGCCGTCGCTGATCGGCCTGTCGCGCACCGAGCTTGCTGATCGCCTCGGCGAGATCGGGGTCGCGCCGGCGCAGCGCAAGATGCGGGTGCAGCAGCTGTGGCACTGGCTGTATTTCCGCGGCGCCCAGAGTTTTGACGACATGACCTCGATCTCGAAGGGCATTCGCGCCGAGCTCGCGCAGCACTTCACGGTCGACCGGCCCGAGGTCGTCGCCGAGCAGATCTCCAACGACGGCACCCGCAAATGGCTGCTGCGGCTGCCGAGCGGCGACAATGTCGAGCGCGCCCATGAGGTCGAGTGCGTCTACATTCCCGAGACCGATCGCGGCACGCTCTGCGTCTCCTCGCAGGTCGGCTGCACGCTGAATTGTTCGTTCTGCCACACCGGCACGCAGCGCCTCGTGCGCAATCTCACCGCCGGCGAGATCGTGGGACAGGTGATGGTCGCGCGCGATCGCCTGAACGACTGGGCCGATCGCGAGGACGGCACCCGCCGCGTCACCAACATCGTGATGATGGGCATGGGCGAGCCGCTCTACAATTTCGACGCGGTGCGCGATGCGCTGCTGATCGTCGGCGACAATGAAGGGATCGGCATCTCCCGTCGCCGCATCACGCTGTCGACCTCGGGCGTGGTGCCGAACATCGTGCGCGCCGGCGAGGAGATCGGCGTCATGCTCGCGATCTCGCTGCATGCCGTGCGCGACGAATTGCGCAACGAGCTGGTGCCGCTCAACCGCAAATATCCGATCAAGGAGCTGCTGCAGGCCTGCCGCGACTATCCCGGCGCCTCCAATGCACGCCGCATCACCTTCGAATATGTGATGCTGAAGGGCGTCAACGATTCGCTCGACGATGCAAAACTGCTGGTGAAGCTGCTCAAGGGCGTTCACGCCAAGATCAATCTGATCCCGTTCAATCCCTGGCCCGGCACGGCCTATGAATGCTCGGACTGGGACCAGATCGAAAAGTTCTCCGAATACATCTTCAACGCCGGCTATTCCTCGCCCGTCCGTACCCCGCGCGGCCGCGACATCCTCGCCGCCTGCGGCCAGCTCAAGTCGGAAACCGAAAAGCTCTCGGCCAGGGAACGCCAGGCGCTCCGCGCCATGGCGATGACGGATTGAGGATGGCGACGGTCTCCACGCGCGTCATGGCCGGGCTTGACCCGGCCATCCACGTCGAGCCGCAAGAGAGAATGTCGTGGATGCCCGGGTCAAGCCCGGGCATGACGACTGGGGGCGGGGTGACACTGCTGGCCATCAATCCTTTTGCGCCATGTCCCTGATCGGCCGCCTCGTCGTCATCTTTATCGGCTTTCTCGCCGCCTGCTTCGTTGGCGGCCTGATCGTCGTCATGGCGCTGCTGTTCCCGGAATTCGCCGATCTCGGCGCAGGTCCCGTCGATCAAGGCACGATCGATATCCTGCTCGGTTTCGGCTTCATCTTCGTCTCGGGCTTCGCCCTGGTTCCGGCGGCGGTGATCGTTGCGGTCACCGAAGCGCTCTACATCCGCAGCGCGCTCGCTTATGCCGTCGGCGGCGGCCTCGTCGGGCTCGCCTGCTATCTCGGCCTCGTCCCGTTTCACTCCGACACGTTCCAGTTCGAGGGCATCGTGCGGCGCCATCTGGAGATCATGACGGGCGCAGGCATCGCCGCCGGCGTGGTCTACTGGCTGATCGCCGGCCGCAACGCCGGCGCCTGGCGCGAGCCGCTACCTCCGCGCAAGCCGCCCCCGCCACTGCCGTCGAATTCCAGGCCGGATGCGCGGTGACATTGTTGCCTGCGCCTGGGGTTTCCATCCCCGTTCCACTCCGCTAAACCGCGCGCCATGAACCGTACCGGACTCCTCATCGCCCTGGCGCTGTGGCTCGTGATCGGCGTCGTTTTCGGCCTCTATCCCGAGCTCGATCTCAAGCTCGCGTCGCTGTTCTTCGATCCCCAGACGAAAACCTTCCCGCTCAAGCTGAACGACTGGGCCGGCTTCGCGCGTGATGCTGCGATGTGGGTCGCCTGGGCCTTCGTGCTGCCGTCGCTTGTGGCGCTCGTGGTCAAGATGATCCGGCCCGACCGGCCGCTGATGGTGTCGGGACGCGCGATCGTGTTCCTGCTGGTCACGATCATCCTGTCGGCCGGCATTCTCACCAACCTCACCTTCAAGACCTATTGGGGCCGGCCACGGCCGGTGGTGGTCACCGAGTTCGCCGGCGACCAGCAATTCGTGCCGTGGTGGGATCCGCGCGGCGGCTGCGCGCGCAACTGCTCGTTCTTCTCGGGCGAGGGCGCGACCGCGTTCTGGACGCTGGCGCCGGCCGCGCTCGCCCCGCCGCCGTGGCAGCCGCTCGCCTATGCCGGAGCAGTCATCTTTGGCGCGGTCACCAGCGGGCTGCGCATGGCCTTCGGCGGGCACTTTTTCACCGATGTCTCGATTGCCGGCCTCGTCACCTTCGTCGTGATCTGGTTCGCCTACGCGCTGATTTACCGCTGGCCGCGGACGCGGTTTTCGGACGAGGCGGTCGATGCCGCCCTGACCCGGCTGAACATGCCCGCCTACCGGCTCCGCCAGCGCCTCTTCGGCCGCAAGACCGGTCCTGAGCCGTCGGTTTGAGCCATTAAATGCGTGCCGATCCCTGCGAAATTTGATATTCGCGCGGTCAAGTTCGCCCCGACACCAGCCCCTTGAGACCCGATTGGAAGCGCCATGACCACGATCCTGAAAAGCCTGCCCAAGGGTGAGAAAGTCGGCATCGCTTTTTCGGGCGGCCTCGACACCAGCGCGGCGCTGCTCTGGATGAAGCAGAAGGGCGCGCGCTGCTACGCCTACACAGCCAATCTCGGCCAGCCCGATGAGGCCGACTACAACGAGATCCCGCGCAAGGCGATGGAGTTCGGCGCCGAGAAGGCTCGGCTGGTCGATTGCCGCACGCAGCTGGTCCATGAGGGCATCGCCGCGATCCAATCGGGCGCCTTCCACATCTCGACCGGCGGCATCACCTATTTCAACACCACCCCGCTCGGCCGCGCCGTCACCGGCACGATGCTGGTCGCGGCGATGAAGGAAGACGGCGTCAACATCTGGGGCGACGGCTCGACCTTCAAGGGCAACGACATCGAGCGCTTCTACCGCTACGGCCTGCTCACCAATCCGGGTCTGAAGATCTACAAGCCCTGGCTCGACCAGCAGTTCATCGACGAGCTCGGCGGCCGCGCCGAGATGTCGGCGTTCATGACCGCGCAGGGCTTCGCCTACAAGATGAGCGCCGAGAAGGCGTACTCGACCGACAGCAATCTGCTCGGCGCCACGCACGAGGCCAAGGATCTCGAGAGCCTCGACAGCGGCATCAAGATCGTCAACCCGATCATGGGCGTGCCGTTCTGGCGCGACGACTGCGCCGTCAAGGCCGAGAAGGTTGTGGTGCGGTTCGAGGAAGGCCAGCCGGTTGCGCTCAACGGCCAGACCTTCTCTGATCCTGTCGCGCTGTTCCTCGAAGCCAACGTGATCGGCGGTCGCCACGGCCTCGGCATGAGCGACCAGATCGAGAACCGCATCATCGAGGCCAAGAGCCGCGGCATCTACGAGGCCCCCGGCATGGCGCTGCTGCACATCGCCTATGAACGGCTCGTCACCGGCATCCACAACGAGGACACCATCGAGCAGTACCGCATCAGCGGCATGCGCCTCGGCCGCCTGCTCTATCAGGGCCGCTGGTTCGACTCGCAGGCGTTGATGCTGCGCGAGACCGCGCAGCGCTGGGTCGCGCGCGCCGTCACCGGCGAAGTCACGCTCGAGCTGCGCCGCGGCAACGATTATTCGATCCTCAACACCGAGAGCCCGAACCTCACCTATGCGCCTGAAAGGCTCAGCATGGAGAAGGTCGAGGACGCCGCGTTCTCGCCGGCCGACCGCATCGGCCAACTCACCATGCGCAACCTCGACATCGCCGACACCCGCACCAAGCTGAAGCTCTACAGCGACACCGGCCTTCTGTCGGGCAGCGAGGGCTCGCAGATTTTCCGGCTCGAGAGCGACAAGGGTTGAGGCCTTTTGTCGCCCGATCGGGCGATGCACGACATAATGACGCTGTCATCCTCGACCGTTAGGCTCCTCGCTTCCCGGAATGGGCAGCGCGGAGCATCGAATATGATCAAGGAATCGGCCGTCGCCTCTCTCATCGTCCTGCTTTGGGCGACGTCACTGTCGGCACAGACGATCTATCCGATCGATCGTGCCGAGCTCCTGGCCGGAGCCCGATTCGACTTCAAGGTCGAACTCCCCGAACTGGTTGATCCGGCCAAGTTGAAGATCACGGTGAACGGCGCGGATTATACGACCGCGTTCGGCCGTTCGGGGACCTTCACCGACCGCGAGGACGGCAAGGATCAGTCGGCCCTGATCCTGCGCGACGTCACGCTGACCAAGCCGGGCAGCGTTGCCGTGGACGTGAGCGACGGCACGCGCCAGCGCAGCGTCACATGGACGGTCTACGACACGGGTCCGCGCAAGGCGAAGAACGTCATCCTGTTCATCGGTGATGGCATGTCGCCGGCGCATCGGGTCGCAGCCCGCATCCTGTCCAAGGGCATTTCGGAGGGCAAGAGCCGCGGCAAGCTCGCCATCGACGTCATGCCTCATATGGCGCTGGTGGCGACCGCAGGCTCGGACTCCATCATCACCGACTCCGCGAACTCGGCCAGCGCCTATGCGACCGGGCACAAGGGCGCCGTCAACGCCTTGGGCGTTTATGCGGATCGCACCGCAAGCCCGTTCGACGATCCCCGGGTCGAAACCATCACGAGCCTCGCAAGGAGGCGACTCGGCATGGCGATCGGTGTCGTCACCAACACCGAGATCGAAGACGCGACGCCGGCGGCAATGGTCGCGCACACGCGCCGGCGCGCGGCTTATGACGAGATCGTCGAGCAGTTCTTCGCGGCGAAGCCGGATGTGCTGATGGGCGGCGGCAGCGCGAACTTCATGCCGAAGTCCAGGGCCGGCTCGAAACGCAAGGACGAGACCGATTACATCGCCAAGTTTCGCGATGCAGGCTATCAGGTGGCGACCACTGCGGGTGAGCTCGGTGCTCTCTCGGCAAAGCCGGAGACGGGCAAGCTGCTCGGCCTGTTCGCCACGGGAAACATGGACGGCGCGCTGGACCGCAAATTCCTGAAGGGTGGCGGCGTCAAGAAATTCCCCGAGCAGCCCGACCTGACGGAACAGGTGCAGGCAGCGCTCAACCTGTTGTCGCGGAATGAGGCCGGTTTCTTCCTGATGGTCGAGTCCGGCATGATCGACAAATACGCGCATCTGCTCGACATGGAGCGGGCCGTCTTCGACACGATCATGCTCGACAACGCGGTGCGCCAAACGCGTGAATGGGCGCAGGCGCGCGGCGACGACACGCTCATCCTGGTCTTGGCGGACCACAATCATCCCAACAGCCTCGTCGGCACGGTGAACGACGACATGGCCACGACGCCCAACGTGGCGCTGCGCGAGCGCGTCGGCGTCTACGAGCAAGCCGGATTTCCCAACTATCCGGCACCGGATGCGGAAGGTTATCCGGCGCGCGTCGACGTGAGCCGGCGGCTCGCCATCTTCTCGGCCAGTTTGCCGGACCATTACGAGACCTTCCGCCCGAAGCTCGACAATCCCAATGAGCCGACCGTCAAGGCCGGCGACGACGGGACCTTCAAGGCCAACGACAAATACAAGGACGTCCCGGGCGCGGTGCTCCGTCCCGGCAATCTGTCGGCGCTGATCGGCGCCAGTGTGCATTCGGGCGAGGACGTTATCCTGACCGCGACCGGTCCAGGCAGCGAGCGCGTGCACGGGTCGATGGACAACACCGAGGTCTTTCGCGTCATGGTCGACGCGCTTGGACTGGCCGCTCCGCAATAGTGGCGATGCGCTCCAAATAAAAATGGCCGGGATCGCTCCCGGCCATTTGCGTTTGTGCGTGCCGTTACCGCGGCGGCGCGGTGCCGGGCGGGGGCGGCGGCAGCGAGGCCTGGCCGCCGTTGAGCAGCGGCGTGATGTTGCGGACGGTGACGCGCCGATTGATCAGGCTCGGCCCTGGCGACTGCTCCTTCAGATACTGCTCGCCATACCCTTGCGACGTCAGGTTCTCCGCCGGCACGCCAAACTGCTGTGTCAGCAATTCGGCCGCGGACTGCGCACGCCGGTCCGACAATGACAGATTGTCGACCTCGTTGCCGACCGCGTCGGTGTGGCCCTCGATCAGGAACACCGCGCGCGGATTGGCCTGGATCGCACGGTTGAGACCGTCGGCGATCGCCTGCAGCCGGGCCGCCTGATCCGGCGGGATGGTCCACGATCCCGTCTCGAAGTTGATCGTGTTGACGTCGATGCTCGGCATCTGCATGCGAACATTGGGGCTGTAGCGGATTTCGTCGAGCGAGTAGCGCCGATCGATCCGCTGCACGGGCGGTGCCACCATGGTCTGGTAGATGACGTCCGGCGACGCTTCCTGGGCATCGACGATGTAGCGATCGTAGGGGATGTTCACGACCGGCGGCGGCACGTCGACATAGAAGCCGCCGACCGCGCGCGGATCGCGGTAGGTGTTGTCGATGATGATGATCTCCCGCCCGCCGGGGTCCCTGCGGATTCGCCGCCGCAGCGAACCGTCCGCGCCGACCAGGGTGATCACCTCGCTGCCGTCGGGACGCACCACGACGGTGCGGGTTTCGCCTCCGACCGTGTCGGTGCGGATGTCGCGGGCGCCATAGCGGAAGCGATAGAGATCGTTGCCGCGAACGTATGCCTGCCCACCCGGATCGCGGACGATGATGCGGTCCGGCTCGGTGTAGACGGTGCGGCCGCCTTCGACGGCCTCGCGTCGCTGGTTGTGGAGGTCGGCGATGGTCGCGCCGACCACGACGCCGGCGACCACGCCTGCACCGATCGCGAGCGGCGTCAGGTCACGCTGATGCGGACGCGGCGGTGGCGGCAAGGGCGCCGCGACCGTCGGCGCGGCCCGGAAGGCCGGAGCAACCGTCGGCGGCCGGTATTGGGCCCTGTCGGGCGGCGGCGCTGCGGCCGCCGAGCCGGGGACGACGGTCGGTGCGGCGGCGCCGGCGGGCGGTGCCGGCGGCCGGGGCGGGGCACCAGCCTGCGGTGACGCAGGCGGAGCTCCGGCAGCAGGAGCGCCCGCAGGCGGTGTACCACCCTGAGGACCAGGGGTCGGCGCAACGGCGCCGGGAGCTGGCGTCGGTGCAGGGCCCGGGCCTGCGCCGGGACGTCCGGGCGGCGGAGTCGGGGTGGCCCCACCCGGAGCCGGCGTAGCCGTCGGAGCGGGCGCTGCGCCGGGAGCCGGCGTCGGCGATCCTGCAGCCGGAGGCGTGCCGGGACGTCCGCCGGGCGGAGGCGCGCCCGGACGGCCCGGCGGCGGTGCCGCGGGGGTGCTGCCAGGAGCCGGGGTCGCGGTCGGTGCGGGTGTGGCCGCCGGGGCAGGCGCGCCCGGACGAGCCAGGGGCGCTGCGGTCGGAGCCGGGGGCGTCGCCGTGGGCGCAGGCGCGGGCCGTCCCGAAGGACCCGCTGGCGGCGGCGGAGGTGGTGGAGGCGTCGGAGTCGGGCGCGCCGCAGGCGGCGGGGTGGGCGCGTGCTGCTGCGGAGCAGCGGCCGGCGGTGGCGCTGGCGGCGTGGGGGCCGGGCGTGCCGCTGGCGGCGGTGTCGGGGCATGCTGCTGCGGAGCCGGAGCCGGCGTCTG
>NZ_JADPKR010000009.1 GCF_023074055.1 Bradyrhizobium sp. 141
CGGCTCCGGCGACGGCGGCAAGGGCCGGCCGGGACGCAAGTCCAAGCCCGTCACGGCAGAGCCGAGCGACAAGGCGCAACGCAACTTCACCGATCCCGAGAGCCGCGTGATGCCCACCAAAAACGGCTTCATCCAGGGCTACAACGCACAGGCCGCCGTTGATGGCGCCCATCAGATCATCGTGGCGCACGCGCTGACCAACTCGCCGAGCGATCAGGCGCAGCTTGCGCCATTGCTCGATGCCATAAAAGCCAATCTCGGGAAGAACCCGGACGAAGCGTCGGCCGATGCGGGCTATTGCTCGCAATCCAATCTTCGCACGCTCATCCGACGCCGGATCGAGGGCTACGTCGCCACCGGACGGCAAAAGCACGGCACCAAGGCGGCCACGACGAAAAGGAAACTCAAATCTGGCACGCTCATCGCCAGAATGAGCACGAAGCTCAAGCGCGCAGGCTATCGAAGCCGGTATCGATTGCGAAAACAGATCGTCGAGCCCGTCTTCGGCCAGATCAAGCAGGCAAGAGGCTTCCGCCAG
>NZ_JADPKR010000028.1 GCF_023074055.1 Bradyrhizobium sp. 141
CTAGGAGCCTGTCTGTTTAGTCTCGGTGTGGCCGCGACGATAACATGACGGCGCTCATCCGGCAGCCAGCGCGAACTTTCGGAGGTTGTGGGCGGTGCAGATCATCGCCCATTCGGCCTTCACTTTCTCGATTCCCCGCAGCAGGAACTGGCGGAAGCCTCTCGCCTCCTTGATCTGCCCGAACACCGGCTCGACCACCTGCTTGCGCAACCGGTAACGGCTGCGATGGCCGGCGCGCCTGAGCTTGGCGCTCATCCGGGCGAGCAGCGAGGCGGGCTTGGCCGGCCGCTTGGTGGTGGCGGACGTGGTTCCGTGCTTCTGTCGTCCGGTCGCGATGTAGCCTTTGATCCGCCGCCGGCTCAGCGTGCGAAGATTGGCGGCCGAGCAGTAGCCTGCATCGGCCGAGACTTCGTCCGGATTGCGCTTGAGATTGGCCTTGATGCCGTCGAGCAAGGGAGCGAACTGCGCCTGGTCGCTACCGTTGTTGTCGAGCGTGTGAGCGACGATGATCTGCGCCGTCGCGTCGACTGCCGCCTGCGCGTTATAGCCCTGGATGTATCCATCCTTGGTCTTCAGGATGCGGCTCTCCGGATCGGTGAAGTTGCGCTGCGCCTTGCCGTCCGGCTCCTGTTTCGGCGGCGCCGGTGGCTTGCCGGTCTTCTTGCGGCCTTCTTTCTTGCGTTGCTCTTCCGCCTCTTCGCGGCGTCGCATCTCTTCTGCGGCGGCGGCTTTGGCTTCCGCCTCCAACTCCGCCTTGGCGGCACGGATCTTCGCAACCCGCTTCTGCTTGTCGGCCACCCAGTCGGGCATCTCGTCGCCACGCTTGTCGCCGTAGAGCTTGTCTTCCTCCGCATCGGCGGCCTCGGCGGCTTTCAGCCAGCGGTCGACCTCGGCTTGAAGCTCCGCTTCCCGCTTCTTCATGCGCTCGTAGCTCATCGCTTTGTGTTTCGACGCATTCGCCTTGATCTTGGTGCCGTCGAGTGCAACGTGCCCGAGCTTCACCAAACCGGCTTTCTCGGCCAGCTTCAGCACCTGCACGAACAGGCCGGCCAGAGCCTTGAGGTGACGCCTGCGGAACTCCGAGATCGTGCGGAAGTCCGGCGGGTCGCCGGCCACGATCATCATGAAGTCGGCGCGCTCCACCGCCGCCCTGGCGATCCGCCGCGACGAGTAGATGCCGCTCGCATAGCCATGCAGAAGCACCGCCGTCATCAGCCGCGGGTCGAACGGCGGCTGGCCAAGCGCGCTGCGGTAGCTGCCGGAAATCGCCGAAAGATCAAGCTCCTCCCGCACCAGCGCTACCGCCAGCCGAGATAGGTGATCCTTGGGCACGTAGTCCTGCACGCGCGGCGGCAGAAGCTGCGCCTCGTCAATCTTCCAGAGTCGAAAATCCTTGCTCATAGCCCCGCAAAGAATCAGACTCGCCCCAGCTTGACCAGCGACTACTTGGACAGGCTCCTAG
>NZ_JADPKR010000117.1 GCF_023074055.1 Bradyrhizobium sp. 141
CATCCGGGCTTCTGTAACGGGCCTTGGTTAGTCAATCCCTTTTTGCGTCATCCACTCGCTGGGCACTTGCTTCTGTACGGGATCGGCGCGGTGGCCGTCACCTGATGGGGGGCATGAGGAGCCGGCCGGCCAATCTACGGATTGCGTGGTTGTGGGCCACTTCCCGGATGGCGGCCTGACCGGATCCGTCGTCCCAGCGGAGGGACTTCGCTCGGGGAGAGCCTGGTGTGGGGCCCGCCCAGAACCGATTGCTGCTCCTGGCTAGATGGCCTTGGCCATCGGGTTGAACGGTTTGGCGTCGGCGAGCATGCGATGCAGGATCACGGCGAGCTTGCGCGCCAACGCCACCTTGGCCTTGCGCATGCCTGCGCGCTTGCTGATGCGCATCGCCCAGCTCTTCAATGCCGAGCAATTCTTGACCGGTTTGGTCAACATGACGTGAGCTGCCTGATAGAGCGCCTCGCGCACGGAGGCATCGCCGATCTTGCTGATGCGGCCAGTGTAGTTGGTCTCACCGGACTGGTACTTTTTCGGGGTGAGGCCAAAATGCGCTCCCGTGGCCTTCGAGGACCGGAAGCGCTTCGGGTCGTCGATTGCCGCGGCATAGGTGAGCGCCACGATCGGTCCAACGGACGGCGTTGTCATCAGGAGCTTGGCGGATGGATGCGCCCTGGCGAGCTTCTGGGTGTGCTTGTCCAGGCCCTTGAACTCCCGTAGCAGCACGGCATGGGCTTGGAGCAGCGCCGCCGCTACCAATTCCAGTCCGGGATGGCCAGTCACGAGCTCCCGGATGCGTCCGGCGAAGGTGCGCTCGGTGGTCGCGCCGACCTTCAGGCCAAAACCGCGAAGCACGCCGCGCAGGCTGTTCTCGACATCGCGCAGCTTGGATTGCAGCAGCTTGCGTGCTGTCAGGACGGCACGGGTCTCCTGCGCCGCCACCGACTTGCAGTGCACCGGTCGGAACCAGCCGAGCCGCATCAACTGCGCGATCCTGCGGGCATCGTTGCGATCCGTCTTCACCGGCATCGACTTGAAGGCTTCCCGAACGTGCCGCGTCTCCAGAAGCTCGACCGCAAGCCCTACGTCTCGCAGACCCGCATACAGCCATTGCGACAAGGGTCCTGCTTCCAGCCCGATCCGTTCCGGCAGTTGCCCCTGCGATCGGAACCACGCAACCAGCGCCTCCGGCTCACTCGCAACCTTCGTCTCGCGCAAAATCTTGCCCGAACCATCGACAAGGCAAACGCTCGAGCATTCCAAAGACACGTCAATTCCTGCATACTGATCCATGGTCGTCCCTTAATGATGCTTGGAGCGGGCTTGCCCGACTCCGTTGAACACCATCAGTTTGAGGGACGACCGCCTTCCAACCAACAGGCCGCTCGCGAGCGCGCTTCCAAATCGCGCCGTAGCGAGCGGGCGGCCGGCCCGTTACCCCATCTACG
>NZ_JADPKR010000105.1 GCF_023074055.1 Bradyrhizobium sp. 141
TATAGTTGCCGTTGCTGTCCGTGCTCCAGGCCGTGTAGTGGCCTGACACCGAGTCCTTCCAGGCCACATCATATCCGCTGGCGGTTTGCTCGGCTGCGATGGGCGCCCAGGTGCCGCACCCAATGGCGCTGACCGGCGAGCCGGAAATCTTCAGGATGGGCCCGCTGCCCGTGCTGATTGCGTCAAGGTAGAAGTTGTCTCCCGTCTGCACCAACTTGGTGGAGCCCTGCACCTCAATAGTTTTGGCGAGAACACCGATGCTGCCATCACCATTGAGGTCTTGATGGAAGGTGGTCTCGAGCGACTGAAACGACGCATTCGTACCCGTCACCTCGGGAACGATATTGCTGATATAGTTGCCGTTGCTGTCCGTGCTCCAGGCCGTGTAGTGGCCTGACACCGAGTCCTTCCAGGCCACATCATATCCGCTGGCGGTTTGCTCGGCTGCGATGGGCGCCCAGGTGCCGCACCCAATGGCGCTGACCGGCGAGCCGGAAATCTTCAGGATGGGCCCGCTGCCCGTGCTGAT
>NZ_JADPKR010000055.1 GCF_023074055.1 Bradyrhizobium sp. 141
CCGCCAGGCCACGCCTTGACGGACGCGAGCACGGCGTCATCATGGCAGGCGCAGGCGATCCGTCGGCTCAAAACACCGCCGCCATTTAATGGTTGCTACAATAGCCCCCCATAGCAACCGCCTATGCGCTCCTTACCACCCCTTAACGATCACGCATTCCTGATGACTGACGATTATTGACTTTTATCAGTGATTAGTCGACATTCCTCTCATTCGAGATGCAGGAGTGTCCTTCGATGTTCGTCCGGTCGGTTTTATCGAGCTATTCCAGGCTGTTGGCAGGTGTGTCGCTGGCCCTGATGGCAGCTTCGCTGGCCGGGTGCAATGACACCGTCGCCGAGAAAGCCGAGCCCCCGAGGCCGGTTCTGGTCGCAACCGCGCATTATGATGGCGAGACCCCGGAGCGCAGCTTCGTCGGCACCGTCAGGCCCCGGATCGAGAGCGACCTCGGCTTCCGCGTCGCCGGTAAAGTTGCAAAACGCCTCGTGGAAGTCGGTCAGACCGTCGAGATCGGCCAGCCGCTCGCCACCCTCGACGAGGTCGATCTGAAGCTCCAGGCTGAGCAGGCGCTGGCCGAACAGACCGCGGCAACCGGCGTGCTGGCCCAGGCTGCCGCCGCCGAGCAGCGCGCCAAGGATTTGAAGGCCAAGGGCTGGACCACGGACGCGCAGATGGATTCGAGCCGCGCCGCCGCGGACGAAGCCCGCGCGCGCCTGAACCGCGCCGAGCGCGCGCTCGAGCTGAGCAAGAATTCCCTTTCCTACGCGACGCTCAACGCCGACGCCCGTGGCGTCGTCACCGCAACGCTGATCGAGCCCGGCCAGGTGGTCGCCGCGGGCCAGGCTTCGATCCGCGTCGCCCGCTTTGCTGAAAAGGAAGCGGTCGTCGCGATCCCTGAGACGCTGGTCGGACGCGCCAAGTCGGGCGTCGCCAGCGTCACTCTGTGGTCCGAGCCGGGCAAGAAGTACACGGCCAAGCTGCGCGAGATCGCGCCTGCGGCCGATCCGGCCACGCGCACCTATCTGGCAAAGTTCTCGCTGCCCGAGGCCGACGACAAGGTCGCGCTCGGCATGACCGCGACGCTGACGCTGTCGGACGCCGCGACCGAGCGCGTCGCGCGGCTGCCGCTGTCGGCGCTGTTCAACGAAGGCGGCAAGCCGTCCTTCTACGTCGTCGACGACAACGGCGCGCTCACGTTGAAACCGGTGACGGTGAAGTCCTACGAGAGCGGCGACGTCGTCATCACCAGCGGTGTGGAAGAGGGCGCCAAGATCGTTGCCCTCGGCGTGCAGAAGCTCGATCCGGGCCAGCGGGTGCGGATCGTGTCGTCACTGTCGTTCTGAGTTTTTTACGAGTTCCATCGTTGCGAGGCGAGTTTCGGCCGTTGTCCCTAAGCAAAGGCTGAAGCGGCGAAGCGATCCAGAATCTGCCCAGCCCCCTGGATTGCTTCGCTGCCTCGCGATGATGGTTTGAACAGAGTGGCTGTCGTTTTTTGGCAATTGGATCGTCTTTTCGGAGAGAGCGATGAAGCGCTTCAACCTTTCGGCCTGGGCCGTCAGCCATCCGACGCTGGTTCTCTTCCTGATGATCATGCTCGGCGTCGCCGGCTACTTCTCCTATGAGAAGCTCGGCCGCGCCGAGGATCCGTTCTTCACGGTGAAGGTGGTCAACGTCTCCGTGATCTGGCCGGGCGCGACCGCGCAGGAAATGCAGACGCAGGTCGCCGACCCCATCGAGAAGAAGATCCAGGAGCTGCCCTATTTCGAGAAGGTGCAGACCTATTCCAAGCCGGCCTTCACCGCGCTCCAGGTGACGTTCCGCGACAGCACGCCGCCGAAGGACGTGCCTTATCTCTTCTATCTGCTGCGCAAGAAGCTGGTCGACGTGCAGGGCCAGCTGCCCTCGGGCATTCTGGGACCCGTCGTCAACGACGAGTTCTCCGACGTCGATTCCATCCTCTACATGATGACCGGCGACGGCGCCGACTATGCCCAGCTCAAGAAGGTCTCCGAAGGTTTCCGTCAGCGCCTCCTCAAGGTGCCGGGCGTGACCAAGGTCGACGTCTACGGCAATCAGGACGAGCGCATCTTCGTCGAATTCAGCCACGCCAAGCTCGCCACGCTCGGCATCACGCCGCAGGCGCTGTTCGATTCGCTCGCCAAGCAGAACAACGTGACGCCCGCCGGCACGGTCGAAACCTCGTCGCAGCGCGTGCCGCTGCGCGTCACCGGCGCGCTCGACGGCGCCAAGGCCGTCGCCGAAACGCCGGTCGAGAGCAACGGCCGCGTGTTCCGCCTCGGCGACATCGCCACCGTCACCCACGGTTATGTCGATCCGCCGAGCTTCGTCGTCCGACAGGAAGGCAAGGCGGCGATCGGCATCGGCGTCGTCACCGCCAAGGGCGCCAACATCCTCGACCTCGGCAAGGAGGTCGAAAAGGCGACGGCTGACTTCATGAAGGCGGTCCCGCAGGGCGTCGATGTCAAGCTGATCGCGGACCAGCCCAAGGTGGTCGAGCACGCCGTCGGCGAGTTCGTGCATTCCTTCATGGAAGCGCTCGTCATCGTGCTGTTCGTCTCGTTCCTGGCACTGGGCTGGCGCACCGGCATCGTGGTCGCGCTCTCGGTGCCGCTGGTGCTCGGCATCGTCTTCATCGTCATGAACATGATGTCGCTCGACCTGCACCGCATCACGCTGGGTGCGCTGATCATCGCGCTCGGCCTGCTCGTCGACGACGCCATCATCGCGGTCGAGATGATGGTGGTGAAGATGGAGCAGGGCTGGGACCGCATGCGCGCGGCGTCGTTTGCCTGGGAATCTACTGCGTTTCCGATGCTCACGGGAACGCTGGTCACGGCCGCTGGCTTCCTCCCCATCGGCTTTGCCAATTCCGCGGTCGGCGAATATGCCGGCAGCATCTTCTGGATCGTGGCGATCGCGCTGGTCGCCTCCTGGTTCGTGGCGGTGATCTTCACGCCCTATATCGGCGTCAAGCTGCTGCCGGAGATGAAGGCGCACCACAATCACGATCCGCACGCGGTCTACGAGACCCGGATGTACCGCGGCCTGCGCGCCATCGTGCAATGGTGCGTCAACCACCGCATCACCGTGGTGGTCGCGACCGTCGGCGTCTTCATCGCCTCGGTCGTCGGCTTCGGTCACGTCCAGCAGCAGTTCTTCCCGCTGTCGGAGCGGCCCGAACTGTTCCTCCAGCTGCGCCTGCCCGAGGGCACCGCGTTCAACGTCACCGAAAAGGCGGTGAAGCAGGCCGAGACGCTGCTGAAGGACGACAAGGACATCGAGACCTATACGTCCTATGTCGGCCAGGGCTCGCCGCGCTTCTGGCTCGGCCTCAATCCGCAGCTGCCGAACGAGGCCTTTGCCGAGATCGTCGTCGTCGCCAAGGGCGTCGAGGCGCGCGAGCGCATCAAGGCCAAGATCGAGAACGCGGCTGCCGAGGGCTTCCTGTCCGAGGCGCGCGTGCGCGTCGACCGCTTCAATTTCGGTCCGCCCGTCGGTTTCCCCGTCCAGTTCCGCGTGATCGGCCCCGATGCCAACAAGGTGCGCGATATCGCCTACCAGGTGCGCGACGTCATGCGGCAGAACAAGAGCGTCAAGGACGTCCAGCTCGACTGGAACGAGCAATCGCCCTACCTCAAGCTCGTCGTCGACCAGGACCGCGCCCGCGCCATGGGCCTGACCCCGCAGGACGTCTCACAGGCGCTCGCGATGCTGATCTCGGGCGCGCAGGTTACGACCATCCGCGACGGCATCGAGAAGGTGGCCGTGGTCGCCCGTGCGATCCCGTCCGAGAGGCTCGATCTCGGCGGCGTCGGTGATCTCACCATCACCTCGCGCAATGGCGTTGCCGTGCCGCTGCAGCAGATCGCCAAGATCGAATACTCTCACGAAGAGCCGATCATGTGGCGGCGTAACCGCGACATGGCCATCACCGTGCGCTCCGACGTCGTCGACGGCGTGCAGGCGCCTGACGTCACGGGCCAGATCACACCGAAGCTGAAGGCGATCACCGATCACCTCGAGCCGGCCTACCGCATCGAGGCGGGCGGCGCGTTCGAGGAATCCGCCAAGGGCAACGCCTCGATCTTCATCCTCTTCCCGCTGATGGTCATGGTGATGCTGACGCTGCTGATGATCCAGCTTCAGAGCTTCTCGCGCCTGATCCTGGTATTCCTGACCGCACCGCTCGGCATCGTCGGCGCCTCCTTCGGCCTCAACGTCGCCAATGCCCCGTTCGGCTTCGTGGCGCTGCTCGGCCTGATCGCGCTCGCCGGCATGATCATGCGCAACACGGTCATCCTGGTCGACCAGATCGAGACGGACGTCTCTCACGGCATGACCCGGCGGGAGGCGATCGTGGAGGCCACCGTCCGCCGCGCCCGTCCGGTGGTGCTGACGGCGCTCGCCGCCATCCTCGCCATGATCCCGCTGTCGCGCTCGGCCTTCTGGGGCCCGATGGCGATTACCATCATGGGTGGCCTGTTCGTCGCGACGTTCCTGACGCTGCTGTACCTGCCGGGCCTCTATGCACTTTGGTTCAGGAAGAGCCTGGATGAGGCGGGCACCCCCGAGCAGCCTGCCGCGCCGCAGCATGGGAGCAATGACCCGCATGCAATTCCGCTTGCTGAGGCGGCTGAATAAATGAGAAGACTGCTGACGAACGAGTCCTGATTGATGGCCCTTATTTCGGAACATATCGAAGGCGACACCCGGGACCGTATCCTCGAGGTGGCCGAGCGGCTGTTCCGCCAGATCGGCTATCAGAAGACCACGGTCGGGGACATCGCCAAGGAGCTCAGGATGAGCCCCGCCAACGTGTATCGCTTCTTCGAATCGAAAAAGGCGATCCATCAGTCCGTGGCGCGGGGCCTGATGGGCGAGGTCGAGCTCGAAGCGCAGCGAATCGTGGCGCGGCCGGGTCCCGTGCGGGAGCGCTTCCGCGAGCTGCTCACCACCATCCATCGCATGAACACCGAGCGCTATGTCGGCGACAACAAGTTGCACGAGATGGTCGAGATCGCGATGCAGGAGGACTGGGACGTCTGCGTCACCCACATGGAATGTGTCGCCGGAATGATCGGTCAGGTGATCGCGCAAGGCGTGGCCTCCGGGGAGTTCGAGGCGCCCGACCTGGAACTTGCTGCGCTCTGCTCGTGCACCGCGATGATGCGGTTCTTCCACCCCCAGATGATCGCCCAGTGTGCCACCAAGCCGGGCCCGAACATCGACCAGATGATCGATTTCGTCATCGCGGGTCTGTCGCCGCGCCACTGACGGGGCGGGGGAATTTCTCCTATAAGCAGGTCGTACCGGCCGGACTGAGCGGCGGGTAGCGGCCCAGGACGGATCAACACACTCCGTCATTGCGAGCGCAGCGAAGCAATCCAGAATCCCTCCGCGGAAACAGCCTGGATTGCTTCGCAGCGCTCGCAATGACGAGCAGGGGAAAGCCAGCGTGACCGACAAAGACCTGTACTTCTACGAGCCTTCCAAGGGCCACGGCCTCAAGCACGATCCCTTCAACGCCATCATCGCGCCGCGTCCGATCGGCTGGATCTCCTCTCGCGATACCAAGGGCCACGTCAATCTCGCGCCTTACAGCTTCTTCAACGCGTTCTGCTACGTGCCGCCGATCATCGGCTTCTCCTCCACCAACTGGAAAGACACGGTGGAGAACATCCAGCAGACCGGCGAGTTCGTCTGGAATCTCGCCACGATGGACCTTGCCAAGCACATGAATGCGACCGCCGCGCATGTCGCGCCCGAGGTCGACGAGTTCAAGCTTGCCGGACTCACCGCCGTGCCCGGCAAGCTCGTCAACGTGCCGCGCGTCGGCGAGAGTCCCGTCGCCTTTGAATGCAAGGTGTCCGACGTCGTCCGGCTCAAGGGCGCCGACGGCAAGGAGGCCGACGCCTGGCTGACACTCGGCGAGGTGGTCGCCGTTCACATCGACAAGGCCATGATCAAGGACGGCGTCTACCAGACCGCCGCCGCCCGTCCCATCGTCCGCGCGGGCCGCCGCGGCGACTATTTCGAGATCAAGCCGGAAAATATGTTCGAGATGGTGCGGCCGGATTAGGCCATCCAGCTTCGTAGCCCGGATGGAGCGCAGCGAAATCCGGGATTCTCACCTCACGGATAGATTTCCCCGGATTGCGCTCCGCTCCATCCGGGCTACCGCTCCTTCCCTCCCGGAACTGCCCGCGCACCCTGGCCGTTATGGTCCGGGGCCGCCCGGCCGCGTCAATTTTGCAGGCGAAGTGTTCGCCTCCGCCAGCCAGTTTCCGCTAAAATGCCCGACAACCGCGCCGATGCATGAGGTCAGCCATGAGCTTCCGCCGCGACACCCTGACAAAGCCGATCTTCTCCTGGGCGCGCGGCGTGCTGCCGGCGATGTCCGACACCGAGCGCGAGGCGCTGGAGGCGGGCGACGTCTGGTGGGACGCCGACCTCTTCACCGGCAACCCTGATTGGTCCAAGCTTCTGAAGATCCCGCAGGCGACGCTGACCAGCGAGGAGCAGGCCTTCCTGAGCGGCCCCGTCGACGAGCTGTGCGCCATGCTCGACGAGTGGAAGATCTTCTGGGAATGGCGCGACCTGCCGCCGGATGTCTGGCACTTCGTCAAGCGCGAGAAATTCTTCGGCATGATCATCCCGAAGGAATTCGGCGGTCTCGGCTTCTCGCCCTATGCGCATTCGGAGGTCGTGCGCAAGATCTCGACGCGTTCGATCGCGGCGGCGGTCACGGTGATGGTGCCGAACTCGCTCGGGCCCGGCGAGCTGCTGATGCGCTTCGGCACGAAAGAGCAGCAGGCGCGCTGGCTGCCGCGGCTCGCTGACGGCCGCGAGATTCCCTGCTTCGGCCTCACCAGCCCCGAAGCCGGCTCCGACGCCGCCTCGATGGTCGACACCGGCATCATCTGCAAGGGCGAGTTCGAGGGCCGAGAGGTCGTTGGCCTCAGGCTCAACTGGCACAAGCGCTACATCACGCTCGGCCCGGTCGCGACGCTCCTGGGCCTCGCCTTCAAGGCCTATGATCCCGATCACCTTGTGGGCAGCCAGGAAGAGCTCGGCATCACCGTGGCCCTGATCCCGACCAATTTGCCCGGCGTCGAGATCGGCCAGCGCCATCTGCCGTCGATGCAGGTGTTCCAGAACGGCCCGAACCGGGGCCGCGATGTCTTCATCCCGCTCGACTATGTCATCGGCGGCCAGGAGCGGCTGGGACAGGGCTGGAAGATGCTGATGACCGCGCTTGCCGCCGGCCGCGGCATCTCGCTGCCGTCGCTCTCTGCTGCGGGTGCCGCCTATGCGGCGCGCACCACCGGCGCCTATGCCCGCATCCGCGAGCAGTTCGGCATCTCCATCTCCAAGTTCGAGGGCGTCGAGGAGCCGCTCGCACGCATCGTCGCGACTGCCTATCAGCTGGATGCGGCGCGGCGGTTGACCTGCGCGGCGCTCAATGCCGGCGTTCATCCCGCCGTCATCTCCGGCATCATGAAGCTGCACGCGACCGAGCGGATGCGCACCGCGATCGACGATGCCATGGACATCCATGGCGGCAAGGCCGTGATCGACGGCCCGCAAAGCTATCTCGGCAATCTGCACCGCGCCGTGCCGGTCGGGATCACGGTGGAAGGCGCCAACATCCTGACCCGCAACCTCATCGTGTTCGGCCAGGGCGCGATCCGTGCGCATCCCCATCTGCTCGACGAGATGAACGCGCTCGCCGATTCCGACCGCGAGCGTGGGCTCACCGCATTCGACAAAGCATTCTGGAAACACGTCGGTCACAGCTTCCGGACACTGTTCCGCGCGTTCGGCCGGAGCTGGACCTTCGGCGCGTTCGCGCTGGCGCCCGATGCGGGCGACGCCACGCCATTCTATCGCCAGCTCTCGCGCTACTCCGCCGCGTTTGCGCTCTGCGCCGACATGGCGCTGCTGACGCTCGGCGGCGCGCTCAAGCGCAAGGAGATGCTGTCGGCGCGCTTCGGCGACATTCTCTCCGAGCTGTACTTGCTCTCTGCCGCGCTAAAACGCTGGCAGGATGAGGGCCGGCAGAAGGAAGACTTTGCCGCGCTGGAATGGTGCATGGCGGCGGGCTTTCGGACCATCGAGAACCGGCTCGCCGAAATCCTCGCCAATCTGCCGAACCGCTTCGTCGCAGCCTTCCTCAAGCTCGTGGTCCAGCCGTTCGGCGCTCGCGTGCTCGGCCCCTCCGACCGCGTCGTGCACCAGTGCGCAAGCCTGGTGCTGGAGCCGTCGGCGGCGCGCGAGCGCCTGACGCCGGATCTGGCCCATGTCGATGACGACGGGGGCTTTGCGCGGCTGGAGCGCGCGTTCAAGCTGGTCGCAGCCACGGACGCCATCGCCAAGCGCATGCGCGCTGCGCATGTTCGCGACTGGAAGGAAGCGGTCAGCAAAGGCGTGATCACGCAAGCCGAGGGCGAGCAGCTCGCCGCCGCCCATCAAGCCGTCACTGAAGTCATCGAGGTCGACGATTTTGCGCCGGAGGCGCTGTCGCCGATTTACAGGAAATCCGGCGACGTGCATCAGTTCTTCCAGGAACTCGGTGAACAGAGGGCGGCGAGCTGATGGCACGACCGGTATTCATCGTCGACGGCAGTCGCACGCCGTTCCTGAAGGCGCGTTCGGGGCCGGGGCCGTTCACTCCAGTCGATCTCGCCGTGCAATGCGGACGGCCGCTCTTGGCGCGCCAACCGTTTGCGCCTGATAGCTTCGATCAGGTCATCCTCGGCTGCGTCAACGTGATCGCCGACGAGATGAACCCGGCCCGTGTCGCCGCGCTCCGGCTCGGCATGGGGGAGGACATGGTCGCGTTCACCGTGCAGATCAATTGCGGCTCCGGCATGCAGTCGATCGATAGTGCCTATCGCTACATCCGCGAAGGCCATGCCGACATGATCCTCGCCGGCGGCACCGAGGCGCTGAGCCACGCGCCGCTGGTCTGGCCGAATTCCGGCGTGCGCTGGTTCGCCGGACTTGCCACCGCCAAGGGCGTCGCCGCCAAGCTGGCCGCGGCGTTCAAATTGCGGCCGAGCGACCTCAAGCCGATCATCGGCCTCGAGCGCGGGCTGACCGATCCGATCACCGATCTGAACATGGGCCAGACCGCCGAGGTGGTCGGCCATCTCTTCGGCATCACCCGCGCACAGTCCGATGCCTATGCTGCCGAAAGCCATCGCCGGCTCACGCATGCGCAAGGCGCAGGCTTCCTGAAGGGCGAGGTCGAGACTGCGTTCTCCCGCGACGGCAAGTTCTTCGACCATGACGATGGCGTACGTCCGGACTCCACGGCAGAGACTCTCGCAAAACTCCGACCGGTGTTCGAGCGCCCCTGGGGCCAGGTCACCGCCGGCAATTCCTCGCAGATCACCGACGGCGCCTCCTGGGTGATCCTGGCCTCCGACGCCGCGGTCGCCAAGCACGGACTGGCGCCGAAAGCCGCGATCATCGACAGCAACTGGGCCGCGCTCGATCCTGCTATCATGGGCCTCGGCCCGGTGATGTCGGCAACGCCGCTGCTCCAGCGCAACGGCCTCACCCTCAAGGACGTCGAGACCTGGGAGCTGAACGAGGCCTTTGCCACCCAGGTGCTCGGTTGTCTCGCCGCCTGGAACGACGACAAATTCTGCCGGGAGATCCTCGGACTCGACGGCGCGGCCGGTGAGATCGACCGTGACAAGCTCAACGTCGATGGCGGCGCGATCTCGCTCGGCCATCCCGTCGGCACCTCCGGCAACCGCATCGTGCTGCATCTCGTCAACGTGATGAAGCGGCTCGGCACGCGGCGCGGAATTGCCACCGAATGCATCGGTGGCGGGCTCGGCGGCGCCATGCTGATCGAGGCGGTGTGACCATGGATTCCAGGATCATGACCGCGCTTGGCGACCGCGTGCTGGAGCTGGGACCCAGCCCCACGACTGACAGTCCATACAGGCACTTCAAGCTGACGCGCGATGCCGACGGCGTCGCCTGGCTCTTGTTCGATCGCGCTGATGCAAGCGCCAACACGCTGTCCTCCGAGGTGATGGAGGAATTCGACGCCGTGCTCGCGGCGATCGAGACTGAGCGTCCCGCCGGTCTCGTGATCCGCTCGGCCAAACCCTCCGGTTTCATCGCCGGTGCCGACGTCAACGAATTCCGTGGCGCTGGCGATCCCGACATGGTGGAGACGCGTATTCGCGCCGCGCATGCGGTGATCGACCATCTGGAAGCGTTGAAATTGCCGACGGTCGCGGTTATCCACGGCTTCTGTCTCGGCGGCGGGCTCGAGGTTGCGCTGGCCTGCCAATCGCGGATCGCCATCGACGGCGCGCGCTTCGGCTTCCCGGAGGTGATGCTCGGCCTGCATCCCGGCCTCGGCGGCACCGCGCGCTTCACCGCGCTGGTCAATCCGGTTCAGTCGATGTCCCTGATGCTGACCGGGCGCACCATCGATGCACGCCGTGCTAGATCGCTCGGCCTCGTCGATACCGTGACGCAGGAGCGGCATGTCCGGGGCGCGGTGAAGGACGCGCTGTTCGGCCGCCTCAAGCGGGCGCGGCCAGGCTTGCTGACGCGCGCGGCGAATGTCGGCCTCGTGCGCGGGCTGCTTGCGAAGCGCATGCGCTCGGAGGCGGCGAAGGCCGCATCCCGCGAGCATTATCCGGCGCCTTATGCGCTGATCGAGCTCTGGGAGACCCATGGCGGCAGCAAGGCCGCGATGCTGAAAGCCGAGCAGGCTTCCTTCGCCAAGTTGATGGTGACGCCGACCGCCCAGAACCTGATCCGCGTCTTCTTCCTGCGCGAGCAGATGAAGAAGGCCGCAGGCAGTGGCAACACCATCAAACATGTCCACGTCATTGGCGCCGGCGCCATGGGTGGCGACATTGCGGCTTGGGTAGCCGGGCAGGGGCTGCGTGTCTCGCTCGCCGATATGAAAGCCGAGCCGATCGCGGGCGCGGTAAAGCGCGCCGCCGAGCTCTACCGCAAGATCATCCGCAAGCCGACCGAAGTGCGTGACGCACTCGATCGCCTCATCCCCGACATGGACGGGGAGGGCGTGCGCAACGCCGATCTCATCATCGAGGCGGTGCCGGAGAAGCTCGAGCTGAAGCAGAAGGTCTATGCCGGGCTCGAGCCGCGGATAAAGCCGGGCGCGATCCTCGCCACCAACACGTCGAGCATCCCGCTTCAGGATCTGCGCAACGGCCTGGCTCGGCCGGAGCGGCTGGTGGGCCTGCATTTCTTCAATCCGGTGTCGCGGCTGCAACTGGTCGAGGTCGTCAGCCATGACGGCAATGACCCGCAGGTGCTGAAGCAGGCGCTCGCCTTCGTCGGTGCAATCGATCGCCTGCCGTTGCCTGTGAAGAGCTCGCCCGGCTTCCTCGTCAACCGCGCGCTGACGCCGTACATGCTCGAGGCCATGGTGATGCTGGACGAGAAGATCGACCAGCGCCTCATCGACGCCGCGGCCGAGCAGTTCGGCATGCCGATGGGACCGATCGAGCTTGCCGATCAGGTCGGGCTCGACATCTGCCTCGACGTCGGCGACATGCTGCGCACGAAATTCGGCGATCTCCTGCCGCCGACGCCGGCCTGGCTGCGCGACAAGGTCGCCAAGGGTGAGCTCGGCCGCAAGTCCGGCAAGGGTTTTTACACCTGGAAGGACGGCAAGGCGGAGAAGGCGCAGCTAGCGGAGACCGGCCCGCGCGTCACCGACCAGATGATCGACCGCCTGGTGCTGCCGATGTCCAACGTCTGCGTCGCGGCGCTGCGCGAGGGCATCGTCGACGATGCCGACGCCGTCGACGGCGCCATGATCTTCGGCACCGGTTATGCGCCGTTCCGCGGCGGTCCGCTGAATTATGCCCGCACACGCGGCGTGGAAAACATTGTATCCACCCTGCGCGGGCTGGCCGAGCGATTCGGAGCGCGCTTTGCGCCCGATCCGGGCTGGGACAATTTTAGGTGAAACCGGCATGAACGAACAGGCGAACACCGGGCCGAGCGGCGATCTCTGCATTCGCACGCTGGCAATGCCAGCCGACACCAACGCGAATGGCGACATCTTCGGCGGTTGGCTGCTGAGCCAGATGGACGTCGGCGGCGGCGTGTTTGCGTCAAAGGCCGCGAAGTCGCGTACCGTGACGGTTGCGATCGAGGCGATGAATTTTCGCAAAGCGGTCTATGTCGGCGATCTCGTGTCGGTCTACGCCAATCTTGTCCGCGTCGGCCGTACCTCGCTCACCGTGCACCTGGAAGCGTGGGCACTGCGTCGTGGGGAGGAGCATCCGTTTCTCGTCACCGACGGCAATTTCACCTACGTCTCGATCGACGAACACGGTCGCCCACAAGCGGTTCGCGCGACTGACACGACGATCGCGACGTAATCGCGCGCGACGCTCTGCCTCATCTCATGAATGCGTGGCAAGCGCCGCCAAACGCGGCGCGACTGAGTCATCCTCGTCGCGGCTTCGCCAAGAACCAGTCATAAAACGGATGAGGTCCCGGCGTACTCAGTTGCGTGTCGATTCGGGGTGGAAACGGCCTCAAATGCCTGGGGAACCTTTGGGCAGGAGCACCGTTATTTGCCCGCACTGAGGAATCCACCGACTATGCCGGACAGCTACATCATCGAAGTCGACTCGCAGACCGCAGGTATCGTTGTTCGTTCTTCCGGAGGCTATTGCTTTTTCGCCTCGTCCCACCGCTTCAACCGTCTCGAAGGCCAGCTTTTCCGCAACGCCCGCGAAGCCGAGCGCGCCGCACGCAAGCTGGTGAACGGTGATGTGAAGGAGGCGGCGTAAGCGCCGTACTCGTCATTCCGGGGCGCCAAGACGTGCTCGGAATTTTTTGCCGCCCAGAATGCTGTCGTCCCTTCTCCCCTTGCGGGAGAAGGTGGCGCGTAGCGCCGGATGAGGGGTTGTTTCAGCGGGTTCTACTCTGAGAGGTCGCTCGCGGAGAGAGACCCCTCACCCGTCTCGCGCCGCTCTGCGGCGAGCCACCCTCTCCCACAAGAAGGGGAGAGGGCAGCGTCGTCATCACAACTTCGTTGCGGCGCGCGACAAGAGCTTCCACTCGTCGCCCTGCTTCTGCCAGTTCATCAGGATGTGAAGGTTGGTCGATACTTTTTTCCCATCGGCCGCCATCTCCTGCTCGCCCAGCCAGTGGAAGCGGACGATCGCGGTGGGACCGACGACCTTGATGGTCGGGTCCTTGTACTCGATCGACAGGAATTTCGACTTGCCGTCGGTGGCGTTGGCGATGAAGGTCGCCTTGTCCTCCACCTTGCCGCTGGAATGGCTGTAGCTGAGATCGTCCCAGCACAGCGCGCCGAGCGCCTTCGGATCGGCCGCGATCTGGGCGAGGCGGAAGGCCTCGACCTTCTTCGCCACGGCCTCATCGTCGGCCGAGGCCGCCAGCACCGGTGTTGTGAGCGCGAGTGCCGAGACGGCGAGAGTCGAGAGAGCCAGATCGCGTCGGTTGATCGTCATCGTTTCCTCCTTTTTGATCTTGCGGCGAGTGTTGCAGCCGCGCGCGGCTTTGTCGAGTGGCGCGTCGTCGTCATGTTCATGCGTCATTGCGCGGCTGAGGCCATATTGATACGTCTCGCGCATCAATGCGCCGCGGATTTGGGAAAGTACGGAAATGATCGAAGCCAAAACGGAAGCGATGGGCAGGGCATTGCTGTTCGACATCGACGGCACGCTGGCGGACACCGACCCGCTGCACTTGAAGGCCTTCAACCAGGTGCTCGGCCCTCACGGCCATGTCTTCGATCACGCGCGCTTCTCCAGGGAGCTGCAAGGTTTCGCCAATGTCGCGATCGGCGAGCGCTTTCTGCCCGACGAGGCGCCGGAGCGGCGCGCCCTGATCCTCGATGAGAAGGAGGAGGTCTTCCGTACGCTCGTGGCCGGGCAGATCGCACCGCTCCCGGGCCTGATGGCGCTGCTCGACCGGGCCGACAGCGCCGGCATTCCCATGGTGGCGGTGACCAACGCGCCGCGTCTCAACGCCGAGCTGCTGCTCTCCGGCCTCGGCATCACGCATCGCTTCAAGGCGCTCGTGATCGGCGCCGAGCTGCCGCACGGCAAGCCGCATCCGCTGCCCTATCAGGAAGGGCTGGGTTTCGTCGGCGCGAAGGCAGAGGCCTCGATCGCATTCGAGGACTCCCGCACCGGCGTGCAATCCGCCACCGCGGCCGGAATTCCGACCGTCGGCATCCGGACCAGCCTCAGCCATGCCGACCTGATTGGCGCCGGCGCGGTCACTTCCGCCAGCGCCTTCGACGATCCGGCGCTGCTGGCGCGCCTCGCGAGCGCCATGGCTTGGTGAGGGGCCGCATCCGTTAACCGTGATCGGCGCGCGCATTGACCGCAGCTACGAACCGCCGCACCATGCATCATTCTGATTTGAGGCCGTTGCCGTGACCGGATTGACCCATCGCCAAGCCGAAATCCTCAACATCGCGCGCGCTTCAGGCCGCGTCATGGTCGAGGAGCTCGCGCGCCGGTTCGAGGTCTCGGCGCAGACCATCCGCAAGGATCTCAACGATCTCTGCGAGCGGAGATCGCTGACCCGCATCCACGGCGGCGCCATCATCGCCTCCGGCGTGGAAAACCTCGCCTATGAGGCGCGCCGCTTCGTCGCCGCCGACGAGAAGAAGGCGATCGGGGCCGCGGCGGCCTCGCTGATCCCGAACGGCTGCTCGCTCTTCATCAATATCGGCACCACGACGGAGGAGGTCGCCAGCGCGCTGACCTCGCATGAGGATCTGCTCGTCATCACCAACAACCTCAATGTCGCGATGCTGCTGTACCGCCATCCACGCATCGAGGTGGTGGTCGCCGGCGGCACGGTGCGGCGCGCCGACGGCGCCGTGGTCGGCTCGACGGCGACGCAGCTGATCGGCCAGTTCAAGGTCGACTACGCCATCATCGGCGCCTCCGCGATCGACGAGGAGGGCGCACTGCTCGACTTCGATTATCGCGAGGTCCAGGTGGCGCAGGCCATCATCGCCAATGCCCGCAGCGTGATGCTGGTCGCCGATTCCACCAAGCTGCGCCGCAGCGCGCCGGTGCGCATTGCGCATATCACGCAGATCCAGACCTTCGTCACCGACCAGGAGCTGCCCGAGCGCCTGGCCACCATCTGCCACAGCAAGGGCATCGAGGTGATGGCGGCAATGCCGAAGGAGCCGGGGGAAATCGATGATGCGCAGGCCGAAGCGCACGACGCGGTGCCCGAGGCGGCGCCCGTGGTCAGGCTGAGATAGTCTTAGACATCGCCCCACGGATTGAGCAGTGGGACGCCTGTAGGTTCAAAATCTCCTACGTTGCGCGTGGCGATCGTCAAGCCGTGAACAAGCGCGGTTGCGGCGATCAGAGCGTCGCGCTCAGCCCTCGGATTGGGAACGTGAAGTTGGGCGCAGCGCTGCGCCACGGCCGTGTCGATGGGCAGGATGCGGTCTTCAAAGCGAGCCAGAATGTGATCGTCGATCCAGGCGCGCAGGACGGCACCTTGCTTGACGTCCTTCTCGATCAGGCGTGCGCCAAGTTCAATTTCGAGTATGGAAACTGCGGATATGAAGAAGTTCGCCGCGGGAATTGCATTGGCCCAGGCGACGACATTGCGATCAGCTTTATCTGGCCGCCTCAGTTCGGAGATGACATTGGTGTCCAGTAGAAACATCAGTCGAGATCAGCGGGCCGTGAGATTCCGCCGGTGATGCGAGGCGGATCGAAATCGAAATCCGCGTTCGCCTGTGCCAGGGCTTCGGCAAGGCTCATGTGCCCGCCGCTCAGGCGCAGATAGTCTTCGATGCTCAGCAGGACATGGGCCGGACGGCCGCGGTCCGTGATGAAGACGGGTCCCTTCGATGCTGCCTTCTTGGCGCCGCTCGTATCCTGATTGAACTCTCGGCTGGTCAGGGTCGTGACCATCGTCCGCGCTCCTCGCTGGCAATGCCTACCTGCAATTATATGTAGCCATGTTGCTACATTCAAGTTTTGGTCCGCCGGAATGACTACCGCTGCTGATCAATCGAGCTGACTGCCCCAAAACGTGTCCTTGCCCCTGCAATTTCTCGGCCGCATTGACGTGAAAATAGTTCCGCTTTCACTTCCTTTCGCCTCTCTTTCATCTTGCTTTCGTTTTTCGGTGTGATCTAATCAAAAACGAAAGTAACCGCTCGAAGGAACGGGCGGTCGTCGGGGGATGCGTCTGTTGGAGCGTATTTTCGACCTCGCCATCATCGGAGGCGGTGTTAACGGCTGCGGCATCGCGCGTGACGCGGTGGGCCGCGGCAACACGGTTTTCCTGTGCGAAATGAACGATCTGGCGAGCGGGACGTCGTCCTGGTCGACCAAGCTGGTGCATGGCGGCCTGCGCTATCTCGAATATTACGAGTTTCGCCTCGTTCGCGAGGCGCTGATCGAGCGCGAGATCCTCTGGGGCATCGCGCCCCACATCATCCGTCCCCTGCGTTTCGTTTTGCCGCATCATGCCGGTCTTCGGCCGGCCTGGCTGCTGCGTCTCGGCCTCTTCCTCTATGACCACATCGGCGGCCGCCATCTGCTGCCCGCTACGCGCTCGGTCGATCTTGGACGTGACGAGGTCGGCAAGCCGCTGATCCCGAATCGCTACAGTCGCGCATTCGAATATTCCGACTGCTTCGTCGACGACGCGCGCCTGGTCGTGCTCAACGCACGCGATGCCGCCGACAAGGGCGCCGAGATCCGCACCCGCACCCGCGCCACCGAGATTCGCCAGTCCGACGGCCTCTGGACCGTCGGCATGGTCAACACGCTGACCGGCGAGCGCTCGCAGATCCAGGCCCGCGCGCTGGTCAATGCCGGCGGCCCCTGGGTCGAGGACGTGCTCGGCCGCGGCGCTGGCGTCAATGCGAAAGCCAAGGTGCGCCTGGTGCAGGGCTCGCACATCGTGGTCAGGAAGCTCTACGACCACGACCGCGCCTACATGTTCCAGAACGCGGACGGCCGCATCATCTTCGTGATCCCGTACCAGGACGATTTCACGCTGATCGGCACCACCGATCGCGACTACGACGGCGATCCCGCCAAGGTGAAGGCGACGGCCGAGGAGATCCAGTATCTCTGCACGGCGGCGAGCGAATATCTGGCAAAGCCGGTGACGCCGGACGACGTGGTCTGGACCTATTCCGGCGTGCGCCCGCTCTATGACGACGGCGCCAGCGAAGCCAAGGCCGCGACGCGCGATTACGTGTTCGAGCTCGACACGCCCGGCGGGGTGCCGCTGCTCTCGATCTATGGCGGCAAGATCACGACCTATCGCCGCCTCGCCGAAGAAGCGCTGGAGCGGCTCGCCCCCTATCTCCGCAGCGCAAAAGCGCGGGAGGGCTGGACCGGCAAATGGCCGCTGCCCGGCGGCGACATGAATGTGTCCGACATCGACGGGCTGATCGCCGAGCTTCAGCGCGGCTATCCCTTCCTCAGTCACGAGCATGCGCGACGTCTCGCCCGCGCCTATGGCACAAAGGCCGTCAAGCTGCTCGGCGACGCGAAATCGGCGGCCGATCTCGGCCAGTCCTTTGGTGCGACGTTGACCGAGCGCGAGGTCCGCTACCTCATGGCCAACGAATGGGCCGTCACCGCCGAGGACGTCGTCTGGCGCCGTTCCAAGCTCGGCCTGCGACTATCTGCCGATGAGATCGGCGTGCTTGACGACTGGATCAGGACCCACACTGTGCAGCAAACTCCCCTGCTGGAAGCGGGAGGACGCTCATGACCGTGACGCTCGATCACGTGACCCGGACTGTCGAGGGCGTCCCACATATCCGCGACGTCTCACTGACGCTCGAGAGCGGGACCCTCAACGTGCTGCTCGGCCCGACGCTGTCGGGCAAGACCTCGATCATGCGACTGCTCGCCGGGCTCGACAAGCCGACCACGGGCAAGGTGGTGGTGAACGGCAAGGACGTCACAGGCGCCGACGTGCGCCAGCGTTCGGTCGCCATGGTCTACCAGCAGTTCATCAACTACCCCTCGTTCACTGTCTACGAGAACATCGCCTCGCCCTTGCGCGTGCAGGGCAAGCCGCGCGCCGAGATCGAGGCGCGTGTCGCGGAGGCAGCAAAGCTGCTGCGGCTCGAGCCGTTCCTGAAGCGCACGCCGCTCCAGCTCTCCGGCGGCCAGCAGCAGCGCACCGCGATCGCACGCGCGCTGGTCAAGGGCGCCGATCTCGTGCTGCTCGACGAGCCGCTCGCGAATCTCGATTACAAGCTGCGCGAGGAGCTGCGCGCCGAGCTGCCGCGCATCTTCGAGGCTTCGGGCGCGATCTTCGTCTATGCCACCACCGAGCCCACCGAGGCGCTGCTGCTCGGCGGCAACACGGTGTGCATGTGGGAGGGGCAGGCGCTCCAGATGGGCGTGACGTCGAACGTCTATCGCCGCCCGCAGACACTGCGCGTCGCCCAGGTCTTCTCGGATCCGCCGCTCAACCTGGTGAGCCTCGAGAAGGGGAATGGCATGGTTCAATATGCCGGCGGCAGCGCTGCGCCGGCGTCCGGGCTCTATGCTGGACTTGCCGACGGATTCTATCGCGTCGGCTTCCGTGCCCACCAACTTGGCCTCGCCAACGGCCAGACCGGCCGTCACGGCTTCCACGCCACGGTGACGGTGACCGAGATCACCGGTTCGGAGAGTTTCGTGCATCTAACCCGCGACGGATCGAACTGGGTGGCAGTGCTGCACGGCGTGCACGAGTTCGAGCCGGGCCAGACCCTCGACGCCGTGCTCGATCCCAACGACGTTTTTGTCTTCGATGCCGCCGACCGGTTGGTCGCGGCGCCGAGCTCCTGAGGGAGGTGCGCCATGGCCCGCATTGACCTCGTCGATCTCGCCCATTCCTACGGCGGCAATGATGCGCCGCAGGACAGCTTTGCGCTGAAGCCTGTTACCATGACCTGGCGGCAAGGCGGCGCCTATGCGCTGCTCGGCCCGTCCGGCTGCGGCAAGACTACGCTGCTCAACGTCATCTCCGGCATCATCACGCCGTCGCGGGGAAAAATCCTGTTCGATGGCAAGGACATCACACCGCTGTCAACCCAGAAGCGCAACATCGCCCAGGTGTTCCAGTTTCCGGTGATCTACGACACCATGACCGTGGGGCAGAATTTGGCGTTTCCGCTGAAGAACCGCGGTGTGCCCAAGGCCGAGATCGATAAGCGCGTTGCCGAGATCGGCCGCCTGCTCGATCTCGAATCCTATCTCAACCGCAAGGCGACGCGGCTCACGGCCGATGCCAAGCAGAAGATCTCGCTCGGCCGCGGCCTCGTCCGTTCCGACGTCGCCGCCGTGCTGTTCGACGAGCCGCTGACGGTGATCGATCCCGAGCTGAAATGGCAGCTCCGCTCCAAGTTGAAGGCGTTGCATCGCGAGCTCGACCTCACGATGATCTACGTCACCCACGACCAGACCGAAGCGCTGACCTTCGCCGACACCGTGGTCGTGATGCATGACGGCCGCGTCGTGCAGAGCGGCACGCCGGCCGAGCTGTTCGACAAGCCGGCCCACACCTTCGTCGGCTATTTCATCGGCTCGCCGGGCATGAACATCCTGCCGGCGGAGGTGAGGGGACGCGAGGCGCGTATCGACGGTCACGTCATCGCGCTCAACCGCGCCTACGACAATCTGCCTGCGGGCGCCAAGATCGAGATCGGCGTCCGGCCAGAATTCGTCGAGGCCGTTGCGCCTGCGCCCGGCCTGCTCACCGCAAGGATCGAGCGCATCGACGATCTCGGCCGCATCCGTTTCGCGCGGGCGCGTCTCGGCGACGCCAAGCTCGCGGCGCGGGCGCCTAGCGGGTTCACCAGCTCGGACGGCATGGCCGGACTGAAATTCGACCCGTCGCATGTCCACGTCTACGCCGACAGCCTTCTCGTGGAGGGAGCCGTCTGATGGACAAGACCGTCAACCAAAAAGCCTGGTTCCTGGTGCTGCCGGTGTTTCTGGTCGTCGCCTTCTCGGCGGTGCTGCCGTTGATGACGGTGGTGAACTATTCGATGCAGGACACCTTCGGCAACAACCAGTTCTTCTGGAACGGGGTCGGCTGGTTCAAGGAATTGCTCGATCCCTCGACCGATCTCGGCGGCCGCTTCCTCGCCTCGCTCGGCCGTAATCTGTTCTTCTCGATGGTGATCCTCGCGATCGAGGTGCCGCTCGGCATCGTCGTCGCTTTGTCGATGCCGCGCCAGGGCTGGACGGTGGCGGCCTGCCTCGTCATCCTGGCGCTGCCGTTGCTGATTCCGTGGAACGTGGTCGGCACGATCTGGCAGATCTTCGGGCGGCCCGATATCGGCCTGCTCGGCTATGTCCTGAACGCCATGGGCATCGACTACAATTACGTCTCCAACGAGATCGATGCCTGGGTCACCGTCATCGTGATGGACGTCTGGCACTGGACCAGCCTCGTCGCGCTGCTCTGCTATGCCGGCCTGAAGTCGATTCCCGAAGCCTATTACCAGGCTGCCCAGATCGACGGCGCCTCGCGCTGGGCCGTGTTCAAGGCGATCCAGCTGCCGAAGATGAATCGCGTGCTCTTGATCGCGGTGCTGCTGCGCTTCATGGACAGCTTCATGATCTACACAGAGCCTTTCGTCGTCACCGGCGGCGGACCCGGCAACTCCACGACCTTCGTGTCGATCGAGCTCGTCAAGATCGCGCTAGGCCAGTTCGACCTCGGCAAGGCGGCGGCGCTGTCGCTGGTCTACAACCTCATCATCCTGATCGTCTGCTGGATCTTCTACACCGTCATGACCAATGCGGGCGTCGAACGCAAAGTCCAGGCGGAGAGCGAGCCGGTGGCGGAGCCCAAGCCTTCGGCCGCGCTCAAGCCGGTGCCGGCGCTCAAGCCCAAGGAAGGAGTGGCCTGATGCATTCGATCCCCGGCCGTCGCCTCATCATGGGGCTGTTCCTGGTCTTCCTGCTGCTGCCGATCTACTGGCTCGTCAACATGAGCTTCAAGACCAATGCCGAAATCGTCTCGACGATGACGCTGTGGCCGCATACGCCGACGCTCCAGCACTACAAGCGCATCTTCACCGACGAGAGCTGGTACTCAGGCTATATCAACTCGCTGGAATACGTCGTTCTCAACACCATCATCTCGATCTCGGTGGCGCTGCCCGCGGCCTACGCATTCTCGCGCTACCGCTTCCTCGGCGACAAGCATCTGTTCTTCTGGCTCTTGTCGAACCGCATGGCGCCGGCCGCGGTCTATGCGCTGCCGTTCTTCAACCTCTATTCGGCGATCGGCCTGTTCGATACGCCCTGGGCGGTTGCGCTCGCGCACTGCATCTTCAACGTGCCGCTGGCAGTGTGGATACTTGAAGGCTTCGTCTCCGGCGTGCCGCGCGAGATCGACGAGACCGCCTTCCTCGACGGCTATTCCTTTCCGCGCTTCTTCATCAAGATTCTGGTGCCGTTGATCGCGAGCGGCATCGGCGTCGCAGCCTTCTTCTGCTTCATGTTCTCCTGGGTCGAGCTTCTGCTCGCGCGCACGCTGACCTCGGTATCGGCCAAGCCCATCGCGGCGATCATGACACGCACGGTGTCGGCCGCCGGCATGGATTGGGGCTTGCTTGCCGCCGCCGGCGTGCTCACCATCATCCCTGGGGCACTCGTGATCTGGTTCGTCCGCAATTACATCGCCAGCGGTTTTGCGCTCGGCCGCGTGTAAGGAGTAGAGCATGATCCCGAAAAGTGGAAACCGGTTTTCGGACCAGATCATGCGAAAGGAGTAGAGCATGGAATCCATTGCATGGATGGCCTGGACGCTGCCGACGGCGATCTTCTTCGCCGCGCTCGCCTGCACGCTCGCCGTGATGACGTGGCTCGCGGCGGTCTATCCCGAGGCCGAGCGCGTCGGTGTGCTGCGCATCCCGACCACGCGTGGTGACCGCCTGTTCATCTCTCTGATCTTAGCGGCCGTCATCCACCTTCTCTGGATCGGCTTCTTCGGCACCGATGCGATCGCAACGCTGCCGATCGGCGAGGAGGGCGTCGAAATTTCGCGCCTGTGGCTCGCAAGTGGAATTTCGCTGGTGACGGTCGTGCTCATATTCCGCACGGTCTGAAGCTCGCGAAGGGACGGCCAGATCCGGGGGCAATCCGGGTCTGTATAAAAGTTTGTCGCTGCAACGGAGGAACAACATGCGACAGTTTAGGAGAAGGAAAGGTCCATTGGCCAAGAGCAGTTTTCTGACCATGTCCAGCGTCGCCGCCATTGTTGCGGCGTCGTTCGCCGTCTCGGCGCCGGTCCGCGCCGCCGACGAGGCCGTGATCCAGAAGTGGATCGCGGAATTCACGCCCTCGACGCTGTCGAAGGAAGACCAGAAGAAGGAGCTGGAGTGGTTCGCCAAGGCGGCCGAGCCGTTCAAGGGCATGGAGATCAACGTCGTCTCCGAGACCATCACGACCCACGAATATGAATCGCAGACGCTGGCCAAGGCGTTCTCCGAGCTCACCGGCATCAAGCTCAAGCACGACCTCATCCAGGAAGGTGACGTCGTCGAGAAACTGCAGACCCAGATGCAGTCGGGCAAGAACGTCTATGACGGCTGGATCAACGATTCCGACCTGATCGGCACTCACTTCCGCTATGGCCAGACCATCGCGCTGTCGGACTACATGACCGGCGAGGGCAAGGACGTCACCGACCCCATGCTCGACGTCAACGACTTCATCGGCAAGTCGTTCGGCACTGGGCCGGACGGAAAGCTCTATCAGCTGCCCGACCAGCAGTTCGCTAACCTCTATTGGTTCCGCTACGACTGGTTCACCAACGCCGACTACAAAGCCAAATTCAAGGCCAAGTATGGCTACGAGCTCGGCGTTCCCGTGAACTGGTCCGCCTATGAGGACATCGCCGAGTTCTTCACCAACGACGTCAAGGAGATCAACGGCGTCAAGGTCTACGGCCATATGGACTATGGCAAGAAGGACCCCTCGCTCGGATGGCGCTTCACCGACGCCTGGCTGTCGATGGCCGGCAACGGCGACAAGGGCATTCCGAACGGTCTGCCCGTCGACGAATGGGGTATCCGCATGGAAGGCTGCCGTCCGGTCGGCTCTTCGGTCGAGCGCGGTGGCGACACCAACGGTCCGGCCGCGGTCTACTCGATCACGAAATATCTCGAGTGGATGAAGAAGTATGCCCCGCCGCAGGCTCAGGGCATGACCTTCTCCGAGTCCGGTCCCGTGCCGGCGCAGGGGAACATCGCCCAGCAGATGTTCTGGTACACCGCCTTCACCGCCGACATGGTGAAGCCCGGCATCGCCGTGATGAACGCCGACGGTACGCCGAAATGGCGCATGGCTCCTTCGCCGCACGGTTCGTACTGGAAGGAAGGCATGAAGCTCGGCTATCAGGACGCGGGCTCGCTCACGCTCCTGAAGTCCACTCCGCCGGATCGCCGCAAGGCCGCCTGGCTCTATCTCCAGTTCATCGTTTCCAAGTCGGTGTCGCTGAAGAAGAGCCACGTCGGTCTCACCTTCGTCCGTGAATCCGACATCTGGGACAAGTCGTTCACCGAGCGCGCGCCGAAGCTCGGCGGCCTGATCGAGTTCTACCGCTCGCCCGCGCGCGTGCAGTGGACCCCGACCGGCAACAACGTGCCTGACTATCCGAAGCTCGCGCAGCTGTGGTGGCAGAACATCGGCGATGCGTCGTCCGGTGCGAAGACGCCGCAAGCCGCGATGGATGCCCTTGCGGCGGCTCAGGACTCCGTCATGGAGCGCCTGGAGAAGTCCGGCGTGCAGGGCGCCTGCGGTCCGAAGCTCCACAAGAAGGAGAAGCCGGAGTACTGGTTCGCGAAGGCCGAGAAGGACGGCACCATCGCGCCCCAGCGCAAGCTCGCCAACGAGAAGCCGAAGGGCGAGACGGTCGACTACGACACCCTGATCAAGTCGTGGCCGGCCACCCCGCCCAAGCGCGCGGAAGCGAAGTAAGCGGCGCGTAACGTCATCAAATGCGAAAGGCCGGGAGCGATCCCGGCCTTTTTCTATTGGTGAGGTCGCTGCGCTGTCTCCACACCGTCATTGCGAGCAATCCAGAAATATTTCCACAAGTGGCAGTCTGGATTGCTTCATCGCCAGCGCAAAATTGCTTCGCAATTTTGTCGCGAGCTCCTCGCAATGACGGAGGAGAGAGCGGAGATTACTCCGCCGGCTCGGGCGCCAGCGTCGGGTAATCCGTGTACCCCTTCACGCCGCCGCCGTAGAACGTGTTCTTGTCCCAGTCGTTCAGCGCGGCGCCCTGCTTCAGCCGCTCGACGAGGTCGGGGTTGGAGATGAAGGGCTTGCCGAAGGCGATCAGATCGGCCGCGTTGGCGTCCAGCACCTTGGTTGCGAGATCGAAATCGTAGCCGTTGTTGGCGATGTAGGCGCCGGTGAAGCGCTTGCGCAAGGACGCATAGTCGAACGGCGCGATGTCGCGGGGACCGCCGGTGGCGCCTTCGACGACGTGGAGATAGACCAGCTTGAGCCCGCTGAGGCCGTCGACGATGTGGTCGTACAGGGCCTGCGGATTGGAATCCGAGATGTCGTTGGCCGGCGTCACCGGCGAGATGCGGATGCCGGTACGATTCGCTCCGGCCTCGGCCACGACGGCTTTGGAGACTTCCAGCATCAGCCGCGCGCGGTTCTCGATCGGGCCGCCATAGGCGTCCGTGCGCTTGTTGGCGCCGTCCTTGGCGAACTGCTCGAGCAGGTAGCCGTTGGCGCCGTGGATCTCGACGCCGTCGAAGCCGGCCTCGAGCGCATTCTTCGTCGCGCGCTTGAAGTCGTCGATGATTCCTGGAATCTCGGAAAGCTCGAGCGCGCGTGGCTCGGAGACATCGGCAAAGCCGCCATTCACGAAAGTCTTGCCCTTGGCGCGGATCGCGCTCGGCGCCACCGGGGCGGCGCCATTCGCCTGGAGGTCGACATGCGAGATGCGGCCGACATGCCAGAGCTGGATGAAGATCTTGCCGTCACGCTCATGCACGCGGTCGGTGACCTTGCGCCAGCCGGCGACCTGCTCGTTGCTGTAGATGCCGGGGGTGTCCTGGTAGCCCTGCCCTTGCTGCGAGACCTGGCTCGCTTCGGTGATCAGAAGCCCTGCGGAAGCGCGCTGGCCGTAATAGTCGGCGGCGAGCGGGCTGGGCACGAATGTGCCGGGCGCGGCTCGATTGCGCGTCAGCGGCGCCATCACGAAACGGTTCGCAAGCGTGATCGGACCGAGCTTATAGGTCTCAAACAATTTGGTCGGACGGCTCATTTGGGATGTTCCAGACAGTGAAAGGTCAGGAACACTTGTGCATCGCGGCATCATGCGCAAGAGACGAGCCATACGGAAAGTGCAGGCGAGCTACGCGGCAAGTCCCGCGTAGCATGATTCATGTGCAATTCCGGTCGCGGCAGCGGATTTCGTCTGCCGCGTGCGGTTTGGCAAATCAGGTCAGGCCCATGAAATCGCGCTTGCCGATCTCGACGCCGTTGTGACGCAAAATGCCATGGGCGGTCGCGGCGTGGAAATAGAAGTTCGGCAGCGAGAACGCGCTCAGGAACTGCTGGCCCTTCATCGTGATGGATTTGTCCGGTCCGGCCGGGAAGGTGACGTCTTTGGTATCGGCACCCTCGAACTGCTCCGGCTTGAACGACTTCACGTAATCGATCGTCTTTGCCAGCCGCTGCTTCAACTCCGCGAAGCTCGTCTCGGTGTCGGGCGGGGAGGGCACCTCGCTGTGGGTCAGCCGGGCACAGCCCTTGGCGGCGAAGTCGCTGACGATCTGGACCTGCTTCGACAGCGGCAGCATGTCCGGGAAGAGGCGCGAGCCGAGCAGGACGCTGGGGTCGATCTTCTTGGCCGCGCAATGCGCCTCGGCTTTGGTGAGCAGGCCGGTCACGCTGTTCAGCATTTGCAAATAGGCGGGGACGACGGCGTCGTAGAAGGACATGTGATGCTCGCTTGTGAATGGGAAATCTCAGGAGAAAACCTGAGCCACTCACATGGGAGCCTCATGGAAAAATACAATCGCGGGGAGCGCTTGTGCGATGCGAAAATTCTATTTCGTCACCCTCCGCTGTCATCGCCCGCCTGATCGGGGCGATCCAGTCCTCCGAGATGCTCGTGGTTCACTTGAGAGGCCGCGGCGTACTGGATTCCCCGCTTTCGCGGGGAATGACTACGGACAGCTTTAACGAACCACCCCCGCCGGCTGCACCTGCGCCGTGCCGCCGCGCATGCGCGCCAGCAGCTCGGCGGTCGGCCAGGAATCGGCGGGCAGGCCGTATTTGATCTGCATCGCCTTCACGGCGGCGCGGCTCTGCTGGCCCAGCACGCCGTCGACCTTGCCGACATTGAAGCCGGCGCGCACCAGCAGCTGCTGCAATTCCTTGAGCTCGTTGAATGGCAATTGCGCCACCGGCGCCGCCGGCTTGCGCATCGGCGCTGCGCCCGCAATGCGCGAGGCGAGATAGCCCGCGGTGGTCGAATAGATCAGCGAGTTATTCCACTCGGTGTAGGCCGCGAAATTCGCATAGGCCATGAAGGCCGGCCCAAAGCGCCCCATCGGCAGCAGCACGGACGCCGCGAGATTGTCGTTTGGCAAGGAACGGCCGTCGGGATAGGTGATCCCTAGCTGCGCCCATGTCGAGCGTGGCTCTCGCACCGTGAGATCGGTCTTATCCCAGGGCAGGTTCGGCGGCACCTTGATCTCTTCCAGCCACGGCTCGCCGCGCCGCCACTTCAAGCCGTTGGCGATGTAGTTCGCGGTCGAGCCGATCACGTCGGCCGGCGAGCGCAACAGGTCGCGTCGTCCGTCGCCGTCATAGTCGACGGCGTAATTGACGTAATGCACGGGCAGGAATTGCGTCTGCCCGAGCTCGCCGGCCCAGGAGCCGATCATCTCGTCGGGATGCAAATCGCCGCGGTCGATGATCTTCAGCGCGGCGATGGTCTCGCCCACGAACATCTCGGAGCGGCGGCAGTCATAGGCGAGCGACACCAGCGACCGCAGCGTCGGCAGATTGCCCATGTTGGCGCCGAAGTCGCTCTCGAGCCCCCAGAACGCGGCGATCACCGCCGGCGGCACGCCATATTCCTTCTCGGCGCGCGCGAATGCGGCAGCGTATTGCTTGATGTGCTGCTGGCCGTTCTGCATCCGATAGGGCGCGGCCATGCGGCCGGCGAATTCGGTGAAGAGCTGGCCGAACACGCGCTGGCCGCGGTCGCGGTTGACGATGCCCTGGTCGTAGACGAGATAGGGCGAGGTCTCCGCGATCGTCCGCTGCGACACGCCGGCAGCCACCGCTTGGCTCTTCACGTCGGCCAGGAAGCGATCGAAGCTCGCGCCATTATGGCATGAGGCCGAGCGCGGCGAGGGCGCCTTGGGCGCTGCGGGCTTGGTGGGCGGTGGAAGCATTTGGGCGGAGGCGGTGGCGGCGCATGCGAGAAGCGCGACGGCCGCGATCAGAAATCGGGTCTGGACCATAGGGGTTCCGGCGGGGAGGGCAGGCGTGGACTCGCCCGAAGTTTAGGTGAAGTAATAGCCTCAGGCCATCCCTTCATGCTCTGTCAGCGCAGGGAACGCGAGCGGATGTCGTCCAGGACCCTAGCCGAACAGCCGCATCAGCAGCGCTTTCCCGACTGGGAGCGCCCTGACGCCCCGAAAGGCGCGAACATACTCGCCGGCATAGAACGCCCTGATCGCGTGCACGCGCGTATCCATGCCTTCTTCGAACCGCACGGCGAAGCCGTCCGTGGTCCGCCGCACCACGATGGCCGCGATCGGGCGGCCATAGATCCGGCATTCGATCGTGCTGCCCAGCGCCGGCGGATCGGGATCGATCAGGCGGGCGCCGGTGATGGATATGTCGGCGAGCCGCGCGAGATGCGACTTGCCGTCCTGTCGCAGCAGGACCGTCTCATTGCGGCTGAACCGCTCCGCCTTGCGCTTGCGCGGCTGCTCGATGCAAACGAAGCAGACCACGGTGAGGATGAGCGCGTTGTAGAAGCTCCAGGCCAGCGCAAGTCCTCCATAGGCGATGTTCTCGCCGCGCAGACGCAGGATGAAGGCATAGGCGATGGCTGCCAGCGTGATGACAAGCGCGCTGCCATAGAGCCGCAGTAGCGGCCATTCGACAAATCGCCGGTTACGGTCGCCGCCTTTCGCGGTGACCTTGAACTTGTGTCCTTTCGGCTTCAATAGGCCGGCCGCCACCGCCTTGAGCACGGCGGGCGCCGCGATGAGCTGCGACACGTCGCTCATCATCGCGAGCGAGCGGCCGCGCGACAGCCAGGCCATGCTGAGGCCATTCCAGACATAGAACGGCAGAAAGACGCGCAACAGCTCGGTGAGGTCGGCCCGGACCGCCTTGATGCCGAATAGCAGGAACAGCCAGGGCACCACCAGCCCCGCCACCTTCGAGACGTAGACCGCGGACCAGCTCATGAAGGCGTCGACCAGCGAGAGGCGGTGGATGAAGGACAGCTTCGAATCCCGCGACAGCGGTCCGCTGCGGCCGCGCACGATTTGCATCAGGCCGAGGCACCAGCGGGCGCGCTGCGTGATGTACTCCTTCAGCCCCTCCGGCGCGAGCCCGATCGTCAGCCGCTCGTTGAGATAGATCGTATTGAACCCGTGTTCCCTAAGGCGAAGGGTGACGAGGTAGTCTTCCGTCACCGAATCGGTCGGAAATCCGCCGATCTGCACCAGCCCGGAATAGCGAATGAGGGACGAGGTGCCGCAGCAAAATGCGACACCCCAGGCGTCTTTGGCCGGCAGCAGGATGTCGAAGAAAAACCGCTGCTCGTCGGGCCAGACGTCGGTCGCGGCGAGGTTGGTCTGGATCGGGTCTGGATTGATGAAGTGCTGCGGGGTCTGCACTACGCCGACCGAAACATCGTCCATGAGCGAGACGGTGCGCGCGAGGAAGTCGGGCCGCGGCACGAAGTCGGCATCGAGAATCGCAACGAATTCCGGCCGCTCCGGCAGGGCGCCGACATGCTTGAGTGCGTGATTGATGTTGCCGGCCTTGGCGTGGTGGTTGTCGGGCCGTGTGAGATAATGGCAGCCGAGCTCGCCCGAAAGGCGCCGCAGCCAGGGTCGCCTTCCGTCGTCGAGCACCCAGACGCGATAATGGCCGTACGCCATGCCGGTCGCGCCGATGATCGTGCGCTCGAGGATCGATCGTTCCTCGTTGTAGGTGCAGATGAAGACGTCGATCAGCGGCGCGTCCGGATCGGTGGCGCGGCCGTCGATCCTCGCTGCGCCGGTGCGGTTGCGCGTCCGGCTCAGGAACAGCAGCGACAACGCGACCGCGACCAGCGAGGCCGCTTCCAGCAGCACGAAGGGGTAGCCGATCACGGCATCGACAGTCAGATGCGGGGGCGGAAGCGTCGACGTGATGCGCCAATAGAGGTAACGCAGCAGCAATGCCACCGACACGATGGCGAGGAACGAGCGGGCCATCGTGCTGTCGCGCCTGAGCAGTGGTACGATCGCCATGAAGGCGCCGAGCGTGATCAGGCCGGGCGTCAGCGCCATCATCACGGCGCGGTCTCGTGCCGGGCAAACACGACGCGGCCGGTGCGTCCGACAGTGCAGGCGCGGGCCGCCGCATCGCGCGAGGCCACGGTCACGCGATAGGGCTCCTTGCTCAGCGCATCCGGATTGATGGCGAGATTGGCGGGCGCACTGGCCGCGCCGGTCAGGTTGACCACGGTGCCGGAGATCGGCTCGCCGCCGTCATTCGGCTCGAACGTCGCGCGATCGCCGAGCTGCAAGCGGTTATAGACGCTCTCGGTGACGTTGGCGGTGATGACGGCGCCGCTGCAATCGAGCACCTTGAGCAGGGGCTGGCCGGCCTGCACGTCCTCACCGGGTGAGGTCATCATCTCCCAGACGCGCCCCGCGACGGGTGTCGTGATGTTGGCTTCGGACAGATCGGCGAAGCGGACCTCCTCGATGATGATTTCGTTGGCGAGCCAGGCGATCTCGGTGTCGGTGCGCGCCAGATCGGCTTCGAGGTCGCCGGCACGCTGGCGCATCTCCTCCTCGCGCTGCACCGAGCTTGGCCGGTCGTTGTAGCTGTCGCCGAGGAACGAGCCGTTCTGCGCCGCGGTGAGCTCGACTTTGGCGGCATCCAGCCGCTTGCGCGCGCCGAGCTCGGTCTGCTGTGACACGGAGAGCTCGCGCGTCAGCCGCGCCAGTTCGACGGTCGAGACATTGCCGGATTTCGCCAGCGAAGATGCGCGGTCGACGGCGGCACTGGCTTCGTCTCGCCGCGCCGCCGCCGCCTCGATCGAGGTCTGGATCTCGGCGATGCGGGCCTCGAGTTGGAGCACGCGTCCGTCGCGGAATTGGGCTGCCTGCCGCGCCAGGTCCTTTTGCGCGGCTTGCGCCGAGGCGAGCTTGACGGCAAGGCTTGGCCGCTCGTTCTCCAGGCGCGACTTCTGCCGCCGCAGATCGTCAAGCCGGGTGCGATCCCCGCGCGAGTTGACGACGCGCAGGACGACGGTTCCGGCGTCTAACCTGGCCTGATCGGTCACGCGCTGGGCGGCCGAGACGCGGCCACCGATGGGCGTGCGCAACGTGACGAGGCGGGAATTCAGCACGGCCTCGACGCTCGAATTTTCCCAGATCGCGCGCAGCGGCAACCAGCCGAACACGGCGATGATGGCGAGCCCGATGGCGATCTTGGCGCCGCGCCGCAGACGCGACCAGCGACGTCCAGATTCCGGCGCCGTCTGCCCGTCGGGCGCGTGGCTGGGCTCGTCATTGGCGAACAGCTGCTCATGCAGCGCCTCCTGCAAGCCTTTCGCGTCAGTCTTGCTCTGGTCGGAGGAGGGGGTGGATGCGGGATCGACTGAGGCGGCGCGCGAGCGGTCCATCATGACGGTCACCTTGCTGACGAGATGCCAACGGAACCGGTCAATGCGCGAGAACTGTGCGGCGTGCCCGGTTACCGTGTATTAAAGCCGAAGCTGCGCTTTCCAGGTTGCTAAGCGTTCATGCGCGTTTTTGCGCAAATCCCGGTCAAGGTTTAGCGGCGGGGGAAAGGCTGGCCGCACTGCTGTGGATCTGCGGCCCGGCGACGCACGAACCCTTGCGGTCGCCGACCGCATTCATACTTCGGGGGAGCCGGCCGAAGGTTCGCCCGCGGCCGCCCCAGGAGACGGCCATGAACTATCTTCGTACCGCAATGCTGCTCGCAGGCCTCACCGCCCTGTTCATGGGCGTCGGCTATCTGATCGGTGGTGCCTCCGGTGCCGTGATCGCGCTGGTCATTGCCGCTGCGACCAATCTTTTCACCTACTGGAACTCCGACCGTATGGTGCTCTCCATGTACGGCGCCCATGAGGTCGATCGTTCGACCGCGCCGGAACTGGTCGGGCTGGTCGCGGAACTTGCGGGCCGTGCGGGCCTGCCGATGCCGCGCGTGTTCCTGATGGACGAGATGCAGCCCAACGCGTTCGCGACCGGCCGCAATCCGGAAAACGCGGCCGTCGCCGTTACCACCGGCCTGATGAACCAGCTCAGCCGCGAGGAGCTCGCCGGCGTGATCGCGCACGAGCTCGCTCATATCAAGAATCACGACACGCTGCTGATGACCATCACCGCGACCATTGCGGGCGCGATCTCAATGCTTGCCCAGTTCGGCATGTTCTTCGGCGGCAATCGCGACAACAACAACGGTCCGGGCATCGTCGGCTCGATCCTGATGATGATCCTCGCCCCGCTGGGCGCCATGCTGGTGCAGATGGCGATCAGCCGTACCCGCGAATATGCCGCGGACAATCTCGGTGCGCGCATCGCGGGACAACCGATGTGGCTGGCCTCCGCGCTGGTGAAGATCGAGGGCGCCGCGCATCAGGTGCCGAACTATGAGGCCGAGCGAAATCCCGCGACCGCGCACATGTTCATCATCAATCCGTTGTCGGGCCACGGTGTGGACAATCTGTTCGCCACCCATCCCTCGACACAGAACCGCATCGCCGCGCTGCGCGAGCTCGCTGCCGAGCTCGGCACGCAGGTGGCGCCGTCGGTCGGCGCCAACGAGAATTATCCGCCTCGGGGCCCGTGGGGCCGCTCGTCTTCACGCGGTTCTTCACGTGGTCCTTCACGTGGTCCTTGGGGCTGAAATGAAACCGGCTGGAATTTTTGCATCCCGCTTTGTGACCTGGCGCACACAGGATCGCCGGAGCCGGTGTTAACACCCCGGCGAGACCAATTCTTCGAAAGGGGATGCGTGGCCGGCCCAATGCCGGCCATCGTCGAAGATGACCAGAACTGCCGTACCATTGCTGATCGTCATGTGCGTACTTGTCGGCCTGTCCACGCACATGGTCGTCAATTGCGGTGACGAGGACGATCCCGACATCTGCTCGGCCGTGATTGGATTCTCGCCGCTGCGAGGCTCGCTGATCGCCTTTGCCTATGAGGGGCGCGGACGGATCGCGCTGCGACATGGCGATTTCAGGCGGGCGATGGCCGATTTCGACGAGGCCATTCACCTCAATCCCAACCGCGCCTCGCTCTATCGCGAGCGCGCGCTCGCGCGTCGTCAGAACGGCCACCTCGAGCTCGCCATCGCCGACTATGACGAGGCGATCGCGCATGATCCCAAGCTTGCCGCGCCCTATCACCAGCGCGGTCTCGCGCTCGCCGCCAGCGGCGATCTCGATCGCGCCATCCTGAGCTACAACACGGCGGTCCGCCTCGATCCCTCGAATGCCGAGGCCCGCCCTGGCGTTCCTCGCCCGCGGCCAGGCCGACGATGCGCGCGCCGATTTCGAGGCGGCGCTGGCGCTGCCCGTCGGCAAGGACGGCCGCGCGCGCGAGGCTGCGCGCGCAAAGCTCGCCGAGCTCGCGAGCGCCGAGCCGACACAGGTGTCAGTACCGCGAAGGTGAGGGTATCTCGCCACGAATCCCGGAATCGTAGAGTGGGCAAAGGCGCATTTGCGCCGTGCCCACGATCTCTGCAATACGACGACAGACGCGTGGGCACGCTTCGCTTTGCCCACCCTACGATACTGTCGTCGAGGAAAGAGACCCCTCATCCGGCGCTTCGCGCCACCTTCTCCCACAACAAGGGGAGAAGGAAGAAAGCAGTGACTACTTCGCCTTTTTGGCTTTGGCTTTCTTCGCCTTCGCCGCCTTCTTCTCCGGCTCTTCCTTCGCCTTCTTCTCCACCTTCACCGCAACGGGCGTGCTGGCGGCAATCCGCATCGACCGCGCGTAGCTATCGGCGACGTTGTCGGCGGACATCTGGAGGCGCTTGGCGGCGGCGGCGGCCTGCTCGATGGTGGCCTTGGCCATCATCTTGAAGCGGTCGGCGGTCTCCTTGCCCTTGGCCTTGGCCGCAAGGCCGTTGAAGCGATCCCGCCGCTCCTTGGCGCGGGTCATGAGGCCCGTATGCAGCTGTCTGGCCAGTTGCCGGATCACGACATCCAGGTCGGCGTCCGCCATGTTGTTCTATCCTCTTCGAAAAACGGTATCGATGCGGGCGGGACTATGCAGATCGGGCCCTGCCTTGGCAATTCCCGCCGGGGAGTCATCCGCAGCTTCCGGCTGGCCAAAACTAAAAAAGCCGCGCATGTCGCGCGGCTTTTGAACGTTTCAGCGGGGCGCCTCACTTCAGCGAGGCCACCGGGCCGTTTGCCGCCGCGGGCTCGGGGTCGAAGCCGAACACGCCGACCAGATATTTGTAATAGTCCGGCATCTTCTCCTTGAGCGCCTCGCGCGACTTCGGGTCGTGGAATTCGCTCTTTCCGGACAGGAAGATGCTGGTGGTCACCGCAAAGAACTCCATGGGATTCTTCATCGCATAGGAGTCCTTGGGGAGAAGGTCCTTGGACTTGGCAAGCGCATAGTAGGCGATCACGCCCTTGTTGGCATAGCCGTCCGGCAACAGCCGCGCGTGATAGGCGTGCAGCAACTCGTGCAGCAGCACGGCCTCCTTCTCGTACCGCATCATGTCCGGACGCAGCATGATCACGCCGAGCCCGGAATCGACCGCGAGGTCGACGGCGTTCGGATTCGTCCAGCGCTGCTTGTTCGGGTCCCACACCGTGAGCGTCCGCGGCGCGGTGCGGTGGATCTCCGGCGTGACCCGGCCGTAGCAGGCGGTCGCGGCGCCTTCGTCGAGGCAGGCCAGCTCGCTCGCGACGATCGGCACGGTATGGAAGAAGCGCAACACGCGCGGCGAGAGGCCAGCGCCTTCGACGAGATCAATCTGCTGCTTCAGATTGTCGGTGAGCTTGTCGACGTCCTTGCGGTCGGAATTCTCCGACAGGTCGAACATGTAGCCGCGGTAGCTCTGGAAGCCGGGCGGCAATTGCTGCGCTGTGTCAGCTTCGAGCGGCCCGGCATTTGATGGATTGGCGAAGAGCGCGCCGATAATGGTCGCGGTCAGCAGCAGCGCAACGCGCATGATGAACCCCCTGGTGTCACTTCGCGCGCCAACATAGACCGTCGTTGTTTGCGAAAAGTGAGTGGGGCAAGACTAAGGCACCGATGTTGAGGCGTGCTTAATCGTTGGTTGCAGAGCGCGCGGGTTGGGTTAGCCGCCGGTTAACCAAGGATAGGTGGATGGCCGCCCCGGCCGGCGAGGCGCTTTCTCCACTTGCAGACAGGGTTCGATTGCGAAAAGGCCGCGCTACTCTGCGCGGCCTTCGTTTGAGGCGCCGGCCTGCTCAGTAATCATAGCCGGGACGGCCAGGATAATACTGCCGATTGCAGGCCCTGCGGCCGCGGTCGTAAGCGGCCGCATTGCCATGGGCGAGCGCGCTGACATATTTCAGGCAGCGCACGTAATTGTCGTTGCCGAGCCAGTCCAGGCTGCCGGCAGCAGCGGGGGTGAGCCGGGCGGAGCCGGCCAACGTCGTGATGGCGACGAGGGCGGCGATAGCCGAAAGCGCGATGGTTCTCATGGTCGGTGTCCTGTTGCGGCTGCCCGATGCAGCCGGTGTGGACGCAACCATGCCGGAACGCGCGCGGAACAACTGTGCCGGCCATCACGCTGGCCGCACCGTCGGTCGAGATGCGATCCGTCGGGTAATGGCGGGCGATTGATGCGAGGGCGTGGATCGTTTGCCTGCCAAGGCGTAAGATCACCTTGGGCACTATGTCCCCAACACGTAGCTGGAAGGAGGATGCCATGTATGCCGCCATCCGTCAGGCCAAGGCGAAAAGCGGGAGCGCGGAAGAGCTGGCGCGCCGCATCAAGGACGGCGCCGTTCCGATCATCAGCGACGTCGACGGCTTTCGGGCCTATTACGTCGTCTATGCCGGCGACGACACGGTGACCGCGATCTCCATCTTCGACAAGTTCGAGCAGGCGGAGGAGGCCAACCGGCGTGCGATCGCCTGGATCGAGAAGGATCTGAGCCCGCTGCTCGCCGGACACGCGAGCGCCGCCGCGGGCCCGGTGATCGTGCATACGCTGGCGTAGGGCCTTACTGGTGATAGTGGCGAGCAGCGACCGCATATGCCGGTCGTCATGCCCGGGCTTGTCCCGGGCATCCACGCCTTTCCTTGTACGCCGGAGCGCGTGGATGGCCGGGTCAAGCCCGGCCATGACGAAGGAGAGAGTGCCCTCACAGCTCCCGCGCATTCGAGAATGCGAAGCTCGACACCCGCCGCGTCGTCTCGTCCAGGATCAGCGTGCGCGTGATCGGCGGCTCGGCGCGCTGGGCGCAGTTTTCGCGCTCGCATAGGCGGCAATTGACGCCGATCGGCGTGCCCTCGGTCTTCTCGAGGTCCATGCCGACGGCATAGGTCAGGCGCGCGGCGTGACGGATCTCGCAGCCGAGACCGATGGCGAAGCGCGGTTGCGGCAGCGGGTGCGGCGCGACGGGGCGGCGCACCATCTGCGCGATCGAGAAATAACGTGTGCCGTCGGACAGCTCGATCACCTGCTTGAGCAGGCGATCCGGCGTGTCGAAGGTCGAGTGCACGTTCCACAGCGGACAGGTGCCGCCGAACTTCGAGAACGGGAAGGTGCCGGAGGAGAAGCGCTTGGAGACGTTGCCGGCATTGTCGACGCGCAAGAGGAAGAACGGAATGCCGCGCGCATTCGGCCGCTGCAGGGTGGTGAGGCGGTGGCAGACCTGCTCGAAGCCGGAATTGAAGCGCTGCGCCAGCACGTGGATATCGTAACTGAGCGCTTCGGCCGCGGCCAGGAACGCTGGATAGGGCATCATCACGGCAGCAGCGAAGTAGTTGCCGAGCGTGATGCGGAACAGGCGGCGCGGCGTGTCGTCGAGCGGTCCGGCGCGGCCGATGATGGTTTCCAGGGCTTGCGCGCATTCACCTAAGCCAAGCTGGAAGGCAAGCTGGAAGGCGCGGCCGGGCGGATCGACCAGCTCGGAGATCAGCAACTGGCGGCGATGACGATCGAACCGCCGGAGCGTCTCACGCATCACGTCGACAGGCATGATGCGGGTCTGGATCGAATGCTTTTCGCGCAGCCGCGCCGCGAGCGCTGCATAGAGTCCCTCGGCCGGGACGTTCAACTCGTCGCGAAGAGTCTCCGCGGCCTGTTCGAGTTCCGGGAAGTAGTTGCGGTTGGCCTCGATCAGCTCGCGCACGCGCTCGACCGGATTGGCCTCATAGCGCGTGCCGACGTCGCGGTCGGCCATCTGGGCTGCGGCCAGCGTCTCACCCTGGCGGGCCTCGGTGTAGGCGGCGTAGAGCCGCTGCAGCGCATGGGTGACGCCGGGGCAGAGCTCGGCGAGGTCGCGCAGCTCCTGCTTGGGAACATCGATCTGGCGGAACAGCGGATCGGAGAAGATCTCGTTGAGCTCGGCGAAGAAGCGGTCCTCGTCGGCGGTGGCGAGGTCGCGCAAATCGAGGTCGTAAGTCTCGGCCAGCCGCAGCAGGATCTGCGCCGTCACCGGACGCTGGTTGCGCTCGATCAGGTTGACATAGCTCGGCGAGATCCCGAGCCCCTCGGCGATCTGGGTCTGCGACAGTCCCAATTGCTGCCGGATTCTCCGGAACCGCGGGCCAACGAAGAGTTTCTTGCCGGAATTGGCGGGCATTTTCTCACATCTCCAGGAGCATTAAGGACAGGCTCACTGACCTATAATTTACAAACTTTACAAAATAACATCTAGTACATGTTCTGATGTTACATGACATCACCAATAAGAAACAAGCCATCTGTACGAAGTTTCTGTTTTCGCGTTTATCTCCTGACACGCATCTCGCAATGCACTGTCAAGAATGTCGATGGCTACCATCGCCATCGTCAGCGAAAGGATCAGGCACATGAACTACCAGCCGCGCGGCATCAACACCCTTCAGGGCCCGGGTTCGTATCAGGATGAGGTCAAGGCGGCACAGGCGCTCCTCGAGACCCAGCCGACCTGGAACGGGGTGACGGCCGAGGCCGTCGCACGCATGCGCCTCCAGAACCGCTTCAGGACCGGTCTCGACGTCGCCCGCTACACCGCGGCGCTGATGCGGGCCGACATGGCCGCCTATGACAACGACCCGACCAAGTACACCCAGTCGCTGGGCTGCTGGCACGGCTTCATCGCCCAGCAGAAGCTGATCTCGGTCAAGAAGCACTTCGGTGGCAGGACCGATCGCACCTATCTGTACCTCTCGGGCTGGATGATCGCGGCGCTGCGCTCCGAGTTCGGCCCGCTGCCCGACCAGTCGATGCACGAGAAGACCTCGGTGCCGGCGCTGATCGAGGAGCTCTACACCTTCCTGCGTCAGGCGGACTCGCGTGAGCTCAACGACATCTTCCGTCTGCTCGACAAGGCGCGCAAGGAAGGCGACAAGACCCGTGAGAAGGAGCTGATCGCGAAGATCGACAACTTCCAGACCCACGTCGTGCCTGTCATCGCCGACATCGACGCCGGCTTCGGCAACGCCGAGGCGACCTATCTGCTTGCCAAGAAGATGATCGAAGCGGGCGCCTGCGCGCTCCAGATCGAGAACCAGGTCTCCGACGAGAAGCAGTGCGGTCACCAGGATGGCAAGGTCACCGTGCCGCACGAGGTGTTCATCGCGAAGATCCGCGCCTGCCGCCACGCCTTCCTCGAGCTCGGCGTCGAAGACGGCGTTATCGTGACCCGCACCGACTCGCTCGGCGCCGGCCTGACGCAGCAGATCGCCGTCAGCCACAAGCCCGGTGACATCGGCGACCAGTACAACAGCTTCCTCGATTGCGAGGAAATCACCGCGGAGAACGCCCGCAACGGCGACGTCATCATCAATCGCAACGGCAAGATGATGCGTCCGAAGCGGCTGCCCTCGAACCTCTACCAGTTCCGTCCTGGCACGGGCGAGGACCGCTGCGTGCTCGACAGCATCACCTCGCTGCAGAACGGCGCAGACCTGCTCTGGATCGAAACCGAGAAGCCGCATATCGAGCAGATCGCCAAGATGGTCGATCGGATCCGCAAGGTCGTCCCGAACGCCAAGCTGGCCTACAACAACTCGCCCTCGTTCAACTGGACGCTGAACTTCCGTTGGCAGGTCTACGACGCGATGAAGGAAGCCGGCAAGGACGTCAGCCAGTACAACCGTGCCGAACTGATGAAGCCGGAATACGACGATACGCCGCTGGCGCAGGAAGCCGACGAGCGCATCCGCACCTTCCAGGCCGATTCAGCCAAGCGTGCCGGCATCTTCCACCACCTGATCACGTTGCCGACCTATCACACGGCGGCGCTCTCGACCGACAACCTGGCGAAGGAATATTTCGGCGAGCAGGGCATGCTCGGTTACGTCAAGAACGTGCAGCGCGCCGAGATCCGTCAGGGTATCGCCTGCGCCAAGCATCAGAACATGGCCGGCTCGGACATCGGTGACGACCACAAGGAGTACTTCGCGGGCGAAGCCGCCCTGAAGGCGGGCGGCGCCCACAACACGATGAACCAGTTCGGCTAGCGCAGCACGCACCGAAACAGGAGACTGACAATGACCAAAGGCAGCAATTTCTGGGTGATCGGCGGCGAGTTCGGTTCGATGAACTTCCACAAGCTCGTGGAAGGCTCGGCCCAGGTGCAGGGTCCGTTCAAGACCCGCAAGGAGGCCGAGGATGCCTGGCGCACGGTCTCGGAAGAGAACCGCCACAAGGCCGGCGTCCGCTTCTCGATCGTGGAAGAGCCGTCGCGCGTCTCGGCCTGAGGCCCTGAATTAAGAAGACGTCCAAGGACGGATGGTCCCATCCAGGCTCTGCCTGGGTGGGATCGTCTGTTTTTGGCACAGGCGAAACGGCTGTGGGCACCGTAAGTATCTGGAATTGTAGGCCTTTGCGGAGGATGTGGTTGCTGATAGGTTAATGGCGGATAGTCGAGGACGAGGCCGACAATGTCAGAGCCCGAGACCAGCGGGACCCATCCCGGCCAGCCGCGCCCGGTGCGGCTGCGCGATGCGCTGCTGCGCGCGCGGATCGAGGCCGCCGACCGGACCGGCGTCGTCGTCGATCTCAGGGATGCCGAGGTGGCGCGGCTCGAGATCCTCAACGACGCGCTCGATCCCTTGTTCGCGCAGGTGCCTGATAAGATCGACCTGTTCGACCGCGGCATCAGCCAGGGCGATACGCCGAGACTGTGGATCGACGTCGTCGCCCACATCCTGATGGGCCGCGACAAGCGCATGTACCGCTTCGTCCAGGACACTCGCTTCGGCCGCATCGTGCTCGCCGAATCGCACGACACCGCCGTGATCGTCGAGGCCGTCACCGACTATGTCGCGCGCCGCATGGTCGAGCGCGAGCACGCGATGGTGGTCCCGCCCGAACCGAAGCCCGAGGTCGCGCCGCCACGGCGACGCTCGCGGGTGTGGCCGTTCGTGTTCGGCTTCGTCCTCGGTGCCGCCGCGCTGTTCGGGGTTGCCGTGCTCGCGGCGTTGCGGAGCTGGTGAACGCCTTTCCTCCGTCATTGCGAGCGCAGCGAAGCAACCCAGAGTGTCTCCGTGGAAAGATTCTGGATTGCTTCGCTGCGCTCGCAATGACGGCGTGACTTCAGATCAACTTTACATGCTTGATCTGCCCGATCTGAAATCCCGCTCCCAGGCTCCGTACCGTCTGCTCGCAGCGCCAGCCGGCATTGTCCTTCTCGATCGTGAACAGATTATACGCCGCCGCCGGGTAGCGCCCGTGCGCGAGCGCGGAGGCCGAGGGCACGCCGAGCGCGGGAATGTTGCCGTTCGGCCCCTCGAACCACATCGTCGAATGAATGTGGTCGTGCCCGTGCAGGATCAGCTCGACGCCATGGCGCTTGAGCAGCGCCAGCAGCGCGGCCGAATCTGTCATCCGTTTCTGCCGCGCGTCGGACTTTAGGGGATGGTGCACCAGCAGCACGCGGAAGACGTCTTCAGTCGCGAGCCCTTCGAGCATCTGTGCGAGAGAGCTGAGCTGATCGCGCCCGAGCGTGCCCGTCGCCATCAGCGGCAGGGTCGGCACCGCCGTCGACAGGCTGATCAGCGCGAGCGGCCCGCGGCGGCGTACGGACGGAAAACCGATGCCGCCGTCATCGCCCGCAAGATAGGGACCAAACGTCTCGCCGAAGCGCTGAGAGGTGGCGCGAACATAGGCGTCGTGATTGCCGGGAATCGCGGTGACGCGGTCAGGCGGGCCGACGCCGTCGAGCCAGGCGCGGGCAGGCGCGAACTCGGCTTCCAGCGCCAGGTTGACGAGATCGCCCGTCACCGCGACGTGGTCGGGCGCCTGCGCCTTCATGTCGGCGACCAGCGCGTCGAGCACCTCGCGGCGCTGGTACTTGTGGCGATTGCGCGTCCAGTTGACATAGCCGAGCACGCGCTTGCCGGCGAGCTCGATCAGCCGCGGCTTCGGCAAAGGCGGCAGATGCGGATCGGACAGATGGGCGAGCGTGAAGGGGGCCAGCGTGTTGGGAGTCATGGCGCGCGATTGCCTCGCTATTGCTCCACTGTAATGGCAAGGTCGCGGGCAACGTGCAAGCGGGGCCGGGACAGCGGCCTCAAGGAAGCCTGATGGAAGATCGTCTGAACAGCGTTCGCAGGAAATTCGAACCGCTGCTGCGGCGACTCTTCCACGCCTATTTCCTCGTCGTCCGCGGCATGACGCTCGGCGTCCGCGCCGTGGTGCTGGATGCCGAGAACCGGGTATTCCTGGTCCGGCACAGCTACGTCAGCGGCTGGCACCTGCCCGGCGGCGGCGTCGACCACGGCGAGACCATGGAGCAGGCGATGCGGCGCGAGCTCAAGGAGGAGGGTGACATCGACCTGACCGGAGCAGCCAGCCTGCACGGCATATTCCTCAACAGCCACGTCTCCCGCCGCGACCACGTCGCGGTCTATGTAGTCAGGCAGTTCAGGCAGGAGCGCCTGCCCGAGCCCAACCGCGAGATCGTCGAATGCCGGTTCTTTCCGATCACGGCGCTGCCAGAGGGCACCACGCCTGGCACGCGGCTGCGGATCGCGGAAGTGCTCGAGGGCCGGCCCTTGATTGCGACGTGGCGCTGAGGGCGGCCTGTGCTAGTAAGCAGCCCGAAGAGGCCGCCACGGACACCGGAGAAGATTGCCAAATTCGCCTTCGGTCTGATCTGCCTTGCGATCCTCGCCAGCAACATCGCCACGATGTCGCGCTGGACAGAGGCGCGCATGCTGCCGCCGCAAGCCGCGCCACTCGGGCGCGAGCCGACAAGCCTCGGAGCGCCGTCGCGATGACCTCAACGCAACTTCGCATCGCGGTGCTGGTGCCCTGCTACAATGAGGAAGCGGCGGTCGCGACCGTCGTTGCCGATTTCCGCAAGGCGCTCCCCTCGGCCGAGATCTACGTCTACGACAACAATTCGCGCGACCGTACCGCGGCGGTCGCGCGCGAAGCGGGCGCGATCGTGCGCAGCGAGCGGCGGCAGGGCAAGGGCCACGTCGTGCGTCGCATGTTCGCCGACGTCGAGGCCGACGTCTATGTGCTGGTCGATGGCGATGCCACCTACGATGCGCCGAGCGCGCAGCGTATGATCGACAGGCTGCTCGATGATCATCTCGACATGGTGGTCGGCCTTCGCGTCGATCAGGTCCAGGCCGCCTACCGGCTCGGCCATCGCACCGGCAACCGTATGCTGACGGGCTTCCTGGCGTCGAACTTCGGTCACACGTTCAAGGACATCCTGTCCGGCTACCGCGTGTTCTCACGCCGCTTCGTCAAATCCTTTCCGGTCCTCTCGGACGGCTTCGAGATCGAGACGGAGCTCGCGGTCTATGCGTTGGAACTATCGCTGCCGGTCGCCGAGATCGAGACCCCCTATTACGCGCGCCCCGAAGGCTCGTTCTCGAAGCTCAACACCTGGCGCGACGGGTTTCGCATCCTCGGCACCATGCTGAAGCTCTACCGTTCGGAACGGCCGTTGCGCTTCTTCACGGTGATCGGAATCCTGCTGGCGCTGGCCTCGGTGATCCTCGCGATCCCGATCGTCATCACCTTCATCGAGACCGGCCTCGTGCCGCGCCTGCCCACCGCGGTGCTGTCGATGGGCTTGATGATCATGGCCCTGCTCTCGGTGTCGTCGGGGCTCGTGCTCGACACGGTGACGCGAGGGCGGCGGGAAATGAAGTTGCTGGCCTATCTGTCCCAACCGACCTTGAAAAGGAGCTGAACGCCGTCGCTGCCCGATGGACCGCGCTGCGTTCAGGTGCTATCCCGCGAATTGACATGACCGATCTCTCACTGACCATCCTTCCCGAGGCCGCGGGCGACGCCCAGTCGATCGAGCGGCTGCATGAACGCACCTTCGGTCCCGGCCGCTTCGTGCTCAGCGCCTACCGCATTCGCGAGCACGTCGACCATCTGCTCGAATTGTCCTTCACCGCCCGCATCGGCACGCTGCTGGTCGGCTCCGTCAGGCAATTGCCGGTGCTGGTCGGCGAGACGCCGGCGCTGCTGCTCGGACCGCTCACGGTCGAGCCGCCGTTCCGCGGCCGCGGTGTCGGCCGTCTCCTGATGGAGCGTGCGCTCAAGGACGCAAAGGCGAAAGGCCACCGCCTCGTCCTGCTGGTCGGCGACGAGCCCTATTACAGCCGTGTCGGCTTCAAGCCGGTCCCCAAGGGCCGCGTCACCATGCCGGGCCCTGTCGACGCCGCGCGCATCCTGGTGTTCGAGCTCGTCGACGGCGCCTTCGAGGGCGTGTCGGGCCCGGTCGGCCCCGACTGGAGCAAGGCGCGAAAGTAGCTGCCGCGCGGGCGGAGACGTAGCCCGGATGAGCGTAGCGACATCCGGGAAGCTTGTCCTCGCAGATGCACTGCCTCGGATATTGCTGCGCTCATCCGGGCTACGATTTCGTGAGTTGGACGCACAGCAGGGGCGTCCTCGCCGTCATTGCGAGCGCAGCGAAGCAATCCAGAATCTTTTCCGCAGGGGCAGTCTGGATTGCTTCGCTGCGCTCGCAATGACGATGTGGGGGCGGTGTGCGTCGGGGCCCGCAGGCCCCGACTGGCTCCCGCTCAGAACTTGAAGTTCGCGAACGCCCTGACGCCGATGCCGGGCATCAACACCTCGTCCTTGGTGTAGGACACCGAGTTGCGGATGTTCTCGTTGAGGAGATTGTTGCCGACGATGCCGGCCATCATCTCGCGCGCGCCGAACCAGTTGCGGTCGAGCTTGGTCTTGTAGCTGACCTCGGCCTTCAACAGATTGTAACCCGCCGTCGGCGTCTCCGCGATGACGGCGACGTTGTTCTGGGCGAAGGCGTGCAGCAGGTTGACGCGCATCAGCCAGTTGTCGTCGCGCCAGAACACGCCGCCGCCCATCCGCATGGGCGGAATCCGGGGCACGTTGGTGCCGTCGCTGAAGGTGGCGCGGACGAAGTCGAACTGGTTCTCGATGCCCCAGATGCCGCCCTGGAAGGCGCCGACGTCGAGCTGCGACTGGAATTCGCCGCCGCGGAAGTTGGCATTGCGTTGCGAGTAGACCGCCTGGTTGAGCTCGGCGCCAGGCGTGCCGCAGGATGCAAAGTCGTCGTCGCAGGACACGCCGGTGAGGCGGCGATAGATGAAATTGTCGAAATGCGTGTAGTAGACCGTCGCTTCGAAGCGGAACGGCCCCGTCGCCCTGCGCACGCCGAGTTCGACCGACTTCGCGGTCTCGATGGTGAGGTTCGGATTGCCGATGTCGAACGTCGCAGTCGCATCATGTCCACCACGCGAAAACAGCTCCGCCGCCTTCGGTGCGCGCTCAACATATTGCGCGGTGATGCTGCCGACCATGCCGCCCGGCAGATCCTGCAACAGGCCGATGCTGCCGCTCTTCGGCGTGAACGACGGATTGCGCGACGTCGCCACCTGCGGCGTGCCGTCGGGCAAATAATCGGCCGGGAAGTCCGGCGTCGTGCCGTGCAGCTCGACGTGCTCGATGCGGCCGGCGATCTGCGCCCGCGTTGCCTCGGTGAACTTGAACTCGTTGAAGGCGTAACCGGCAACGCGCGTGCTGTTGTTGGGGTCCCACAGGCCGTTGAACAACGTGCCGGGATTGTCCGGGCTCGGCGCGCTCAATTCCTGATGGCCGACCTGGAATCCCAGCGCTGTCGTCACCTCGGCGAAGCGCGCGTTGAACGGCATCAGCTGCACCTCGGTGCGGATCTCCTGCTCCTTGTTGGTGAAGGTCTGGCGTATGCCGTCGCTGTTGAGGTCGGCGGGGTCGGCAAGGCCGATCTCGTTGTGGCGGTAGTCGGTCGCGCCGGCCCAGAAGCGGACGGCGTCGATCGCCGCAGCATCAGGATGGTACTCGCCCTTGACGTTGATCTTGGTCTGGTGGCCGTCGATCCGCGTGTGGTGGTCGGCGCCGTCGATGCCGGGGATGTGGTAAAGCGAGTCGTTCTGCGTGATCGACGCGCCGATATAGCCGCCTTGGAAGAAGTAGGAGCCGCCGATCGAGGCGCCGTCCGAACGCGTCGCCGAGTTCGGCTGGCGGCCGTTCACGGGGCGCGACTGATCGTTCAGATACGGATAGCTCGGAATGGAATAGTCGGAGGTCGTGCGGCCATAGGCGTCGGCATGGAACGCGAAATTGCCGCCGCCGGTGTCGAGCAGCACGCCGCTTTCGACGCCGCGATCGACCGAGCTGAACGCGGTGCGGGTCTCCGCGGTGACGCAAGGTGAGGTCGCGGCGCTCGCGAGCGGGGCCTTGGTCGGCAGGCCGTAGGTCTGGAACGACGGCGCGCAGGAAGGCACCGCATCCGGAATCCGGTTGTTGGTGGCGCTGACGACGCCGCCGATCGAGGTCGAGCCATAGCGCAGCGCGGCCGGTCCGCGCACCACTTCGATCTGGTTGGTGGCGAGCGGATCGATCGGAACGAAATGATCCTCGCCGAGGTCGGAGGCGCCGCTGGCATTGGTGCCGTTCTCGACGATCCCGACGCGGTTGACATCGAGCCCGCGGATGATGGGCCGGCTGGAGGCGCCGGGCGCGAAGCTCGAGCCGGTGATGCCGGGCTTGGAGAACAGGAGATCGCCGAGCTGACCGCCGCCCTCGCGGCGGATCTCGTCGTTCGGCACCACGGTGACGGTCGCGAACTGGTTGGTCACGACAGGCAGCACGCCCTGCTGGGGCGCGGCGGGTGCTTGGGCTGCCGGCGTTGCTTCCGCCGTTTGCTCGCGGTTGCGCACCCGCGCGGTCCGCGTGCCGCGGCCCGCGTTGCGGGACGGCACCACCGCTCTGCGCACGATCGGGCTCGGCGCCGTCACGGTGACGGCGGGGATCTCCGTCGACGATTTGTCTTGCGCAGGCGTTTGGGCGAAAGCGGGCGTGGCGGCGGCGCCGAGCAGGAGCAGGCTTGCTCCGCCAAGACGCTGCGCGCGTCGCAATTGAAATGACATGATCCTGATTCCAGCCAGGCCGCCCGCATGTTGTTTGTTGATGGGAGGCGGCCCGCCGTCGCATGGCGACGGAATTCGACTTCAACTTCTCCCAGGCATTCGCCGATGCGCGGCGAGGCTGGGCGTGATCAAACGTTGGAGATCAGGACGCGGGAGGGGCGCGGGGCTGGAATGCCGTGCCGGCCGATTTCAGATGGATGAATTCGGCATCCGTGGTGCGGTGGAGCAGGTCGATCGCCTGCGGCAGCAACAGCACGGGCGGCGTTGCCGATACGACGGTGGCCGCCATCGCGACGACGGCGCAGATGGCACAATTGTCCTCGCCCGGGTGCTCGCGGTCGGGGCTTGAGGGCGATTGCTTCTGGACCGCGGCCCGGTCAGTGGCAGCCACGCCCTTGGCGCTGTCCTTGGCGCCGTCGGTCTGCTGCAGCGAGGATTGAGCAAGGGGAGCCGCCTGGGCGAACCAATGGCTGTGGCCGAACGTCAGCGCGAACTGCACCAGCATCGCGAACAACGCGAGCCGGGCGCCGTGCCTGGTATTCGACCGGAACCACTTCATCTGAAAACGCCACCCCGCATCGCGAGGCATCATCCCCTGATCCTGCGATGTTATAATGTAACATCGCAGGAACGAGGAACGGATGTCAACCGTGAGCGGACCTGTCGGCGCGGGCCGTCGATCTGATGTGTCGTTGGGGCAACTAAAACATGATCCAGCAGGACGGTCGCGCGGCGGGTCAGAACTGGTAGACGAAGCGGGCCTTTGCGGCGTGGGAGCTTGCAGGTCCGGAAACGCGGCCGGAATAGCTCACGCCGAGCATGGCATTCGTCGTGATCAGCGCATCGGCGCTGGCTTCGGCTGCGAGCGCGTCGGCGGCAATCGGGACGCCGGATATGCCGAAGGGGCCGGGGCTATCGGCAAACGCCATGGCGGACAGCGGGGCGGAATGGGTCCATGCGCGCTGCCAGCCCAGCGATGCCGCGACGACGATCGGCCACGGAGCTGCGGCAAGGACCTTGCTGCCGCGGGCGCCGAGCGTGGTGTAGGCGGTGTCGTTGGAGGCTCCGCCAACGCGCAGGGCAGCTGGGCCACCGGCCTCGGTGAACGAACCGGTCGAGGCGCGAACGTATGCGGCGTTCACGAAGGCTTCGAGCGCCAGCTGCGTCACCGGCACGCGCCAGGCGGCTTCAGCGAACGCTTGACCGGTCGACCCGTGATAGCTTGCGCGTGCGAAATCGCCGAACGTACCAAAGGCGATGGTGCGGGTGGTCGTGATGTCGTGCCGTGCGTAGGCAAGGCCGCCCTTGAACGCGAAGGCGCCAACCTGCGTGCCGCCATAGACGGCCAAGTGAGCAGTGTCGATGGTGCCGTTGGACGCGCGGGCCGCAACCGACGTGCTCGTGCTGCCGCCGCCTGCGGCGAAGCCAAACCGCCATCTGTTGTTCAACGTCACATCGACGCCGCCGAAACCTCCGCCGGTGTTGTAACGAATCGTGGCCGCGTTGCCGTCGCCGTCCCGCTGCGCCCAATTGCCGTAACCCTGGGCCCATGCGGAGTAGACCGGCTGCGCCGGCTCGGCGCGGATCGGCCATCGTGGTTCGGCCTTCAGGTTGCGTCGCTGGTCCTTGGTATAGCCGAGCGCCGCATCGGCCTCCTCCGCAACCAAATTCGCGGTCGTCGAGGGCAGCAGCGAAGGCGTCGAGGCAATCTGCGAGAGTCGGCCGAGGATCGCATCGCGGATGAAGCGACTATCCTCGATCATTGCGGTGCGCAGGCTCGGGTGAATTTCGCCGGATGCCAGATCGAACGCGTTGCGCGCCTGATCCGGCGTCAGGAATAGCGCCGCGAGAACCAGCGGATTGGTCAGGCCGAGCAGTGCGATGCCGCTGCCGGCGGCTCGCTGGTTCGGCGTGTTGCCGATCGCGGCAAAGTCGACGCTGTTGCGCGTCAACGTCAGATAGACGTTGCTGGGATCGTAGGTCAGCGCCGGAGCGAGGAACGCGAAGTTCGATGTCACCGCATCATAGGTGCCGGTGCGTGCGCCGGTCGATGTCAGAATGGTGTAGACGGTCGTCGGGTTGTAGGCGCCAGAACCGGCGAGCACGCGAACGGTGCCGCCGTTGATGGTCGCCGTGCCGTTCACCAGAATGAGGTCGGACTGTCCCGCCGTATTGACCTCGACATTGTAGAACGAGCCTACGTTCTGTACGTACGGGCCGTTGACGTTGAGTGTGCCGATCGAATTGCCGGGCGCGATGGTGCCGCCAACCGTCGTCTGCCCGACCGTGCCCGTGCCGCCGAGTGTGCCGTTGGAATTGACTGTCGCGACGCTGTTCGACAGATCGCCGTTGACCGTGAGAAGGCCGTCATTCACGGTCGTCGTGCCGGTATACGCCGAGCTGTTGCCGCTCATGATCAGCGAGCCCGTACCTTGCTTGATGAACGCGCCGTTGCCGGTCAGATTGCCCTGGAACGTGCGGTCCAGATTGTTGCCGACGGTCAACGATCCTGCGCCGATGGCCGCCGTGCCGGGTCCGCCAAATGCACCGACGGTCTGGCTGAATCCCGCGAGATTGAATGTGGCCCCGCCAAAGATGAACAGGCTCCCTGTCGAGGCCAGGCGATTGCTGGTGCCCAGCGTCAGCGTGCCTTGCGCAACCGACGTACCGCCCGTGTAGGTGTTTGCCGCCGACAGCGTGAGGGTTCCCGCGCCGGTCTTGGTGACGCTGCCTGTGCCGGAAATCACATTCCCGAACGTGAAAGAGTTGGAGCGGTAGAAGGTAAGAAACGCGTTGTTGACGATGTTGCCGCTGATCGACCCCGTGGTGCCGCCCGTGCCGATTTGCAAGGTACCGGCCGAAATGGTCGTGGTGCCGGTGTACGTGTTGGCGCCGGACAGGGTGAGCAGGTTGTTGCCGAGCTTTTCGAATGTTCCGTTGCCGGAGATGGCCCCGGCGTAGGTTGTGATCGACGAGAGATTGACGGCCATCGCACCGTTGTTGGTGACGTTGCCGGAGATGAGACCCGTTGTGCCGCCATTGCCGAATTGCGCCGTCGCGCCGGCCGCGATGTTTGTCGTCCCCGTGTACGTGTTGTTGCCAGGGAGGATCGTCGTGCCGGACAGAAAGTTGACGGTGCCGGCGCCGCCCTGGATGCTTGGAGCGAACAGATAATTGTTCGAGGTATGATTGAAGTTGATCGTGCCGGTCGCGCCCGTTGCGAACACGACGTTTGTCGCGTTGAGCGTACCGGCTGCTGCCGCCGGACTGGCTGCGGCAGCGCCGATATTGAGCGTCGCCTGGCTGCCAGCGGCGCCGCCGAGAACAACGGAAATCGGACCGGTTGAATTGATGTTCACCGTACCGCCGTCGGCGATAGTGAGTGTGGCGTTGCTGGTCGACGCGCTTCCGATTGCCAAGCCTTGCGGTTGACTACCAGGAACAGAGGGGACGTCGAGGACTGTCCAGACCGACCCGGCTCCGGTGACAAGCGCGGTGCCGGTACCGCGCTCGCCGACCTGGGTATAACCGGTCGTCAGCGCACCGCCATTGCTGACGGTGATGTTGCCGGTCGTGCCCGCATTGTATGCAACATAGACGTCGTAAGGCGTGGTGAACGATGAGCTCGCGCCGGTCACGACCAGCGAGCCGGTCGAGCCCGACGCGATGCCCATGCGAAGCTGCATGAATTGGCCGTTGGTGACGGCGGCGCTATCCCTGACCGTGACTTTGCCGCCGTTGGAGACGGTGAGCGTGCCGGTGCCGTTGATCTTGCTGCCGATGCCGACCACGCCCTGGGACGAGCCAGCGGAGTTACCAACAATCTCCCATTGCGATCCTGCGCCGGTCACCGTGGCATTGCCGCCGAGGGATACGGTGGGAATGAGAGTGTTGCTGCTGGTTGACGTGACTTTCGCGCCGCTGGAAACGTTCACCGCGCCGGTGCCAATCGTGCCGATGTTCAGCGTGCCGGTGGTCCAGGTCGTTCCTGCGCCGGCGATATTCGCCGTGCCGACACCAGTGGCATTGCTGGATCCGATGAAGGTCAAACCGCTGCTAGAACCGGTCGATCCGTTGTTGAGATTGAGCGTTCCGTTGCCCCGTTCGCCGATGGTCATCGCCCCGGTGGTCATGGTGGCATTGGAGACGGTGAGGGTGCCGGTGGCGGTGGACGTGAAGTAGCCGATGGTTGTCCCGCCCGTCGTGAGCGATGCGCCATTCGTGATGTTGACCTGACCGTTGGTGTTCGCGTCCGCAGCGATGAACAGCGAGCCTGGATTGAATCGCGAGTTGGCGCCGGTCGCGGTGATCGTACCCGCCGAATTGGGGCTGTCGGCGGCCGTGGCGGTGCCGGTGGTCGACAGCAGGCCGCCGTTCGTGATGTTGACCGTGCCCGTGCCGAGAATTCCGGCAAACAGCGATGTCGCTGCAAGGGTGCCGCCCGCAACGTTCAACGTGCCGCTCTGGCCGCCGGCGCTGCCGAGGTCGACGCGTCCCGCGACCGCGCCGGGGGCGTTGATCGTCGCAGGATTCGGCGTGCCCGCGTTGTTGATCGTCACAGCCGTGGCCGAACCGGGGACAGCCGTGGGATTCCAGTTTCCTGCCGTGAACCAGTCTGCCGAAACCGTGCCGAGCCAGTCGGCCGCAACGGCCGGCGAAACGACGAACAAGTGCCCGCCAAGCACGTGCTGGCTAGCAGCCAATGGAATCGACGCGCAAACAAGCCCTCCGGCTGCGGTCGGGACATGTCCCGGCGCAGCTTCTGTATACCCGCCATAACACCCCCAGAATCCCGAATTTCGAAGAAGATCTAACGGTGGAGGGCCGCCGGCTGCACCTATCTGATCAGACAGGTTGCGGATGTTTGGCTCTATAAAGGCCCGAGCAGTGTCAATCGCGCCACAGCTTCGATGCTGAACTCGGTTCGAGTTTTCCTGGTTTCCACGAAGGACGCGCAGCGCCGAGCTGAAATGCCCAAAACCTGAGCAATCCCCCTCAGGGATCGCCGCTTGGCTGCGTTACATCAAGCCGTGCATCACGAGCAGCGCAACGGCTTCCGTGCGCGTCGATTTCTTCAGCTTCTTCTTGGCATTCTCGACATGGAAGTGAACCGTGGATTCGGAGATGTCGAGCACTTGGGCGATTTCCCAGTCGGACTTGCCGACAGCGACCCACTTCATGCATTCGAGTTCGCGCGCGGTCATGACAGGTACGGGCTCCGGCGAAACGCCGAATCCGAGGGTGTGACGGCAGGCTTCGTGGATCGATCGCGCAGCCAGTTCCAACCGCCCCCGCTCGCCCGGTGACAACGCGAGTTTCGAGCGCGCCAACATGCTGACGAGTCCCTGATACCCGGCCGGACCGTGGACCGGTACACACAGTCCATCGACCCAGCCGTGATCGTACGCGAATTGATAGAGCGCCTTCGACTCTGCAGGCAGATGCGGATCGGAATAGACCTCGTCCCAAACGAATGGCGTCATCCGCCGCCGGGCGGCAAATACGAGCGGGTCGCGGCGTTCGAGATTTTGCTCGGCATAGAGCTGAATGACGTTCTCCGGCCAATCGACGAAGAAGAAGCGGGTCGATCGTTGTTCGCCGACGCCATGCCACGCACCGCAGGCGGAGGCATCGAAGCCATAGCCGAGGATCACGCGCTTGAACTGCTCGATCAACTCCTCAATGGGAGCGTCGCCGGCGCAGGCATCGACAAATGCAAAAACGGATTCAGTCGTCATTCCAAAATACAATTCGAAAAAAATTCGTTCGCAATAAAACGCGCCATCAAACGGACGCGTGAATTCATCCCCTGTCAAGTAAAATGTCTGCAGGAGATGACGGAAGGCTAAAGCAAGATCCGGAAACGTGTGAAGCGGTTCTCCGAAAAGATCATGCTCAAACAACGACTAAAGCGGGATGACGATTCATCCAAATCTCATCGCGCTTTGGTCGTTCAAGCTCAGACCAAGGTGCGACGGGTTAGACGTCGAACGGAGACCGATTGGCGGCGATGCGCTCTCCATTCCCGCAAGGGAGGGAGAACGCACCGCCATCGCTGTGGTCATCCCATCGCGCTTGGGGATCAGCGCCCCTCGCGCACCCACGTCGCCGCGAAGGCGCCGAGCAGCAGCAACAGGCCGATCACGCCGGCGAAGATCGGCAGCACGCCGACACCTTTCACCACGCTGGCATCCCGCATCCGCACGCCCATCCAGCCGTCGCCATGGAACATGCCCACCGAGCGCACCGGCAGGATGCGCGGCAGCTCGACGCTTGAGCCACTGGCCACGCGGACGGCGTCGCCGCCGGTCGCCTGGGTCAGCGGCTTCAACGTGTCGGTGGTGGAGGTGACTTCCGAAAATTCTTTCGGATTGGTCGGGCCGACATTGATCAGCGCCTTCAGCGTGCCGTCGGTCGCCTGCCACAGGCCGAGCTCGCTCGCGGGAAGGCTGGCGCGCCATTCGCCGGGATCGCCGGGGCTCAGCGTCAAATCGTTCGACACGCCTGACGGCGAGGTCACGCTCACCGGCTGGACGCTGTCGGCCATCGTCTGACGCACCACGACGAGGTCCTTGCCCTGCACCTGCAGACGCAGCGCCTCTTCATCGAGGTCCGGCTGCTTCATCAGCCAGTGCGACATCCGCCTGAGCAGATCGAGATGCGGGCCGCCGCCCTCATAGCCGCGGGCCCACAGCCAGATGTGGTCGGAGAGCAAGAGCGCGACGCGGCCCTCGCCGAAGCGCGACAGGAAGAGGAGCGGTTTGCCGTCGGCCCCCGTCATCACCGGCGGGTTGACGGAATTGCGGGTGTCGACCGTCCTGAAGAAGCGGCTCCAGCGCGGCGGCTCGCTTCCGGAGCCCTCCAGGGCGCGCGTGACGGGGTGGCGTTTGCCGATGTCGGACAGATGCGCATAGAACGGCTTTTCCGTCACGCCGACGGGTTCGGCCGGCAGCACCGTATCCAGCGGCGTGCGCCAGATGCTGGTGTTGGAGGCGTAGTCGGGTCCGGCCGAGACCAGCACCGCGCCGCCCGAGCGGACATAGCGCGCGATGTTGTCGAAATAGGCGATCGGCAGCACGCCCTGACGGGCGTAGCGATCGAAGATGATCAGCTGGAATTCGTTGATCTTCTGCTGGAACAATTCGCGGGTCGGAAACGCGATCAGCGACAATTCGTTGATCGGCGTGCCGTCCTGCTTCTCCGGCGGACGCAGAATGGTGAAATGCACGAGGTCGACGCTGGCGTCGGACTTCAAGAGGTTGCGCCAGGTGCGCTCGCCGGAATGCGGCTCGCCCGAGACCAGCAGCACGCGCAGCTTGTCGCGAACGCCATCGATGGCGACGACGGCACGGTTGTTCACCGGCGTCAATTCGCGTTCGAGCGGCGAGGCCTCGATCTCGACGATGTTCGGCCCGGCATGCTTGATGTCGACGTCCACACTCGCGGCCTGACCGCTCGACAGCGTGCGCTCGTTGATGACCTCGCCGTCCCTGCGGACCGTGACCTTGGCGCGCTCGCCGGTGACCCCCTGGTCGTCGAGGCGGTAGCTGATGGTCTGGGTCTGGCCGACGATGCCGAAGCGCGGCGCGGCCGTGATCGCGATGCGGCGGTCGCGCTCGTCCTTCTGCCCGGTAACCAACGCGTGCACCGGCGCCTGGAAGCCGAGCGCGGCGGCGTTCGCCGGAATGTCGTGGACGCGGCCGTCGGTGATCAGGAACGCGCCGGCGACGCGGTCGACCGGCACGTCCGACAAGGTCGAGGCGAGGGCGCCGAACAGCTTTGTGCCGTCGGTCTCGCCGTCGGCCTGTCCGGCGTCGACGACGCGAACTTCGAGACCCTTGATCTTCTTCAGGCTGTCGACCAGCGCCTCCTGCGCCTGCGCGGCCTCACGATTGCGGTTGCCGAAATTCTGGCTCGGGCTCTTGTCGACGACGACGGCGGCAACCGAGGTGAGGGGATCGCGGTCCTCGCGGGTGAAGGAGGGATTGGAGAGCGCCAGCAGGAACAGCGCCAGCGCGGCGACGCGCACGGCGGCGCCGCGTGCGCGCGCGAGCAGCAGCACGAGCGCGACGACGACGATCGCGGCGAGCGCGAGCCAGAGGACGATCGAGGGGACAAGCGGCGTGAACGCGATGCCGTAATTCATGGCGGACTTCTATTCGTTGTGAGCATGATCTCGCCGGAAAACCGGCTTCCACTTTTCCGGATCATGCTCATTGCCCCAGCCGTTCGATCAGCGCCGGTGCGTGCACCTGGTCGGCCTTGTAATTGCCGGTCAGGGTGTACATCACGATGTTGGCGCCGGCGCGGTAGGCGAATTCGCGCTGGCGGGTGTCGCCGCCGGTCACCGGCAGCATGGCCTGGCCGTCGGGCCGCACCGCCCAGGCGCCGGCAAGATCGTTCGAGGTGATGATGATCGGCGAGACGCCGTCGCCGCCGCGCGCCGGCCGCTGCGCGCTGTCCTCATCCTCGTCGCGCGGCAGGGTCTCGACCCAGGTCTGGCCGGTGACGAAGCGGCCGGGGAAGTCGCGCAGCAGATAGAAGGTCTTGGTCAGCACGTGCTCGCGCGGCACCGGCTCGAGCTCGGGCACGTCGAGCGACGACAGGATCCCGCGCAGCGTCTGCATGCCCGGGGTCTGCGCCGCGCCGTTCGCGCCGGGCGGTGCTTCGATCGCGTCGCGCGTGTCGAACAGCACGGTGCCGCCCTGCTTCATGTAGGCGTCGATCTTGTTGATGGCGTCCTGCGGCGGCTTGGGCGCGCCCGGCACGATCGGCCAGTAGATCAGCGGGAAGAAGGCGAGCTCGTCGCGCGCGGGATCGACCCCGACGGGATCGCCGGCCTCGAGCGCGGTGCGCTGGGCCAGGAACAGCGTCAGCCCGTTCATGCCGGCCTTGACGATGGAATCGACGTCGGCATTGCCCGTTACCACATAGGCGAGGCGGGTCTGCGACGTCGCCTTCATCGCGAAATCGTCCGCGGCGCCGTCGGCGCGCGACGGCGCCGGCGAGAGCGAGGTGAGCAGCAGGCCAAGGACGATCATCGCGGGCGCGGCGCGGCGGCGCAGCAGCGCGGCGATCCCGCCGCCGAGCACCGCGACGATGATGGCGTCGATCAGGAACAGCGCGAGCGCCGTCGACAGCAACCAGCCGCGCAAGTCCCGCGGCTCGGCATTGGTGTAGGTGGCGTGCCGGGCGCGCAGGCTCGCGGTATTGAGAGCCGCGATGCGGTCGGCGGCGGCAAGCGTGTTCACGGCGAGCGGTCCTTCGGCCGGACCATAGAAGCCCGGCGGATGATCGGGAGTGGCCCGGTCGCGGTAATCCGCGGGCAGGGGCTTTGCGGTCGCCGGCGGCGGGCCGAAGGCGCCGAAACCGTCGAGCATGTGCAGCGGCGCCACCGTTTCAGTGGTCGCTTCGCTGGCAACGCCGGCGCCGGGCTTGGACGTGTAGCCGGACATATCGACCACCCGCCGCAGCATTTCCACGAAGGTGCCGGACATCGGCAGATCCGACCAGCGCATGTCGGCGCTGACGTGGAACAGGCTGACCAGCCCCTTGCCGCGATGCTCGCCGGTCACCAGCGGCGTGCCGTCTTCCAGCGAGGCCCAGCTCTTGGTGGCGAGCACCGCGTCGGGCTCGGCCAGCACCTGGCGGCTCACGGTGACGTCCCTGGGGACCGCGACGCCAGCAAACGGACCGTCGGCGGCGAAGGAGGCCAGATGTTGCGGCTTCTCCCAGGTGAGACTGCCGCCGAGCGTGCGGCCGCCCTTGCGCAGCTTGACCGGGACGAGATCGTCTTCGGCCTGCGCCAGCCGGGGCCCTGCGAACCGCACCAGCACGCCGCCCTGGTCGATCCAAGCATTGAGGCGCTCGCGCAGCTCAGGGGCGATGGTGCCGACATCGGCGAGGATGATCATCGGCAGCTTCTGGTCCAAAAATTGGGTGATGCCCTGCTGCGGCGAGCCCTTGTCGGCGAGCCGCACGTCGGCGAACGGCGCCAGCGCGCGGGTGAGGTAGAAGGTCGGCGCCAGCAGCGGCTGCGCGGTCTCGCTGGTCGAGCTCGAGACGATGCCGATGGCGCGGCGGCGCCAGCGCTTGTCGAGCAGCTGAACCGCGCCGGCGGAGCGCTCGCCCGAGATCTCGAGCCGGGTGATGTCGTTGCGCAGCTCGACCGGCAGATCGAACGCGGCGTCGGTCTCCTTGTCCTGCGGACCGAACGTATAGCGCGCTTCTCCGATCGGCGAGGCCTTCTGGTCCAGCGCGCGCACGGTGCCGACAGCGATGCCGCTGTCGGTGCGCAGCACCTTCACCGTCATCCTGGCGGCGGCGTTCTCGGCCGCAACCAGCGCCAGCGGCGAGGAGGTGCCGCCTTCGAACACGGTCAGGCTGCGATCGCCGATGGTCTTGCCGAGGCCCTGCACGAAGTCCTCGCCGCGGCCGGTATCGACGCCATCGGACAGCCATGCGATCTCGCAATCGCCAGTGGCTTTCAGGAAGCGGTCGATTGCAGCCAGCGTCTCGACGCGGTCGATCGAATAGGGTTTTGGCGCGAGCTGGCGCAGCGCGACGCGCGCCGCGCCCGCCGGCATCAGGGTGATGTCGCGGTTCGGCTCGGACAGCGGCACCAGCGCGATGGCGCGGCGGTCGTTGTCGGCGTTGGCGATCAGCTCGTCGGCGGCCCTGATCCTGATGTCCCAATGCGAGGCCGCGCTCCAGCCGTCGTCGAACATGATCATCAGCGGCGCCTTGCTGCCGGCGAGGCCCGTTTGCGGATTCCAGATCGGGCCGGCGGCGGCGAAAATGACGAGCGCTGCAGCCAGGAGCCGCAATGCGGTCAGCCACCATGGCGTCCGCGAGGGCGTCTCTTCCCTTGGCGCAATGTCGAACAACAGGCGCGTCGGCGGAAACTCGATGCGGCGCGGCCGCGGCGGCATCACGCGCAGCAGCCACCACAGCACCGGAAGGCTGACGAGCCCGATCAGGAGCAGCGGTTGGGTGAAGGCGAGCGGCAGTCCCATCATGCGGCCGGCCCCACCTTGATCGTCGTGGTGCGGGCGCCCGACTTGCTCACCTGCATGCCGGCATGCAGGAACAGCAGCAGCTCGGCGGCGGAGCGATCGGTGGCGTGCGTCGTGAACAGCCAGTCCAGCTTGTTGGTTTCCGCGCGGATCTGGTCGCGGTGCAGCGCGAGCCGCGCGGTGTAATCCTGCGCCCAACTCTCCGCGCGGCCGGCGGTGATCACGCCGAACCCTTCGGGCTCGACGAACTCGACGCGGCCGGAATAGGGGAACGACTCTTCGGCGGGATCGACGATCTGCACCAGCGTGCCGTGCGCGCCGGAACCGGAGAGCCCTGCGAGGGTGGCCCTGATCTCTGATATCGGCGACCAGAAATCCGACAGCACGATCGTCTCTGCGAGCGCCGCAGGCACGAAGGACGGCGGCAGGCTGAGACGATCGGCGTCGTCATGCAGCATCGCCTGCGCCATCTTGTCGATGACGCTGCGGCTCGCCGTCGGCGCCATCAGCCCGGGAATGCCGACGCGTTCGCCGCCGGAGACCAGCAGTTCGGCCAGTGCGAACGCGACGATCAGGGTCCGTTCGAGCTTGGACTCGCGCGCGGATTTCGAGGCGAACGCCATCGAGGGCGAGCGGTCGGGCCAGATCCAGACCGTGTGCGAGGCTTCCCATTCGAGCTCGCGGACATAGAGATGGTCGTCGCGCGCCGAGCGCCGCCAGTCGACGTTCTGCGCCGGCTCGCCGGAGACGAAACGGCGATATTGCCAGAAATTCTCGCCGGAGCCGGCGCGGCGCCGTCCATGCAGGCCGTGGATGACGTTGGCGGCGATACGGCGGGCCTCGAGCACCAGGCGCGGCAAGGAAGCTGCGAGCGTGCGGCTTTCGCCATCGGCACGTCGGATCGCAATGATCTCCTTCGCCGCGTGCCCGTTCTCCGCTGCCATCAACCGATCCGTGTCTTCAATTGCCGGATCACGTCCGGAATCGTGCGGCCTTCGGCGCGCGCCTGGAAGGTCAGCGCCATGCGGTGCTTCAGCACGGGCTCGGCGAGGTCGAGGACGTCGTCGACCGAGGGCGCCAGGCGTCCGTCGATCAGCGCACGCGCGCGCACGGCCAGCATCAGCGATTGGCTGGCGCGCGGGCCGGGGCCCCAGGCGATGAACTTGCCGGCTTCGCCGGCGTCCGGACCGGGACGGGCCGAGCGCACCAGCGACAGGATCGCCTCCACCACGGAATCGCCGACCGGCAGGCGCCGGATCAGCCGCTGCGCGGTGATCAGCGCATCCGCGGTCATCGCTCCCCTCGCCAGCGTTTCCTCGGCGCCGGTGGTCTCGAACAGGATGCGGCGCTCGGCGTCGCGATCGGGATAGTCGACGTCGATCTCCATCAGGAAGCGGTCGAGCTGAGCTTCGGGCAGCGGATAGGTGCCTTCCTGCTCCAGCGGGTTCTGCGTCGCGAGCACGTGGAACGGCTTTGGCAGATCGTGGCGCGCGCCGGCGACGGTGATGTGCTGCTCCTGCATCGCCTGCAGCAGCGCCGACTGCGTGCGCGGGCTGGCGCGGTTGATCTCGTCCGCCATCAGCAGCTGCGCGAACACCGGACCCGAAATGAAGCGGAAGGCGCGCTTGCCGGCGGTGCTCTCATCCAGCACCTCGGCGCCGAGAATGTCCGACGGCATCAGGTCGGGCGTGAACTGAATGCGCTTGGCATCGAGACCGAGCGTGACGCCGAGCGTCTCGACCAGCTTGGTCTTGGCGAGACCGGGCACGCCGATCAGCAGCGCATGGCCGCCGGAGAGGATGGTGACCAGCGTGTTCTCGATCACGCGATCCTGGCCGAAGATGACGGATGCGATCGCCTCTTTCGCTGCGCGAATCTGGCCCGACACCTGCTCGGCCGAACGGACGATCCCGTCCTCGAGTTTCTCGACACTCTCCGCCATCCGTTCGCTCCTTCAGCCCGCCATGCGGCTTGCGTCATGATGTCATCGCATCACGCCAATTCATCACGCCACGTGATCACCGCCACGTCATCATGCTAGATCATGGGCCCTATGCTAGACTTGCAGGAAGGCCATGTATTCGTTGAATTAACCTATCCCCACCTTATCGGCTTCGGGTTATGTACGGCATCACGAAGTGGCGACCTCCCACACCGGACCAATCCGCGGTGGAACCGAGCGCCGATGTACAACGTAGACCTGCACCAATCGTGCCAAGGACAAAGTCAGGGCAAACCATGGCGAACCAAGGGCAGTGCGCCGATCGTGGTCTCGAGGGGCTGACTGCCGCGGCCAAAAGTGCTGCCGCTGCCGAAGGCGCCAAAAAGGGCCTGCCTCCGGTGCATCTGTGGAATCCGCCGTTTTGCGGCGATCTCGACATCCGAATCGCCTCCGATGGTACTTGGTTCTACATGGGGACGCCAATCGGGCGCCCCGCTCTGGTCCGGCTGTTTTCGACCATCCTGAAGCGCGAGGGCGACAAGCACTTCCTGGTCACGCCGGTCGAGAAGGTCGGCATCCGCGTCGATGATGCGCCGTTCATGGCGGTCGAGATGGTCAAGGATGGCGAGGGCAAGGATCGCGTGCTGCGCTTCCGCACCAATGTCGACGACTGGGTCGCCTGCGATGCCGCGCACCGGCTGCGCTTCGAGCAGGCCAGGGACGGCGGGCTGACGCCGTATTTGCATGTCCGCGCCGAGCTCTGGGCCAAGGTCACGCGGGCGCTCTATTACGATCTGGTTGACATGGGTGAGGAGCGGATGGTCGATGGCCAGCCGATGTTCGGCGTCGAATCATCAGGCGAATTCTTCGCCATGGCCGATGCGGAGCAGGTGAGGGCCGCGCTTTGAACAAGCCTATCCTGAAGAACGGTCCTGTTGCGATCGGCGCGGCGGATTTCTTTGCGCGCTCCCGGGCCAAGCTTGCTTTCGACGTGCCGCCCGGTCTCTACGATCCCAATATCATCCCGGCCTCGGGCGACCCCGGCACCGACAAGATGCTCGAGATCATCGCGCGCGAGCAACCGGTGCGGCCGGCGGCGGTCCTGATCGCGGTGGTCGACCATCCGGAGCCGACCATCCTGTTGACGCAGCGCTCGGCGCATCTGAACGACCATGCCGGCCAGATCGCCTTTCCCGGCGGCAAGATCGACGCGATCGACTCGTCACCGCTGGACGCCGCGCTGCGCGAGGCCGAGGAGGAAGTCGGGCTGTCCAGAGACTTTGTCGAGCCGCTCGGCTATCTCGATCTCTACGGCACGGGGTTCGGCTTCCGCATCCTGCCGACGGTCGCCAAAGTGCGACCGGGCTTTCAGCTCACCATCAACCATTCCGAGGTTGATGACGCGTTCGAGGTGCCGCTATCCTTCCTGATGAATCCGGTGAACCATCAGGTGCACAGCAAGGAATTCCGCGGCATGGAGCGCTCCTACTACGCGATGCCGTTCGCGGAACGCTACATCTGGGGTGCGACGGCCGGCATGCTGCGTGTGCTGTATGAGCGGATCTATTCATCATGATCCGGCCGGTTCTGACCGAGATCGGAATCTTCCTCATTCCCTTTGTCGTCTATGCGCTGTTCCTGGCCGCGACGCGGTCCGGCCTGTTCGCACGATCGTCCTGGCCGGTCACCATCGTCGCGCGCCTTGTCCTGGCGGCGCTCGTGCTGGTGATTGCCGGGCTGATCGGCTTTGCGCATTTCTCCGGCGCCGCCCCAGATTCGACCTACGTTCCCGCCCATATCGAGAACGGCCGGCTGGTGCCGGGCGTGGAAAAATAGGGGCAGCACGATGAGCGCGGAGCCGCTACTTGCGCCAATTCTTGCCGATGCGCCCTGGCTGATCTCTGGCGGGACCGCGCGCGTCCTGCGATTGCTCAACGCTGACGGCGAGGAGGCGCGGGTGGTCGGCGGCGCCGTGCGCAACGCGCTGCTCGGTCTCAAGCCCGGCGACATCGACATCGCGACCACGGCGCGGCCGGAGGAGGTGATGCGGCGCGCCAAGGTTGCCGGCATCAAGAGCGTGCCGACCGGCATCGATCACGGCACCATCACGCTGGTGATCGACAGTCACCCCTATGAAGTCACGACGCTGCGTGAGGACACCGAGACCTTCGGCCGCAAGGCCAAGGTCGCGTTCGGCCGCGACTGGGTGAAGGACGCCGAGCGGCGCGACTTCACCATGAACGGCCTGTCGGTCGATGCGGCAGGCGTCGTCTACGACCATGTTGGCGGCATCGCGGATGCGAAAGCGCGCCGCGTGCGCTTCATCGGCAATCCCGACCAGCGCATCGCCGAGGACTACTTGCGCATCCTGCGCTTCTTCCGCATCCACGCCGCCTTCGGCGCGGGCGAGCCCGACCGCGACGGCTATCTCGCCTGCATCCGGGGGCATGCGGGTCTTGCGAGCCTCTCGGCCGAGCGGGTGCGGATGGAGATGCTGAAGCTGCTGGTGACATCAGGCGCATCCGCGGCCGCGCTGGCCATGGCCGAGGGCGGATTGCTGCAGGCGCTGACCGGCGGCGTCGTCTATACCGGGCCGCTGACGACGATGATCGCGATCGAGCGCGAGCTCGGCCTCACTGCGAGCACCACGCGGCGCCTCGCTGCGCTGACCGTCGCCGTGACCGAAGATGCCAAGCGCGTCGCCGCGCGCTTGCGGCTGTCCAATGCCGAGACCAAGGCGCTGGATTCGATGGGCCACCGCTGGTGGCGCCTGGTCACCAAGGACGAGGCCAATGCACGGCGGCTGCTCTACCGGCTCGGGGCCGAGCGCTATCACGATCGTGTGTTGCTGGGATGGGCGCGGGCCGGCGGCGATGTCACCTCAATGCACTGGCGCGCGCTCGCCGAGCTGCCGCAGCGCTGGACTGCGCCGAAATTTCCGTTGAAGGCCGCCGACTTCATCACGCGCGGCCTGGCCGAAGGACCTGCGCTCGGACATGTGTTGACGCTCGCCGAGGACGCTTGGCTTGCGGCAGATTTTCCCCTAGATGAAGCCGCGCTCGCTTCCATCGCCGATCAAGCTGTGGCCCGCATCGGCCGCGACGAGAGAACGTGACCATCGTCTCAGCCTTCGCCGACATCGATTTTTCAGCTCCTGCTGGTCGCCTTGATGGCGTTGTTTGCATCGATCATCGGTGGTCTCGCTGGCTACGGCACCGGCGCCTTGATGCCGCTGGTGCTGGTGCCGCTGGTCGGCGCCGAGCCCGTGGTACCGATCATCGCGATCTCGGCGATGCTCACCAATTCGAGCCGCGCACTCGCCTATATCCGCTACGCCGACCGCCGCCGCGCGCTGATCGTGCTCGCCTGCGCAGGCTTGACGACGGCGCTCGGCGCCTACGGCTATACGCGGCTGACCAACGCGGGCGCGGCGCTCGTGATCGGCGCCATGCTGATCCTGAGCGTGCCGCTGCGCCGCGTGCTCCGCCGGCGAAGCGTGCGGATCGGCGACTCTGGCCTTGCCGCCGGCTCGGTCGGCTACGGCGTGCTGGTCGGCGGCACCTCCGGCTCCGGCGTGATCCTGCTCTCGCTCCTGATGGCCGCAGGGCTCGAAGGCGCCGCGGTGATCGCGACCGATGCGATGATCTCGCTCGGCACCGGCCTCATCAAGATCTCCGTGTTCGGCCTCGCCGGCGCCGTGACCGCGCAGGTGCTCGCCTTCGCGCTGCTGATCGGCGCGATCGCGATCCCCGGTGCGTTCCTGGCAAAAGCCTTTGTCGAGCGGATGCCGGTGCACATCCACTCCGCGATCCTCGATGTTGCGGTGATCACAGGCGGGATGGTGATGATCTCGGCGGCGGCGAGGCAACTCGTCGCGTAGATGATCCGCTCCAGTTGGCGTTTGCGCCTGGACCGTCAACCGGGCCTCGTTTTCGTAATGGTCGGCTTGGACAACCTTGACCCGGCCGAACCGACGCGATGACCTAAAGCCCACTTGAGCGTCTTGTCTCCGGTCGCTTTGTGGCCTCTAATATCCACGGTATGCCTGCCCCTCGAGCGCCGGTCGTGTCACCAGATGAGGCGACGTGATTTCATCACACTAGCTGCGGCAGGTGCCTTGGCATGCGCTGCGCAGGCGCAACGACCCAAACGGCAGGGACGCATTGCAATCGTTCTCCCCGGTTGGGACGACACGAACATCAATCCGGTCCAGGCTGAATTTTTGCAGGTGCTCGCACGCCACGGTTACGTCGAAGGGCGCAACCTGATGGTAGACCGCTATCCCGCCATGGGTGACATGACCCTTTTTCCGAGTCTGGCGGCGAGAGTCGTCGGCAATCACCCCGACGTAATTCTGACAGGGGCGCCCCCAATAACCTTGGCCCTGAAAACTGCGACCCAGAGGATTCCAATCGTTGCCATCATCGGCGATCCCGTAGCATTGGGGCTGGTGTCCAGTTTGGCGCGCCCCGGTGGAAACGTCACTGGTGTTACCGTCGATGCTGGCATCGAGCTGCACGGAAAGCGGCTATCCCTGTTGAAGGAAACCCGACCGAGTGCGACCCGGCTCGCCTACTTGTCCTCGTCCATAGCGATCAAGCAGCCTCAGGCGGCGATGGCTAAACAAGCCGCGGAATCACTCAATTTGTTCGTGCTGCACATAGACCTCGGAAATAGCTTGAACGAGGAAGCCTACAAGGCTGCGTCAGACACCGTTGCGAGGGAGGGGGCTGAGCTCTTGCTGCTCTCAGATGAGCCTCAGCATCTTCCGAACAGCAGGACTTTGGTTCATGTAGCAGGGAAAGCGCAAATCCCGGCCATGTACCCATTTCGGGAAATGGTCGTCGCAGGCGGCCTGATGGCCTACTACCGCGATTTGCTCGATGCGCTCCGGCAAGCTGCCGATCAGGTGGCCCAAATACTTGACGGCGGAAATCCTGCGGAGATGCCATTCCGTCAGCCTACTTCGTTCAAGTTGTCGATTAACGCCAAGGCAGCGCGAGAAATTGCTGTTGTCGTACCCCCGACCTTGCTCGCGAGCGCCGACGAGGTCATCGAGTAGCCAGCTCCCACAGTGCCCGAGCCCTAAGCCGAACGTCGCAAGAGCCGCCGCTTACGTCCGCTCTTTCGATTGCGGTCATTACGGTGTCATTCGCGTGGGCCTAGGCCCCGCCAACCGGCCTGAAGCGGGACGGGTAGTGCACTGTGACGGTAATCGAAGAACAGGCCGATCGTCGTTCATCCACATGGTGATCAATGCGCCTGTCCGACGGTCGCGGTCTTGTCGGGTTCGCCGTGACTCGCGGTATGCACGTCGCTGTCACCGACCCAGCGTGCAAGCATGATGGCCAGGGCAAACATGAACGCGATGATCGCTATGCGCTGCATGCGATGTAAATGCAGAATGGCCCTACAAGGTTGCCTCCCCGCCATGTCAGAGGTTCGAGGAACCGGTAGGCCGTCCATTATTGGAAGTGCAATCAAGGCGAAGGGGGCTCTGTTCCAAACGGAGCCTTTCACCGCGCAAAGGTGTTGCAGAGAGGAACCAGGGAGAACGGAGCAGGTTGCTTCGTCAACGACACAGGAGGACGCGCATGGATATGAAGGAAGCCTCGGCAATGACGGAAGCGTCCGGGCTGACGAACGAGCCCAGTGCTGTCAAGCAGTCGTCCGGCCGACCGTCGGCCTCGCCGCCGGAAAGAACGGGCCGTCGGCCGACTTCGTCGGACTTCGCGATGAAATGGGCCGACCAGTTGCGCGAGACAACTGTGAAGGCGCCTTTGCGCTCGCTCCTTGTCGCATTTCTTCTTGGAGCCTGGTTCGTGCGCCGGCACTAGGTTGCGAGCCTTCAAGGCGAGACGATCGACGGATCTCGAAACTTGCTGGTGATGGATGGAGGGGAAGGATGAAGCTCTTTGTGATCACGGTGGCCATCCTGCTAGGCGGCATCTCGTTCGCGATTGCGCAGAGTTCAGGAGGCGGTTCGGGTGGTTCGTCATCTGCTGGCGGTGCAACCGGGACAAGCGGCACAGGAGGCACAGGAGGTTCGACGCTTTCGAACGGTACCACGCTCAACGGAACAGGCGGTTCGCCAGGCCCTAACACGTCCAATGCCAAAAGCCACCGCACCACGGGTGAGAAACTCGGCGCGGCGGCTCCTGATCAGGACAGCGGTGGGTCTCGACCGACGTACAACACGCCAGCTGCAGACGCCGCCGTCCGGCAGCTTGGAAACACTAACCCTGGTATCCTGAAAAAGTAGAGCGGCGCGCTCCACCCGCCCTCACGACTTTTTCTGCTTCGCCTCGACATGTCGTGCGAAATTGTCGAGGATCGCCTGCCAACCGCCTTGCTGCTGCTCGACCGAATGCGTCGGTTCGCTATCGAAGACGACGCGGACGACGATGCCCTTCGGGCCGGGCACGAACTCGATCTCGGCTTTTCGATCGCCGAATGCGTATTCGATCCGCTCGTGTTCGACGATCTTCGTGTAGGTGCCGGCGAAGTCAAAGCCCATGCTGCCGTCCTTGGCCTCCATTCGGGACGAGAAGGCTCCGCCGTCTCGCAGCTCGACGGTAGCCTTCGTCGTATGCCAGTCCTCCGACGCGGTATTCCACGTCACGATATCGGCAGGCGTCGTATAGGCGTGCCAGACCTGATCGATAGGGGCTGCTACGCTGGTTTCGACGGTGATCCTCATGGGCATTGCTCCAGTTCGATTTCGACAGCTCGAGGTGACGACATCACCTGACGTTTGCAGGGTCCATCCACGGCGCTTCCGAGAAGTATCCATCCAAGGACGGTCGAGACTAGCTCGTGCCGACATGGTCGAGCCGTCGATGCGTCAAAAATACAAAAGAGTGGGCAGGGTGGGTTCCGGTCTTGGCTACACCAACGGAGTCTGGTCAGCTTTTGCAGCTTGTAAAAACGTATGCAACTACCAGACCTATGGCGACTGCCATACGGACGCGACGAAGTTGGGTTGGCGAGGCAACGATATCTAGTGGTATTGTTCAAGCATCGGCTTGAAGAACTGACCTCGCATCAAACTGCGCCGAGGCCGCCCCTCCATTAGCGGATACGTTCACCTGAGTGGCACCTGTTAGCCCTTCCACCACATCGAGCGATGTCCGCCGTTGTGCCATTGTTGGCAGAAGCGGCCATCAGGGCGCCGGAGCACTCCGGCCTGTCTAGGATGGGTCTTAGGGGTGGCTACTCTTCGTCCTCTTCTTCGTCTTCATCCTCGTCCTCTTCTTCTTCCACCTGCACGAGCGTGGCCAGCGGCAGCGTTTCGCGGAACAGGTCGCCTTCCATGCCCATCCAGAGGCAGAGCACGTCGTTCTCCTTCACCTCCGCAACCGTCAGCGGCTGGCCGCCGGATTTCAGCATCACGACATCGCCGGCTTTCAATTCCATGGATTGTTCCTTTCGAGTGATCGACTCGGAAGGGAACCTAGCAAGCGGTCATGACAGGCCGATCACGCAGGCCGGGCACGACGGGAAATTCCGCCGACGGGTTGGCGGAGCGGAGGGGCTATGAAGTCTGTTCAAATCAGAAGAGACCGTGATCAACGCTATCAGGCCGCGAAGCCCGCAGTCGCCAATCGGTCATGGTGACTAGCTGCTGGTCAGCAGCAGGCGCCTCATCCCAATTGCATCACGGTGCGCTGAGCAGGCGGATGCAGGTCACACGGAAGCCTGTCCATCGCAAATTCCGACGATGGCATTATGCCCCTGTTTTGCCCGACGCGTCAAACGGATTTCGTAAAATCCGCAAGTTCTTGATTTTGCAGCCCACGGCTACTTTGCATGGGGTTGTTCTTCAGTTTTTGTTTTGGCGACCCTGGTCAGGGCCGGCCCGGCACCAGTTCGGTCAGCGAGCGGATAATGCGGTCGGGCTTGACCGTCGAGCCTTCGGGCAGGCCGTCGCCATGCACGTCGATCCAGATCGAATAGATGCCGAGGCGCTGCGGGGTCACGACTTCCCATTCCAGATTGTCGCCGATCATCCAGGTGTCCTCGGCGGTGACGCCGAGCGCCTCCATCGCGTGCAGATAGGCGCGCTCCTCGGGCTTGCCGAAGCCGTGCTCGCCTTCAATCTGGATGTGGTGGAAACGGTGCGCCAGCTCGAAGCGCTCGACCTTGGCGCGCTGGGTGTTGGCGGCACCGTTGGTCACCAGCGCCAGCTTGATGCCGAGCGCCTTCAATTCGTCGATCGCTTCATGCGCGCCGGGGAAGACGAACATCTCCTCCTCGCGATAGGCGGTGAAGCGGTCGGCGAGGCGAACGGCGAGATCATCTGATAGTGCGCGATGGCCGGCGGCCGCGAGCGCGGCAAAACCACCCTTGACGGTCAGGTGCCGCGCCTCGGCGAGCTTCATCCGCCATGCGGCTTCGGCATTGGCCCAGAAGTTTCGCGCGAAGGCGAGCACGGCGGTTGCGACCAACGCTGGCGGCAGCGGCGCAAGCTCCTCGGCAAATTCGTTCGCAATCGTGTTCCAGGCGATCTCCGGCCGGCCATAGGCCGACAGGATGGTGTCGTCCATGTCGATCAGCATGGCGCGGGGGAGCAGCTTGGCGGCGGGCCGCATCGTCGTCATGGCCATTTCACCTCCGGCGGCATCGACGACAGAATCGAGTCCACATTGCCGCCGGTCTTGAGCCCGAAGATGGTGCCGCGATCATAGAGCAGGTTGAACTCGACATAGCGGCCCCGCCGGATCAATTGCTCCTCGCGGTCCGCAGCGGTCCAGGCGCTCGCGAAATTGCGCCTGACGATGTCAGGGTAGATCTTCAGGAAGGCGCGGCCGACATCCTGCGTGAAGGCGAGGTCGGCGTCCCAGTCGCCGCTGTCATGCCAGTCGTAGAAGATGCCGCCGATGCCGCGCGCCTCTTTGCGGTGCGGCAGGTAGAAATATTCGTCGCACCATGTCTTGTACTTGTCGTAATCGGAAACGCCGCTCGGCTGCGCACAGGCTTCTTTCATCGCGGCGTGGAAGGCGATCGTGTCGGCGTCGTCCTGCGTTCGCCGGCGATCCAGCACCGGCGTGAGGTCGGCGCCGCCGCCGAACCAGGCCTTGCTGGTGACGACGAAGCGGGTGTTCATGTGCACCGCAGGCACGTTCGGATTGCGCATATGCGCGATCAGCGAGATGCCGGAGGCCCAGAATTTTGGATCCTCTGCGGCGCCGGGGATCTGAGCCCGAAATTCGGGCGCGAACTCGCCATGCACGGTCGAGCAGTGCACGCCGACCTTCTCGAATAGCCGGCCATGCATCATCGACATCACGCCGCCACCTCCGGCCGCGCCGGTATGGTCGGTGCGCTGCCAAGGCGTGCGCTTGAAGCGGCCGGCTTCGCCCGGATAGAGGCTTTGCGGGGCGTCGTCCTCGAGCCGCTCGAAGCTCGCGCAGATGTCGTCGCGCAAGGCTTCGAACCAGGCGCGGGCACGGGCCTTGCGGTCTTCGATCGTCGATAGGTCCATCTGCATTCCCAGTCGCGTCCTATCTGATGCCGAGCGACTTATGCGTCTGCACGCTGAGCCGCCATTGCGGATGGCGCAGGCAATAATCGATCGCGCGCGCGGTGTTCTGGATCACCTCGGGTCCGTCCATCGGCTGCAGCGAGAAGCGCTCGAAGGCGAGGTCCTCGAAGGCTTCAGGCGCGGCGAGGGCCTGCGGATAGACCAGCTTCAGCTCGTGGCCCTGGCGCAGCACCAGCTCGCTGCCGCCCTTGGGGCTGACGCAGATCCAGTCGAGCCCCTCCGGCGCTTCGATCGTGCCGTTGGTCTCGACGCCGATCTCGAAGCCGCGCGCATGGAGCGCCTCGATCAGCGCGGCATCGACCTGGAGCAGCGGCTCGCCGCCGGTCAGCACCACGTAGCGGTTCGCATTGGATGCCATCCATTGGCCGGCGATGGTGTCGGCGAGCTCCGCGGCCGAGGCATAGCGGCCGCCGAGGGTGCCGTCGGTGCCGACGAAATCCGTGTCGCAGAACTTGCAGGTCGCATCCATGCGGTCCGCCTCGCGGCCGCTCCAGAGATTGCAGCCGGCAAAACGGCAGAACACGGACGCGCGCCCGGCATGGGCGCCTTCGCCTTGCAGGGTCAGGAAGATTTCCTTGACCGCGTAACTCAATTGTCTCTCCTCAACTGTCAGACTTGCAGGGCCCGGATCTGCCGCAGCGCCTCGCCGGCGGCCATCGCCGCGGTCATGGCCACATTGAGCGACCGCAGCCCCGCCTTGATCGGAATCACCAGCCGCGCATCCGCGGCCTCGACCACCGCGTCGGTGACGCCGGCGCTCTCGCGCCCGAATAGCAGGATGTCCGACGTCTGGTAACGGAAATCGCGATAGTCGGTGGCGCCCTTGGTGGTGAACAGCAGCAGGCGGTAGCCATGCAAGGCGCGCCAGTCCTCGAATTTTTGCCAGGAGTCGTGCCTGACGATGCTGACATGGCCGAGGTAGTCCATTCCCGCCCGGCGGAACGCGCGATCGGAGACGGGGAACCCGGCGGGTTCGATGATGTGGGCGGCCAGTCCCAGGCAGGCGCAGAGCCTGAGAATCGTGCCGGTGTTCTGAGGGATGTCGGGCTGGAAAAGCGCTATCTGCATCATGGGCGGCGGGTTGGTTGCGGGGGGAAATGTCTCAATAAAACATCGCCTGCCCGGGAATTCGTGCATTGCACGCTCCCGCGCCGATAGCGGGCTTGCGCTCGCCGGGCAAGGGTGCCAATAGAACGATTCTGGACTGCTGTTTCGCCTGTTTAGAGGTGGATAAGCGAAGTTCTGCCGCCGCGGGGGGCCGCGGGCGCCGGCAGCCTTTCCGGGGACCTCATGGGCGCCCCCTGGAGCGGTTCCACCGGTCGCATAAGAAGAAAGGGTTGGAATCGTGACGACAGCGTCTTCGGCGGACCATCCGACACGCCGTGATTTCTTATTCGTTGCAACCGGGGCAGCTGCAGCAGTAGGGGGCGCAGCCGCGCTCTGGCCCTTCATCTCCCAAATGAATCCTGATGCTTCGACCATCGCCGCCGGTGCGCCGATCGAGGTCGATCTCAGCCCGGTCGCCGAAGGCCAGGACATCAAGGTGTTCTGGCGCGGCAAGCCGATCTACATCAGCCACCGCACCAAGAAGCAGATCGACGAGGCGCGCGCCGTCAACGTGGCGAGCCTGCCCGATCCGCAGACCGACGAGGCCCGGGTCAAGTCGGGCCACGAGCAGTGGCTGGTCGTGATCGGCATCTGCACCCATCTCGGCTGCATCCCGATCGCTCATGAAGGCAGCTACGACGGCTTCTTCTGCCCCTGCCATGGTTCGCAGTACGATTCGTCCGGCCGCATCCGCCAGGGGCCCGCGCCCGCGAACCTGCCGGTGCCGCCGTACCAGTTCGTTTCCGACACCAAAATCCAGATCGGCTGAGCCTCGGACCCTCGTCTGAAGCTTCGCGCCGTCTCGTCGTACTATTTCCTCAGGATCGCATCATGAGCGGACCATCCGACTACCAGCCGAGCAATCCGGCCCTGCAATGGATCGAGCGGCGCCTGCCGATCTTCGGCCTCATGCACTCGTCGTTCGTCGCCTATCCCACCCCGCGCAACCTGAACTATTGGTGGACCTTCGGCGCCATCCTCTCCTTCATGCTGGGGATGCAGATCCTGACCGGCGTGATCCTGGCGATGCACTACACGCCGCATGCCGATCTCGCCTTCAAGTCGGTCGAGCTGATCGTCCGTGACGTGAACTACGGCTGGCTGCTGCGCAACATGCACGCGGTCGGCGCCTCGATGTTCTTCGTCGCGGTCTACGTCCATATGTTCCGCGGCCTTTACTACGGGTCGTACAAGGAGCCGCGCGAGGTGCTGTGGATCCTCGGCGTCATCATCTACCTCCTGATGATGGCGACCGGCTTCATGGGTTACGTGCTGCCGTGGGGCCAGATGAGCTTCTGGGGCGCCACCGTCATCACCAACCTGTTCTCCGCCATTCCCTACGTAGGCGAAAGCGTCGTGACGCTCTTGTGGGGCGGCTATTCGGTCGGCAACCCGACGCTGAACCGCTTCTTCTCGCTGCATTACCTGTTGCCGTTCCTGATCGCGGGCGTCGTCGTGCTCCACGTCTGGGCGCTGCACGTGGCCGGCCAGAACAATCCTGACGGCGTCGAGCCGAAGACGGAAAAGGACACGGTGCCGTTCACGCCGCATGCCACCATCAAGGACATGTTCGGCGTGGCCTGCTTCATGCTGCTCTACGCCTGGTTCATCTTCTACATGCCGAACTATCTCGGCGACGCCGACAACTACATTCCGGCGAACCCGGGCGTGACGCCGCCGCACATCGTGCCGGAATGGTATTACCTGCCGTTCTACGCGATCCTGCGCTCGATCCCGAACAAGCTGGCGGGCGTGATCGGGATGTTCGGAGCGATCATCATCCTCTGCTTCCTGCCTTGGCTGGACGCCGCCAAGACGAAGTCGTCGAAGTATCGCCCGCTCGCCAAGCAGTTCTTCTGGATCTTCGTCGTGGTCTGCATCCTGCTCGGCTATCTCGGCGCGCAGCCGCCGGAGGGCATCTACGTGATCGCCGGCCGGGTCCTGACCGTCTGCTACTTCGCCTACTTCCTGATCGTGCTGCCGCTGCTCTCGCGCATCGAGAAGCCGCGGCCGGTGCCGAACTCGATCTCGGATGCGGTGCTGGCCAAGACTGGCAGCAGGTCGACGCCGATGGTCTCGACCGCGATCATGCTGGCGCTCGCCGGCTCGTTGTTCGCGGGCTCGATCGACAGTGCGAAGGCGTCCGAAGGCAGCGACACGCCTCCGGGCAACAAATGGTCGTTCTCAGGCCCTTTCGGTAAGTTCGACCGCGGTGCGTTGCAGCGCGGCCTGAAGGTCTACAAGGAGGTCTGTGCGAGCTGCCACGGCCTGTCCTACATCGCCTTCCGCAACCTCGCCGAAGCAGGCGGACCAAGCTATTCAGTGGCGCAGGCGGCAGCCTTCGCTTCGGAGTACAAGGTCAAGGACGGCCCGAACGATGCGGGTGACATGTTCGAGCGTGCGGGGCGCCCAGCGGATTATTTCCCGTCGCCGTTCCCGAACGAGCAGGCCGCGCGTGCGGCGAACGGCGGCGCCGCGCCGCCCGACCTCTCCCTGATCACCAAGGCGCGCTCGTATAAGCGCGGCTTCCCCTGGTTCATCATCGACTTCTTCAGCCAGTATCAGGAGCAGGGCCCGGACTACGTCGCGGCGGTGCTTCAGGGCTACGAAGACAAGGCGCCGGAAGGCGTGACCATCCCGGAGGGCTCCTACTACAACAAATACTTCCCCGGCCACGCCATCAAGATGCCGAAGCCGCTGAGCGATGGCCAGGTCACCTTCGACGACGGCTCGCCCGCCACAGTGGCGCAATATGCCAAGGACGTCACCACGTTCTTGATGTGGACCGCCGAGCCGCACATGGAAGCGCGCAAGCGCCTCGGATTCCAGGTCTTCGTGTTCCTGATCCTCTTTGCAGGTCTGATGTACTTCACCAAGAAGAAGGTCTGGGCCAGCTCCCACTGAGGCGGCGCGAGACGAGAAACTGAAGAAGCCCCCGCAAGGGGGCTTTTTTGTTGGCGTCGCCGGTGTCCCGGACGCGCTGCAGCGTGCAACGCTGCTGCGCAGAGCCGGGACCCAGCGTGCTCGTGGCTGGGCCCGGATCAGCAACGCACCACGCCGCGAAGGGCGGCGCGCTTCATTGCATCCGGGGCACGAGAGTGTGTTGTTTGGCGCGATTGCCTATCTGCCGCTCACCCGCCAAAATGCCGCCAACCGCTCCCCCCAAAACTCATCGGAGGACACCATGGGAACCGCCATCACCTTCAAGCGCCCGGACGGCAAGGACGCCTCGGGCTATCTCGCCAATGCCGCGCGCGGCAACGCGCCGGGCGTGGTCGTGATTCAGGAATGGTGGGGGCTGTCGGACCAGATCAAGGGCCTGTGCGACCGCTTTGCGCTGGCCGGTTTCGATGCGCTGGCGCCCGATCTCTACAAGGGCAAGGTGGTGCCGTATCACGACACGGATTCCGCCAACAAGGAAATGAACTCGCTCGACTTCATGGACGCCACCACGCAGACCGTGCGCGGCGCCACGCAATACCTCTCGCGCAACGGCGCCAAGGTCGGCCTGACGGGCTTCTGCCTCGGCGGCGCCGTCACCATCATCGGCGCGACCAAGATCCCGGAGCTTGCGGCCGGCGTCGTGTTCTACGGCATCCCACCCGAGCAGGCGGCCACGCCCGCCGACGTCAAGATCCCGCTCCAGGCCCATTTCGCCAACAAGGACGATTGGTGCACGCCGGAGCTGGTCAATGGCTTCGAAAAGGCCATGAAGGCCGCCGGCAAGTCGCTCGAGCTGTTCCGCTATGACGCCGAGCACGCCTTCGTCAACGAGCAGCGCCAGGCTGTGCACGACCGCGAAGCCGCCGAGCTCGCCTGGGGCAGGGCGACGGAGTTTTTCCGGAAGCATCTGGGGTAGGTCCGTGACGGACAAATCTGAAGCCGATGCGCGGTCGGAGCGTGAGGTCTTCAAGGTCCCGGAGGGCCATCGAGCAGCCGTTCTTGAGGGGCTCCGCGAGGCGGATCGAGGCGAGTTCGCTACCGATGCAGAGATGGCCGCGCTTTGGAAGCGGTGCGGCCTCTAGCCCGTAGCCCGGATGGAGCGTAGCGTAATCCGGGGACCTTCCCATCGTGGCACGAACCCCGGATTGCGCTGCGCTCCATCCGGGCTACCTCCTTGACGCCGCCCCCCGGCCATGGTGAGTATCCGCCCCATGAGCACCGCCGTCCGCCCAGCCCGTCTTTGGTGGCGCACCTCCTAACGAGGTGGCCGGTGCGATTTTCCTTTCCCAAATCGTCTGAGGTCGCCAACGCAGTGCGGCGGCCTGATCGTTTGTCCTGTGTGGCGTTCCTTCGGCAAGTTTCGTAAGAGGACGACATGAACAGGACAGTCTTTGCCCTCCCGGCCCGAAGCGACTATGTGACCCGCGCAGGACTCGCGATCACGCGCGTGGCCGAGCAGTTTACCGGCGGCGCCAACCGGCTCGACGATCTCATCAACCTGCTCGACCGCCGCCGCGGCGTGGTGCTGTCCTCGGGCACGACCGTGCCCGGCCGCTACGAGAGTTTTGACCTCGGCTTCTCCGATCCGCCGCTCAAGCTCGAGACCACTGGCGTCAATTTCAAGCTGGAAGCGTTGAACGCGCGCGGGCAGGTGCTGATCGCCTTCCTCACTGACGTCCTGCGCGAGCCCTGTGTGGTGATCTCCGAGAAGACCGCTTCGCGCCTGGCCGGCCACATCATCCGCGGCGACGCCCCGGTCGAGGAGGACCAGCGCACGCGCCGTGCCAGCGTGATGTCGCTGGTGCGCGATCTCGTCGCCGCTTTCTCCGCCAATGATGATGGGCTGCTCGGCCTTTTCGGCGCTTTCGCCTACGACCTCGTGTTCCAGATCGAGGACCTCGTGCAGAAGCGCGCACGCGAGAGCGACCAGCGCGACATCGTGCTGTACGTGCCCGATCGCCTTCTTGCCTATGACCGCGCCACCGGCCGCGGCGTCGTGCTGAGCTACGACTTCGCCTGGAAGGGCAAGTCCACCGAGGGCCTGCCGCGCGAGACCGCCGAGAGCCCGTACCTGAAGACGCCGCGCCAGGGTTTTGCCGATCACGCGCCCGGCGAATATCAGGCCACGGTGGAGACCGCGCGCGCGGCCTTCGCCCGCGGCGATCTGTTCGAGGCGGTGCCCGGACAATTGTTCGCCGAGCCTTGCGATCGCTCGCCGGCCGAGGTCTTCCAGCGCCTCTGCGTCATCAATCCGTCGCCCTACGGCGCGCTGATGAATCTGGGCGAGGGAGAGTTTCTCGTCTCCGCCTCGCCGGAGATGTTCGTTCGCTCGGACGGACGCCGGGTCGAGACCTGCCCGATCTCGGGCACGATCGCGCGCGGCCTTGATGCGATCGGCGATGCCGAGCAGATCCGCCAGCTCCTGAATTCGGAGAAGGACGAGTTCGAGCTCAACATGTGCACCGACGTCGACCGCAACGACAAGGCGCGCGTCTGCGTTCCCGGCACCATCAAGGTGCTCGCGCGCCGGCAGATCGAGACCTACTCAAAGCTGTTTCACACCGTCGACCACGTCGAGGGCATGCTGCGCCCCGGCTTCGACGCGCTCGATGCCTTCCTCACCCACGCCTGGGCGGTCACTGTCACCGGTGCGCCGAAGCTGTGGGCGATGCAGTTCGTCGAGGATCACGAGCGCTCGCCGCGGCGCTGGTATGCCGGCGCGATCGGCGCGGTGAATTTCGACGGCAGCATCAACACCGGCCTCACCATCCGCACCATCCGCATGAAGGATGGCCTCGCCGAAGTGCGCGTCGGTGCGACTTGCCTGTTTGACTCGGATCCCGCCGCCGAAGACCGCGAATGCCAGGTCAAGGCCGCAGCCCTGTTCCAGGCGCTGCGCGGCGATCCGCCGAAGCCGCTGTCGACCTTCGCGCCGGATGCGACCGGTTCGGGCAAGCAAGTGCTGCTGATCGATCACGACGACAGTTTCGTGCACATGCTCGCCGATTATTTCCGCCAGGTCGGCGCCGACGTCACCGTGGTCCGGCATGTGCATGCGCTCGACATGCTCAAGCGGAAGAGGTGGGATTTGCTGGTGCTGTCGCCGGGTCCTGGACGCCCCGAGGATTTCGCGATCAAGAAGACCATCGATGCGGCGTTGGAGAAGAAGCTGCCGGTGTTCGGCGTCTGCCTCGGCGTGCAGGCCATCGGTGAATATTTCGGCGGCGAGCTTGGGCAGCTCACGCATCCCGCCCACGGCCGGCCCTCGCGGGTGCAGGTGCGCGGCGGGCGGCTGATGCGCAATCTGCCGAACGAGATCGTCATCGGCCGTTATCACTCGCTCTTTGTCGAGCGCGACAGCATGCCTGAAGTTCTGAGCGTGACCGCCAGCACCGAGGACGGCGTCGCCATGGCGCTGGAGCACAAGACCCTGCCGATCGCCGGCGTACAATTCCACCCGGAATCGCTGATGTCGCTCGGCAATGAGGTGGGACTACGTATTGTCGAGAATGCGTTCCGGCTGGATGCGCGCGTTGATTGAGAGGCACCAATGACCTTCGACCATGATATCAAGGCGAGCGTCCGCACCATTCCCGACTATCCCAAGCCGGGGATCATGTTCCGCGACATCACGACCTTGCTCGCGGATGCGCGCGCATTCCGCCGTGCGGTCGACGAACTCGTCCATCCCTGGGCCGGCAACAAGATCGACAAGGTCGCCGGCATGGAGGCGCGGGGCTTCATCATCGGCGGCGCGGTCGCGCACCAGCTCTCGGCCGGCTTCGTGCCGATCCGCAAGAAGGGCAAGCTGCCGCACACCACCGTGCGCATCGCTTATTCTCTCGAATACGGCATCGATGAGATGGAGATGCATGTCGACGCGATCCAGCCCGGCGAGCGCGTCATCCTGGTCGACGATCTCATCGCCACCGGCGGCACCGCCGAAGGCGCGGTGAAGCTGCTGCGCCAGATCGGCGCCAACGTCGTCGCCGCCTGCTTCATCATCGACCTCCCCGAGCTCGGCGGCGCCGCCAAGCTGCGCGCCATGGACGTGCCGGTGCGCACGCTGATGACGTTCGAGGGGCACTGACCGCCGCTGCGGTCAGATCATCTCGGCCTTCAACTCCGCCCGCCAATGCAGCACGCGCTCCTTCAGGAGCGCGTTCCTGACATAGGCGCTCTCCTCGTCGTCCAGGCGTTCGCATTCGCCAAACGTCAGCCCCGCCTCGCCATGCGTGTTCCAAGCGGCCTGGAGGCTGCGGCACGTGTGGCTGCCGTGGCGTAGCGAGAACCAAATGCGGTTCTGGATCGTCTCCAGATTCGGCGCCTGGCCGACCCAGGCCTCGCCCGAGACCGCGCAGCGCACGACGAAGATGCCCGCGACGGTCTTTCGCTCCTTATAAGCGGCGATCGCTGCTTTCCGGTCGATGCTCACGGTGACGGGGCCTTGTTGAGGACGTTTGCACCATCCCAGTAGCGGTGGCCTCGCCTTCTGTCAATATTACCCGGGTAAAATATTCAAGACCGCTGCAGGATCAGGCTGAGTTCGAGCTCGCGGAAGGCGAGGTAATTGCGCCGGGTCCATTGGTGCAGCTCGGTCGAGGCGTCCTTCTCCTGGCGGAGGTAGCCGGTGAAGGAGAAGTTCAGCCGGTCGATATAGGTCTTGAGGAAGCCCGGCAGCGCGGGCAGGCGGAACAGCCGGCCGCCGGCCATCGCGGCCGGAAGCTCGCCGCGTATGACATGTTCGTTGTCTACCGTGATCAGGTTCATGCGCGGGATCCGCCCGCGCAGCATCTCGTGGGCGCGAATAGAGACGCGGTCGGTGTCGGCGACGAACAGGATCTGAGGCGCGACATGGCGGCGCGCTGCCTCCTTCAACAGGCCGATCTCGTCGGTCATCTTGAAGAACTCGTCGAAGGCGTGGAAGCCGAGGTCGATCACCTTGGCAAGGCCGTCGTCGACGATGACGCGATCCATCAGCTGCATCTTGCCGTAGGTGTCGATCACGTCGGCGGTCTCGGTGATCCCGGGCAGATAGTCGAGCAGCGACGGCTCCTTCAGATTGACGTCGAAGGCCGCGACATTGCCGTTCTTGAGCAGCAGGAATTCGGCAAGCAGCCGCGCCAGCAGGGTCTTGCCGACCTGCGGGCGGGGCGAACAGATGATGTAGACGGGCGTCACGGGCATCACGAACTATTATCTGAGCGAACACACCGCCCAATCCAGCCGTATCCGCCCGGGGTCCGCAACTATTTTTCGCTGGTGCGGGTCGCGGGTTTCGAACCGACGATGTCGGTCAGGCGGATGCGGTCGAACTCGCTCCAGACATTGGCCAGCCAGTGCCGGACATAGCCGCGCAGCACGAAGGAATAGTTCGCGGCATCGTCGTTGATGCCCTTGTTGGCGACGAATTTCAGGAACGGAACGGAGGAGACCTCTACCTGCTCATAGGCCATTTCGTTGAGCTTGGGGATGGTCAGCTCGGTCGCATCCTTGATGCGGTGGAAGTAGGAATTATAGGTCGCCTGGTCCCACTGGAAGAACTGGGTGTCGTTGATGAAGTTCTTCACCAGGAAATATTTCGCGCCCGTCATGAAGCCCGCGGTCTCCGCGATCTCCTCCAGCGAGGCGATCGAGGGTCCCAGGATGTGGAACACGGCGAACGTGATCTGGCCGGCCTTGGCGGCGTCCAGAAAGCCGATGTCGCGGAGCGAGGCCAGTGCAGGCGAGAGCAGGCCGGCGCGGACGTCGATGACGGTGACTGAAGGGCTGACAGCGTTGAGCGTGTCAAAAATCTTCATCTGATCCGACGTCGTCGTCATGTCGACGATCTGGGTAATGTCAGGGTGGAAGCGCTTCAGGGTTCCGCGCGGCGACTCCGTGTCGAAGGCGCGCGTCGGCACGTTGTTGGCTGAGAAATAATCGAGCAGGGTGCGCGATACCGTGGTCTTGCCGACCCCGCCCTTGTCCGCGCCCACCACAACCACTGCCGGCTTTGCCATTGCTGTCCCCTAACGCGCGCCCCCGATCGCGAGGTCGCAATCGGCCGGGCCCCAAATCGATGTCCGAAGGATGTCCCAAGTCTGCTGTTGGGCGCGAACATGGCAGAAACAAGGGAGAATTCAATTCCGCAGGCCCCGGTTACGGCAATTCCCGAGGTTTTTCCCAATCGCGATCAAACCTGCCGCGCGTGGCGTCGAATGACGTACTCAATGGCGGCCCCAAGGTCCCATGGGATTGCCGATGGGATTGCCTATCGGGTTGCTGCTTGCGGTTCCGGCGGGGCTGGGTGCTGTCACCGGAGGCGGGTTGGTCGAGCCGCCTGCATCGTTCCAGGGCCCCTGCCGCAACGGCGGCGGCGCATCCTGCTGGTCGGCTTGCGCTTCTGGTTCTTCCCCCTCATAGCCGGGCGGCGGCAACGGACCGGAATCATGGCCGCCGGCGAACTTGACTAGCGCGTCGACCCGGGACTGCACCGAGGGATGGGTGGCGAACAGATCGGCAAAGCCCTCGCGGGGATTGTCGACGCAGAGCTCCATGACGGCCGAGGTCGCACCGGGCAGCTCGCCGCGATTCTCGATCTTGCGCAACGCCGAGATCATCGCATCGGGATCTTTCGTCAGCTCCACGGAGCCTGCGTCGGCCAGATATTCGCGCGAGCGCGACAGCGCGAGCTTGACGACCTGGGACAGCAGCCAGGCCACCACGATCAGCACGATCGCGATGATGATCACGATCACCGCGCCGCCGCCGGAACTCTTGCTGTCGCTCGACGAGGAGGACGACCGCGACGAGGAGGAGGAGCCCGACGACCATGAGCCGCCGGAGCCGGAGCTCCAATTGAAATTCGTGAACAGGCGGAAGAACATTTCGCCGAAGAAGCCGACCACGCCGGCGATGATGACAGCGACTACCATCAGCTGCACGTCGCCGTTCTTGATATGGGTCAGCTCGTGGCCCAGCACGGCCTCGATCTCCTTGTCATCAAGCGCATCGAGGAGACCCGTGGTCACGGTGATGGAATATTGCCGCGGATTGAGGCCGGTTGCGAACGCGTTCAGCGCCGGGCTCTCCATGATCTTCAGCTTCGGCATGGTGATGCCGCGCGAGATGCAGAGGTTTTCGAGCAGATTGTAGAGCCGCGGCTCCTCTTGCCGGGTGACGTCGTGGCCGCCGGTGACCGCGTCGATCATCGACTGGTGGAAAAAATAGGCGATCACGATCCAGACCGCCGCCACGACCGTCGCAACGGGGGCTGCGACCTTCAGATCCTGGAAGGCGTGGCTCAGGTAGAAGGCGACAGTCCGGTTGCTGTCGATGAGAACTTCGGCGACCAGCGCGCCGGCATAGACCAGCACGTAGACCAGCATGAACAGGCCGGCGAGCAATAGCATCGAACGAAACTTGTTCGAGGCGATATGCGTGTAGAGACCATACGCGGCCATGACGCGCTGCCCTGCCGGCCTATCGGCTCAACTCAGAACTTCACCTGCGGCGTCGCCTCGACCTCGGTGCGGCTGGCGCCGAGATCGAAGAAGTCCTTCCTGGTGAAGCCGAACATGCCGGCGAACAGGGCCGCAGGCAGCTGCTGGATGCCGGTGTTGTATTCCTGGACCGCGTTGTTGAAGAAGCGGCGGCTCGCCGCGATCTTGTTCTCGAGGTCGGAGAGCTCGGATGCGAGCTGCTGGAAGTTGGCATTAGCCTTGAGGTCCGGATAGGCCTCCGACAGCGCGATCAGCCGGCCGAGCGCACCCGAGAGCTGGTTCTCGGCCGCGGACACCTGCGCCGGACCCTGCGCCGACATCGCCGAGTTGCGCGCCTTGATGACGTCGTCGAGCGTGCCACGCTCATGCGAGGCATAGCCCTTCACCGTCTCGACCAGGTTCGGGATCAGATCGTGGCGCTGCTTGAGCTGCACGTCGATATCGGCAAAGGCCTGGCCGACACGCTGGCTCAGCGCCACCAGGCGGTTGTAGGCGCTGAACGCCAGGAATGCGAGGACGACGATGACGCCGAGAACGATCCAGCCGGTCGACATGGAGAACTCCTGAAGGGGGAAGAAGGCGGGCGCTAGGGTAGACCAAATTGGCGCGAAGCGAGAGCCCGGCGCAGAGGGAAGGTAAGACTTGGTCGAATGGGAAGCCGCTCGAGTTCAAGGCAAGAACGGCCAGCGAAATTAACTTTCGGACATGATCGCATCGCCCCAGCGCCAGCGCCGGGCGTCGGCATAGGCCGCCCTGTCGCGTCGCGGGACTTTCGTCAGCGCGATCCCAGCCCCGGTGCAGAGTTTTGCCGTGATCTCGGCCTTGCCGACATCCGGCGGCGCCAGCACGCGCGCGGCGCGGCTCTCTGGCGCCGTGCGGGTCAGGGCGACGTAGATGAAACGCTCGTCCTCGAACGGCACCTCGGCACCCTTGATCTGGCGGTGCGCCTGCGAGCGCGGCAGGCGCTGGGAGAAATGGCACCAGTCGGGCGCGATGAGCGGGCAGGGCCTTTCGTGCGGGCAGGGCGCAGCGACATAGGCACCTTGTGCGATCAGTTGCTGGCGCAGCGCGAGGATGCGCCTATAGCCGGCGGGCGTGCCGGGCTCGATCACGAGCAGCGCGTGGCGCGCTTTGGCCCACATCGCCTCGGTGAGCTTGCGTTGGTCAGCCTCACTGAGCTCGCCGATGATGTAGCTCGCAATGACGAGGTCGGCTTGCGAGGCCTCGGCCAGGTTGCCGCCGGCATCGCCCGGCAGATAGCGGCACTCCGCCAGACGCGTGCTGTCGCGTGCCAATTCGAGCGCGAGCCGGCTTAGCGTGGCGTTGGCGTCGAGCAGCGTGAAATCCTGCAGCGACGGAAAGGCTTCCGCGGCCGCCCAGCTCGCGGTGCCCGGGCCTGCGCCAACGTCGAGCAAGGTTTCCGGGGTTAGATCAGGCGCGATCTCGGTGAGCGCATTGAGGCTGGCCGCCACCGCCGCATAGGTCGCCGGCATGCGCGCGAGCGCATAAGCGAGCGCATCGGCTTCCGACTTGATCATGCCGGAGCCGCCACCGGCGCGATAGGCGGTCGAGATCTTCTGCGACCGCTGTGCGGCGTCGGTGCGCGAAAAGCCCTGGAGCTTGCCGTCGAGGGCTGCTTTGAGTTCGGCGGGGAGGGTGGGGGAGATCATGTTTGCCCACCGTCATTCCGGGGCGCGACGAAGTCGCGAACCCGGAATCTAGAAGTTATCGCGCGAGATTCCGGGTTCTCGCTTCGCGAGCCCCGGAATGACGCCAGAGATATCACGCCACGTTCTGGTCGAGGATGTCCACGGCCTCTGACAGGCTCACCGACACCAGTTGCGACACGCCGCGCTCGGCCATGGTCACGCCGAACAGGCGGTTCATCCGCGCCATCGTGATCGGGTTGTGCGTGATGATGATGAAGCGCGTGTCGGTCGAGCCCGTCATCTCGTGCAGCAGGTTGCAGTAGCGTTCGACGTTGTGGTCGTCGAGCGGCGCGTCGACTTCGTCCAGCACGCAGATCGGCGAAGGGTTGGTCAAGAACACGGCGAAGATCAGCGCCATCGCAGTCAACGCCTGCTCGCCGCCGGAGAGCAGCGACAGCGTCTGCGGCTTCTTGCCCGGCGGTTTTGCGATGATTTCGAGGCCGGCTTCCAGCGGGTCGTCGCTCTCGATCAGGTGCAGTGCGGCTTCGCCGCCGCCGAACAGCTCGACGAACAGGCGCTTGAAGTGGCTGTTGACCACCTCGAACGAGGTCAGGAGCCGCTCGCGCGCTTCCTTGTTGAGGCTCTGGATGCCCTGGCGCAGCCGCTTGATGGCTTCGACGAGGTCGTCGCGCTCGGTGACGAGGCCGGTGTGCTGGGTCTCGACCTCGCGCAGCTCTTCCTCGGCGCGCAAATTGACTGCGCCGAGGCGCTCGCGGTCGCGGCGCATCTTTTCGAGGTCTTCCTCGATGTCGTGCAGCGCCGGTAGCTCCGCACCGGGCTCGATCTCGGCAAGGCCGGCGACGGCCTGCGGCTCGACTTCCAGCATGTCGCGGATCTCGCGCTCGATGTCTTCGAGCCGGCGCCGCGCGCCTTCCATGCGCTCCTCGGCGCGGGCGGTTGCCTCGCGCGAGCTGGAGAGCGCTTCGAGGGTCAGCTTTGCGACGCGATCGGTCTCAGCCATCGCGGTTTCCGCGGTGGCGAGTGCGTCGGCGGCCATGCGGCGGTCGTTCTCGGCATATTCGATCTCGGTGATCAGCGCGCTGCGCTTCTCGGCGAAGACGGCCGGCGCGTTTTCGAGCTCGCTGCGCTCGATCGTGAGTTCGGCGATACGGGCCTGGATGGTGTCGATGTGAGAGGCCGCGCTCTCCTTGCGGTTCTGCCACTCGGTGCGCTCGGCGAGGATCGCCTGCACGCGGCGGTCGGCGAGCTCGGCTTCGCGGGCCAGGGCCTGGGCCTCGGCGCGGACCTGGGCGGCCATGCGGCGATGGCCTTCAATGTCGCTGCGGACGGCGGCGAGACGGGTCTCGGTGTCCTCGCTCGACGGCAGCTCGGAGATGCCGGCTTCGGCATATTCATAGGCAGCTTCGGCCTCGGCGCGGTCGGCGGCGAGACGGCTGTGGGCTTCCGACAACGTCGCCTTGCGCGCGGCGTGGCGGCTGATCTCGCGCTCGGCGGTGGCATGGCGCTCGCGCGCGACGTTGAGCTCGCGCTGCGCGGCGCGCCAGGCTTCGCGGCTGGCGCCTTCGGTGCTGGCGGCCATCTGCAGCTCGGATTCGGCGTTCTCCAGCGCCTGGCGCTTGATCTGCGCGTCGATGCGGGCCTGCTCCAGCTCGTTCTCGATGTCGACGAGGCGGGCGCGCTCGGCAAGGCGCCGCGCGGCACCGGTCGGAGCATGAGCCGCCGCGACAAAGCCGTCCCAGCGCCAGACGTCGCCCTCGGGCGAGACCAGCCGCTGGCCGGTCTTGAGCTGCGAGACCAGCTCGGCGCCGCGCTCGCGCGGCACCACGCCGATCTGGGCCAGGCGGCGCGCCAGTTCGGCCGGCGCCTGCACGTGGTTCGCGAGCGGCACGACGCCCTCGGGCAGCTCGGGATCGCCATCGGTGACGCCCGCATTGGTCCAGCGCATCGGCGCCGACGGATCGACCGGCGCGTCGAGATCGTCGCCGAGCGCGGCGCCGATGGCTTTTTCAAAGCCCTTGTCGACGGTGATGCCGTCGATGATCGGCGGCCACAGATTCTTGGTCTCGCCGTTGAGGATCTTGGAGATCGTGCGCGCCTCGGTTTCGAGCCGTTGTGCGCGCTTGTCGGCCTCGACCAGCGGCGAGCGCGAGGATTCCAGCGTCTGGCGGGCGGCGACGTGCGCGGCTTCGCTCGCCTGCGCCGCGGCTTCGGAAGCTGCCAGCGTCTGCTCCGCGGTCTCGACCGTCGCCGTCAGCTCGTCGAGATCGCCGAAACCGCCGGTTTCGGCGGCGAGCTTCTGCTCTTCCGCGGCGACGTTCGCGATCTCCTGGTCGAGCCGGGCGAGCTTGTCGCGGTGGGTGCGGACGTTGGCTTCGAGTTGATTGCGCTTGGCGGTGAGGTCGGCGAGCGCGGTGGTGAGCTCGGCGAATTGCTGCTCGGTTTCGGTCAGCACCGCCTCGGCTTCGCCGACGCGCTCGTCGACGCCGGAGCGCTTCTCGACGCGCGACTTGATCTCTTCCTTCAGCTCGGAATCTTCGGTGTCGAGCCGCTGCAGCGCGACGTCGGCGTCCATAGTTTGTTGCTGAGCACGGGAAATGTCGCCTTCGAACTGGGCGAGGCGACGCTCGAGCTCGGCGACGCGTTCCTTGGCGCGCTCTTCCTCGCGGTCGAGCAGCTCGCGGGCATTGGTCAGGCGCTGCAAGCCTGCAGCGGCGCGTGCTTCGGCATCGCGTAGCGCCGGCATTTCGGCAGCGCGGATCGCCTGGATGCGGGCAGCTTCAGCCTGGTGCTGGGTGCGCTCGGCCATCTCTCGCACGGCGAGATCGTGGGTCTGGCCGGATTCGTTGACGTCGGCATGGGCGCCGATCCAGCGCAGGTGGAACAGGGTTGCTTCGGCCTTGCGCACCTTGGCGGCGACCTCGCGATAGCGCACGGCCTGGCGGGCCTGCTTCTTCAGGCCTTCCATCTGCCCTGCGAGCTGGCCGATCACGTCCTCGACGCGGGTGAGGTTGGTTTCGGCCGCCTTCAGCCGCAGCTCGGCTTCATGGCGGCGGGCGTGCAGGCCGGCAACGCCGGCGGCGTCTTCCAGCACGCGGCGGCGCTGCTCGGGCTTGGCCTGGATGATCTCGCCGATCTTGCCCTGGTGGACGAGAGCGGGCGAACGCGCGCCGGTGGCAGCGTCAGCGAACAGGATCTGCACGTCGCGGGCGCGCACGTCGCGGCCGTTGATGCGATAGACCGAGCCTGCCTCGCGCTCGATGCGGCGGGAGATTTCGAGCAGCTGGCTGTCGTTCATCGCCGCCGGCGCGGTGCGATCGGAATTGTCGATCGTCATCGTCACTTCGGCGTGGTTGCGCGCCGGACGGTTGCCGGAGCCGGCAAAGATCACCGCGTCCATGTCGGCGGCACGCAGCGACTTGTACGAGGTTTCGCCCATCGCCCAGCGCAGCGCTTCGACGAGATTCGACTTGCCGCAACCGTTGGGTCCGACCACGCCGGTCAGGCCGGGCTCGATGACGAAGTCCGTGGCCTCAACGAAGGACTTGAAGCCGTGAAGGCGCAGGCGGGTGATTTTCATAAGCACGCATCTCTGTTGGCAGGCGCGAATCCCCCTGCCGGGACAATACCATGGAAGGCAATGTCGCTCTCTGGGTGAGTCGCGCGAGGCGCCTCATGCGGCTGGACAATGGCCGCGGTGTGCCGCGAGGGCAACCGGCCAAAGCCGCTTTTCCCAAGGGATTTATGCCGGGAAAGATACGGCTTTCGAGATGCGAATCAGAATCTTGACGAGCGAATCAGCTCTTCAGCAGCGGATTGATCTTCTTGGCGAAATCCTCGAACGAGGCTTCGCCCTTGATCTTCTCGCCGTTGATGAAGAAGGTCGGCGTCGAATCCACCTTCAGCACGTCGCTGGCATATTTCTGGTCGGCGGCGATCTTGTCGAGCAGCGCCTGGTCCTTCAGGCAGGCTTCGACCTGCTGCTGGGTGAGCCCGGCCTGCTTGCCGATCCGTGTCAGGGTCTCCGTGGTGTTCTTCATCACCCAGTCGTTCTGCTGGCGGAACAGCATGTCGGTGACCGCGAAGTATTTCGGCGCGTCGTCCTTGGCGATGCAGCGCGACAGCATCGACCCGGCGGCGGCTTTGATATCGAGCGGGAACTCGCGGAAGATGTAACGTACCTTGCCGGTGTCGATGTATTCCTTCTTGATCTTCGGGAACACCTGCTCGTTGAAGGCGGCGCAGTGCGGGCAGGTCATCGAGGCGTATTCGGTGATGGTGACGGCGGCATCGTTGGGGCCTAGCGCCATGTCGGGCAGTGACACGGGCTTGGCCACATCGCCAGCCGACTGCGCCATGGCTTCGGAGACGAACCGCAGCGGCGAGAACCCGGCGACCGCGGCAAGCCCGGTCAGCGACAGCATCGTGGTGAAGGCGCGGCGGGTGATGATCAAGGTCGGCTCCCGGATTGGCAAGGTCTTGCCCGGAGTTCCCGTCCGGGCGGCCTGTCGCTAGCTTGAAACGTCGATTGAGGCAATGGCGAGCGGCCAGGACAGGTCCAGATTAGCTAGGGAATGAGGCTCAATTTCGCTTGATGGCGGCCCCCAGCCGCGCCAGCGCCGTCTTCAGTTGTTCATCTTCGATGTCGCCCAGGCTCTCCGCCACCTTGGCCACCGATTGGGGATCGGGTGGGCCGGGTCGCACCGGCCGTCGGGCGCGCGACAGGGGGGCTTGGCGGAAAGCGAGCTTGCCGACCGCGCTCCAGCCGAAGAAGCGGTTGACCCGCTCCAGGATCACATCGGCGGAATGCTGGATCTCCAGGGCCATCGGCCCCTCGACCCGCAGCACCAACGTCGCCGGCTCCTGCGGCTGGCCCTCCACCGGCCGCGGCCATTGCATCTTCAGCGGCTCGGCATGAGCTGCGATCTCCGGCCCGGCAATCTGCGCCCACCGCGTCACCAGCTCGCGCGCCGCAAAGCCCTGCTTGGCATAGGCCTCGGCAAAGACGTCATTGAGCAGGATCCCGAGCGGCTTGGCGCTGATCGGACCGGGTTTGGGAGGGAATTTGGACATGGATCCTTATAGCACTTCGGGACGCAAGCCACAGAGTCCCGGGTTGTCATGGCCGGGCCTGTCCCGGCCATCCACGTTCTTCCGCGAAGAAAAGACGTGGATGCCCGCGACCAGCGCGGGCATGACGTGGAGAGATCGCCATGAGGCCGCTACAGTGGGCGCATGAGCCCCAAATCCGCACTGAAGGCTAAATCGGAACCCAGTCAGGCGGAGACCTCGTCGCGCCCGATCGCACTTCTGCAATGGTACGACCGCCACCGCCGCCGATTGCCCTGGCGCGCGGCGCCTGGAGAGGCATCGGATCCTTACCGCGTCTGGCTGTCTGAGATCATGCTGCAGCAGACCACGGTGAAGGCGGTCGGTCCCTATTTCGAAAAATTCATCGCGCGCTGGCCGGATGTCACGGCGCTCGGACGGGCCTCACAGGACGACGTGCTGCGAATGTGGGCCGGGCTCGGCTATTATTCGCGCGCGCGTAATCTGTACGCCTGCGCGGTTGCCGTGACGCGCGACCATGGCGGCACCTTTCCTGACACCGAGGAGGGCCTGCGTGCGCTACCGGGCATCGGGCCCTACACGGCGGCGGCGATCGCAGCGATCGCCTTCGATCGTCGCACCATGCCGGTCGACGGCAATATCGAGCGGGTGGTGTCGCGTCTGTTCGCGGTCGAGGAGGAGCTGCCGCAGGCGAAGCCGCGGATCCAGCAATTGGCCGCGACGCTGCTGGCGGCCTCCCGCGCCGGCGACGAGAAGTCTCGCGCCGGCGACAGCGCACAGGCGCTGATGGATTTGGGCGCTTCGATCTGCACGCCGAAGAAGCCGGCCTGCTCGCTGTGTCCGCTGAACGAGGATTGCATCGCGCGCGCGCAAGGCATGCAGGAGACCTTTCCGCGCAAGGCGCCGAAGAAGAGTGGCACGTTGCGTCGCGGTGCCGCCTTCGTCGTCACGCGCGGCGGCGAGCTGCTCGTCCGCAGCCGTCCCGAAAAGGGTCTGCTCGGCGGCATGACGGAAGTGCCGGGCTCGGACTGGCTCGCCGGCCAGGACGATGCGACTGCGAAGCAGCAGGCGCCGGAGCTGAAGGGGTTGTCACGCTGGCAGCGCAAGGTGGGCGTCGTCACCCACGTCTTCACGCATTTTCCGCTGGAGCTCGTGGTCTATACGGCGAAGGCGGAAGCGCGCACGCGTGCGCCCGAGGGCATGCGCTGGGTGCCGACCGCGACCCTTGCCGGTGAAGCGCTGCCCAACGTCATGCGCAAGGTCATTGCGCACGCGCTGGACCTTCCACCGAGGCGATCCTCCTGACAGCACGCTGGCAGCAGCGCTACGCTAGGGGATTGCGAAACGGAGGCTGCCAATGGTCAAGACCGCACTCGACAATTTTCCACGGCCGCCCTGCGCCGAACTGCTCGGCTGGCGTCTGCTCGATGCCCGTCCGGAGGAGGGCTGGATCAAGCTCGCCTTCGAGGGCAAGCCGGAGTTCTGCAATCCGGCCGGCTTCATCCAGGGCGGCATGCTCTCGGCCATGCTCGACGACACCATGGGCCCGGCGGTGCTGGTGATGAGCGAGGGCCGGCTCTACACCACCACCATCAGCATGACCGTGAATTTCCTCAGCCCCGCAAAGCCCGGTCCGATCGTCGGCGAGGCCAAGGTGACGCAACTCGGCAAGACCATTGCGTTCGTCGAGGGCAAGCTGATGGCCGAGGATGGCACGGTGCTGGCAACGGCAAGCGCGACCGAGCGATTGCTGGAAGCGGCGAGGGTGGTGGGCAAATAAGCCGGCTGCGTACTCCACTTCCCTTCTCCCCCTTGCGGGAGAAGGTGGCGCGAAGCGCCGGATGAGGGGTTCTATCCGCGCTCACACTTGCAAATGAACGCGCTGAGACAGACCCCCACCCAAGTGAGTCTGTGTCCACCGGCGTCGCTGCCCTCTCCCGCAAGGGGCGAGGGCACAGTCATGCGCTTCCTCGCCTTGTGCAGAAATTTACGGCCTCACCAGCCTCGCATCCTTGCTCACGATCGGCGGCTTCGCATTCAGCGCCTCCACCTGGAATCCCGCCACGCGCTTGTAGTTGGCTGCGATGTCCTCCAACTCCTGCTGCGACAGCACGTCGGTGACGACCTCGAAGCCGTCGGGCGCGCGTTCCTCGACGAGCTGCATCACCTGCTCGGGGCCGTTCTTTCGGTTGAGCAGGACGAGGTCGGTGGTCGCGGGCCGGCGCTCGGCCTCATAGGCAAGCAGCGCCGCGGTCGTCGGTCCATGCGCGAGAATCTCGCGGGTGATGGTGCGGGCATCGAGGATCGCCTGCGAGGCACCGTTCGATCCGATCGGGTACATCGGGTGCGCGGCATCGCCCATCAGCGTGACCTTGCCAAAGGTCCATTGCGAGACCGGATCGCGGTCCACCAGCGGATATTCATAGGCGTGCGGGCAGTTCTTGATCAGACCGGGCACGTCGAGCCAGTCGAACCGCCAGCTCTCGAACCAGGGCAGAAACTCCTCGAGCCGCGCGGTGCGGTTATAATCTTCGCGCCGCCACTGATAAGTCGGCGGCATGTGGCGCTCGGCGACCCAGTTGATCAGATGGTTGCCAGCGGCATCCGGCGCCTTGCTGATCGGATAGCAGACGAATTTCAGGATCTCGTGCCCGGCCATGATCATGGTGCGGCCGGTGAGGAAGGCCTTTGCTGGCGTGACGCCGCGCCAGAGGATGCGCCCGTTCCAGATCGGCGGGCCTTCATTGGGATAGAGCTTTTCGCGCGCGGCGGAATGAATGCCGTCGGCGGCGATCAGGATTGCGCCGTCGTAAGTCCCTGCGGCGTTGCCGGTTGCCCGGTCGATGAAGTCGGCGCGCACGCCCTCGGCTGTCTCGGTCCAGCCGGTCAGATGATGGCTGGTGAGGATGTTGGCGCGGCCGAGCCGCTCGACCGCAGTGTCGAGCAGGAGCTGCTGCAGCGTGCCGCGGTGGATCGAGAATTGCGGCCATTTGTAGCCGGCTTCGAGCCCGCGCGGCTCGCTCCAGATCGGCTTGCCGTGCTTGGAGAAATAGGCGAGCTCGCGGGTCCGCACGCCGCTGGCGTCCAGTCTGTCCATCAGGCCAAGCTCGATCAGCTCGCGCACCGCATGCGGCAGCACGTTGATGCCGACGCCGAGCGGCTTCAGTTCGGCGACGCTCTCGAACACTTTTACGGGAACGCCGATCTGATGCAGGCTGAGCGCAAGCGTCAGCCCGCCGATGCCGCCACCGGCGATGAGTACGGTCATGACAAAATCCCTCTCCGATTGACGGCGTCTTGGCACAGCCGGGCGGCCGTGGGCAACTGCGAAGAGGTCGCCTATGGACGGCGCGGCGAGGGGCCGTTAACCTCGGGTTTTCCCCCATGAGGTCCGCCATGCTCAAGCTCTACTACGCCACCGGCACCTGTGCGCTCGCCACCTACATCACCCTGGAGGAGGCCGGCGCCGACTACACGGCCGAACGGCTGAGCTTCAAGGACAACCAGCAGACCAGCCCGGACTATCTCGCGATCAACCCGAAGGGCCGCGTGCCGGCGTTGGTGACCGATCGCGGCGTCCTCACCGAGACGCCGGCGATGCTGGCTTATCTCGCGCAGACGTTTCCCAAGGCGAAGCTCGCGCCGCTCGACGATCCCTTCGACTTCGCACAGGTGCAGTCGTTCAACTCCTATCTCTGCTCGACCGTGCACATCAACCACGCCCACAAGATGCGCGGTGCGCGCTGGGCGACGCAGGAGAGCTCGTTCGCCGACATGAAGGCGATGGTCCCGAAGACCATGGCCGCCTGCTTTTCCCTGATCGAGCAGAAGATGTTTCGGGGGCCCTGGGTGATGGGCGATCAGTTCACGATCTGTGATCCCTATCTCTACACGCTCTCGACCTGGCTCGAAGGCGACAGCGTTGACATCAACGCCACGCCGAAGATCGCAGAACACTTCAAGCGCATGTCTGACCGCCCCGCCGTGCGCAAGGTGATGGACGCGCAGAAGGCGTAAGGGCTCAGCTCTTGTAGGGTGGGCAAAGGCGCAAAGCGCCGTGCCCACGAACTTTCTCCGGCGACGACAGACGGTGGGCACGCTCCGCTTTGCCCACCCTACGAAACCTTCCGCTTGGCTTGCTCCAGCTCCCGCCCCGTTTCCAGCATCAGCCGCCGCAACCAGATCGAGCCGGGGTCCATCTGCGCCCGGGTCGGATGGAACATGAATTGCTCGTCGATCCCGGGGTCGAGCGGCGGCGTCACCGTGACGAGGCCGAGCTGTTTCGACAGCGCTGCGATCAGCCGGCGCGGCACGAAGGCGACGAGGTCGGTGCGGGCGGCGACGTGCAACGCTTCGAGATAGCCTGACACGACCAGCGAGATGTGCCGCTCGATGCCCTTGGCTCGCAGCCAGGTATCGATCAAATCCTCATTGCTGCCGCGAATGATCACGCCGACGTGGCGTGCGGCCAGGAAGGTTTCGCGCCGCTTCAGCTTCGCGGCCATCGGATGGCCGCGCCGCACCGCCAGCGCGTCGCTGTCGGTGTAGAGCAGTTGGCGGTGAAAGTCCTTGAAGGCATTGCCAATCGAGATCACGAGGTCGATGGTACGGGCGAATTCGGCGTGGAAGATCGCCGATCCCCGCCACGGCACGATGTCGACGCGAACGTTGGGCGCAAGACGCGTCACCTTTGCCATCAGCGGCGGCATCAGCAGCTCGACCGCCAGGTCCGGCATCATCAGGCGAAATTGCCGCTCGCTGCGTGTGGCGTCGAAGTCGTCGGGCACGAACAGTCCGCGCACCTGGTCGAGCGCCTGAGCGAGCGGCGCGCGCAGGGCCTGCGCCCGCGGCGTCAGCTCCATGCGCGCGCCGGTGCGCACCAGCAGCGGATCGCCGAGAATGTCGCGCAGGCGCTGCAGCGCATGGCTCGCCGCCGGCTGGGACAGGCCCATCCGAAGCGCGGCGCGACTGACGCTGGCCTCGCGCAGCAAGGCGTCGAGCGCGGTCAGCAGGTTGAGGTCAAGCGAATTCAAATTCATGAGGTGAATACATATCATATTTACTATCGATTTGAAGAATGTAGATCGGCCGGCGATGATCTCCGCGTTCTCACCAAAAGGAGATGCCGCCATGAGCGCGAGCGCCAACAAGAAACTGATGCAGGATATTTTCGCCGCCGCCGCTAATCCCGATCCGGCCGCGCGCGATCGCGCCCTGTTCACCACAAGCCTTGCCGAGGATGCCAAATGGGTCGTGACCGGACAATATTCCTGGTCGCGCACCTTTGCGGGCAAGGAGGCGATCCTCAACGATCTGCACGGCTACGTGCGCACCCGCCTGCGCGACCGCACGCGCACGGTTGCGCACCGCTTCATCGCCGACGGCGATGTGGTCGTCGTGGAGGCCAAGGGCGACAACGTTACGCCTGAGGGCGTGCGCTACGACAACGACTATTGCCTGGTGTTTCGTCTCGAGGACGGCAAGATCAAGGAAATCCGCGAGTACTGCGACTCGATCCTGACCGAGAGGGCGCTGGGCCCGTTTCCGCAAACACCCGTGAGGGCTGCGAGCTGACCGGATTGGACGACGTCGCGTCCACCGGGCGGCCCTGTCTGTCACGCCTCACGATGTTTGTGCGGATGTGGCGGACGCTGGTGGACCTCGTGCGGGTTCGGCGACAGCGGTCCCGGGTTCGATGCCAGCTCGCTGCGATGACCGAGCGGGAGCTTCAGGACTGCGGGATGACCCGCGCCGAGATTGCCTACGAACTGAAGAAGCCTGTCCGGCGAAAATAGATCGATGAGGAGGAAGCGGCGCCGCGCGCGCCGCTTCCGGCGGAGCTGGCCTCCGTGCCGGCCGTCCAGAAACCGTACACGCTCGAAGTGATCGAGAACGCACTCGGCAAACTGCAGCGGGCCAACGCCCTTTACAGGTTCGCGTACCACGCTATGCATGCCGCTGTGGATTCTTACATGACTTCGCATAGCTGCCGATAAAATCAGCAGATCTTATGTGCGGCGAGGCGCGCACGCGCGAAGAATTTGAAGGTTCAATTAACGAGTGTCCCCCATTGTGTCGCGGTGCAGCGTGGGTCGCGAAGACGCGCGGCTGCCAGGGTGGCCGTGACGGATTTGCCGGACTTGTTCGGCCGCTCGAAGTGAAATGCATCTGGGTGGACAGTGGGAATGCCGAAGTTTCGTTTGCGGATCAGGGGACGCCTGTACGCAGGCTTCATGGCCTTGGTCGTGGTTGGGCTTGTGATGGCGGTGGTTGCCGTCTGGAATTTGCGGGCGGTGCAGGATCAAGTCGCAAGACAATCCGCACTTTCGGACAGCACGGCGCGGGTCCTGGAGATATCGACCCATCTTCAGGCGATCCAGCGGGCCAATCTGCGTTACATCTACGACGCCAACGAGCCCGCGATGAAGGAGGCGCAAGAGCGGGAAACTGCGGCGATCGAGCTGTTGCGGGTCGGCGCGAAGGGGACGCTCTCGGAGGAGCGGCGAGCGCTCTACAACGGCCTCGTCGACGACATTGGCAAAATGCGACGCCTGCGTGACAACCTCGGAGACGCCGTCAACGAGGCGAGAACGGGCAAGGCGACGCTGCTGCCGAGCGGGGAGGAGCTGGCCGTCAAGATGGGCAAGCTGGTCGATGCGGCGCGCGCAGCGGTCGACGAAGACACCGCAGCCCTGGTCGCCGACCTCGAATCCAGGATTCTTCTTGTTCGCGTCGCAAATTGGCGTTTTCTGGCTCTGCGTGACGCGCAGGGGCCTGCGAATTTCAGGGCAAGTGTGGACAGGGCAGCGCAACGGCTCACGGCGATCGAGAAGAGCCCGCAGGCGGCGGAGTTGCGAGCCACGCTCGCGCCGGTGAAGACCTCGCTCGGAATCTACAAATCGGCGTTTGAGACGACATCCGCCGCGATGCTTCAGGCCGACGAGATCTATCACAAGAACCTCGCGCCCCTCATCGTCGACGGCATCGGCAGGCTCAAGGCCGCGGAAACGACGCTGAAGAAGGATTATCAGGAATCGCGCAGCCATGCCGAAGGCGTGATTGCCAGCACGACGACCGTTCAGCAGATCGCAGGCCTCCTCGCCATCCTGTTCGGCGGCATCGTCGCCTTCCTGATCGCCCGCAACATCGTCGGCCCTCTGGCCTCGATGACACGCGCGATGGGGCAGCTGGCCGGCGGCAATCTCGAGGTCGCGATCCCCGGCCGCGGCAAGTCCGACGAGATCGGTGACATGGCCAAGGCGATCGAGGTGTTCAAGGACAATATGATCGACACCGAGCGCCTGCGGGCCGAGCAGACCGAAATCGAGGCGCGGCAGGCGGAAAGCCGCAAGAACGACATGGTCAGGCTCGCCGACCAGTTCGAGCAGGCGGTCGGCGAGATCGTCGACACCGTGTCGTCGGCATCGAGCGAGCTCGAAGCCTCCGCCGGCACCTTGACCACGACAGCTTCGCGGGCCCAGGACCTGTCGACCGAGGTGGCCTCGGCATCGCTGGAAGCCACCGCGAATGTCCAGGCGGTCGCCACCGCGACCGAGGAGCTGTCGTCCTCGGTCGGCGAGATCGCCCGCCAGGTGCAGGAATCCGCCCGCATCGCGGGTGAGGCCGTTGGCCAGGCGAGCAGGACCAACGACCGCGTCGGCGAGCTCTCCAAGGCGGCGGCCCGGATCGGCGACGTGGTCGAGCTGATCAGCACCATTGCAGGCCAGACCAATCTCCTCGCGCTCAACGCCACCATCGAGGCGGCGCGTGCGGGCGATGCCGGCCGCGGCTTTGCCGTCGTCGCCACCGAGGTCAAGGCGCTCGCCGAGCAGACCGCGAAGGCGACCGGCGAGATCGGCCAGCAGATCGCGAACATCCAGGCCGCCACCGAGCAGTCGGTCGGCGCCATCAGGGAGATCAGCGGCACCATCGAGCGGCTGTCCGAGATCTCCTCTGCGGTCGCCGCCGCGGTGGAGCAGCAGGGCGCGGCCACGCAGGAAATCTCGCGTAACGTGCTGCAGGCCGCTCAGGGCACCCAGCGCGTCTCGATCAATATTGGCGACGTGCAGCGCGGGGCGTCCGAGACCGGTTCAGCCTCCTCGCAGGTGCTCTCGGCGGCGCGCTTGTTGTCGGCCGACAGCAATCGCCTCAAGCTCGAGGTCAGGAAGTTCCTGAACTCGGTCCACGCCGCCTGAGCTGAAAAGCAAAGGGCCACGCGCAGGCGCGTGGCCCTTCATTGCGGCGTGGCGCGATCAGGCGACCTTGGTCGTCATGTGCTTGAACATGTTGGCGCGCGCCTCATCGTCCATCTCGGCCTTGAAGGCGAACTTGTCCTTCAAAGCAATCGCGCGCGCCCCTGCCGGGCGCGCCGAGATCTCGTCCACCAGCCGCTTCACGTTCGGGTATCGTGCAAAGGCGTCGTCGCCGAGCTTGAACGGCAGCATCCGCGCCCAGCCCCACAGCGCCATGTCGACGATCGAATAGCTGTCGCCGACCATGGTGCGGCGGCCTTCGAGGTGACCGTCGAGAATCTTGTAGTGGCGATCGGTCTCGTACTGATAGCGGTTATGGGCGTAGTCGTGGTTCTGGTCCTTCGGCGCAAAATGCTTGAAGTGCACCGCCTGGCCCGAATACGGCCCGACGCCGGTGGCGATGAACATCAGCCATGACAGCATCTCGCCGCGCACAGCGGCTGAGGGCAGGAACTTGCCGGTCTTCTCGGCGAGGTAGAGCAGGATGGCGTTCGAGTCGAACACGATCGTTCCATTGTCGTCGATCGCCGGCACCTTGGCGTTTGGATTGACCTTCAGATAGTCCGGCGTGAATTGCTCGCCCTTGCGGGTGTCGATCTTCACCGGGTCGTAGGGCAGGCCGGACTCTTCGAGATAGAGCGCGACCTTGGTCGGGTTCGGCGAACCGTTGAAATAGAATTTGAGCATCACACATCTCCCCAGTGTTTCTTGCCGAGAGCGAATGCGGCGTCATCGCCGCGGGGTCGTCTTCTCTTGCCCGAACCTCCTTAGGGAGAGCAACCGGCGAGTTTGCCGGGCGGTATCTGCGCCCTGCGCAGATCAGCCGGCGTAACAAAGGCCGATCGCCGCCGTAATGACCATCGCCGCGCCGACCGCCTCCAGGCGCAGTCCGAGCCGTGCGGCGAGATGCATGTCGCCGGCCCGCGCCTTGCGCTCCGATCCGCGCGAATAGCCATGAACGATGACGTCGTGATTGAAATTGTCGTGAGCCTCGTTGCTGCTGGCGAGCCCGACGCAGATCACGAGCACGCCGAACAGCGCGAGGCCGAAGAATCCGAGCAGGGCGATCAGGAACATCGGAAACATGCCGACCAGGAAGATCGGCAGCAGCGGCACCAACAGCAATGTCTCGGACTGTCGTCGCATGGGAGCCGGCCGGTTAGGACGGGGCTGATGGGCGAATCTAGTCCTGACGGCGGCGGCATTCAAGGTGCCGTAGGGTGGGCAAAGGCGTGAAGCGCCGTGCCCACCAATCGCATTTTGTCGGAAAGGTTCGGTGGGCACGGCGCAAGGGCGCCTTTGCCCACCCTACGAGGTCGGAAGCGGCTACTCCGCCGCCATGCCGGCGCGGATTTCGGCGCGCAGCTCGTCGATCAGCTTGAGCCCCTTTTTGGTCTCGATGTGCCAGAACGTCCAGCCGTTGCAGGCTTGCGCGCCTTGCGCCACCGCGCCGATGCGGTGGATCGAGCCGACCTTGTCGCCGAACATGATGGCGCCGTCGGCGCGCACCAATGCGCCGAGCTTCTTCTTGGCGTCGAACAGCTTCGTGCCGGGCATGATCATGCCGCGCTCGATCAGTTCGGAGAACGCGACCCGCGGCGCTTCGCGCGCGGTCATGAACGGGGCGAGGCTTGCCGCCGGCAGCGGCTCGACCGCGGCGATGCGCGCTTCGGCGGCCTTGGCGTAGGTCTTGTCGCGTTCGAAGCCGATATACGAGCGGCCGAGACGTTTTGCGACCGCGCCGGTGGTACCGGTGCCGTTGAACGGATCGATCACGAGATCGCCGGGCTTCGACGACGACAGCAGCACGCGCGCGAGCAGGCCTTCCGGCTTCTGCGTCGGATGCACTTTTTTGCCGTCGGCGCCCTTGAGGCGCTCCTCGCCGGTGCAGAGCGGGATCAGCCAGTCGGAACGCGCCTGCACGTCCTCATTGGCGGCCTTCAGCGCCTCGTAATTGAACGTGTAGCCCTTGGCCTTTTCGTCGCGCGCGGCCCAGATCATGGTCTCATGCGCGTTGGTGAAGCGGCGGCCGCGGAAATTCGGCATCGGGTTCGACTTGCGCCAGACGATGTCGTTCAGGAGCCAAAAGCCGAGGTCCTGCATGATCGCGCCGACGCGGAAGATGTTGTGATAGGAGCCGATCACCCAGATCGTCGCCGACGGCTTCATCGCGCGGCGGGCCGCAAGCAGCCATGCGCGGGTGAAATCGTCATAGGCGGAGAACGAATCGAACTTGTCCCAATCGTCGTCGACGGCGTCGACATGGGATTCGTCGGGGCGCTTGAGATCGCCCTTGAGCTGAAGATTGTAGGGCGGATCGGCGAACACCAAGTCGACCGAACCAGCCTGAAGCTTCGACATCTCGGCGACGCAATCGCCGAGAATGATGCGATGCGAAGGAGACTCGAAATTTGTGCGGGGCGCCCTTGCAGACGCCCCGCGACGCGACTCTACCATGACTCAAGAACTCTGACTCAGGCGACGCTGTCGGCGACGCGGGACCAAACAACCGACTGACCGTTACATTGAAGCGGCAAAGTAAAAATCGACTTAACCCGCCGCTTTCGTGAGCAGGCCTCGCATCGCGGTTTGCACGTGCGTTGTCGTGCGCATTCGCCGCGAATTACAGTGTGTTTCGCAATTCCCTGCGTCGCGGGAGAAGCTCCGGCTCCAAAAAAGCTCAAATTTCTCTCGGAAAAAATTGCTCGACCCTCGGAAAAAATTGCTGGCATCGGCATGTTGCCGCACTAGGCAATTTTTGCCGGCCACGATATTGATAAAGGCAACGGAAATTTTACCTGTGTGGCGCGTTGAGCCTTAGCGCTCTTGCGCCCGACGAGACTGCATCAGGGACCCCGGAAGTTGGGGACTCCAAAGGGAAAGCCGCCATGCGTTACGATGACTTCCGCCGCAGCGACGACATCGAGGATCGTCGCGATGATGGTGGCGGCGGCGGAGGAGGAGGCGGGTTCGGCCTGCCCATGGGCGGCGGCGGGCTCGGCATCGGCACCATCATCGTGCTGGGCCTGGTCGGCTACGCCTTCGGCATCGATCCGCGCATCCTGATCGGCGGCGCCGAGATCCTCACCGGCGGCGGCCAGGCGCCGAGCTACCAGACCGATCGTCAGTCCACCTCCGCCAAGCGCGGCGCGCCGACCGACGAGATGGGCAGCATGATCTCCGGCATCCTCGGCGAGATCGACGATCGCTGGAGCGAAATCTTCCAGGCCTCGGGCCAGTCCTACACCGGTCCGAAGGTCGTGCTGTTCCGCAACGCCACCAATGGCGGCCGCTGCGGCCGGGCGGAGTCGGCGATGGGGCCGTTCTATTGTCCGCCGGATCGCACCATCTTCCTCGATACCAGCTTCTTCCGCGAGGTCGAGACGCGCTTCCGCGGCTGCTCCGGCAAGTCGGCGTGCAATTTCACCACCGCCTACATCATCGCGCATGAAGCCGGCCATCACATCCAGAACCTGCTCGGCATCATTCCGCGCGTGACGCGGCTGCAGCAGCAGGCCGGCTCGAAGGCGGAAGCGAATGCGCTCCAGGTGAAGGTCGAGTTGCAGGCCGACTGCCTGTCCGGCGTCTGGGTCAATCGCGAGGCGAAGAAGCGTCCGAACTTCCTTGAGCCCGGCGACATCGACGCCGCGCTGACCACGGCCAGTGCGATCGGCGACGACACGCTGCAGCGTCAGTCCACGGGACGCGTCGTGCCTGACTCCTTCACCCATGGCTCGGCCGCGCAACGCAAGCAGTGGTTCATGACCGGCTACCAGCAGGGTACGGTCCAGGCCTGCAACACGTTCGGCGGCGGGGCGATGTAGCCTGTCGCTCCGGGATGCGCGTAGCGTGAACTATGATGCGCAATTGCGTATCTGGGAATCCAGGAGTAGTGGCGTCATCCTGAGGTGCGCGCCCTTGCGCGCCTCGAAGGATGGCGGAGCTCCCGGCCCATCCTTCGAGGCTCGCCCTGCGGCGCGCTCGCACCGCAGAGCGAGCACCTCAGGATGACGGCGGTGGTTGGGGAAACAGGAGTGAAGTCGTGGCCTCCATCGACGAAGCAAAACAGTTCATCCCGCTCAACATCGCGGTGCTCACCGTGTCCGACACGCGCGTCCTCGCTGACGACAAGTCGGGCCAGACGCTGACCGACCGCCTCCTGGCCGCCGGCCATCATCTCGCAGCGCGCGAGATCGTCACCGACGACGTTGAAGCGATCCGCACCGTGATCCGCCGCTGGATCGCGGATGCCGGTGTCGACGTCGTCATCACCACCGGCGGCACCGGTTTTACGGGACGCGACGTCACGCCGGAGGCGATCGAGCCGCTGTTCGAGAAGCGCATGGACGGATTCTCGATCGCGTTCCACATGTTGAGCCACGCCAAGATCGGGACGTCGGCGATCCAGAGTCGCGCCACAGCGGGGGTCGCGGGTGCGACCTATATCTTCTGCCTGCCAGGCTCCCCCGGCGCCTGCCGCGACGGCTGGGACGGCATCCTTGCAGCGCAGCTCGACTACCGCACGCGGCCCTGCAACTTCGTCGAGATCATGCCACGCCTGGACGAGCATCTGCGAAGGCCGAAGGCGCAGGGCGCGACGGTGTAAGCGCGGATAGCTCTCCGGCGTCTCTCCACACCATCAGTATCGTAGGGTGGGCAAAGCGAAGCGTGCCACCACTCCTGTCGCGATACCGGAACGGTGGGCACGGCGCTAACGCGCCTTTGCCCACCCTACGATTCCGGACTCGCGGAGAGAAGGCCCCTTACCCAACCGAATGTGCGTCTACCAGCATCGCTGCCCTCTCCCGCAAGGGGCGAGGGCGCATTCATGCGCATCTCGCTTCGTGCAGCTACAGATCCCGCTCCCACGTCTCGCCGATCAGATCGGCACCGAAGCTGTGGTGCTTCTCTTCCTTCACGAGCTTGAAGCCGGCACTTTGATAGATGCCGCGCGCGGCCACCAGGATGCTCTGCGTCCACAGCGTCATCTTGCTGTAACCCCTCTCGCGGGCGCCCTGGATGCATTGCTCGACCAGCGCGCGGCCGACGCCGAGCCCCCGCGCTTTCTTCTCCACCTGCAACAGGCGCAGCTTGGCGATCTCGTCCGTGGCCTTGACCAGAAAGATCGAGCCGACCGGCTCGCCACCCACTTCCGCGATCCAGCAGTGCTCGCGGGCGGGGTCGTAGTTCTTGATGAACTGTGCGCAGATCTCGGCGACCAGCGCCTCGTAGCTGATGTCCCAGTTGTAGTCCGCGGCATAGGCGGCGGCCTGGCGGGAGGTGACCCAGCCCATGTCGCCGACGCGATGGCTGCGCAGCATGAAAGCCGCAGGCTGGCTTCGCCGTTGCTCCAGCACGGCCTCGATGGTCGCCATGGCCTGCGTGAGTCGTGTTGCATCGCCGGCCGAAAGCTGAGCCAGCATGGCGGCGACCTCGTTTTGCGAGCTCAGGTTCAGCTTGGCGTAGGTTTGGCGGCCCTTGGCGGTGAGGCTGAGCTGGTATTGCCTGCGATCCGCCGGCAGGGGCCGTCGCGTGATCAGCCCCTTTTCGTCGAAGCTTTGGACGATGCGGCTGAGATAGCCGGGGTCGAGGCCAAGCTCGATTCCGATCTCTTTTGCCGCCAGGTCGTCGCGATGCGCGAGTTCATAGAGCACCCGGGCCTCGCTGAGCGAAAACGGGGTCTTTCCAAGGTGCTGGTCGAGCACGCCGAGCTTGCGGGTGTAGAAGCGGTTGAAGGCGCGGACCGCTGCGATTTGATCGTCGGCGACCGGTTCGGCTGCCGGGATTGATGGCGAAGATCTGGATGGCATGGGACACCTCGATACTTGCCACTGTCAATTAATTATTTGACTTTGGCAAGTATCAGGTGGCTTCAGCCGGTCATGACGATCCGGCTGCGCAGCATGGTCCGGGACGAGCGGCCGAGCCGCCGCAGCAGCCGCGCCTCGGAACGGCGGGCCTGCGGCGGGTAGCCCCCGATCCGGTCATAATGGTCTCGTGCGATCAAAAGTCCCTGATCGCTAAGCGGGCCGAAAAGCTTGCGCGCCACGGCGCGGACGATGTCGCGTAATCCGCTATCGGCGTAAGGCGAGCGCGCATAGCGGAATACCGCAGCACGGTCCCGTCCACTGGCCGCGACGGCCTGAATGAACTGGGTGGTTTCCTCGATCCAGCCGGTTTCCAGCACGGCGCCCGCAGGCAGGAACATCAGCCATGGCGAGCGGGCCTGGAGTGCGCCGGCAGCGAGCGCGGCGCCTTGCGAGGATCCCTCGAAACCGACGAAACGGCAGCCTGCGACGTCGGCAACGCGCTCGATGACGCCGTTGCGGGTGCCGTCGACCAGGAGCACTTCCTTGATGATGCCGGCGGCGGCGCCGGGGACCAGCGCGGCCAGAGTCGCCACCGCAGTCTGCTCGACGCCTTCGGTCGGAATGATGACGCTCAGCATGATTAAGGCTTCAATGTCTGCACTTCGGGAGAAGCGTAGCTTGTTATGATGTTGTCATAAACACGTGGCGCTGCCGAGCGCAACTTTCTCGCGGTGCATCGGCGTCCGATGGTAAACTGCAGACAGCCATCGCAGCCAAATGTGTCATGGGCAGGCTGGCAATGTTGCCGAATGTTTCGGCACAAGCCCATCCCGAGGGTGTTAACCCGTGGTTTTGCGGCGGGATCGCGCAGGCAGTTGGCTCCCGCAAGGAGGATGCGCCTTGCAAGAAAGGTTCGGGAAATGTGTGACTTTGGTGCCGGCGGAGGTTTCATATGAACGCCGATCAACTCGCCATTGGTACGGTGTCAACGTCGCCCAAGCAGGAGGCTGCGCCGACCTTGCGGATCCGGGCGCTGATGCTGGGCGACCGCATCAATGCCTCCGGCCTGGAGATCGGCACGCTGGTGTCCTCGACGCCGGCCGCCTTCCGCGTCCATGCCGGCCTTGCCGTGATCTTCCGCTACGGCGTCGTGGTGCTGATCGGCCTCCTCCCTTCGGAGGAGAAGGTCCTCGTCGACAACCTGAAGTCACGCGTGACCGGAGAGCTCAGCCCCTTTGAGGAGGAGATCGCGCAGGCGCAGCTCTGCAACGATGAGGCCGCCGAGGCGATCCAGCCGGGCGGGCCGATCTGCCTCGCCAAGTTCTCCGACGACCGGCTGCTGCTGGTTGCGGATGCGCTCGCCAAGAGCACGTCGCTGGCGCGCGACGAGCGCCGCGTCGCCGCGGTCTTCGATGTGATCGAGCCCTTTGCGCGGGAGCTCGCCGAACGCGGCCGCACGCCGCGCCGGCGCAGGGGCATTCTGCAACTGATCGGCAACGCGCTGCTGGTGCAGCAGCGCGTCGCCGGTCGCGTCGCGATTGCCGAGAAGCCCGACGTGCTCTGGGAGAAGCCCGAGCTCGACCGGCTCTATTCCCGCCTCGAGGACGAATACGAACTGAAGGAGCGCCTCGACACGCTCGAACGCAAGCTCACCGCGGTGTCGGAGACCGCCAACGCGCTCACCGACATCATCGACACCCAGCGCTCGCTCCGCCTCGAGATCGCGGTGGTGGTGTTGATCGTGATCGAGGTCGCGATCGGGTGTTTTCAGATCTGGTCGGGGACGCATTAGGGCGGCGGGAGGGCTATCTCTCCGCGAGTCTGATATCGTAGGGTGGGCAAAGGCGCACTTGCGCCGTGCCCACCAGACAGAGGTGGTGGGCACGCTTCGCTTTGCCCACCCTATGATACCTGGGTTTTCGTCCGCAGCATCGCGACGCAATGCCGTGCTATCACCTGTTCCTCATTCGTCGGAATGATGAACACTTCGACGGCACTGCCTCTTCCGCCGATCCGCTCGCGCGCTTCATCATTCGCAGCCGCATCGATCCGCACGCCGAGCCACGCCAGGCGCTCGCCGATCGCGCCGCGGATCTCCTTCGCATGCTCGCCGATGCCGCCGGTGAAGACCAGGCAGTCGAGCCCGCCAAGCGTGGTCGCCATCATCGCGACCTGCTGCGCCGCCCGGAAGACGAACAGATCGACCGCCTCTCGCGCAGCAACCTCGCTACTCGCGAGCAGCGTGCGCATATCCGCGGAGAGGCCGGAGACGCCGAAGAGGCCGGACTCGTGATAGAGCAGGTGCTGGACATCCTCGACCGACATGTTCTCGTGCTGTTGCAGATAGAGCAGGACGCCGGGATCGATCGTGCCTGAGCGTGTGCCCATCACGAGGCCGTCGAGCGGCGTCAGCCCCATTGTGGTGTCGATGCTGCGGCCGTCGCGCAGCGCACACAGGCTGGCGCCATTGCCGAGATGCGCGATGACGGTGCGCTTGGCCACGACGTCCGGCGCGATTTCCGCGAGCCGTCCCGCGACGTACTCGAACGACAGGCCGTGAAATCCGTAGCGCCGGACGCCGCGCGCCTCATAACGCCTCGGAATCGCGAAGCGGCGCACGGGCGGCGCGAGGCCGTGGTGGAAGGCCGTGTCGAAACACGCGATCTGCGGCAGCGCAGGCCGGATCGCCGTGAACGTGCGAACCGGCGCGAGGCATCGCGGCTGGTGCAGCGGTGCCAGCGGCGTCAATGCCTCCAGCTTCGCGATGACGTCGTCGGTCAGTGCGACCGGGCCTGAATAATCGGGTCCACCGTGAACGATGCGGTGGCCGACGGCGCGCAGGCTGCGTTCGCCGAACCGCTCTTCGATGAAGGCGAGCACGTCGGCGAACAGATGGCCGCCGTCGGCATCCGCCGCTTCTGTTCGCGTCTCGAACAGGTCTTCGCCCGCGGGGTTCCTCACCACGAGCCGAGGTTTTGCCTCGTGCTCGTCGAGCAGGCCCTTGCAAAGCAGGCTGGGGTCAGTCGCCGAGATCTCGAACAGGCCGAACTTGATGCTCGACGATCCCGCGTTGAGGACGAGAACCGTGTCCGACATGGCTAGTCGCCGGCCTCAGTCGGGGTGTTGCCGCCAGAGCTGTTGGGCCAGACCCAATCCTGGACCTCGGGCATGTCCTCGCCGTGCTCGCGCACATAACGCGAATGCTCGATCAGCTTGTCGCGGAATTGCTGCTTCGCCTGCGCGGCCTTGGCCGCCAGCCCGGGCACGCGTTCGATCGCCTCGATCGCGAGGTGGTAGCGGTCGAGCTCGTTGAGCACGACCATGTCGAACGGTGTCGTCGTGGTGCCTTCCTCGGCAAAGCCGCGTACATGCATGCCGGCATGGTTGGTGCGGCTATAGGTCAGCCGGTGGATCAGGTAGGGATAACCGTGATAGGCGAAGATGACAGGCTTGTCCGATGTGAACAGGCTGTCGAAGTCGCGGTCGGACAGGCCGTGCGGATGCTGCTCCTTCGGCTGCAGGGTCATGAGGTCGACGACGTTGACGACGCGGATCTTCAGGTCCGGCAGCGCCTTGCGCAGCAGGTCGACGGCGGCGAGCGTCTCCAGCGTCGGCACGTCGCCGGCGCAGGCCATGACCACGTCGGGCTCCCGGCCTGCATCTTCCGTCCCCGCCCAGGTCCAGATGCCGATGCCGGCATCGCAATGCGTGGCCGCTTCCTGGATCGAAAGCCATTGCGGCGCCGGCTGCTTGCCGGCGACGATCACGTTGACGCGGTTGTAAGTGCGCAGGCAGTGGTCGGCGATCCACAGCAGCGTGTTGGCATCAGGCGGGAAGTAGATGCGGACGATATCGGCCTTCTTGTTGGCGACGAGATCGACGAAGCCGGGGTCCTGATGGCTGAAGCCGTTATGGTCCTGACGCCAGACATGCGAGGTCAAGAGGTAATTGAGCGAGGCGATCGGGCGCCGCCAAGGCAGCTCGCGCGTGACCTTCAACCATTTGGCGTGCTGGTTGAACATGGAATCGACGATGTGGATGAAGGCCTCGTAGCAGGAGAAGAAGCCGTGCCGGCCCGTGAGCAGATAGCCCTCGAGCCAGCCCTGGCAGAGATGCTCGCTCAGCACCTCCATCACGCGGCCGTCCTGCGCGAGATGCACGTCGTAGGGTTCGATCGGCTCCATCCAGACGCGTTCGGTCGCCTCGAACACCGCGTCCAGGCGGTTTGACGCGGTCTCGTCCGGGCCCATGATGCGGAAGTTGCGTTCCTTCGCGTTGAGGCGGATGACATCGCGCAAGAATCTGCCGAGTTCGCGCGTCGCTTCGGCCATGACGCCGCCGGGCTGCGGCACCTCGATTGCGAAGTTGCGGAAGTCCGGCAGCTTCAGCTCTTTCTTCAGGAGGCCGCCATTGGCATGCGGATTGGCGCCCATGCGGCGGAGGCCTGCGGGCGCGAGCGCCTGAAGCTCGGGGATGAGGGTCCCGCTCGCGTCGAACAGTTTTTCCGGCTCGTAGCTGCGCATCCAGTCTTCGAGCACTTTGAGATGCGCCGGATTTTCACGGCAGCCTGCGACGGGGACCTGATGCGCGCGCCAAAAGCCCTCGACCTTCTTGCCGTCGACCTCTTTCGGACCGGTCCAACCCTTCGGGCTGCGCAGCACGATCATCGGCCAGCGCGGCCGCTCGACGCTTCCGCGCCCGTCCCGTGCGTGCTGCTGGATCGAGCGGATGCTGGCGAGTGCGACGTCGAGCGCGTCCGCCATGGCCTGGTGCATCAATTTGGGATCATCACCTTCGACGAATAGCGGCTCGTGGCCGAACCCGCGGAAGAGATCGCGGATTTCTGCATCTCCCATCCGTCCGAGCACGGTCGGGTTGGCGATCTTGTAGCCGTTCAGATGCAGAATCGGCAGCACCGCGCCGTCATGAGCGGGGTTCAGGAATTTGTTGGAGTGCCAGGACGCAGCGAGAGGACCGGTCTCGGCTTCGCCGTCGCCGACCACGCAGGCAACGATCAAACCAGGATTGTCCAGCGCCGCGCCATAGGCATGCACCAGCGCGTAGCCGAGCTCGCCGCCTTCGTGGATCGAGCCCGGCGTTTCCGGCGCCGCGTGGCTCGGAATGCCGCCGGGGAAGGAGAACTGCCTGAACAGCTTGCGCAATCCGTCCGTGTCGCGCGCGATGTCGGGATAGATCTCGCTGTAGCTGCCTTCCAGATAGGTGTTGGCGACCACGCCCGGCCCGCCATGGCCGGGGCCACAGACATGGAGCACGCTGACATCAAGCGCGCGGATGACGCGGTTGAGGTGGGCGTAGATGAAGTTCAGGCCGGGCGTCGTGCCCCAATGGCCGAGCAAACGCGGCTTGATGTGCTCGGGGCGCAAGGGCTCGTGCAGCAGCGGATTGTCGAGCAGGTAGATCTGCCCGACGGAGAGGTAGTTCGCGGCGCGCCAGTAGCGATCAAGGAGATCGAGGTCGCTGCCCAAGGACGCCGATTGTTGTTGATTTGCCATGTTCCTGCTGACCTTCACCCGGCGATCGTCACCAACATTGTTCCGCGGTGATTGATCCCTGACCGGCATCAAACGAAATCGGCATGACGGGCATGTTGCGTGAGGTCAAAGGACCGCGCCCGAAATTTGGGCGGCACCTTTGCATGGGGTTGTTTTTCAGTTTTTCGTTTGTGTTCTTGATTTGTTCCTTTGGCGTGCTATCTTGGCTTCATGAGTCCAGCAGCATCCTCTCATGCTCTCAAGCACCCGCCGGTCACGGCGCCCTCCGAGCCGGCGGGTGCGGACTCTGACTTTCCCGCCGATTTTCCAGAGCTCGGCGTCGCCATCGACCGCGCGCGCCGGCGAGGGCGGGGTGCACAGTCGAATGCCAGCGGCCGCTTTGAGGCCGAGGCGCGCGTCGCCTTCGACGACGGCTGGCAGAGCCTGGAAGAGCTGCCGCCGTTCAAGACCAGTGTGGGGGTCGACACCTCGCGCAAGGTGATCACCCGAAACGATTCCCCCGATATCGGCTTCGACCGCTCGATCAATCCCTATCGCGGCTGCGAGCACGGTTGTGTCTACTGTTTCGCCCGGCCGACCCATGCCTATCTCGGCCTGTCGCCGGGGCTCGATTTCGAATCGAAGCTGTTTGTGAAACCTGAGGCGCCGGCGCTGCTGGAGAAAGAGCTCGCCGCGACCGGCTATGAGCCGCGGATGATCGCGATCGGCACCAACACCGATCCCTACCAGCCCATCGAGCGCGAGCGGAAGATCATGCGCGGCATCCTCGAGGTGTTGGAACGCGCCGGGCATCCCGTCGGCATCGTCACCAAGTCCGCGCTGGTGGTGCGCGACATCGACATTCTCGCGCGGATGGCCAAGCGCAACCTCGCCAAGGTCGCGATCTCGGTCACCTCACTCGATCCGAAGCTCGCGCGCACCATGGAGCCGAGGGCCTCGACGCCGCCGAAGCGGCTGGAGGCGCTGAAGCAGCTCTCGGACGCCGGCATTCCCACCACCGTGATGGTCGCGCCCGTGATCCCCGCGCTGAACGATTCCGAGATCGAGCGCATTCTCGATGCCGGCGCCCATGCCGGCGTCAAGGAAGCCTCCTATGTGCTGCTGCGGCTGCCGCTGGAGGTACGCGATCTCTTCCGCGAATGGCTGATGGCGAACTATCCGGACCGCTACCGTCACGTCTTCACCCTGATCCGCGACATGCGCGGCGGCCGCGACTACGATGCGAAATGGGGCGAGCGGATGAAGGGTACGGGACCGATGGCCTGGACCATCGGCCGCCGCTTCGAGATCGCCTGCGACAGGCTCGGCCTCAACAAGCGGCGCTCCAAGCTGACGACGGATCACTTTGCGCGGCCGAAGCGGAACGGCGATCAGCTCAGCCTGTTCTGACCGGGAATGGAAGAGGCTCGCATGCCCAGGGAACTCACCGTGCCGGTGCCGCGGCTCACTGTCATCACGCTCGGCGTCAGCGACATCCGTGCCAGCATCGCCTTTTACGATGCGCTCGGCTTCTCGCGCCGGCTGAAGGCGACCGGAGAAGCCGTCGCTTTCTACGATACCGGTGGCCCGGTGCTCGCGCTGTTTCCGTGGGATAAGCTCGCGGCAGACGCCGCGTTGCCGGACCATCCGAGGCCATCGACCTTTCGGGGCATGACGCTCGCCTGGAACTGTCGCGCGCGAGGAGGTGGACGCGGTCTTGGCTTTCGCCGTCGACAAGGGCGCTGCGCTGCTGAAGGCGGCGCATGAGACCGACTACGGCGGTTATTCCGGCTATTTCGCCGACCCCGACGGCCATCCCTGGGAGGTCGTGGTCGCGCCCGGCATCGAGGTCGGCGAGGACCGGCGGGTGCATCTGGCGGAATAGGGCGGCCACCTGAATAACGGGAATTGTCCGAGGTTCCCGGTTGCGCAGGCCGGGCCGCTTGCGCACGATCCCGGCCATGATTCGGAACAAGTCCGCCAAGACGCCGGCCAAAGACGCGCCAAAGAAGGACGCGGCCAGGAAGGCTGCGCCTGCGAAGGCGGCCAAGGCGTCGGCCGTCAAGCTTCCGGCCGGCGGGAAAGGCATCATCGCGATCGCGCCGCCGAGCTTCCGCCGCGAGCGCGCGCTGATCAAGCGCGGCGTCTGGCCGGTCGCGGGGTGCGACGAGGCCGGCCGCGGGCCGCTCGCCGGACCCGTGGTCGCGGCCGCCGTGATTCTCGATCCCGACCGCATTCCCCGCGGCATCGACGATTCCAAGCGACTGACGGCCGAGGAGCGGGAAAGGCTGTTCGACAAGATCTGCGCCACTGCGCAGGTCTCGGTCGCCGTCGCCTCGCGCTCCCGGATCGACCGCGACAACATCCTGCGTGCCTCGCTGTGGGCCTTGAAGCGCGCCGTGGTCGCGCTGCCCGACTCGCCGCGCCATGTGTTCGTCGACGGCCGCGATCGGCTCGACACGACTTGCGACTGCGAGGCCGTGATCGGCGGCGACGGCATCGTCCTGTCGATCGCCGCGGCCTCGATCGTCGCCAAGGTGACGCGCGACCGCCTGATGTGCGCGCTGGCGCAGGACTGCCCCGGCTATGGCTTCGAGCAGCACAAGGGCTACGCCGTTCCCGAGCACCTTGACGCGCTTGACCGCCTCGGTCCCACCGTCCATCACCGCAGCTTCTTCGCCCCCGTCGCCGCCGCCCGCGCCAAGCATATGCCCTGGACGGTCGAGCCGGCGCAGGACCTGTTCTCCGTCACCGAGGTGCAGGTGGAAGCCAGCGTGGAAGTCGACGCGTCGGCAAATCTCTAAAGCCTCGCCCGGTAGCTTCCGCATCGTCATGGCCGGGCCTGACCCGACGTCCACGTCTTGGCCGCTTGCTCAGAAGAACGTGGATGCCCGGGCCTTCGCCGCGCCGGAGCGGCTTCGGCCGCGCAGGCGGGACAAGCCCGGGCATGACGGCTTGTGGCGGTTGCCACGACGCGCGGTGCCCATTATCAAAACAGATGTGAGCGAATAGGGCCGGCTGGACGGGTTGGCTGCATCTTTCAGGCGTTGCATGCGGTTTACCTCCCTGGTCATCGAGCTCATTCGCGCCCGGCCGCGGCTGATCGTCTGGATCGTCGTGCTGCTCCAGGCCGCGATGTGGCTGTTCGTGGCGCTGGTGTTCTACCGCAGCCCGCCCGGCACCCTCGCGACGCTGCTGGCTTTCGGACGCGAATACCAGGTCGGCACCGACCTCGGTCCGCCCTTGCCGGTTTGGCTCGCCGACATCGCTTATCGCGCCGCAGGTGGCCACATGTTCGGCGTCTATGTGCTCGCCGAACTCTGCGAGATCGCGACCTTCATCGCGCTCTATCATCTGTCCCGCGCCGTGGTCGGCTCGCAGCAGGCGGTGCTCGCCGTGCTGCTGACCATGACGGTGCTCGCCTTCTCCTCGTCGGCGCTCGACTTCGGCCCCCTCATCCTGGCCCGGCCGCTCTGGGCGCTGCTGCTGCTGCACTCCTGGCAGATCATTGGCCAGCGCCGCGGCAATGCCTGGTTCGCCTGGTCCATCGAGGCCGGCCTCTTGTTGCTGACGACGCCTGCGGCGATCTTTCTCCTGTTGCTGCTCGTCGTGTTCGCAGTGTCGACCGCAGGCGGCCGCCGGACGCTGCGCGCGCTCGATCCGCTGTTTGCGCTGATCGTCGTGGCGGTTCTGGCGCTGCCTTATGCGGTCTGGCTGACGCGGGCCGAGACGCTTGCGATGCCGGCCCTGCCGCAAGTTGCGGAGCTGGGTGCTCGCGCCCTGCATGCGGCCTGGCTGCTCGGCGGCCTCGTGCTCGGGGCTGCTGCGATCCCGGCGCTGACCTTCCTCAACACCGGGCTGTTCGCCACCAAGGGCGAGGAGCCGCCGATCATCTTCCGGCCGCCGGTCGCGGCGCTCGCGCGCAATTTCGTCTATTTCTTCGCGCTCGCCCCAGTGCTGGGCGCAGCGCTGATCTCCGGCCTGCTCGGGCTCGACTCCGTCGTCGGTGGCGCCGGCGTCGTGTTGGTCATGTCCGGGCTTGCCGTGGTTGTCGCCGCCGGGAATCTCATTGCAATGCGCCGCGCGCGGATGCTGCGCATGGTGTGGGCCGCCGCCGTCGTGGCGCCGGCCGTGGGCGTCGTGCTCGCCGTCCTGCTTCTGCCCTGGACCGGGACAAACGAGATCGCGACCTCGATGCCAGCGCGCGCGATCTCGGATTTCTTCGACGATAGCTTTGCCCGCCGCACCAACCATCGCCTGCGCGCCGTTGCCGGCGAGACCCCGCTTGCGAGCCTGATCACACTGCATTCCGGCCGGCCGCATCTGTTCATCGACGCCGACCCCGCGCGCACGCCGTGGATCAATCAGGCCAAATTCAGCGAGACCGGCGGCGTCGTGGTCTGGCGCGCCTCCGATACCGCCGGCACGCCGCCGCCGGAGATCCTCAAACGCTTTCCCGGCATCGTGCCGGAAGTGCCACGCGCTTTCGAATGGCTGGTGACGGGTCGGCAGCAATTGCTGCGGATCGGCTGGGCCATTGTGCGGCCGAAGGGGACGTAGCGACAAACGCAGAAATCGTAGGGTAGGCAAAGGCGCAAGGCGCCGTGCCCACCGTCAAGTCTATCCGTCGTCGAGATCAAGTGGTGGGCACGCTTCCGCCTTCGCTCTTCGAGCTACGGCGGACAAGTCGCTTTGCCCACCCTACGAGAGCTCGCTACCCCGCCAGCACCTTGGCGATCGCCCGCAGGTCCTGCCAGGCCAGTCGCTTGTAGGACGGCGAGCGCAAGAGATACGCGGGGTGAAAGGTCGGCAGCGCGCGGATGGTGCGCCCACCTGTTTCGTAGTCGAACCAGCGCCCGCGGGTGCGCATGATGCCCTCGCGCGTCCCCAGCAGCGTCTGCGTCGAGGGGTTGCCGAGCGTCACCAGCACGTCGGGATTCACCAGCTCGATCTGGCGCTGGATGAAGGGGAGGCAGATCTGCGTCTCTTGCGGCGTCGGTGTGCGGTTGCCGGGCGGCCGCCAGGGAATCACGTTGGCGATATAGGCGGTGGTGCGGTTGAGCCCGATCGCGCCGATCATCAGATCGAGCAGCTTGCCGCTGCGCCCGACGAAGGGCAGGCCCTCGATGTCCTCGTCGCGGCCCGGCGCCTCGCCGACGAACATGATGCGCGCCTGCGGATTGCCGTCGGCGAACACCAGCCGCGTCGCGGTGTGCTTCAGCGCGCAGCCCTCGAAGCTCTGCATCAGCTCGCGCAGCGCCTCCAGCGTCGGCGCGGTGCGCGCGGCCTCGCGCGCCGAGGCGATGGCGACGTCGGGGGCAGGGGCGGCCTCGCCACGCATCACCGTCGGCGCGGAGACCGGCCGCGGTGCCTCGACCGGAGGTGCCGCGCGCGGGGCCGGCGGCGGAGCGTCCAATTCCGCCAGGCGGTCGATCGGTTCCTCCGCGAGCGCGCAATCGACCCCGGCCTCCAGATAGAAGGCGAGAAGCTCGCGGACGGTGGGTGCGGGTTCGGGGATCATTTGGAAAGTCAGACTTTATATCAGTTTAGGCCGCCTTGTATCCCAGCGAAACGCATTTCCGAGGTTGTCCTATCCGGAAAAATCGGAAACAAGAGGGCGCAATCGACCAAGGACCGTCTCAAGGGCTGAGATCAGATGAGCACCGAAGAACTTCCCCCGCGCGAATCCATGGAATTCGACGTCGTCATCGTCGGCGCCGGCCCCTCGGGCCTGGCCGCGGCGATCCGGCTGAAGCAGCTCAACGCCGATCTCAACGTCGTCGTCGTCGAGAAGGGCTCCGAAGTCGGCGCGCATATTCTCTCCGGCGCGGTGATTGATCCGATCTCGCTCGACAAGCTGATCCCCGATTGGCGCGAGGATGCCGACTGTCCGCTGAAGACCCAGGTCAAGGACGACCACTTCTACTGGATGTTCGGCGACAACCGCATCAAGCTGCCGAACTTCGCGATGCCGCCGCTGATGCACAATCATCACTGCTACATCGGCTCGCTCGGCAATGTCTGCCGCTGGCTGGCGCCGAAGGCGGAAGCGCTCGGCGTCGAGATCTATCCGGGCTTTGCCGCGACCGAGGTGCTCTATGACGACAAGGGCGCGGTGCGGGGCATCGCGACCGGCGACATGGGGATCGCCAAGGACGGCACCCACAAGGATTCCTACACCCGCGGCATGGAGCTGCTCGGCAAGTACACGCTGTTCGCCGAAGGCGCGCGCGGCTCGCTGTCGAAACAGTTGATCGCGAAGTTCGCACTGGACGCCAAGAGCGAGCCGCCGAAGTTCGGAATCGGCCTCAAGGAAGTCTGGCAGATCGATCCGGCCAAGCACAAGAAAGGCCTGATCCAGCACTCCTTCGGCTGGCCGCTCAACAACTCCACCGGCGGCGGCTCCTTCCTCTATCACTACGACGACAACCGCGTCGCGGTCGGCTTCGTCGTGCATCTGAACTACGACGATCCGTATCTGTCGCCGTTCGATGAATTCCAGCGCTTCAAGACCCATCCCTCGATCCGCGACGTGTTCGAGGGCGGCAAGCGTCTCGCCTATGGCGCGCGCGCCATCACCGAAGGCGGCTACCAATCGGTGCCGCGGCTGACCTTCCCGGGCGGCGCGTTGGTCGGCTGCGCGGCTGGCTTCGTCAACGTCCCCCGCATCAAGGGCGTCCACAACGCGATGGGCACCGGCATGCTCGCGGCCGAACATCTCGCCGCCGCGCTCGCCGAAGGCCGCGCCAACGACGAGGTCCTCGCCTACGAGAACGCCTGGCGCGATTCCGCGGTCGGCAAGGACCTCTTCAGGATCCGCAACGTCAAGCCGCTGTGGTCGAAGTTCGGCACCTTCCTCGGCGTGCCACTCGGCGCAATCGACATGTGGACCAATCAGCTGTTCGGCATCTCGCTGTTCGGCACGCTGTCGCATGCCAAGCCCGATCGCGCCACGCTCGATCCGGCCAAGAGCCACGCGCCGAAGAACTACCCGAAGCCGGACGGCAAGATCTCGTTCGACAAGCTGTCCTCGGTGTTCCTGTCCAACACCAATCACGAGGAGGACCAGCCGGTCCATCTCAAGGTCACGGACATGAACCTGCAGAAGACCTCCGAGCATGACGTGTTCGCCGGTCCCTCGAATCGCTATTGCCCCGCCGGCGTCTATGAGTGGGTCGAGGAGGGATCGAGCCCGCGTTTCCAGATCAACGCCCAGAACTGCGTTCACTGCAAAACCTGCGACGTGAAGGATCCCAACGGTAACATCACCTGGGTTCCCCCGGAGGGCGGCGGCGGTCCGAACTACGAGGCGATGTAGAGCGGGGCCAAGCAAGAGGCGTGATCCCGAAGGTGATCCGGCGCACGTTCGCGTGAGGAGGAGGCCGCGACCACCGGTCGCGGCCACGATAAGGCCATAGTAGCGGCGTCTTGGGGCTGCTCCGGACCGGTTACTTGGCCGATTTGGGGCGTGCGGAGGGGGATCGTCCGGCCCGAATCCTTGCGGCGAAGCGCCAAAAGCGGCATTGTCGGCCCGACGGTTCCGGGTCCCGATGCCACCGGCCGCGTTCGCATGCGATACGGCCCTCTGCTGCAAACCCAGGCACTACCAACTCAAGGCGAGCCCTGATGTTTTCAAATCGTTTCAACCGCTGGACTGTTGCCGCCATCGCCCTCATGGGCACAGCGATCGCGACCGTCCCCGGCGGGGTCCTGGCGCAGACGCCGGATCACCCGGAGAACACGGCGGCGCAGTTTCCGACCCGAAACGATCTGAAGTCGCTCACCGGAGCCGGCAGCTATCTCGCCGCCCGCCATGCCAGCGTCGAGCGCGACGCGGCCTCTGCCGCCGCGTTCTACCGCTCGGCCCTCCGCACCGATCCCAAGAACAACGAGCTGCTCGACCGCGCCTTCATCTCGTCGGTCGCCGACGGCGACATCGAGGAGGCGGTCAAGCTCGCCGAGCGCGTCCTCACCATCGACAAGACCAACCGCGTCGCGCGTCTCGTCGTCGGCGTGCATGATCTCAAGGTGAAAAAGTACGCGGCCGCGCAGACTAATATCAACCAGTCGATCCGCGGTCCGATCACCGATCTCGTCGCCACGCTGCTGTCGGGTTGGGCCGCCTACGGTGCGGGCGATGCCAAGGGCGGTGTCGCCACCATCGACAAGCTGGCAGGTCCCGAATGGTATCCGCTGTTCAAGGACCTTCACGCCGGCATGATCCTCGAGCTTTCCGGCAAGGAGAAGGACGCCGGCACCCGCTTCGAGCGCGCTTACAAGCTCGACGATTCCATGCTGCGCGTGAGCGAGGCCTATGCGCGCTGGCTGTCGCGCAACAAGGATTCCGCCGCCGCGACCACCGTCTATCAGGCCTTCGACAAGAAGCTCGCGCGTCATCCGCTGATCCAGGAAGGCCTGCGCGAGACCAAAGCCGGCAAGAAAATGCCGCCGCTCGTCGATTCCGCCCAGGCCGGCGCCGCCGAAGCGCTCTACGGCATCGGCGCCACGCTGACCCGCCGCGGCGGCGAGGATCTGGCGCTGGTCTATCTCCAGCTCTCGCTCTACCTCCAGCCGACGCATCCGCTGGCGCTGCTTTCGCTCGCCGATCTCTACGAATCGGTGAAGCGGCCGCAGATGGCGATCAAGGTGTATGAGCGTGTGCCGTCGAGTTCGCCGCTCAAGCGCAACGCGCAGATCCAGCTGGCCATTGATCTGGATTCCGCCGACCGCACCGACGAGGCGATCAAGATCCTCAAGGGTGTCACCACGGAGGATGCCAAGGACCTCGAAGCCATCATAGCGCTCGGCAACATCGAGCGCGGCCGCAAGAGGTTCGGCGACTGCGGCGCGACCTATTCGCAAGGCGTCGACGTGCTGCCGGCCGGCAACGACAAGGCCAACAGCGTCTGGTACTATTATCGTGGCATCTGCCAGGAGCGCTCCAAGCAGTGGGCCAAGGCCGAGGCCGACATGAAGAAGGCGCTCGAGCTGCAGCCCGACCAGCCGCACGTCCTCAACTATCTCGGCTATTCCTGGATCGACCAGGGCGTGAACCTCGACGAAGGCATGAAGATGATCAAGCGTGCCGTCGAGCAGCGTCCCGACGACGGCTACATCGTCGACTCCCTCGGCTGGGCCTATTACCGCATCGGCAATTACGAGGAAGCGGTGAAGAATCTCGAGCGCGCGATCGACCTCAAGCCCGAGGATCCCACCATCAACGATCACCTTGGCGACGCCTATTGGCGCGTCGGCCGCACGCTGGAAGCCAAATTCCAGTGGTCGCACGCCCGCGATCTCAAGCCCGAGCCGGAAGAGCTGCCGAAGATCGAGGCCAAGATTGCCAATGGCCTCGCCGACGACAATTCGAACTCTTCGGCCGCGCAGGCCGAGAAGAAGAAGGACGACGGCAAGGGCGGCTAGGCTGGCGCATGATCCGGAAAAGTGTGAAGCGGTTTTCCGATAAGATCATGCGCGACGAACAAGTGAAGTTGGGGGCGTGTCGCCGATGTCGGCGTTGATTGAAGAGGGGCGGGCGAAGGTCAATCTCAGCCTTCGCGTCGTGGGCCGTCGTGCCGACGGCTATCATGATCTCGAAAGCGTGGTCGCGTTTGCCGACTGCGCCGACCGGCTCACGCTGGAGCCGGGCGGCGAGCTGAAGCTCACCACCACCGGGCCGCTGGCCGAGGCCTGCGGCGATGCCGCCGACAATCTCGTGCTCAAGGCCGCCAAGCTGTTGGCCGAGGCCGTGCCGGGCCTGAAGCTGGGCGCGTTCGCGCTCGACAAGGTGCTGCCGGTTGCGGCCGGCATTGGTGGCGGCTCTGCCGATGCGGCTGCGGCGCTGCGGCTCTTGGCGCGTCTCAACAATCTGTCGCTCGATGATCCCAGGCTCCAGAAGGTCGCGCTCGCGACCGGCGCCGATGTGCCGGTGTGCCTTTTCTCCCGCGCCTGCGACATGACCGGCGTCGGCGAGCAGCTGCTGCCGCTCGCACTTCCGAGCATGCCTTGCGTGATGGTCAATCCGCGCGTGCCTGTTGCCACCAAGGACGTGTTTAGGGAATTGGGCCTGCGCAACGGCGAACTGCTGGTCGGCGCCACATCGGTCCTCGGAGCTCCGGCCTGGCCGGAGGAGGGCGGGTCGATTGCCGATTGGGTCGACGTTCTCGAAACCGTCGCCAACGATCTCGAAGCGCCTGCGCTGCGTATCGAACCTGTCATCGGCGAGGTGCTGGAAGCCTTGCGCTCTTCCGCCGGCGTCAAGCTCGCCCGCATGTCCGGCTCGGGCGCAACGTGCTTTGCGATCTATGGCGCCTCGGCCGCGGCGCACGCCGCCGCCGAAAAGATCCGCCGCGACCATCCCGGCTGGTGGGTGCATGCGGGGACGTTGAGCTAGGACTTTCCGCAACGATGGTGCCGTAGTGGGTAAAGCGAAGCGTGCCCACCAACTCATGCGCGCAATCTCGACGCACGGTGGGCACGGCGCTGTCGCGCCTTTGCCCACCCTACCGCAGCGGGGCTAGCCGGCGCCGTGCTCTGCCAGCCCGAGAAACCGCCGGATTTCGCCCAACACCTCCTGCGGCTTGTCGTGCTGCAGCCAGTGTCCGGCGCCTGAGATGGTCTCGACGCGCGCTTGCGGGAAATAACGCTCCAGGCCCGCGGCCCTGGCGCCGGCGAGAAAGCTCTCAGCGGCGTTCAACAGCAGCGTCGGGCAGGTAATGCGCGACCACAGCGCGACGTGATCGTCCGGCCAGAGCCGGTGCGGCGCCGAGGCGCGCTGATAGGGATCGAACTTCCAGCTATAGGTGCCATCCTCGTTCTGCCGGGCGCCGTGCGTGGCGAGATGCAGCGCGAGGTCGCGGGACAGACGTTTGTTGTGAAGCACCATCTGCGCCGCCGCGTCCTCAAGGGTCGCATAGCGGCGGGGTGTGCGGTCATGCAGCTTGTCGAGCTGGCCGACCCATTTGCCGATGCGCTCATGCGCCGGCGGCTTCGGCGTATCCGGCAACATGGTCACGCCGTCGAGCACGACCAGCTTCGAGACCTTTTCAGGAAATGACCCTGAAAAGATCAGGCTCACCATGCCGCCCATCGAATGGCCGATGAGAGTCACCTGAGGCGCTGCGATGGTGCGATTCGGTCAGCGCGTAGCTGCCGCCCCTGGTCCAATCGGAATCGCCGTGACCGCGCAAGTCGGGTGCGAGCACGTGAAAATGCGGCTGCAACGACCGGGCGATGACGTCCCAGCTCCGGCAATGATCGCGGCCGCCATGGACCAGGATGAGAGGCGGTGCGCTCTCATTGCCCCAATCGGCGTAATGCAGCCGCAGGCTATGAGACTCATAGGTGCGGCTTTGCGGGGCGAGCATCGTGGCGCTATCCATTCGCCGGCCGCCGCGCCAGTGCGAGCGAGAGGCCGAGGCCAGCAATGAACACGCCGGAGCCCTGGGTCAGGCGGCGCATCAGATGCGGCCTACCAACGAGCTGCGTGCGTGTCGCGGAGGCCATCAGCACCACGACGATATCGGCGAGCGTGTTCAGCGCCACCGAGATTGCGCCGAGCATGATGAATTGCAGCGTGGGGCTGGATCCCATGGGATCGAGGAATTGCGGAATGAAGGCGAGGAAGAACGCGGCGGTCTTCGGGTTCAACGCCTCCACAAGCACGCCGTCGCGGAACGCGCGCTTGTCGCCGACAGGTTCACTCTCGAGCGGCAGCGCGCGGCCGGCACTACGGAAAGTCTTGATGCCGAGCCAGACCAGATAGAGTGCGCCGACGAACTTGACGGCAGCGAATAATTCCGCGCTCGCAAGGATGATTGCGGAGATGCCGAGGCTGCCCGCCACGACATGAACCAGTCCGCCCAGCGCCGTGCCCGCGGTCGAGGCGAAACCGCTGGCCCGTCCTTCGGACAAGGTCCGTGCCGCGACGTAGAAGATGCCGGGGCCGGGAATTGCGGCAATGAGACAGGCTGCGGCCAGGAATAGCCAGAAATTCGTTTCGATCATCCTGGTTTCGTAGCGCAGCGTACCGCGATTGCAAGTCTTCTGGTTACAAGGCTTCTGGTTAAGGCCCCTCGTTTAGTCCATGCGGCGGAAGATTGCGCTGGCATTCACCCCGCCGAAGCCAAAGCCGTTGGAGATGGCATGCTGCATCGGCATCGGCCGCGCGGTGCCGGCGACAATGTCGATGCCATCAGCGCCGGCATCGGGGTTTTCGAGATTGAGCGTCGGCGGCGCGATCTGGTCGCGCAAAGCGAGCACGGTGAAGATCGCCTCGAGGCCGCCGGCGGCGCCGAGCAGATGGCCCGTGGCCGATTTGGTCGCGCTGACGGCAATGCCGAGGTTGCGGCCGAACAACGCGCCGATCGCGCCGAGCTCGCTCTCGTCGCCGGCCGGCGTTGAGGTCGCATGGGCGTTCAGGTGCTGCACATCCGCAGGCGCAAGGTTCGCCTGCCGGAGCGCGATCTCCATGGCGCGGCGGGCGCCGTCGCCATCGGGCGGACCTGATGTCATGTGGTAGGCGTCCGCCGTCGTGCCGTAGCCGACGATCTCGGCGATCGGCGTCGCGCCGCGCGCCAGCGCATGCTCGAGCTCCTCGATCACCAGGATGCCGGCGCCTTCGCCCATCACAAAACCATCGCGGTCGCGATCGAACGGGCGCGAGGCGCGCGCGGGTTCGTCGTTGAAGCCGCTCGACAGCGCGCGGGCCGCCGCAAAGCCGCCGAGGCTGACGATGTCGATACAGGCCTCTGCGCCGCCGCAGATCGCGACGTCGATCTCGCCGGCGCGGATCATGCGCGCGGCATCGCCGATGGCCTGGACACCGGCGGCACATGCGGTGACCGGTGTGCCCAGCGCGCCCTTGTAGCCATATTTGATCGAGATGTGGCCGGCGGCGAGGTTGGCCAGGAACGAAGGGATCGTGAATGGCGAGAGCCGGCGCACGCCGCGCTGCTCGGTAATGCGCACCGCCTCCGCCATCGCCGGGAATCCGCCGACGCCGGAGCCGATGATCGTTGCGGTCCGTTGCAGCGCGCGCGCGTCCTGCGGCGTCCATTTGGCCTGCGCGACCGCTTCCGCCGTGGCGAGCAGCGCGAACAGGATGAAGCGGTCCATCTTGCGCTGGTCTTTTGGCGCGACCGCCTGCGCCGGATCGAAGCCGCCCTCGGAATCATCGGCCTTCTCGGGCACGAGGCCGGCGATGCGCGCCGGCAGCGCCTGCGCCCATTCGGGCAGCGGGCGCAACCCGCTCTGGCCGGCGAGCAGCCGGCGCCAGGAGAGTTCGACGCCGCATCCAAGCGGCGACACGGTCCCCATTCCCGTCACGACGATACGACGCATGTCAGTCTCCAGCCGGCGCAACGGCCGGGTTCATGGCTTTGAGCGAAACGAGGCGCTTGCGCATCCCGCGGCTGGCGCGGGGACCAGCGATGACGACCGCATTGGCGAGCGTGATTGGCTGCATGTCGGCGGCGTCGACCACGACCGGATCGAGCGGGCGAACGTCACTTCGGTTCGCCAGCAGGATGGCTTCGCCCTTCGGCGCGAGATGCCTGTTGCCCCAGGCGAGCAGCGCCACGATCACGGGAAAGAAATCCCGCGCCTTGTCCGTCAGCACATATTCGTAGCGCGGCGGGCGTTCATGATAGCGGCGGCGGACGAACATGCCTGATGCGGTGAGGTGGGCAAGGCGCCGCGACAGGATGTTCGGCGCGATGCCGAGGCTTTGCGAGAACTCGTCGAATTTCGTCGCGCCCTGAAACGCATCCCGCAGGATCAGAATGCTCCACCATTCGCCGACCGTCTCCACGGCGCGGCCGACCGGACATTCCTGGATGGAAGGGGATTTGGGCTGCATGGGACGGAAGGTAGGAGAGTGGATTGCAAAATGCAAGTGACTGGGCGCGCAGCGATTTCGTGTCGAGAAGATGCATTCGGAGATGCGATGTGCGGCGGCCGCGTCCGGAACCGCTCTTCCCCGGACGCAGCGCAGCGCCCCCGGCGATGCGAAGCATCGCCCGGTGCGGTGCGTTGCAGAGCCGGGCCGATGTTGCTGAGGGGCGCTCGTGTTGCGTGGGTCCCGGCTCTGCGCAGCAACGTTTCACGCTGCGCGCGTCCGGGACACGAGAGGGAGTTACGTCGTCGCAGCGCACTCCGTCATTGCGAGCGCAGCTGCCTATCACCGTCCCCTTGAGGTGCGAGCGGAGCGAGCCTCGAAGGGCGAACGGCCCGGATGCATCTCGGCCGATTCATCCTTCGAGGCTCGCTGCGCGAGCGCTTCCAGCGACAATCGCTTCGCGGTTGCGCAGGGATGACGGAGCTGAGAGTGCGAATGGATGACCTATAAGGCCAAAGCGCTCAATGCGACCGCGCCAGGCAGAACGCCACGACCTGCTCCAGCGCGCTCTTCATCGGCGAGGAGGGGAACAGCGCCAGCGCGTCCACCGCCATGGCGCCATAGTGCTGGGCGCGGCTCAGCGTGTCCTCGAGCGCGCGGTGCTTGTTCATCAGGCCGATGGCGTGGTCGAGGTCGGAATCGCCGATCTCGCCGCGCTCCAGCGCGCGGATCCAGAAGGCGCGCTCGGTGTCGTTGCCGCGGCGGAACGCCAGCACGACCGGCAGGGTGATCTTGCCCTCGCGGAAATCGTCGCCCGTGTTCTTGCCGAGTTTTGCGCTCTTGCCGCCATAGTCGAGCACGTCGTCGACGAGCTGGAAGGCGATGCCGAGATTCATGCCGACCGAGCGGCAGGCGGTCTGCTCGGCCTTCGGGCGGTTCGCAATCACGGGGCCGACTTCGCAGGCGGCGGCGAACAGCTCGGCGGTCTTGCCGCGGATCACGGCGAGATATTCATCCTCGGTGGTCGCCGTGTTCTTGGCGGCGGCGAGCTGCATCACCTCGCCCTCGGCGATGGTGGCGGCGGCCGCAGAGAGGATGTCGAGCGCGCGGAGCGAGCCGACCTCGACCATCATGCGGAAAGCCTGGCCGAGCAGGAAGTCGCCGACCAGGACGCTCGCCTCGTTGCCCCAGAGCATGCGCGCCGACAGCTTGCCGCGGCGCATCTCGCTCTCGTCGACGACGTCGTCATGGAGCAGGGTGGCGGTGTGCATGAACTCGACGCTTGCTGCGAGCTTGATGTGGCCGTCGCCGGTGTAGCCGGCGAGGTTGGCCATGGCGAGCGTCAGCATCGGCCGCAACCGCTTGCCCCCGGAGGAGATCAAATGGTTGGCCACTTCCGGGATCATGGTCACGTCCGACCCGGTCCGCGACAAGATGGTGGCGTTGACGCGCTCCATATCAGGGGCGACAAGGGCAACCAGCTCTTCGATCGACGCGCCGGGAGTTTCGAAAGGTACGATGACGGCCACGCCGGTCTCCAATATTTGCCCCGGAAGGGCTATTCTGACGGAAAGACAATAGAAACTGGCAGCGGATGCGGCAAGTGCCGCGGAACCATTGACATTTGCCGCTTTAGCCTCTTTCAGGCAGGAGACCTGCGTTTTGCGTGAACTGGTTCGAACCAACGATATGGTGCTGGTGTCGGCGATCGGCGCGCTGCTCGATGGCGCCAACATCCATCATCTGGTGCTGGATCAGAACATGAGCATCATCGAGGGCTCGCTCGGCATCTTGCCGCGGCGGATCCTGGTTCATGAGGACGACGCCCAGGAGGCCAGGGACCTCCTTACCGAGGCCGGACTCAGCCACGAACTGCGCGGCGATGAGTGAGGCCGCAAATATTACCGAGGACGCCTTTCTCGGGGGGCAGTTGCGGCTGAGGCAGAAGCGGTCCGGCCATCGCGCCGGGCATGATGCCATCCTGCTTGCGGCGGCGACCGAGGCCCGGGCAGGGGATCGCGTGGTTGATTTCGGCGCCGGTATCGGCACGGCCGGACTGGCACTGGCCCGGCGCATTCCCGGTGTCAGGCTCAGCCTGGTCGAGATCGATCCCGAGTTGGCCGAGCTCGCGCGCCACAACGCGGCGGCGAATGCGATTGCCGCCGAAACCATCGTGCTCGACGTCACAGCCGACGCGCAGGCCTTTGCGGCAAACGGGCTGTCGTCCGACAGCGTCGACGTAGTGCTGATGAATCCGCCATTCAACGATCCGGCCCGGCATCGCGGCTCGCCGGATCAGGCGCGTCACACCGCGCATGTGGCGACGGAGGAGACCCTACATGCGTGGGTGCATGCAGCGCGGCGCATCCTCCGATCGAATGGTGTGCTGACATTGATCTGGCGTGCAGATGGCATCGCCGATGTGCTGGCGGCGCTGTCGCGCGGCTTCGGCAGCCTCGCGATCCTGCCCGTTCACGGCGAGGCGGGCCGGCCCGCGATCCGCGTGCTGGTGCGTGCGGTCAAAGGCGGCCGGGGCCCGACGCGATTGCTGCCGGGCCTCATGCTCAACAACGAGTCACGCGTGCCTAAAAACGAGACGAACGAGATTTTGGAGGGGAGAGCGGCATTGCCGCTGGTGGAACGGTGACGGCTTACTGCGGAAGCGATTCCGACTGCTGCTCTTGCGGAGACGTCAGGCGGATCGCCATGAACAGCGCACCGATCAGCAGCATCAGCAGGTAGATTTTCATGGCGTTCTCCGCTGCCTCATTGCAGCCTCCCAACGGGAAATCTGCAAAACACGTTCCAGGCACTTCCAATGACAGTCGCGTGATAAGAAATGGTTAAACAGAGGTAACGGCATGGCCGAACATTTGAACGATCGTGAGAGTTCCGGCCTGGCCGACAAGCTCATGCAATATCTTCCGGCGCGGTTCCGCCCGGGCACGGCAGTGGTGCCGGTGGTGCGGCTCTCAGGCGTGATCGGTGCGGTGACGCCGCTGCGTCCGGGCATGACGCTGGCGGGCGTCGCGCGCGTGCTGGAGCGGGCGTTTTCGTATCGGAACGCCAAGGCGGTAGCGCTGGTGATCAACTCGCCCGGCGGCTCGCCGGTGCAGTCGCGCCAGATCTATCTGCGCATCAAGCAGCTCGCGGCGGAGAAGAAGCTGCCGGTGCTGGTGTTCGTCGAGGACGTCGCGGCCTCCGGCGGCTACATGATCGCCTGCGCGGGCGACGAGATCATCTGCGATCCGTCCTCGATCCTCGGCTCGATCGGCGTGGTCGGCGGCAGCTTCGGCTTCCAGGAGGCGATCAGGCGGCTCGGCATCGAGCGGCGCCTGTACACCGCAGGGGCGCACAAGGCGATGCTCGATCCGTTCCTCCCTGAGAATCCCGACGACGTCGCCAAGCTGAAGGCGCTCCAGCGCGAGATCCACCAGATCTTCATTTCGCTGGTAAGGGACAGTCGCGGCGCGCGGCTGAGGGGCGACAACGATACCCTGTTCACCGGCGAATACTGGGCCGGCGAGAGTTCGGTCGCGCTGGGGCTGGCCGACAGCATCGGCGATCTCCGCTCAACTCTTCGTGCCCGCTACGGCGAGAAGGTTCTCACCCCCGTGATTGCTCAGCCGACCGGTTTGCTCTCAGGTCTCCTGGGCCGGAAATCGCCCGGCGCGGGCCAGCTTTTGGGCCTGGAATCCGTGGCCGGCTTGCCGGACGAGCTGATCTCGGCGGTCGAGACGCGGGCAATCTGGGCGAAATTCGGGTTCTAGGCGCCGCCCTCCCGCGCCATTTGGTCCCTCGGCCTGCCGATTGCGGCGCAAGCCCATCTGCGCAAGAATGCACGCGGGGGCTGAGCACTCAACAAGGATCGACCGATGCCGCCGTTCGTCGCTTTTGCGGGCGTCCTGGGTGGGCTTGCCGTGGTCCGCTGGGCCTACAAGACCGCTGTCCGGATCAATCAGGAGCTGGAGGAGATGCGCCTGTCGCGCGTCGCCGAAGCAGCCCATGTGGGGAACATCCAGACGCTGAAACGTGATCCCGTGACCGGAGCCTACCGGCCGGGTTAGATAGCGCCACACGGAAGGTGCCGTAGGGTGGGCAAAGCGGAGCGCGCCCACCACCAGCATCGCAATCACGGAAAGAAAGATGGTGGGCACGGCGCAAGTGCGCCTTTGCCCACCCTACGGCAGTCGTTAAGCCCGATTCCGCCCCCTTTGCCTTGATTCCCACCCCCGCCGTCGATACGGTCCCGCGCGATTCAAAACCCCCCGCGAGAGCCTGATCTGACGATGGACGCCTCATTGCCCGCCCATATGCGCCCGGAACGGTCGTTCCAGGGCTTCATCCTCGCGCTCCAGCGGTTCTGGGCCGAGCAGGGCTGCGTGATTCTGCAGCCCTACGACATGGAGATGGGCGCGGGCACCTTCCATCCGGCGACCACGCTGCGCGCGCTCGGGCCGAAGCCCTGGAACGCCGCCTATGTGCAGCCCTCGCGCCGGCCCAAGGACGGCCGCTACGGCGAGAACCCGAACCGGATGCAGCACTACTACCAGTTCCAGGTGATCATGAAGCCGTCGCCGCCGAACCTTCAGGAGCTGTACCTGAAGTCGCTCGCCGCGATCGGCATCGATTCCGCCGTGCACGACATCCGCTTCGTCGAGGACGATTGGGAGAGCCCGACGCTGGGCGCCTGGGGCCTCGGCTGGGAGTGCTGGTGCGACGGCATGGAGGTCAGCCAGTTCACCTATTTCCAGCAGGTGGCCGGCTTCGAATGCGCGCCGGTCGCGGGCGAGCTCACCTACGGGCTCGAGCGCCTCGCGATGTATGTGCAGGGCGTCGACCGCGTCTACGACCTCAATTTCAACGGCCGCGACGGCGACGCCAAGGTGACCTATGGCGACGTCTTCCTGCAGGCCGAGCGCGAATATTCGAAGCACAATTTCGAAGTCGCCGACACCGCGATGCTGTTCGAGCAATTCAAGATGGCGGAAGCCGCCTGCAGGAAATATCTCGACGCGGGCTGGAAGGACGATAAGCGCGAAGCGCATCTGATGGCGCTGCCCGCCTATGACCAGTGCATCAAGGCGAGCCATGTCTTCAACCTCTTGGACGCGCGCGGCGTGATCTCGGTGACGGAGCGGCAGAGCTACATTTTGCGCGTACGCGAATTGGCAAAAGCCTGCGGCGAGGCCTGGATCCACACTGAAGCGGGCGGAGCGGCCTGATGCCCGATCTTTTGCTTGAACTGTTCTCGGAAGAAATCCCTGCGCGCATGCAAGGGAAGGCGGCCGACGATCTGCGCCGTATGGTCACCGACAAGCTCGTTGCCGAGGGCCTCGTCTACGAAGGCGCGAAGGCGTTCGCGACGCCGCGCCGGCTTGCGCTCACCGTGCACGGCATCCCCGCGCGCCAGCCCGACCTCAAGACCGAACGCCGCGGCCCGAAAATCGGCGCGCCCGATGCGGCCGTGCAGGGCTTTTTGAAAGCGACCGGTCTGAAATCGCTGGATGAAGCCAAGATCCAGCGCGACCCCAAGGGTGATTTCTACATCGGACTGATCGAAAAGCCCGGCCGCGATGCGATCGAGGTGCTCGCGGAAATCCTGCCCGTGATTATCCGCACTTTCCCCTGGCCGAAATCGATGCGCTGGGGCGCGCGCTCGGGCAAGCCCGGCTCGCTCAACTGGGTGCGTCCGCTGCATGCGATCACCGCGACCTTCGGACTCGAGACGGAAGAACCCGATGTCGTGAAGTTCGAGGTCGACGGCATCGAGGCCGGCCAGACCACTTACGGCCATCGTTTCATGGCGCCCGCCGCAATCTCCGTGCGCCGCTTCGAGGACTATGAAGCGAAGCTGAAGGCTGCAAAGGTCATCCTCGATCCGCAGGCGCGCAAGGACATCATCTTTGCCGACGCCAAGGAGCTGACCTTCGCGCAGGGTTTTGAGCTGGTCGAGGATCAGGTGCTGCTGGACGAGGTCTCGGGCCTCGTCGAATGGCCCGTTGTCATGATGGGCTCGTTCGAGGCGGAATATCTCGCGATCCCGGACGAGGTGATCCGTGCGACGATTCGCAACAACCAGAAGTGCTTTGTGGTCAAGGATGCCAAGACGGGCAAGCTGACCAACAAGTTCGTTCTCACCGCCAACATCGAGGCGACCGATGGCGGCAAGGTCATCGTATCAGGCAACGAACGCGTGATCCGTCCGCGCTTGTCGGATGCGAAATTCTTCTACGAGACGGATCTGAAGACGAAGCTCGAAGATCGCCTGCCGAAGTTCGAGCAGATCGTGTTCCACGAGAAGCTCGGGACGCAGGCCGCGCGCATCAAGCGCATCGAGCGCCTCGCTGCCGAGATCGCGCCGCTGGTCGGCGCCGATGTCACGAAGGCGACGCGCGCGGCACATCTTGCCAAGGCGGATCTGCTGACCGAGGTCGTCGGCGAATTCCCCGAGGTGCAGGGGTTGATGGGCAAGTACTACGCGCTGGCTCAGGGCGAGGATGCCTCCGTCGCGGCGGCCTGTGAGGAGCACTACAAGCCGCAAGGCCCCGCCGATCGCGTGCCGACCGATCCGGTCAGCATCGCCATCGCACTTGCAGACAAGATCGATACGCTCGTCGGCTTCTGGGCCATCGACGAGAAGCCGACGGGGAGCAAGGACCCCTACGCGCTGCGTCGTGCGGCGCTGGGTGTGATCAGGCTGATCGCCGAGAACGCGTTGCGTCTGTCGCTCATGAAGGTGGCGGTGTCCGCGCTCACCGGCTTGTCGGTGAAGCCGGCTGATGCGCAGAAGCTTCCGAGCGACCTGCTCGCCTTCTTCGCCGACCGCCTGAAAGTCCAGCTCCGCGATCAAGGCGCACGTCACGATCTCGTCGATGCCGTGTTCTCGCTTGGCGGCCAGGATGATCTCCTGATGATCGTCCGTCGCGTCGAAGCGCTCGGCAAATTCCTCGAAACCGACGACGGCAAGAACCTGCTCGCCGGCACCAAGCGCGCCAGCAATATCCTTGCGATCGAGGAGAAAAAGGACAAGCGCAATTTCGACGGCGCGCCGGATGCTGCGCTTTACAGCCTCGCTGAGGAGAAGGTGCTGGCGAAGGCGATCGGCGAGGTGAAAACGGAAGCAAGCGCTGCCGTCGCCAAGGAAGATTTTGCCGCCGCGATGAGCGCGATGGCAAAATTGCGGCCGCCTGTCGATGCGTTCTTCGACAAGGTCCGCGTCAACGACGACGATGCGAAGGTGCGCGAGAACCGCCTGAAGCTGCTGAACGAAATCCGCAGCGCTACGCGGGCGGTAGCGGATTTCTCGAAGATCCAGGATTGAGGCGCGGTATTGCGGCTCTCGTGCCCCGGACGCAGCGCAGCGCCTCTTGGCGGTGCGCTGCAGAGCCGGGGCCCATGCTTGCGGCGTGCTCACAGCTTCTGGGTCCCGGGTCGCGCTTCGCTTGCCCGGGACACGAGAGTGCAAATACAAGTCGCGCAAAAAAGTGCCCCGCCCGGCGGGGGGAAGACCGGGCGGGGCCTGATGTCCGATTTACACTGCTCGCGCCAGCCTGATTGAAGTGACGCGCCGGACATCGAGTCGATCAGTGCTCGTTGTCGATCAGTGCTAGTTCAGCACCTCGACGATGCGGCGCGAGCGCGGCTCGACCAGCACGGTCTCGCCGTTCACGACGGTGTAGCGATAGGTGGTGGCGCCGAAGCGTTGCGGCACGTCATAATAAGTGACGCCGCTTTCGGGTAAGGTGGCGCCGACCACCACGCGATCCGGAATCCGGAAGGGCGGCACACGTTGTTCGACGACATAGTCGCGGAAGGCCGGCCGCTGGTCGGTCGCAATGGTCGGCTCGCTGTCGACCACGGCGGGCGCGCGTCCGACGGTGACACCGCTTTGCGCCTGCGCCGCAAGGGGCGAGCCGATCGCGGCCGCGAGCGCTGCAACAGCAAGAATCCTGTTCCGCATGGACAACTCCTTCGACGTGATTTTATTTTCGGACGCGCCAGTGGCGCAGCCGATTGGCCAATGCATGCACCCTTCGCAATGTTCCGGGAAAAGGCCCGCCGCATTCGCGGCAATTTCAGGCAGTTTTCGTGGGTGCCGGAACTCGCACTGCCTGTTGCGCGTCTCTACTCGCGGAACCGGGAGGGCTATGATCCGCCCGCGATTCGCCTTACCCTCCACAGAAAGATAGTTCATGCACATCACCGTCGCCCACATTTCGCCGATCCTGTCGTTGATTGCGGGCGTGCTCATCCTGATCATGCCGCGGCTCCTCAACTTGATCGTCGCGATCTTCCTCATCGTGAACGGCGCGATCGGGCTCGGGCTCCTGAAGTGGCTCCGCTTCTAGGCGTTCATTTTCCGGAACTGTCCGACTTGCGCGGGCCCGCCCAAAATGGTGTAAGGCCCGCGAATTCCCATTCCTCTCGCAGGTTGTGTGCAAGCTATGGCCAAAGCCGCCTCGAAGCCCAAGAAAATCCCGGCGAAAATCCCAGCGAAATCAAAGTCCTCCGCCGCCGCTAAGGCCGCGCCGCCGGCCCGCAAGGCGCTGGCCAAGAGCGCGCCGAAGCCGGTCGCCAAGCCCGCTGCAAAGCCTGCTGCCAAGCCCGCTGCAAAGCCGGCGGCAAAGGCTATGACCAAGGCGGCTCCGCCGAAGAGCGCTGCGAAGCCCGCGCCGAAGAAGGCTGCGCCCGCCAAGATGGCGCCAGCAGCCATCAAGGCCGGCAAATGGGTGTACACGTTCGGTGACGGCAAGGCCGAGGGCCGGACGGAGATGCGCGACCTGCTCGGCGGCAAGGGCGCCAACCTCGCCGAGATGGCCAATCTCGGCCTTCCCGTGCCTCCCGGCTTCACCATCCCGACCTCGGTTTGCACCTACTTCTACGCCCACGGCAAATCCTATCCGAAGGAGTTGCAGGCGCAGGTTGAGAAGGCGCTCGACCATGTCGGCAAGTTGACCGGCAAGGTGTTCGGCGACACCAGGAACCCGCTGCTCGTCTCGGTGCGCTCCGGCGCGCGTGCCTCGATGCCGGGCATGATGGACACGGTGCTGAACCTCGGCCTCAACGACCAGACCGTGGAAGCGCTGTCGGAATTGTCGGGCGATCGCCGCTTCGCCTATGACAGCTATCGTCGCTTCATCACCATGTATTCGGACGTGGTGCTCGGCTTCGAGCATCATCACTTCGAGGAAATCCTCGACACCTTCAAGGACGGCCAGGGCTACACGCTGGACACCGACCTCACCGCCGACGACTGGGTCGAGCTGGTCGGCAAGTACAAGGACGCGGTCGCGCGCGAGACCGGCAAGGAATTCCCGCAGGATCCGCACGACCAGCTTTGGGGCGCGATCGGTGCCGTGTTCTCATCTTGGATGAACGCGCGCGCGGTGACCTACCGCAAGCTGCACGATATTCCGGAGTCCTGGGGCACCGCAGTCAACGTGCAGGCCATGGTGTTCGGCAACATGGGCGAGACCTCGGCGACCGGCGTTGCCTTCACCCGCAACCCCTCGACCGGCGAGAGCAAGCTGTACGGCGAGTTCCTGATCAACGCGCAAGGCGAGGACGTGGTGGCGGGCATCCGCACGCCGCAGGACATCACCGAGGAAGCGCGGAAAGAGTCGGGCTCAGACAAGGCGTCGATGGAAGCGGCGATGCCGGAGGCCTTCAAGGAGCTGACGCGGATCTACACGCTGCTCGAGAAGCACTACCGCGACATGCAGGACATGGAGTTCACGGTCGAGCAGGGCAAGCTGTGGATGCTCCAGACCCGCGGCGGCAAGCGTACCGCGAAAGCGGCGCTGCGCATCGCGGTCGAGCTCGCCAATGAAGGCCTGATCACCAAGAAGGAAGCGGTCACCCGCATCGATCCGGCCTCGCTCGATCAGCTGCTGCATCCGACCATCGATCCCAACGCCAAGCGCGACGTGATCGCGACCGGCCTGCCGGCTTCGCCGGGTGCGGCCTCCGGCGAGATCGTGTTCTCCTCGGATGAAGCGGCCAAGCTTCAGGCCGACGGACGCAAGGTCATCCTGGTCCGCATCGAGACCAGCCCGGAAGACATCCACGGCATGCACGCCGCCGAAGGTATTTTGACCACGCGCGGCGGCATGACCTCGCACGCGGCGGTGGTCGCGCGCGGCATGGGCAAGCCCTGCGTCTCCGGCTGCGGCACCATCCGCGTCGATTACGGCCGCGGCACCATGAGCATCGGCTCGCGCACCTTCAAGACCGGCGACGTCATCACCATCGACGGCTCGCTCGGCCAGGTGCTGGCCGGCCGCATGCCGATGATCGAGCCGGAGCTCTCCGGCGAGTTCGGCACGCTGATGGCCTGGGCCGACCAGGTCCGCAAGATCGGCGTCCGCGTCAATGGCGACACGCCTGATGATGCGCGCACCGCGATCAAGTTCGGCGCCGAAGGCATCGGCCTGTGCCGCACCGAGCACATGTTCTTCGAGGAGACCCGCATCCGCACCGTGCGCGAGATGATTCTCTCCGAGGACGAGCAGTCGCGCCGCGCCGCGCTCGCAAAACTGCTGCCGATGCAGCGCGCCGACTTCGTCGAGCTGTTCGAGATCATGAAGGGCCTGCCCGTCACGATCCGCTTGCTCGATCCGCCGCTGCACGAATTCCTGCCGCACACCCATGCCGAGGTCGAGGAAGTGGCACGTGCCATGAACACCGACCCGCGGCGCCTCGCCGACCGCGCCCGTGAGCTCTCGGAGTTCAATCCGATGCTCGGCTTCCGCGGCTGCCGTATCGCGATCGCGTACCCGGAGATCGCCGAGATGCAGGCCCGCGCGATCTTCGAGGCCGCGGTTGAGGCCGAGAAGCGTACCGGCAAGGCCGTCGGTCTCGAGGTGATGGTGCCGTTGATTGCCACCAAGATGGAGCTCGATCTCGTCAAGGCGCGGATCGATGCCACCGCGCAGGCGGTGATGCGCGACACCAACACCAAGCTGGCCTATCAGGTCGGCACCATGATCGAGCTGCCACGCGCCTGCCTGCTCGCGGCCGAGATCGCCCAGTCGGCCGAGTTCTTCTCGTTCGGCACCAACGACCTCACGCAGACGACCTACGGCATCAGCCGCGACGACGCGGCGAGCTTCCTCGGTCCCTACGTGACGAAGGGCATCCTCTCGGTCGATCCCTTTGTGGCGCTCGACCAGGAGGGCGTCGGCGAGCTCGTCAAGCTCGGCGTCGCGCGCGGCCGCAAGACCCGCCCGAAGCTCAAGGTCGGCATCTGCGGCGAGCACGGCGGCGATCCCGCCTCCGTCGCCTTCTGCCACAATATCGGCCTCGACTACGTGTCGTGCTCGCCCTACCGCGTGCCGATCGCCCGGCTCGCCGCCGCGCAAGCCGCGCTCGGCAAGGCGATCGCAAGCCAGGCGTAAGAAGAACTAAAATGCTGGAATGAAAGAGGCGGGGCGAGAGCTCCGCCTCTTTTCGTTTGAAGCAACGCTCTCTCTACCCGTCATTGCGAGCGCAGCACCACGCGTCCCGTAATGATACGCGTCAGCAAGAGTTCCTTCACCATTCGCGTTGACCGGTTGTTTACCGCTTCGCGTGAGGACGTGTTTACCACCGTGCGCGATCACCCCGTGAAAACACCTGTGTTCGCTTGAGTGTGCTGGACGCGCAACGCCGATTAACGCCCCGGCAACCTAAATTAGATACTTACGATAAAGATCGAATTGCACGGATGTACTGCGGCTCGATTTTTCTGGCGTAAGCGTAGCGTGAGCGTAACGATGTCAGTGTTGCGTAACCATCCGAAGGGCGCGCGGTTCGCGTCCTTCGGCATCGGTCTCTGCATCTTCGCATTGATGCCGAGAGAGACTGGCTATCAGGACATTGCCTCTTTGCTGGCGCGGCAACCCGGCGTCGCCGAGCGTTGGCAGAAGCAGGTGTTCTCCGCGGCGTCCTCGATACAGCTCGCCACCTACAGTTTCTCGCGCCCCATCGGCACCTCCGTTCCGCAGAGCACGATGGTTCGTCTGGCGAGCCTCGATGGCCGCGACGTCACTGGCGCGATCAGCCGCAATCCGGCGCTGCAGACTGCGCCGCGCTACCAGGCTTCCGACTTTCCCAAGGTCGATCGCTCCATGAAGGGTGATCGCCTCGCAACCGTCACACCGACCGAGGCTCCCGAGACGGCCGCGCCAGCTGCGGCACCGGCGCAGGAAGATCCCGCGACGTCGAACAGCTCGGTGTTCGGCACCAAGACCGCCGCGTTGCCACAGGCGATGTCGCCGGAGTCCGCGGCCGCGCTCGACCCCGAGCTCCAGGAAGCGCTGCGCGCGCCGCCGCTGCCGCAATATGCCAATCCGCCGCAAGCCAGCGACGCTGCGCGCGCGTTCGCGGTCCAGCCCCTCGAAGTGCTGAAGCAAGCGACTGTTCCGGCTGCGCCGGCGCGCGATCCTTTCCGCGTGAAGACCTCGAACCTGTTCTTCGGCAGCTCCTCGCTCGGCGGCAATCTCGAGAGCATCGAGAGCTGGCAGCCCGGCGCCGAGCCGCTGATCGTGATGCCCGACCCCGACATGAAGGTGACGGCCTCGCTGTCGCCGCCCACAGTGGACATTGCCAAGGATATCGAGAGCGGCGAGAGCGTCGCGCCGAAGGGCGAGGTCAACGCCGACAACCAGCGCACCAGATCACCGGCGGAACGGCTCGCGCTCGACGACAAGTCGCGCGCGAAGTCCGAGAAGTGCCTCGCGGAAGCGGTCTATTTCGAGTCCCGCGGCGAGGCCGTCCGCGGCCAGATGGCGGTGGCGCAAGTCGTGATGAACCGCGTGTTCTCCGGCAAATATCCGGATACCGTGTGCGGAGCGGTCTACCAGAACAAGCACCGTCATCTCGCCTGCCAGTTCACCTTTGCCTGCGACAACAATGCCGACGTGATCCGCGAGCCCGAGATGTGGGAGCGCGCCAAGAAGATCGCGAAGGCCACGCTTGACGGCCAGATCTGGCTGCCCGAGGTCGGCAAGTCCACGCATTATCACGCCTATTGGGTGCGTCCGTCCTGGGTCGCCGAGATGAAGAAGATGTACAAGACCGGCGTGCACACCTTCTACCGCCCGCGCGCCTGGGGCGACGGCAGCGAGGTGCCGAGCTGGGGCACGCCCGCGCAGACCGCAGCGCTCTCCGCCGAGCTCGCGCAGGAAGCCAAGAGCTCCGCGGAGATGGGCGTGAACGAGCGAAGGTAGAAAGTCGTCATGCCCGGGCTTGTCCCGGGCATCCACGTTCTTCGTACCGCGTGGCTAAGGCGTGGATGGCCGGGACAAGCCCGGCCATGACGTTGCGGAGGCGCCGGCGCTCCAATCACGCCTCGATATCCAGCGCGCAGTCGAAGTTCGGTGCCGAATGGGTCAGAGCGCCGACCGATGCGTAGTCGACGCCGGTGGCCGCGATCGCCGCGATCGAGTCCAGCGTGACGCCGCCGGACGCCTCCAGCTTGAGGCGGCCCTCGTTGATCCGTACGGCCTCCCGCAATGTCGCAACATCCATGTTGTCGAGCAGCACGGCATCGGCCAGCCCGGTGTCGAGCACCTCGCGCAGTTGCGCCAACGTGTCGACCTCGATCTCGATCTTGACGAGATGGCCGGCATGGGCGCGGGCGCGCTCCAGCACCGCACTGACGCCGCCGGCGACCGCGATGTGGTTGTCCTTGATCAGGATCGCGTCGTCCAGACCGAAGCGGTGATTGAAGCCGCCGCCGCACCGCACCGCGTATTTCTCCAGCGCCCGCAAGCCCGGCGTGGTCTTGCGCGTGCAGCAGATGCGCATTCTCGTGCCTTCGGTGCGCGCAACATAATCCGCCGTGAGCGTGGCTACGCCCGACAGGCGGCCGACGAAATTCAGAGCGGTCCGCTCCGCGGTGAGAATGGCGCGCGCGGGCCCCGTGATCGTCAGCAACTGCTGTCCGCGGGCAACGCGTGCGGCGTCACGCATCTGCGCGCGCACCTCGATGTCGGGCGAGAGCTTTTGCAATGTCGCCAACGCCAGCGGCAAGCCGGCGATCACGCCGGACTGGCGCGCGACCAGCACGGCTTGCGCCTTGGTCGCTTCCGGGATCGTCGCGAACGAAGTGATGTCGCCGGCGCGGCCGAGGTCCTCGTCGAGCGCGCGCTGCACTGCTTCGTCGATGACGAGCGGCGAAAGGAAGGCGTCGGGGTTAAGCAATGAGGTCGGGGTGATCATGGGGGACTCCATCAGGCGATCATGGGGCGGGTGCGCGGTAACGGGCTCAGGCTTTCTGCGATCTCGCGCGCCGCGGCGAGCGAGGTCATCGTTCTCTGCGCCAGCGCAGGGATTTCGGCCGGATGGTCGGAGCGGAAATGCGCGCCGCGGCTTTCGCGCCGGCTCCAGGCCGAGGCTGCGACGAGCAGGGCCGACGTCGCCATGTTGCGGAGCGTGATGCTCGTAGCCTCGCGTTCGAGCGCGGCGAAGTGGTGCACGGCGTCGGTGAGATCGTCGCCCTCGCGGACCACGCCGACATGCGCGCTCATCATCGCCCGCAATCGCTGCACGACCGCGGCATCCGGCGCGCCGCCGCGCGGTGCGACCGGTGCGTCGGGAAGGCGGGCAGGCGAGGACAGCGCACGACCGGCGATGTCGTCGGCAATTCGTGCGGCGTAGACCACGGCCTCGAGCAGCGAATTCGAGGCGAGCCGATTGGCGCCGTGCGCGCCGGTCGACGACACCTCACCGCCGGCCCAGAGCCCGTCGATCGAGCTGCGGCCGCGGTCGTCCACCGCGATGCCGCCCATGTGGTAGTGTGCGGCGGGCGCAATCGGGATGATTTGCGTCGCTGGATCGATCCCGGCGGCGACGCAGCTCGCATGCACGGTCGGAAATTTGTCGGCGAAGCTCGCGCCCAGCGCCTGGCGCGCATCGAGAAATGCGCCGCGACCGGCCGCGATCTCGGCGAACACGCCGCGGGCGACGATGTCGCGTGGCGCGAGCTCCGCCAGCGGGTGGCGCGCCGCCATGAAGCGTTCACCGCTGCCGTTGATCAGCGTTGCCCCTTCGCCGCGCAACGCTTCGGTGGCGAGCGGTGCGGGATCGCGTCCGATCCTGATGGCGGTGGGATGGAACTGCACGAATTCGGGGTCGGCGATTATGGCACCGGCGCGCGCCGCGATGGCGAGGCCGGATCCGCTGGCCTCGAGCGGATTGGTGGTGACGGCATAGAGATGCCCGATGCCCCCGGTGGCGAGCACCACCGCGCGCGAGGCGAGCAGGAGCGGCCTCGCCGACGAGTTGACGGCCTCACGCAGTTGTAGGCCGGCCACGGCACCGCCCTCGGTCAGGAGCGCTTCAGCGACGAGACCTTCGATGACACGGATCGACGGCGTGCGGCGCACGGCTTGGCTCAAGGCCGCGATGATCGCCGCGCCAGCCCCGTCGCCTCGCACATGCACGATGCGCCGGGCGGAATGTGCGGCTTCGCGTCCCACGGCGAGTCTGCCTTCGAGATCGCGATCGAAAGGAACGCCATAGGCCAGGAGATCATGAATCCGCGGCGCGGCCTCGCGGGCGATGCCGAGCGCCACCGCCTCGTCGACAAGGCCGCCACCGACGGCGACGGTATCGGCGGCGTGTGCTTCCGGCGTGTCGCCTTCGGCCACGGCCGCGGCAATGCCGCCTTGCGCCCATGCGGATGATGCGCCCTGTCCGAGCGGCGCGGCCGAGATCAAGGTCACCGGCCGGGGGGCAAGCTTGAGCGCACAGAACAGTCCGGCAAGGCCGCCGCCGACGATGATGATGTCGTCCGTGCCGCGGGTGAGGTTGTGAATGTTGTCTTGCATGCTGTGCTCTCAGTTCTTCAGATTTATCATCCGCTCGACCGAATGCCGCGCACGCACCGCAAGCGCGGGATCGATCGTCACCTCCTCGCCGAGCGTCAGCAGGCTCTCCAAGATGTTGGCGAGCGTGATGCGCTTCATGTGCGGGCAGAGATTGCAGGGACGCAGCATCTCCACGTCGGGCAGCTCGGCGCGGACATTGTCGGCCATCGAGCACTCCGTGATCATCACCAGCCGTCGCGGCCGCTTTTCGCGCACCCAGTTGATCATGTGTGCGGTCGAGCCGGTGAAGTCGGCTTCCGCCAGCACGTCCGGCGGGCACTCCGGATGCGCGATGATCTGCACCGAGGGATCGGCCTCGCGAAAGGCACGCAGCTCTTCGCCCTTAAAGCGTTCGTGCACTTCGCAGGCGCCCTTCCAGGCGATGATCTTCACGTCGGTCTTCGAGGCCACGTAGGTTGCCAGATAGCGATCGGGCAGGAAGATCACGCTTGCCGCGCCCAGGCTCTCGACCACTTGCACCGCGTTCGACGAGGTGCAGCAGATGTCGACCTCGGCCTTCACCTCCGCGGAGGTGTTGACGTAGGCGACGACGGGCACGCCAGGAAATCTTTCGCGGAGCAGGCGGACGTCGGCGCCGGTGATGCTGGCGGCGAGCGAGCAGCCGGCCCGCGAATCCGGGATCAGCACCGTCTTGTCCGGGTTGAGCAGTTTTGACGTCTCCGCCATGAAGTGCACGCCGCACTGGACGATGATGCCGGCCTTCACCTTGGTGGCTTCGACGGCGAGCTGAAGCGAATCACCGCCGATATCGGCGACGCAGTGGAAGATCTCGGGCGACTGATAATTGTGCGCGAGGATCACCGCGCCCCGCGCGCGCTTCAGCTCGTTGATCGCCTGGATCGTCGGCGCCATCAGCGGCCACTCGATCGGCGGGATCACATGCTTCACACGCTCATAGAGCGTCGTGGTGGCGCGCGCGACCTCCGGCGTCCATGCCAGCGAAGGCATCGGCAGCGCGGGTCCCGTTCGTGCCGGTGCGGCACGGGGGGAGGTGGTGAGTTGGCCCTGGGGCCGGTTGGCAAAGTCGTCGGGGCCGTAAATTCCAGCGATCGGCATCGAAGCCTCCCTTGCATATCCATTATACTCAGATTGAGCATATATGAGGCCCAATTAATCTGAGGCCAGCGCATCAAGGTCATATATACTCAATATGAGCAAATCAAAGATAACACGCTCTGCTGAGGACTGCCAGATTCTTCCGCACACATTTCCGTCAAGCCCGGCTTGGTGGGTCGGCGAGGCCACACTGAAACGCAATGCTTCCGCGGCAGCTCCCCGTGGAATGCAACCGTTTTTGACTTGGGGTTTTCATGCAAGTGCATTAAATGGCATGTTCGCGGTTGCCGCTTTGCGAGTCCGCCGAAGAGAGACGAGGAGCACCATGTCGACATCAGCGGGCGAGCTTGCCCCGGCCCCACGTTCCTCCAACTGGCGCACTCCGGCCGTCATCATTCTCTGCGGTTGTGCGATCGGCATGCTCGGCTTCGGTCCGCGCTCGGCGCTCGGCTTCTTCGTGCAGCCGATGAGTCACGAATTCTCCTGGGGCCGCGACGTGTTTGGCCTCGCCATTGCCGTGCAAAATCTGTTGTGGGGCCTGGGCCAGCCATTCGCCGGCGCGGTCGCCGATCGCTTCGGCCTGTTCCGGGTGATGTGCGTCGGCGCTCTGCTCTATGCCGGCGGCCTGTTGTTGATGCGCTATTCCTCGACGCCGTTGTCGCTCAACCTCGGTGCGGGCGTCATGGTCGGTTTTGGTCTTGCCGGCTGCTCGTTCAATCTGGTGCTGTCGGCGTTCACCAAGCTGTTGCCGGCCGAGAAGCGCGGCCTTGCACTTGGTGCCGGCACGGCGGCGGGATCATTCGGGCAGTTCCTGTTCGCGCCAATCGGCGTGGCCTTGATCGACAATTTCGGCTGGCAGCAGGCGCTTTCCGTGTTCGGCTTCCTGATGCTGCTGATCATCCCGCTGTCGCTGGCGCTCTCGACGCCGCCGGTCGCACATGCGGCGACCGCGACGCCGGCGGATGATCAGACCTTCACCAAGGCGCTTGCCGAAGCCTTCGGCCACCGCTCCTATGTGCTGCTGGTGCTCGGCTTCTTCACCTGCGGATTCCAGCTCGCCTTCGTCACCGTGCATCTGCCGGCCTTCCTGGTCGATCGCGGCATCACCGCGCAAACCGGCGGTTGGGTGATTGCGGCGATCGGCCTGTTCAACATCGTGGGATCGCTGAGCGTCGGCTATCTCCAAAACTCACTGCCGAAGCGCTACATCCTCTCGACCATCTACTTCACGCGTGCTCTGGCGACCCTCGCCTTCATCTCGTTCCCGATCACGCCGTTCTCGGCGATCGCATTCGGTGCGGTCTCCGGCCTGACCTGGCTGTCGACGGTGCCGCCGACCTCGGCGCTGGTGGCGCTGATGTTCGGCACCCGCTGGTTTGCAACGCTCTACGGCTTCGCCTTCGTCAGCCATCAGGTCGGCGGCTTCCTGGGCGTCTGGCTAGGTGGCATCGTCTTCGAGCGCTTCGGTTCCTATACGCCGATCTGGTGGCTCTCGATCCTGTTCGGCGTGCTCTCGGCGCTGATCAATCTTCCGATCGTGGAAAAACCGGTTCAGCGGACGGTTGCGCAGCCGGCCTGATCGGCTAAACATCCCCGACAAACAAGTCAGGGAGTTCAGTCGTGGCCACATTCAAGGCGATCCGGATCGACAAGGCGGACAAGGGCACCACCGCCGCGCTAACGCAGTTCGACGAAGCCGAGCTGATGGACGGCGACGTCACCGTCCGCGTCGAATGGTCGACGCTGAACTACAAGGACGGCCTTGCGCTCACCGGCAAGGCGCCGGTGGTGCGCCGCTTCCCGATGATCGCCGGCATCGACTTCGCCGGCACCGTCGAGCAATCCTCGCATCCGCAATGGAAGGCTGGCGACAAGGTCGTCTGCACCGGTTGGGGCATGGGCGAGACCCATCTCGGCGCCTACGCCGAGAAGGCGCGGGTGAAGGGCGACTGGCTGGTGGCCTTGCCGCAAGGCCTGTCGGCGCGCGATGCCATGGCGATCGGCACCGCCGGCTTCACCGCGATGCTCTCGGTGCTGGCACTGGAGAAGCACGGTCTGTCGCCGAAGAGCGGTCCCGTGGTGGTGACGGGTGCCGCCGGCGGCGTCGGCTCGGTCGCGATCGCCGTGCTCTCGAAGCTCGGCTACCACGTCATCGCCTCGACCGGCCGCGCCTCGGAGGCCGACTATCTGAAGCACCTGGGAGCGGCCGAAATCATCGACCGCAACGAATTGTCGGCACCGGCCAAGCCGGTTGCAAAGGAGCGCTGGGCGGGCGGCGTCGATAGCGTCGGCTCGACCACACTGGCGAATCTGCTGTCGATGACGAAATATGGCGGGGCAATTGCGGCCTGTGGCCTGGCCGCCGGCTTGGACCTGCCGTCGTCTGTCGCACCCTTCATTTTGCGCGGGGTGTGCCTTCTCGGCATCGATTCCGTGATGTGCCCGATCGAGCCGCGGAAGGCCGCCTGGCAGCGCTTGGCGTCCGATCTGGATCGGACAAAACTATCTGAAATCACTCAGGAAATCCCGATCGACGAAGTTCCGCAATGGGGCGCCAAAATCCTGGCCGGCCAGGTCCGCGGCCGCATCGTGGTAAAAATTGTCTAACGGCGTTCAGACTTTACCAACCAAGCTGCTTCAATGTCGCCATGGTTAGTATGGTAAGCAGCAGGTAAAGAGATAAGGCATCGCCCGCTGCGGGGGTTGGTTCGGAGTTGAGCATGCTTGCGCGTATTGTGTTGGGGGCTGTCACGGCGGCAGCAACGTTTGCGCCGGCCATTGCCGGAAGCATGAACGCCGACGAGGCGCGTCGCTTCGTGGCCGGCAAAGTGTTTGCGTTCACCTGTTTCGACGGCACCCGCGGTGCAGGCCGCATCCTCGACGACCTCGGCGCCGCCGGCGCGGTGCAGTTCTCCGGCGCCGGTCCGGTGAAACACCTCCGCCTGCCCGGCAACACGCTCCAGATCCGCGGTCAGAACGTCTGCGCCTCGATCAAGGGCATTCCGTTCGAGCCCTGTTTCAACCTGGAAAAGACCGATGATCGCAGCTTCCGTGGCTCGGTGTCGGGCATGGGCTTCGCCTATTGCGACTTCCATCACCAGGGCGGCAACCAGATGCTGATGGCGCGCGCCGCGGCGCGGCCGCGCTCGCTGCACAGGCCGGAGCACACCGGTTCGGTTGGTCCGTCCAACACCGAGATTGCCGCGCGGGTGGAGACGCCCCGTGTCGAGAGCGGCCGGCTCGAGCCGGTGAAGTCGGATACCAGGTCGGAGCCTGCCAAGAACGAGGGCCCCCTGGAGCTGCGCCGTTCGACCCAGTGAGACGGCCGCGCGCGTCAGTCCGCCCACTTTTTCGTTGAAGACGTCCATCGAACACGAAGCCGCCGCGCCGTAGTCATACGGACGGCGGTTTTCATGCCTTGGTAGCTGTTCGCGCTCCAGTTTGCGTACGGCCGGGGGGTGCGGCCCGATAAAAGGGTTCAACGATGTCGCTGTATTTTTTCCGCATCAGCACCGGTCGCTATTCCGGTGCCGCCGACCAGCCGTACGAGTTCGAGGATCGCACAGCCGCCTGGACCGAGATGACCGAGGTCTGCGCCAACCTGCTCGGTGGCATCGCGCGCAGCCTGAAGCCGAATGCCGAGTGGTGCATGGAGCTGCTTGACGAGAACAAGCAGCCGGTCTTTCGCATCAGCCTCGTCGGCGAGAGCCATCCGCTGCCCAATCACCCCGATTGACGCCGTGCTTCTATGGCCCGATTTCCTAAGACATCGGGAATCCATCGGAGGGATGCTCACCGAGATTTGAGCTTTTCCGGTTTGGCATTTCGGAAGGCAAGTCGATGCATTTCCTTGGTCGTTTTCGCATCCTGACGAAAATTCTGGGAATCTTCGCGCTGCTTTGCGAAGGCCACGGGTGAAATCGGGCAGCAGATCGCCAGCATCCAGACTGCGACCGAGCATTCGGTTGGCGCGATCAGGGACATCAGCCACACCATCGAGAAGCTGTCGGAGATCTCCTCGACCATTGCGGCCGCGGTGGAAGAGCAGGGGCGCTGCAACGCAGGAAATTTCCCGCAACGTGCAGCAGGCGGAAGGCACTCATCAGGTGTCGTCCAACATCACCGACGTGCACCGCGGCGCGAGCGAGACGGCTCGGCGTCAGGTGCTGTCCGCCGCGCAGATGCTGTCCGGCGACAGCAACCGCATCAAGCTTGAGGTGAGCAAGTTTCTCGGCACCGTGCGCAACGCCTGACCGCGGCGGGCAGATCTGGCTTGCAACCGTCGCGCGTGCCTGCGCGGCGGTTGCGCGCGTTCGTATTTCGACGTTGCGACCCGTGCCGCAGGGTTAACCTTCCGGAAAAGCGACGCAGTCATGATGCCCGCGATATTTCCGGGCGCTGAGTCGCCCTTCGCGTATTGCGTCTCAATCGTTGGAGCACATTCATGAGTGGCATTTCCATTCGCCTTACCCACAAGGTCATGGCGATCGGACTGTTCGGCCTCATCGGGCTCGTCGCCTTCGGCGCGATCTACGAGATCGGCAGCCTCTCCCAGGACACCTCCCGCGACGCTGCCAACCGCGCCCGCGCGATCGCCGACCTCAACAAGCAGCTCTCGATCGAGATGCTGGAGGCTCGCCGCAACGAGAAGAATTTTCAGCAGCGGCGCACTGAGAGCTACGCCAAGGCGCATGCCGAACTGATCGGGCCGATCAACCGCGATTTCGACGAGGTGGAGCGGTTAATTGCGGCCGGCGGCATGGCTGCGTTGTCTGACAGGATGAAGCAGGCCCAGACCGGCTTCAAGCGCTACGCGTCGGACTTCGGTGCGCTGGTGACGGCCGAGACCAAGCTTGGACTGAACGAGACGCAAGGCTTGTCCGGCTCGCTCCGCGCCGCGGTACACGACATCGAGGCCAAGCTGAAGGAGATCGACGATCCCAGGACGACGAGCTGGATGTTGATGATGCGCCGTCACGAGAAGGACTTCATGCTGCGGCGCGACCCAAAATACATTGCCGAGATGAAGAAGGCCGCTACCGAATTCTCCAAGGCAATAGAAGTTGTCGCAGTCCCTACGGCGGTGATGAACGAGATCATGGCCAAGCTCCAGAAATACCAGTCCGAGTTCGCGGCGTGGGCGGAGACCGCGCAGCAGAGCGGCGCGCTCGATGCCAGCATGATGAAGACGTTCCGCGAGATCGAGCCCGTCATGGCCGAGATGCGGGCTGCCGTCGATGCCCAGTATAAGCAGGCCGAGGCCGCCGAGGCTGCAACGCGCGACGCCGTGCGGTTGTGGATGGCGGTCACCTTCGGCATCACCGTCGTGGTGCTGGCCGCAGTCGGCTTCCTGCTCGGACGTTCGATCTCGAAGGCGCTTGCTGCCATGGTCGCGGCGATGACGCGGCTTGCGCGCGGCGAACTCTCGATTTCCGTTCCCGGCATCGGGCGCAAGGATGAAATCGGCGAGATGGCCGGTGCCGTCGAGGTGTTCAGGAGCAACATGGCGGAGGCCGATCGGCTGCGTACCGAGCAGGCCGAAGCGGACGCACGCGGGCGCGCGCAGCGCAAAGCCGATATGCAGCGGCTCGCCGATACGTTCGAAGGCGCGGTCGGCGAGATCATCGAGACGGTATCGTCGGCGGCGACCGAGCTCGAGGCGTCGTCGAACACGCTCTCCCAGGCCGCCGAGCGCGGCAACGGGCTTGCCACCGCCGTGGCGGGGGCCTCGGAGGAGGCGTCCGCCAATGTGCAATCGGTTTCCGCAGCCAGCGAGGAGATGACTTCGTCGGTATCCGAGATCAGCCGCCAGGTGCAGGAATCGGCGCGCGTAGCCGACGTCGCGGTCGGGCAGGCCCAGCGCACCAATGCGCGCGTCGCCGAGCTAGCCAAGGCCGCCACCCGCATCGGCGACGTGGTCGAGCTGATCAACACCATCGCCGCGCAGACCAACCTGCTGGCGCTCAACGCCACGATCGAGGCGGCGCGGGCGGGCGAAGCCGGCAAGGGCTTTGCCGTGGTCGCCACCGAAGTGAAGGCGCTTGCCGAGCAGACCGCGAAGGCGACGGGCGAGATCGGTCAGCACATCGGCGCGATCCAGGCCGCGACGGAGGACTCTGTCGGAGCGATCAAGGAGATCGGCGACACCATCGCGAAGATGTCGGAGATCTCGTCGACCATCGCCGCCGCGGTGGAGGAGCAGGGGGCCGCCACGCAGGAGATCTCCCGCAACATCCAGCACGCGGCGCAAGGTACCTCCGAAGTCTCGGCGAACATCGCCGACGTCCAGCGCGGCGCCGGCGAGACCGGGGCTGCCTCGGCGCAGGTGCATTCGGCCGCGCAGTCGCTGTCGCAGGAGAGCAACCGGCTCAAGAGTGAGGTCGCGCGCTTCCTGGAGTCGGTGCGGGCGGCCTAGCGGCTTCACCGCGAGCATTGTTGCAGCGCGTCAAGGGCGGCGCGCTCGCGCCACAGCACGTGATAGTCGCGTGCAGCAACAAATGATTGCATGGAAAATAACGCGGGCCGGGCCTCGCCCGTAGTTTTACGTAGGGTCATGTTAACGCCTGCTTGCGAGTATGGAAGGCAATCTTACGGGATAAGAACCAGCCAGCACTGTTGAACTGACCGCCGCACGGTCGTCCGTCGTGACGCCTGGCGCAGGTGGCGTGCGCGTTGCTAGGCATCGTTGGGATTTGTGTGATGTCGAAGTTGTCGATCGTCTTCAAGCTTCTGAGCGTGTTGTCAGTTCTCGTTCTCTCGCTGGCCGGTGTCGGCGTGATGGCGATCGGCACCATGCAGAACATCAACGCCCACACGGTCGAGATTGCGCAGAGCTGGCTGCCGAGCGTCCGTGCGCTCGGCTCGATGCGCGCCGACATCAATGAGCTGCGCGTCGCGCTACGCCTGCACCTGATGCAGGACACCGCTGAAGGCAAGGAAGCCGCCGAGAAGCGCCTCGCCTCGTTGCGCGAGCGCATCGAGAAGACGCGCAAGGTCTACGAGCCGCTCATCACGGCCGCCGAAGAGCGCTCGCTCTACGAGCAATGGACCAAGGCGTGGGCCGACTACCTGAATGGCGTGCAGGAGGTCATGGCGCTGTCGCGCAAGAGCGTCGGCCGCTTCCCCACCGACGCCAACGAGATGTTGCAGACCAGGGTCGCGAAGATGGCCCAGGCCGCTGATCCCCTGCTCCAGAAGGGCATCGAGCTCAATAACCAGGGCGCCGAGCTGGAGACGAAGCAGGCGGCCGACAGCTACGCCACGATCTTCCGCGTGCTGGTCGGCATCATCGTGCTCTCCGTCGTGATCGCGATCGGCGCCGCCTACTATCTCGTGCGTGACGTGTCTCGCGGCATTGCCTCGATCATCCGCCCGATGCAGTCGCTCGGAGAGGGCGACCTCTCGGCCGAGGTGCCGTATCGCGGCGAGAAGACCGAGATCGGTTCGATGGCGGATGCGCTCCAGATCTTCAAGGAGGCGCTGATCGCCAAGAAGGCCGCCGACGACGCGGCGGCGCGCGACGCCGAGGCCAAGATCGAACGCGGCCGCCGCGTCGACGCCATCACCCGCAAGTTCGAAGCCATGATCGGCGAAGTGGTCGGGACCGTGTCGTCGGCCTCAACCGAGCTGGAGGCATCGGCGACGACGCTGACCAACACGGCACAGCGCGGCCAGGAGCTCGCGACGGTCGTTGCGGCTGCGTCCGAGGAAGCCTCCACCAACGTCCAGGCGGTGGCGTCCGCCTCGGAAGAGCTGTCGTCCTCCATCACCGAGATCAGCCGCCGCGTGCAGGATTCGGCGCGGATGGCTGCGGAAGCCGTCGAGCAGGCGGCGCGGACCAACGACCGCGTCAACGCGCTGTCGCAGGCGGCCTCCCGCATCGGCGACGTCGTCGAGCTCATCAACACCATTGCGGGCCAGACCAACCTCCTGGCGCTGAATGCGACCATCGAAGCGGCGCGCGCCGGCGAAGCCGGCCGCGGCTTTGCCGTCGTCGCGTCAGAGGTCAAGGCACTGGCCGAGCAGACCGCGAAGGCGACCGGCGAGATCGGGGCGCAGGTTTCGGGCATCCAGGCCGCGACCCAGGAATCCGTCAGCGCCATCCAGGAGATCGGCGGCACCATCGAACGGTTGTCCGAGGTGTCCTCGGCCATCGCCGCCGCCGTCGAGGAGCAGGGCGCGGCAACGCAGGAGATTTCGCGCAACGTCCAGCAGGCCGCGCTCGGCACGCAGGAAGTCTCGTCCAACATCACCGACGTGCAGCGCGGCGCGATTGACACCGGCTCGGCCTCGGGCGAAGTGCTCTCGGCCGCGAAGTCGCTGGCGACCGACAGCACCCGTCTGAAGGTCGAGGTCGCGCAGTTCCTGGAGTCGGTCCGCGCGGCCTGATCCTTACGCGCCCGTCTGCGGAGCCGGAGCCGGCGGCGGCGCGACCTGCCGCCGGAACAGGATGCGCTGGTAGAGCCAGCCGATCGCGACCAGCACAATGCCGAGGCACATGAACGACAGTGCCCGGTAGACGCCTGTCAGCGTCGACATGTCGATGACGAAGGCTTTGAGGATCGTCAGCGCGATGACCGCGGCCGACGCCAGCCGCGCGCGCTCGGAGTTGACGAGGATGCCGACGCCGAGCAGGACCACGCCGAAGCCGAGCCAGCCGATCGAATAGGTGTATTGCTCCGCTCCCGTGGTGCCGCCGTAGAGCAGGACCGGGCCGTGATAGAAGCGGCGAATCTCCAGCGTCACATAGCTGAGCGCGAACACCAGCGCGCCACCTGCGATCGTGTTGGCGTAGGTGACGGAGCGATGGCCCGCCACCGCATAGGACAGCAGCAGCATCAGCACTGCCGGCAGAGCGTAGCCGAGCAGCAGCAGGTTGAAGACGAGGCCGCCGACATTGACACTGGAGAACAGCAACGGGTTCTCCAGGATCAAGAGGCCGAACACGCTGATGAACCCGGCAATCACCGTGAGCACGACCGCACCGACATTGTGCACGATGCTGTGGCTGCGCAGCCGCAGCCGCTCAAGCCCGATCGCCATCGCGAGCGTGATGCAGACTTGCAGCGCGAATTCGAGCAGCGACGGCGGCGAGGTCATCCGGCCGTTGGTCGCAAAGTGACGGATCTCCATGAAGGCGAGCAGCGCGGTAAACAGAATCGCGGCGGTCTCGACCATGCGCAGCGGCGCATCGTCGGCGCGGCGGCGCAGGAAGATGCTCGCGCCCCAGAACGATGCCGCCGGCAGGCCGTAGCCCCAGAGCAGCCAGTTGAAGATCGGCGTGGCGCCGACGGCATCGCCGACGATGCACGGATCATAGGCGATGCGCGCGGTGACGAGCCCCGCAAAGATGGCGGAGAGCCAGCGCAGGAACGGGATCGGCCGCTGCAGCGAGATCCAGGCGGTCCCGAGCGACATCAGCGCCAGCGCGATCGTCAGCCAGCCCTTCTCCAGCGCGAAGGTCAGCGCCAGCGCCAGCGCACCGAGCGTGCCGGTCGCGAACAAAGCGGTGGAGATCATGGTGCCCGGCCGGCTCTCGCGGCGTGTGAGAGCCTCGGTCGCGGCGCCGAAAGCCGCGGCGAGCAGCACGGCGAGGATCGCAAACGGGATCGAGCGGTCGAGATGGGCAATACGCGCGTAGAGCGCAACCAGGATCGCGATCGGCGTCGCTACGGCTGCCGCCGACCACACCACCGGGATGATCGCCGAGTTCGAACGGCCCTGGGCAAGGAAGCCAGCGAGGCCGAAGCCGGCGGCGAAGAGCGCGGCCATCACCAGATGCAGCGTCACGGAGCTGTCGATCGCGGCGGGTCCGATTCCCGTCAGGGGGCCGCCCGGCAGCACCAGCATGTCCGGATTGGCGCGCACTGCCCATTCGGCAAACACGATGAAAACCGTCGCAGCAGCTGCGCCGAGTGCACCGGTCGCCGCCGGCGCGCGCCAGGCGACGAACAGGGTTGCGCCGACGAGAAGCGCGAACGCGGTCAGCGCAAGATCGGCATGCGCGCTCGACAGCACGATCAGCATCGCGCCGAACAGATAGGCACCGAGCGAGCTCGATGACACCGGCTCGATCTCGCCGTCTTCGATCGTCGGGCCGAACATGAAGCCGCAGACGACGAGGAGGGCAGCGAGTACGAAGCCAGCCATGACATGGAAGGCGTGCGGCGCGACCTGCAATTCTTCGGTGTCCAGACCCGGGAAGATCCACAGCACCGCGAACACGATCGTGGTGACCGCGAGCCAGCGCCATAGCCGGATGCGGGCGAGGCCGAAGCTCGCGGCGGTGACGACCGCGAGGTAAATATAGAGCGCCCAATAGTCCGGCTTGCCGCTGGAGACGAGAACCGGCGTCACGAAGGCGCCGACCACGCCGAGGCCGGCGAGCGCCGGTCCGTGCAGCAGCGCGGCCGCGAGCGTGCACATGGCGACGATGCCGAGCAGCACGAAGGCGGTGGCAGGCACGAGGAAGCCGTAGAGCGCATAGGCGGCATAGATGGTCGCGAACGCCACCGCCGTACCGGCGGCGGTGAGGATCGCCGGGATGTTGGCGATCGGCAGCGCCTGGATGTTGGAAATGCTCTCCTTGCGCCGCGACCATTCGCCGGCCCCGAGCAGCGCAGCTGCGAACAGGCCGCCCAGGAACACGCGCACGCCGGGGCCGAGGAGGCCGGCCTCGATCGAATAGCGCACCATGAAGAAGCCGCCGAGCGCGAGCGCAAGGCCGCCGATCCACACCACCCAGCGGGTACCGAGCTGCTCCTCGAAGCCCGGCGCAGGCGCGGGCAGCGGAGGCGGAGGCGGCGCATCGGCCTCGGTGCCCGCTTCGAGCGGCGGGGGCGAAACAGCTTCGGTAACAGGCGGCGATGCCGGTTCAGTTTCCGGCGCAAGCGGCGGCGGCTCCGCGGTATCAGTCGTGGTGGCGGGCGCCTGCTCCCAAACAGGTGTGAGCGGCGGCGGCTGCACCTGCCGCTGCGCGTCAAACATCTCTTCGAGCGAATTCAGTCGCCGGCGCAGCTCGGCCGCCTGGCTGGAGGCCTTGATCGCAATGAGGAACGCGGCGATCGCAATGATCCACGCAAAGACGTCAAACGGGCCGTCGAACATGAAGCCTCCAGGCGATCGGCGGGGGGCCGATTGCGAAATCCTTGTCTAGCGCCGGGAGCGGACGCGCAAGCCCGGTGCGGGCCGCTCCTGGAGCACGTCGCGGCGGAAGCGGTAGAGCGCCGCCGGCCGTCCGCCCGTCTGTGTCGACATCACCCCGGTCGGTTCGACCAGAGCTTCCATTTCGACCAGGCGGCGGAAATTCTGCTTGTGCAGGTGCCGGCCGGAAATCGCCTCGACCGTGTGCTGCAGTTCGGTAAGTGTGAATTCAGGCGGCAAAAGTTCAAAGACGACAGGACGATACTTCAGTTTTGCACGCAGCCGCGCGATCGCCGTGGCGAGGATCCGGCGGTGGTCGAACCGCATCGAGGTCCCGAGCGGGGGAAGCGTCTTGCGCGCTAATGCCGCAGGGCGGCCGTCGCGCCGCGCTTCCTCGACCAGCCCGGCCTCGTACAGGAGCTCGTAGCGGTCGAGCACGCGCTCCTCGTCCCAGGCCGCTCCCTCGAGGCCAAAGTAGAATCGCACGCGATCCTTACGCGGCAGCGCGCGAATCGTCTCCGGCGTCTCCTCCGCGGCCCACTCGGTCAGCGCAGGAATGATGTCGCGGGCGATGATCGCAGGCGGCTCCTCGCGCCGGTCTTCCCAGGGGAAGAAGCGATACCATGGCGCGAAGCTCGCCGCGTTTGCTGCAAGCTCGCCGTCCACCGCGCGCGTCAGGGCGAGATACCCGATCGACACCATATGCGCGCCGGTGTCGCCGGCCTCGGCATGGCGGCCGCGATCGCCGAAGGTGTAGAGCTGCTCGACATAGCCGAGCCGCAAGCCCGCCTGCTCCTCGACCCAGGCGCGCAGGCCGATCTCGAAGGTGCGGTGCGCGAGCGCGTCGAACGGGCCGAACGGCAGGCCGGCAAGCCCGTCACTGCCGCGCGCGGTCAGGATCAGCGGCTCATGGCCCGCGATCGCGGCGATGGCCGCGGTCAGGCCGATCTCGATCGGCGTCAGGAGCTTGTCGCTCATGCGATGATGATCGCAGAATCGATTGCGACGGTCTCTCCGCGGACTCGCTGTAACCTCTCCCGCTTGCGGGAGAGGTCGGCGCGTTCCGGGCGGCGCGAAGCATCGTCCCGCGCCGGGTGAGGGCTTTCTCCTCTTGGGGATCGTCCCGTTGCGGCGACACCCTCTCCCCAACCCTCTCCCGCAAGCGGGAGAGGGGGCGCACCTGCGATGTGGCGCCCACTCATTCGAGCTCGATCACGAAGGGGCGGCCCTCGACCATCATCGCGCCCGGGCCGATCTCGTCGAGCGCGCGCAGCATGCGTCCGTTGCGTCCCAGGGCACGGTCGGCAAGGCCGACGATGCGCCGGTTCGGCGAGGCGATCGGCGAGGCCGCGCGGATCTTCCTGGCGATATCGAGCTCGTCGCGGTTTGGATTGAGCGCGCAGACCGCCGCGAACGCGCTCGCGGTGGAGCGGCTGATGCCGGCATAGCAATGGACCACCAGCGGTGCGCTGCGGTCCCAGCCGCGCACGAAGTTCAGCACCTGATCGATATGCGTCTCGGACGGCGCGACGAAACCGTCCATCTCCTCGGTGATGTCGTCCATCGACACCTTGAGATGGTTGGCCGGCAGCACGGATACCGGCCGTGCCACCTGCTCGACATTGGCCATCACGGTCAGCACATGGCTGGCTCCGGTGAGGCGGACGGTTTCGGGAAGCGCGGCGAGGGAACAGACGTGGATCATGGCGGACCTTTTTGGCGGCGATTATAGCCGGTGCCGTAGGGTGGGCAAAGGCGCATCGCGCCGTGCCCACCATTTCGCGCCGCGCGAATCGCTTAGTTTGGTGGGCACGCTTCGCTTTGCCCACCCTACGAAGGGACGACGCTCACGCGAACACCGCGCCAAACCGCTCCAAAAATTGCTTCTCGGCCCGTGCCGCGGTCCAGGGCGTCAGGTAGTCGCGCCGGACGCTGTCGGAGAGGCCGGGATCCTTGCCGAACAGGCGCTTCGCCTCAGGCTCTTCGAAGCCGGCGAGCGCGGTCGCCTCCAGATAGGCTGCGCCGCGATCGGCGGCCTTGATCGCTTGCGTGATTTCGTCCGGCAGCTCCGGCGGCAAGCCGAAGCGGATGTGGATGGCGCCGAGCAGCCGCTTCTCGACCGCCTTGTAATGGCCGTCGAGCACGGCCTTGAACGGCGAGATCATGTCGCCGATCACATATTCGGGCGCATCGTGCAGCAGCGCGGCGAGCCGCATGCGCCGATCGACGCGCGGCATCTCGTGCCGCAGCACGGTCTCCACCAGCAGCGTATGCTGCGCGACCGAGAAGATATGCGCGCCGATGGTTTGCCCGTTCCAGCGCGCGACGCGCGCGAGGCCGTGCGCGATGTCGGCGATCTCGACATCGAGCGGCGAGGGATCGAGCAGATCGAGCCGCCGGCCCGACAGCATGCGCTGCCAGGCGCGGGATTGCGCAACGGGCGCCGTCTTCTTCGCGGTCATTTTGCCTTGAGGCGCGGCTTGCGCTGCGTCTTGCCGCAGATCGCGTGACAATGGCAGTCGATGAGGTGGTCGTTGACCATGCCGGTCGCCTCCATGAAGGCATAGACGATGGTCGGGCCGACGAATTTGAAGCCGCGCGAGGACAGCTCTTTCGAGATTTGCACCGATAATGGTGTCGAGGCCGGCACGCTCGCGGTGGACTTGAACTGATTGACCTTGGGTCGTCCGTCCATGAAGTCCCACAGCAGCTTCGAGAAGCCCGGGCCCTTCTCCATGATGTCGAGATAGGACTTCGCGCTCGCTATCGCGCCGTCAATCTTGGCCTTGTTGCGCACGATGCCGGCATCGTTCATCAGCGCATGAACCTTCTTCTCGTTGTAGCGCGCGATCTTCTCCGGCTGGAAATCGTCGAAGGCTTTGCGGAAGTTGTCGCGCTTGCGCAGGATGGTGATCCAGGACAGGCCGGCCTGGAAACCGTCGAGGATCAGTTTTTCGTACAGCGCGCGATCGTCATATTCCGGCACACCCCATTCGGTGTCGTGATAGGCGACATAGAGCGGATCTTCACCAGGCCAGGGACAGCGGGTCTTTCCGTCGGGATGCAAGCGGGGAGCGCGGCTCATGCGGTGGGCTGCTTCGTTGGAACGCGAACGACGTCTGGTTCAGCGAGCGTCAAAACCAGCCCCCCGGCAGTGAGCGGCTGGCCGGCGTCGAGCGCGTCCGCAACACGGTCGATGCGCACCAGCGCGATGCCCTTGCCGCCGGACGTCGAGCCGATGGTGCCGACCGGCTTGTCGCCGGCGAGAATGGTCGCGCCGGCCTCCGGCGAGGGGCCATCGAGCAGCACCTTCACGCTGCGGGTGCGCGCGGTGCCGCGATGCTGCATGCGCGAGACGACTTCCTGGCCGACATAGCAGCCCTTGTCGAAATCGACGCCGGCAAGGCGGTCCATGTTGGTCTCGTGCGGAAACGCGTCGCTGTACATGAAATCGAGCCCGCCGCGCGGCACGCCGAGCGCGATACGGTGCGCCTCGTATTCGGTCGGATCGACCAGTTCGGCCCCGACGAGATCGGACAGCTTCTGCTTGAGATCTTCAGGGATCAGGATGCGAACGCCGAGCCCGTCATTGCGCGGGTCGGTGAAGGCGAGGTCTGGCTGGGCCGCGGGATGGCCGTCCCAGGCGGCAAGCACGCCGAGATCGCCGGAAAGGTTTTCCACCGTGACCTTGGCGCGCAGCTTGTAGAATTTCAGCTTGGTGGCGAGGCTATCTGCCAGCGCTTTCGGGCAGTCGATCAGGAACCCGCCGCCATGACCCGCGGGCGCTTCCGTGATCAGGAAATCCACGATGATCTTGCCCTGTGGCGTCAGCAGTGCGCCGAATCGCCCCAGGCCCGGTTTCAGCCTGTCGACGTCGGTCGTGACAAGGCCGTTGAGGAAGTTGCGCGCATCCTCGCCCGCGACCTTGACCACGCCCCGGTCGGGAAGAAACGCTGATTTCATACGAAAATCTCTTGCGACATGTTGCTCCGGAACGTAAGCCCGCGAGGCATAAACGACAAGACCTCGAGCCCTGCGCTTGGGGATGAGAGGGGCCTTCAGCCATGACCCAGCGTTTCGACGTGATCCTCAAGGGCGGCACCGTGGTCAATCAAGACGGCGAGGGTGTTCGCGATATCGGCATCACGGGCGGCCGGATCGCCGAACTGGGCCCGTTGTCGCAGGCCTCGGCCGCGGAAGTGATCGACTGCAAGGGCCTGCACATCCTGCCCGGCGTCATGGACACGCAGGTGCATTTCCGCGAGCCCGGCCTGGAGCAGAAGGAAGACCTCGAGACCGGTTCGCGCAGCGCCGTGATGGGCGGTGTCACCGCCGTGTTCGAGATGCCGAACACGTCTCCGTTGACGGTGACGGAGGCCACTTTCACCGACAAGGTGAAGCGCGCCCATCACCGCATGCATTGCGATTTCGCCTTCTTCATCGGCGGCACTCGCGAGAACGTGCAGGATTTGCCGGTGCTGGAGCGCGCGCCGGGCTGCGCGGGCGTCAAAGTGTTCATCGGCTCCTCGACCGGCGCGCTGCTGGTGGAGGACGACGAGAGCCTGCGCCGCATCTTCCAGGTGATCCGCCGCCGCGCCGCGTTCCATGCCGAGGACGAGTATCGCCTCAACGACCGCAAATCGCTGCGCATCGAGGGCGATCCGCGCTCGCATCCGGTGTGGCGCGACGAGACCGCGGCGCTGATGGCGACCCAGCGCCTCGTCAAGCTCGCGCATGAGACCGGCAAGCGCATCCACGTGCTGCACATCTCGACCAAGGAAGAGATCGAGTTCCTGCGCGACCACAAGGACGTCGCCTCCTGCGAGGCGACGCCGCATCACCTCACGCTGGTCGCGCCCGAATGCTATGAGCGGCTCGGCACGTTGGCGCAGATGAACCCGCCGGTGCGCGGCGCCGATCATCGCGCCGGCATCTGGCGCGGCATCGAGCAGGGCATCATCGATGTGCTCGGCTCCGACCATGCCCCGCACACGCTGGAGGAGAAGCAGAAGACCTATCCGGCCTCGCCGTCCGGCATGACCGGCGTCCAGACGCTGGTGCCGCTGATGCTCGATCACGTCAACGCGGGTCGACTCTCTCTGGCGCGCTTCGTCGATCTCACCAGCGCCGGCCCCGCGCGCCTCTACAACATGGCCTGCAAGGGCCGCATCGCCGCCGGCTACGACGCCGACTTCACGGTCGTTGATCTCAAGCGCAGCGAGACCATCACCAACAAATGGGTGGCGTCCAAGGCCGGCTGGACCCCCTATGACGGCGTCCGCGTGACAGGGTGGCCCGTCGGCACCTTCATCCGCGGCCGCCGCGTGATGTGGCAAGGCGAGCTGGTGACGGCCTCGCAAGGCGAGCCGGTGCGGTTTCTGGAGACGCTGAAGCAGTAAGTTGCTGCGGTCGGTGTGATCCGTCATCCTGAGGTGCGCGCCATGCGGTGCTTTTGCACCGTATGGCAAGCCTCGAAGGATGAGCGGCCCCGCTGGTGGCCGTCGCCCTTCGAGGCCTCCGCTACGCTCCGGCACCTCAGGGTGACGGAGATTGTGCGCGTATGACGGGAGAATATTCCAATGAGTCAGAGTGCCCTCATCACCACTGAGCAGCTCGCCGCCATCCTCGGCGATCCCAACCTCCGCCTCTTCGACTGCACGACCTACAACGAGCCGGTGCCGCCGGGCAGCGACGTGCCGTACCGCGCGGTGCCCGGCGACAAGACGTTTGAAGCCGGCCACATTCCCGGTGCCGATTTCCTCGACTTGCAAGGCGAGTTCTCCGACGCCTCCGCGCAACAATTCTTCATGATGCCTGATGTCGCCCAGCTCGAGGCCGCCTTCGGCCGCCACGGCGTCGACGCAGGCAAGATCATCGCGCTCTACAGTATCGGCACGATGATGTGGTCGACGCGGTTCTGGTGGATGCTGCGTTCGCTCGGCGTCGATGCGCATGTGCTCGACGGCGGCTTCGACAAATGGAAAGAAGAGGGGCGGCCGGTCGAGACAGGCGCACCGAAGGGATATCCGGCGACGACCTTCAAGGCTGCACCGCGCGCGGGCTTCTTCGTCGACAAGACCACCGTGAAGGCCCGGATCGGCGATCCCGCGACGGTCATCGTCAACGCGCTCGGGCCGCAGTTTCACCGCGGCCTCGAGCCGAGCCGCTACGGCCGGCCGGGCCGCGTTCCCGGCAGCGTCAACGTATCAGCCGCAACACTCGTGAACGCCGACAAGACGTTGACGACGCTCGCCGATGCCGAAGCCAAATTCGCGATGGCAGGCGTCACGCGCGACAAGAATGTAATCTGCTATTGCGGCGGCGGCATCTCGGCGACGATCGACCTGTTCCTGCTGACGCAGCTCGGCTACGACAAGCTGACGCTCTACGACGCCTCGATGGGTGAATGGGCGAGGGACCCGGAACTGCCGATCGAGACGGATTAGGTTTGCTGACCCTTCCCTCCAGGGAGAGATCGCATTTGTACCTGCACAAGAGGTCGTCATGCCCGGGCTTGTCCCGGGCATCCACGTTCTTCGTGCCGCCGGCAAGACGTGGATGGCCGGGACAAGCCCGGCCATGACGATGTGGAGACTATCGTGCCCAAAGCGCCCACATCTCAAATGCGATAGCCCTTCCTCGAGGGGAGGGTAAGATCAGGGCAAGAAATCTCGGAACCTTTCTTACTGGCCTGCATCCAATGTCCGAAGCCAATGGAGGTGCCCCGCCATGCCAGGGACCGCAGCCGGCCTGTCCGCCGGCGTCAGGACATCGGAAGCCGAGTTGATCGACCGTGCGCGGCGCCGGGATGAAGCCGCATTGCGCGAGATCATGCAGGCCAACAACCGCAGGCTCTACAGGCTCGCCCGCGGTATTCTGCGCAGTGATAGTGAGGCCGAGGACGTGGTGCAGGAAACCTATATCCGCGCATTCACGCATCTCGACGACTTTCTTGGTGCCTCGGCGCTGTCGACGTGGTTGTCGCGCATTGCCATCAACGAAGCGCTCGGACGCGCACGCGGTCGGAAGCCGCAGGTCGAACTGGGATCGCTGCCGGAGGCGACGCTCGAAGCGCAAATCATCCAGTTTCCCCTTTCGTCCGCCGCAACTGATCCGGAAAAATCCATGGCTCAACGCGAAATCCAGCGCGTCGTCGAACACGCGGTCGATGAATTGCCCGACGCCTACCGCATGGTCTTCATCGCGCGGGTGATGGAGGGGATGAGCATGGAGGAGACGGCCGAGCTGCTCGGTATCAAGCCCGAGACAGTGAAGACGCGGCTGCACCGTGCGCGCACTCAGCTGCGCGAGAACGTCGAGAAGAAGATCGGCCCCGTCGTGATGGATGCCTTTCCGTTCGCCGGACAGCGCTGCGAGCGCCTGACGGAAGCCGTGCTCAAGCGCCTTGGCGTCGGCTGATCGGCGTCGGCTGAAATTTTTCGGGAACGTTTGCGCGAAAGTCCCGTCCAATCCCTGTGAAGCAACGCGCCGGCGAACCGCCCGGCAGCACAGGAGCGTCAAGCCATGTTGATCCGATGGAACGCGGCGGTTGCCGCAGCAATTCTGTTGTCGAGCCCCGCGCTGCTGCAAGGCGCCAGCGCGGCCGACAAGCCCACCGATCCGCAGATCGCCCACATCGCCTATACCGCCGGCGTGATCGACATCAACGCGGCCAAACAGGCGCAGAAGAAGGCGAAGAGCAAGGACGTGAAGGCCTTTGCCGAGGACATGCTGCGCGACCACGAGGCGGTCAACAAGCAGGCGCTCGCGCTGGTCAAGAAGCTGAATGTCACGCCGGAGGACAACGACACCAGCAAGGCGCTGTCGAAGCAGGCGAGCGACAAGATGGCCGAGCTCGACAAGCTGGACGGCGCGGCGTTCGACAAGGCCTATGTCGCCAACGAGGTCGCCTACCACAAGGCGGTCAACGGCGCGCTGGAGACCCAGCTGATTCCGTCCGCGAACAATGCTGAGCTGAAGAGCCTGCTGCAAACCGGCCTGAAGATCTTCCAGGGGCATCAGCAGCACGCCGAGCACGTCGCGGCCGAGCTGAAATAGGGAGTGTGCGATGATGTCGGGGCGGCTGTGTTCGATCGCTATCGCGCTTGTCTTCGCGGCAATGGTCGCCCCGGCAGACGCCGCGACGATAGAGATCACGATGGAGAATCTCGTCATCTCACCGGCTGAGATACCGGCCAAGGTCGGCGATACCATCAACTGGATCAACAAGGACGTCTTCGCCCACACCGCCACCGCGAAGAACGGCGACTTCGACGTGACACTGCCGCCGAAGAAATCGGCGACATCAGTTCTGAAGAAGGCGGGAACGATCGATTATTACTGCCGCTATCATCCCAACATGAAAGCGACTCTCAAGATCGAACCGTGAGGAGGGAGCACGTTCCCGATCGTATCAGGAACATCTCCCGCTCATTGCAAGACTAATGCTTGTCCGCGGGGGACGGCTTCCGTGCGATAAACGCGGCAGACTTCGCGAACCTTTCGCTAAATCCTGTTCGCAAAGTCATTCATCCGTCAACTGGCCCCGCCCGAATGGCGGGGTCATTTTCGGCAGTGCCTACTGCCTGCAGATGTCGACCGAGAATTCACCGTTGCGGATGCGGCCGGGAAAGCCCTCGACGAACTTGGCGACCGCGTCCTCGCCGTAGGTGCCGACGAGCTCGGCAAAGGCCGCAAACAGGCTCGCCTGCGCCAGGCAGTCGCCGTCGACGCCATCGTGGCGCGCCTCGGCCCAGGCCTCGTTGAGATAGCTCAATGCGGCCTGCTTCTGCTCGTGATCGGGCAGCGGCGCGCGTGCGGGGGCGTAGGAAATCGGCTGGCTCATGAAACTCGATCAGGGCTGGGGCGCGATCCACGGCGATGCGCTGTGCAAGAGGTTTAGCACGGGCGTTAATGACCGCTAGGCCACATCTTTAGGAACGGTTAACGGCTGTGAACAAACTCGATGACAAAGTTCCGGCCGTTGTCATTCCGGGGGCGCGACGAAGTCGCGAGCCACGCAATGACGACCAGAGAGTCTCAGTTCGCGTAGCGCGCCGTGAGATCCCGCGAGATCTTCGAGCCTTCCTCGATATAGCGGCGGATCGCCACCGTCGCCGCCGGCGTGCAGCTCCGGTAGGTCTGCTGAAAGCCGTTATAGCCGCGATTGAAGCCGGCGATCATCCGGGTGCGGCGCTCGCCGGAGGGGGTTTCGGCATCGATCAGCGCCTGCATCTCGTTGCGCCATTTGTTGCCCTCGTTGGACCCGCAGATGCCGCGCAGATAGTGCAGCCCGCCGAGGATCTCCGCCAGCCGCTGCAAATCGCCGTCAAACGGCGCCGCCACGTCCTGGGCCCTCATGGGCGCGGAGGCGCAGGCGAGAATCAGGGCAAAAATGGCGAGAAATCGCGTGGACATCGGCGGGCTGTATGCCCCCTCGGGGCGGTGGACGCAAGGTGACGTGAGGGACGCAGCGAACGCGCCCACAGCGTCATGGCCGGGCTTGTCCCGGCCATCCACGTCTTGCCAGGCAGCACGGAGAACGTGGATGCCCGGGACAAGCCCCGGCATGACGAATTCTGGTCAATCTCCGGCCACCAGCCGCGCGGCGGACTGGATGACCTCTTCCAGCCCCCCGGTCAGCTTGAGGTCGCCGAGGCTGGCCAGGGCGTCGGGCACGATCCAGCGGTAGTCGTCGAGCTCGTCGTTCAGGACCGGCTCACGGGCCGTCCAGCGGGCGGCAAACGACATGATCAAATAATGGCCGGCGCCGGCGGCCGCCGGCAGCACTTCGCGCCAGCCGGCGAGGCCAACGATCGCGATGTCGAGCCCGGTTTCCTCGTCGACCTCGCGGCTCAGTGCCTGGTGCAGCGATTCGCCGAATTCGACCCGGCCGCCCGGGAGCGAATAGAAGCCCTTGGCGGGCGAGCGGGCGCGGCGGGTCAGCAGCACCTTGCCGTCGCGGAAAATGGCGGCGCTGACGGCAAGCTGGGGATGGGTGGGCTGGACGACTGAAACCATTTTCTTAAAGGACCTGTTCTGCAAGGACCTGGCTCAGTTCGCCATGATGGTATCGACGTCCGCTTCGGCCCCGCCATGGATGATGCCGCCGCAGGCCGCGATCAGCGGCTTGACCCAGAGCGCGGCCTGCTCGGCGAGGCGGATGCGCGTCGTGTCCTTCTCGACCTCGCGCATGGCTGAGCCGACCGCAGTCAGGATCGAGGTCATGGTATCGGTGAGGTGGTCAAACTGGGCGCGGACGTTGGGATCGGCCTTCTCATAGGCTTCGATGGCGAGGTCGCGCGCCTTGAAATTCGACGCCGTGAAATGCTCGGCATAGGACAGCGGCGACCAGGTCAGAAAATCTTCCGCGCATTCGGGCATGTCGGGGACCATTTCCAGCAGCATCACGGCTTCATTGAAATGGTTGAGATAGTCAGTGGCAAGCCCGGTCCGCGGGTTGATGTTGGCCACGCGCAACCGCTCGGCCCAGGCGGAGGCCTCGGGGCCCGTCTGTGCATGAGTCTGCGCGGGTTGGGAGGCCATTGAGCTCATCAGCCGCAGTGTTAACGTTCGGGGTTAAAAGGACCTGAACGGACCCTATATAGCGCTTGGGATGTGTGGACGCTTCGTCATAACTTCGGCCCCTGCGGCCTTGCGGCAACTGTTCGGCTATGTCGAGCAGCCGAATTTCCCGCCTCGGTACAACGTGGCGCCGACACAACCGATTCCGGTCGTATTGGTCGAGAACGGCGCGCGGCATTTTCGGCTGATGCGCTGGGGTCTCTTGCCGGGATGGGTCAAGGACCCCCGCGGATTCACGCTCCTGATCAACGCCCGCTCCGAGACGATCCTTGAGAAGCCCGCCTTCAAGAGGGCGATCCGCCGGCGGCGCGGGCTGATCCCGGCCGATGGCTATTACGAATGGAAGGTGGAGGACGGCCGCAAGCAGCCCTTCTTCATCCACCGTGCCGACGGTGCGCCGCTCGGTTTCGCTGCTTTGTTCGAGACCTGGGCCGGGCCGAACGGCGAGGAGCTCGACACGGTCGCGATCGTCACGGCCGCGGCGGGCGAGGATCTCGCCGCGCTGCATGACCGCGTGCCGGTCACCATCAGCCCGCGCGATTTCGAGCGCTGGCTCGACGTCAGCGGCGACGAGCTCGATGCGATCCTGCCGCTGATGACCCCCCCGCGCCGCGGCGAATTCGCCTGGCACCCGGTCTCCACCCGCGTCAACCGCGTCGCCAATGATGACGAGCAGCTCGTGCTGCCGATCAGCGCGGAGGAGATGGCGGCGGAGGCAGAGGCGTCGAAGCCGAAGAAGGTGGCGCGGAAGGCGGCGGCCGGATCGGCGGATGACGGGCAGGGCTCGTTGTTCTAGCTCCGCTGCCGTAGCAACCATTAAATGGCGGCGGTGTTTTGAGCCGACGGATCGCCTGCGCCTGCCATGATGACGCCGTGCTCGCGTCCGTCAAGGCGTGGCCTGGCGG
>NZ_JADPKR010000010.1 GCF_023074055.1 Bradyrhizobium sp. 141
CGATTCCGTTGAAAAAGGCTGCAGCAATCCGATGTATTGGCGCCAGCGTGGATGCGAGCGAACGGCTGTATCAGCCTTTTATGCGGGCCTGATGGTTTGCATCGGGATCAGCTTGGCCATCTTGCGAAGGTTCTGGGCGGTGGCCGCGAGAGTGAACTCGTCGCGCGCGCCGTTTGGACCTCGTAAGCGTAAACGGTCGAGCTTGAGAATACGCTTGAGGTGCGCGAACAGCATCTCGATCTTCTTGCGAAGCCGACGCGAGGTGCGCCCCTCCCACGAGCTTGCGATCTGGCGCGCCATGTCGCGAGCGCCCTCGTAGATCGACCGCGGCACCCTTCGTGAGGCCTGCTTGGGACAGCACCGGGACTTCAATGCGCAGCGATCACAATCGCGCTTGCTGGCCAGGTAAAGAATGGTAGCGCCATCGTTCACGAGCGTTCCGGTCGTAGTCAGAACTTTGCCACCGGGGCAGTGATAGACGTCCTCGGCGTGATCATAACTGAAGTCATCGCGCGAGAATATTCCGTCTGTGCGGGCCGACTTGTCGAAGACTGTCACGTGCGGTTCGATGCCGTGCTCGTAGACCAGCCAGGCCAGCATCTCAGCCGAGCCATAGCCGCTGTCGCCGAGGAGCCGGCTCGGATAGAGATCGAACCGTTCCAACGAACGCTCAATCATGCGCTTGGCTGCCAGCACCTCCGCCTGCCGGATGGCCGTCGTCGCCTCGACATCGACGATGATCGCGTTCTCGATGTCGACTAGGTAGTTTGTCGAGTAAGCGAAGAAGGCTTGACCGCCGTGCGCCCCTGTCCAGCGCGCCGCCGGGTCCGAGGGCGACACGAACTTCGGCGTGACCTCGGTCGCTGCTCCGAAAGCAGCATCATCCAGGACGGCCAGATACTCATCGATCGCTCGGCTGGCGGCTTCCGGGGGAAGGCCCCTTTCGCCTTCGATCCCATTCTGCCGGTTGGCGTCGGCCTTGATCAGGCTCGCATCAACTGCAAAGCCTTCACCGCCAACCAGCCGCTCCCTGATGCAGCGGCGCAAGACGCTCTCGAACACGCGACGGAACAGATCACTCTGCCGGAAGCGACCATGCCTGTTCTTGGAAAATGTCGAGTGATCCGGCACCGCCCCATCCAGACCGAGCCGGCAGAACCATCGGTAGGCTAAATTGAGATGGACCTCGTCGCAAAGGCGCCGCTCTGATCGAATCCCAAAGCAGTAGCCAATCAGGAGCATCCGGATCATCAGCTCGGGATCAATCGAAGGCCGACCGATACTGCTGTAGAAGGGGGCTAGATCCTGCCTGACCTGCTCAAGGTCGACAAATCTGTCGATCGACCGGAGCAAGTGGTCTGCGGGGATATGCCTTTCGAGCGAGAACTCATAGAATAACGCAGCCTGTTCGACTTGCCGATGCC
>NZ_JADPKR010000078.1 GCF_023074055.1 Bradyrhizobium sp. 141
CCCTGCCCGCCCCATGTCGTGCCGACGCTGCCGCGTCCACCGCAAGCCCGGCTCGCGACAGTGACGACACAAGATCGCCCCTCTTGGATGAGCCGGGATGGACGACACATACGACAAAACCGAATTTCGGTAAAGTGGAATATTTTTGCGCGGATGGATTGACAGCGGGGCGACACAGGCAAGGTGCCAGCTCCGTCATCCTGACGGTGCCGTAGGGTGGGCAAAGCGAAGCGTGCCCACGTTTCTTTGCCGTCATCGAGAGATCGTGGGCACGGCGCAAGTGCGCCTTTGCCCACCCTACGAGAGCTCGAAAACGCTCTAATCGGCGGCAGCCTGTGCCGGGACGATTTTCCCGATCATCGTATCGATCTCCGCTTTCACGCGGTCCGGCACGGCGTTCTGCACCATGTGGCCGAGATCGGGCAGCACGATCAGCTTTGCATTTGGCACCATGGCCGCGAACGGGCGGGCGTGGATGTTGGTCTTTACGGTCTTGTCGGGCTCGCCGGCGATGACCGTGACCGGGGCTTTGATCTCGCCGTAGCGCGCGACCTGCGCGGCGACCGCTTCCTTCAGCGTCACCAGATCATAGGCATTGGCGATGAACTCGCGCGGACGCAGCAGCAGCGGCGTCGCGGAATCCTGCACAAAACCATCAGGCATCGTCTGCGGCAGGAATACGCTGCGCGCGCCGGCTTCGGCAACGAAGTAACCGAGCGGCAGCGTGACGGTGTAGGCGAGCAGCGGGCCGATCACCGGCGTTGCAATGATCTCGTTGTAACGGCCGACGCCGCCACGCCAGGGATGGGTGACGGGCGCGAGCATGACGAGGCCCGCGACGCGGCCGGGATGATCGAGCGCAATCCGGGCGCCGAGCGCGCCGCTCCAGGAATGCACGACGAAGACCGCACGCTCGATCCCGAGCTTGCCGAGCGCGTCATCGATCATCCGCGCCTGGATCTGCGGCGTGGAATCCTGGCGCCGCGCGCGCGTGCTCCAGCCATGGCCGGGACGGTCCACCAGGATGACGCGATGGTCTTTGGCGAGGAGGTCGCCGAGCGGACGCCGCATCGCTTCGAGATTGGAGCTCGCGCCGTGCAGCATCACGATCGGCAAGCCATCGCGCGGGCCGATATCGACGACGTGAAGCGTCGCCCCGTCGACTTCGACCATCCCGCCTTGCGGCGGAAAGGCGCGCTGCACGGCGACGATTCCGGCCTGCGTGACCAGCGCCAGCAGAACCAGCGCCGTCACGACTGACATCACGATCATGGTGAGAATCCGGGAGATCCAGGGCACAGGGCAGTTACGGGTTTGATCGGCGGCAGTTTCGCTGCACCGGCTTTCCATGCTTCCACCAAAACTGCCGGGGCTGTGGATATGTGCATAATTGCGGAACGTAAAAACTCAATGGAATCAACAATATTCCAAGAGGACACGCAAGCCTCGGAACAGCTTCATGCAGCCGTCATCGCGGCTTCCATATAATCGCCATGGTCGGTTCCGCCATCTAGGCGCGGGTGGGCGCCGATCCTCCTCGCAGGCCCCAGGGGATGTGGGAAAGACCGGCAGAATTTGTCCTGGTTTGAACCGGAGGATTTTCGATGAGCTTCAGATCGAACGACACTGCGATCGACGAGATCGTCGCGAGCTGCAACGGCGACCTGCGCGGTGCCGTGCGGGCGCTGCTCCTGATCAACGAGCATCTCGAGACGGAGCTTGCAAAGGCTTACGCCGCAGCCGCCGATCAGGGACTGGTCGAGCGCGGCGGCAACGCCCTGCACTAAAGTGCGATCGATCGCACTTTAGGCTCTCTTTTGAGCATGATCTTGTCGGAAAACCGCTGCACACTTTTCCGGATCATGCTTGGAATGCAGGCTAGTTCGCGCCGCCCTCGTCTTTTTCCTCGTCGGGCGTGACTGTGGGACAGGCGCGGATCGTCGAGCGGGCAAGCTTGGCATCGGCCCTGGACTTGTAGGGACCGTCGCCGAACCAGATGTCGCCGATGATGACCGGATTGCTGGTCACGATATTGCATTTTCCGGTGGCGCGGTTGCCGACCACCCAGAACAGTCCGTCGGCGAAGCTCGACGTCCCCGACGCGAGCAGCAATACACCTGCAAAGATCAAACGCTTCATGGCTTTCGCTCCTGCCATGCAGGTAGGCCCGCGGCAGGCCGGACAATAGTCCTCACGATGCCGCGCTTCCGGTCGTGGTTAATCTGAAGACGCCACGTTCCCTCAAGAAATGATCGAGTTGTCGGCTAGATGTCGCGGCCTTCGACCTTCTCGGTCAGCGCCTTGACCTGATCGGGGATCTTTTCGAGGTGCGGATTGACGGCGAGCGCCTTGCGATAGGCCTCAAGCGCGCGCTTCTCGTCACCGACCTCCTGCATGATCATGCCGAGGCCTGCGAGCGCGCCGAAATGGCGCGGCTCCCGGACCAGCACTTGCTGGATATCCCCGAGCGAACGGCCATAGTCGTTCTGCATGTAGTAGAGCGTGGCGCGCCGGTTCCAGGCCTCGATGTAGTCGGGCCTGAGCTTGATGACCGAATCCAGCAGCTTGATCGCGACCTCGATCTTCTTGGCGTCGACCGCGGTCTTGGCGCGCGCCATCAACAGCGCCGCGGTGTCGCTCGGGGTCTGGAGCCAGATCGCCCAGATCCGCGCCTCGACATGCTTGGCGCTGGCCTCGTCGGGCGCCGCCTTCAACGCGCCGAACAGGAAGTCGAGATTCTTGGTGCGATCGACCTTGGGCAGCTTGGCCGGCGCTTCCGGAAGCTTCTTCTGTTTGCCGGGTGGATCAACCTGCTGCGCCAGGGCTGGAGCGAGGCCAGCAGTTGCCAGCACAACGGCCAGACACAGGGTACGCGGATGAGGGAATCTCAAAGCCATGGCCAAAGTCTAAACGCGCAAAGCCGCCCTTGCAAAGCAGGGCGGCGTCAAACTCGTGTGAGACCGGGGTCTTGCGGGCGCGCGGGCATCCGGCGGGGCAAACTCAGCCCCTCAGATCAGCCTCTGAGATCAGCCCTGGCGAGCCTTGAAACGGCGCTGCACCTTGTTGATCACATAGACCCGGCCCTTGCGGCGGACCAGGCGGTTGGCGCGGTGGCGACCGCGCAGCGATTTCAGCGAGTTACGGACCTTCATGGCAGAATCCTGAACGTTCGAAAGGCCGCGTTCGGCACTACCGTTTCGGCACGCGCGAATGTGGCAAAATGAGATCTTTCCCGCTGGCGGACGACCGCCCGGGACGGGTCGGTTCTTAAGGCATGGCGGGAGGGGCTGTCAATGTTAACTGCCGCCCTCCGAACCAGCAAATTCGCGAAAACAACCCCATGCACAGTAGAACCGGCCGGATCGGCCTGATTTATCGCAAGCGGTTCGACGCCTTCGACGACGTCTTGCCAAATTCGTTATATCATATAATCAATTCGGCAACCCGTCGGGAGGAAACCCATGCCGAAGCTGAAGCTGCCGAATATCGACGACGTCGTCGCCATCGACATCCACACCCACGCCGAGGAGCCCTGCGGTTGTCACGCCGACGACGGCTATGACGATTTCCAGGCGCAGATGGCGGAGTACTTCAAGTCGCCGAACAAGCATCCGCCGACGGTGCCGGAGACCGCGGCCTATTACCGCTCCAAGAACATCGCTGCGGTGATCTTCCCGGTCGACGCCGAGCGCGAGACCGGCTTCCGCCGCTACAACAATTACGAGATGATCGAGGCCGCCTCCGACCATCTCGACGTCCTCATCCCCTTCGTCTCGATCGATCCCCACAAGGGCAAGCTGGGCGCGCGCGAGGCACGCAAGCTGATCGAGGAATACGGCGTGCGCGGCTTCAAATTCCACCCGACCATGCAGGGCTTCTACGCCAACGACCGCATGGCCTATCCGCTCTACGAAGAGATCAACAATGGCGGCGCGATCGCGCTGTTTCACACCGGCCAGACCGGCGTCGGCTCGGGCATGCCGGGCGGCATGGGAATGCGGCTGAAATATTCCAACCCAATGTACATGGACGATGTTGCGGCCGATTTCCCCGACCTCAAGATCATCCTCGCCCACCCATCCTTCCCCTGGCAGGAGGAAGCGCTGTCGGTCGCGACCCACAAGCCGAACGTCTATATCGATCTCTCGGGCTGGTCGCCAAAGTACTTCCCGCCGATCCTGGTGCGCTACATCAACTCGATTCTTCAGGACAAGATGCTGTTCGGGTCGGACTGGCCGGTGATCACGCCGGACCGCTGGCTGTCAGACTTTGCCAAGATCGATATCCGCGACGAGATCCGGCCGAAGGTGCTCAAGGCCAACGCGCGCAAACTGCTGGGGATTTAGAGCGGAGCGGGATTAAGTTGAATCAAGCGGCCGCGGGCTCGGTGCACCTCTCCCGCTTGCGGGAGAGGTCGCGCCGAAGGCGCGGGTGAGGGTTCTCTCCTCTAGGGGATTATCCCGCTGTGGAGATACCCTCTCCCCAACCCTCCCCCGCAAGCGGGGGAGGGAGCACATCTCCTTTGGGGCGGCATTCGATCGAATGATCGAAGCCCTCACGCTCAAGACTCAGACCTGCGCCAGGCCGCCATCGACGAAGACCTCGCCGCCGGTCATGAAGCTGCTGTCCGCGGACGCCAGGAACGCGGCCACCGCGCCCGTCTCGGAGGGGTCGCCGACACGCCCGATGGGCGTGGCGCTTCCAAGCGCATCAAACGCCTCCTCGCCGACGATCTCCAGTGCCAGCTCCGTCTTGGTCGGCCCCGGCGACAGCTCGAACCTGTCAGGATGATCGACGAGCCTTCTCTCATCAGCGGCAGCGCCTTCTGCACCGTGAACACCAGTCCCTTCACATTGACGTCGAAGATGTGATCGTAATGCTCGGAGGTGATCTACTCCGGCGCGCAGTGCGTGATGTCAGCGACAAGATGCTGATCCAGCAACTCAAGGAATTGGAGGCCGACGGTCTCGTAAAGCAGACCGACTACAAGGAGGTGCCGCCCCGAGTGGACTACAGCCTCACCCCTCTGGGTCGCAGCCTTGGAGAGGCGCTTGTGCCGCTCTGTGCGTGGGGTACGGAGCACATGGCGGAAGTCAGCCGCGTGTGCGCAGAGCGCGCGACCTGGACGCGGCGAGAACGTCCGCCTGTCTAGCTTGCGCTCCTCGCCGTCCGAGGTCTGCTCCGGTTGGCGCCACTCGCCCTGCGTCAGCTTGGGCCAATAAGCGACGTCAGAGTGCCTACTCGATCACCACATCGGCCCGCGTCAGCAGGGCCGGTGGCATGTTGATGCCGAGTGCTTTGGCAGTCTGGAGGTTTATTACAAGCTCGTACTTGGTCGGCCGTTCGACCGGCAGATCGCCAGGTTTCGTACCCTTGAGAATCTTGTCGACAAGGGTCGCAGACCGACGAAACTGATCTGGCAAGTCAGTTCCGTAGCTCAAGAGGAAGCCCGCTTCCGCGTAGTCTCTCACCGCAGAGATTGCAGGCAGTCGATTTCTGACGGCCATGACGCCAATCAGGCCGCGATGGTTGAACAGCACTCCATCGCTCAGCACGACGAGCACCTGCGCGCGTTCACTCACCATTGTCGCGAACGCTTGTTCAAGTATGTCCGAGCCGCGCGCCTCGGCCGGAACAAGCGTCAACCCCAGCGCTTTGGCAGCTTCCCGCAGCGACGCCAGCCGGTCCTGATTGGGCGCAAAGTCCGGATTCCATAGAATGCCCACACGCGAGAGATTTGGCAGAGTGTCCTTCAGAAATTCAAGCCGCTTGCCGTTGATCTCATCGCCGGGCTCGGAGCTAAACCCAGTAATATTGCCACCCGGGCGCGCCAGACTGGCGACAAGTCCTGCACTGACCGGCTCGGCACAGTTGGCCATGACGATCGGGATCGTCCGGGTCGCCTTCATGGCCGCAACCGTGGTCGCATTGGTTCCGGAAACGATGACGTCCACGCCGAGCCCGGCCACCTCCGTGGCAAGCGCCGCCAGCCGCCCTATGTCTCCGTCGGCAAAACGGTACTCGATGACGACATTCTCGCCGACGCGATAGCCAAGGCTCCGCAGGCCGGCTTCGAAGGCTCTAACATTACGAAGTGTTTGCTCCCGCGACGCGCTCGCGAGGTAACCTATCCTGTAGACCCACCTTGCCGGTTGCTGCGCACGCGCGCCGAGCGGCCACGTTGCTGCCGCGCCGCCGATCAGCCCCATGAACTCGCGTCGTCTCATTGAGCACCGCGGAAGAAACGCCGGTCGATGTCCCAAGCCTAGCACTTTGCGATGAGACGGCCAGTGCGAATGGGCAATTAATGGTATAGCTGATGATCATGCGCACTCCCCCAAGCGGAGTTCTTGTGACCACAGCTGCCTGGAAGGACAGCCGATGAGCATCAAAGCGGTCGTCTTCGACGCCTACGGGACGCTCTACGACATTCAGTCGGTTGCGGAGACCACCGAGGACGCGTTTCCGGGCTATGGCGAGATCATCACGCAGGTCTGGCGCATCAAGCAGCTCGAATACACCTGGCTGCGCTCGCTGATGCGGCGCTACCAGGATTTCGCCGCGGTTACCCGCGACTCCCTGACCTATACGCTGCGCGTGCTCGGGCTCGCCTATGAGAGCGAGGCGTTCGAGCGTGTCATCGAGAAATATCTGCACCTCGATCTCTATCCGGATGCGACAAGCGCGCTTGCGGCCTTGAAGCCGCGAAAACTTGCGATCCTCTCCAATGGCAGCCCGGACATGCTCGATCCGCTCGTGCGTAATTCCGGCCTCGACCGCCTGCTCGATGCGACCATCAGCGTCGATGCCAAGAAGATCTTCAAGCCGAGCCCGGAAGCCTATGAGTTGATCGGAGAGAAGCTCGGCACTGCACCGAACGAGGTGCTGTTCGTCTCGTCCAATCCCTGGGACGTGGCGGGCGCGAAGTCGTTCGGGCTCAACGTCGCCTGGATCGAGCGGGTGACGCCGGAAGCGATGGCGCTGGCTTGCGTCGAGAACGAACTCGTGGCACCGCTGACCATGTTTAGGGCGATCCGCACCCAGATGGACGAGCTCGGCTTTGCGCCGGATCACCGCGTCCGTTCGCTCTCTGAGTTGCCAGGGATCATCAAGGGATGACCCAGGGATCGCTTAGCATCGCCGACCCGCCTGCAAGTCTGGAATGAGCTGACTGGAATGAGCCTGGAATCTGTTCGTGCCTTCTTCGCCGAGAAAGCCCCCGATATCGCCGTGATGGAATCACCGATCAGCTCGGCGACCGTGCCGCTGGCCGCCGAAGCTTATGGCGTCGAGCCCGGCCGTATCGCCAAGACGCTGTCCCTGCGCATCGGCGAACGCGTGATCCTGATCGTGGCCGCGGGCACCTCGCGGATGGACAACAAGAAGGTCAAGACGCAGTTCGGCGGCAAGCCGAAGATGCTGGGCTGGAGGAAGTCGCCGAGATCACCGGCCACGAGGTCGGCGGCGTCTGCCCGTTCGGGCTGAAGTCGCCGCTGCCGATCTATTGCGACGTATCGCTAAAGGCGTTCGACGTCGTGGTGCCGGCCGCGGGCTCGACCCACAGCGCGGTGCGCATCACGCCGGAGCGGATGGCCGAGCTTACCGCTGCCGAATGGATCGACGTGTGCGAGGTCAGGCCGTAAGGTGACACCGGATACGATGCCTGATGCATTTGCCGGTCATGCAGGCTAGCATAGCGACCATGACCGACGACAAGGTGAAACGACGACTGACCACCGTGCTGTGCGCTGACGTGTACGGCTATTCTCGTCTCATGGAAGCGGACGAGACCGGAACGTTGGAGACGCTCCGCCGCTACCGCACGGCCATTGCGCGATTGGTCGAGCGTCATGACGGCCGCATCGTGAATACCTGGGGCGATGCCGTGATCGCCGAGTTCGCCAGCGTCGTCGAGGCCGTGCAATGCGCGGTCGAGATTCAGCAGGAAATCTCCAATCAGGACTCGGACGCGTCCCAGGCGAACCCGATGCGGTTTCGCATCGGCATCAACCTCGGCGACGTGATGGTGGACGGCTCCGACATCTATGGCGACGGGGTCAATATCGCATCGCGCCTGCAAGAGCTTGCCGACCCCGGCGGCGTCGTGATCTCGAGCTCCGTCTACGATCAGGTGCACAACAAATTATCCGTTGGCTTCGACTGCCTCGGCCAGCGCCCGATGAAGAACATTGCCCCCCTGACCAGTTATCGGTTGACCTTGGGTGGCCAAGCCGCCGGACCAGGGAGCTTCCCGATCGAGGAAAGCGCAACTCTCTCCGAGAGCGCGCCTGCTCCCCGGATGGACAGGCGCGCTCCATCTTCGGTGACGAATGTCGTTTCGGAGTGGCTCACAAAGCTGCCCCGCCCCGTTGCAGCGGCCCTCACTGTGTCGGCCTTCCTGATTGTGATCAATCTATTCACCAGCAATAAGATCTGGTTCCACTGGCCAGTCGCAGCCATTCTCTTCGGTGTGGTCATGCGGATGGTGCTCGGAAACCGACCTGAATCGGACGGCAGAAGCGAGCGCTGAACGAGGCGGCACGACCGCATCTTCGCGCCTACGGCTGCGCGCCGTTCCGGATCATGCGCTCTTCAGAGCCTAATCGTCGTAGTCGTCATAGGGGCGCGGTTGCGGCGGTGGCGGCAGCGCATTGTTATAGCGCGGCGGCGGCGCGGCACGATTGCGTGGCACCTGTTGCTGCGGCGGCATCTGGTTGTTGGATTGGAACACCGCGCGGCAGCCGCTCGAGAGCTGCGGTGTGTTCTGCTGCAAGCAAGCCGTGATGCGGCTCACATCCGGAATCTGGTCGCTGCACAGGCGCCACACATCCGGTGTGCAGGCCATCTGCTGTTCCATGGTTCCACGATATTCCTGGGCGAATGCTGCGCTCTGCGCGACAATGCCGCCGACAGCGAGCGCAACACCCAGCGCAATCCGCTCTGTTCGCATGTCCCGGTCCTTCTCGATTTCCTGCGAATTCTCATCAATCAATGAGGCGGGAGCCGATTCTGGACCAACAACAAAATGTGAAATCAGGACTGGAACCTACTCCACCTTGCCGATCTTCTTCACCGCCGCGATCAGCCGCGTGCTGTCCACCGCGACGAATTCGGCGAAGGCCGGCGCGTCCTGATAGGCGACGAGACTGCCAGAGGTCTCAAAAGCCTTGAGCACGTCGGGGCTCTTCATCACCTGCGCCATCGCCTCGCGCAGGCGGGTCGCGATCGGCGCAGGAAGAGAACTCTGTGCGAACAGCCCGGCCCAGATGTACATCTCGACGTCCTTGTAGCCGAGCTCCTGGAAGGTCGCCACGTCAGGGAAGCTTGCGATGCGCTGCGCGCCGCAATTGCCGAGCACGCGCAACTTGCCGTCGTCGACCTGCGGCTTCAGCGTGCCAGGTGCGGCGGCGATCGCCTGCACGGTGCCACCGAGGATCGCGGTCAGCGCCGGACCTGCGCCGCGGAACGGCACGTGCAGCAGCTTGATGCCGGCGCTGTTTGCGAACATCTCCATCGCCACATGCAGCGTGCCATAGGGCCCGGATGAGCCGTAGGGGATCTGACCCGGGCGCTTCTTCGCATCCTCGACGAAATCCTGCGCCGTTTTCCACGGCGCGGAGGCCGGCACTGCCAATAGCGTGGGATCGGCGAGCACGCGCGCGATCGGCATGAACTGCGAGACCTCGTAGGCCACGGGACGGTCAAACAGACGGTCGGCCTCGGGGAGCACCGCGAGCGAGGACAGCGTCATCAGCAGCGTGTAGCCGTCGGGCTCGGCGCGTGCCGCCGCGGCATTGCCGACCGAGCCGCCGCCGCCTCCGGCCCTGTTGTCGACGATGACAGGCTTGCCGAGGATCCGCTCCAGCGCCATGGCGACGGGCCGTGCCGCGAGATCGGCCTGGCCTCCGGCCGGAAACGGTACGATCAGGGTGATGTTGCGCACGGGATAGGCTTGGGCGAAGGCCGGGTCCGGCGCTGCAACCCGCAACAACGGCAATGCCGCAGCCGCGCGCAAGAGATCGCGTCGATCCATGATGGTGCCCTCCCCTGATTTTTTCTTACTCGCTGCCAGCCTAACGCGCCAAGCGGCAAGAACAAGACGTTTACGAAGCGTTAGCCATGTCCGGCTCCGCCAGGAACGCATGTCTGGACCCGCTGTTGCCCTCTCAGGGAGAGTGGATGATGCGAAATCTGGCGACCATCGACGTTGCGCTGGACGAGATGCTGGTGAATCTCGCAGCGATCGTGTTGCGGCTTTCAAAGCCCGAATTGACGCGTACGCCGGAAGCGCGGCGCGCCTTGGCGCAATCGGTCCATCAATATGCAGTCTGTGCGAAGCGTTCGAACGACCCGCGTGTTCACGAATTGAAGTCGCAGCTGGAAGAAACGCTGAAGCCCAGCCTGCGCGTCGTCGCGATCGACGGCGTGAAGGTGGCTTAGTCAGCCCCCTCAGGCAAAGGCGGGCACGCTTCGCTTTGCCCACCCTACGAGAGTTTTTCCGAAGGATCGACTAGCGAGATCTCGTAGGGTGGGCAAAGGCGCGCTCTTCGCGCGCTGTGCCCACGGTCACTCGCCGAAGTGTCCCGCGATGTCCCGCATATCCCCTCCCCAGTCGACGGGAAGACTGCCCTGCTGCAGGTAGCGATGAAAGCTGCTGAGCGACCAGTCGCACACTCGAGTGACGAGGCCGTGTTTGACGGGATTGAAATGGATGTAATCAACGTGGCGCTCCAGGTCTCCGTCGTCGCGAACTGTGTGCTCCCAGAAACGCCGTTGCCAGATGCCCTTCTCACGCTTTCTCAATTTGCTACTTGAAGGTAAGCCAGCCTCCAAGCCACGCGAAAATCCGCCTTTGATCAGATTCCAGCGCGATGAAAAGTCGACGTCGCCATCCGGCAACGCCCAGATCGCGTGGAGGTGGTCGGGCAAAATACAGATTGCGACGGTCTCGAACGGGCGGCGTTGCTGGACAGTTCGGTAAATTTGCCTCAAGCGATCGGCTTGATCGACGAGCAACGTGCTCGAACGATCCTCGAGCACCACCGTGAAGAAAAACGTACTGCCCTGCGCGCGCCGATATCGAGACACTTGCGATCCCCTCGGGCAAAGACGTGGGCACGCTTCGCTTTGCCCACCCTACGATAGCCGCTTGCAGGATAGACTAGCGAGGTCTTGTAGGGTGGGCAAAGCGAAGCGTGCCCACCAAAAGTAATTATCCGGCTCTGCCAATCTTCTTCGTCCGCCGCCTGCATGTGCCCGGCAATTTTGCCGCGAGAAAATCGCCGAGCGCTTCGACGCGGGCGGGGCGCGGGCCGCCGGGCGGCGTCACCAGATGCACGGCGCCCTCCGTCTGTTTCCAGTCCTTCAGGATGACTTCGACCTCGCCGGACGAAATCGCTTCACCCACAATGAACTCGGGCAATTCGGCGATGCCGAGGCCTGCGATCAGCGCCGGCATCAACGCCTCGCCGTTGTTGACGCGAAGCTGGCCGCCCGGGCGCACGCTGGCCTGCTCGCCGGCCGAATTGGTGTAGTGCCAGACATTGGGCGTGGAGAGATAGGCGTAGCTGAAGCATTTGTGCTCGGCCAAATGCATCGGATGCGTCGGCCGGCCGTGTTGCTTCAGGTAGGACGGCGCGGCCACGGTGTAGCGCGGCATGGTGAAAAGCTGCCGGGCGATCAGTGAGGAATCCGGCAGGCGCGCGATCCGCACTGCCATGTCGAAACCTTCGCCGATCAGATCGACGGTCGCATCGCTCAAATGCAGATCGACCGAGACTTCCGGATAGGCCTCGAAAAACTCCGGCAGCAGCGGCGCCACCGCCTTGATCCCGAACGTCATGGGGACGGCAAGCCGCACCAGGCCGCGCGGCGCCACCGACTGCGCCAGCGCCTCGTTCTCCGCGGCCTCGCCATCGGCCAGAAGGCGCGTCGCGCGGTCGGCGAGCTTGTGGCCGGCATCCGTCAGCGCGAGCCGGCGCGAGGTGCGGTTGAACAGGCGGGCCCCTAACCGCTCCTCCAGCCGGGTCACGGCCTTCGAGACCGTCGCCTTGGACATCGCGAGTTCGCTCGCCGCCCCCGCAAACGACCGTAATTCCACGACTTTTGCGAAAATCGCGAGCGCCTCGAAATCGGGGAGTTTTGCCATGGGAGCCGGTCCGATCGGATTTTTTGGGAAACAATGCGTTTCGATAGTTTCTATTTATATACCACAAGCGGAGGCTTATCCAAGGGTCATCAGAAATTCAGGAAATGGAGAAATCCAATGACCAAGAAGCTCTCAGGCAAGGTTGCCCTCGTCACCGGCGGCTCGCGCGGCATCGGCGCGGCCGCTGCCCGCGCACTCGCCGACGAAGGCGCTGATGTCGCCATCACCTATGTCGCCTCGCCCGAAAAGGCGGAAGCGGTCGTCACTGAATTGAAGGCCAAGGGCGTCAAGGCGCGCGCTTTCAAGGCCGACCAGGCTTCCGCAAAGGACGTCACCCAACTGGTCAACGACGTCGCCAATGAATTCGGCCACCTCGACATCCTCGTCAACAATGCCGGCGTCGCCGCCGGAGGTGCGATCGACGATGCCAATGCCGACATTGAAGCGCTCGCCCGCCAGGACCAGGTCAATGTGCATGGCGTGATCGCGGCGATCCGTGCCGCTTCGCAATTGATGGGTGAAGGCGGCCGCATCGTCACCGTCGGCTCGATGCTGGCCGATCGCGCTTCGTTCCCCGGCCTTGCCGACTACGTCGCCACCAAGGCAGCCGTGGTTGGCTACACCAAGGGCGCGGCACGCGACCTTGGCCCGCGCGGAATCACCGTGAACGTGGTGCAGCCCGGCTCGATCGATACCGACATGAACCCGAAGGATGGCGGCGAGTTCGCCGAGACCCAGCGCAAGCAGCACGCGCTGCAACGCTTCGGCCGTCCCGAGGAAGTCGCCGCCGGAATCGTCTTTCTCGCAAGCCCGGAAGCCTCCTTCGTGACCGGCACGGTGCTCAATGTCGACGGCGGCTTCGGCGCCTGATCCGAGCCGCCACTCTTCAAGTCAAGGAATACGCAGATGATCGAACTCAGACCTTTCGCAAAGCTCGGCGGCGCCGACCACGGCTGGCTCAAGGCCAAGCATCATTTCTCCTTCGCTGGCCATTATGACCCCAACAACATGGGTCATGGCGCCTTGCGGGTGTGGAACGACGACGAGATCGCGCCGAACACCGGCTTTCCCGCCCATCCCCACGCCAACATGGAGATCATCACCTATGTGCGCGAGGGCGCGATCACCCACCAGGACAGTCTCGGCAACGAGGGCCGTACCGAGGCAGGCGACGTGCAAGTGATGAGCGCCGGCAGCGGCATCCGCCACTCCGAGTACAATCTCGAGCCGTCCAGGACGCGGATCTTCCAAATTTGGATCGAGCCGACGGCGCGCGGGGGACAGCCGACGTGGGGATCGAAGCCGTTCCCGAAGGCGGACCGCTCCGGCAAGCTCGTGACGATCGCGAGCGGGATCGAAGGTGATACCGACGCGCTGCCGATCCGCGCCGATGCGCGGGTGCTCGCCACCACGCTGAAGGCGGGCGAGAGCGCGGAGTACGAGCCGCAGACGTCACGGCATCTCTACCTCGTGCCGGCAGCAGGCTCCGTCGAGATCAACGGCGTCCGCGTCAACGCCCGCGACGGCGCTGCGATCCGGGACGAAGGCCGGCTGACGATCACGGCTCTGGAAGATTCAGAGATCGTGCTCGTCGACGCAGCTTAGCAACGCTCTCCGTCATGGCCGGGCTTGTCCCGGCCATCCACGCCTTCCCGCAAGCAACAAGAACGTGGATGCCCGGGACATCTAGCGCGAAGACGCGCTTCGCGCTTCTGCCCGGGCATGACGATCCCAACAACCACCAATCAAGTCATCCCAACGGAGACCACCATGACCAAAGTTCTCGTCCTCTATTATTCCGCATACGGCCATATCGAGGCGATGGCCAACGCCGTCGCCGAAGGCGCGCGCGAGGCCGGCGCCACCGTCGACATCAAGCGCGTGCCGGAGTTGGTGCCGGCCGAGGTCGCGAAAGCCTCCTATTACAAGGTTGATCAGGCTGCTCCCATCGCCAAGATCGAGGACCTCGCCAATTACGACGCGATCATCGTCGGCACCGGCACCCGGTTTGGCCGCATGGCTTCGCAGATGGCGAACTTCCTCGACCAGGCCGGCGGCCTCTGGGCCAAGGGCGCGCTGCACGGCAAGGTCGGCGGCGCCTTCACCTCGACTGCGACCCAGCATGGCGGCCAGGAGACGACGCTGTTCTCGATCATCACCAACCTGCTGCATTTCGGCATGGTCGTCGTCGGCATGAACTACGGCTTCGCCGGTCAGATGAAGCTCGACGAGGTCACGGGCGGCGCACCCTACGGCGCCACCACGATCACGGGCGGCGACGGCAGCCGCCAGCCCAGCGCCAACGAGCTCGCCGGCGCGCGCTATCAGGGCCGCCAGATCGCGGAGACCGCCAGGAAACTCCATGGCTGAGCTCCACGGCTGACGATCGCGGCTCCCGTTCGGGAATGCCGCCCCTTAGGTGCGGCGGCCGCAATGCGACCGCCCGACACTCAGGCGGTCTTCTTCCTGACAAGCTCGCGACCGATCGGCCGCACCGGCTCGCTCCGCAGCACCAGCGAGGTCGTGACGCCGCCAAATCCGGCAATGCGATCCACGATCGTCTCGAGGTCCTCAGGAGCGGGAACGAGCACCTTGAGCACGAAGCAGTCATCGCCGGTGACGCGATGGACTTCGATGATGTGGGGAATCTCTGCGAACCTCTTGAGGCAGGACTTGATGTGCTCATGCGTGGTCCGCAGGCGCACCAGCGCCATCAGGCCGAGCCCAAGTGCGCGCGGATTGATGCGAGCGCCGTAGCCTTCGATGATCCCGGCTTCCTCGAGCCGTTTGACGCGCTCGGATACCGCGGGCTGGGACAACCCTACGGAACGGCCAAGCTCGGATAGCGGCGCGCGCGCGTTGACCTGCAGCGCCTCCAGGATCTTCAGGTCCTTGGCATCGATGCTCCCGAAGCGATCCAACCGAATTCTCCATTTCACCTTGAGATCATCGGCAAACGGCCGATTGCGCGGATGACTTGCCATGTGATGCAGGACCGGGATCGGTCAAACTGCGGCCTCATCTCAGATATCACGGGACGATCATGCACGACATCATCACATTGCCCGGCCTCGGCGGCTCAGGAGACACCCATTGGCAGACGCAATGGGAAGGCTCCGAGCCGCGCTTCACGCGATTTCAGCCGGCGAGCTGGGACCGGCCGGAGCTCGACGACTGGGAGCAATCGCTGGAGCGAGCGATCGAGCGCTGCACGAAGCCGCCTGTCCTGGTTGCCCATAGCCTCGCCTGCCTGCTGGTGGCACATTGGGCAGCTCGCTTCCCGACGGCGATTGCCGGCGCATGTCTGGTCGCCGTCCCCGATCCCGACGGCGCCAATTTTCCTGCGGAAGCCGTCGCGTTCAAGCCCGTCCCGGAGCGCCCTCTGCGCTTTCCCTCGCTGATCATCGCGAGCACGAATGATCCCTATGGCGCGATCGAGGTCACGCAGCGACGGGCACACAGCTGGCAGTCCGGCTTGGTCGTGCTCGGCGCACTCGGCCACATCAATGCGTCGAGCGGGCTCGGCGACTGGCCGCAGGGGCGCGCGCTGCTGGACGCCTTTCGCGCGGGCCTTCCAAGATGACACGCGCAAGGCTCGCCCGTGTCAGCGTGTCCCCTTGCCCATGGCCCGCGCTGCGAGGGCAGCGAGCCTGGGGTGGCGGCGTAGGCCCTGCGCGGCGTGGTCGCGCCATGCATAGGGCAGACCGCGCCAGGACAGCGCGACGCTGACATCGGTCAGCGGCACTCGCTCGGCGCCGAAGCGCCGCTTGTAGCCTTGATTGCCGATGCTGAGGTCGAAACGGCGCACGCCCTCTGCATGCAGCGCCGCCAGGGTACGCTCGGCGACGAGCAGCCCGGGCGAGCAACTCGACCATGAATCGCCGCCGTGGCTGATGCGCAACAGGTAATAGGTCGCGCCGTGCCTGACGCCGAGCGCGGTGGCGACGATGCCCTCGTCGCACACCAGCGCCGAGACGACGGCATAACCCTCCGCAATGCCCTGGCGGACGACATCGCGATAGAATCGCGCATGGGTCTTATCGTTGAGGACGAACGGCGAGCCGAGCTTTCGCATGCGCGCCTGCTGCTGGACGTCCATCACGTCCATCAGTTCATGCGCGCGCGCGACATCTGTGGTCATCTCGAACCGCGCGCCGGCATGACGGGTGAATACGCGCCAGGAGCGAGGCATCTGCATGCGCTTGATCGAAGCCTGGTAGGCTCGATAGTCGTCGCCCGTCAGCACGAGATTGCCATTGAGCGAGGAGGACCCGATCCGCCCCATCGACACCAGCGGGTTCGGCTTGCCGCTGACCTCGACCGGCATCTTTCTCAGGCGCAGCAGATCGAAGCCGTCAGGCAAGGCCCGCAATGCCTCGACCAGCGCCTTGCCGATCGCATTCGTCGCCCACGCATCCGACGCGGCATCGCGCGCCAGAATCGGCGCGTTGTTGTCGGAGACGCCGAGATCGGCGAATTCGACGATGCGGATGCCGCGCCTGATATGGCTGATCATCGGCACCATCGCGATGTCCTTGCCGGTGGTGACATCGGAGATCACGGCAATCAACGGCGCGACGTCATGGAAGGCCTGGTACCAGGCGCCAAGCCAATAGCCATGTTGGAAAGCGGTGCGATACCCCACGTTCAGGCGCGAAGCAGCCTGACCCCAGTCACGGACGAAATCGATCGCGATTCCCGACGTGCTAGACACCCGACCATCAAATTGCTCGACGCTGAGGACCGTCATCCGCGGGGCATACGATTACTGAATGTTCGGTGATAGGTTGTGTTTTGTCGCAGACCACGGGGAATGGCGCTTATCGTTAAGCCATTGCCACGATGAGCAGCCTTGGATGCGACAGGCTGTCATGGCTTCGGTTCCGCTTGCGCAACGCATTGGAACCTTGCCAGAAAATGCAGGCCGGCCACTGCCAGAGCGAACAGGAACCAGATCGGATTCTGCCGTTCGAGCAGAAAGGTCTCGGTCGCTCCATAATAAAGGCCGAACAGCCACACGGTCAGGAACAGCTTTGCCAGTGCGCCACTGCGGCTGTGAGCCTGGGCTGACTGAAAATTGCCGAGCGGTGCGAGCACGAAAACTGGGATCACGAGCATCAATCCCGGCAGGCCGATGGTGACCGCGAGATCGAGATAGCTGTTGTGGCTGTGCGCCGCCGACGTCGCCCATTCAGCGCCCTGGGTAGTCTGCCGCGCGGTCACGTCGTCCCAGAAAGCTGCATAGCCGTGACCGATGATCGGCTTTTCGGCGAGGGCCGCGAGCGCGAACTCCCAGATGGCGGAACGGCCCGTAAAGGTAGGATCGAGCGGAAGCAGCCGCGTCATGGCACCGAGCGCGGGGCTCAAGACACTGCCGACCGTCAGCAGGTTCATCCCGATCAGCGGCACGAAGCAGATGATCCGCTTCAGCCATAGGCCCGGCGTGACATAGACCAGCGACGCGAGCGCGTAGACCGCAAGGCACAGCACCGACGACGTCTTGCCGCCGGTGAAGATCAGGAAGATGCCGGCGAGCGCTGCGATCGCGGGTCCCAACACGAACGAGCCCACGGCGGACAGATAGATGCCGACATAGACCAGGATCGTCATCACGGGTGAGGCGACGTTCTTATGGCCAAAACTGCCACGCCAGTCGCCGGCGAGCTGCGGCTCGGCAATATCAAGCGCGGTGTGGATCGAATATTGCGGCGCGAGGAAGACGCCGAGATAGCAGAGCGCGAGCAGCACCAGCGCGGCGGCACCCAGGCACAGGTTGAAGCTGCGCTGCGTCGGCGGCAGCAACGGCAGCAGCACGGCGAGCGACGTCACGCTTACGAGCAGCACGAACCGCTGGATCGAGACGCCGCGGCTCTCGGAGAGCACGATGTTGATGACCAGCCACCCCACAAGACAGAGGTGAAGCGGCGTGACCATGCTCTTCAGCGCCGGCGCATCCGTCGCCGCGACGAACAGCACCGCGATCGTAGCCAGCAGCCCCCAGGAAATATAGGTCAGCGCCATTCGTCCGCTGACGACGGTAGTGACATCGGCATTCCGCAGGTCCGGGAAGGGATCGAGCGTTACCAGCACCAGCAGCAGCGACGCGACGGCGATGAGACAGCGCGCAGCCTGCACGGCATTCAGCTGCGCGACGGCATCGCGCAGGACGCCGCCCAGCGATCGGGCCTCGAGCTCAGTGATGTCAGTGGCGCTGCGGTCCATGCTGCGGTTCATGGCTCAAGACATTTGTTGACGCCGGCAAGGCTCTAGGTCCTGGCTCAATCCTGTTGAGCGCCCGGAGGTCTGTGCCGCCGGCTGCCGCACGATGCTCCGCGCAATCTCGTAATATTGCAGCGCCCGCTGCTCGAGCGTGAGACTGTCCAGGATAAAACCGCGCGGATCGAACATGCCTGCGGCACAGCCGGCCCAGAAGTTTTCCCAACCCGCCTCGAACCCCGCGACGTCAGCGAACCTGGCCCCGCAGCGGTCGTCCCAATACGGCACCGACGACACCGGCGCGAACCGCACGCGGTGCGGGTAGTAATCGGGGTCTCGCCACGGGCCGCCCGGATCCCAGGCGAAAACAGGCACGCCGCAAGACAACGCCTGCTGATAAGCGATGCCCTGGCTCTCGTTTTGGCACAGGAAGATCATCGCGCGCGAGTGCGCCAGCGCTGCCTGATAGTCTTCTTCCTTGTAGCTGCCGTAGCGCAACTCCGTGAACGAGCGGCCCTCCTTTCGCAGACGGGCGCGGACGGGTTCGATCAGCTCCGGCGCATAGCGCTCACGGTCCCAGTGGACCTTGTCGTAGATCAGCACGTCGACCGTCTTCTGCGCGCCGCGCGACGGTGCCCAGAGATCGGTATCGATGCCGACCGGCCATGCCTCAGTCTCGGGCCAGTACGGCCGGTACATGTCGACGTACCAAGGGCCGGGCACCACGACCTTCTTCACGGGGAGACGCTTGAACAGATCAGGATCGTCGAGCGGATGATTATGCGCGGCGACGCCGAGCAGGATCGGGTTCTTCCACGCGAACTTGTCGAGCAGAAAGGTGCGGCCGATGATGCAGGCGAGCTCGTCCGGGTGCTGCGCGATATAGCCGTAGTCGTTGACGCGGTAGCGGATACCGAGCCGATCGAGCCCCGCACAGAGATTGAGGAACACGCGAAGCTGGCCGCTCATGCGCGGCTCGCCGAGCAGCAGGCGGCGAGCCATGCGCCGCAGATGCCGGTCGCCAGGAAACCAGCGGTCGTCCTTGTCCTCATAAAAGAGGTTGAGGATCATCGCATCGGGGTCGTGTTTGAATGTCTTTGCGGGCACTGGATCCATCCGCGGCAGCCGGATGCGCATTCTCGCATGGGACCGGCTGCCGCACTCTTCCGAATTTGCCACAGCCTTAATGCCAGCGGCTTAACGCTATTCTACGAAACCAGCGCCGCGCACGCCTTCCCGACAACCATTCGAGTGCAATGCGGGTATCATCCGCGGGCAGCCGAGGTTGCAATCGCGAGCGCTGCCACCCGGCGGATGCGCCCTGGTTAACAGAGCATTAAAGACGAGCCGAAACTTGATCACCGCCGAAGACGTTCTCGAATTGCCGGGCGCCTCCCGCGGCGCGGCGGCAGCGCGCCTCCCGCTGCCGGTGAACCCAGCCGCGCTGGTGTCCGTCGTCATTCCGGCCAAGAACGCCGCCGCTTATGTCGGCGAAACCATCGCGAGCGCGCTGACACAAGGCGATGTCGCCGAGGTGATCGTCGTAGACGACGGCTCGACCGACGACACTGTTGCGATCGTCCGCGCCGTCCGCGACTCGCGACTGCGCCTGATACACAATGAGTCCGCCGGCGTATCGGCGGCGCGCAATCTCGGCGCGCGGTATGCAAGCGGCGAGTGGCTGCTCTTCCTGGATGCCGACGACCGCCTGCGTCCCGGCGCGGTGACAGCGCTGCTGGCGGCAGCGCGCGGCGCTCCGCGCGCAGTTCTCGTCTACGGCGACTACAATACGATCGACAGCGAGGGGCGGCAGATCGGCCGCCGCGACCTGTTGAAGGGACGCCGCAAGCCGTCCGGCGACGTGCTGAGCCGGCTCGCGGCCGGCAATTTCATCGTCAATGGCGGGATCGCGCTCGCACGTGCCGAGGCCTTCCGCGCCATCGGCGGCTTCGACACCTCCCTCCGATATTGCGAGGATTGGCACTGCTGGTGCCGTCTTGCCGCGATCGGCGAGTTCGAGTTCGCACCGACGCTGCTGCTCGACTATCGCCTGCACACGGCCAACACCATGAACGCCGCGGTGCGGACCCCGAAGGACTTCTTCCCTGCCATCGCGCGGGTGTTCGACGACGGGCTGATTCTGGCGAGATTGCCCGAGGGCACGGCACCCGAGCTGCGCCTTGCCGCCGAACTTCATCTCATCACATATGCGGCGATGCAGGCGGTCCGCTTCGGCCGATATCGCCAAGCCCTCGGCTATCTCGGTATGGTCGGCCGGCGTTCGCCCAAGGCGTTGCCGCGCGCCGCGGCAAGGACCGCCCTCGCCCGCTTCGGCATCTAACCATCACGACACGATTTTGGAGGCCTCATAGGGCTTCGGCGCGAAACCGAACGCCGCGAGCATAGAGCCGAGCGCCACCAGCGCCGGATGCATGGCGACGACGGCTTTCGACGTCGTCAGCAGTCGAGCGGACCGAACCAGCGACAGCGGCAACCGCCCGAGCATCTGCGCGAACACTCGCGCCCGCGCCGCTCGGCCCTGCGCGGCTTTGTATTGCACACGATAGTTGATCGCGCCGATGCGCAGGCCACGCTTTGCGATCCAGCCGAGATTGGTGCGGCTTTGCGGCACTGTCTCGGTGATCACGGCCTCCGCCGTCCAATGAAATATCATACCCGCATCACGGCACCGCACGAAGAAATCGCAATCGCCGCCGCCGAGGAAATTGAAAAGCAGATCGAACGCAGGACGATCGAACCGCTCGAAGGTGGAGCGCGTGATCAGGCAATTGCCGCAGCCATAGATCAGCGGCACTGCGCCGGAATAGTCGTAGGCGGGACAGAAGGCGGGATGACGCGACAGCCACGGCTTGCTGTCGTCGTCGAACACCGGCAGCACCGGCCCGCCGACAACGTCGGCGCCTGTTGCTTCCGCGGTACGGACCATCAGTTCGAGCCAGTCGCTTGATGCGATCTCGTCGTCATCGATCATCAGGAAGCGGGTCGCGGCGGGAAACAGCGCCTGCGCGGTCTCGAACGCAGCGTTGATCGCCTGGCAATTGCCCTGACGCTTCTCGACGAGACAGACGCCCTGCAGCCTGCCCTCGGCCAGAAATTCCGCAGCAACCGGCGCGCTTTCGCGCTGCGCGGCATCGTTCTCGACCATGACGACGGCAAAGGATCGCGGGGTACGCTGGTTCACCAGCGATTCCAGCGTCAGCCGCAGGTGCTGCGGACGACGGAAGCAGGGGATGCAGACGACGATGCCGACCGACAGGTCGATGACCCCAGAGCTCGCAGCGATCTCCCGGTTGGGGTCGCGCACGGCATCCGAGATACGCATGGCGGACAGGTCTGTCGGGATCAAGGTCATGACGTTCTAGATGTCCTAGATATGTTGAAAAAGCCCTGCTTCAATCGCGAGTCCTGCCACGGCACATCGCCGCGGGACAGATGCGTCCCAAAATGAACGACCAGTTGAATGCGCGTACCTGCGCCTCGCGCCGATCTCCCTAACCGACATCACGCGCTTAACCGCATTCGCCTGTTTCTCTCGCGAAATCATGCGCGCGTGATACTGCAATTCGCGGTCCATGCGCCGACGACGACCCAACATGAACATTGCCGTAGTTAATGCGTACGCGCATTAACCCGACCGTAAGCACTGCGACCGGTGAGACGACGCGGCATCGGATTTGCTCTTCGGGCAAGCGAGTCTTTTCCTGTAAATTTGATTAGAACAAGCGCGGTCAAAAAGCATGAACAAGCCAGCCACGATCGATTTCGCGACAGCCACGGCGATCCATATCCCCGCGGCCACAGCATACACCCAAGCGCTCCACGATCTCGTCCCCGGCGAAGCCCGCGACAGCCTGCTCGCCGTTCATGACGTGCTGCGCCGCGAACTGCCGAAAGGCCAACTCGCCATCTACGAAGCCGGCGGCGGTTCATGCAGCGTCCTGCCGCCGGAAATGCTTGACCGCAGCAAGGTCACCGTCGTCGATATCGACGAGGACCAGGTCCGCAACAACAGCTACGCGGACGAGGCGATCCTCGGCGACGTGCAGACCTACCGTTTCGGGCGCGAGACCTTCGATCTCGTGATCTGCTACAACGTGATCGAGCATTTGCCGAACGTCGACGCCGCACTCCTGAATTTCCGCGATGCGCTCAAGCGCGGCGGCATGGTGCTGATCGGCGCGCCCAATCCGCGCTCGCTGTCCGGCGTCGTCACCAAATATTCGCCGCACTGGTTTCACGTCTGGTTCTACCGGCATATCCGCGGCATCAAGGACGCCGGTCTACCCGGCGAGCCGCCATTCCCGACCTTCTTTCACCCGCTGGTGACGCTGCCCCGCCTCGAAGCATTCGCAGCCGCCAACGGCCTTGAGATGATCTACCGCCGTGAGGTCGAGAGCCCGCGCTATCCCGAGATGCGCCGGCGCAAGCCGCTGTTCGCGTCCCTCGTGGACGCCGGCGCAGCCGTGCTGAACGCCGTGCTTCCGCGCGGCATCGACGTCCGCCGCGGCGATTATCACGTCATCCTGCGGAAAAGCTGACCACCATGGCGCGCGCGCGGCCCATCGCAGAACAAGCGGAGCCTCGCGGCCGCGCCGTGCGCGGTAACGAACCGTTAATCTCTGGGGATTTCACGCATCCCGAGCGTCGCGGGGACGCGGCGCGGAGTGGCATGCACTTAAACGCTTTGTTTGCCATTTCGGTGAATAGTCCCTCAGTGAGTATGGTTAATTTTCCCTGTTGCGTTGATTGGGCACCTATAACCCGGGTGCATGGCGTAGAGCGAAGAGTAACCCCTCAGCCTGCGGCAGTTGGAATGAAAGCTGGGGATCATGCTTGACTATAACCAGCCGATAGATCGGACCAGACCGGAGCCCCCGCAACAGAGTCCTCAAGCCGGCTTCAACGTGCTGGAGCTCGCCAATCTGCTCTGGCGGCGCAAGGTCGCGATCGCCGCGGCTGCTCTGCTTGGCGCAACGCTTGCCGTCACCGTGGGCAAGAGCCTGACGCCTCGCTACACCGCCACCGCCCAGCTCTATGTCGATCCGCGCGAGCTTCAGCTCGTCGATCGTGAGCTTACGCCGCGCGCGCAGGACGTCTCCGGCATGGCCATGGTGGTGGAGAGCCAGGCGCGCCTGATCACCTCCAACAGCGTCCTGCTCAAGGTGATCCAGCAGGCTGGTCTCGACAAGGACCCGGAATTCGGCGGCGGCGACGGCAAGAGCCTGATGTCGTCACTGCTCGGCTTGATCGGCCTTCAGCCCCGCGCCCCCTCCGGTGCTGACAACAAGGAAGTGCAACTTGCGGCGCTCGAGGCGCTGAACCGGCACATTACGATCCGCAAGACCGAGAAGAGCTTCATCGTCGACATCGAGGTCTGGTCGACCGATCCGGCCAAGGCGGCGATGCTCGCCAACACCCTGACCAGCGCCTATCTCGCCGAATCCCGCAACTCGCAGGCCTCGGCCGCACGGCGCGCCACCAACGATCTCTCCGGCCGCCTCAAGGAGCTGCGCGAGCGGCTGCGCAGCGCCGAGACCGCGCTCGCCACCTACAAGGCCCAGAACAATTTTGTCGGCACCCAGGACGCGCTGATCAGCGACCAGCAGCTCTCCGCCAGCAACCAGCGGCTTTCCGCGGCCCGCGCGGCGACGATGGACGCACAGGCGCGGCTCGATCAGATCGAGGCCAGCCGCCGCACGGCGGCCGATGCCGGCGCGAATTCGGAAGCGCTGCAGTCGCCGACCATCGCGAACCTGCGCGCGCAATATGCCGACGCCCGCAAGAAATATGCGGAGCAGGCCGGCGAGCTCGGCCCGCGCCATCCAGCGCTACGCCAGACCGAAAAGCAGGTCGAGGATCTCAAGCGCACCATCAACGAAGAGATCGACCGCTTCGCCCAGTCCGCCAAGAACGATCTGACGCGCGCCCGCGACTTCGAAGCCTCGCTCAACCGAGCGCTGGAAGCGCAGAAGCGGCAGAGCGTGCAGCTCAGCCAGGCCGCCGTACGGCTGCGCGAGCTCGAGCGCGAGGCCGACGCCAGCCGCGACGTCTATCAATCCTTCCTCAAGCGCTCGCGCGAGACCGAGGAGCAGGAGACGCTCAACACCTCGGCGGCTCGCGTCATCGGTGAGGCGACCGTGCCGCAGCGGCGCTCGTTCCCGCCGGCGATGAGCATGTTCGCCATGATCGGTTTCATCTTCGGTGCGCTCGCGGCGTCAAGCTGGTTCGCCGCAGTCGAACTCCTGCTGCTCGGTGCGGCGCCCGCGCCGGCCCGCCATGCGCGCAAGCCGACGCCTGAGAAAACGCGCGCTCCTGAGGTTTCGCGGACCTTGGAAGTGTCGCAGCCTGAGCAGGTGTCGCGGGCCCCGGAAGTCGCGCAGATCCCGCCCGAACTTGCCGCACCACCGCTGCAGCCCGCGATGGTCGAAAGCCCCCTGGTCGAAAAGCCGCTGATCGCGCGCCTTCAGGAAGCCGACGTCATTCACACGCTTGGCGCCATTCTCGCCACCGGCGGCGGCGTCGATCTCACCCGGCTGGGTTGGCCGACATTGCGGCCCGGCTTTCCTCTGACGAGGCTGCTCAACGCCTGGCGCGACATGCGCACTGCCGTGGCCCGGCGTGCCGGCGGCAAGGCGATGCCGGTCATCGCGCTCGTCGGCGGCGGCGAGACCACCGGGCGCAGCGTGAGCGCGCTGAATTTCGCACTCGCGGCTGCGCGCGATGGCGTCCGCGTGCTGATGATCGACGCCGACCATCAGGCCCACCCGCTCTCGAACAGGGTCAGCCGCCCCGGCAAGAGCGAGCCGAGCAGGCTCGGCTGGCTCTCGATCGGCAGCAAGGCCGCACGCGAGATCAAGACGGTCAACGGCATTTCGGTGCTGCCGGCCGGCGAGGGCGATGCCGGCAAGGCTGCCGACGCGATCCGCAAGGCGATTGCGCAGGCGCGCGCCGCGGGCGGCTATGACCTCGTGATCCTCGACGGCCCGGCGATGCCGCTCTCGGCCGCCGGCCGCAAGCTGCTCGACGACACCGACGCGCTGGTGGCGGTGCTGCCGACCAGCCTCGACATCAACGACAGCCTGGAAGAGATCCTGACCGCGCTCGGCCGCGCCGAGCGCAAGCTCGTCGGCGTCGTGCTCGACGAGCTCACCCCTGCAATTGAAACGCGCCAGCGAGGCAGACAATATGCTTGAGCGCCGCGTCAACCTCGACGGACGGGCAGCGACTGCCGACGTGCCGCGGATTACCGTCGGCGGGCTTCGGATGGCCGCGCTCGACCTGGAAGCCACCGCCGATTTCATGATCGAGGCGACCGATCCCAATCATCGCATCGGCCGTCCGTTGTTCCTGACCTCGGCCAACGGCGAGGTCCTGGCGCGCTGCTCGACCGAGCCGCAGACCGAGCACTTGTTCCGCGCTGCCGACCTGATCAACGCCGACGGCCAGCCGCTGGTGGCGGCCTCGAAGCTGCAGTCCTGGTTTCCGCTGCCCGAGCGCGTCGCGACCACAGATTTGTTCCACGTCGTCGCGCGCAAGGCGGAAGCGGTCGGCCGCACCTTTTACATGTTCGGCGCCAGCGAGGCCGAGAACATCGTGGCCGTCGAGAACGTCCAGAAGATGTATCCGAACCTCAAGATCGTCGGGCACAGCCACGGCTATCTGCGAGGCGACGCGCTACGTGCGAAGATCGAGGAAATCAACACACTTGCGCCTGATTATCTGTGGGTCGCGCTCGGCGTGCCCAACGAGCAGGCATTCGTGAAGGAGTTCACGCCGCATCTCACCAATGTAGGCGTTATCAAGACATCGGGCGGCCTGTTCAATTTTTTGTCCGGTAGCCGCGCGCGCGCGCCGCAATGGATGCAGAAGATCGGGCTCGAATGGGTCTGGCGCACCTGGCTCGAGCCACGCCGCCTGTTCTGGCGCTATTTGACCACCAACCCCCGCGCGCTCTATCTTCTCTTCAGCCGCAACCGACCCCTCCGCTAAGAGAAGAGCAGAAGACGAATGACCGACCGACCGACCGTCCTCGTCACCGGGGGCGCGGGCTATATTGGCTCGCATGCCTGCCGCGCATTGACCGCTGCCGGCTATCAGCCCGTCGTTTATGACAATCTCTCGACAGGCCATCGCAGCTTCGTTGCCGGCCCCCTTGTGACGGGCGATCTGCTCGACGGCACGGCGCTGGCCCGCGCCTTCGCCGAGCACAAGATCACGGCGGTGATGCATTTCGCGGCGGCGAGCCTCGTCGGCGAATCCATGACCGATCCGCAGAAATATTACGTCAACAATGTGCAGGGAACGCTGTCGCTGTTGCAGGCGATGCGCAACGCCGGCTGCCATCGCATCGTGTTCTCCTCGACCGGCGCCGTCTACGGCAATGCCGACTCCAAGGAGCTGCCGGAAGACTTTCCCTGCGCACCGATCAACCCTTACGGCGCTTCGAAATGGATGATCGAGCGGATGCTTGCTGATTACCGCTCAGCCTATGGCTTCGGCGCGTTCTGCCTGCGCTATTTCAACGCCAGCGGCGCCGATCCGGCCGGCGGCATCGGCGAACTGCGCGACAACGAAACCCACCTCATTCCCCGCGCCATGATGGCGCTGCAGGGCCATGTCGACTTCGCGGTGTTCGGCGACGACTACGACACGCCCGATGGAACCGCGATCCGCGACTACATCCACGTCACCGACCTCGCAGCGGCGCATGTCGCGGCGCTGAAGCTTCTGGAGGAGGGACATGCCGGCGGCAGCTTCAATCTCGGCACCGGTTCCGGCTTTTCCGTGCGCGAGATCCTCGACGCCATCAGGCAGGAGACCGGGCGCGAGGTGCCCCACACCGTCAAGCCGCGCCGCGCCGGCGATCCCACTTATCTGGTCGCCGACCCCTCCGCAGCACGGAAGGTGCTGAACTTCGTGCCGCGTCACTCCGACCTGCCGACGGTCATCCGCACCGCCTGGGCCTGGCACCAGAAGGCGCATCCGTTCAGGCCGCGTTAGGCAATCGGCGCGCCCGCGCCTTGCCTGCCGTGCCTCGACACGGCTAGAATGGATATTCGTTGCCGCCGCCAGCGCATCGCTGGCCGCCGCATCCACTCGCATGGCCGACGACGATGTCGGCTTGCATGGCCGCGCTTATTGGCGCGAGCCGATTTTTCCGAACGAAGGCCACGATCAGATCCGCCCGTCGGCCCGTCCATCGGGCGTGGATTAGGGGGTATCGACCGCATGCATCAGGCTGCACGCCTGGAGTTCGAGCGCGTGATGGAAGAATTTGCCCGCTGGCAGGTCGTGCCCGCGGACGAGCGCTCGCCCGCGCCTGCCTGGTGGTGGGGTCCTGCGATGGCGGTGTTCGAGGACAATGAGCCGATGGGTTGCGCATCGTGCGCCGAGCTCGGCTTGAACGACGGGTCGAGCTTCGCCGAGGGCGCGCGCACGATTCTCGCGCTGTTCGTCGAGCAGACCTCGCTGACGGGACCTCAGGATTTTCCGAGCAAGGTCGAGGGCGGAGAACAAGACGTCCGCGAGCTGCACCCGCAGCCGTCAGACGACAGCGCGTTTCAGCCGTGACGCTGCAGCTTGCGTGACTGCAGCGTCCGGCTCCGGCTGGAGCGGCGGCGCGACAGGCAGAACCATGGGCCGCAGCAGCTCGGCCATCTGCCGCGCCGGCAAGGGCTTGGAGATGAGGAACCCTTGCATCTCATCGCAGCCATGGCTGCGCAGGAACGCCTCCTGCTCGACGTTCTCGACGCCTTCGGCGACGACGGTCATGCCGAGCGCCTTGCCCATGCTGATGATCGCTTGCGCGATCGCCTGATCTTCCGAATCCTGCGGCAGGTCCCGCACGAAGGAGCGATCGATCTTGATGGTGTCGATCGGGAAGTGCTTCATCAGCGACATCGACGAATAGCCGGTGCCGAAATCGTCGATGGCAAGACGAATGCCGCGGCTCTGGATGGCGTCGAGCACCTTGAGCGCGCGACCGACATTGCGCATCATCATGCTCTCGGTGACCTCGAGCTGGAGCAGCACCGGCGACATGCCGCTGGCGGCCAGCGCCTCGTCGACGTCCTGCAATAGATGCTCGTCGGCGAACTGCCGCGGCGACAGGTTGACCGCCATCGACAACGGCAACAGGCCGCGGCGCTGCCAGGCCATGGCCTGCGCGCAGGCCTCGTTGAGCACCCAGCGGCCGATCGGCACGATCAGCCCGGTTTCCTCCGCAAGTGGAATGAACTGCGCCGGCGAGACGCTGCCGAGGTCAGGATGCGTCCAGCGCAGCAACGCTTCCACGCCGGTGATCTGGCCGGTCTCCATCTCCACCTTGGGCTGGTAGTTCAAAGAGAACTGCCCGCGCTCCAGCGCCCGGCGCAGCGCGCTCTCCAGCGAGAGCCGTTCTATCGATTGCGTCTTCACTTCCTTGGAGAAGAAGCGGCAGCCGTTCTTGCCGTCTTCCTTGGCAAGATACATCGCCATGTCGGCGTTCTTTGTCAGCGTCTGCGCATCGGAACCATTGGCCGGATACATCGCGATGCCGATCGAAGCCGTGGTGTGGCACTCGTGCCCGGCCAGCTCCATGGGCTCGGCGAGTGCCGTCAGGAGCCCGGTCGCGATCCGCTGGACGTCATCGATCTCGCCGCATTGATCGAGGATCACCACGAACTCGTCGCCGCCGAGCCGCGCCACCACGTCGCTCGTCCGCAACGCGCCGCGCAAGCGGTTCGCCACTTCGAGCAAGAGCAGGTCGCCGGCCTCATGCCCCAGCGAATCGTTGATGACCTTGAAACGGTCGAGGTCGATGAACAGCACCGCAAAACGATGGTCGTGATGCTCGGCCAAGTCGATCGCCTTGCGCAAAAGCCCGTTGAAGGTTTCGCGGTTCGGAAGGTCCGTCAGGCTGTCATGCGAGGCGAGGTACTCGATCCGCTCGTCCGCCTCGTTCTTCTCGTCCGCGCGATCGAAATTCTCCATCGCGAAGGCGACGTTGTCGGCGAGGCGCTGCAACAGCTCGACGAACTCAGTCGTGAAGGTATCCTTTTCGGTCGACATGTAGATCATGACGCCGACGGCAAGGTCGTGAACGATGAGCGGGATCGCCGCGCCGGAGCGCGCACCATCGCCCCGAACGACGGCGTGGAAGGCACTCACGCGCTGGTCAGTGAGATAGTCGTTGCTGATGCAGGGCTGCCGGGTCCGGAACGCCGTGCCGGCCATCCCCCGACCTTCGGGGCGCTCGGGGTCAACCGAGAGGCGGACGTTGCGCGTGGTGTCGGCCGACGGGCCGGCGCTGGCGACGATCTTGATCTGGTCGCTGTCAGCGCTGGCGAGCGCTATGGTCGTCGAGGTGAACTTGGCGCCGTTCGACGCCGCAAGGCACACGAGGTCGAACAATTCGGCGCGCGACTTCGCCCGCATGATCGCCTCGTTGGTCGCGCTCAAGGCCGCGAACATGCGCGTCAGCCGCTTCTTCTGCGCCTCGGTGCGGGCCTTTTCCTCAGCGCGATCGAAATTGTCGAGCGCGAAGGAGACGTTTTCCGCGAGACGGGCCAGCAGCTCGACCAGATCGGGCGTGAATGTGTCTTCCTCCGGAGCAAGGAACAGCAGGATGCCGATCGGCTCCTGGCCGGCGCGCAAAAGCGGGAAGCTTGCAGCGGCACGGGTCCCGTCCTCGACTGCCTTGGAGTGCCAGTGTGCCGAGCGGGGATCGTGCATATAGTCGTTGATGACACTGGGCCGACGCGTCCGCACCGAGATCCCGATGATTCCCTGGCCCTCGGGATGATCCGGGGAAATCGCACAGCTGCGTCCGACCATTCGCTCCTGGAGACGCCCCTTCACGGCGACGACCCGGACCAGCTCACATGTCTCGTCGATAATTCCAATCGTCGCCGAGGCGAACATACCGCCGAGCACGGCCGCCTGACATGCGACGTCGAACAGCTCCTCGCGGGTCTCGGCGCGCATGATGGCTTCGTTGGTGGCGCTCAACGCCGCGAACATGCCGCTCAGCCGGTCTCGCTGCTTGTCGGCCTTCGCCTTCTCCTCGGCGCGGTCGAGATTTGCGATCGCAAATGACACGTTACGCGCAAGACGTTCCAGCAGTTCGACCAACTCGGGCGTGAACGTTCCGATCTCAAGGGAATTGAACAGGAACACGCCTTCGGTGCGGTCGCCGTTGAGCAACGGCAGCGCAGCGGAGGACTTGACGCCGGTGCGGCGCGCGCTGTCGTACCACGGCTTGAGGCGGTCATCGGACAGCAGGTCGTTGGTCAGGCAGGGCTGTCTGGTGCGGAAACACGTGCCGGTCAGGCCTCGCCCTTCCGGCACCGTGTCCGTCGTTGCAAATTTGAGCCTGCGCACTTCGTCGGAGTTCGGTCCTGCGGAAGCGACGACGCGCAGCATTTCGGAGGCAGGCTCGGCGAGCGCGATCGTCGCAGAGCCGAACTTGCCGCCCTGGAACGAAGCTTCGCATACGAGATCGAACAGCTCGGCACGCGACGTCGCCCGGATGATCGCCTCGTTGGTAGCGCTGAGCGCCGCATACATGCGCGCCAGCCGTTCCTCTTCCGCGGCGATTATGGCCTTTTCGGACTCCCGGTCGAAATTCTCGATTGCGAACGAGACGTTCTCCGCCATGCGCATCAGGAGCGCGACGACTTCCTCGTCCTTGGCCCAGGACTTGCTGATGAAGAACAGAATAATGCCGACGCTCTTGCCATATTTGATCAGCGGAGCCGCGACGAGGGCTGCGACGCCCGTATTGATATTGGCTTGCTCCCACAGCGTTCCCTTGGTGCGGCTGACGAGGTCGTCCTCGACAAGGGGCCTTTGGCTGCGAAAGACCGTGCCGGAGATTCCACGGCCATAGGGATTGGCAGCATCGACGGAATATTGGGTCTGGGCAACGAGCTCCAGATTCTGGCCCGTGCCGGCGACGGGTTTCAGCCAGTGGGATTCCTGCTCCTTCAGCAGGACGACCGTCGCGAGCGATTTGCCGCCATGGACGGACGCGTCGCATACGAGCTGGTACAGCTCCTGCTCGGTCTTGGCGCGCAGGATGGCTTCGTTGGTGGCGCTGAGGGCGCCGAACATGCGGTTCAGCCGCCGCGTGGCCCGCTCGCTGGCCTGCTGCGCGGTCTCGCGCGCGAAATTGTCCAGCGCATAGGAAATGTTGGCCGACATGCGCTCGAACAGCGAGACCATCGGGTCGTTGAACGAATTGGCCTCGCGACGGGTCACCAACAACACGCCGACGCTTTTGCCGTTGCAGAGCAGCGGCAGCGCCGCAGCCGCGCCGATGGCGGCCGTAGCCGCGCCCGCGCGCCATGCCAGCGAGCGCGGGTCGTTCAGATAATCGTTGCTGACGCACAGCTTCTGATCGCGAAACGCCTCGCCACCGACGCCCGAGCCTTCAGGTGTACCGGCTTCCGTCGTGATCACGATGGAGCGCAGCCGCGGAATGTCGTCGCCGCAACCGGCCGCAAAGCACAGCCGCCGGCCATCCGGTCCCACCAGGAACACGGCGACCGCCAAAAAGTCCCCGCTCGAAAACCCGGCGTCGCAGACCTTCTGGTACAGCTCGTCCGGCGATTTCGCGTAGAGGATCGCTTCGTTGATGGCGCTCAACGCCGCAAAGGTGCGCGCGAGTGTCGTCGGCACGATCTCAGCTCCCGGGCATCTCTGCCTATTTCTCCCGGCTGCCTTTATGAGGCGCGATCGCCTAAGTGGTCGTTATTGCGCGCTGCAAACCGTCGATCAAAGTGAACGAGCTGCGAACAAGGGGTGCGAAACTGTCGAAAATACCGCCGCACGGGACGAATCTTCGACCAAAGGCGCGCGCTCTTTACGAATTTGCAGCCCTGTATTGGTTTACGGGAGATTGATATCGCGGCGGCGCTTTGAGACGATGGCAGCCAACAAGCAGCCCGTTAAGGGCACCAGGCCAAGGGAACGCCATGCCGGTCATCAGAGCCGATCGCCTCACGCGGATCAGCGCCGCTCTGCTCCGTGCCGCCGGAGCTTCCGAGGAAGAGGCCGACGCGGTCGCCATCGGCTGCGTCAACGCCAATCTCGCCGGTCATGACTCGCACGGCGTGATCGCCGTTCCCACCTATATCGACCGGATCAAGGCCGGGCACATCGTCCCCGGCGCCGAATGGACCATCGTCCAGGAATCGCCGACCACGACCGTGATCGACGGCCATTGGGGATTTGGCTTCCACGTCAACGCCAAGGCGATGGCGCTGACGATCGAGAAGGCGAAGACGGCGAACGTCGCCGCCTGCACGGTGTTTCGGCAGAGCCATGTCGGCCGCCTCGCCGCCTATCCGCTGATGGCGATGCGCGCAGGCATGATCGGGATCGCGACGGCGGATTCGGGCCGCTCGCCGAAGCACGTGGCGCCGTTCGGGGGCAAGGAGGCGCGGCTCGGCACCAACCCGATCTCGATCGCGGTGCCGTCAGATCTCGATGCGCCGTTCTATCTCGACATGGCGACCTCGGCGGTCGCAGCCGGCAAGATCCAGCTTGCGGTCGCGCGCGGTGAGGAGATTCCGACCGGCTGGATCATCGATCCCGAGGGACGTCACACCACCGATCCGACCCAATACCGCAAGGGCGGCGCGCTGCTGCCGCTCGGTGGCACCGAGGGTTACAAGGGCAGTGGTCTTGCCGCCATGGTCGAGGTGCTGTGCGGCCTGCTGACCGGCCTCGGCTTCGGCGTCGAACCGACCGGCCGGCACAACGACGGATGCTTCATGGCGGTGTTCAACGTCGCCGCATTCCGCCCGCTGAAGGAGTTCAAACGCGAGGTCGCCGAATTCGCGCGTTATCTGAAATCGACGCCGCCGTCCGAGGGCAGCAACGGCGTCTACTATCCCGGCGAGATCGAAGGCGTTCGCGAACAGCAGCGCCTGCGCGATGGCATCGAGGTCGAGGATGCGACCTGGGAAAAGCTGCGCGTGCTGGCGCGGGATTACCGGCTCGAAACAGTGCTCGATCTGGCCTGACGGAATTTGGAGAACAGCAGCATGACGCGACAGATGGTCCTGGTCGGCTTCCTCCAGGCGCAGAACTGCACCAACTTGCCGAGCTCCTGGCGGCATCCGGACTCGCGCGACGATTCGATGTCGGCGGCCTATTATCAGGAGATCGGCAGGATCCTCGAAGCCGGTAAATTCCACATGGCCTTCTTCGACGATCGCCTGGCGATGCCGGACCGCTACGGCAACGACCACGCCCACACCGTCGAATACGGCATCCGCTGCGTGAAGATGGATCCGCTGATCGTGCTGACCACGATGGGCATGGTCACCGAGAAGCTCGGCCTTGGCGCGACCTGCTCGACCACCTACTACGAACCGTTCGACGTCGCCCGCCGCTTCGCAACGCTCGACCTGATGTCGGGGGGACGCACGGGCTGGAACGTCGTCACCTCGCTCAATGACGGTGAAGCTCTCAACATGGGCCGGGATTCGCATCCCGAACACGATTCCCGCTATGACCGCGCCGACGAGTTCATGGAAGTGGTGCTCGGTCACTGGGACACCTGGGAAGACGGCGCGCTCATCATGGACAAGCAAAGCGGCCGCTTTGCTGATCCGACCAAGGTGAAGCGGCTCGACCACAAGGGACCAGCCTTCAAGTCGCGCGGACCGTTCACCGTACCGCGCTCGGATCAGGGCCATCCCGTGATCATCCAGGCCGGCGCGTCCGGCCGCGGCCAGCGCTTTGCCGGGCGATGGGGCGAGGTGATCTTCACCGCCGCGCGCAATCTCGCCGCGGCCAAGGAAGGCTATGCGTCCGTCCGCAACGAAGCCGCCAAGGCTGGCCGCGATCCCGACCAGATGTTCCTCTGCAATTTGACCACGCCGGTCTGCGCTGCCACCAAAGCCGAGGCTGAGGACAGGATGGCGCTGATCAACAAGCTGCCGCTGCAGATCGACGCGCTGTCGCTGCTTGCCGAAGCACTCAACTATGATTTCGCTTCCAAGGATCTCGACGAGCCGCTGACGACCGAAGAGTTGAAGAGCATGCAGGGCATTTTGGGCATCCGCGACGGCGTGCTGAAGAATTCGGGCAAGAGCAATCCGAGCGCGCGGGACTTCGTCACCTTCTCCGGCCGGGGGCAGGTCCAGGACGCGATGGTCGGCGGCCCCAAGGAGATCGCGGATAGACTGGAGGAGATGTTCGTGGAGCGCGGCTGCGACGGGTTCGTCATCGCTGCGACCTACGTGCCCGGCTCCTACGCCGATTTCGTCCAGCATGTCGTACCGGAGCTGCAGCGCCGCGGCCTGTTCCAAAAGGACTATCGCGGCAAGACGCTACGCGAAAATCTCGGATTGAAGCGGCCCGCGGCGGGCGCCTGGAAGATGCAGCCGCGCGATGCCGCAGAATAGCTACGAGGGTCTGACATGCGCTGGCTGAAATTCACCGCCTCGGACAAGACGTGTTGGGGAATCGTCGAAGGCGACCGGGTGATCGCAGTCGACGGCGATCCCTTCGGCGAATGGCAGCGCACCTCGCAAACGTTTGCCTTGTCGAAGGTCGAGATCGAGCTGCCACTGATCCCGCGCACCTTCTATTGCGTCGGCCTGAACTACCTGAAGCACCTGAAGGAAGCCGCCGACAAGCGCGGCGAGGTGCCGGCGGTCCCTGACCGGCCCGAGATCGGCTACCGTGCCCAGAACGCGCTGATCGCTCATGATGAAGAGGTCGTGATCCCGTCTTTTGCGACGGACAAGATCCATTATGAAGGCGAACTCGTCGTCGTCATCGGCAAGAAGGTGAAGCATCTCACCGAAGCGAACGCGATGGATTGCGTGTTCGGCTACACCGTCGGCAACGACGTCAGCGAGCGCAGCTGGCAGAAGGCCGATCGCGGCCTGTGGCGTTCGAAGAACGCCGACACGTTCAAGCCGATGGGACCGTGGATCGAGACCGAGGCCGATCTCGACAAAATGGAAACGATCGTCCGGGTCAACGGCAAGGAAACCAACCGCTTCGCTACCAACGACATGATCTTCGGCGTGGTGCCGTTCCTGGTCGAGCTGACGAAGTATTTTACGCTGTGGCCGGGAGATGTGATCTGGATGGGCACAGACGGTGCCTCACCGGACATCAAGCATGGTGACCTCGTGGAGATCGACATCACGGGCGTCGGGATGTTGCGTAACAGGTTCGTGCGGGAAGAGCGGCGATAGAGGTGCCGTAGGGTGGGTAAAGGCGCTCTTGCGCCGTGCCCACGATCTCGTTCGATCGCGGGGAATACGTGGGCACGGCGCTATGCGCCTTTGCCCACCCTACGAGACCTCCTTCAAAACGGCAGCGCCACGCCGGTCTTGATCTCCTTCAGCACCACATTGCTGCGGACGTAACGGATGCCGGGGATGCGGAACATGAACTCGTCGAGGAAGCGGTTGTAGGCCGCCATGTCCTGCACGACGACGCGCAGATGATAATCGGCGTCGCCCGTGGTCGCAAAGCACTCCAGCACCTCGCGACGTTTGGTGACGCGGGACACAAACTCGTCGACGAATTTGGCGTCGTGACGCTCCAGCGAGACGTGGAGGATGGCCGACATCGCAAAGCCCGCCTGCTCGCGCGCGACCAGTGCCGCGTAGCCCTGAATGACCCCAGCCTCCTCCAGCGCGCGCACCCGGCGCCAGCAGGCAGAGGTGGACATGCCGACCTCGTCCGCCAGTTGCTGGTTGGTGGCGCGACCGTCCTTCTGGAGGTGCGCAAGAATCCGCGTGTCCTGCTCTTCAATCATGAATTTCACCAAATCGGATTAATCTACCGAATTATAGGACAAGCCGGACAAATCTACCAGAATAGCGGGCCTGTCAGGAAAGATAGGTAAGACCTACCAGCCGCCCGGGCCTAACCTTCCCCCATGCAGGGATGCCGCGGGAGGTCCGCATGGACGCCATTCCGTCACTCGACGCCTATGAACTCTCCGATCGCTACGATCGCGAACACGGCCGTGTCTTCCTCACGGGGACGCAGGCCATCGTTCGCATCGCGCTCGACCAGGCGAGGCGCGACCGGGCGCGTGGGCTCAACACCGCCGGCTTCATCTCCGGCTATCGCGGCTCGCCGCTCGGCGGCATCGATCTCGAACTCTGGCGCATCCAGGAGCGACTCCAGCGGGACCGCATCGAATTCCTCCCCGCAGTGAACGAGGACCTCGCCGCGACCGCGGTGCTCGGCTCGCAACAGGTCGAAACGCAAGGAGACCGCGAGGTCGATGGCGTGTTTGGCCTCTGGTACGGCAAGAGCCCGGGCGTCGACCGCTCCGGCGACGCGCTCAAGCATGGCAATGCCTACGGCTCCTCGCCGCATGGCGGCGTGCTGGTCGTCGCCGGCGACGACCATGGCTGCGTCTCCTCCTCGATGCCACACCAGTCCGACGTCGCCTTCATGAGCTGGTTCATGCCGACGCTGCATCCCGCAAGCGTCGGCGAATATCTCGCGTTCGGCGAATATGGCTACGCGCTGAGCCGGTTCTCCGGCATGTGGGTCGGCTTCAAGGCGATCTCGGAGATCGTCGAATCGGGCGCCTCCGTCGAGTTGGGCTCGCCCCGAAGCTTCCGCATGCCTGACTTCACGCCGCCGCCTGATGGACTGCACTATCGCTGGCCCGACCTGCCGGGCCCACAGATCGAGGAGCGGCTGGAGGCGAAGAAGCACGCCGTCTATGCCTTCGCCAAGGCCAATCCGATCGACCGTCACATCTACGACATTCGAGACGCGACCTACGGCATCGTCACGACGGGCAAGGCGCATCTCGATTTGATGGAGGCGCTGCGACTGATGGGCCTCGATGAAGCCGCCTGCCGCAGCCTCGGAATCGACGTCTACAAGGTCGGCATGGTCTGGCCGCTGGCGTTGCATGACGCCATGGATTTCGTGAAGGGCAAGCGCGAGATCCTCGTGGTCGAGGAGAAGCGCGGCATCATCGAAAGCCAGTTCAAGGAGTATTTCTATGACTATCCCGGCGCAAAGCCCGAGCGCATGGTCGGCAAGCACGACGAGCAAGGGGCGCGGCTGATCTCGTGGATCGGTGAATTGTCGCCGCGCGCGCTGGCTGGCGTGCTCGCGCGCCGGCTCGATCCGATGTTCCCGGCCCTCAATCTCGCCGCACGCGCGGCTGCACTCTTGCCGGAGGCCGCACGCACCATCAACGTCTCAGGCGCAACGCGCACGCCCTATTTCTGTTCGGGTTGCCCGCACAACACGTCGACGAAGGTGCCTGATGGATCGAAGGCACTGGCCGGCATCGGCTGCCATTTCATGGCGAGCTGGATGGACCGCGAGACCTCGTCGCTGATCCAGATGGGCGGTGAAGGCGTGAACTGGGCGGCTTCGTCGAGATTCACCGGCCATAAGCACATTTTCCAGAACCTCGGCGAAGGCACCTACTACCACTCCGGCTCGATGGCGATCCGGCAGGCGATCGCGGCCAAGGCCAATATCACCTACAAAATCCTGTTCAACGATGCCGTCGCCATGACCGGCGGCCAACCGGTCGACGGTCCCGTCAGCGTCCATGCGATCGCGCACAGCGTCCGCGCCGAAGGCGTGACGCGCATCGCGCTGGTGTCGGATGATCCCGCACAGTTCTCGCCTGCCGACCTGCCTGTCGGCGTCACCGTCCATCCGCGCGAAGAGATGGATGCCGTGCAGCGCGAGCTGCGCGAGGTCTCCGGCGTCTCGGTCCTGATCTATCAGCAGACCTGCGCCACGGAGAAGCGACGCCGGCGCAAGCGCGGGCAGATGGTCGATCCCAAACGCTTCGCCTACATCAACGATCTCGTCTGTGAAGGCTGCGGCGACTGCTCGGTGGAATCCAACTGCCTCAGCGTCGAGCCGAAGGAGACATTGTTCGGCCGCAAGCGCCAGATCAACCTCTCATCCTGCAACAAGGATTTCTCCTGCCTCAACGGCTTCTGCCCAAGCTTCGTCACCGTCGAGGGCGCGACGCGCCGGAAGAAGAGTGCGAGCCAGATCGATGCGGTCGGCCACGCCGCTACGCTTCCCCTGCCCGCGGCAGCAACGCTCGAGCGTCCCTACGATCTGCTCGTGACCGGCGTCGGCGGCACCGGCGTGATCACCGTCGGCGCGCTGATCGGCATGGCCGCACACCTCGAAGGTCGCGGCGTCTCGGTGCTGGACTTCACCGGCTTTGCACAAAAGTTCGGGCCTGTGCTGAGCTATATCCGGCTTGCACCAAATCCCGAGGCCCTGCATCAGGTGCGTATCGACCAGGGCGCGGCCGATGCGCTGATCGGCTGCGATCTCGTCGTCAGCTCTTCGCCCAAGGCGTCCGGCACCTTCCGGAAGGGCACGCGGGCCGCGGTCAATACTGCGGAAATGCCGACCGGCGACGTCGTCCGTTTCCGCGATGCCGATCTCGCCTCCCCCGCCCGCCTGCGCGCCATCGGCTGGGTCGTCGGTGCAGACAATCTCGGCACGATCAATGCCAACGCGCTGGCCGAACGGCTGCTCGGCGATGCGGTCTATGCCAATATCATCATGCTCGGCTTTGCCTGGCAGCGCGGGCTGGTCCCGATTTCGCTTGCAGCGCTGCTGCGTGCGATCGAGCTCAACGGCGTCGCCGTGGAGCACAACAAGCAGGCCTTTGCCTGGGGCCGGATTGCGGCTTCCGATCCGGACTTCTTGCCGAAGGTGAACGAAGCGCTCACAGCCGAGACGCTCGACCAGATCATCGACCGTCGCGCCGACTTTCTCACCGCCTATCAAGACAGCACCTATGCGGCACGCTATCGGACGATTATCGCAAAGGTCCGCCTGGCCGAGGCCGTTCTGAACAGCGAGGCCCTGACCGAGGCAGTCGCACGCGCCCTGTTCAAGCTGATGGCTTACAAGGACGAGTACGAGGTGGCGCGGCTGCACATGCAAGGCGAATTCCTTGATGAGCTGAAACGCGAGTTCGAGGATGGCTTCAAGATCCAGTATCACCTCGCCCCGCCGTTCCTGCCGTCGCGGCGCGACGCCCGTGGACGCCCGCGCAAGCGCGCCTTCAGTCAATGGATCCAGACGCCTCTCACCATGCTCGCGCGCTTAAAGGGGCTGCGCGGAACGCCGTTCGATCCGTTCGGCTATACCGCGGAGCGGCGCACCGAGCGCGAACTGGTCGCGTGGTATGAAGGCCTGATCGAACGAATGCTCGGCGCGCTCGATACCGCGCGTCTTCCGGATCTCATCGCAATTGCAAAGGCTCCGATGGAGATCCGCGGCTATGGCCCGGTCAAGGACACCGCGATCGGGAAGGTGAAGACAGAGGTCGAGCGGCTGCTCAGTGAACTCCACACGCCATCGCCGGCAAAGATGCGCGCCACCGGTTGAAGAACAGTGCGAGGCGCGGGTTTTCAAAACGCCTAAAGCGCGATGCGATTTAGGATGAATCGTCATCGCGCTTTAGGTTGTTGTTTGAGCATGATCTTTTCGGAAAACCGCTGCGCACTTTTCCAGATCATGCTTTAGCCGGCGGGACAGGATGAAGATCGCGGCCCCGATCCTGATATTTCGATCGGGGTGGGCGCACCTTCCTTGTCGCCGTCGAACACGATCAGGACACGTAGTCCGGTTGACGTCTTGTCCAGCGGAAGGAGCCCCTCCGGCTTTCGCTTCGGATCAAACGGCAAGTCCTTCAACAGCTCGACGGACTCCGATGCGCCGTCCCATGCGTAGACGGCATAGGACCCGGGTCCGTCCGCAGCCGGACCTGCCAGGACGAGAATGCGATCCCCAAATGGTGCGAGATCGCGGACGCCACGGCCGGCGCCGAGCGGCAGCCGGTACAGACGATGGTCCGAGCTTTTTCCATTACCAAACAGGGAAGCCACCTCGACCGACAGAACAACGGCGCATTTACCGTTCAGCACGGGGCCCCGGAATCCTGCGAGCAGCGTCCGATCGTCCTTGATCGCCACGCCTTCGATCGTCAGCCCGTTGGTCTCCAACCGCATATCCACGAAGGGGAGAAGTGCCGGCTCGCTCGCAATGACGTCTCTCAGTCTCGGCGTGCGCTCGAGGCCTGACGCATTGCCGTCCTCACCGGTCGTGCGGAACCGAACGATCTGGCTGCTTGCGGCGATCTTCGCCTGAATCTTGCCGGCATCTTTCTTGGGATCGAGCTTGTGGTCCTTGTCTCGCGGATGGCCATGCGAGCCGATGACGTAATAGTACCCTTTGGAAAAGGCGACGCCCTCCCCATCAAGCTCGAGCGCTTTGTCCTTGAACGTGTTGTCGATCAATTTGACGGGGCTGCCGGCAACAAGCTCTCCGTCGGTCAATTCGATGAATTGGGCGTCCTGGAGATTGTCGTCGATGACGAGGCACGAACGGGGAAACCCATCTGCGGTCGTGCAGGCGATGCCACTGACATCCTTGGACTTGTCGCCGTCCTCACCGATCAGCCTTTTCTTGACCGGCCACGCATCGTCGGCTGCGGCAAGAGAAGGTTGCACGCCGCCCGCCGCCAAGAGGCCGAGGAGCAACGTCGCAATCCATCCCGTTCTGGCGAGGGTCATCGAAGCTCCCTTCAGCGGTTGTCGGTTCAGATATGGCCAAGCCGTCCAGCTTCACCGCAATATAATATGATGCCCAACCCTACGAAGCTCTCACGCAATCGAACGTCGATCGGCCTGCCGCCTGTCGATGCGTCAAACATGGAAAAGCAAGAGCTGGAGAAGGAGGCCGCAAAGCCGGCCTGAACGAAACGTCACATCGAAGAAACAGGATCGGGCCGAACCACTTCGGTCCAAAATAGATCACTCATATCTTAGGTTGTATTGTTCCAGATACCCCGGCGATGTCAACTCACTTTCTGAGGGACATGGAGTCGCCGGCGAAAGTGCTCATGAATACGGGTTGATCAGCTTCTGCTGCTCGGCGCTGTGGTGCACGAGCATGTCGATGAAGGTCCGGACCTTCGCCGACAGATGATGCCGGTGCGGATAGACCGCGTTCATCGACATCTCGACCGGGCGATATTCGGGCAGCAGCCGAACGAGGTGCCCAGCCTCGAGATCGCCCTGTACGAGAAACCCGGCCATCAGGCAGACGGCCGCGCCCTCCAGCGCCACCTTCCGCAACGCTTCGCCGCTGTTGGTGATGAAGCTGCCGGAGACGCGCACCGATGCCGGCGAACCCTTGCGATCGAAGAAGCGCCAATCGTCGCCGAAGGGATAGTTCAGATGCCGAGCGCAATTGTGCGCGGCGAGCTCGTCGAGCTTCTGAACACGGCCATGCCTTTCGAGATAGTCGTGCGAGCAGCACAGCACGTGGCGCCAGGTGGCGAGGCTGCGGACAATCAGGCTCGAGTCCGGCGGCGAGGTCATCCGCAGAGCGACGTCATAGCTCTCCTCGATGAGGTCGACCTCGGCTTCGCCCATGCGCAGATCGATCTTGAGCTCCGGATAGGCCGACAGGAGTTTTGCCGCAACGGGCGCGACGAAGGGCACCATGTGCGTGGCGACGTGGATGCGCAATGTGCCGCGCGGCACCGACTGCAATTCGCTCGCGATGTCGTCGGCCTGTTCGAGATCGGCGAGGACCTGGGTCGAGCGGTCGTAATAGGCCTTGCCGATTTCGGTGAGGCTCACTTTTCGCGTCGTGCGGTTGAGCAGCCGCACGCCGAGCCGGTCCTCCAGCGCCTGCACATGGTTGCTCACCATGGTCGTCGACATGTTGAGCCGGCGGGCGGCGGCGGAAAAACCGCCGTTTTCGACCACGTGGACGAAGGCGGTGAGGCTCGTGAAGCGATCCATGGCGACAGGCTCAGATTATCCGCTATTGGTGGATAATGCTTCCACAAATTCCGAGATTATCACCATGACCCGGACAGCGCACTTGGGGGTTAACAGCGCACCATTCTGAGCGGGCGTCTGCGAAATCCGAGGACGCCATGTCGAACGCTTCTTATGTTACTGAAATTAATCAGAAAATCGGTCTGCGCCCATCCCGGCAGGCGATCAGACGAGCAGCGATCGGGCTGGCGCTGACGATCGGCATCGCGGTGGCCGGCGACTATGGCTCCGATTACCTGAAAACGGGCCGCTACCTGGAATCCACCGACGATGCCTATGTGAAGGCCGATTCCACGATCATCGCGCCCAAGGTTTCCGGCTACATCGCAAAGGTGCTGGTCGGCGACAACGAGAAGGTTCGGGCAGGCCAGGCGCTGGCCAAGATCGACGACCGCGACTTCAAGGCGGCCCTCGACCAGGCAGAAGCCGACGTCGCCGCCGCCGAAGCCTCGGTGCGCAATATCGATGCCCAGCTCGAACTGCAGCAGCCGATCATCGAGCAAAGCACGGCCGATGTCACGGCTGCCGACGCCAATCTGAAATTCGCTCAGGAGGAGCGCGCCCGCTACGACGACCTGATGAAGTCGGGCTCCGGCACCATCCAGCGCGCGCAGCAGACTGACGCAGCGCTGCGCGCCAGCAACGCGCAACTGCAGCATGCGAAATCTGGCCTTCTGGCCGCGCAGCGCAAGGTCGACGTCCTCACCACCCAGCGTGCTCAGGCGACAGCTCAGCTCGAACGGGCCCGCGCGGTCGCGCAGCAGGCGGCGCTGAACCTGTCTTATACCGAGATCACCGCGCCGGTCGACGGCACGGTCGGCGCCCGGAGCTTGCGGGTCGGCCAATACGTGCAAGCCGGAACGCAATTGATGGCGGTGGTACCGCTCGATGCGGTTTATGTCGTTGCGAACTTCAAGGAGACCCAGCTCACGCATGTGCGGCCGGGACAGCCGGTCGAGCTGCACGTCGACAGCTTCCGCAACAAGACCCTGCGCGGCCATATCGATAGCTTGTCGCCGGCGAGCGGGCTCGAATTCGCGCTGCTGCCGCCGGACAACGCCACCGGCAATTTCACCAAGATCGTGCAGCGCGTTCCGGTCAAGATCGTGCTCGACGACCACAGCCTCACCGGCCTGCTGCGCCCCGGCATGTCCGCGGTGCCGACCGTGAACACCAAACAGGCGGTGCTGGCCGAGCGCGAGACGGCCAAGCGTCTGGCCGACACAACGTCTCGCGCCAACGGCGGCTAAATCCATGAGCACGCTGCAACCGACCGTCAACGCCGCCAGTGTCTCCGCCTCCGCTGCGCCCGCCGCACCGGCGGTGTCGGCAAAAACCTGGATCGCGGTGATCGGCGCCACGCTCGGCGCTTTCATGGCGGTGCTGAACATCCAGATCGTCAACGCCTCGCTCGCGGACATTCAGGGCGCGATCGGTGCCGGCATCGACGACGGCGGCTGGATTTCGACCTCCTATCTGATCGCGGAGATCGTGGTGATCCCGCTCTCCGGCTGGCTCGCACAGGTGTTCTCGATCCGCATCTACCTGCTCACCAACGCGATCCTGTTCCTCCTGCTGTCGGCGGCCTGCGCACTGGCGCAGGACCTGCCGCAGATGATCGTACTGCGCGCCGTGCAGGGGTTCAGCGGCGGCGTTCTGATTCCGATGGCATTCACGCTGATCATCACGCTGTTGCCGCGCGGAAAACAGCCGGTCGGTCTCGCGTTGTTTGCGCTGTCAGCGACGTTCGCCCCCGCGATCGGCCCGACCATCGGGGGCTATCTCACCGAGAATTTCGGCTGGGAGTACATCTTCTATGTCAACCTCGTCCCCGGCGCGATCATGGTCGGCATGCTCTGGTACGCGCTCGACGCAAAGCCCATGAAGCTGTCGCTCCTGCGCGAGGGCGACTGGGCCGGCATCATCACCATGGCGATCGGGTTGTCGGCGCTCCAGACCGTGCTGGAGGAAGGCAACAAGGACGACTGGTTCGGCTCACCCTTCATCGTCAAGCTGTCAGTGATCGCAGCCGTTGCACTGACCGCCTTCCTGATCATCGAACTGACGGTGAGGAAGCCGCTGCTCAATCTGCGCCTGCTCGTCCGCCGCAATTTCGGCTTCGGCATGCTCGCAAATTTCCTGCTCGGCATCGCGCTCTACGGTTCCGTGTTCATCCTCCCACAATATCTCTCGCGCATTCAGGGCTATAATGCCGAGCAGATCGGCATGGTGCTGGCCTGGACCGGATTGCCGCAGCTCCTCTTGATCCCTCTCGTGCCGCGCCTGATGCAGCGGTTCGATGCGCGGATCATCATCGGCGTCGGCTTCGTGCTGTTCGCCGCATCCAACTTCATGAACATCTATATGACCAGCGACTATGCCGCCGACCAGCTGCTGTGGCCCAACGTCGTCCGCGCCATCGGCCAGGCGTTGGTGATGGCGCCGCTGTCGGCCGTCGCAACCGCAGGCATCGAGCCGGAGAACGCGGGCTCGGCCTCCGGCCTGTTCAACATGATGCGCAATCTCGGCGGCGCCGTCGGCATCGCACTGCTCCAGACCGTGCTGACCAAGCGAGAGCAGTATCACTCGAATGTGCTGATGCAGTCGGTCTCGGTGTTCGAGCAGGCCACCCGTGCGCGGCTGGAGCAGCTCACCCAGTATTTCGTCAATCACGGCATCCTCGACCATGCAGACGCCGCGCATCGTGCCTATGTCGCGATTGGTCATATCGTGCAGAAGCAGGCTTATATCCTCGCCTTCAGCGACACTTTTTATCTGCTCGGCATGGCACTGATCGCGGCCCTGATCGCCGCGCTCTTCCTGAAGAGACCCGGCCAGACCTCCGCTGGTGGCGCCCACTGACATCAACCGTAGGAAGCAAGGAGAACGACCATGAAGCCCCGCATGAACTTCTACCAGGCCGCCCCCGACACGATGAAAGCGCTGATGGCGCTGGAAGAGCAGATCCAGTCTACGGGACTGGAGAAATCGCTGATCGAGCTCGTCAAGATCCGGGCCTCGCAGATCAACGGCTGTGCCTTCTGCATCAACATGCACACCGAGGACGCCCGCAAGCGCGGCGAGACCGAGCAGCGCATCTATCTGCTCAATGCCTGGCGCGAGTCACCGCTCTATTCCGATCGCGAGCGCGCAGCGCTGGCCTGGACCGAGTCGGTCACACTGATTTCGGGGACGCACGCGCCCGACGATGTCTATGAGCGGGTCCGCGCGCAGTTTTCCGATGCGGAGACGGTGAACCTGACCATGCTGATCGGCGCCATCAACGCCTGGAATAGGATCGCGATCGCGTTCCGTGCGGTCCATCCCGTGAAGGTGAAGGCGTCGGTGGCGTGAGGCTGCGGCGCGTCCTCGTCCGGCAGGTCCCGTAGGGTGGGCAAAGGCGCACTTGCGCCGTGCCCACCATTCTTTCACACGCGAGATAAGACGTGGGCACGGCGCTTCGCGCCTTTGCCCACCCTACGACAGCTACGGCAGCGGAGTGCGCGGCTAAACCGCGGTCGCCTTGGCGAACTCCACATAGATCTCGCGCAGGCGCGTTGCCATCGGGCCGGGCTTGCCGTCGCCAATCTTCTTGCCGTCGATCGCAACCACCGGCTGGACGAACAGTGACGCCGAGGTCGCAAAGGCCTCCTTGGCAGCCAGCGCCTCGGCGACTGTGAACGAGCGCTCCTCGACGCGAAGCTGGCGCTCCTCGGCGAGCGCCACCACCGCCTTGCGGGTGCAGCCGGGCAGGATCGCGTTGGAGTTCTTGCGGGTCACGATGACGTCGTCCTTGGTGAGGATGAATGCCGAAGACGAACCACCCTCGGTGACGTAGCCGTCTTCCAGCATCCAGGCCTCGCCCGCGCCGGCTTCGGCCGCTGCCTGCTTTGCCAATACCTGCGCCAGCAGGGCCACGCTCTTGATGTCGCGCCGCTCCCAGCGGATGTCCGGTACGGTGATGACGTTAATGCCGGCCTTAGCCGACGCGGCATTGATGATGTCCTTTTCCGAGGTGAACATCACCAGGCTCGACTTGACGTCGCCTTTGGGAAAGGCAAAGTCGCGGCCCTTGTCGGCGCCGCGCGTCACCTGGAGATAGACGAGGCCATTCACGACCTTGTTGCGCGCGATCAGCTCCTTCTGGAGCTCGGTGATGCGTTCGACCGTCTCCGGCAGCCTCAAGCTGATCTCGCCGACCGAGCGCTCAAGCCGCGCCAGATGCGAGGCGTTGTCGACCAGCTTGGCGTCCAGCACGGCCGAGACCTCATAGATGCCGTCGGCGAACAGGAAGCCGCGATCGAGGACCGAGATTTTGGCGTCCGAGAGCGGGACGAATGAGCCGTTGACGTAGGCGATCGGATCCAAGGCAGGTCTCCTGGGGAGAAGGGGATTGGCTCATGGTATAGGAGATTTGGCGCGCTCGATAAACCCTGCTCTTCGTCCTCCCGGAGCGCGCGGAGCACGAGCTATGATGCGCAATTGCGCATCTGAGGATCCATACGCCCGATGGTGGCTATGGATTCCGGGCTCGCGACTTCGTCGCGCCCCGGAATGACGGCACGAGTTAATGCGACAGGATCTTCGACAAGAACTTCTGCGCGCGGTCGCTGCGCGGCTTGCCGAAGAAGTCGTCCTTCGCCGCGTCCTCGACGATCTCGCCGCGGTCCATGAAGATCACGCGATTGGCGACCTTGCGGGCAAAGCCCATCTCGTGGGTGACGACCATCATGGTCATGCCTTCGCGGGCGAGATCGACCATGACGTCGAGCACTTCGCTGACCATTTCAGGATCCAGCGCCGAGGTCGGCTCGTCGAACAGCATGACGATCGGATCCATCGCGAGCGCACGGGCGATCGCGACGCGCTGCTGCTGGCCACCGGAGAGCTGCGCGGGGAATTTCTGCGCCTGCTCCTTCAAACCGACACGCTCCAGCAGCTGCATGCCCTTGGTGACCGATTTGTCGTGCGAGCGCCCCAGCACCTTCTCCTGCGCGAGGCAGAGATTGTCGATGATCTTGAGGTGCGGAAACAGTTCGAAGTGCTGGAACACCATTCCGACGCGCGAGCGCAGCTTCGGCAGATTGGTCTTGGGATCGTTGACCTTGGTGCCGTCGACGCTGATGTCGCCGCTCTGGAACGGCTCCAGCGCGTTGACGCATTTGATCAGCGTCGATTTGCCCGAACCCGAGGGGCCGCAGACCACGACGACCTCGCCCTTGGTGACGCTGGTGGTGCAATCGGTCAGCACCTGGAAGCTCGGCGTGTACCATTTGTTGACGTGGCTGATTTCGATCATGAGCGGCTAGCCCTAGCGAATGATGGCGATGCGCGCCTGCAGGCGGCGGACGCCGAAGGACGCGATACAGGAAATGGTGAAGTAGACGACCGCTGCGAACAGGTACATTTCGACCAGGCGTCCGTCGCGCTGCGCGACCTTGCTCGCCGCTCCCAGGAAGTCCGTGATCGACAGGACGTAGACCAGCGAAGTGTCCTGGAACAGAACGATGGTCTGCGTGATCAGAACCGGCAGCATGTTGCGGAAGGCCTGCGGCAGCACGACGTAGCGCATGGTCTGCGCGTAGGTCAGCCCGAGCGCGTTGGCCGCGGCCGGCTGGCCGCGCGAGATCGACTGGATGCCGGCGCGCATGATCTCGGAGAAGTACGCCGCCTCGAACATGATGAAGGTGATGAGCGAGGACGCGAACGCACCGACGCTAATGGGGCGCGAGGCGCCGGTCACCCACTGCCCGATATAGGGCACCAGGAAGTAGAACCAGAAGATGACCAGCACCAGCGGCAGCGAGCGCATGAAGTCGACATAGACGCCGGCGATCCGGCCGAGCAGCTTGAGGCCGGACAGCCGCATCAGGGCGAGCGCCGTGCCGAAGACAAGGCCACCGAGGGCTGCGAGGCCCGTCAGCGTCAGTGTGAACGTCATGCCCTCGAAGAACAGATAAGGCAGCGCGCGGCGGATGACGTCGAAATCGAGATTGGCGAACATCGCTTATTTCCCCGTGATGTAACCGGGGATCGCGACCCAGCGCTCGAGGAAGCGCATCGCGGTCACGACGACGGCGTTGACGAGAAGATAGAGGATGGTGGCGGCGGTGAAGGCCTCGAACACCTGGAACGAGAATTCCTGCATCGAGCGCGCCTGCCCGGTCAGCTCGAGCAGGCCGATGGTGATCGCGACCGCGGTGTTCTTGATGGTATTGAGAAACTCGGATGTCAGCGGCGGCAGGATGATGCGAAACGCCATCGGCAGCAGCACGTAGCGATAGCCCTGCGCAGTGGTCAGGCCGAGCGCGGTTGCGGCCATCTTCTGCCCGCGCGGCAGTGAGCCGATGCCGGCCTGCAGCTGCACGGCCACGCGCGCCGACATGAAGAAGCCGACGCCGATCGCCGCCGTCCAGAACGGGGCGTTCGGCAGCTGTTTCAGCCAGATGCCGGCGGCTTTTGGCAGCAGTTCCGGCAGCACGAAGAACCACAGGAAGAGCTGCACGAGCAGCGGCATGTTGCGGAAGAATTCGACATAGGCAAAGCCGAACCAGTTCGCCCCCTTCGATGGCAGCGTACGCATCACGCCGACCAAGGAGCCGGTGATCAGCGCGATGACCCAGGCCAGCGCCGCGGTCTTGAGGGTCAGCGCCAGGCCCGACAGCAGCATGTCGAGATAGGTGCCGGTCCCCATCGGGTTCGGCTGGAAAAAGATTCCCCAGTTCCAATTATAGTTCACGTGTCCCCCGCGCGAACGCGCCCTTTGTCCAGGCGCCTATGCAAATGTCCGGCCACCCTGGTGTCAAGAGTGGCCGGACATGATTTCGATCGAAAGATCGAGGTTTTGCTTACTTATAGTCGTCCGGGCTCGGCGAGTCCGTGGGCTTGGCGAACTCGTTCTTCAGCTCGGCCGAGATCGGCGTGTTGAGATTGAGGCCCTTCGGCGGGATCTTGGCCGTGAACCACTTGTCGTAGATCTTCTGGGCCTCGCCGGAGGTGTAGAGCGCGGCCGTCGCGGCATCGACCACCTTCTTGAAGGCGGGGTCGTCCTTGCGCAGCATGATGCCGTAGGGCTCAGGCTTGGAGAACGCATCCTTGGAGATGGCGTAGTCATCCGGCGACTTCGAGCCGGCGACGAGGCTCGCGAGCAGGATGTCGTCCATCACGAAGGCGACCGCGCGGTCGGTCTCGACCATCAGGAAGGCTTCGGCGTGGTCCTTGGCCGGAATGATGTTGGCGCCGAGGCTCTTGGCGACGTTGGCTTCGGTGAGCTGCTTGATGTTGGTGGTTCCCGCGGTCGAGACCACCGTCTTGCCCTTGAGATCGTCGATCGATTTCAGGCCGCTCGACTTCTTGAAGACGTAGCGGCTGGCGGTCAGGTAGTGGGTGTTGGTGAAGGCGACCTGCTTCTGGCGCTCGGCGTTGTTGGTGGTCGAGCCACATTCGAGGTCGATGGTGCCGTTCGCCATCAGTGGGATGCGGGTTGCCGAGGTCACCGGGTTGAGCTTGACCTCGAGCTTGTCGAGCTTGAGCTCCTTCTTCACGGCGTCGACGATCTTGTAGCAGATGTCCATCGCGAACCCGACGGGCTTCTGGTTGTCATCGAGATAGGAGAACGGGATCGAGGAGTCGCGGAAGCCGAGCGTGATCGCGCCGGTGTCCTTGATGTTCTTCAGCGTGCCGGTCAGCTCCTGGGCCCCGGCCTGGCTGACGGCGAAGGTCGCGGCGAGCGCGAGGCCGATGCTACGGAAGTGTTTCACTTTTTTGGTCCCCTTTCAGGATGATGCGGCCCGGATGCAAGCACAGATTGGGCCGGATTAGAATGTGACTTTCGGCTGGATCGCGGCGCAGGTTAACGTCTCAGGTTAGCGGCTTGGGCAATTCCCCGAGATCCCAGAACAGCCCGGCCATGACCGTCAAGGCCTCTTCGGTCAAAGGCAGCAGGATGTGCTCATTGGGCGCATGCTGGGAGCAGCCGGGATAGGAGTGCGGGACCCAGATCGTCGGCAGACCCAGGATCTCGGAAAACACGTCGTTGGGCAGCGAGCCACCGAAATTCGGCAGCACGGCCGGCGGCTTGCCGGTGGTCTCCTGCACCGAATCCGCCGCCCATTTGATCCAGGGGCTGTCGAAATCGGTGCGCGATGCAGCAAAACTCTGCGCCGCCCGAACTTCGACCATCGGAAAGCCCCTCTCGATCAGATGGGCGCGGATCGCCTCGATCAAGCCCTCGACCTCAGTGCCGACCACGAAACGCAGTTGCAGCACGGCGTTGGCATGGCCGGGAATGGCGTTGGCCGGCTTCTCGATATTGCCCGACGACATCGCCAGCACCTCCAGCGTATTCCAGGCGTAGAGCCGCTCAGCCGCTGAAAGCCCCTCCTCGCCCCAGTGCTCCGCCAGTGCGGGCTCGTCCGCACTCGGCACCACCTGCACATCGGCCAGATAGCTGCGGATCTGGTTGGTGAGGCGTGGCGGCTTCAGCGCATCGAGCTGGAGGCGGCCGCGGCCGTCGACCAGCGTCGAGATCGCGTTGACCAGAATGGTCGCGGGGTTGGCGAGCACGCCACCCCAATTGCCGGAATGATGACCGCCGTCGCGCAGATTCATATCCAGATGAATGCGGATGCCGCCGCGGCAACCGAGGAACAGCGTCGGGCGGTCGGCGGACAGGCGCGGCCCATCGGAGGCCATGAACAAATCGGCCTTGAGCGCGTCGCGATTGAGATCGCAGACCTTGCCGAGATCGGGCGAGCCGATCTCCTCGCCCATCTCGACGATGAACTTGGCGTTGAAGCCGAGCTTGCCGCCGCGGGCGTCGCGCACCGCGCGCAGCGCCGCCATGTTGATGCTGTGCTGGCCCTTGTTGTCGGCGGTGCCGCGGCCATAGAGGCGCGTGCCCGCAACCGTCGTGCGCCAGGGATCGCGTCCGTCGCGCCACTCGCCTTCCATGCCGTCGACGACATCACCATGGCCGTAGATCAGCACGGTCGGCGCTGACGCGCTCTCATGATGCTCGGCGAACAGGAACGGCGCCTTGTCGCTCGGGGATTCAACGATGCGGCTGGAAAAATCGAGCGCAGCAAAGGAGGGCATCATCTCCTGCTCCAGATAGCCACGCAGCTCGGCTCCGCGCGACGGATTCTGGCTTTCGGTCCGATAAGCAACGCGGCGGTCGAGCTCGGTGAGGAATGCGCCGGATTTGAAATCCTCACGGGCGCGGGAGATGGCGTCGGCTCTGGTCATGACTCACTTTTCGAACTTCGCGCGAAGGACCCTACCCGAGACAGGGTGACCTTCGAAAGTGGCGGGGAGTGGATAGTTCTTGTAGTTCTCTTGTAGTTCTCTTGCAGTTCTCTTGGGATTTCGTTCTTGCTCGCTTGAGATTGGCTTGCCAAGGGCGGGCGTACCGCCGATTTTGGCCTTGCCAAGCGCAAACCATATGCAAGAACGTCGCCAAGTTGGGGCGCACGTCTATCATTCGAAGAACGCTCAGTACAGGGCGCCGAGGGACCATCATGGCCAAACAGATCAGGCTCAACGCCTTCGCGATGAATTGCGTCGCACATCAGTCACCCGGCCTGTGGACCCACCCGCGCGACCGCACGGCAGACTATAACCGCCTGCCCTACTGGATTGATCTCGCCAGGACGCTGGAGCGCGGCCGCTTCGACGGGCTGTTCCTGGCCGACGTGCTCGGGGTCTACGACGTCTATGGCAACAGCCCTGACGCGGCCTTGCGCAACGCAGCACAGACGCCGTCAAACGAGCCGCTGCTGCTGCTCTCGGCCATGGCCGCGGTGACGCAAAATCTCGGCTTCGGCGTGACCAGCAATTTGTCGTTCGAGCCGCCCTACCCGTTCGCACGGCGCATGTCGACGCTCGATCATCTCACCGACGGCCGGATCGGCTGGAATGTCGTCACCGGCTATCTCGACAGCGCCGCCCGCGGCGCCGGCAAGGACAAGCAGACCGGACACGACGACCGCTACGACATCGCCGATGAATATATGGAGGTGGTCTACAAGCTCTGGGAAGGAAGCTGGGAGGATGACGCCGTGCTGCGCGACCGCAAGCGCGGCATCTTCACCGATCCCACAAAAGTTCATCGCGTCAACCATGAGGGCGCGAACTACCGCATCAACAACACCATTCATCTCAGTGAGCCCTCGCCTCAGCGCACGCCGGTGCTGTACCAGGCCGGCACCTCGCCGCGCGGCCGGCAGTTCGCGGCCAAGCATGCCGAATGCGTCTTCATGTCGGGACCGTCGGCCAAGGTGATCGGCCCCCGTGTCTCCGCGATCCGGCAGGAGGCCGCCGCGCTCGGGCGCAACCCCGCCGAGATCCTGATGTTCTCGATGATGACGATCATCCTCGGCCGGACCGACGCCGAGGCGAACGAAAAGTACGCCGACTACCGTCGCCACATCAGCCCCGAAGGTGCACTGGCGCTGATGTCGGGATGGACCGGCGTCGACTTCTCCGGCTACGACCTCGATCAGCAGGTGCGTCACGTCCAGAACGATGCCGGCCGCAGCGCCATGGACAACGTCACCCGCGCCGATCCTGATCGGATCTGGACCGTGCGCGACGTCATCGAGCATGTCGGCGTCGGCGGCGCCGGGCCTGTCGTGGTCGGTACGCCGGAGATGGTCGCCGACAAGATCGAGCAATGGTTCGAAGCGACGGACGTCGACGGGCTGAATGTCGCCTTCGCGATCTCGCCCGGCGATTTCGAGGATATCGCCGACATGCTGGTGCCGGAGCTGACCCGGCGCGGACGGTACAAGTCGGACTATGCGCAAGGCACGCTGCGGGAGAAGCTGTTCGGCAGCGGCCGCGCAAGGTTAGGCGCGCCGCACCCGGCGGCGGGGTATCGGGTGGGGAAGACGGGGTAGGCCAACTCCTCACGCTGTAAGTTCCGTCATCCTGAGGTGCGAGCCATGCGACGCAACGCGTCGCGTGGGGAGCCTCGAAGGATGAACGGCCCCGACGCAGCCGGGCCGTCGCCCTTCGAGGGCCGCTGAAGAAGCGGCCACCTCAGGGGTGACGGTGAGAAGTCGGGGGACGCTCTCGCCGCGTCTTCCTTGTGCGCCCTACACCTTCCCGTCCACCATCACCTCGATCAGCTTGGTCCCCGGCCGGCTGAACGCCGACGCCAGCATCGCCTTCAGTTCGCTGACATCACTGATCTTGATCGCCTCGCAGCCGAGCGCCCTGGCGACGCCGGCGAAATCCACCGGCGGATCGACGAAGTCCATGCCGACATAATTGTCGTCGCCATGGAAGGCGAGCAGGCGCTGCTTGATGATGCGGTAGCCGCCATTGTTGGCGATGACGACGTTGAGCGGCAGCTTGTGATGCGCCGCGGTCCACAGCGACTGGATCGAATACATCGCGCTGCCATCGCCCGAGAAGCACACGACGGGGCGATCCGGATTGGCGATGCTGGCGCCGACTGATGCCGGCAGGCCCCAGCCGATGCCGCCTGAGGCGAGGCCGTGATAGCCGTAGCGATCGCGGTGCGGACGCAGCGCCGTGACCTGGCGGCTCGAGGTGAGGCCTTCGTCGACCAGGATGGCATTCTCCGGCATGGCCTCGACCATTTGCAGCACCAGGAAGTCCGGATCGATGGGGCCGCGGCCCGCGCTCTTGCCGATCTGCTCGACCAGCGCGGCGCGGCGCGCGGTCCAGCTCTTCGGCGCCAGCTCGGCGAGGCGCTGCTTGGCGCGGCTCGCAAGTGTCGCGCCGCCCATCTCCGTCAGCACCGGGATCAGCGCGCGCAGCGTTTCCTTCAAATCCGCCTTCAGCGCGATCTCAGCGCCGTAGTTCTTGGCGATCTCCCAATCGACGAGACCGATCTGCACGATGCCGAGACCATCAGGCAGCGCATCGACCTCGCTATAAACCGACATGCGCAAGGGATCCCCGCCGAGCGCGATCAGCAGGTCGTGCGGCGCAAGCGTATCACGCGCGACCTTCTGCACGCGCGCGAGCGTGCCGACGAAGCTCGGGCTTTCGGATAGAAAGTGCGATCCGTAGGGCGTCGAAGACTGGTAGGCGGCTGCGCCGAGCAGTTCGGCGAGCTCCGCCGCCTCCTTGAGCGCATCGCTCTTGACCACCTCGTCCATGGTGACGATGACGGGACGCTCCGCCCTGAGGAGCCGCGCAGCAAAGGCTTTCAACGCCTCGTCCGACGGCTTTACGCGCGCATCGATGCGGGTAGAGCGGCCGAGATCAATCCCGGCCTCGCTGTTCAGGATGTCCCCGGGCAGCGAAATGAATACCGGCCCGGTCGGCGGTGTGGTCGCGACCTTGGCGGCGCGGCGGACGATACGGGGCAAATCCTCCAGCCGCGTCACCTCCACCGCCCATTTCACCAGTGGTTCGGCCATCCGCACCAAGGGGCCATACAGCACCGGCTCCATCAGGCCGTGGCCCTGCTCCTGCTGTCCCGCGGTCAGGATCATCGGCGTGCCCGTGAACTGGGCGTTGTAGAGCGAGCCCATCGCGTTGCCGAGGCCCGGTGCGACGTGCACGTTGCAGGCGACGAGCTTGCCGGAGGCGCGGCTATAGCCATCGGCGATGGCGACCACCAGGCTCTCCTGCATCGCCATCACATAGGTGAGGTCGGGATGATCCTTCAGCGCATGCATGATCGGCAACTCGGTGGTCCCCGGGTTTCCGAACAGATGCGTGATGCCCTCGTCCTTGAGCAGCGCGAGAAAGGCGGAGCGGCCGGTGATCTTGTTCTTCATGTTTCCTCCAGGAGCGGGCGTTGCCGCAAGGACGGAGGCATGATGGCCGAAATTTTGGGCGACGCGCAAGGAAGCGCGGTCATGGCTGCGTTGCGCGTGACGGTCTCGTGTCCCGGACGCGGCGAGCGCGTTAGCGGTGCGACGCAGAGCCGGGACCCAGATCGCGTCGAGCTCGGCGATGCATGGGCCCCGGCTCAGCAGTGCGGCACTGCGCGCCGCACAGCGTCCGGGGCACGAGAGCAGAGCCCTCGGCGGAAGCTAAATTTCCTCCCGTCCCAGCTCGAACGGATCCGCACCGCCTGCCCGCTTCTTCCTTTTCGAGCGTTGCCAGACCACGCCGGGGAAGCCCTTCAGCGGCACCAGGGGCTCGCCGGTATAAGCCCATTCCTGGAGCTCTTCGATTGCGATGTGATAGAGCGGCTGCCGGCCGGTGCGCTCCCTGAACAACGCACGCGGGATGTTGACCATGTGCGGCCCGCGGGGGCGCTCATAAGCGATCGGCGTGCCGCAATGCGAGCAGAAGCTGCGCGCGGTCTTCGTTGTCTTATCCTCGTATCGGCTGAGCGCGGTCTTGCCGGAAATAATGCGAAAGCGCTTCTTCCAGCTTCCGACGTAGGTCGCGTAGGCCGCGCCGTGGGCGCGGCGGCTGGCGGCGGAGTGATCGTGCCAGGCCCATCGCGCGGGAATGTCGATCTCGAAGGTGATCTTGCCGCAGAGGCATTGACCGGTGGCTGTACCTGCGGCGGCTGCGGCTTTGGCCATGGTCTCTCCTCATCGTCATCGCGAACGTAGCGAAGCAATCCAGAATCTTTCCGCGGAGGCAGTCTGGATTGCTTCGCTGCGCTCGCAATGACGGAATTCGTGGGTTCGTCGTGCCACACAATAGCTTCGTAGCCCGGATGAGCGAAAGCGACATCCGGGAACATTGTCCTTCGGGCGAAGGTCCCGGATGTCGCTGCGCTCATCCGGGCTACTGCAGCCTCACGCCGGCGTCAGCTCGTCGTACGCCGGATAGTCCGTATACCCCTTCTCCTCACCGCCGTAGAACGTCGCACGGTTGTACGGCGTGATCGGATAGTCGTGCTGCAGGCGGCGCGGCAGATCGGGGTTGGAGATGAAGATGCGGCCGAAGGCGATGATGTCGGCATGCCCGTCCGCGATCGCGGCATTCGCGGTTTCGCCGGTGAAGCCGCCAGCGGTCATCAGCACGCCGCTGTAGTGCGGACGGAACAGCACCATTGCGGAGGGCACGTTCTGCCAGTTGACGTCGGCACGGCCCGCACCGCTGGAGCGCGGCTCGATGAAATGCAAATAGGCGAGGCCGAGCTTATCGAGCGCCTTCACGACGTATGTATAGAGCGGCATCGGGTCGGGCTCGCCGGAGTCATTGGCGATGCCGTGGGGCGACAGCCGCACGGCGACGCGGTTCGCGCCCCAGACGTCGATCGCGGCCTGCGTGACCTCAAGCAGAAGTCGCGCGCGATTCTCGATCGAACCGCCATATTGATCGGTGCGCTGGTTGCTGCGCGATTGCAGGAACTGCTCGAGCAGGTAACCGTTGGCGCCGTGGATTTCGACACCGTCGAAACCAGCCGCGAGCGCGTTCTTGGCACCTTGCCGGAACGCCTCGACGATATCCTTGACCTCTTCGGTCTCCAGCGCGCGCGGCGTCTCATAGTCGGAGATCTTGCCGTCTGCCGTCATCGCCTTCATGCCTTCCGCCTTGATCGGGATCGCCGAGGCGGAAATCGGCAACTCGCCGCCATGGAAGGAGGAGTGCGAGACGCGGCCGACATGCCAGAGCTGGAGGAAGATGATGCCGCCCTTTGCGTGCACCGCGTCGACCACCTTGCGCCAGCCGGCGATCTGCGCCTCCGAATAGATGCCGGGCGTTGCCGGATTGCCGCGACCGCGCGAGAGCACTGGCGAGGCTTCGGCGATGATCAGGCCGCCCTTTGTGGCGCGTTGGCCATAATATTCGGCGTTGAGCGGTCGCGGCGAAAAGCTCTCGCGCTCGGCCCGCATGCGCGTCAGCGGCGCCATCGCGACGCGATGCGCAAGCTTGTACGGACCGACCTGCAACGGCTTGAACAACGCTTCGAATTTCATGGGGGCACCGACTGGCTATGAAAGGATGCGGATCATATAGCGAAGGGCGGCCACCGGAAAAGTCGCCGCCCCCACAAAAAGCAGATATTCCCTCTCGCGGAAGGCGGGAGAGAACAGACGTTACGCCGTCTTGATCCAGACGGCTTTCACGTTGAGATATTCCTCGACATGCTGCTTGCCGGACTCGCGGCCGTAGCCGCTCATCTTGTAGCCGCCGAAGGGCACGGCCGGGTCCATCGCCTGGTAGCAGTTCACCCACACCGAGCCGGCGCGTAGCGATTTTGCAACCGCATGCGCCTTGCTGACGTCGCGCGTCCACAGGCCCGAGCCGAGGCCGAAGGTGGTGTTGTTGGCGCGCTTGACGAGATCATCCATGTCCTTGAACGCGATCGCGGAGATGACGGGACCAAAAATCTCCTCCTGCGCGATGCGCATGTTGTCCTGGACGCCCGCGAACACCGTCGGCGAGACGAAGAAACCCTTCGACAGCGCGCCCTCGGTGACGCGGCCGCCGCCGGCGAGCGCCTTCGCGCCTTCCTTCTGGCCGATGTCGAGATAACCGGTGACGCGTTCGAGCTGCTGCTCGGACACCAACGGGCCGATCTGCACATTGGGATCGAGGCCGTTGCCGACTTGCAGCTTCTTGCCGAACTCGGCGACGCGGCCGACGAACTCCTCGTAGATCGCCTGCTCGACGAACAGGCGCGTGCCGGCACTGCAGATCTGGCCGGAATTGGCGAACACCGCCATCGCGGCGCCGGGCACGGCGGCATCGAGATCGGCGTCCGCGAACACGATGTCCGGCGACTTGCCGCCCAGCTCCAGCGAAACGCGCTTGAGGTTCCCGGCGGAGGCCCGGATGATCGACTGACCCGTGACATGCGAGCCGGTGAAGGCGACCTTGTCGACGTCGTGATGCGAGGCGAGCGCGGCTCCCGCGGTCTCGCCGTAACCTGGAACGACATTGATGACGCCAGGCGGAATTCCTGCCTCCATCGCCAGCTCGGCGATGCGCAGCGAGGTCAGCGGCGCCTCCTCGGCGGGCTTGAGCACTACGGTGCAGCCGGTCGCAATCGCCGGGCCGATCTTCCAGATCGTCGCGGTGAGCGGACCGTTCCAGGGAATGATCGCGCCGACGACGCCGATCGGCTCCTTCAGCGTATAGGAGAAGATTTCGCCAGGAAGCGAGTTCTCGATGGTCTCGCCATGGATCGCCGTGGTCTGGCCGGCGTAGTAACGCAGCATGCCGACGGCGCGCAGACGATAGGCGCGCGTGCGGCTGAGCGGCGCGCCCATGTCGAGGGTGTCGAGCTGCGACAATTCGTCGAAATTCTTCTCGACGAGGTCGGCGAGCTTGAGCAGCAGGTTCTGCCGCTCGAACGGCTTGACCTTGCTCCAGGGACCTTCGAAGGCGCGGCGGGCGGCGGCGACCGCACGATCGATGTCTTCCTTGTCGCCCTCGGCGACCGTTGCGAGCAACTCGCCTGTCGCGGGATTGTGGGTCTCGAAGCGCTTGCCCGAGGCTGCATCGACCCACTTCCCGTCGATCAGCATCTGCTTGTAGGACCCGTTCGCGAATGGATGACGCGTGATCGGAATAGCCTGCGACACAGCCATGGCTGCACTCCCTGTCAGGTGATTGATTGGTTCGATCTGGGCGGGATCGTTGAGTTGAAGGATACAGCGGTGCCGGATAGGCGTAAAGGCAGCGCGGAACGAAGACCTCCCATGCCGACTTGTGCGGGGTCGCGCACCGCCATGTTATAGCTCGAGCGAGCCCCCTCTCTGGAGACGTCCCATGCCACATCCCGCCATCGTGAAAGACAATGTTGCCGTGATCACCGGTGGCGCGTCCGGTATCGGGTTGGCCGCGGCCATGGCCTTTGCGCGCGTTGGAATGAAGGTGTGCATCGCGGATGTCGACGGGGCGCGGCTGACCGAGGCCGCAACAAAACTGTCATCAGTCACTTCTGCCACAAACGTGATGACCTTCGCCGTCGATGTCAGCAGGGCCGAGAGCGTGATGGAACTGGAGCGCGCCGTGGGCGCGCATTTCGGCGGAACCGACCTGCTCATGAACAATGCCGGCATCCAGCCGGGCAGCACACTGTTCGAGGAGCCTGACAATTGGCAGCGCATCATCGCCGTCAACATGTGGGGCATCATCAACGGCTCGCGCGTCTTCGCGCCCAACATGATCACGCGCGGCAAATGCGGCATCATCGTCAACACGGGCTCGAAGCAGGGCATCACCACGCCGCCGGGCGATCCCGCCTACAATGTCTCCAAGGCGGGTGTGAAAGCGTTTACCGAAGCGCTCCAGCACGAGCTGCGCAACACAAAGGACTGTCGCGTCACGGCACACCTGCTGATACCGGGCTTCGTCTTCACCGGCCTCACCGCGAAGGGACGCACCGAAAAGCCGGCCGGCGCCTGGACGCCGGAGCAGACGATCGATTTCATGCTGGCGCGACTCGAGGTGGGCGATTTCTACATTCTCTGCCCGGACAATGACGTACCGCGCGCGCTCGACGAGAAGCGCATGGAATGGGCCGCCGGCGACATCATCGAGAACCGCCCGCCATTGTCGCGCTGGCACCCGGACTATGCGGATGCGTTCAAGAGGTTTGTGGAGGGTGAGTAGCACTTTCTTCCTTCTCCCCTTGCGGGAGAAGGTGGCGCGCAGCGCCGGATGAGGGGTATCTATCCTCAAACATACTGTTAGCGAGATTCGCGGAGAGAACCCCTCACCCGTCTTCGCGTTCCGCGAAGCCACCCTCGCCCACAAGGGGAGAGGTAATAAGAGGCCTACAGCGTCTCTTGTTGATGCCCGCAATTCTTGCAAGCGAACTTGACCCGGGTCTGGCCTTTCTCCGCCTGGACCCGGTTCGGCGCGCCGCACTTGCCGCAGACGGCCTCGATGCGGGTCGCGCCCTGCTTGACGACGATGGACTTCTTTTCCATCGATTCGCGGATCAGGCGCTCGGCCTCCTCGCGCAGCGATTGTTTCGACAAAGCTCGTCTCCGCCTCTGAAAAGCGCGAGAGCCATATCCCACCTACGGCCGAAGCACAATGCGTGATGCGGTTCGTGGCCATTGGCGTCATTCCGGATGGTTGCGGAGGCGAGAGCCGCGGCGTGTGTTGCTCCGCGGCCCTCTTGCTTCTCGTCCGGATCGGCTCAAGGCACTTTTTTCAGGCGGCCTTGGACACCTCCATCAGCAGCCGCTCGGCCTTCGCGTCCTCGATGCGGTTCACCAGCCGGCTGCTCTCGTGATTGTCGCGCACGGTCTTGGTCAGGGTGATGCAGGTCTGGATCAGCATGACGATGCCCATGGTGAGATAGCCCTTCATCCAGAAGTCGATCGGCAGGAAGAAAACGCCGATGGCGACGAGGAATGCGGAGGCGGCAAAGGACGCGTAAGTGAAGGTCACCCAGGCGCTGCTATGGGGCTGGCCGTTCTGGTTCATGATGGTCTCCTGTTGGCTCGAATGATGATGGGGTTGGGGATCAGGCAGTCGGCGTGCGGTTGGACTTCAACCGCGCCAGCACGTCGTCCGCAGTCGTCTTCAGCCGCGGGCCGAAACCCTGCTCGGCGAGTCTCTCGGCGGTGGCGAGGGGACCCGTGGCCGCATCGAGCTCGACGAGCGCATCGTCGGCAGCCTGGGCTTCCATCTGCCGATCGCGCAGACGCCTCAGGGTGCTCTCCGCCTCCGGCAGCGTGGATTCGTAAGGACGCGCTGCCTCGATGCCACTGCGGCGAAGCGAGCGCACCGCCTCCGAGGCACGGGCGACGCGACGGCCCCGATCGAGCTCGGTGATGCGGGCCTGCGCAGTCGCGACGTGCCGCTTCAGCCGGGCGATCTCGGTCGCGAACAGCGCACGAGCCGTCAGCGCCGCATCGCGGTCGGCCTCTAGGCCCGCGATGGCTTCGGCCGCGTCCCTGGCGAGATCCTCACGGCCGCCGTCGAGCGCCGCAACCGCGCGCGTTTCGAGATCGGCGATTCGCGCGACGGTCGCCTCGAGCTTGCGGCCTTCCTGCTGATCCTGCGCGATCGCCAACGCCAGCGTCCGCTTGCTGCGCTCGACGGCCGCGGCCGCATCGCGCATCTGCTGGTCGAGGATCAGAAGGGCCGTCCGGTCTTCCAGCTCTTCGCCCGCGGCGGCCACGCTGCCTCGGAAAAGTGTCACTACGGTCTTGAACATTTGCTGCTCCCTGTTATGAGCGTTGCTCACACACCCTTTGTAGCAGCAAACTTGAACATCGTTCAAGAGAAATTTGAGCAGCGCTCAAAAAACGGCATGCGGATGTCTAAAGCCTTGGAACGTCGAGAGAAACTTCGAGCCGACCTGATCCTGGCGGCGCAGCAGATGATTGCCGCCCGCGGACTTTCCGGCCTGAAAACCCGCGATCTCGCCCGCGAGATCGGCTGCGCCAATGGCGCGGTCTACAATCTCGTGGCCGACATGGACGAGCTGATCCTGCGCGTGGGCTCGCGCACGCTGCTCCGACTCGACGAGGCGCTCAGCGCCGCGGTCAGCGCGGGCGAGGCAGTGCCGCAAGAGACGCTGGTCCGCATCGCCATCGCCTATTGCGATTTCGCAGCGGAGAATCTCCAGCTTTGGCGCGCGCTGTTCGAGCACCGCATGGAGGCCGACAAGACCGTCCCCGACTGGTCCGTCGAGGACCAGTTGCAACTGTTCCGCCACATCTACCAGCCGCTGGCCACGCTGTTTCCGAAGCGCAGCCCGGAGGAGCTCGGCATCACGGCGCGCAGCCTGTTCTCGGCGGTGCATGGCATGGTGGCACTGGGACTGGAGCAGAAGCTAGTTGCCGTGCCGCTGCCGGCGCTGCGTAACGAGATCGCGGGCCTCGTGCGCGCGATGATCAACGGATTGATCGCGCGGGCTGTGTAGAAGCGCAGCAGCAGGGGTCGCGGAAAGCTCGCCGACGCCCAGCGACTAGCTCCGAGTATTATTTCTATTGAGTGACGCGGCTCCCGTCTTCTCGGACGGAAAACCCCGGTCCAGCCGCGCCGCGCTCGCGCCCAGCATCGCTGCGTCGAGCTTGCCCTGCCGCGCCCCGTCCAGGGCACAGGCGAAGACGCGGTAGAACTGCGCACCGTCATAGGCGACCAGCAGCAGATCGACGCCGGCATTGATCGCCTCGACCACGGCCTTGCAGACGTCGTTCTGATAGATCGCGCCCATCACCAGGTCGTCGGTCATCACCACTCCCTGGTAACCCCATGTCTCGCGGATGATGCCCTCGACGACGCGTTTCGAATGCGATGCGGCGCGATCGGGATCGACGGCGGTGAGCGTGACATGGCCGACCATGAGCGCGCTCCGCGAATGCGATAGCACCTCTCGGAACGGGAGCCAGTCGGATGCCTCGAGCTCCCTGACCGGCGTGTCGAGATTGGCGCTGAAATGATGTGTGTCGGCACGCACCCGACCGATGCCCGGAAAGTGCTTGAGCGTGGCACCGACGCCGAATTGCTCCAGCCCGCGCACATAAGCGCTCGCGATCGTGCTGACGACAGCCGGATCGGTCGCGATCGCGCGCTGGCCGATCAGCGTGTGGAAATCGAGCCGGTTACGCCGCGCCGGTGGCTTGAGGTCGAGCACTGGGGCGAGATTGAGGTTGACGCCGAGGTCCGCGAGCTCGCGGCCATGGATGCGGCCGAACTCTTCGGCTTTGGCCTGCTGGTCTTCTGGAATAAGCCCCGCGAGCGTCGCCAGCGCCGGCACTTTCGTCAGCGGCGGCGCGAGGTGTCCCACAATGCCGCCCTCCTGATCCGCAGCAACGACCAGCGGCGGCAGGCCCGCTGCGCGCCTGACATCCTGGAGCGCGGCGATCTCGGTCCGCAGCGCCTCGATGGTCCTGCCGCGGATGTTGTGACGGGTAACATAGACGCCGCCGATCAATCCCTGTTTGGCAAGGCGCGCAACCTCGGGAAATGAGGAATAGCCAACCATGAAGTGCGGCCCGAGCTGACGCGCTTCCGCCGCGCTGACGCCGAGGACATCGTTCTTACGCAGCTCGAACTTCAGATGCGCGGCCGACATGAGGACCGGCGGCAGGCACCAGAGCATGACGAGCAGCTCGCCCGCGATGGTACGCCATCGCCCTCTGCGCAGCAGAAGGATGACGACCACGATGCTTGCGACGACAAGCGCGATGTTTCCGGCGCCGCGCAATGGCACCAGATAAGGATCGTTCTTGTTCGCGGCCGCGAACGCGACGACTGGCGCGGCAAGCCAGAGCAGGACGAGGCCGATACGGCGGAGCAATTGCATGATGCATCACGTGCTAGAAGTGGCGAATGCTTCGCACCTATCAAAGCGATTTGCGCCGGGCGAGAGGCAAAAGGCCGCCTGCACGAAATCTGCAAAAGACTCCTGAAACCGTGCAGACGATGATCCCGCCTTCTGCACAAGCCCTCTTCAGACTTCGTGATGCCACATATCACGAAAGGTCTTTTGGACATGACGAGCCTGGCTTCGACGATCGCAGCGGACCTCCAGCCGATCAGGCATCCCATCATTCCCGCCAAGCTCGGCCTCGCGCTGGCGCTGGCCGCACTGGCCGACTGGCTGTTCTACGGCGAACGGATCGGACTGTCGCTGATACTCTTTGCGGTCGCGACCGTTAGCGTGTCGGTGCTGTTCAATCATGCGGCTCTGGATCTGCGGCGTGCGATGACCGGCGCAGCCATTCTGGTCGCCGGTCTCGTACCGGCCGTCGAGGAGCTCAACACGCTCTCGTTCCTGATCCTCGTCGCGGCGCTGCTCATGGCCCTGCTGCTTGCGACCAATCCGGAGGCGACCGATCTCGCCGAACGTGCCCGCGCACTCCGCAACTTCGTCCTGCTCGGTCCCTTCAGGCTCTTTCCCGACGCGCTCCAGATCTTCAACATGTCGGCGTTCACCCGCGGCATCGCGCTGTGGCTGCTGCCGACAGCGCTGAGCACCGTGTTCGTCGCGCTGTTCGCCGCGGCCAATCCGGTGATCGAGCAATGGCTGTCACTGCTCAATCCAAAGCTCGTCTTCGAATATGTCAGCGTCCCCCGCGTGCTGTTCTGGACCATGATGCTGGCACTGGTCTGGCCCTTCATCCATGTGCGCTGGCGGCGCAGGACGGCTGCCACCACTGATATCGCCGATGTCCCATTGCCCCCGCCGCTCCCGTCCCTCGTCTCGGCCGAATTCCTGGGCCCCTCGACCATCCTGCGCTCGCTGATCCTGTTCAATCTGCTGTTTGCTGCGCAGTCCATTCTCGACGGCATCTATCTCTGGGGGCATGTGGCGCTGCCCGACAATTTGACCTACGCCGCCTACGCCCATCGCGGCGCCTATCCGCTGATCGCGACCGCGCTGCTTGCCGCCGCTTTTGTGCTGGTCGCGATGCGTCCGGGCGGACCGGCGGAGAAATCGAGGGTGATCCGGCCGCTGGTCTATCTCTGGGTGGGGCAGAACGTGCTTCTGGTCGCCTCCTCCATCCTTCGCCTCGATCTCTATATCGACATCTACATGCTGACCTATTGGCGCATCGCGGCCTTCATCTGGATGGGGCTGGTGGCGCTCGGCCTGATCCTGATCGTCGCGCGCATCGTGTTCGACAGGTCCAATCAATGGCTGATCGGCGCCAATTTGGTCGCGTTGACGATCGCGCTTTATGGCTGCTCGCTCGTGAACTTCGACGCCCTCATCGCCGACTACAACGTCGCCCACAGCCGGGAAGCGTCGGGGAAAGGCGTGCAGATCGACATCGACTATCTCCTGACGCTTGGGCCGCAGGCGCTGCCCGCCATCGACAAGGCGATCGCGCTGCGGCCCGCCGCCAGCGAGGGCTGCCTTGTGTCACGCCGCGACCGCCTTGTAGAACAGCAGCGCCGGGACCTGGCCTGGCGAAGCTGGGGCTTTCGCAACTGGCGGCTCCAGCGCCGGCTGGACGTCCAGGCGAAAGCTCGGTCCGGCGGCTGACGGGGTGAGTGGAGAATTTCTTGGCGCATCGCATTCTCATCGTCGACGACGAAGGCCACATCCGCGAGGTCATCCGTGTCGCCTTGAAGAAGGCGGGCATGGACGTGATCGAGGCGCGCGACGGCAGGGAGGCGCTCAGCCGCGTTGCCGCCGACAAGCCCGACCTGATCGTGCTCGACATCGGCATGCCTGAATTCGACGGCCTCGACGTCTGCCGCGAGATTCGCAAGACCTCCGACGTGCCGATCCTGTTCCTGTCGGCGCGCGACGAGGAAATCGACCGCATCCTCGGCCTCGAGATCGGCGGCGACGATTACGTGACAAAGCCCTTCAGCCCGCGCGAGCTGGTGGCGCGGGTCAATGTCATCCTGCGCCGGCTCAGTCCGCGCAATGGCGAGGCCAAGGCCGGCCCGGGAGCGCTCATGCAAGGCGGGCTCGTGATCGATCCCGAGCAGCATGTCGCGTCCTTCGCGGGCGCGCCGCTGAAACTGACCGCGATCGAGTTCGGCATTTTGCGCGCGTTCCTGACCCGGCCGACCTCGGTGTTCAACCGCGAACAGCTGATGCGGGCGGCCTATCAGCTCAACATCCAGGTCTCCGACCGCACCATCGACAGCCACATCCGCAATATCCGCGCAAAGCTGGCGGCGCAGAATTGCGAGAACGTGATCGAGACTATCCACGGCGTCGGCTTCAAGCTTGGCCGCTGCGAGACAGAGGCATGAGCGCGGCGCCCGATAAATGGCGGCCGTCGCTCACGCTCGTGATCTTCACGGTGCTGGCGACCGTCGGCGTGCTGCCGCTGGTCGGCCTGTTCTTCTTCCGCCTCTACGACAACCAGCTCATCCGCCAGACCCAAGCCGAGCTGATCGCGCAAAGCCGCGTGCTGGCGACGATCTACGCACAGGAGGTCACGACGAGGCTCGACAGCGGCCTCACGCTCGGCGCCGAGGTGCCGCCGGGCGTGCTGCCCGACCCCGGCGATCAGGTCACCCCGATCCGGCCCGCGCTCGATCTCACCGCCAACGACCTGTTGCGGCGGCGACCGGATGCGCAAGCAGCTCCCCAGGCCGCGCAGCCTGCCTATGTCGAGATCGGCGCAAAACTGACGCCGATCATCCGCGAGACCCAGAAGGTGACCCTGGCAGGCTTTCGTATCCTCGATCCGCAAGGCGTCGTGATCGCCGGGCGGCAGGAGGTCGGGCAGTCGCTTGCCCATATCGAGGAGGTCGCAGACGCGCTGCACGGGCAATACCGCGCTACCTTGCGCAACCGCGTGCCGGACAAGCCGCCGCCGCCGATCTACTCCTTCAGCCGCGGCCTCGGCGTGCACGTGTTCTCGGCGATGCCCGTGATCGTCAACAACCGCGTCGCGGGGGTGATCTACACCACGCGGACGCCGAGCAATATTTTCGATCATCTCTACCAGGAGCGGGCCAAGTTCGTGCTGGCCGGCCTCGCCGTCATCCTCGGCACGATCGCGATCGGCCTCGTGTTTTCGCGCACCATCACCCTGCCGATGCGCGAGCTGATCGACCGCGCGGCTCGAATCGGCCGCGGCGACCGCGAGGCGTTCAAGCCGCTTCGGCATTACGGCACCAGCGAGTTCGCCCAGCTCTCGCACAGCTTCCTCGGCATGGCCGAGCAGCTGGCGCGGCGCTCGGACTATATCGCGACGTTCTCGGCCCACCTCACCCACGAGCTGAAATCGCCGCTGACCTCGATCAAGGGCGCGGCCGAGCTGTTGCAGGATTCGGTTCAAGGCAAATCCGAGGGCCTGACGCCGTCCGAGCAGAACACGTTCATCGCCAACATCCTGTCCGACACGCAGCGGCTGGAGGCAATGGCGCAACGGCTGCGCGAACTGGCCCGTGCCGAAAGCCTGCCGCAGAACGAGCGCACGGAACTCGCACCCGTGATCGCCGACCTGAGGAGCCTGTTTCCGGCAAGCGATATCTCGGCCAGCGGCAGCCTCGACCGCCCCATCGGCATGTCCGGCGAAAAGGCGCTGATCGTACTGTCGCATCTCGCCGACAACGCGATGCGGCACAAGGCAAGGTCAATCAGGCTGGAGGCGGCCTTCGAGCGCACGACCGTGCGTCTGACGGTGAGCAATGACGGCGAGCCGATCTCGGCGCCGAACCGCGACAGGATTTTCGATGCGTTCTTCACCACCCGGCGCGACCAGGGCGGGACCGGGATGGGGCTTGCGATCGCGCGCGCGGTGATGGCGAGCCATGGCGGCTCGATCAGGCTAAAGCCGACCGAGGCGGGCGCCGCCTTCGAGCTCCAATTCCCTGTCGCCTAGATCGCGAACACCCAGGCGGCAACGATGGTGCCGATGGTGACCAGGCCCGCGATGGTCCAGCCGGCGGCATATTCCAGCTCGGGATGACCGGTCGCCCGCATGATCTCTGCCGGATCGGCGGTATGCTTCTCTGCCATGACAGCCTCGCACGTTTCTTCCCGCGTCATATGTAAGTCGCATCAGCCGCCATTAGGTTCCATCACGGACGTGCGAGGATGACGCAGCTAGGTTTGTTCGCCGAACCGCAAGCGGGCCCTGCCGGGCTTCGCCATGCGGACAATTTTATCGATGCCGCCCTCGAGCAGGCCTTGATCGGCCGCATCGCAGCATTGCCGCTCCAGCGCTTCCAGTTCGGGGCGTTCGAGGGCAACCGCCGGGTAGCCTCGTTCGGCTATCGCTACGACTATTCGCTGCAGCGGCTGGCTGAGGCGGAGGCGATCCCGGACTGGCTGGCGCCCGTCGCGCGCCAGGTCGAGCAATGGGCGGGGCTGCCGGAGGCCAGCGTCCGCCAGGTACTTTGCACCGAATATGAGGTCGGCGTCGGCATCGGCTGGCACCGCGACAAGCCGCATTTCGACAAAGTCCTCGGCCTGTCGCTCGGCGCAGCGTGCAAGTTCCGCTTCCGCCGCCGGAGCGGCGACAAATGGCAGCGCCATACGCTCGAGGCTCTGCCGCGCTCGCTTTACATGATGGACGGAGAGGCGCGCTCGCAGTGGGAGCACAGCATCCCGCCGGTCGAGGCACGGCGTTACTCCATCACGTTCCGGACGATGAAGCGGGCCTGACCGGTCGTCCAAAACAAAAAATGTGAAAACAACCCCATGCACAGTAGAAACCGTGTCCGGCTCAAGCCTCGGCGGCGCCGGACAACGGCTTGACGGATCGAGACAAAACGGCTGCGCCCCGGGGGCCGTGAACTTTCGTTCGAAAAGCGACAGCATGCCAGGGGGGACGGCTATTCCGCGCCGGCCCCGTGCCGGCCAAAGGTGCCGTGAATTCGCCTCAAGGCCAGCTGAGTAATGAGGCGAATTGAAAAGACAGGCTATATCTGCGAGCCAATATGAGACCCGCAAAGCCGGCATCATCATGAAGAACTATCTGACATTTTTCCTGCTTCTGACCATGACCTCGGCCTCTGCGCACGGACCTTTGCCGGCCCGGCTCTCGCCGCCGTCCGATCTCGTGCAAGTGGGCCTCACCGACAACGACACCGCGGCCGGCGGCACCGCGCGGCTGTGTGAGCAGGTTACCTTCTCGCGGGGCCTGCGCTACGGCGAGAGCGAAGCCAACGTGCTCGATGTCGCCGCCAGCGCGACCAAGGCGGATACGCCGCGGCCGGTGCTGCTGTTCGTGGCCAGCGACACTTTCGCCGGCGACCGCGCCGCACCGGAACTGTCGCGCCAGATCCAGGACCAGGCGATGTGCTTTGCCGCGCGCAACGACATGATCGGGGTGCGTGTCAATTATCGCTTGGCCCCTTCGGCGACCTGGCCGATGGGAGCGACCGACGTGGCGGCGGCGCTGTCCTGGGTTCACGGCAATATCGACCTGTTCAACGGCGATGCCCGCGAGATCGTCGCGGTCGGCTACGGGGCCGGCGCCTTTCATGTCGCAACCCTGCTGGCGCATCCCGAGTTGCAGGCCGACCGCGCCGATGTCGCCGCCGTCGTGCTGGTGTCCGGCATTTACCGTGCGGGCAAGGACGCGAGCGACAGCGAGAAGGCCTATCTCGGCAGCGACGCCAGCCAGTACAACAAGCGCTCGGTCTTCCCCGGCATCCTCAACGTCGATGTGCCGATCGTGCTGGCCTGGGCCACGGACGATTCCCCTGCCCTCGTGACGCAGGGCGAGACCCTTAAGAAGACGCTCTGCGGCGCCGGTCATTGTCCGCGTAGCGCGCTGCTACGCAGCCGCGACGGCATCGCGAGCGCCTTCGGCCTTGACGGCTCCAGCGACAGCCTCGCCGAGCCGACACTGCTGCTGGTGCATCAGCTCGAGGCACGGGGGCTGCCGTAGGGGGGCACGAGAGCCTCCACAACGTCATGGCCGGGCTTGTCCCGGCCATCCACGCCTTTCCTTGCGGCACAAAGAACGTGGATGCCCGGGACAAGCCCGGGCATGACGACCTCCTCAGCGGCGTGTCAGCACGCCTGCCGTTTCGGTCCGGCCGCCAAGCCTTGCTCCGAAACAGCCGCTCAGCCACAGCTTTGCCAAACGCTTGACGTAGATCAACTCGCCTAGGTGCGGAATGAGCCGACCTCGTTGGGGGCCAACGACAAGGTGTCGAGCATGCGCGTCACCGGCAGACTGCTGTTCGTTTTGATCGCCGCTATCGCGTCGCTCGGCGCGATGTCCGAGCAACGCCCGGACCAATCCACGAGCGACAAGGAAATCCGCATCGGCAATGTCATGCCGTATTCGGGGCCGCTCTCGGAGTTCGGCGCGATCGGCCAGGCGGAGGCCGCTTATTTCGACATGGTCAACGCGCGTGGCGGCATCAACGGTCGCAAGATCCGCTTCATCACGCGCGACGACAATTCCGATCCGGCTTACGCGCTGGAACTGACGCGCAATTTGGTCGAGAAGGACGACGTGCACCTGATGTTCGGGTCGTTCGGCACGCCCGGCAATCTCGCCACGCGCTGGTATCTGAACGAGAAGAATATCCCGCAGCTGTTCGTGGCCTCCGGCGACGAGGAGTTGAGCCGGGCGAAGGCGTTCCCCTGGACCATGGGCTGGCAGCCTTCGTTCCGCTCGGAAGGGCGCATCTACGCCAATTACATTCAGGCCTATTATCCCAGGAAGAAGATCGTTGTGCTCTGGCAGAACGACCAGTTCGGACACATGCTCTACAAGGGCATCCAGGAAGGGCTTGGCGATCTGAACCGTCATGTCCTCGTCGATATCGCCTTCGACATCAAGGACGAGCATCTCGACGGGCACGTCTCGATCCTCAAGCGCGCCGGCGCCGACATCTTCGTCTTTCTCGGCGTGCCGTCGACGGCGTCCAAGGTGATCAAGCTGGCGGCGTCAATGAATTGGCATCCGGTGTTCATCGTCAACGATGCCTCCGCCTCGATCGCCAATGCGATGGCGCCCGCGGGCCTGGAGAACTCCGCCGGCGTGATCTCGGCAGCCTTTCTGAAGGATCCGAGCGATCCCGCATGGAAGGACGATTCCGCCATGAAGGACTGGTTCGGCTTCATGGACAAGTACCATCAGGTCGAAAGCACGAACAACAGCGCCGCACTCTATGGCTACGCCGCGGCCGAGGCGCTGACGCAGGTGCTGAAGCAATGCGGCGACGATGTCTCACGCGAGAACATCATGCGGCAGGCGGCGTCGCTCAGGAATTATCAGCCCTCCGTTGCGTTGCCCGACATCAGGATGAACACCTCGCCCAGCAACTATCTGCCGATCAAGCAGATGCGGCTGGTGCAATTTGACGGCCGGTCGTGGCAGCTGTTCGGCGACGTGATTGAAACCGCATTCACGGAAGGTGCGGCGCGGTGACGGCGCTTCACACTGGCTAGAGCGAAGCCGGTGCCAGAGCGTTGCAGGCGCCAGCCAGATTTAATCCATCTTCCCGCTCGTGCCCCGCAGGCAAAACGCGACGATTGCCTGTGCTTGCCGCTGGCGCTGCGCCGTAGACAGGCTGTCCAGAGCCAAGGGGCCGACCAGACCTTCAAAAAGCGAGCCGACGATGCACGCCGCAGAGGCTTGTACGTCCTGAGCAGGAAATTCTCCGTCGCGAATTCCCTGCTCGATGATCCCCTCGAACACACGCGCAAGCTTCCTGCGATATTTCAGCCGGGCCGATTCGATTTCTGGCTCAACCGGCTCGGCAACGAGGGCATGCGCGAGCTTGCGTCCCAACAGGGCCCGGCTTGCAAACTGCCACGCGGACGCTGACAGGCGCTCGGCGGCCGTGCCGTCGCCAACGGCGACCTTCGCCACGACATCAACTTCGCGCTGAGCGACTTCCGCAACAACTTCCACCATGAGCTCGGCCTTGGATGGGAAGTTGCGATACAGCGTTCCCAAGGCAACACCGGCCGCCTCGGCAACGGCGTTCATTTGGGTATCGCGAAAGCCGACGGCTGTGACCAACTCCCGCGCAGCGCGCAGAATGGATGCACGCTTACCTGGGGATGGAGTCCGAGGCCGCACGTTGCGCACCGGCTTGCTTGCACCTGACATGTGTCCCGTCCGAAATCGTTTCGCCGAGCGCGAAGACTCCGGCCCTTCCAGATAGAGCGCCGTTGTCGTCGATCTGCAAGCGCCATTCTACTATCGCCATCCCTCTTCGCTTGCACCGATCGGCAGGACAAACCGCAATCGGCGACACAGCCCAAAGTCGCCGGCGCGCCCATTCAAAGCAGACTTGCAAAGCAGGCTTGACTAACTAGAATTAGAATTCTAATTTCAATCGAATTTGACATCCAGATCAGCCGAAGAATGGCCGCAGCCGCCAACCGGTCATTCCGGCCTAGCTGCTCAGAGCCGTCGCGGATGAGCGGGGCGGTCGCGGCCGTCACGCCAAAGCATGGAATTCATCGGAGGAAATCTCGTGTCGTCTCACCAGCATGCTGCCGCCATCGCACGTGTCCACGATCTGGTCGCACTCTACGCCGATCCAAAGGCCGGCGTGGCCGATCTCCTTTGCGACCGTCATCCGCCCGGTGCCTTGACTTACAGAGTGGTCGGTGCAGACCTGGAAGCGACCGAGATCACATATGGAGACTTACGCCGAGAGTCGGAGAAATTCGCAGCCGCGCTCGCGGAGCTCGGCGTTGGTCCGGGTAAACGCGTCGCAACCCTGATGGGAAAGAGCTCCGAATACCTCGTTGCTGTCATGGGGATCTGGCGGCTCGGAGCTGTGCATGTACCGATCTTCACAGCCTTTGCCCCCGCAGGTATCGCGTTCCGACTGACCCGCAGCAACGCGCAAGTGGTCGTCTGCGATGAAACCCAGCAGGCGAAATTGCTGCCTGGCGACGATATGCCTTCTGACGCCTCGTGGAGGATCATCACGACGGCAGCAGAAGGCGCAGGCATTCCCGGCGCTTTGCACTTCTCCAAAATGATGAGCGCACAGACGCCGGGGCGGCCCGCAGCGCGGCTCGGAGGCGATGCTCCGATCATTCAGATCTACACGTCCGGAACGACTGGGACGCCAAAGGGGGTCCTGGTCCCGACCAAGGCTCTCGCGGGCTTCGGAGCCTACGCAGAATTTGGCCTTGGCCTGGTTGCCGACGATCTCTACTGGTGCGCGGCAGACCCTGGATGGGCTTACGGCCTTTACTTCGGCATCCTCGGATCATTCACCACCGGCGTGCCGAGCCTGCTCCTGACGGCCGGGTTCGATGCGGCCACGACTTTCGAAGTTCTCTCACGGTACGACGTAACGAATTTTACTGCGGCGCCGACCATCTACCGCGCGATGCGCGCATTCGATGGTTCGCGACCGGAGATCACGAAGCTGCGCTGCGCTTCGAGCGCCGGTGAACCGCTCACTCCGGAGGTCAATCTTTGGGCCGTCGATGCGTTGGGCGTTGCCGTACATGACCACTACGGCCAGACCGAGGCCGGCATGCTGATCAACAATCATCATCATCCCGATCTTGCGGGCTCCCTGAAGCCTGGCTCCATGGGCAAACCCCTGCCCGGCTGGTCAGCCCTGGTCTTGAAGGAAAAGGAAGATGTTCCTGCCGCCGACGGCGAACTCGGGCGGGTTGCGATCGAGCTGGAAGACAGTCCCCTCGCCTGGTTCACAGGATACATCGACGATACGCAAAAGAGCGCCGAAAAGTTCGCCGGGAATGGCCGATGGTACCTGACCGGCGACGCGGGTCGTCGCGACGAGGATGGCTATTACCATTTCTCCTCGCGTGATGACGACGTCATCATCATGGCGGGATACCGGATCGGACCATTCGAAATCGAATCGATCATCGCAACCCATCCGGCCGTCAGCGAGTGCGCCGTCATCGCAGTACCCGACAGCACGCGCGGCGAGGTGTTGGAAACCTACGTCGTGTTGCGGTCCGGCGAGAACCCGTCGCCGGACGTCGCGAAGAGCATCCAGGACTGGGTCAAGACACGATATGCAGCACATGCCTTTCCCCGACAGGTGCATTTCGCCGCCTCGCTGCCCAAGACGCCCAGCGGAAAGGTGCAAAGGTTCATCCTGCGTCAACGCCGACGGGACGAGTTGACCACCGCGCCCGCCGGGATCCGCTGACATGAACCTCGATACATCACGCTCGGAATTGTCCGGCTCGCCACGGGAGAAGCCGCACGGGCATGGCGCCGCTCCAGTGATTGACGCCGTGGTGAAGCGGCGCTCGGTGCGACAATTCCTGCCGACCGCGATTGCCCCGAGCGTTGTCAGGGCCATCCTGTCCGCTGCCTCGCGCGCTCCATCCGGCACGAATTTCCAGCCCTGGCACGTCCATGTCGTGACCGGCGAATCCCGCGCCGCGCTGTCGCGAGCTGTAATCCAGGCAGCTACAGCGGGAGAACGCTGCGATGAATATGCGTATGCCCCCGTGCCGGTCGGGGAGCCATATCTCTCACGTCGCCGAAAAGTCGGCTACGATTTGTACAGACTGTACGGCATAGCCCGCGATGATTTCGCGGCACGCAAAACCGCCATGCTGCGTAACTTCGAATTCTTCGGCGCGCCGGTCGGCCTGTTCTTCACGATGGAGAAACATCTGCTGTTCGGCTCATGGCTCGACTGCGGGATGTTCATGCAGAACGTGATGATCCTCGCCCGAGCACATGAGCTCGAGACTTGCGCGCAGCAGGCCTGGTGCGAGTACGGGCGCATCGTGCACGAACAGCTCGGTATTCCCGACACCCACATCGTTCTATCCGGGATGGCGCTTGGTCATCCCGATCCGGACGCGCCCGAAAACACGCTGATCAGCGATCGCGTCAACATCGACGAATTCGCTGTCTTCCACCGCTGAGACGCATCGCGGCAGAGCCTTGAGGAAGCGTCACACCTAACCGTCCGACGGCCAGACGGGACGGAAAGCCAGGTCCAGAAAACGACGCATCCCAACGGTGCGCCGACCGAAGAGTGCTGTCTCAAAAAAGGGAGGGAACCATGACTTATATCGATACCATGCCAAGCACGGCCGCAATGACGGACAAGGACAGGCGCGTCATCCTTGGCGCATCGCTCGGCACCATCTTCGAATTTTACGACTTTTTTCTGATCGGACTTCTGGCGACGGAAATTGCAAGGCATTCTTCTCCGGCGTGAACCCCACGGCGGGCTTCATCTTCACGCTGCTCGGCTTCGCCGCCGGATTCATGCTCCGGCCGTTTGGCGCAATTATTTTTGGTCGATTGGGCGATCTCGTCGGCAGGAAGTACACGTTCCTGGTGACCATCATGCTGATGGGACTTTCAACCTTCGTGATCGGACTGCTGCCGGCCTATGCGACGATCGGCATGGCAGCTCCCGTGGCTTTCATCGCCATGCGCATGCTGCAGGGCCTTGCCCTCGGGGGCGAGTTCGGCGGTGCGATGATCTATGTGGCAGAACATGCTCCGCCAGGAAAACGAGCGGCATGGACCGCCTGGGTCATCCTCACGGCAGCGCTCGGGTTTCTGCTTGCAGTCGCCGTCATCATCCCGCTGCGGCTCTCGATCGGCACCGACGCCTTCACGCTTTGGGGGTGGCGCATTCCTTTCGTGATCTCGATCGTTCTGCTCGGTATCTCACTGTGGATCCGGTTGCGCCTCGACGAGTCGCCCGAATTCAACCGCATGAAGGCCGAGGGGCGAGCCTCGAAAGCCCCGCTTTCGGAGACGTTCAAGAACTGGAGCAACGTCAAGCTGATCCTCGTAGGAGCCCTGTGCATCCTGCCTGCCCAGGCGGTGATCTGGTACACGGGCCAGTTCTATTCTCTGTTCTTTCTCACGAAGGTGCTGAGGGTGGAGAATCTTACAGCCAACTACATGCTGATCGCGGCCACCATCATAACCACGCCGCTGTATGTCGTCTTCGGCAGCCTCTCCGACAAGATCGGCCGTCGTCGGGTGTATGTGACGGGATATTTGCTCGCGGCGCTGCTCACGATTCCGATCTTCAAAGGGATTACTCACTACGCAAATCCCGCGCTCGAACGAGCCCAGCTCGCCGCTCCAATCACCATCATCGCAGCACCCGACGATTGCTCGGTGCAATTCAATCCACTTGGCACATCCAAATTCACCTCATCGTGCGACGTCGTGACCGACGCACTCGCCAAGCTCGGTCTCAACTACGGTACGGAGAATTCGGCAAGCGCGCTTGTCGCCCAGGTCAGGATCGGAGACCGATTGATCCGAGGCTACGCGGCAAGTTCTACGGATGCGACAGCGGAGAAGGGACGCTTCGATGCCGAACTTAAAGCCGCATTGAACGACAACAAATATCCGCTCGGGGCCGCCGCCAGCGAAGACATCAACGCACCCGTGATCGTGCTCCTACTATCCATCCTGCTCAGCTTCGGAACCATCACGTTCGCCCCGACCACGACGTCGTTGCTCGAAATGTTCCCCTCGCGGATTCGATACACCGCCATGTCGTTTCCCTACCACATGAGCGCCGCGTGGTTCGGCGGATTTCTGCCGGCGACGGCTTTCGCGATCGTGGCCGCGACCGGAAGTATCTACTCGGGGTTATATTATCCCGTGTGCATTTCGGCCGCATGCATGGTTCTGAGCCTGATATTTGCCCGCGAGACAAAAGACGTCGACATCTCGCGAGGGTAATATCCGCACGAGAGATGAAGCGCACGGCGGCGGCCGCATCTCCGCCGCCGTGTCGTTGATGCGCGACATGCCCGGCCGACGATGTGGAGGAGTGGCGGCAGGCATCTTTTCGTTTCATATCGAATGCTTAAGATCGGTTGACCAGCATTCACTCGCCGGGAGAGCTTCAAATGACCGAGACCATCCGCATCAAGCGCTTCCATGCGCGGCCCGTGATCGTGCCGATGAACCTGCCGCTCCAGACCTCCACCGGATCGGTCGCCAAAGCGCCGCTGGTGCTGATCGACTGCGAGACCGACCAGGGCGTCATCGGGCACGCCTATCTGTTCTCGATCACGCCGGCGGCCTTGAAGCCGCTGACGGCGATGGTCGCGGAAATGTCAGAGTTGCTCGCCGGCGACGAGCTGCTGCCGTTCGAGATCGAGCGCAAGCTGACCCAGCGCTTCACGCTCCTGGGGCTCGCCGGTTTGCAGCGGCTGGCGCAATCCGGCATCGACATGGCGGCTTGGGATGCGCTGGCCCGCACACGCGGCTTGCCGCTGGCGCGCCTGCTCGGCGGTGCGCCGAAGCCGGTCCGGGCTTACAATTCGAAGGGGCTCGGCATCATGCCGGCGGGTGCCGCGGTCGACGAGGCGCACAAGCTGCTGGCCGAGGGCTTTCACGCCGCCAAGATCCGCGTCGGCCGGCCCGATGCGCGGGAGGATCTCGCCGTCGTCCGCGCGGTGCGAAAGGCGGTCGGCGATCAGGTGACGCTGATGTGCGACTATAATCAGGCGCTGACGGTGACCGAGGCCATTCGCCGCGGCGAGATGCTGGACGACGAGGGCTTGAGCTGGATCGAGGAGCCGATCCGCCACGACGACTATGCCGGGAACGCCCGCATCGCGGACGCGCTGCATACGCCGGTCCAGATCGGCGAGAATTTTGACAGTGCGTTCTCGATGCAGGCCGCGCTATCCGTCGAGGCCTGCGACTACGTGATGCCTGACGTGCAGCGGATCGGCGGCGTCACCGGCTGGCTGCGCGCCGCCTCACTCGCGCATGCCGCCGGCATCGAGATGTCCTCGCATCTGTTCTCGGAAGTCAGCGCGCATTTGCTTTGCGTGACGCCGACCGCGCATTGGCTGGAATATGTCGACTGGGCTGACGCGGTGCTTTCGACGCGCCTGCAGATCAAGGACGGCTTTGCATTGCCGAGCGAGGAGCCCGGCAACGGCATCGCGTGGGACGAGGCGGCGGTCGCCAAATATCTCGTCAAATAAGACGACCTGCTATGACCGAACGGCGGCGATCATATTCAACTCGACCGGCGCCCCCCGCGGCAACTCGGCGACACCGACGGACGTACGCGTGTGACGGCCGCGATCACCGAGGCGTTCGATCAGCCGGTTGGAGGCCCCGTTCATGACTTGCGACTGCTGGGTAAATCCAGGCGCCGACGCGACGTATCCCACGACCTGCAGGACCTGGACGATCCTGTCCTCTCCGCCTGTTGCGTGATTGATGGCGGAAATGCAGAGATCGGCACAGAGGGCGGCAGCCTCTTGCGCGGCCGCCATATCGACGCCAGCGCCGACCTTGCCCGCATACAGCAGGTCCTCGCCGCGACGCGGCAACTGGCCACTGACATACGCAACTCCACCATGGATGATAACCGGCAGGTAGTTGCCGCCGGGCTTGTTCACGCTGCTCATTTCGATGGCCTGCCTTCTCTTCACATCCGGCGAAACGATGCATCGGCATCGTCGCCGTGGGGACGACTGGACAATGGCAGGCGACAAATCATGGATCAAGGCTGCCAAGCTCTTGCATGCCGAAGGCGGTGCGGATCCGGCCCGACAAGGCTTCGCTTCCACGCATTGCGCAGCGGTGACGCGCGCGATAACGATGCCCCATGACCACCTGGCGCCCTCATCCCCACATCCGCGTCGTCGCGATCGGCCTGCACTGGCGGGACGGACGCCTGCTCGCGGCCGAGATTCGCGACGATGCGGGGCGGATCAAGGGCGTGCGTCCGCTTGGCGGCGAGATCGAATTCGGTGAGAGCTGGCGGGCTGCGCTCGTGCGTGAATTCAACGAGGAGCTCGGCATCGACGTCACGCTCAAGGGCGAGCCGTTGATGCTGGAGAACATCTTCGTGCACGAGGGCGCGACCGGGCACGAGGTGATGTTCATCTCCGAGGTCGAGTTTCCCGATGCCGCATTCCGCGATCAGGACCGCATCGACTTCAGGGAGGATAACGGGGAGCAGATCGTGGCGCGCTGGTTCGACCTCGCCGATCTCGATGTGGACGGCGCGCCGAGCCTGTTTCCGACCGGGCTGAAGGGCTCGCTGCTAGGGGCAAGAGACGGCGCCGCGTAAGCGGCGCTCCTGCTTTGCTGGGCGCGATGACGCCGGCTTCGAGATGTCTTCGCATCTGCTCTGCGTGACACCGACCGCGCATTGAGGCGGGGTGAGGAAATACGCGGCCGATCAATCGTTGAAGGCCACCCCCTGCGTGGCCTCGCCGGGAGGGCCGGGCTCCGCAATCCCGGCGCAATTGGCTTGCGGCTTCTGGCCCGCGAGCATGACGCGGACAAAAGCGAGCGCATCGGGGAAGGCGGCGTTCAGGCCGCCATTATGCGTGGCACCGGGATAGGTCTTCCAGACCACATCGTTTCCAGCGGCGCACAGGGCCACGACCGCCGCATATTGCCGGGCCGGGACCAGCGTGGAATCCGCAAGGCCGGTGCCGAGCAGCAACGGCACCTTGAGCCGCACGGCCTTCATGTCCGTGATTGCGGTCAGCCGCGCCAGCACATTGGCTATCGGCTCGACGTAGACATTGTCGACAGTAGTACCATCTTGCCGGGCGACATTGCGCATCTCGGTCGTGCAGCCCTCGCGCGCCGCTTTCAGGATCGGCTTGCCCTTGTCGGAGACGAGATCATCGGCGGAGGGCGCGCCGTCGGGCAGCGAACCGCCAAGCAGCATGAGCGACGTATAGATCGGCGAGCCGATCGCGGTGGTCTGCGGCGGCTTGTAAGGACCATCCGGGAAGGTCGAGACGAGGCCCGTTGCCACAGTGGCGACGAGCGGGACGTCCGGCGCGTAGCTCTCGGCAATCACAGTTGCGCCCATCGCGGCACCCGAGCCCTGCGACTGGCCGGTGACGAAGACTTTGGACGCGAGCCTGTCGTTATAGGCGGAGAGCACCGCGCGTACTCCGTCGAGCACCGAACGGCCTTCCGCCTCCCAGATCAGATAGGGATGCGGGCCAGGGCCGCCGAGCCCCTGATAGTCGGTGGCGACGACCGCAAAGCCGTTCTCCAGCCAGCGTTGGATGTAGGTGGCATCGCGCGGCTTATGACCAGTCCAGGACGGTGCACATGCATCGGAGACCCCGAGCGTGCCGTGCGCCCAGGCAATCAGGGGCCAGCCTCCGGCCGGCGGCTCGCCCTTGGGGAGATAGAGCGTGCCGCTGACCGGCACGATGCCTGCGTGCCAGCGCAGATCGTTCGACGTGTAGAGGATGCGCTCAGCGAGTGCCGCGCCCGTGATTTCGGGCTGCACGAGCATTGGTTCCTTGCGCAACATCACGCCGGCGCTCTCGGGCAAGGTTTCGGACCAGCGATAGAACGGCGACAGGTTCTGGTCGCCCACTTTCGGTCCAACCGGCAGCAACGAGTCCGCGTGCGCCTGCGGAATTGAGAGAGCCAAGGCGATGGCGAGCGTCATCATCGATTTTGCGATCGGGGTGGTGAACATAGGCGTCTCCCGTCCCTTTGCGGCGCGCGCCGCATTTTTTGGCCAGGTTGATTGCCCGGGCAATTTGTCTTCCGTGTCGATTATGGAGACGATCGCGCGCGGGTCCACGCCTTTTTCGGACATGGGCCAATGCCGATCACGCGGAGCACTCCGCAATGACGGGCCATGGGCGACTGCGCACTATCACGGCTCCGCGCGCGATGACGCCGGCTCGACTCTACATCACAGTGCCAAGCCCTCCTGCTCGGCAGCTACTTCATCAGTCTGAAGCGGCCTCCTTCCACCTTGATCAAGAACGCCGAGCGCTCGTCGTATCCATTGTGATCGCTCGCGCTCATCGTGGACAGGCCGTTGTTGAGATACACCTCCTTGACGCACTCGAGCTCGTCACGAAGGGCCGCCCGGAACTCTCCCGTGCCGGGTTTCGCGGTCTTCAATGCAGTTGGTATCGCCGTCTGGAGGAGCGCCATCGAATCCCACAGATGCGCTGCGAAGATGTTCGGCTTCTGCCCGTTCGCCTTTTCGTAGGCGGACAGCAATTGGTCTCGGATCTTGCGGAACGGATCGTCCGCCGGCAGATCGTCCGCGATCGTGAACGCCTCGCCGGTGAAGACGGCGCCTTCGACACTGGCGCCGCCGAGCTTGATGAATTCCTCAGTGGCCACACCGTGGGTCTGGTAGATCTTGCCGGAATAGCCTCGCTCGCGAAGCGCCTGTTGCGGCAGGACCGCCGGCGTGCCCGCCGAGGCGATGAAGACGGCGTCTGGATTTGTCGCCATCACCCTGAGAGCCTGGCCGGTCACGCTGGTGTCGGCGCGCGCATAGACTTCGTGCGTGGTCAGGGTCAGGCCGAGGGTGGGGGCAAGCCTGCTCACTTCCTTGTAATAGCCCTCGCCATATCCATCGGAGACGCCGATGTAGCCGAGGGTCTTCGCGCCCGATTTGGCGATATGCTTGAGGATCGCGAGTGCCATCAAATCGTCGTTGGGAACGACCTTGAAGGCCCATTTGCGCCGTTCGTCCATCGGTTGGACGATGGCTGTCGCCGCGGCCAGCGAGATGATCGGTGTCCTGGCCTCCCAGGCGACATCGAGCATCGGCATGGTCACCGGCGTCAGCGATGAGCCGATGAGGACGTCGACACCGTCCTGAATGACGAGCCGCCGCGCGTTCTGAATGCCCTTGGTCGAATCCGATTCATCGTCGAGGGGGATATAGACGATCTTCTCGCCGCCGATCTCCTTGGGGAGGGCAGCAACCGTCCGCATCTGCGGCTGCCCGAGCGCCGAGCCCGGCCCCGAAGCAGAAACCACGATACCCACCTTGATATCGGCATTTGCGCGGGGGATGGCGAGAACCATTGCAGTGCAAACGCATAAGGCGGCGAGGCAGCGCCGGATCATGATGTCCTCCCTGGTATTATATTTCGCTGACGCAATGTCGCTTCGGTCGCGGCGAAAGTCTGTCCCTACGGCTAGGGACAAGCCCGATCGGGGGAGGATCGTCTGTCGGGTCTGCCTTGGTTACGCCGGGATCCTGACGCCAGACCGGGCCCGGCCTGCGGGCGCAATCACGCCTCGCCCGCATCGCGCCGATAGCGGAAATCGCAGTGCGGCGCGCCTTGCATAATCGTCTGCGTGCGCGTCAGCTTGATATCCGAGCCGAAACCTTCCGCGGTCGCAAAGTCGGCGGTGCAGATCAGAAGGAAGCCGAGCTCGGGCTCGCCGAGCGCCTTGTAGAACTCGGCATAGGCGCACCGCTTCACATCGAAGGCGAAGGCGTCGTGGGTCTCCTCGACGATGTCATAGGCGAGCGCGTCGTCGCGGGCGTAGGTTCTGAACGCCGAGGACACGGCCTTGCCAAGATCGGTTTCGCTCTTGCCCCGACTCTGGGCCTTCCAGAATTCCTCGCCGAAGCCGCGATAGAGATCGCCGACTGCCTTGCGTACCAGTGCGTTGGCGCGCGGCGCGCCGAGCTCGGCCTGGAGCGCCTTGACCAGCGGCACCAGCACCTGCGCCTGAATTTTTGCCTGCTCGATGACGGATATGCTCATGGGCGCCTCTCGTCTGAGATAGCATCGTAGCCGGGATGGAGCGTAAGCTAAACTCGCCGGCGACAGTTGGCTAACTCTCGGCAGGGTAGGCCAGGCGGCTGCCAGCCACGCCCCGCGCCGCCGGATTCATTTCGGCTTGTTTGACTTGCCCGGGCCCGAGAATGTGAAACACCGTCTCGCCGGCAGCGAGCAGATAATCCGTGATGATCCGCCGGTGGCATCGCCACCACAGGGTCTCTGCGCACATGATCGCGCAGCGCTGGACCTGCCCGAGAGCCCGCAGATGCGCGAGCCCTTCATGAAAGGCCGCGCTCATGGCGTGGTCGGCGTAATTGTGGAAGCTGCCGTTCTGCCAGAACGCATTGATCTCGCGCGGCACCTCGCGCTTGCGGCTGCGCAGGCCGCCGAGCGAGGCGATGTGCTCGTAGCCGATCGAAGCGGCCCCGAGCGATTGCGGCAGGGTCTCGCGATTGTACTGCGGATTGGTGCGGGAGCGGGGCGCGGTGCGAACGTCAGCCACGAAGGTGACCGAGCTGTCCTGCAACAATTCGACGAATTGCTCGATCGAACGCGTGGCATGGCCGATGGTGAAGAAGGGATGAGCCATGGGACGCCTCGTCAGCTCGGCCCGCGGGCCGTCAGCTCTTCAACAACCGCAATGCGCGGCCCTTGTGCAGAGCGACGTGGTCGGTCTTGTCGCTCTTGATCTCGTATTGCGGATCGTCCGCGCTGGCGTGGTGCGTGTAGCCCTTGTAGTCGACGTCCTCCGTGTGAACGCGCAGGATATGGCCACGCACGCGGCCGGCCTCGGAATTCCAGCTGACGCGATCGCCGCGCTTGAAGGATTTGGGCACGGCGGACCAATGCCGAAGCCAGTCGAGTGTTCCCGAAGACCGAGCAAGGCGCACCAGTCCGTCTGCTCTTCGAGCTACGCCGGACACGCTTCGCATTTAGATGAGTGGCTTGCCGAGCCGTAGCTCGCGGCGGCAGCCCGCCTTCGCCCTTTGGGCTTCGGCGTGGCATCCTGCACTCTGCTATCGCGAGCGAAGGATGGTGGGCACGACAGGGATCGAACCTGTGACCCCTACCATGTCAAGGTAGTGCTCTCCCGCTGAGCTACGTGCCCTAGAGGTCGTCTAGATCGGGTGGGGTCCCTATAACGGCTCAGGGGAGCCGGCGCAAGGACGGAACGGGGCCGATTCAGGCCGCCAGCATCTTGTTCACTTCGCTGACCAATTCGCGCAGATGCACGGGCTTGGACAGCACCTTCGCATTCTTGGGGGCGTCCGAATCCGAGTTCAGGGCCACCGCGGCGAAGCCGGTGATGAACATGATCTTGATGTCGGGGTCGAGTTCCGAAGCCCGGCGGGCGAGCTCGATGCCGTCCATCTCCGGCATCACGATGTCGGTCAGCAGCATCTCGAACGGCTCTTCCCGCAGCCGTTGATAGGCGGCCATGCCGTTGTCATGGGACGAGACCTGAAAACCGGCGTTTTCCAGCGCCTTGACCAGGAAACGGCGCATGTCGTTGTCGTCTTCGGCGAGCAGGATTTTTGGCATGGCAGGAAACGTCGATCCCCAGAGGATATCAGCAGAGGTCACTAAGCCCGACAGAGGGTAAATTTGGGGTGAAAATCTTTACCCTGAGGCGGCGACGCTGCCCGTTCCTTGTGAACCGGAATGGGGCTCGAATCAATCGAGCCGCAGCGGCTCATCCCCGTCTCCGTGCCCGCACGGTTAAGACGTGTTCCAACAAGCCGTCACATCTTTTCGCTTGGCAGAATGGTTGCGATTCCGGACAATGACGACACATAAGAGCCGCTCGATCGGCCGAATCAATGTGGTCTGGACCTGCCAGATCCCGGCGCGAAGGGACGAAGCCTGAGAAGATGACCCGGTTTGACGGCGAGGTGTCGCCAGCCTTCGAGATCGTGGAGCCCGCGCAATGGCGCGCGCCTGTCATCTTCAACTCGCCCCATTCCGGCTCGACCTATCCGGACGAATTCCTCGCCGCCTCCAGGATCGACCTGCCGACGCTGCGGCGATCCGAAGATTCCTTCATGGACGAGCTGATCGGCCACTTAAGCGAGCGCGGCTTTCCGACCGTCAGGGTCAATTTTCCCCGCTCCTATGTCGACGTCAATCGCGAGCCCTATGAGCTCGACCCGCGCATGTTCAGCGGACGGCTGCCGAGCTTTGCCAATACCCGCTCGATGCGGGTCGCCGGCGGCCTCGGCACCATTCCGCGCGTGGTCGGCGACGGCCAGGAGATCTACCGCGACCGCATCCTGGTCGACGATGCGCTGGGGCGGATCGAGACGCTGTACAAGCCCTATCACCGCGCGCTGCGCCGGTTGATCAACAAGGTGCACCAGATGTTCGGCACCGTGGTGCTGGTCGACTGCCATTCGATGCCCTCAGTCGGCGTGTCCCGCGACGAGCCGCGCCGTCCCGACGTCGTGATCGGCGACCGCTACGGCACGAGCTGCACGCCGCTTCTGCCCGACCGGGTCGAGGAGACCATGACCGGGCTCGGCTATTCGATCGGCCGCAACAAGCCCTATGCCGGCGGTTTCATCACCGAGCATTACGGCAATCCCGCGAGCGGCCTGCACGCGGTGCAGCTCGAGCTCAACCGCGCGATCTACATGGACGAGCGACGGCGCGAGCGCAGTCCACGCTTTGCGCAAGTGGCGACCGACTTCGGCGTTCTCGCCGACGTGCTGGCGACCACGATTCCGTTCGGCGACCTCGGCCCGTTCCAGGCCGCGGCGGAATAGGCGCCGGCATTTCTTCTTGAGATCGTGTGATCTGCGGTTGGCGCGAACGCGTCTTCGCTTCGCCCATTTGCGCGGGCTGAACTGAAAGCAGAGGCTCGCAAGAAAAAAGGGCCGCTCGCGAATGACGCAAGCGGCCCAAGTCTAGGGAGGAAACGCCCAAGGAGGGCAGCGGTAACGCCAAGCGCTACCGCACCGCAACAATATGCGACCGCGACGCACAAAGTGCAAGGGCTTTTGAGCCGTTTCCCATGCAATATGCACATGGCTCAGTTGCTTCTACGGAAACCCAGATTCAGTTTCTTTGATAAGGAAATTCAATGGGTTGATAGGTGTTTGCATACGAACGAGGCATGGTCGGAACTAAGTTTTCAACGCCGTGATCGATATTTGGCCCGGAGATGACTGAGATATGGCAGCTGGCCGCGGCATTCAAAATACCAGGGAGCAAAACAAGACAGCGCTGCAAGATCCTGCCGAATTGAGCTAGGCAGGAGGCGAGCTTCATCCAATTTCGCTTTTGAGGATTCGGCCTGTGACGGTGATCGACTTCTCCGCCTTCATCGGACGGCTCGCCACCGCCTCCGGCGAAACCATCCTGCCGTTCTTCCGCACCTCGCTGTCGATCGACGACAAGAGCAAGACCAGGGATTTCGACCCCGTGACCGAGGCCGACCGCGCCGCCGAGGCGGTGATGCGGCGGCTGATCAAGGCCAACTTCCCACAGCACGGCATCGTCGGTGAGGAATTCGGCAACGAGCGCGAGGATGCCGACTATGTCTGGGTGCTCGACCCCATCGACGGCACCAAATCTTTCATTGGCGGCTTTCCGATCTGGGGCACGCTGATCGCACTGCTGCACAAGGGCGCGCCGGTGTTCGGCATGATGCACCAGCCCTTCATCGGCGAGCGCTTCTCCGGCGACAACGGCTCGGCCAACTACAAGGGCCCCTCCGGCGAGCGCCGGCTCCAGGTCCGCCGCTGCGCCTCGCTTGCGGAAGCCACGACCTACACCACCAGCCCTCTGCTGATGAACGAGCGGGACCGCGCCATCTTCGGCCGTATCGAGCAGGACGCGCGGCTGTCGCGCTATGGCGGCGACTGCTACTCCTATTGCATGCTGGCGGCGGGCCACGTCGATCTCGTGGTCGAGACCGAGCTGAAGCCTTATGATATCGCGGCGCTGATCCCGATCGTGACCGGGGCCGGCGGCGTCGTCACCACCTGGGAGGGCAAGCCGGCCCAGGGCGGCGGCCGCATCATCGCCGCCGGCGACGCCAGGGTCCACGAAGAAGCCTTGAGGCTTTTGAACCAATAACAACGCGGGCGGAGAGCTTGCATGACCATCTCACGCAGGCTGCTTCTTGGATTGTTTCTGCTGTTGCCGACGCTGGCGTCGGCACAGAATTTTCCGGCGAAGCCAATCAAGCTGATCGTGCCGTTCCCGGCCGGCGGTCCCAACGACATCATCGCGCGTGTGATCGGCCAACGCATGTCGGAGCTCTCGGGCCAGCCGGTGCTGATCGACAATCGCGGCGGCCAGGGCGGCGTGCTCGGCACCGATGCCGTCTCCAAGGCCACGCCCGACGGCTACACCATCGCGATCTCCAGCGCCGGCGCCCTCGCGATCAGTCCGAGCATGGAGAAAGTCGCCTACGACACGCTGACCGATCTGACGCCGGTGACGCTGGTTGCCACCGTGCCGGAAATGCTCGTGGTCGCTACCAACGTGCCCGCAAAGGACATCGGCGAGCTGATTGCGCTGGCCAAGACGCAGCCCGGAAAGCTCAACTTCGCCTCCTCCGGCCCCGGCAGCCTGCCGCATCTGGCCGGCGAATTGTTCAAGCTGACGGCCAAGATCGACATCGTGCACGTGCCCTATCGCGGTGCCGCGCCGGCCGTGAACGATCTGCTGGGCCAACAGGTCCAGATGACGTTCCTCGATCTTCCGGTGCTGCTGCCGCAGGTCAGGGCGGGCGCGCTGCGGCCGATCGCAGTCGGCTCGGCCGCGCGCGCGCCGACAGCGCCTGAGGTGCCGACCACCGCGGAAGCGGGTTTTGCCGGCCTCCACATCGAGAACTGGTACGGCATGGTCGCGCCTAAGGGCACGCCGAAGGAGATTGTCACCGCGCTGCATGGCCTGGCAACCAAGGCGATGGCGGATCCCGCGGTGAAGGAAAAGCTCGCCGCACAAGGCGCGACGCTGGTCGGCGATGAGCCGGAGCATTTTCGCTCATTCATCGCGGACGAGACCCAGAAGTGGGCGAAGGTGATCAAGGACGCCGGGGTGGAGACGGCGAAGTAGCCACACCGTCATGGCCGGGCGTGTCCCGGCCATCCACGTCTTTGCCGCACGGCACGAAGAACGTGGATGCCCGGGACAAGCCCGGGCATGACGAGCTTGGCTCCTTCTATACCGCCGCCGCCCGGAGATGCTCCACCAGCATTTTGGCCGGCCGCGGCAGCGCCTTGAAGCTACGCGCGCAGATCACGAGTTTTCGGTTGGCGAAAGCATTGCGCAGGCGGACCATGGCGAGCGGCATGGTCTTGGCGCAGCGGCGAGCGGCTGCTTCGGGCACGAGCGCCACGCCGACATCGGCGGCGACCATCTGGCAGATCGCGTCGAAGTCGCGCAGGCGCGCGCGGAAATGCGGGCGCATGCCGAGCCGGGCCGCGTGCTTGGAGATGTGCATCTGAAGCGCGATGGCGCTGGTCAGGCCGACGAAGTCGCACGCCCCCGCCTCCTGAAAATCGATCTGGCGGCGGCCCGCGAACGGGCCGCGCTTCGACGTCACCAGCGTCAGACGGTCCTCGCTGAAGACGAAGCGCTCGATATGGTCGGGCAGCGCGTGCTCGGCGGCAAAGCCGAGATCTGCCGCACCTGCGGTGATCGCCGCGGCGATGTCGGTGCTCTCGCGCTCCTCAATGTCGATCGCGACGTCGCGATGCTCGCGCAGGAAGCCGGCGAGCGCCTTCGGCAGATGCTCCGACAGGCCCGACGTGTTGGCGAGGAAATGCACGCTGGCGCGAACGCCGCTGGCAAAGCCGGCGAGATCGCCGCGCATGGCGTCGATCTGGTGGATGACGAGCCGCGCATGATCGAGCAGGCTCTCGCCGGCCGCGGTCAATTCGACGCCGCGCCGCCCGCGCTTGAGCAGCGCGACACCGAGCGCGTCCTCCAGGCCCTTGATGCGCGCGCTGGCCGAGGCGAGCGCCAGGTGCGCACGCTCCGCACCGCGGGTGATGCTGCGCTGGTCGGCGACCGCGATGAAGAGCTGGAGGTCGACGAGGTCGAAGCGCATGGCAGGTCTCTCCTCAGCCTTCGGCCAGTACGAAGGCACTCTCCGTAACCTCCAGATTGTGCCGGCGCGCGGCTTCGGTCAATGTGCAGATATGATCGATCCGCTGCTCATCCTCATCGCCGCCGTCTTCCTGATCGCCGGATTCGTCAAGGGCGTGGTCGGGCTCGGCCTGCCGACGGTGTCCATGGGCCTCCTCGCGGTGAGTATGACACCGAGCCGCGCCATCGCCATCGTCATCGTGCCGGCCATCGTCACTAACATCTGGCAGACCTTCGTCGGCCCGTATTTGCGCGACATCCTGAGGCGGCTATGGCCGCTGATGATCGGCACCGTGATCGGCTGCTGGCTCAATGCCGGCGCGCTGACCGGCCCGCATGCGCGCTACGGCACGATCGTGCTCGGCGCCCTGCTCGTCATCTATGCCGTAATCGGTCTGAACAAGTTCCAGTTTCGCGTCACACCTCGGAACGAGAAATGGGTCGGCGGCGTGGTCGGTGTCGTCACCGGCGTGATCTCGGCCTCGACCGGGGTGCAGGTGATCCCTTCGATGCCGTTCATGCAGGCGATCGGCATGGAGAAGGACGAGCTGGTGCAGGCGCTCGGCGTGTTCTTCACGACTGCGACGCTGGCGCTCGCGTTTAACCTCACCGCCGGCGGATTGTTGACGCCAGCCAATACCGTGCCGGGCGCCGTGGGCCTCGCCATGGCCTTTGCCGGCATGTTCATCGGCCAGTCGGTGCGGGCGCGGATGCCGGCCGAAGCTTTCCGCCGCTGGTTCCTGATCGCGATGATCCTGCTCGGCCTTTATCTCGCCGGCAGCGCGCTGCTGAAAGAATTCGCGTAAAGGCGATTGTAGGGTGCCGCGCTCACATCATTCGTTCGAATGACTTACCGCGTCTCCAACATGGCGACGCGGATACCGAGATAGATGAAGAGGCCGCCGAGAGCGCGGTTGACCCAGGCGATCGCGCCCTCCGACTTGCGCAGCCGGTGGGCGGCTTTCGCCGCAAACGCCGCCAGCACCAGGCACCACAGCGTTCCCGTGCAGATGAAGATCAGGCCGAGCGTCAGGAACGCGAGCGGCTTATGGGGTGAATCGGCCGCGACGAATTGCGGCAGGAAGGCCAGGAAGAACAGCGCGACCTTGGGATTGAGCGCATTGGTGAAGACACCCTGCAGGAACACCCGCCGCAGCGAGCTCCGCACCGGCTCATCGATCGCCGCCGCCAGCACCGGGCGCGACCACAGCATCTGAAGCCCGGTGATGACGAGATAGGCCGCGCCGACCAGCTTCAAGATCGAGAAGGCAGTCGACGATGCCATTAGCAGGGCTGAAAGGCCGATCGCCGCAGCCGCGACATGGACAAAACAGCCGCAACTGATGCCGAATGCGGCCGCGGCTCCGCCCCGCCAGCCCATCTGCATGCTGCGGCCGATGACGTAAACGGAATCAGGCCCCGGCGTGATGTTGAGCAGCAGCCCCGACAGGATGAAGAGCCAGATTTCGTGAATGCCCAGCATGCGAGGTGCCCCTGCCGCCGCCCCTGCGGTCGCAATTCCGCTTAGCCGGTTCGTCCGTCCCCGTCCACCGCCGGGACTGCGTAGGATTTACCTCGAATTTGCAATGCGGATCGTACTTCCGCTCGGCCTCATCTGCTTTATAAAGGCGGGGTTCTTGAAATGCGGGATTCGAGGCGACTGCCACGCCGTGGCCGGTCCTCCCTCCCTTGGAGCTCCGAGGATATGGAAAGACGTCTGGCCGCCATTGTCTGCGCCGATGTCGCCGGCTATTCGCGCATGATGGGCAGCGACGAGGCTGGCACCCATGCCGCTTTCAAGGCCCATCGCAGCGCGATCCACCCCATTATCCTCAATCACGGCGGCCGCGTCGTCAAAAACACGGGCGACGGCTTCCTGCTGGAGTTCCCCTCGATTGTCGGCGCCACCGAGGCCGCGATCGCGATGCAGACGCTGATGGCGGAGCGTAATCACCATCTGCCGGCCGATCGCGCCATGCAGTTCCGGCTCGGCATCCACATGGGCGACGTCATCGCCGACGAGGACGAGGTGTTCGGTGACGATGTCAACATTGCCGTCCGCCTGGAATCGGTGGCGACCCCCGGCGGCTTCGCGATCTCGGCCAAGGCCTATCGCGAGGCGAGCAAGCATCTCACCGCGCTGCTGACCGATGCCGGCAACCATCGCTTCAAGAACATCAAGGATGCGGTCGGAGTCTGGACCTGGACGCCTGAGGGCGCGCCGGCGCTCGCACCCGAGCTGAGGGAGGCATCCGCCCTCTCGCAACAGTACCGCACCGCGATCGTCGGCGTGCTGCCCTTCGCCAATCTCAGCGATGCCCAGGACGAATATTTCTCCGACGGCCTCACCGAGGATCTGATCCACGCGCTGTCGCTGCAATCTTTCTACCGCGTGCTGAGCCGCAACTCGACCTTCGCCTTCAAGGGCAAGAACACCAGCACGCGCCTGATCGCGCGCGAGATCGACGCCACCTATCTGATCCAGGGCTCGGTGCGGCGCGCCGGCGCCAAGATCCGCGTTACCGCCGAGCTGATCGCGCCGGAGACCGGCGAGCAGCTCTGGACCGGCCGCTACGATCGCGACATCGGCGACCTCTTCGCGATGCAGGACGAGATCACCACCAACCTGTCCGCCGCCATCGCCACCGAGATCGTCCGGGCCGAGGCCTCCGCACCGGCGCGCCTGAGCACCGACGTGAGCGCCTGGGACCGCTTCCTCAAGGGCCTGTCGCATTACTACCGGCAGACCAAGGAAGACCTGGCCGCCGCCGTCGACCTGTTCCGCGAGGCCATCCGGCTCGATCCCAAACTGTCGATCGCGCATGCCTATCTCGCCACGATCCAGATCCAGAGCATCCAGTTCGGCTGGGTCAAGGGCACGCGGGAGATGTGGGCCGAAGCGATGCACCTCGCTGAAACCAGCGTCCGGCTCGACCCGCGCTCCTCCTTCGCGTTTTCGATCTTGTCCTGGGCTCACGGCATGGAGGGGCACTACGAGGCCGCGATGGATGCCGCCAAGCGCGCGGTCGCGCTCAACCCCTACGACAACGGCGCGCGCGGCGTGCTGGGCATCTGCCATTTCATCATCGGCGAGCACCGCGAGGCGATCGAGCTGTTTTCGATGGCGGTGCAGCGCGACAACAGCGACCCGCGCTATCAATGGGCGGCGCTGAACGCCTTCAGTCACTACCTGTTGCGCCAATATGACGCGACCCTGTCATGGGCTCGCGAGCAGCTCTACATCAACCCGAACCACATGCAGGCGCTGGCGATCCGCGCCGCGGCTTTGGCTCAGATGGGACGGAGTGGCGAGGCGAGCGAGGCCATCGGCGTGCTGATGGGAAACTATCCAACCCTGAATGTCGACAGGCACTTGCGCAACTTCCACTGGAAGCGGCCTGAGGACCTCGCCCATTACCGCGAGGGGCTGCTGAAGGCCGGCGTGCCGCTCGGCAAGCTGACCCTGGTGCAGAGCGACGTCAAACGCGCCGCCGAGTCCTGAACGACGGGCTCTTGGCAGTCAGGGCTCTTGGCAGCCCTGATCGGTCCCTGGCAAATCCGCACCGGCTTTTGTTGACACGACAGTGAATTCGGCCACACTTCGCTACACGCTGAAGTAGTATCCGCTGCTGTCGGTTTGTTAGGACTTTCCGCGCTCTAACAGCGCGCCTGCGCATTTCGATTCGCTGTTTTCAGGATTTGGGCCATGCATCATCCCACTTCGAAGCCGCCCTTCGATCCCTCGGTCCCGGTCTCGCCGAACAATCCCTGTCCGTTCCTGCGCGGCCTCGTCGGTGAAGGTTTCGTCGAGGGCGGGACCGTCCCGCTCAACACGCTCTCGCAGACAATCGCGAATGCCACCGGCGAGACGGGGCTGAAGAAGATCTCGGCCCGCATCCAGGTCCGCGGCGTTGCGCTCATCGCCAACGGTATCGGTCACATTCTGAAGAGCATCTGGTCGGGCGCGCAGCTCGACGCGCTGCGCGGTGGTCCGCTCGACAAGCGCGGCGCCGGCTCGCGCATCCTCGGCGTCGACGGCCAGGTCAACGAGGACGAGATCGCGCGGCTCGCGAGCTTCGGCCGGACCTACACCGACCCGAACACCGGTAGCAGCGAGCCCGGCCTCAACGCCGCGGAAATCAAGACCTTCATGCGCGACAACCTCAAGCGCGCCGGCAGCGCCGCACGCTGGTACTACCCGCTGCTGATGAAGTTCGAATGGCCCATCCTTTTGAAGATCATCGGCAAGGGCAAGAATGACGAGGAGCGTTATCTCAGCGTGGCCGACGTGCGCACGCTGTTCAACGAGCGCAGATTCCCCGACCGTATCAACCAGCGGATATTGTCGCAGCCGCTGCTGTCGGCCTGCCAGCTGCGCTTTCGCTGGGCGGTCGCGCTGACGGCGTTCGTCATCGGCCTTGGCCTCGTCGCGCTGGTGGCCGTCGCCGAATTCCCCAACCAGGTCCGCGCCATGCTGCCGCAGAAGGGAATCCTCGTAAATTTTCTGCCGCCGCCCTTGCCTACGGTCCCGGAGACGAAGGCCGCCTTCTGGCTCGATCAGAACTGGTCGCTGAAGGATCGGCACTGGTTCCATCATGCCAGCCAGGGCACCGCGACCTTCCCGGTGCCCTACGAATGGTTCATGGCGCTGGAGCAGCCGCGGCTTCATCTGTTCTCAAAGCCGGGCATGATGAAGAACAGCGCCTATCTCGAAGGCTTCGGCTTCATCCCGAGCCCGCAGTCGATCCAGACCGACACGACGACACTGCGCCGCTTCGGTTACGCCAATGTCTATGAGACGACGCAGGTGCCGGACTGGTCGACCAGGTGGACCCCGGCGGAGAACGTCGACGGCCTGCCGGTCGGCTTCGCGCGGATGTCCGGCGTCGTCGATCCCGCGACCGGCCGTCGCGAGGAGGACAAGATCGGGCTGACCTGCTCGGCCTGCCACACCGGCCAGATCCATTACCAGGGCGTGGACGTCCGCTTCGACGGCGGCCCAGCCATGACCGACCTGAAGAAGCTGGAACTCTCCACCGGCCTTTCAATCGCCTACACGCTCTACGTCCCGTTCCGCTTCCAACGCTTTGCCGATCGCGTGCTCGGCCCCGACGCCAGCAAGACGGACCGCGCCGCACTCAAGCAGAAGCTCAGCGCGATCGGCACGTTCCTGATCGACTGGGCGAAGACACAGCAACAGACGATTGAAGGCAAGAAGACCTGGAACGGCAGGCAGCAGCAGGACACAGAGGAAGGGTTCGGCCGCCTCGACGCGCTCAACCGCATCGGCAACCAGGTCTTCTCGCAGGATCTGGCGCTGAGCGGGGTCAAGGGATTCGAGAAGAACCTGCACGCCCAGGATGCGCCGGTCAGCTATCCCCCAATCTGGACCGTGCCCTGGTTCAAGTTCGCCCAATACGACGCCTCGATCGAGCAGCCGTTGATCCGCAACGCCGGCGAAGCGCTTGGCGTGACCGCGCTGCTCAATCTGTCCGACGCCTATCCGGAGGAAAGGCTGTGGCGGTCCTCGGTCCACATCAGGACACTCGGGTGGATCGAGGACATGCTGAGAGGTCCCGATCCGTTCAAGCCGGCCGATCCTTCCACCGGTCCGAAGTTCGGCGGCCTGCTCGCGCCGAAATGGCCTTCGCAGATCCTCGGCGATGCATGGCGGCTGAAGCCCGATCGCGTCGAGCGCGGCCGCGCCATCTACGCCGAGATGTGCTCCGGATGCCACCTGCCGGCCGTCGACACCCCCGCCTTCTGGTCATCGAAGCATTGGGAGCCGAACGGCGACAGCAAGGTCCTGAACGCGGTGACGATCCCCCTCGACGAAATCAAGACGGATCCCGAACAGTCGCTCGTTCTCAGCAAGAGGATCGTCGATGTGCCCGGCTTCCTGAAGGTGAATACGGCCGATCTCCAGAAATGGTGGCAATGCGAGGTCCCGACCGCGAGCACCTCGCCCAACGAGATGGTCTATGCGCTCGGCCTCATGACGGTGGTCGATCTCGTCGCCCGCAAATGGATGGACGATGAGAATATCCCCGAGGCCGAGCGTGGGAAGATTTGGAATCTCGCGCGCAAGAACTGTCTCAATCCGGCGCCTGATCCGCGCTATCGCGCGCGGCCGCTGAACGGCATCTGGGCCACGGCGCCTTACCTGCACAACGGTTCGGTGCCCTCGTTGTATTGGCTGCTGAAGCCGGCGAGCGAGCGCCCGCAAAAATTCTGCATGGGCCGCCGCGACTATGACCCTGACACCGTGGGCTTTGCGGTGACCGCGGACGAGAAATGCAAGACGGGCGAAACGCAGTTTTCGGCGGGGTCGGAGAAGGATCCGATCCAGGGCAACAGCGTGCTCGGCCATTCCTTCGAGCGCAAGGACGGCGAGCCGAAACGCCCCGGCGTGATCGGCCGCATGTTCAAGGACGATGCCGAGCGCTACGATTTGATCGAGTATCTGAAGACGCTGTAGTGCCTTTCTTACCTCGCCCCGCTTGCGGGGAGAGGTCGGATCGCCCCCGGCGATGCGCAGCATCGTCCGGCGCGATCCGGGTGAGGGGGTACAGGTCTCTCGACGATCTCGCATGCGGAGAGAGCCCCTCACCCCAACCCTCTCCCCGTAAGAACGGGGCGAGGGAGCGCACCGCCTTCGCGGATGCATCTCACTTGAACAGCGGCGTGCCCGGCACGAAGGCATCGAAGGCGGCCCAGAACTGGGAGCGGTAGCGATCCTGCTCCTGGAGGATCTCGTGCTTGGCGCCGGCGATCACGAGATGGGAGCCGGCGCGCAAGTGATATGCAAATTCCTCGATCGCCGCGGTGGAGACCACGGCGTCGTTGGAAGCCGCCAGCATCAGGATCGGTTGGCGGATCTGCGAGGGGTAGTTCACGCCCTTGAACGTGTTCATCGCGCGGAAGGCGGTATCGGCCCAGGCCACGGTCGGTGACGCCAGCCCGAGCGTCGGATCCTCCTCCAGGATCGCGGCATTGCGTGCATAGCGCACCGGATCGCTGGTCACGGGATTGTTGATGAAGGGGTCGAGCCCGGTGAGGCGGTCGCTGCCCCCTGGGACATAACGGCCGCCCTGCCCGAGCAGACGCATCGTCTTGAGCAGCGCACGCACCGGAAGCGAGGTGGTGCGGCCAGGCAGGTCGATCATCGGCGCTGACAGCACCATACGGTCGAACCAGCGCTTGCCCGCATGCGCCACCCGCAGCATCACCGTGCCGCCCATGGAGTGGGCCAGCGCGAAGAACGGCGGCGGGCAATCCGGCAGCACCACCTGCTGCACGAAGGCCTCGACGTCGACCTCGAAATCGGAGAAATCGCGCACATAGCCCTTGCGCGGGTCGCGCAGGCGGCGCGAGGAATGGCCCTGCCCGCGCCAGTCGATCATCGCCACCGCAAAGCCGCGGTCGCGCAGATCGCGCACGGTTTCGAAATATTTCTCGATCTGCTCGCTGCGTCCGGTGAAGACGCAGACGGTGCCCTTGCGGTTCGCCGGAGGCGCCCAGCGCGCAAAGCGGAGCTCGGCGCCATCGGGCGTCTTGATGGTGCCGCTGACGACGTCTTCGGGAACGGGATTGGACGGGATCGAGACCAGCGTCATGATTGGAGGTGCTTGGGCGCGAAGTGCTGCAAATCAAGGGGCCAAAGCGCCGAAAAGGCGCAAATGCCGCCCTCTTGAACGCCGTCTCGTTCCACCCATATCACCTTCGTGCAGGCCGCTACCAGTGTTTCGGAACCGGAACATCAGGCTGCACACAGACTAAAGCCCGGCCCGATTGGCGGGCGGGTTACCAAACAGTCGCTCAATGGAGGACTAGGACCATGCGTAGCTACGATCTCACCCCGTTCTATCGTTCCACCGTCGGCTTCGACCGCCTCTTCAGCCTACTCGACCAGGCCGGTTCGGACGGCAGCCCCGGTTATCCCCCCTACAACATCGAGCGTACCGGCGAGAACGCCTACCGCATCACCGTTGCGGTCTCGGGCTTCGCCAGGGATGAGCTCTCCATCGTCGCGAAGGAAAATACGCTGACGATCAAGGGCGAGAAGGTCGCCAACGAGAACTCGAAGTCCGAAGTGCTCTACCGCGGCATCGCCGCGCGTGCCTTCGAGCGCGCCTTCCAGCTCGCCGACTTCGTGCAGGTCAAGGACGCCTCACTCGAGAACGGGCTGCTTCACGTCGATCTCGTCCGCGAGATTCCCGAGGCGAAGAAACCCCGCCAGATCGCGATCAACGCCGGCGCACCGAAGGCGCAGGTGATCGAGAACTCGGCCGCGCAAGCCGCCTAGGCAGCACGCGACTTCCAGGTTGAGAAAACGCCCCGGTGCCCCGGGGCGTTTTTTTGCTTGTTCTGTCGTTGCCTCGCGAAGCGCCCGCGAGCAGCCGGCTGGTTTTCGGTTGAACTGGAAATACAGGGTTGAGTCTGTCGTTCTACGTTACCGCCCACACTACGTAACCTTGCTTACGCGTCTCGTGCGCGCCCGATCAGGACGTTTGTCACGGATGAGTGACCAAGCGTAACGCCGCCACCCCGGGCACCGTCCTTTGGGCATCGAACCCAAAACAAAACGGAGAACGATCATGACACTTTGGCGCAGCCTTTTCGTCGCCGCGAGCCTGCTGGCGGCCCCCCTCAGCCTTGCTCACGCACAGACACCGCAGACCGTGAAGGCGACCAACGTCGTGCTGGTGCACGGCGCCTGGGCCGACGGTTCGAGCTGGTCCGAGGTGATCCCGATCCTCCAGGCCGCAGGCCTGCATGTGACGGCCGTACAGAATCCGCTGTCGTCGCTTGCCGACTCCGTCGAAGCCACCAAGCGCGCGCTGGCCGAGCAGGACGGGCCGACCGTGCTGGTCGCGCATTCCTGGGGCGGCACCGTGATCAGCCAGGTCGGCACCGACCCGAAGGTCACCGGCCTCGTCTATGTCGCCGCGCGCGCGCCCGATGCAAACGAGGATTTCGTCGCGCTGTCGAAGCAATTCCCGGCCGGCCCGGTGCGCGCCGGCATCGTCGAGCATGACGGTTACACCAAGCTGTCGGAAGACGCCTTCCTGAAGTACTTTGCCAATGGTGTGAAGCCTGAACAGGCCAGGGAGCTCTACGCCGTGCAATGGCCGACCGCGGCCTCGATCTTCGCCGGCCGCACCACGGAAGCGGCTTGGCATTCGAAGCCGAGCTGGTACGCGGTGTCGAAGAGCGACTACACGATCAATCCCGATCTCGAGCGCTTCCTCGCCAAGCGCATGAACGCCACCACGATCGAACTCGATGCCGGCCACCTCTCACTGGTGTCACATCCGAAGGAGGTGGCGAACTTGATCCTGGAAGCGGCGGGGTATCCGCGGAGCTGAGCGGCGATCGCTTTAATGCAAAAGGCGTCCGAGCATTTCAGGCGCCTTTTGTTTTTGCTCAGCTCTCTGCCCGAGGTCGTCTCTGCGAACGCAGGGAGGACACCGTTGGTGCGGCAGGCGCCACGGTGCCAAACACGTAGCCCTAATCCAGCCCCTGCGCCGCCGGCATCTCCTGCATCGGCAGAATCGTTGGAGCCGGCTTGGCTTGGCCGACGGTCGGTGCGGCGGCCTGAGGTGCCGCTTCCACCGGCTTCGCCTGCGCGGCGGCGGTCTGCTGCGCAGGCTGCGCCTGCGGTGCTTGGGCCTGCTGCGTCGCAGGCTCGGCCGGCTTCGCGATTGCAGCCGGCGTCTCGGCGCGGTGCGGAGCGGCCTTCGGCAGCGGGACGGAGCGGCTGGCCACATGCGGGATCGGGGCCGGCGGGCGCGGCGGGCCGCCTCGGACCAATGTCGGCGCCGGCAACGCGCTTTGCGGGCGGTAAGGCGCAACCGCGGGCTCCTCGAAGGCCGGCGCGGGCGCCATGCCATAGGCGTCGGCGGCCGGCATAAAACGGATGATCCGCCCGTCGCGGGCATCGATCACGAGCCGGCCGTCGTCGCCGCGGCGGTCGATCACCGTGATGGTGTAGACGCTGCCGCGCAGGCGCGGGATGCCGAGCGGCGAGAAGCCGTTGTCGCGCAGCACCGCGTAGACCTCGGTGGCCGGCAGCAGCGCCGGTGCCGGCCCCCGCTCTTCGTAGCCGTAACCGTAGCCTTGGCCGTAACGCGGCGGCGGTGGCGGCGCGACCTCCGAGGGCGCATAGGGTCCGTCGAAATCCGACACTGCGATCATGGCCCCTCCCGCAATACCGCTCGCCGGAACCTGCGCCTGGGCAGTGGTTGCAGCCAGCGCCAGCGTGGCAGCAGCCACACATCCTGTGAAAAACTTCATGGTCGACACGCTCCTGTCAGGCCCTGGATGACTTGCGCTCTTTCGCTTCTTGCGGCGTGGCGCGCCTTCCGAAGGGTTGATCCGAAGCTTCATTTGGGATTTCGGCGCCCACAGGGCCGGATCAGGGCGCGTTTGCTTCAAAACCGGGGCCGCGCAACTTTCGGAAAGCGATTGATTGACATATCGGGAATCGGGACTTCCGCGCGCTTGTGTGCTAGACAAAAATTTGGCAAGGTGATGGTTAGGACAGGAAGACTGTCTCAATTTTGCTTGCGGTTCCGGCACAGGGATTGCAGCGAAAACTGGCACTTTCGAGCGCCGGCAAGGTACCAGGCAAAGCCGTTCTCGGGGACGAAGAACGCCTAGGCCTGAATTTAAGAAAATGCGGCTCGCAGTGGACGAGCGGTGACCCAGAGGCGGGTGCCGCGGAACGCCCAAGGTGCGCCGAAGATGGCGGTGAGGCAGCTTGCCGCACGGAGAGGATTGGAACAATGAACGGGTCGCAATTCGAGAGCGCAAACATCGTGGCAGAAGAGCTGTCGGCGACGGTCGCCTCGAAAACGACCGATCCGATTCAGGAGCACAATTCGCGCCCGCCGGCCGAAGGCCTCTACGATCCGAGCTTGGAGAAGGACTCCTGCGGCGTCGGCTTCATCGCCAACATCAAGGGCCAGAAGTCGCACGAGATCGTCGCGGACGCACTGAACATCCTGTGCAATCTCGAGCACCGGGGCGCCGTCGGCGCCGACCCGCGCGCCGGTGACGGCGCCGGCATTCTGGTGCAGATCCCGCACGCCTTCTTCAGCCGCAAGGCCGGGGAGCTCGGCTTCGCGCTGCCTCAGCCCGGTGAATACGCCATCGGCGCGCTGTTCATGCCGCGCGACACCGCCTGGCGCAACGTCATCAAGAGCATCATCGCCGACCAGATCAAGGAAGAGGGCCTGACCCTGCTCGGCTGGCGCGACGTGCCGACCGACAATTCCTCGCTCGGCGTCACCGTGAAGCCGACCGAGCCCGCCTGCATGCAGGTGTTCATCGGCCGCAACGGCACCGCCAAGACCGAGGACGATTTCGAGCGCCGGCTCTACATCCTGCGCAAGTCGATCTCGCAGGCGATCTACCAGCGTCGCGACCGCGGCCTTGCAGGCTATTACCCCTGCTCGATGTCCTGCCGCACCGTGATCTACAAGGGCATGTTCCTCGCCGACCAGCTCGGCAAGTACTATCCCGATCTGCACGAGAAGGATTTCGAGAGCGCGCTCGCGCTGGTGCACCAGCGTTTCTCGACCAATACCTTCCCCGCCTGGTCGCTGGCGCATCCCTACCGCATGATCGCGCATAACGGCGAGATCAACACGCTGCGCGGCAACACCAACTGGATGGCGGCGCGCCAGGCTTCGGTGAGCTCCGAGTTCTACGGCAAGGACATCAACCGGCTCTGGCCCATCTCCTATGAAGGCCAGTCGGACACCGCCTGCTTCGACAACGCGCTCGAATTCCTGGTGCAGGGCGGCTACTCGCTGCCGCACGCCGTCATGATGATGATTCCGGAGGCGTGGGCCGGCAATCCCTTGATGGATGAGAAGCGCCGTGCCTTCTACGAATATCATGCCGCGCTGATGGAGCCGTGGGACGGCCCCGCCGCGATCGCCTTCACAGACGGCCGCCAGATCGGAGCCACGCTCGACCGCAACGGCCTGCGGCCCGCGCGCTATCTCGTCACCAAGGACGACCGCATCGTGATGGCGTCCGAGATGGGCGTGCTGACGATCCCCGAAGACCAGATTATCACCAAGTGGCGCCTGCAGCCCGGCAAGATGCTGCTGGTCGACCTCGAGCAGGGCCGGCTGATTCCGGACGACGAGATCAAGGCCGAGCTCGCCAAGAGCCATCCCTACAAGGAGTGGCTGGAGCGGACCCAGATCGTGCTTGAAGAGCTGCCGAAGGTGCCGACGACAGGCGTGCGCTCCAATTTGTCGCTGCTGGATCGCCAGCAGGCGTTCGGCTACAGCCAGGAAGACATCGCCATCCTGATGACGCCGATGGCGGCCACGGGCGAAGAAGCCGCGGGCTCGATGGGCAACGACACACCGATCTCGGCGCTGTCGGACAAGGCCAAGCCACTGTTCACCTACTTCAAGCAGAACTTCGCGCAGGTCACAAACCCGCCGATCGACCCGATCCGCGAGGAGCTGGTGATGAGCCTCGTCTCCATCATCGGGCCGCGGCCGAACCTGTTCGACCTGCAGGGCCTTGCCACCACCAAGCGTCTCGAAGTGCGCCAGCCGATCCTGACCGACGCGGATCTGGAAAAGATCCGCTCGATCTCCGATGTCGCCGAGTCGCACTTCAAGTCGCGCACGCTGGACACCACCTTCCACGCCGGCCTCGGTGCGGCGGGCATGGACCAGGTGCTGGACGAGCTCTGCGCGCGCGCGGAAAGTGCGGTGCGCGAGGGCGTCAACATCATCATCCTGTCCGATCGCATGGTCGGCACCGACCGGGTGCCGATCCCGGCACTGCTGGCCTGCGCCGCCGTGCATCATCATCTGATCCGCGTCGGCCTGCGCACCTCGGTCGGCCTCGTCGTCGAATCCGGTGAGCCGCGCGAAGTGCATCACTTCGCCTGTCTCGCAGGCTACGGCGCCGAAGCAATCAACCCCTACCTCGCGTTCGAGACCATCATCGCGATGAAGGACCGCCTGCCCGGCTCGCTCGACGACTACGAGATCGTCAAGCGCTACATCAAGTCGATCGGCAAGGGGCTCCTGAAGGTGATGTCCAAGATGGGCATCTCGACCTATCAGTCCTATTGCGGCGCGCAGATCTTCGACGCGGTCGGTCTCAAGGCCGACTTCGTCGCAAAGTTCTTCGCGGGAACGCACACCCGCGTCGAGGGCGTCGGCCTTGGCGAGATCGCCGAAGAAGCCGTGCGCCGTCATGCCGACGCGTTCGGCGAGGCTGAGGTCTACAAGACCTCGCTCGATGTCGGCGGCGAATACGCCTATCGCAGCCGCGGCGAGGATCACGCCTGGACCGCCGAGTCGGTGTCGTTGCTGCAGCACGCCGCGCGCGGCAACTCGCAGGAGCGCTACCGCGCCTTCGCAAAGATCCTCAACGAGCAGTCCGAGCGCCTGCTGACGCTGCGCGGCCTGTTCCGGATCAAGAACGCGGACGAAGAGAAGCGCAAGCCCGTAGCCCTCGACCAGGTCGAGCCGGCCAAGGACATCGTCAAGCGCTTCGCCACGGGTGCGATGAGCTTCGGCTCGATCTCGCGCGAGGCGCACACCACGCTAGCGATCGCCATGAACCGGATCGGCGGCAAGTCGAACACCGGCGAGGGTGGCGAGGAAGCCGACCGCTTCAAGCCGATGCCGAACGGCGATTCCATGCGCTCGGCGATCAAACAGGTCGCCTCGGGCCGCTTCGGCGTCACCACGGAGTATCTCGTCAACTCCGACATGATGCAGATCAAGATGGCGCAGGGCGCCAAGCCCGGCGAAGGCGGCCAGCTGCCCGGCCACAAGGTCGACGCGACCATCGCAAAGGTCCGGCACTCGACGCCGGGCGTCGGCCTGATCTCGCCGCCGCCGCACCACGACATCTACTCGATCGAGGATCTGGCGCAGCTCATCTACGACCTCAAGAACGTCAACCCGACCGGCGACGTTTCGGTCAAGCTCGTCTCCGAGATCGGCGTCGGCACGGTGGCTGCGGGCGTTGCCAAGGCGCGCGCCGACCATGTCACCATCGCGGGCTTCGAGGGCGGCACCGGCGCATCGCCGCTGACCTCGATCAAGCACGCCGGCTCGCCCTGGGAGATCGGCCTCGCCGAAACCCACCAGACGCTGGTGCGCGAGCGGCTGCGCAGCCGCATCGTGGTCCAGGTCGACGGCGGCTTCCGCACCGGCCGTGACGTCGTGATCGGCGCGCTGCTCGGTGCCGACGAGTTCGGCTTCGCCACCGCGCCGCTGATCGCGGCCGGCTGCATCATGATGCGCAAGTGCCATCTCAACACCTGCCCGGTCGGGGTCGCGACCCAGGATCCCGTCCTGCGCAAGCGCTTCACCGGCCAGCCCGAGCACGTCATCAACTACTTCTTCTTCGTCGCGGAAGAAGTCCGCGAGATCATGGCTTCGCTCGGCTTCCGCACCTTCAACGAGATGGTCGGCCAGGTTCAGCTGCTCGACCAGACCAGGCTGGTCGCGCACTGGAAGGCCAAGGGGCTCGACTTCTCGAAGCTGTTCGTCAAGCAGAAGGAAGAGAAGGGCCAGAAGATCTATCACTCCGAGCGCCAGAACCATCATCTGGAGGCGGTGCTCGACCGCTCGCTGATCGAGAAGGCGACGCCTGCGCTCGATCGCGGTGCGCCGGTGAAGATCGAGGCCAATATCAACAGCACCAACCGCTCCGCGGGCGCGATGCTGTCCGGCGCTGTCGCCAAGATCTACGGCCATGCCGGCCTGCCGCACGACACCATCCATGTCAGCCTCAAGGGCACTGCCGGCCAGGCCTTCGGCGCGTGGCTCGCCCACGGCGTCACCTTCGAGCTCGAGGGCGAAGGCAACGACTATGTCGGCAAGGGCCTCTCGGGCGGCAAGATCATCGTCAAGCCGCCGAAGAACTCCGCCATCGTGCCGGAAGAGAGCATCATCGTCGGCAACACCGTCATGTACGGCGCCATTCAAGGCGAGTGCTATTTCCGCGGCATCGCCGGCGAACGCTTTGCCGTGCGTAACTCGGGTGCGGTCGCGGTGGTCGAGGGCGCGGGCGATCATTGCTGCGAATACATGACCGGCGGCATCGTGGTCGTGCTCGGCAAGACCGGGCGCAACTTCGCAGCCGGCATGTCCGGCGGCATCGCCTATGTGCTGGACGAGGCCGGCGACTTCGACAGGCTGTGCAACATGGCGATGGTCGAGCTCGAGCCGGTGCTGTCGGAGGAGCTGATCAACGCCGGCACCTATAACCATTCCGGTGACCTCGAGGCGCACGGCCGGGTCGACGTGTTCAAGAACCTGCTCGCCTCCGACGTCGAGCGGCTGCACGTGCTGATCTCGCGCCATGCGAAAGCCACCGGCTCCAAGCGCGCCGCCGATATCCTTGCCAATTGGAAGGACTGGCTGCCCAAATTCCGCAAGGTGATGCCGGTCGAATACCGGCGCGCGCTGCGCGAAATGGCAGCCAACGCGGACGCCGAGCCGAAAATCGCGATCGGGGCGTAGCAATATCAGCGCCCGTCATTGCGAGCGTAGCGAAGCAATCCAGACTTTCTCCTCAGCGACAGACTGGATTGCTTCGTCGCTTCGCTCCTCGCAATGACGGTGAGGAAGCAACAAACGAATTTAAGCGGCAGGGACTTCGGGTTTAATGGGCAAGATCACGGGTTTTCTCGAAATCGAACGGCACGACCGCAAGTACACCCCGGTCGCCGAGCGCGTGAAGCATTACAACGAGTTCGTCGTTCCCTTGACCGAGAAGGAGGTGCGCGACCAGGCCGCGCGCTGCATGAACTGCGGCATTCCCTATTGCCACGGCACCGGCTCGGTCGCGCCCGGCACGCCCGGCTGCCCGGTCAACAACCAGATCCCCGACTGGAACGACCTCGTCTATCAGGGCAATTGGGAAGAAGCTTCGCGCAATCTGCACTCGACCAACAATTTCCCGGAGTTCACGGGGCGCATTTGCCCGGCGCCGTGTGAAGCCTCCTGCACGCTCAACATCGACGACAACCCGGTCACTATCAAGACCATCGAATGCGCGATCGTCGACCGCGCCTGGGACAATGGCTGGCTGAAGCCGGAAGTCGCGTCCGTCAAGACCGGCAAGAAGGTCGCGGTGATCGGCTCGGGCCCGGCCGGCATGGCCTGCGCGCAGCAGCTCGCGCGCGCCGGCCACGACGTGCATCTGTTCGAGAAGTTCGCCAAGGCCGGCGGCCTGCTGCGCTACGGCATCCCCGACTTCAAGATGGAGAAGGGCGTCATCGACCGCCGCGTCAAGCAGATGGAAGGCGAAGGCGTCACCTTCCACTACAACAGCCATGTCGGTGCCGACGGCAATGTCGATCCGCGCGAGATGCTCAACGAGTACGACGCGATCGCGCTGACCGGCGGCGCGGAAGCCCCGCGCGACCTGCCGATCCCCGGCCGCGACCTCGCCGGCATCCACTACGCCATGGACTTCCTGCCGCAGCAGAACCGCCGCGTCTCCAGCGAGCCCCTGAACGGCGTCCAGGAGATTTTGGCCGGCGGCAAGCATGTCGTCGTCATCGGCGGCGGCGATACCGGCTCCGACTGCATCGGCACCTCGCTGCGCCAGGGCGCGCTCTCGGTGACCCAGCTCGAGATCATGCCCGCCCCGCCCGAGCGCGAGAACAAGGGCCTGACCTGGCCGAACTGGCCCTTGAAGATGCGGACCTCCTCCAGCCAGGCCGAAGGCGCGGTGCGCGAGTACGCCGTGCTGACGCAGAAGTTTTCCGGCGAGAACGGCCAGGTCAAGAAGCTGCACTGCGTGCACGTCGACGACAAGTTCAAGCCGATTGCCGGCACCGAGTTCGAGCTCGACGCCGAGCTCGTCCTGCTCGCGATGGGTTTCGTGCATCCCGTGCACGAGGGCCTCTTGAAGTTGCTCTCGGTCGAGCTCGACCCCCGTGGCAACGTCAAGGCCAACACGCTCGACTACCAGACCTCGCGCCCGAACGTGTTCACGGCAGGCGACATGCGCCGTGGGCAATCGCTGGTGGTGTGGGCGATCCGCGAGGGCCGGCTGTGTGCCCGGTCGATCGATACGTTCCTGATGGGGAAGACGGATCTGCCGCGGTAGGCTCCGCTGCCAGATATACGAATGGTGTCATCGCCCGCGAAAGCGGGCGATCCAGTATTCCAGAGGCGTCAATCGTATACGGATAGGCTGCGGCGTACTGGATATTCCGCTTTCGCGGGGAATGACTTCGGAGTGAGTCGTTAGCTCAGCGCCGACTCGGCTAATTCTGCAGCCGGACCCCGACCATCACCACCGTGCCCTGCGAGCTCGACCCCGCCTGGTTCGAATCCAGGATGTCATGCCGCAGCGTGCCCTTGACCCAGATGTTGCGGTTGACCTTGTAGATCAGATTACTTTCGAACGAGTAGGTCTTGTCGTTGCGGTTCTGGCCCTGGTAGTCGAGCGTGCCGTAGGTGAATTTGCCGACGGCGGTGAGCCAGCGGCGGAAGTCGTGGTCGACTTCGGCCGAATAGGTGCGCACCAGGACGCCTGAGGAGCCGGGGATGGTGGTCTCCGCGATCTGGGTGTCGGTGAAGAATTTCACCGTGGTGAGGCCGCTCGCGTTCCAGATCAGCGAGCCCGACGTCAAGAATCCTGCAAGCTGGCTGAGACGCGGGTCGGTATAGTTGCGCGCGGAATAGCCGACCGAGATTTCGCCGGTGAGGATGCGCGAGAACTCGAACGACGAGCCGACCTTGGCGTAGCCGCCGTTCGAATCGCGGAAGTAGCCGTTGCGGTCGGCGGCCAAATCGTGGACGCGGGTGTCGCCCTGGATCTCGACGAACGGCTTCAGGCCGGGCTTGAGGTCGTAGGAGAAGCGCCCGATGCCGCCATACTGGTTGAAGTCGCGGTCGTTGTTGCTGAAGGTCGAGCCGTCGGTGAGCTTGGAGTCCGTGTAGGCGGTGCGATCGACGGTGGCGCCGGCGGCGACCTGGAAACGATTGAAGGACTGGTCGAAGCCGACCGTCGTGCCGTAGGCGGCGTACACCGGATATTTCTGCAAGCCGGCCTGCACGTTCGGGCTGCCGGGATTGTCGGTGGCGAGCCGCAGCCGCAGCTGCGAGGTCAGCTTGAGATCGCGGTCGACGTCGAGGCGGCCGTCGACATGGCCGTTGAAATCCGGACGGTCGATCTCGACCGGCGAAGGCGAGGCAAAACCGCCGATCGTTGCCGGCATGTTGTTGGTGTAGCCGGAGAAGGAGCCGCGCAAGTCGGCGACCAGCGCGTGGCGCTCCCAGTCGGACATCACCACAAGATCGGGGGCGACGACGTAGAGCGGCGAGCCGATCGGCTTGTTGAGACGCGCAGGATTGGTGTCATAGCCGGTGGAGAGCTCGAGCCCGCCCTTGATCAGGAAGCTGCCGGCATAGTCGCCGACGGCTCCGAAGGCATCGTCATCCGCCTTGAGGCGGCGGCGCTGCGGCTGGCCGGGCACGGTGCCCGCCATCGCCGCCGGCACCGGCGCCTTGTTCGCGGAGGCAGATGGCGGCGGCGCGATCCGCGGCAGGCCGAGCGTGGAGGCGGGCGGTGTTGCTGATGGCACCGGCGAGCCGGGACCGGCAGACCGCTTCGGCTTCGGCTGGCCCGGATGGAGCTTGGGTAGCTGTCGCTTACGGTTGAGCGAGTCGTAGCCGGAGCCGCTCGCGCCGGTGGCGGCCGGAAGGCCGTAGGTCGGGACCTGGCCGATGCGCGAGGTCGCCGGCGTTTGCTGGCGCTTGCGCGGATCGGCACTGGGATCCGGCAGCGCCGGCAGCGCATCCGATGGCGCCTGTGGCACGCCCGCCGTGCGGCGCGTCGGCAGCGTCTCGGGCGAGGCAAAGCCGCCGCGATTGGGATTGAACAGATCGGGCGTAAGGCTCTGGGCGACCGCGGGCCCGCACCCAAGGGCCGCCAGCGCAAGGCAGGGGACAAGGCACGGCAAAGCAGCGCGCAGGAATTGCGCGCGTTTGCTCCGGCTGGTGCCTGGAGACGACCCCACGATCGAATAACTCCAACGAAATCAAATACTTACGCGATGGTGCCCACCGGCTGGCGGGAACCATCGTTAATGGAGTTAAAACAATTATGGTTAATGACCCGTTGAGGCTCCGGGCAGGCTCGTCGCCTCCAGAGCCGCGGCGTGCTAATGAGGCGCCGACCGGGCGAACGCGCCCTCCTCCCTGGACCAGAGCATGCCGAGTTCGAAACCGCTGATGACCGCATCATCCGGCCCCATTCCTGACAGCGTCCAATCCGCGCTCCGCACGCTGGAGACGGAGAGCGGCGGCATCAACGCGCTCGCAGCCGCCCTGCGCGGCCCGCTGGGCGAGACGTTTGCGAGGGCGGTCGACCTGATCCGTAACGCTAAGGGCCGCGTCATCGTCACCGGGCTCGGCAAGTCCGGCCATATGGGGCGCAAGATCGCCGCGACGCTGGCCTCGACCGGTACGCCCGCCTTCTTCGTGCACGCCGCCGAGGCCGGTCATGGCGACCTCGGCATGATCACCACCGACGACGTCATCATGGCGCTGTCCTGGTCCGGCGAGCAGCCGGAGATGAAGAACGTCGTGAACTATTCGGCGCGCTTCGCCATCCCCATGATCGCGGTGACGTCGAACGCGGCCTCCTCGCTGGGACAAGCCGCCGACATCGTGATCGAGTTGCCGAAGGCGCGCGAGGCCTGCCCGCACAATCTGGCGCCGACCACCTCGACCATGATGCAGGTCGCGGTCGGCGACGCCATCGCGATCGCGCTGCTCGAAGGCCGCGGCTTCACCGCGCTGGAATTCGCGCATTTCCACCCCGGCGGCAAGTTAGGGGCGATGCTGAAATTTGTCCGCGACTACATGCGCACGGGCGCCGAGATTCCGCTCAAGCCTGAAGGCACCAAGATGTCGGAGGCGGTGGTCGAGATGTCGGCCAAGGGTCTCGGCTGCGTCTGCATCGTCAACGAAGCCAATGAGGTCGCGGGCATCATCACCGACGGCGATTTGCGCCGCCACATGCGCCCCGACCTGCTGACGGCGTCGGTCGACGACATCATGACGAAGCAGCCGAAAACGGTGCCGCCCTCGATGCTCGCCACCGAGATGATCGAGGTGCTGAACACAAGCAAGATCACGACGCTGGTCGTGACCGAGGCGGGCAAGGTGGTGGGCATCGTGCATCTGCACGATCTGCTGCGGGCGGGCGTGGCGTAGCCCGCGCAGTCTCTCTTCCGTCATTCCGGGGCGCGCCCGCTTGGGCGCGAACCCGGAATCCATTCATCTCCAAGGTTGCCGCTCGATGGATTCCGGGTTCACGCTTCGCGTGCCCCGGAATGACAGCGAGAGCGTGGCGCGTTCCTTTCCACCGTCATTGCGAGCGTAGCGAAGCAATCCAGACTGCCTCCGCGGAAACAGTCTGGATTGCTTCGTCGCAAGGGCTCCTCGCAATGACGGCGGCTAGAGCGGTGCCGGAAACCGCGCGGCGTTCTCCTCCAGAGGCAGCCGCAGCCCGTTCGCCAGATATGACACCGTGCGGTAGAAGCCGCACAGCAGCATGATCTCCAGAATCTGGGCCTCATCGTAATTCGCTGACAGCGCCGCGAACTCCTCGTCGGTCAACGTCGCGCGCGCGTGCAACGCATCGACCGCTGCAATCAGTGCCTGCTCCGCCGGCGACCAGCAGGATGAAGCTGCATCACCCAGCACGGTGGCGCGGACCTCCTGCTCGCTGAGCCGCGCCGGCCCGGCGAAGACAGCGACATGCACGCCCCATTCATATTCGCATTTGTTCAGCGCGCAGGTGCGGTCGATGACGATCTCGCGCTGGCGGAGCGAGAGCGGACCGGGATCGAGCAGGCCGCCGGCACGAAACTTGTCCCAGGCACGGCTGTGACCCGCCATCACCCGGAACAGCATCAGCGGCGGCGCGCCGCGCATGATGCGATCGAACTGCGCCTGGATCTCCGGGGGATAAGGCGGCGCGAGCGGTGCAATGCGCGGCGTGGATTGGGACATTGGCTGCCTACCTTGCTACATTTACCGTAGCAATACGCTACATTATTTGTAGCAATACGCAAGAGGGCCGATATGGCAAAGCAGGCAGCATCAGGGAACGTCCGCGGCTCGCGCACCGGGCGGCCAATCATGGCACTGCTCGATTTGCTTGGCCGGCGCTGGAGCCTGCGAATATTGTGGGAGTTGCGCGGCGAGCCCCTCACCTCCCGCGCATTACGCACCGCCTGCGACGAGGCTTCACCGACGGTGCTGCAATCGCGGCTGACGGAATTGCGCGAAGCGGGATTCGTGGAGCTTGGCGAGGCTGGAGGTTATGGGCTGACGCCGCTCGGGCGGGAATTGTGCGAGACGTTCATGCCGCTGCACCGGTTTGCGGAGCGATGGAGGAGGTAAACCCCAGAGCCGGCCGCGCACTCTGAGAGCCACCCTCTCCCGCAAGGGGAGAGGGGAAGAGCTACGCCGCGGCGACCGTCAGGTTCGCACCATCCACCTGCACCACTTTCACCCGCGTTCCCGCCGGCGTATCGGGCCCAGCCACGCGCCACACCGTGTCGCCGATGCGCACGGTGCCGCTGCCGTCGATGATCGGCTTCTCCAAAGTAAACTCGCGCCCGAGCAGCGCCTCGGTGCGCTTGTTGAGGAAGGGGCTGGCGCTCGCATCGCTCTTCGGCCGGGCGAGGCGGCGCCACACCGGCACGGCGGCGGCGGCGAACACCGCGAACATCACGAGCTGGATCTGCCAGGACATGGCAACGGCGAACGAGATCAACCCCACCAGCAGCGCGGCAAGCCCGAGCCAGAACAGGAAGACGCCCGGCGCCAGCACCTCCAGCGCCATCAGGATGAAGCCGAAGATCAGCCAGTTCCAGCTGCCGAGCGATACGAACATGTCGGTCATGACACGACCTTCTATCATTGGCGCCGCCCCTTTCGAAGGCTGATGCGCCGGTGACTATCCCTGCCGCGGCGGCACCGCCGGCGGCGTGCTGCCGGTCGGCGGCACTGAGCCGGGGCGGCGAGCGGCAGATCCAGAGGCCGCGCTCTCGCCGAACGTTGCTTTCGCGATCTCGCCGATGCCGGCGAGCGAACCGAGCATGCTCGTGGCTTCCATCGGCAGCATGATGATCTTCTGGTTCGGCGCCTCCGCGAACTGGCCGAACGCCTTGATATATTTGTCGGCGATGAAATAATTCAACGCGGCGACGTCGCCCTTGGAAATGGCTTCGCTCACCATCTGAGTGGCCTTCGCCTCGGCCTCCGCCGAACGCTCGCGTGCCTCGGCGTCGCGGAACGCGGCTTCCTTGCGGCCTTCGGCCTGCAGGATCTGGCCCTGCTTGGCGCCCTCGGCGCGCAGAATCTCCGACTGGCGCTGGCCTTCGGCAGCGAGAATGTCGGCGCGCTTGACGCGCTCGGCTTTCATCTGCCGTCCCATCGCTTCGACGAGGTCGGCCGGCGGGACAATATCCTTGATCTCGATGCGGTTGACCTTGACGCCCCAGGGCGAGACCGCGGCATCGACGACGCGGAGCAGGCGCTCGTTGATCTCATCGCGATGCGACAGCACCTGGTCGAGATCCATCGAGCCCATCACCGAACGGATGTTGGTCATGGTCAGGACCGTGATCGCCTGGTTGAGGTTGGCGACCTCGTAGCTCGCCTTCGCGGCATCGAACACCTGGTAGAAAGCGACGCCGTCCACCGTCACGGTGGCGTTGTCCTTGGTGATGACCTCCTGCTCGGGAATGTCGATCACCTGCTCCATCATGTTGATCTTGCGTCCGACGCGATCGAAATAAGGCACGATCAGATTGAGCCCGGGGCTGAGCGTCTGGGTGTATTTGCCGAATCGCTCGATGGTCCAGTCATAACCCTGCGGCACCGTCTTCACGCCGGCCACCAGCGTGACGATGACGAGCACCACCAGAACAATCGCGAAAATACCGAAGCCGCTCATATTTCCTCCAAGGCAGGAAAGAAGCCGGGAAAGGCCTTTCCCGCGCTGACATTGGTCGGGATCGCAACCCTACCGGTTCAGCGGTCGCAAGTAACGTCGGTACCGGTGCAATACCTAGCGATAGGTATCAACGCATCCAGCCATGCGGTCCGCTGCGGACGGCTTCATTCGATGACATCGTTCGCGATTGCGAGCAAGCCCGCGGGTAGCGTGACGCCAAGCGCCTCGGTCGTCTTCAGGTTGATCGTCAGCTCGAACTTGGTGGGGTTCTGCACTGGAAGGTCGGCTGGCCGCGCGCCCTTCAGGATGCGATCGATATAGTCCGCGGCGCGGCGCAGCTGCTCGGCGCTGTCGGTGCTGTAAGCCATCAGCCCACCCTCCTCGACGAAGGTGCGGCTCCAGAACACCGCGGGCAAGCGAGCCTCGGCGATCGTCGCCAGCAGCTGCGTGCGATTGGCCATGGTGAAGAAATCAGGCAGAACCAGGAAGCCGCCGTCCTTGCGCGTAGCCAGCGCCGCGATCGAGCCGGCGTCGTTCACCGGCGCAGGCTCGACGGCCACGTGAAGCGTCCGCGCGGCGTCCTCGACCGTGCGCAGCATCAGGGGCGCGAACGGCGCGGTCTCGGGATTGTAGACGACGAAGACGCGGCGAACGGGCGGCGTCACCTGCGTCAGCATCTCCAGCCATTTGCCGGCCAGTGGACCGTCGTAATCGGTGAAGCCGGTGATGTTGCCGCCGGGGTGCGCGAGGTTTTCGACAAAGCCCTGGCTGACGGGATCGGTGACGACGGCGAACACGATCGGGATCGCCGTCGTGCGCCGGCGCAACTCCTCGACCGAAGGCGTGCCGACCGCGAGCAGGATGTCGGGCTTGAGCGCGATCAACTCGTCGGCGAGCTGCGCGATGCGGGCGCGGTCGCCGCCACCGCTGCGCCAGTCGATCTTGAGGTTGTCGCGCTCCTTCCAGCCGTGGCCGGCAAGCGCCTCGACCAGGACCATGCTGCGCGTCTGCCCGATCGCATCATCGGCAGCCGTGACCGAGAGCACGCCGAGCCGCCGCGTCGCGTTCGGCTGCTGCGCCAGTGCCGGGACCGGCAGCGCCGCGATCATCCCAAGAAGCGCCAGGCACCTGCGGCGGTTCATGGGGCGCTCATCAGATCCAGCCCTGAAGCTCGCGCAGCACCAGGGTGCGGATCACGTCCATGCCCGGCTCGCTGTCGTTGAGGCAGGGGATCGCGGAAAACTGCTCACCGCCATTGTGCTTGAAGATCTCCGCATTCTCCTGCGCGATCTCCTCCAGCGTCTCGAGGCAGTCGGCGGCAAAGCCCGGCGTCACCACCGCGATGCGGCGCACGCCTTCCTTCGCAAGCCGCTCCATGGTCTTGTCGGTGTAGGGCTGGAGCCACTCGTCATTGCCGAAGCGCGACTGGAAGGTCAGCAGCAGTCTTGTCTCGTCCATGCCGAGCCGGCGACGCAGCGCCTCGGTGGTGGCGATGCAGTGCTGCTGATAGGGATCGCCCTTGTCGACATAGGATTTCGGCATGCCGTGGAAGGACGCCACGATCAGCTCAGGCTTGAAGGACAGCGTTGCCAGATGCGTCTCGATCGAGACGGCAAGCGCCTCGACATAGGCCGCGTCCTCGTAATAAGGCGGCGTCACCCGCAGCGTCGGTTGGTTGCGCAAACGGGCGAGCACGCGGAACACTTCGTCGCAGACGGTCGCCGACGTCGAGGCGGAATATTGCGGATAGAGCGGGACCGCCAGGATGCGCTCACAGCCTTTCGCGATCAGCGCGTCGATGCCCGACTTGATCGAGGGATTGCCGTAGCGCATCGCCCAGTCCACCACGACGTGGCCTCTGTCGGAAAGGGCGGCGGCGAGCTTCGCGGCTTGCGACCGCGTGATGGTCTTCAGCGGCGATTCGTTCTTCTCGGTGTTCCAGATCTTCTGGTAGTCCAGCGCCTTGGTACGGGGACGGCTGCGCAGGATGATCCCGTTCAACACGGCTTTCCAGACCAGGCCCTGGTCCTCGATGACGCGGGCGTCCGAAAGAAATTCCTTGAGATAGACCCGCACGCCCGGCGCATCGGCCGTATCCGGTGTTCCGAGATTGATCAGGAGCACGCCAACGCGCGGCAAGGCGGATTGGGCGGCCGGTCTCGCGGCCTCGATGGGGACGACACTGGTCATGGCTCTGTGGGTCGCGCGTTGGTCCGAACTTGTCAAGGTGAGCCCGGCATCGCTAGGGTCGCACCCAGGCGGGAGGGGTTCATGACACTCGCGGAATGGTGCGTCTTTGGAGCGCTGCTGCTCTATCTGTCTACGATCGCCTCGGTCAAATGGATCAGGTTTCGCCGCTTCGACAATTCCCGGCCGCGCGACCCTGCCTTCTACGAGGACGCGCTCTCGCAGCGCGCGCTCGGCGCGCACCAGAACGGCATCGAGACCTTTCCGTTCTTTGCCTTCGCGGTGCTGCTCGCCGAATACAGGGATTCGCCGCAGCGGCTGATCGACGAGCTCGCGGCACTGTTCCTGATCGTCCGGATCGCCTATGTGCTGACCTATCTCGGCAACCGCCCGACGCTGCGCTCGATCCTCTGGACCGTCGGCTTTGCGATCAATCTCGGGATCTTCTTCATGCCGGCGTTGAAGCGGTTTCTGCCGGTGTGAGGCGGCACGCATCTCTTCGACCCGTCATCCTGAGGTGCGAGACATGGGACGCAACGCGTCCCATGGGGAGCCTCGAAGGATGAACGGCCCGGATGCAGACGGGCCGTCGCCCTTCGAGGCTCGCCTTGCGTGGCAAGGCGAGCACCTCAGGGTGACTGTTCGGAATCGAGACGCGCCGCGTCCGGGGCACGAGAGCTCGGCTAAAAACAGGTCGTTCGTTCGGCGGCGATGTAGCCGAATAACAGACCTGCGCCGAACAGCAGCACGACGCCCGCGGCCGCGAACTCAATGCCGCGCATGAACAGCGCACCGCCGCCATCGCGCCCGGCGCTGAGACGGGCGGCGATGTCCTTGGCGGAGACGGCGACGACCGCGATGGCCGCGACCGTGATCGCGGTGCCGAGCCCCATCAGGAAGGTGGCGGCAATACCGGCCCAGAACAGGCCCTGGGCGAGCGCGAACACCAGCACGAGGATCGCGCCCGAACAGGGGCGGATGCCGACGGTCAGGATCGCGGCAAAGCCACGCCGCCAGCCGCCGGGACCGGCGAGCTCGCTCGGCGTGGGGCCGTGGGAATGGCCGCAATGCTCGTCGTGGACGTGACCGTGGGCGTGGTGGTGATGCGCGTGACCATGGTCGTGGTGATGATGATCATGACCATCATCGTGGCCATGATGTTCATGCGCATCATGATGATGGTGATGGCCGTGATCATGGTGGTCATGCGGCATGCCGGCGATTGCCGGCACCGGCTGGGCCGCCTGCAGCGCGCGGATGAACGTGCGGCCCTTGACCCAGACGAGGCGCAGCCCGAACAGCGCGATCAAGGCGTAACTCGCGATCTCGATCGCGCCTTCCGCCTTGCACATGGTCTTGGCGGTCGCATTCAGGACCCAGGCCGAAATGCCGACGATCAGGATCGCCACTAGCGACTGCATCAGCGCCGAGGCAAAGGACAGCGCAATACCGCGCCGCGCGGTCTCGCGGTTGGCGACGAGATAGGAGGCGATCACCGCCTTGCCATGGCCGGGGCCGGCGGCGTGGAAAATGCCGTAGGCAAACGAGATGAACAGCAGCGTCCATACCGCCGAGCCATCGGATTTCGCGGCGCGGATGGTCACCGACATCTGGCGATAGAATTCCGACTGTTTTGCCAGGAGCCAGCCGATGAGACCGCGTGCTTCAGGTTCGGCCGCCTGCGCCGGGCGCGGCGCGCCAAAGGGGTTTTGCGCGAGGAGATCGTGAAGCGCGCCATCCGCGACGCCGAGCACGACGATAAGAGCGGCGCAGGCAAGAAGCCCGCGGGCGAGCGGGGAATGAAGACGACCGATCAAGGGCAATCCACCGTGATCTTGTTGGCGAACATCATGCCGAAATTCGAGTTCTCGCCGTTCAGGAAGGTCTGCTCGTTGAGCTTCTGCGCACTGGCGGAGCCGTCGCTCGGCCGGTCGAGCTTCATCTGGCAGCCGGCGGGCGCGCCCACCAGCTTCACCGGACTCTCCTTGGCCATCTGGAAGTCGATGAAGAAGGAACGGTCGAACACTTCGAGCACCAGCTGCTTGGGCTTGACCGGGTTCTTCAGCGGCAGCGTGAAGTGCAGGGTCAGCGCCGTATCCTTGTAGTCGAGGAAATAGTCGACCGGCTCCTGGAATCGCTCCTTCTTGCCGTCGGCTCGCGCAAAGGTGAAATAGGCATATTCCTTCAGCGACTCGACATTGGTCTGCGCCAGCGGCCCGAGCTCCTCGCGCGTAAAGGCGCCCTTGGTCTTGCTCTCGAGCCCCTGCACCGCATAGGCCGAGAACATGTCGTCAAAGGTCCAGGCGTGGCGGACGCCGGTGATGGTGCCGTCGGCCGCGTAGAGCAATTCGCTGGTCGCGGTGATCCAGACATGCGGATGCGCGCGCGCCGTGCCCGCCGCGAGTGTGAGGCCCAGGGCGAGCAGGAGTCCGAGCAGGGCGCGCATGCCCATCAGGCCGCCTTCGGAGCGTCGAGCAGACCGCGGCGGCGCAGCAGCGCGTCCGGCTCGGGCGGCCGGCCGCGGAAGGCCTCGTAGGCCGCTTCCGGATCGACCGATCCGCCGCTCGAGTAGATATCGTCGTGCAGGCGCTTTGCCACGGCAGGATCGAAGATATCGCCGGCCTCCTCGAAGGCGCCGAAGGCGTCGGCGTCCATCACCTCCGACCACATGTAGCTATAATAGCCGGCGGCATAATGGTCGCCGGTGAAGATGTGACCGAACTGCGTCGGGCGGTGACGCAGCGCGATCTCCTCGGGCATGCCGATCTTCTCCAGCTCCTTCTTTTCGAAGGCACGGACATCCTGCGCGGCGACGGCCGGCTGGGTGTGGAATTCGAGGTCGACCAGGGCCGAGGAGACGAACTCGACCGTCGCAAAGCCCTGGTTGAACCTTCGCGCGGCAAGGAACCGCTGCAACAGCTCGTCCGGCAGCGGCTCGCCGGTCTGGTAGTGACGGGCGAACTTCTGCAGCACCTCGGGCCGCTCCTGCCAGTGCTCATAGAGCTGCGACGGCAGCTCGACGAAGTCGGTGAATACGGAGGTGCCCGACAGCGACGGATAGGTCACGTTGGAGAGCATGCCGTGCAGGCCGTGGCCGAACTCGTGGAACAGGGTGCGGGCATCGTCGGGCGACAGCAGCGAGGGCTCGCCGCCGGCTCCCTTGGCGAAATTGCAGATATTGAGGACGAGCGGCGCGACGTCGCCGTCGAGCTTCTGCTGGTCGCGCAACGAGGTCATCCAGGCGCCGGAGCGCTTCGACGGCCGGGCGAAGTAGTCGCCATAGAACAGCGCCTTGTGCTTGCCGTCGGGGCCCTTGACCTCCCAGACCCGAACGTCGGGGTGCCAGACCGGAACGTCCTTGCGCTCCTCAAAGGTGATCCCGAACAGGCGCGTGGCGCAGTCGAAGGCGGCTTCGATCATGTGGTCGAGCGAAAGATACGGCTTGATCGCCGCGTCGTCGAAATTGGCGCGCTGCAGGCGCAGCTTCTCGGCGTAGAAGCGCCAGTCCCAGGGAGCGAGCTGGAAATTGCCGCCCTCCTCCGTGATCAGCGCCTGCATCTCGTCGCGGTCGGCGAGCGCCCGGGCGCGCGCCGGCTTCCAGACCCGCTCCAGCAGACCCCGCACCGCGTCCGGCGTCCTGGCCATCGAATCCTCGAGCCGGTAGGCGGCGTAGGTCGGATAGCCGAGGAGGTTCGCGCTCTCTTCGCGCAGCTTCAGGATCTCGACGATGGTTCCGTTGTTGTCGTTGGCATTGCCGTTGTCGCCCCGCGCGATGAAAGCCTTGTAGACCTTCTCGCGCAGGTCGCGCCGGGCAGAGCTCTTCAGGAACTGTTCGACCGAGGAGCGCGACAGCGTGACGATGGCCTTGCCTTCCATGCCGCGCTCCTCCGCCGCAGCCTTGGCGCTGGCGACGAAGCTCTCCGGCAGGCCCTGGCGATCGGCCTCGCCAAGCTCCATGAACCAGTCCTGCTCGTCGCCGAGCAGATGATGGCTGAAGCCGGTGCCGAGCTGGGCCAGCTGCTCGTTGATCTCGGCCATCCGCGTCTTGGCCTCCTCGGAGAGGCCTGCGCCGGCGCGGTGGAAGCGGGTATAGGTGCGCTCCAGGAGGCGGAGCTGCTCGGGTGTGAGACCGAGATCGGCGCGGTTCTCGTGCAGCTGGGCGATGCGACCAAACAGCACGGCGTTCATCATGATCGGATTCCAGTGCCGCGCCATCCGCAAGGAGACCTCCTTGTCGATCTCCAGGATGGCCGGGTTGGAATGCGCCGAGACGAGGTCGTAGAAGACCGCCGCGACCTTGCTCAGCAGCTTGCCCGAGCGCTCCAGCGCCGTGATGGTGTTGGCGAAGTCGGGCGCGGCCGGATCGTTGGTGATCGCAGCGATCTCGGCGGAGTGATCGGCGAAGGCCTGCTCGAACGCCGGGAGGAAGTGCTCCGGCTTGATCTCGTCGAAGGGCGGGGTCGCAAACGGCGTCACCCAGGCCTTCAGCAGCGGATTGGTCTCGGAGTCCGTAGTTTGGCGGGGTTCTGACATCGCAAGTCCCGATTTTCATGGGTCGATTGTTGCGGCCAGCTATAGCACGCGATGGGGCTTTTTTGGGCCATTTGGCCTTGCTCCCGGCCGCCTTTTCGGAGAGATTGCGGCCCTTGATGGACCACGGACCCCTGAGCTCATGAACGCGCCTTCCTCGTCTTCCCGTCAGATCGCCTGGCCAAGCGTCATCACCGTCATCAGCGCCGCCATCCTGATCGGCGCCGAAGTGTTCGGCGCGGCCTTTGCCGGCGGCTGGGCGCTCGCGATCCTGTTCGGGCTCGGCGATCAGGGCACGCACATCCTTCAGGCCGTGCTGTTCACACTCGGCGTGCTCGTGATGACCGCCTTCATCCGCGCAGCTCAGCGCGTCGAGCCTTTCACGAAGCGCCGCTGACGCGTCCTCGCGCGCGAGAGACACGCGCGCGCAGAAAACTTAACGCGCGTTCATCTTCCGCGTCGCTCGCGCAACACTGCGCAAGCAGATGTTAGGCAATTCTGTCCGCAGCCTAAAAAAATTCTTGCGAACCAGAGTCAAAACGCTTATGTGCGGACTTGCCCAATTTCGCACGTGCCTGTGGTCGTGTGTCAGTCGGTAGGTATCCGGACAAGAGGCCGGACAGCCGCCAAGGGGTGAAGAAGCCGAGGGGCTCTTCGGAAGTGTGGAAGTCGGAAGGCTCATAGCCGGAAGACGAAAGCAAACCCGGAGCGTCCAGCATCTCTCTCAAGAGATGCCTTGTCGAAGGTGACTTCACTTTTTGCAACCGTGACTGGCAGCCGGAGGCGAACCGGCGCACCCCGCTCTCAACGGGGGACGCGACTTAAAGCAACGACGGATCGGGCTTTTTTGGTCTCTACCGGCAGTCCAACGCCGGCGCGGGCTACTGAAAAGGCTTGTCCTTCATTGCCAGGTGTGCGGGCGGGAAACTCTCCCAACCAATCCACGGCAGCACAATTCGGTCTAGGGTTTTAGCCCTGTCGCGTCTCCATCGTGCGGCAGCGGCGAAGCACCCTCGTCCGAGAACCGCTTTGAACGAGCTCCGTCGCTGGGGCCGCTTTGGAGAGTGCTATGACCGAACGTATCCAGGAATTCCTGCGCAACCGCCGCAAGGATGGCCTCGACACCGAGCCGTGCCTCGTCGTCGACCTCGAGGTCGTGCGCGACAATTACCAGACCTTCGCCAAGGCGCTGCCCGACAGCCGCGTGTTCTACGCCGTGAAGGCGAACCCCGCGCCGGAAGTGCTGGCGCTGCTCGCGTCCATGGGCTCCTGCTTCGACACCGCGACGGTCGCCGAGATCGAGATGGCGCTGGCCGCGGGTGCGACGCCCGACCGCATCTCCTTCGGCAACACGATCAAGAAGGAGCGCGACATCGCGCGCGCCTTCGCGCTCGGCATCCGGCTTTTCGCCGTCGATTGCTCCGCCGAGGTCGAGAAGATCGCCCGTGCCGCCCCCGGCGCGAAGGTGTTCTGCCGCATCCTCTATGACTGCGCCGGCGCCGAGTGGCCGCTGTCGCGCAAGTTCGGCTGTGACCCGGAAATGGCCGTCGAGGTGCTCGACGTTGCCAAGCGCCTGGGCCTGGAGCCGTGCGGCATCTCGTTCCATGTCGGCTCGCAGCAGCGCAAGGTGAAGGCGTGGGACCGCGCGCTGGCGATGGCCTCGCAGGTGTTCCGTGACTGCGCCGAGCGCGGCATCAACCTGTCCATGGTCAACATGGGCGGCGGCTTCCCGACCAAGTACCTGAAGGACGTGCCGCCGGTGGTGACCTACGGCCGCTCGATCTTCCGCGCGCTGCGCAAGCACTTCGGCAACCAGATTCCGGAGACCATCATCGAGCCGGGTCGCGGCATGGTGGGCAACGCCGGCATTATCGAATCCGAGGTCGTGCTCATCTCGAAGAAGAGCGACGAGGACGAGGTGCGCTGGGTGTACCTGGACATCGGCAAGTTCGGCGGTCTCGCCGAGACCATGGACGAGTCGATCCGCTACGCCATCCGCACCCCGCATGACGGGGCGGACATGACGCCGTGCGTGCTCGCAGGTCCGACCTGCGACAGCGCCGACGTGCTGTACGAGAAGAGCCCGTATCCGCTTCCCGTCACGCTCGAGATCGGCGACAAGCTGCTGATCGAAGGCACCGGAGCCTATACGTCGACCTACTCGGCGGTGGCGTTCAACGGCATCCCGCCGCTGCGGACGTACCACATCTGATCCGCCTCTCGTTCTGAGGTCTGACGAACCCGGGAGCCGGCTTGCCGGCTCCTCCCTCACATCTCGATTTCTGACGACGTCTTGAACTGGCGTGCCGCTCGCACGCCCGTTCAAGCGGGGACTGACGCGCCATGACTGCTTTTCGGAAGCCACAGATTGCCCTCACCTCGAAAGCCGCTCCGTTCGTGATCCGTGCGGAACGTGCTGCCGACGTCGCAACGCGTGAAGCGCTGCTCGATGCCTGCTTTGGCGAGAACCGCCATGGCCGCACCTGCCAGCGCCTGCGCGACGGACGTGCACCCGCCACAGGCCTGGCCCTGTCGGCGGTGCGCGAGGGCAAGCTCGTGGGAACCGTGCGGCTGTGGCACGTCAGCGCCGGAGGCAGGCCCGCTCTGGTCCTCGGACCGCTGGCGGTCGACCCTGCCTGCCGCGAGCTCGGGATCGGCGCCGCGCTGATGAATCAAGCGCTGGCCGCCGCCCGGGCGCGCGGGCATGGCGCCGTGATCCTGCTCGGCGATGCCCCCTATTACGCCCGCTTCGGCTTCTCGGGCGAGAAGACCGGCGCGCTGTCGCTGCCCGGCCCGTTCGAACGCGACCGCCTGCTGGCGATCGAATTCCAGGCGGGTGCGCTTTGTGGAGCCGAGGGGATGATCGTCCCGACCGGCACGCCCCTATCCAAACGGAGGGTAGTTCGCGCCCTCCATGCGCACGCGGCCTAAGGTCTTGCCATGACGGCGACGACCGAAGCCGCGTAAAGCGGCAACGCCCGGCTGCGCCTGCGCGTATCTCTGTCCTTTGGGGTTGCGTGAGGCCCGGAAACGCCCTTTAACCCCCGCGAAACATCCCCTTCAGTCGAGGCCCAAGCCATGTCCCGTCGCCTGATTTCTACGGGCTCCCCGTTCGAGAAGACCGCCGGCTACAGCCGTGCCGTGATCGACGGCGAGTTCGCCTTCGTCGCGGGAACCACGGGCTATGACTACGCCACGATGACGATGCCGGCCGATGTCACGAGCCAGTCACGCAACTGCTTCAAGACCATCGAAGCTGCCCTGAAGGAGGGCGGTTTCGAGATGGCCGACATCGTCCGCGTGACCTACTACCTCGCCGACATCAAAGATGCAGACGCGCATTTCGCCGTCTGCGGCGAAGTCCTCGGCGACATCCGCCCGGCCGCAACGCTTCTCGTCGTCTCGGCGCTCTACAAGCCCGAGATGAAGGTCGAGATCGAAGCCACCGCCAAGCGCCGCAGCGCCTGATCCACCCCCTCACCCTTTGTCCGCCAGAACGTTTCGGAGAAACCATCCCATGAGTCCCGCCTCGCAGATCTACGCGAAGATCACCGGTCCCATCGTCATGGTCGGCTTCGGCTCCATCGGCAAAGGCACGTTGCCCCTGATCGAGCGGCATCTCGATTACGACAAGTCGCGCGTCACCGTGATCGATCCCAAGGACGAGGGCCGCAAGGCGCATTGCGAGAAGCACAATGTCCGCTTCGTCCAGAAGGCCGTGACCAAAGACAATTATCGGGAGTTGCTGACCCCGCTGCTCACCGAAGGCGGCGGCCAGGGTTTTTGCGTCAATCTCTCGGTTGATACCGGCTCCACCGACATCATGGAGCTCTGCAACGAGCTCGGTGCGCTCTACATCGACACCGTCAACGAGCCCTGGCTCGGCTTCTATTTCGATTCCTCGAAGGGTCCGGAAGCGCGCTCCAACTACGCGCTTCGCGAAGCGACGCTGGCCGCCAAGCGGGCGCGCCAAGCGGGCTCGACGACGGCCGTCTCCTGTTGCGGCGCCAATCCCGGCATGGTCTCCTTTTTCGTCAAGCAGGCGCTGCTGAATGTTGCCGCTGATCTGAAGCTCAATGCGCCCAAGCCGAAGACCAAGGCCGAATGGGCCGACCTGATGCGGCAAGCTGGCATCAAGGGCATCCACATCGCCGAACGCGACACCCAGCGCTCCAAGAAGCCGAAGGAGCCGGATGTCTTCGTCAACACCTGGTCGGTGGAAGGCTTCCTGTCGGAAGGCGTGCAGCCGTCCGAGCTCGGCTGGGGCACTCACGAAAAATGGATGCCCGAGAATGCGCGGACCCACGAGGCCGGCTGCGGCGCCGCCATCTATCTGATGCAGCCCGGCGCCAACACGCGCGTGCGCACCTGGTGCCCGACCCGCGGCGCGCAATATGGCTTCCTCGTCACCCACAACGAGTCGATCTCGATCGCCGACTATTTCACGGTGCGTGACGCAGCGGGTACGGCGGTCTATCGGCCGACCTGCCACTACGCCTATCATCCGGCCGACGATGCCGTGCTGTCGCTGCATGAAATGTTCGGCCGCGCCGCCAAGATGCAGGAAAAGCACCACATCCTCGATGAGAACGAGATCGTCGACGGCATCGACGAGCTCGGCGTGCTGCTGTTCGGCCACGACAACAATGCCTATTGGTACGGCTCGCAGCTCTCCATCGAGGAGACCCGCAAGCTCGCCCCCTACCAGAACGCCACCGGCCTGCAAGTGACCTCCGCCGTGCTCGGCGGCATGGTGTGGGCGCTGGAGAACCCGAACGAAGGCATCGTCGAAGCCGACGAGATGGATTTCGATCGTCTCCTGGAAATCCAGCTACCCTATCTCGGCCCGGTGAAGGGCTTTTATACCGACTGGACGCCTCTGACGGATCGTCCCGGCCTGTTTCCGGAAGACATCGACACGTCTGATCCGTGGCAGTTCAAGAACATCCTGGTGCGGTGAGCTGAGCCGTCATGCCCGGGCTTGTCCCGCCTGCGCGGCCGAAGCCGCTTCGGCGAGGCGAAGGCCCGGGCATCCACGAACTCTGTTTTCTGCAGCTCCAAGAACGTGGATGGCCGGGACAAGCCCGGCCATGACGCTGCAACTAAAAGCTCGCTACTTCTTCTCGATCGGCGGCGCGATCTTCTCGGCCGGCGCCGGCGGCAGCGCAGGCTTGGTCGCCGCGCCCTGCGTCTGGGAATCGGGCCTTGCTGGCTCGGGCGCCGGCGTGGTCGGCCGGTCGCCGCCGGGCTTGGATTCCGCGGGCGTCTTGCCCTGATCGTCGGACGGCGTGCCCTGGAGCGGCGGCGTTGCCTGCGCCAGTTCCATCCGGCTCTGGGCTCGGATTTGCGCCAGCGACATTCCGGACACCACGACGCCTGCTGCGAACAGCGAACAGGCGATCATCAGGTCGCGTTTCAGTCTGCGCTTGTCATATTGGCCGGGCATGTCGATCACCGCCTTTGTCCGCGGGATCAACGAATTGGGCCAGTTGCGGTTCCGTGGCCGGCAAGGCGGGAACCGAACCAAACCGCCGCGCTCAATCCGTCGTGCTGACTTCCCAAGTGGCATGGCGCACGCCGGGCAGGTGCTGGAGATCCGTCGCCACCGCGTTCAGCTCATTCGGATCAACCGCGGACGCAACCAGCTTTGCGACAATCTCGATCAGATCGTCGCCGGTCTCGACCACGTCGATATCGGCTACCGGATAGTTTGCGCCCTCGAGCTTCTCGACGAGACGGTCACGCATGTCGGGCAAGGCGTCGGCGGCAACCGCGAGCTTGAAATAATAGGTCGCCTCCAGCGCCTTCTCGTTCAGTGGGATGCGGTTGATGGCGTTGACCAGCGGACGCAGCATGGTGTTGCCGGCGATGACGAACACGGTCAGCGCGGCCGCCTGCGCGATCATGTCGGCGCCGGCGCAGGAGCCGACCGCGGCCGAGGCCCATAGCGTCGCTGCGGTGTTGAGCCCACGCACGTCCATGCCCTGCTTCATGATGACGCCGGCGCCGAGGAAGCCGATGCCGGAGACGACATAGGCAATCACCCGCACCGCGCCATCGGCACCGTCCAGCTGCATGGCGAGATCGACGAAAGCGGCGGCGCCGACCGCGACCAGCACATTGGTGCGCAGGCCCGCGGTGCGCTGGCGATATTGCCGCTCGGCGCCGATCAGCGTGCCCAGCACAAAGGCCGTGGTCAGGCTGATCAGCGTGTCCGCGAAGTCAGCAAGCTGGAAGGTCGTCAGAAATCGCATGAATGTGAGCTGCCGTAGGGTGGGCAAAGCGAAGCGTGCCTACGGCTCCCGTCAAAGCAAAAAGATCGTGGGCACGGCGCAAGGGGGCCTTTGCCCACCCTACGGCCCAAACGATGACAGATTAAAGCTCCAGCAGCCCGCCATCCCCATTTTCGTCCGCAAACGCCAGCAGCGTGCCCTTGGCGTTCCAGGCGATCGCGGCCACCGGCGGGGTGCCATTGCGGCGGACCAGTATCTCCGCGCCGTCTTCCAGACGCACCATCAGAACGGTGCCGTCGCTGTAGCCGCAGGCCAGAATGTCGTTCTTCGGATGGCAGGCGACCGCCGCCACGCGCGCCTGCAGCGGCGCGAGCATCGCGGGCTCCTTGCCCATCGGGCCATCCTTGCTGCCGAACGGCCATATGATGACAGTGTCGGCACCCGAGGTCGCCAGTCCCTTGCCGCCCGCGCTCCAGGACATCGAGCGGACGCGGCCGGGATAGCCGGTCATGCGCATGTGCCTGTTGTCGGCGAGCCGCCAGCCGTGCAGCGCCGGCTCGTGCATCGCAGTGACGAGAAACTTGTTGTCCGGGCTGAAGGTGACCGCATGATGCGAGCCGGCCCAGGGCAGGAATTCCGCTGATCCTTCCATGTTCGGAAACCACAGCGTCGCGCCGTTGTAATGCGTGATCGCAAGCCGCAGGCCCTTCGGCGCAAACGCAAGCCCGCCGACGGTCGTGGGCACCTCCAGCGACTTCTCTTCGGTCTTGCCGCTCTTGACGGTCGCAATCTTGCCGGCCGACCAGGCGAAGGCGCCGTCGGCATGCAGCGCCACCGCGTCGATCCAGCGCCGCTTCGGATCGGTGGCGAGCAGGGTCACCTCGCCCTTGGCGTCGAGCGAGACGACCTTGCCGTCGTCGCCGCCCATGACAAGGCGCTTGCCGTCGCAGGCAGTCGAGAGAATGCCGCCACTGTGCACGGCGACCGTGGTGATCTCGCCCTTGGCGTCGACGAACGCGACATTCTCCTCGCCGCCGACGAAGGCGGCGCGAGGACCAAGGAAGTGCACCGAGGTCACGGCCATGCCCAGCGTAACAGGCTTGACGCGGTCGGTGACGGAGACGATCGAGGCGGAATCGGGAGCCGGCGTAAACTCTTTCATCACGAGACGATGCAGCTCTCGAAACCTTTGCGGATCGCCTCTTCCGGCAATTCGCGGCCGATGAAGACGAGGCGGCTCTCGCGCGGCTCGCCCTCCTTCCACTTCCGCTGGTGGTTGCCCTCCAGCATCATGTGGACGCCCTGGAAGACGTAGCGGTCGTCATCGTCGTGGAAGGCGAGGATGCCCTTGGAGCGCAGGATCTTGCCGCCCTCCACCTGCACCAGGTTCTGGAGCCAGGGCATGAACACGTTCGGATCGAGCGGCTTGTCGGTCTTGAGCGACAGCGATTGCATGTCCTCGTCGTGATAGTGCTTCAGGCCATGGCCGTGATCATGGTGATGATGGTCGTGGCCATGGTGGTGATGATCATGGTCGTGGTCATGATCGTCAGCCTCCAGGAAGTCAGGCTCGATGTCGAGGATGCGGTCGAGGTCGAACGCGCCGCGGTCGAGCACGTCGGCCAGGGCCACCGAGCAGCGCTCGGTGCGGTGCAGTTTCGCATAGGGGTTGATGCCCCGGATGCGGGCCTCGACCTCGGCAAGCTCGCCCTTGCTGACGAGATCGGTCTTGTTCAGCACGATGACGTCGGCAAAGGCGATCTGGTTCTTGGCCTCGGGCGCATCCTTGAGCCGGTCGGACAACCACTTGGCGTCGGCGACCGTCACGACCGCATCGAGGCGGGCGTTCTTCTGCACGTCCTCGTCGACGAAGAAGGTCTGGGCGACAGGCGCGGGATCGGCAAGGCCGGTGGTCTCGACGATGATGGCGTCGAACTTGCCCTTGCGCTTCATCAGGCCGTCCATGATGCGGACGAGGTCGCCGCGCACGGTACAGCAGATGCAGCCGTTATTCATCTCGAACACTTCCTCATCGGCGCCGATGATGAGGTCGTTGTCGATGCCGATCTCGCCGAACTCGTTGACGATGACGGCGTATTTCTTGCCGTGGTTCTCCGACAGGATACGGTTCAAAAGCGTGGTCTTGCCGGCACCGAGATAGCCGGTCAGGACGGTCACGGGAATTTTGGAGGAGGTCGCTTCAGACATAAGAACTCCGACATCAGGCTTGTTCGCGCGACGCGAGGCGGGGTGGCCCCTGCCCTAGTGGTCAAGCGCGCTGGTCAGGGCCTTTATATTGTGCCTGACCATGTCAATGTAAGTGGGTGCGGGCCCCTTTTCGCCCGTTAAACCGTCCGAAATCAGGGTCCCGCCGAGCTTTGCGCCGGTCTCCGCCGCGATCCGCCGGATCAGGCGGTCGTCGCTGATATTCTCCAGGAACACGGCCGGGATTTTTTGAGCCTTGATCTGGCCGATGATAACAGCGATGTCGCGCGCACTCGGCTCGGTTTCGGTGGAGACGCCCAGGGGGGCGATGAACTGGATACCGTATTCCGCTGAAAAATAGCCGAAGGCGTCATGGGTCGAGATCACCTTGCGCCGCTCCGGTGGGATTTTGGCGATGGCCTCCCGGACCTCACGATCGAGCGTTTCGAGCTTTTCCAGATAGGCCTTTGCCTGAGCCCGGAAGAGGTCCGCGTCATCCGGGGCGGCCGCGGCCAACGCATTGGCGATGTCGGTCACGTAGACCTTGGCGTTGGGGACGGACTGCCAGGCGTGAGGATCTGCGGCCGGGCCGAGCTTCAGCGGCACGATGCCCGCGCTTGCGGTGACGACCTGCGCCTTGCTGCCGGAAGACTGCACGAGACGCGGCAGCCAGCCCTCCAGCCCAAGCCCATTGACAATGACGAGCTTCGCCTCAGCGACGCGCCTCGCATCGGCCGGCGCCGCCGTGTAGACGTGGACGTCGCCATCGGCACCGACCAGCGTCGTAACGTTGACCCGATCCCCCCCGACGTTGCGGACGAAGTCGCCGAGGATCGAGAAGCTCGCAACGACGTTGAGCCGCTCCGCGGCTTGGAGCGGCGAGGCCATCAGCAACAGCGCACAAAGCAGGGTGATCCGCATTGTCACGCTTCCAGATGCCGGCCGGGAAACAGTTGCCTGACGATACCGCCGACGCGGCCGAACAGGACGGAGACGATGTAGAGCACCGTCGCCACGAGAACGACCGCGGGACCTGACGGCACGCGGGTCTGGAACGACAGCACGAGGCCCGCATAGCCCGAGACCGCAGCAGCAACGACAGCGATGCAGATCATGACGGTGAGATCGCGCGACCAGAACCGCGCGATACCAGCCGGCAGGATCATGAGGCCGACCGCAAGCAGCGTGCCGAGTGCCTGAAAGCCGTTGACGAGGTTGATCACGACGAGTGCAAGGAAGGCGAGATGCGCGGGTCCCCCGGCGCGACTCACAGTGCGCAAGAACAAGGGATCGACGCTCTCGATCACCAGGGGACGGTAGATCACGGCAAGCACCAGCAGCGTCACGGTGGCATTGAAAGCGACCACCAGCAGGGTCTGGTCGTCCATCGCGAGGATGTTGCCGAACAGAACGTGCAGCAAATCGATATTGGTGCCCTTGATCGAGACAATGGTGACGCCGAGCGCCAGCGAGGCCAGATAGAAGGTCGCGAGCGAAGCGTCCTCCTTCAGCCCTGTCGAGCGCGCGACCACGCCGGCAAGAATCGCAACGGTAAAGCCAGCGATCAGGCCGCCCGCCGTCATCGCAAACAGATTGAGGCCGGAGAGCAGGAAGCCGACCGCCGCGCCGGGCAGGATCGCATGCGCCATGGCGTCGCCGACGAGGCTCATCCGCCGCAGCATCAGGAACACGCCAATCGGCGCGCCGGCCAGCGACAGCGCAATCACGGCGGCAAGCGCCCGCCGCATGAACTCGAATTCGGTGAACGGGCCGATCAGCGCGTCATAGACCATCTGTGATCACGCCGCCCGCGAGCGTCCGTCCTCGGCGCAGGCCGTGGCACTGTCGTCAAAAGCCTCGCACATCCGCATCGCGACCAGCAGGTTCTCCGGCGTCAACACCTCCGCCGTCGGTCCCCATGCCACGGGGCCACGCGCCAGCACCAGCGTCTGGCTGAAATGGTTGCGCACCATCTCCATGTCGTGCAGCGCGGCGAGCACGGTGCGGCCCTCTCCTTGCCACTGCTTCACGAGCGCGAGCAGATCGGTCGTGGTCTTGCTGTCGATGGCGTTGAAGGGCTCGTCGAGCACGATGAGCGCAGCATCCTGCAGCAGCACGCGCGCGAACAGCACGCGCTGCATCTGGCCGCCCGAGAGCGTGCCGATCGGGCGGTTCTCGAAACCATTGAGGCCAACGGACGCGATCGCGCGCAAGATCTTCCCTCGGGCGGCCTTGCCGATGCCGCCGAACAGGCCGGCGTCGCGCCACAAGCCGGTGCCGACGAAATCGAACACCGAGATCGGAAAGCTGCGGTCGATCTCCGCGCTCTGCGGCAGATAGGCGATATCCCTGCTGTCGAGGCCGCCGAGATGGATGCTGCCGTCGAGCGGCTTGAGGATGCCGACGATGCCGCGCAGCAGCGTTGACTTGCCGGCGCCATTCGGACCGATCACGGCGACCAGCGCGCCTCGTGCGACCTCGCCGTTGAGATGGTGCACGGCCGGGTGCCGGTCGTAACCGAGCGTGACGTTGTGGAATGCAAGCTGTGCCACGGTCACCTCATCGCCAGGAAGACAACGCCCCAGAGCACGGCACACACGGCGAGCGCGGCCGCGAGGCGGCCGGCCATGGTCATGCGCAGGATCGACCAGGGCGCCGCCTGGGCGGGATGTGGCGAGGCCGCATCGTGGACATGGGCGTGGGTGTGGTCGTGCCCATGCGAATGTCCGTGGTCATGGGAGTGACCTTGGGAATGGCCATGAGCATGGTCGTGCTGATGGGCGTGGGACGCGGCGGGAACCATGCCGGAGACGTTATATTATAACATTACCCCTGTCCACGCCGGGTCAGGGCTTGCCGATCACCATCGCGATGCCGGCTGCCACGAAGGGGAATGGCACCGATGCGGCGCAACGGAACCAGACGAACCGGGCCGGCATGAACGGGATCTCCCACAGGATCACCCGCTGGAACGCAAACAGGGCCCAGGCGACGACATAGGCGACCACCTGGGGCACCCCGCCGCCCGACTTCAGCGCCACGGTCCCGATGGAGAAGCCGATCACCGGCCCGCCGGGCGTCGCCGCGCCGGCGACCACGGCGGTCGCAATCCCGAGCCAGCCGCTGTCCGGTCCGAGCCAGCCCGTGATCACCTCTTGCGGGATGATGGCGGCGATGTAGCCGGAGCCGATCACGCCGAGCGCGATCCGCGGCACGATATTGATGAAATCCATTGAGCCTTCGCGCAGCGAGGCCTTGAACACGGGCGGGCCACGGCGGAAGGCGATCAGGCCGACGCCGAAGACCGAGCCCCACAGCAGGATGTCGATCAGAAGCGCCGCACTCACGTCTCGTCACCCTTCCGCTCGGGCTTGGGATAGAGCCGGACATAGACGAAGCGGCCGAGGGCGCCTGCGAGCACCGGCAGGGGCAGCGAGATGAGGATCCGCCACAGTGTGAAATCGGTGCCCATGATCGGGATCTCCCAGGCCACCGCCCGGCCATAGCCAATCAGGGTCCAGCTCACGACCATGGCAATGGTGGCGCCGAAATCGGCACCGACGGCGAGCAGCGCGCTCGCCACGGGATAAGCGGTAAAGGGACCGCCGGGCAGGATCGCGCCGAAGGCGGTGCCGATCAGTAGACCCATCAGCCCGGATTTCGGCCCGAGCGAGCGCGAGACCTTTTCGTGCGGCAGGATTTCCGAGATGAAAGCCCCGAGCAGACAGCCGGCCAGCACGCGCGGCAGGATGCCTGAGAACAGCGAGAGATCGTGGGTCAGGATGTCGAGAACGCCGTCGGTGCCGTCACGCCGCCAGACCAGCGCCGCGCTCACCGCCACCAGGACTGCGATGATGATCGTCGACCAGCCGATCGGCTTGCGGACGCGCCCCGGCCGCGGCTCGGACTCCGCGTCCTCGGCAGGCGCCGGGGTTTTCGGTGAAGGTTCTGACAACGGCTGTGGAGCGGCTCAAGGGTGATGCCCGTTCTGATTAAGGGCGCCGCCGAGGTGATGCAAACGGTGTGATCACAGACCGATGCGCGCGCCGCGCAGGGCAATTCCGCACAGCAAAAAGGCGGCCGCGTGAGCGACCGCCGTTGTTGTCATTCCGGGGCGCGCGAAGCGCAAACCCCGGAATCTCGAGATTCCGGGTCTGGTGCTGTCGCACCATCCCGGAATGACGGGGTGAGAACTCAGGCCTTCTCGAACAAGGACTCGACGTATTCCCAGTTCACGAGGTTCTCGACGAACGCCTTGAGATAGTCCGGGCGGCGGTTGCGATAGTCGATGTAGTAGGAGTGCTCCCAGACGTCGCAGCCGAGGATCGGGGTGGCGCCATGCACCAGCGGATTCTCGCCGTTCGGGGTCTTGGAGATCTCGAGCTTGCCGTTCTTGACCTGGAGCCAGCACCAGCCGGAGCCGAACTGACCAACGCCGGCCGCCTGGAAGTCGGTCTTGAACTTATCGAAGCCGCCGAGGTCCTCGTTGATCTTCTTCTCTATCTTGCCCGGCAGCTTGGTGCCGCCGCCATTGGGCTTCATCCAGCTCCAGAAGTGGATGTGGTTGTAGTGCTGGCCGGCATTGTTGAACACCGCGGGGTTCTTGCCGAATGAGCCCTTGACGATCTCTTCAAGGGACTTGCCTTCCCATTCGGTCCCTTTGAGCGCGTTGTTGCCGTTGGTGACGTAGGCCTGATGATGCTTGTCGTGGTGGAATTCCAGCGTCTCCTTCGACATGAACTGGCCGAGGGCGTCATAGGCGTAAGGGAGTGGGGGCAGCGTAAAGGTCATGGGATGTTGTCCGCGACTGATGGGGAACTGGCTTAACGGGGACTCTTATAGAAGGTTCCAGGGCCGTTAAATACCGTCAATTTGCGAAAACGCGTGATGCGACCGCTTGGCACGAGTGCAAAAATCGGCGCAGGCGGCGGACGATCACCCAGGGTTGGCCGATCGCCGCAAAATATCATTGCCTTTGAAGCGGTTATGACAGAACGAATGCACCGCGAACCGAAGATGCGAGAGAGACGGAGCAATGAGCGTCGAGATTGACATCCTGAACGGCGATGCCTCGTGGCCGATCGCGGAGCCGCTGCATCAGGCCGTTTGGGGACCGCATATGGTCGCCGGCAAGCCCTGGGCTCACATCAAATGGGCTAATGCCGATCTGCGCGTGCTGATCGAGACGCCCGAGGACGGCCTGGTCTGCCATGTCGGCATCTACTTCCGCACCGTCACCTGGAACGGACAGAAGACGCATATCGGGGGCATCGGCGGGGTCTGCACCCGTGAGGACCGGCGCGGCCGCGGCTACGCGACCATGGCGATCGACGCAGCCGTGCACACCATGCAGGCCAACGAGGCGGTCCGGTTCGCATTGCTGTTCTGCGAGCCGCACAACACCGCGTTCTACGCGGCCCGGAGCTGGCTGCCGTTCGAGGGCGAGGTCTATTGCGAGCAGCCGGAGGGGCGGATCCGGTTCACCCACATGGCGCCCTATGTCTTCAACATCGTCCGGGCGCCGACTTTGGGCACCATCGACCTATGCGGCCTGCCATGGTGACCCCTGCGTGACGTGAGGGCTGCGGCGGGGGCTTGGCTGCCTTATAACATGTCGTTCATCATCTAATTCCGTCCGGTGACACATGACGATCGACGCCACCCTAGACGCCGAGCCCCAGCGTGCCCCGGTCGCCTCCTCCATCGCGAGCCTGCTGACGGCGCCGATCCTGCCGACCCTGCTGCGGCTCGCGATCCCCAACATGATCGCGATGATCGGCAGCACGCTGGTTGCGATCGCCGAGACCTCCTATATCGGCAGGCTCGGCACCATCCCGCTCGCGGCGATCGCGCTGGTGTTTCCGTTCGCGATGCTGACGCAGATGATGAGCGCGGGCGCGATGGGCGGCGGCGTCTCCTCCGCGATCAGCCGCGCGCTCGGCGCAGGCGATCGGGACCGCGCCGCGACGCTGGCGCTGCATGCCGCCATCATCGGCTTCTGCGGCGGGCTTTTCTTCATGGTGATGATGCTCGTCTTCGGCCGCTCATTCTTCGCCCTGCTCGGCGGCCACGGGCGGGTGCTCGAGGAGGCCAGCGGCTATTCGCAGGTGCTGTTCTCCGGCGCGGTCGCGATCTGGCTCGTCAACACGCTGGCCTCGGTGATCCGCGGCACCGGCGACATGCGCCTGCCCTCAATGACGCTGATCGGCGCAAGCGTCCTCCAGATCGCGCTCGGCGGCACGTTGGGGCTCGGCCTGTTCGGAGTGCCGCAATTCGGCATGCCGGGCGTCGCGAGCGGCCAGTTGATCGCGTTCACCTGTGCCGCGATCTTCTTCCTCTGGTATCTCGCGTCCGGCCGCAGCCGGCTGCCGCTGGACCTTCGCGCCTTCCATTTCGAGCGCGCGATGTTCCTGGACATTCTCAAAGTCGGCGCGGTGGCCTGTTTGTCGCCGCTGCAGACCGTGCTCACCATTCTGGTCTTCACAAAAATCCTCGCGACCTTCGGTACCGAGATGCTGGCCGGCTACGGCATCGGCTCGCGGCTGGAATTTCTGCTGATCCCGATCACCTTCGCCTTTGGCATCGCCTCGGTGCCGATGGTCGGCGTGGCCATGGGCGCGGGACAAGTGAAGCGCGCGCGGCGTGTGGCCTGGACTGCAGCTGCGGCCTCCGGACTCACGGTCGGCCTGGTCGGGCTCGTCATTGCGCTCGATCCGTCGCTGTGGGTCGCGCTCTTCACGCGGGATGCGGGCGTCTCCGCCGCTGCGCACAGCTATTTCCATTGGGCCGGCCCGGCCTTCGTGTTCTTCGGCATAGGCGTGTCGCTTTATTTCTCCTCGCAAGGCGCGGCGCGCGTCGGCGGGCCCGTGCTGGCCTCCACCGCGCGGCTTCTGATCGTCGCGATCGGCGGCATCGGCCTGATGATGGCGCAGGCGCCGGCCTGGACGTTGTTCGCGCTGGTCGGCGGTGCCATGGTCGTGTTCGGCCTGTCGACTGCGGCCTCGGTCGCCTTTGCACGCTGGGGCAAATGAGCGCAGGCAGGTAAGCGCAGACAGATAAACGCAGGAATGTGATTCCAGCCAGCGTTGCACTATCGCGCCGGCCTGCTATGGAGGCGCTCCATTTTCGGGGCCCCCTCCATGACTTCCAGATTCGCTGCTCTCATCGTCCTCCTCGCCGCGCTGCTTGGCGCATCTGCCGCGCGTGCGCAGAACGCCGACGGGACCTGGCTGACCCAGGCGGGCGATGCGCGCGTGAAGATCAGCAAATGCGGCGACGGCATCTGTGGCCACATCGTCTGGCTGCGCGAACCCTACGACACCGCCACCGGCCAGCCCGCCAGCGACAGCAAGAATCCCAATCCCGCGCTCGCCAGGCGCCCGATGATCGGCCTGCCGCTGTTCGGCGGCATGCAGCCGTCAGGTCAGAACAAATGGTCGGGCCAGATCTACAATGCCGACGATGGCAGTAGCTATGCCAGCAGCGTCACCGTGACGGGAGCGGATTCGCTGCGGGTCGAAGGCTGCGTCGGCGCGCTCTGCGGCGGCGAGACCTGGACGCGCGCGGGGCGGTAACAGGTTTCGTGTCCCGCACGCGCTGCGGCACGCAGTGACGCTGCGCAGAGCCGGGACCCATGTCGCACAGGACGTCCTCTCCAACATTCTAGGCCCCGGCTCAGCAGCGCATCACATTGTGCTGCGCTGCGTCCGGGGCACGAGAGTAGTGTTAAGCCATCATCGCCTTCAGCGCGGTCGCAGCCGAGGCATAGCCGCCCCGCGCGCCATCGATGAAGTGGACGTGATCGCTACGCAGCGCCGAGGGCGTGAAGCAGGTCATCATGGCGGCGTCCTGCTGATAGAGGCCGTAGCGCACAATGCCCTCGCGCGCACCCGCCTTCAGTCGATCGTTGAGGGCGCGTTCGACCTCCGGCGTACAGTCGAGGATCATGCGAAGGCCGTCATCATACTTCCTGAAGTCCGAGTTCTCGACCACCTGACGTTTGTAGACGTTCGGCACGAAGCCGCCGACGTTAAGGTCGAAGCGCATGATCAGATAAACGAACAGCGTATAGGCCAGCACGCTGGCGCGGCGCGCGAACAGCGGACCGCCGCGCTTGGTGCGGGCCTCGAAGTCCAGCCCCTGCGGCGGCCACTTCAGTGGCGGCCCCTGCGGCGGCACCGGGCGCGCACCATCCGGGCTGCGCTCGACCAAGTGGATGATGTCCTCGATCACCTTGCGAAAAGCATGCGGATCGACGTCACGTGCCGGCATCACCAGCACCGACAGGATCAGTCCACGTGAGGCCGGAATCACCTCGAAGCGGCAGGACAGGCCCGACAGATCGGGCTGCGTGCCCGCCGGCGCTTCGGGAACGGCAAACTCGCCGCGCTTCATCGCAGCGTCGGCCCAGGCGAGGCCGCCGCCGGAGAACATCGCATAGGACAGGTTCGCCGAGGGACCGAAGCGTGCGACGCGCACGTCCAGGCCCTGTGCGCGGATGGCGCTGACCGGCACCAGGGCGACACGCATCTTCAGATCGAGATCCTCCCGCACCCAGGTCGCGGTTGCAGCCAGCGCGTCGCGGGCCAGTTCGAGATCGCGAGGCGCGACCGCAAAGCTGGCGCCGTCGCCGCCGAACACGAAGGGGAATTCGCGTCCCTCCAATGCGTTCGTCACCGCCGCGATCACCGCGGCGCCGGCCATATTCACCGCCTTGTAGCGCTGGGCCGCGATCGCCTTGGTGGAATCGACGATGTCGGCGACGCCGATGCTCCAATCGTCCGGCAGCTGCGCATAGAGCGCAGGGTCCATCAGGCTGGTGAAGCCGCGGAAGACGGGAATGCCGCCATAGAAGGATTCGCCTGAGGTCATCGGGGATGCTGGATGGTTGGAATGCGGGTCCGAACGAGATACGAGGGAAGATTGATCCGGGTTCGCCGGCCGGCGCGCCCTTGCAATCTTTGGCCGAAACCGGCCCGGACAACAAGATCAGGCCGCGCCTGCCAATGCCGCAGTTGTCGTAGGGTGGGCAAAGGCGCAAAGCGCCGTGCCCACCCTTTCTCTCCACGACAGATGAGGTGGTGGGCACGCTGCGCTTTGCCCACCCTACGGCAGCACTGCCAAAGCAACGGACGTGAGCGCGAACCCGCTAGTACTTCTGCACAGTGATTATGACTCTTTGGAGGAGTTTGGGTAGGCGCGTCCCATTTTGGCGCGGGCCTTTTCTGTTGTGAACATCCAGTTGATG